>CAVWDM010000001.1:0-359020 GCA_963753755.1 uncultured Gammaproteobacteria bacterium
TGGGGCCGTTCTCGCTCAAGGCGCAATTACATGTCACCAGTGAGGGTTACGACCTTTCAACGCTTGCCATGAAGGTCGGCGAGAGTGATCTCGAGGGTCGCATGCAATTGAATACGGCACTCGATAAACCGAAACTGAATATTGATTTCTTGTCGAAGCTGATCCGTGTGGATGATTTTTATTTTGGCAAAAATGGGAAGGACGAAACCGGGGCACAGGCTGACGGGGCGGTTCCTGACGATCAGTCGAGCGAGGCCGCAGACCGGAATCAGGATGCCGGGCATGAATACCGCGAACTGCTCTCGTACGAGGTGTTGAACAGTCTTGACGCCGTTATCGCCGTCGAGTCCCGGCAGGTCACGTCTGGTAATGACAAGCTGGGTTCCGGTGTCCTGAAGGCAACACTGCTGGACGGTCGCCTGGCGCTTGAACCACTACGGGTAGACACCGCTGGTGGGGGTGTAGAAGTGGGTTTCAGTCTGCAGCCGCGTGAGCAGGACGTCGTCGTGACCGTCGATGCCAATGTTGACCACTTCGATTACGGTGTCCTGGCACGCCAGGTTGATCCGGAGACTGAAATGAGTGGGGTTATGAGCCTGGATATTGATTTTGATTCCACGGCGCCGGATCGGTCGTCCATTATGAAAAATGCCACGGGCCATTTTGACTTTGCCCTGTTCCCGGGTAATTTTTCGGCCGAGGTATTTGATCTCTGGGCCGTCAACCTGCTCAACGCGGTCGCAGATGAGGTCGACAAGGGCAAAGAGTCGGCGGTGAATTGCATCGTGGTTCGTCTTGGACTGGAGTCAGGCAAGATGCAGGAGCGGGTCATCTTTATGGATACCACGCGCATGAGTGTGGCCGGCAAGGCAACTGTGGATTTCAATACCCGTAAAATCGACATTTACGCGGCACCGAAAGCCAAGAAGGCGGAATTTTTCAGTCTTGCTACCCCGGTAAAGGTTCAGGGGTCATTTGAAGACTTTGGCCTGGGCGTTAACCCGCTCAGCGTGACGCGTAGCGTCATCTCTTTTGTGACCAGCCCGGTACATGTACCGGTACGCCGGGTATTCAAGAAAAAAGTTCCAGCGGATGGCAAGGAAGCGTGTGAAATTGCCTGGACGAAAACGGCCGACGAAATTATTCAGCAACAGTCAGAAAGCTTTCGCCCAAATATAGGCGTTGATGCCATAAGGGATTATTGAATCGTTTAACAGGCGGATCATGAAAAATTTTATTCAGTACCTAAAAACCACCGTGATCGGCAAGCGTGTTGCCGAGCGACCGGATGGCCGGCATAGGGTGTATGTGCCTTCATCGCCGATGGTCACCATCGGACAGGTGCATATACTGCCCGCGTCCCGTGTCACTGAAACGGATCTTTCCATGACGGAAACCATTGGCTGTCTGTCACAGATGGGGCTGGAAGCACGTAAACTCTACAGCCACGACAGCGCGCAAGCCTGAGCATGCTGATGCGCCGCATGGTCTTTACTGTTCTTGCCCTGTTATGCGGCTCGATCAGTAGTGCCTCTGAGCTGACAGAGGCTGACGCGATGGAACTGGGCTACAAGGTTGCTGCCATTAACGAAGCCTTGCAGAATCCCGGCACACCGGGTGCGCTGCAGGCAATAACGAACCTGGGTCATGACCAGCGTTATTACGTCATGGTGCGCGGCTGGCTCATGTATCAACTGCAGGGGGACATGAGCATAATGCAAGCCACGCAAGCACAGCAGCAGCCAGCCATCAGGGCGCGAATTGATTTTATTCAGCAGGCCATTCGAGCCATTGATCTCGAGTAGCCAGGCATAAAAAAGGCGGGTGAACCCCGCCTTCATTAACTGCGGCAGTGATTACTTCTTCCAGTTGCCGAAATTATCCATGTTATGGGCCTTGCCGTCTTCATAACCCGCTGAGTAGGCCTCGTTAACACGCTGTTCTTCACGCTCCGGATTCAGCAGGTAGCCGCCTTGCCAGCCCTGGATGTATTCTTCGTCTACGCCCATGTCTTCCATCTTGGTCACTGCATCATAGTATTCCTGGTTCATTGCTTTCTCCTCAGTACAGTCTGAATTTCAATAGCGGTTAAAACGGGTTGTCCGTGGGTCACTCGTTCACGCCCCGGTGGCCTTCACGCTGCTCATCTGTGTGGCCATGGATGTTTGCTAGTTCATTGTTTCGATTAGGGTTACAGCTTTGGGGCGCCAGTATACAGGAGCGCATTTTTAGCCCGAATATCCCTATAGAGAGAGTGATTCCGGACAGTGTTAGTGACTGTATCCATATGAAAATCCGGGATATTCTCTCTTTATGGGTATTCGATACAAGCGCCCGAGTGGGTAGTGTACGCTGCTATTGAGCAGTAGCAGCGGGCTGGATAAATTATTTTCAAGGGTGAAACAAACTATGAGCGTAAAACTCAATAATCCGGATTATAGCAGTGGTGTCGCGGCTTTTGAGGCGAAGAATTTTTCACAGGCGATGCAGTTTCTTTATCCGCTGGCTGAGGCCGGTGACGCCGACGCCCAGCACCGGGTCGCGATCATGTGCCAGAACGGCCTGGGCGTTGTTCGCAACGACGCGCGTGCATTCGAAATGATGAAGGCGGCCGCAGAACAGGGCTATGCGATCGCGCAGCACGGGCTTGGCTTTATGTACCTTGAGGGGGAGTGCGTGGATAAGGACAGTGCAGAAGCGGCAAAATGGTTTCGCAAGGCTGGCGACCAGGGGCTGGCAGGTTCCCTGACGACACTGGCGATGATGTACGAAGAGGGCAACGGCGTGGAAAAAGATCCTGAAGAAGCCAGGCGTCTTTATGCCGAGGCGGGTTTTGATCTTTGAACGCTGATCCGTCTAGCGGTGACGGCTGATTACTTGCCATGGACCTGACGCCGGAAGATGCGCTAAGGATAAATGTCTTGCTGGCGGGAGAGGTTGAGGCGATCCGCATTGATGAGTCGCGAATGGCCATCCACGCACTCTCTGAAAAGGGCGAGGCGAAGGTGCAGTTGAATCCCAACTGCCGTGACGATTCCTACCTGCGCCGTGTACGTGAAACCCTGTCCAGTCATGTGCTCGGTTCACCCGGCGGCTATCCGGTGTACCTGAAGCGCTGGACCCGCATGGGCCAGGCACGTGACGAGACCCTGGAGTCACTCTTGAAGCTGGGTGAGCCGGAGGCCGTGGTGGCCGTGGTGAATGCACCCGGCATCACCGATGAACTGGCGCGGCGTGCCTGGTGGGCATCCCAGACGTCGGACAATGCACGTTGTATGCTACGCCAGGCAGCGGTCGCCCAGGGGGGCATGGGGCCGGTACTCGCGGAGTTTCTCGTTGAGTTTCTGCCGTTCGAGGAAGAAGCCTGTAATCAGATTGCCTCCGTCAGGCTGGTGCTGCAGGCGGGCCTGATAGATGCCGCCGAAAGTGCCAGGTTGTGGGAGAAGGCAAGGCATAAAAATGCCTATTTTGTCGGTTTCCTGCAGGCAATCCCGGATGAACTGCCAGATCAGCATGCAGCCAACCCGGCGTGGGACACTCGCTGTCAGCAACTGGCCGGCTTGCTGGAGCAGGGTAATCCGTTTGCGAGGCAGTTGTGTCGATTGTTGAGCCCTGCGGGACAGTCGTATCTGGCCAGTGTCGAGGCCGTACTGAAAAAACCCTCGAATCAGGATGTCGTGGTGGAGTTGATGCATGCGCTTGAACAGTATGCTGCTGCACTGTCGCTTGGTGAGTACAAACTCGATCTCATTGAGGATATAGTGCGCGTCGCGGAAGCGATGATGGCGGGTCAGGTGGATGCCGGTGGCGAGGCGAATGAATCCTTGCAACGCCTGCTGCAGGTGTGCCCGGACAGCGCACGGCATGTACGCGCCATGCTGGTTCTTGCCCTGCTGGGCGAAGCCGTGCTGAACCCGGTATTCTCGAGAACCGATGCGATCGGGACCGTGATGCGCAAGAAACTGAAACCGCTGACGGAACCGATTCATGAACAGATTAATATTCTGAAATTGCCCTGACTGAAGAATCACAATGGCTCATGTTCGAATGTACTGCACTGCATTTTGCCCCTACTGTGTACGGGCTGAAATGTTGCTGAAATCAAAGGGTGTTGCTGAGATTGACAAGATATCGCTTGATTATGAACCGCACGGATTCACGGATCTGTTCGAGCTGACCGGTCGCCGAACGGTGCCGCAGATTTTTATTGGTGACCGTCATATCGGTGGTTTTGATGACCTGGCGGCACTGGATGCCCGTGGTGAGCTGGACCCGTTACTCGAGGCTGATTAAGAGACACGCACATGGATTACCTGCCCATATTTCTGAACGTTGAAGATCGTAAATGCCTGGTGGTGGGGGGCGGCAAGGTTGCTGCGCGCAAGGTGAAGTTACTGAAGCGGGCGGGTGCATATATTACTATCGTGTCTCCGCAACTGTGTGATGAATTGCAGACGCAACTGCAGCAGGGTGGCATGACGCATGTGACGCGTGAATTTCAGGATGAAGACCTTGATGATTGTGTGCTGGTGATTGCTGCCACCGATGCGAAAGCAGTCAATCGCAGGGTGTCGGCGCTGGCCAATGCACAGCGTATTCCGGTAAACGTCGTCGATAGTTCCGATCTGTGCAGTTTTATCATGCCGTCGATTATTGATCGCTCGCCGGTACAGATCGCGGTATCCACTGGAGGCAACTCCCCGGTACTGGCGCGCCTGCTACGGTCACGGCTGGAGAGTTTTATTCCCGCTGCCTACGGACGACTGGCGCAACTGGTCGATGATTACCGCGAGCGTGTCAAACAGCGTTTCAAGGTGCAAGATCAGCGACGCTACTTCTGGGAGAATATTTTGCAGGGGCGCGTTGCCGAGTTGCTGTTTGCCGGGCACGAGGAAAAGGCGCGCATTGCACTCCAGGAGGCGATCGATGATACCGATGCACACTATAATGACCCGGGCGAAGTCTATCTGGTGGGGGCCGGACCCGGTGATCCTGATCTGATTACCTTCAGGGCGTTGCGCCTGATGCAGCAGGCCGATGTGGTGGTTTATGACCGGCTGGTGTCGGAGCCGGTGCTGGACATGGTACGCCGCGACGCAGAGATGATTTATGCCGGCAAGGCGCGGGACCAGCACACCCTGAGCCAGGAGAGTATCAATCAGCTCCTGGTGCGACTGGCAAAGGAAGGCAAGCGCGTGCTGCGCCTGAAAGGTGGCGATCCTTTTATTTTCGGACGGGGTGGTGAAGAGATCGAAACGCTGGCCGCTGAAGGGATACCGTTTCAGGTGGTTCCCGGAATTACTGCGGCCTCCGGCTGCGCCGCCTATGCCGGTATTCCGCTGACGCACCGTGATTATGCGCAATCCTGTATCTTTGTGACCGGGCACCTCAAGGATGGCAGTGTAGATCTTGACTGGGAAAAACTGGCCAAGCCTGCACAGACAATTGTTTTTTACATGGGGTTGCACAGTATCCCTGCCATCAGCCGGGAGCTGGTAGCACACGGCCTGCCGGAAACCACACCCGTGGCGCTGGTGCAGCAGGGCACCACACACAAGCAGCGCGTCTATATTGAGACACTGGGCTCCATGCAGGATCTGAACGAACGCGAAGAGCTGAAGCCACCGACCATTATCATTGTTGGCGAGGTGGTGAGGCTGCATGAAAAACTCAGCTGGTTCGGGACGATAAAGAGCTAGTCGTTCCCCGCGAGCGCCAGACCCCGGTAATGTTGTCACCTGCCTGTTTGTAGGACAAATGCCATTGTCCGTATGTGTTTACGGTGCTAGCCTCTTGCGCGAACAAGAATCGAACTGCCATTCCGGGAATGGCTAACATAAAACCTACAGGGGGGCTATATGATTAACGTGATGCTGGTGGATGATCATGATCTGGTGCGCAAGGGCATTCGACGACTATTGGATGATACCCAGGGTATCACGGTGATTGCCGAGGCGCCGGATGGGGAACAGGCAATCAGTCAGGTACGCAAGCAGAAACCCGATGTTATTCTGATGGATATCAGTATGCCGGGTATCGGTGGCCTGGAGGCAACCCGCAAGATAACCCAGGGGTCACCCGGCATGAAGGTTATCGCCGTGACTGTTCACGATGATGACCCGTTCCCGGCACGCTTGCTGGAAGCCGGTGCTGCCGGTTACATCACCAAGGGTTGTGACATTGACGAAATTATCGTGGCGATCCAGTCGGTTTACTCGGGCAATCAATACATAACACCGGGAGTGGCACAGAAACTGGCCTTGTCACTGGTCAACAAGCGTGGCAAGTCGTTGCTGGATGAACTCACGCAGCGCGAAGTCCAGGTCATGCTGATGGTGGTGAAGGGGGTGTCCAACCGGGAAATTTCCGAAAAACTCTGCCTGAGTCCGAAAACCACCAGCACCTATCGCGGACGTCTGTTTGACAAGCTGGGTGTCGACAATGATGTCGAACTGACGCGCTTTGCGATCAGGCATGGCATGATCAAGGAGAATATCGTTCACTGACTGATGCCTGGGGGCCATTCCCGGATGGCAGGTGCTGGTTTCCTGGCGCATGGCGGCAGTCAGTTATTTTCCGGTGATTTGAGACCTTGATCAGGGTAATATCTGCACGCTGTGTCATGATATTGCCGATGCGCTTCATGTCTTGGAAGCATCTGATTAAGGTCAATACTGGGAGAATGTAATGTCGGCTACGAAGAGTCGTGCGCCAGAGTTTCCCGCGGGACTTGAGTGGTTCAATGTGCAGGATCCTGTCAGACTGGCTGACCAGGCCGGCCGGGTCGTGCTGATTGATTTCGGTACCTTTTCATCCATTCATTGCCAGCATGTGCTCCAGGAACTCAATGTCTTGCGCAGAAAGTTCCGTAACGAGCTGGTTGTCATCAGTGTGCATTCGCCCAAGTTCTCGGCCGAGAAAAAACGATCACATGTACTGAAAGCGATCAACAGGCTCCATATCAAACATCCCGTTGTGCATGATCCCGACCTGGTGCTATGGAAGATGTACGGTACGCAGTTCTGGCCAACACAGGTGCTGATCGATACGGAAGGCTGCATTCTGGGGGCGATGACAGGTGACGGGAAAAAGTCGCAACTGGAACTGATTATCCAGTACCAGCTCAACCGCAACAATGGCCTGGCAGAGAACAGGAAGTTGTCTTTCTCGGTACACCCGGCCCGGGAGGCTCCCAGTGTGCTGTTGTTCCCGGGAAGAATTGCCGCAGCACCGAACAGGTTCTATATCGCCGACAGTGGACATAACCGGATTCTGGTGTTGTCTTCAGGGGGACAAGTAATAAGTCAATACGGCAGCCTGGGTGCGGGCTTTATTGATGGTCACGGATCGGAGGCGGCGTTTGATAATCCACAGGGAATGGCACTGGTTGATGAATTCCTGTACGTGGCGGACACCGGTAATCATGCCATTCGGCGCATCCACACACGCAGTAATGAGGTGGTCACGATAGCGGGTAACGGCAAGGCCGGTAGCAATGCTGCCGTTGATATACTGGGTACGCCGTTAACCGTCAGTATGAGTTCACCGAGCGACATCGTCTTTAAAAACGGTCATCTTTACATTGCTATGACGGGCTCGCATCAGATCTGGCGCTTGTCATTGATTGCCAACACCATTGAAGTGTTCACCGGCAGCGGTTATGAAGATCTTCAGGATGGGCCGCCCGGTAGTGCCGCCTTTTCACAACCCAGTGGCATGGCGCTGATGCAAAACCGCCTGTACTGCGTTGATGCCGGTACCTCGGCAGTACGCGAGATCGACCTGGACAGCGGTATAGTCAGTACTCTTGTGGGCCAAGGTCTGTTTGACTTTGGCGACAAGGACGGTGCCGGCGCGGCAGCACGGCTCCAGTACCCGATGGATATTGTTGCCGACCCGGTACACCAGATGCTCTGGGTAGCGGATACCTTTAATAGCAAGATCAAGAGAATAGGTGTGAGTACTACGTATGTTTCGAGCACGAGCTGCGACCGTCGCCTGGATGAGCCGGCTGGACTGGCGTATCACGATGATACCCTGTACGTTGCCAATACCAATGCGCATGAAGTACTGTCCCTGAACCCGAACAATGGACACGCTGAAGTGCTGAATGTCTCAGAAGAACTCGTTGAAATTTAATCCCGATTGCAGAGATTGTCCCCGACTTGCCGATTTTCTCGATCAGACTGCGCTCAAGTACCCCGATTACCATGCGCGGCCGGTTGCACCCTTTGGAGACCGTGATGCACAGCTGCTGATCGTCGGGCTGGCGCCGGGCATGCATGGCGCCAATGCCACCGGTCGTCCGTTTACCGGTGATTATGCCGGTATTCTCCTTTACCAGACGCTCTTTGATTACGATTTCAGTAACCGCCCGGTGTCCGTTTCCCGTAACGATGGTTTGCAGCTTGGCGGTTGCCGCATAACGAATGCGGTAAAATGTCTGCCCCCGCAAAACAAGCCGCAACTGGAAGAAGTGAAACACTGCAATCGCTATTTACGCGCTGAACTCGATAGCCTGCAAGGTTCTGCAGTGGTGCTGGCGCTGGGCAAGATTGCACATGATGCGGTGTTACGCGCACTGGGCCTGCGCCTGTCGGCCTATCCCTTCGGGCATGCCGGTGTTCATCAGGTGTCCGATGATCTTTGCCTGGTCGATTCCTATCATTGCAGTCGTTACAACACCCAGACACGCCGTTTGACGCCGGAAATGTTTGCTCATGTATTCAGGCTTGTGCGGCAGCTGATGAACGACAGGCAATCCGCGGCGGGCGTCCGTTAAACGGTGGCGGACGCGGAGCCCATGCCCTTTGATTCCAGGGCGTTCCTGAAGACGTTGACCACACGTCCAGGTGTCTACCGGATGCTGGACGCTGAAGGCAAGGTGCTCTACGTTGGAAAAGCCGGCAACCTGAAGAAGCGGGTGACGAGTTATTTCAGGAAATCCGGTCTCAGTGCCAAGACACGCGTGCTGGTCGACCAGATCGTCAATATCGAGGTCGCGGTTACCCAGACGGAAGTTGAGGCGCTGCTGCTGGAGAGTAATCTGATCAAGCAGCACAGGCCGCGTTATAACGTGTTGCTGCGTGATGATAAAAGCTACCCCTATATTTACCTCTCGTCACAACAGGAATTTCCAAGGCTTTGCTTGCACCGCGGCGCACGTCGCAGGAAGGGACGTTACTTCGGTCCCTATCCGAGCGCCGGTGCCGTGCGCGAGAGTCTGCACCTGTTGCAAAAACTGTTCAAGGTGCGGCAGTGCGAGGACAGCTTTTTCAGTAATCGCCGTCGTCCCTGCCTGCAGTACCAGATAAAACGCTGTACGGCTCCCTGTGTCGGTCTGATCGGCAGGGAACAGTATGCGGCTGATGTCGCACACACGATCATGTTCCTGGAAGGCCGCAGCAGCCAGGTTGTCGACGGGCTGGTTACCGACATGGAGGCTGCTTCCGTTGTTCAGAATTACGAGCAGGCCGCCGTTTATCGGGACCAGATTGCCAGTCTTCGCCGGGTTCAGGAGAAACAGTATATAAGTAACGAGCGTGGAGACGTTGACATCGTGGCGTGCCTGGCTGATAAAGGCAGTGCTTGTGTGCAGGTGTTCTATGTCCGTGGTGGGCGCAACCTGGGCAATGCCGTATTTTTTCCGAAGGTACCGCTGGAGACCGCAGCGCCCGATGTGTTGTCTGCGTTCCTGCCGCAGTACTACCTGGGAAAAGATGTACCATCCGAGTTGCTGCTGAGTCATGCGCTGGAGGAGGGTGGGTTGATCGCCGAGGGGTTAAGTGCCCATGCCGGTCACCCCGTGGCATTACGCTCGAATGTGCGTGGTGACCGTGCCCAATGGATAAAAATGGCGCTGGACAATGCCGAGCTTGCACTGGCTGCGCATATAAATACGCGTAAGGGATTCGCTGGACGGTTGCAGTCACTCACGGTGGCGCTGCATCTCGATGATATACCGGAGCGAATAGAATGTTTTGATATCAGTCATACCAGCGGAGAATCTACCGTGGCTTCATGCGTCGTCTTCGGGCTGGAAGGCCCTTTGAAATCGGATTATCGCCGCTTTAATATACGGGATATTCCGGCAGGTGATGACTACGGTGCTATGGAGCAGGCGCTGACGCGACGTTATACTCGTCTACAGAAAGGTGAAGGCAAGCTGCCGGATATATTGCTCATCGATGGTGGCAGGGGGCAGGTGTCGTCAGCCTGCAGGGCGCTTGATGAGTTACAGATTAATGAAGTCAGTATCATCGGCGTCGCCAAGGGGCCGGGAAGGAAGCCTGGGCTTGAAACGCTGTATCTTCCCGGTCGTTCGGATGTGGTAACGCTGGCGGCAGATTCACCGGCGTTGCACCTGATTCAGCAGATCAGGGATGAGGCGCACCGGTTTGCGATTACCGGCCATCGACAGCGCCGTGCGAAGACCCGGAGTACCTCACCGCTGGAACAAATACCCGGTGTCGGACCGAAGCGACGTCAGCAACTGCTGCAGCAATTGGGGGGGCTCAGGGAGGTTGCCAGGGCAGGCGTTGATGATCTGTCGAGTATCAAGGGGATTGATCGTCACCTCGCCCAGCAAATCTATGACGCATTTCATGGCGATTAGCAACAGGATGAATAATCAATGAGCTGGACGATACCGAATATTCTGACCTTGATCCGTATCATTATGATACCGGTGCTGGTCATCGTCTTTTATGTGCAGTGGCCATGGTCATACCAGCTGAGTGCGGCAATATTCGGGATTGCGGCCTTGACAGACCTGCTGGATGGCTACCTTGCCCGACGTTTGAATCAATTATCAGCTTTCGGCGCTTTTCTGGACCCGGTTGCCGACAAACTGATGGTTGCCGTGGCACTTGTTTTGCTGGTGCAGGACAACCCCTCGCCGTTGTTCGCTATTCCGGCGGCAATTATTATCGGCCGCGAGATCGCGATCTCGGCGTTGCGTGAATGGATGTCCGAAATCGGTGCACGGACAAAGGTGGCCGTCTCGATTATCGGCAAGCTCAAAACCACCATTCAAATGATCGCCATACTGTTTTTGCTGTTCAAGATGCCGCTGGCAGGCTTTCCTACCCATGCTGTGGGTTTGGCCCTGCTATATATTGCCGCGGTGCTTACTTTGTGGTCCATGGTTGTCTATATGCACGCTGCCTGGCCGCTGCTGTCCGGAAAAACAGGGAACCCACCCAAGAATGTTGCTTGACAGGCTACAGCCAGTCTATAAAATGACGGGCTGCAATTTGCGGGAATAGCTCAGCTGGTAGAGCACAACCTTGCCAAGGTTGGGGTCGCGAGTTCGAATCTCGTTTCCCGCTCCATAATAACGGTATCAGAACCCCGGTTAAGCGCCGGGGTTTTTACTATCAGGGTTTTGTTTATGCCCGCGCCCATTGGCTGGGTGGCAGAGTGGTTATGCAGCGGCCTGCAAAGCCGTGGACGGCGGTTCGATTCCGCCCTCAGCCTCCATTTATTGTTCCTGTATTTCCTCATTCCTGCAAGACGGGACAAGCGCGCAGCGCATTGAACGCCCAACGGGCGGCCCGGAGGGTGAAAGCGCAGTGAATAATCGATAACGTATTGAATATAATCACTGGATCCCGGGTCTGCGCTGCGCCCGGAATGACGAATTAATCTGGGTTTCCTTTACAAGTCTTCATGATTCCGTCCCCGGAAGTTTCGCATTACCTCAATTCCACTTTAGGTTGGAAAATAGTCAAGACCAAGGCTGTCTATTCCGTGGCATAAGCTTCGAAGTCCCAAGAGACGGCAATCCCCTGAGGCTTCTGACCCTGTTAACCTGGACGAGAATTCCAGACCTTACCTCTACAAACAGCAAACATCCTGGCGCGGTGTTGCCGATAGGCGACGCCATTTGTCGGAAAAAATTACATTGAAGTGTTGTGTATTTTTGCAGGCCATGGGGCTGTAACATACAGTTTCATAGGTAAAAATTGGGTAATGGTCGCAGTAATAAGGCGTTATGACCTTGTCTAATAATTTTACAGTATTTCCTTTTATACCTCACCTAAGATCGGTGAATATGGTTTCATTGCTATGTAATATAAGGACAATTAAATATTGGTATGGTATTTGCTTGTACGGTTAGTGTTAATACTATCAGTAAAGTTACTAAGTAATATTTGATTTATCTATAGTCTGAAGGTGTCAATGGACGGCTCCAGCAAATAATTAGTAATAAGAAGTACAAAGGCACGACAAAATAAGGCATCAAACAAGATGCCATTAATAACATAAACAGCAACGTTCAGAAAAAAAAGAATCTGTTGCTATCCCCAGGGGGGGATGAACATGGCTTTAGTATGGTTGGGTGCGTTGTATGCGCACAGACGAAAGGGGCGAGCTTCCGGGCTTTTCAACTTCAGCCTATCTGCATTTATACGGAATCCTATGTCCGAACCGATGACCCGTCAGGTTGTCGGTGTTTGCTCATCTCCTGCACTGGCAACAGCGTGTCCGGCTGTTGTTACTCCAATTACCCTGCATCGCAAGGTGTCTGCTCGACGACCCGTTACCAAGCAGGAACCGGTGCGAAATCGACCCAGACAGAAAAATAATCAGCAACAGCCGCTGCTTTTCTCCCGCTACTGCCAGCAGCCGAGTGTCAGCCTGAGCAAGAGAATACCAAACACCCATGGCTATTCGAATGTCAGTGATCCAAACCAATCCAAGTCATTTACAAACAAAATGGTGGACGAATAATGAACAAAATAAGTGAAATGTTTTCAGGTGCTGGTACGCGTGCACGAATGCTTGCTGCAGGAGTAGCACTGGGAGTGATGCTGGGCATGCCCACAGCTTCATTCGGTATTCTGGTTTCCTTGAAAACTGTTCCGGTGCCAGTGCCGCTTGATATCGGCAACTATATCTCCAATCAGTTTGCAGCGGAGCAACTGGGTAAGGCCCTGTTCTGGGACATGCAGGTCGGTAGCGATGGTGTGCAGGCCTGCGCCACCTGCCACTTCCATGCTGGCGCGGATGTCCGCACCAGGAACCAGCTCAGTCCGGGCATCCTCGGCGGGGATGAACAATACGGGAACAACAATATCGGGCTGCCAGAGCCGGCTGCTGACGCATTGCGACCCGATATGGAGCTGACGTCGACACATTTTCCGTTTCACCGCTTGACAGATCAGCACGTCAGGGGTGAACCGCTGCAGAATCCGGGCAATGTGGTCAGAGACACTAACGATGTGGTGTCTTCCCAGGGCGTGGTGCTGACCCAGTTCGTGGATATCGTCCCCGGTAGTCCGGTGGACCTCGGGTCTGTCATTCCGGACCCGGCATTTACGACGGCAGATAATGTCCAGGTTCGCCGTGTGGAGCCACGCAATACGCCAACGGTTATCAATGCTGTGTTTAATTTCGATAACTTCCTTGACGGTCGCGCAAATAATATCTTCAACGGGGGGAATCCGTTTGGTGCGGCCGATCCGCGTCCACACCTGCTGACCAATGCCACCGGTAGCCTGGCGACCGAAGAACTGCGGCTACGCCAGTCCTCACTGGCCTCGCAGGCGGTCGGGCCACCGCTGAGCGATTTCGAAATGTCCTGGCGCGGCCGTACCATGCCCAAGGTCGGTAAGAAGATGCTCAGCCTGAAACCGCTGGCCCAGCAACAGGTTTCAACATCGGACAGTAGACTGGGATTCCTGGCCGATACTGTAGCTGGCGGGGGACTGACCACGACCTATGCGGCCATGATCCAGGCTGCCTTTCCGGCAAAGTACTGGAACAACACGAGCGAAAAGGTTGTCTTCGATGCCGATGGCATCCCCAGCTTCCTGCCGTGGGACGGTGTGACACCGCTGACGACAGACGAGTACACCCAGATGGAGGCCAACTTCGCTTTCTTCTTCGGGCTGGCGGTGCAGATGTATGAAACAATCCTGCGTGCCGACGACTCGCGCTTTGACCGTTTTCTTGATGGCAGTGGCTTCCTGACCAACGAGGAAACCATCGGCATGAATGCCTTTATCGGCTCCGCCGCCTGTGTGGTCTGCCATGATGCTGGCGCCATGCAGGATATCGACACGGTGTTGATTCAGGGCATAGACCCGGTCACCGACCTGCCCATTCCGCTCAACCAGAACCCGGCTGACAAAAATGACTTTATGCTCACTGCTGCGGGTTTCTCCCTGTATGACACGGGCTATCACAATACCGGTGTAAGGCCTGGCGGTAACCCGGATCCGCTGGCGACCGGTTTTCTGACCTACGACGGCCTGACGACCGTCAACGAAGACATCGGGCGAGGTGGCTTCACCGGTCTGGGTGGCACATTGACCGAAGTCGCCCTGGGCACAGGTGTTATCAGTTTGCAGGACTTCGGTTTCCCGCCAACGCAACAGTATCCCGCCCTGGATTCGCTGCCGGGGAGCATGGCTGGTTTTGTCCCGCCACTACCGGACGGCTTCCTGCCTATCGACACAACGCCGTATGCCGGGCGGGTAACCAATTTCGGTGCCTTCAAGACTCCCGGCCTGCGTAACATAGCGATCACCGGGCCCTATATGCACAACGGTGGCTTTTCGACCCTGCGCCAGGTCGTCGACTTCTATGTACGCGGTGGTGATTTTGCCATCACCAATCTTGATGATTTTGATACCCAGGTGGCGCCGCTCGGCCTGTTGCGGGACGACGGGGCGATACCCGGCCTGCCAACGCCCGAGGAACTGCGCGACGGTCTTGTGCAGTTCATGATGACGCTGACCGATGAACGCGTGGCGAATGAAGCAGCCCCATTTGATCATCCCGAGATCTTCGTTCCCATCACCGGTACTGCACCGGTCTCTCCCGGTAACCGCGCCGGTTTGCTGGCTGATGCCACGAATTTCCAGCGTGTGTTTGCCACGGGTAACGCCGGCCGCGTTGCGATGGGCCTGCCGCCGCTGGGGACCTTCCTGGCGCTGAATCCTCGGTCAGCCGCCCTTGACGATGACGCGGACCTGGATTTGATCGCGGACGCCGTAGACAACTGCCCGCTTGTTCCCAACCCGGGCCAGGAGGATGCTGACGGCGATGGCTTGGGCGATGTCTGCGACAACTGTGTCGATAATGCCAACCCGGGCCAGGAGGACGCTGATCTGGACGGTGTGGGCGATGTCTGCGACAACTGTGTCGATAATGCCAACCCGGGCCAGGAGGACGCTGATCTGGATGGTGTGGGCGATGTCTGCGACAACTGTGTCGATAATGCCAACCCGGGCCAGGAGGACGCTGATCTGGACGGTGTGGGCGATGTCTGCGACAACTGTGTCGATAATGCCAACCCGGGCCAGGAGGACGCTGATCTGGATGGTGTGGGCGATGTCTGCGACAACTGTGTCGATAATGCCAACCCGGGCCAGGAGGACGCTGATCTGGATGGTGTGGGCGATGTCTGCGACAACTGTGTCGATAATGCCAACCCGGGCCAGGAGGACGCTGATCTGGACGGTGTGGGCGATGTCTGCGACAACTGTGTCGATAATGCCAACCCGGGCCAGGAGGACGCTGATCTGGACGGTGTGGGCGATGTCTGCGACAACTGTGTCGATAACGCCAACCCGGGCCAGGAGGACGCTGATCTGGACGGTGTGGGCGATGTCTGCGACAACTGTGTCGATAACGCCAACCCGGGCCAGGAAGATGGCGATGCTGATGGCGTGGGCGATGCCTGTGACAACTGTACGCTCGTCAGCAACGCCGACCAGCGTGATACCGATGCCGATGGTTTCGGCAATATCTGCGATGCGGACTTCAACGGCAATTTGATCGTGGACCCGAGTGATTTCTCGACCATGAAGGCGTCCCTTGGTTCAGCGACGGCACCCGATCAGGACCTGAACGGCAACGGTGTCGTGGATCCAGGCGATTTCTCGTTCACCAAGAACAGTCTGGGACAGCCACCGGGTCCATCGGGATTAGCGCCGTAGACAGGACGCCCGGGCGAGCAGGCACTGGAGGAAACCCGGCGTGAGAAAAAGCGAAAGTTATGAAAATACAAGGTGCAGCAGTGAGGAGTAACAACGCCCCATTGGTGAATGTGGGGATACAAAAATCGTGGAGATTGATACATGAAACACATAATAAAAAAAAGCTTCAGATTACGACTGCTAGCGAGCGCCTTGCTGATTGGCCTGGCACAGACCGGCCAGGCCGCTTGCCCTGCTGACGGCGCAACGCCGATGAATATCGGGGCTCATAACCCGCAGACCACGTTCCCGCTCTGGGTACAGGACTCCGAGGGGCTCGCGCTGGAGATCTGCCCGGGCACCGACCTGCTCAACTGTATCTCGGTGCCGCCGTTCACCGTGACCGATTTTCCGGGTGACCCGGATGCCGCTGCAAAAGCCGCGTTGTCGCAGCAGATCGGCTTCGGTGACGAGGGGTTCTGGGCCTCGGCGGAAACCAGTATCGCTCTCCCCGGCGGTGGGTTGGCCCTCATGGTGTCCGCTGTCGAGGCGGCCTTCCTGCCCGATTTCGCGGATGGCAACCAGTTTCCTTTCACCCGCCTGCGTCTCCGCATCGATATCCCGCAGGACGGCACCTATGTGGTGACGCATCCCTGGGGCCAGATCAGCTATAACATCACCGGTGCCGCCAATAACAGGGATATCAACGACTCCTTCGATATCCCGTTCGTGGCAGATGAGGTGGGCTACCAGGGTCGCATCGGACCCATCCTGACCTGGGATACCTTCCCCGGTGATCCGTTGCTTGACCAGTTCGGACCGCCCTTCACGTTCACCCCGCCGTTTGGAACTGTCGGGCCGGATGGCTCGGCCGATTACATCGGCACGCTGAACTTCGTGAATCCGGCCACCGGCGGGCCTGATCACCGGGTGAAAGGCAGCCCGTGTGGCACCAACTTTTTCCGTATCGAAGGTCCGAATATCGGCGGACCCGGTGTCAATTCCGTCCAGACCGACCTGTTCACCGTGACCGGCAAGGTGTTCAACGGTGCCTCGCTGCCGACACCGCTGGACGTTGACCAGGTCACCTACAGCCGGTCCAGCGTTGGACGGGTGAATGTGTTTGCGAACGCACCGACCAAAGCCGACGTGAGTTTCAGCGGCGGGGCAAGTCTGCCCGCCGGAGTACAACCCATGGCGGGGGATGGCAGCGGGCGCTTCTATGGTGGCGTGTCGTTGCCCGACGCGACGACCCTGCCCGCCGACGTGACGGTAACGGCAAACAATGCGGCCATCGATCCGGATAACCTGCCCACTGATATCGTCGCACCGCTGGTTGACCTGGTCACGATCACCCGCGCGGAATATGACTACGCAACCGGCGACCTGACTATCGAGGCACACTCGGGCGACCTGCTGGCCGCGCCGACACTGTCCGCGTTGGGCCAGAGTCTGACTGCTGGCGTATTGACGACTAATCTGACGATTGCCCCGCCGACGGTCACCGTGACCTCAGACGCGGGTGGTTCGGCCACGATCCCCGTAACCGTAATTCATGCGCCCTGAGACAGGCTGGAGATAATAATAATGACATACTAAAATACAAACTACTCTTGTCGCTGCCCTGCTGGGTTTGGGTCGGTCATGGGTTCAACAGCGCAGGCGGCCTGTTCCGTGGCCGGCAATACCGCGACACCCTTTCAGGCCGGTCCGCCGAATCCCAACAACGGCTTTGCGGAATACGTACGGGACGCCAGTGGCCTTGCGCTGGAACTCTGTCTGAGTCCCAGCCAGCCGACGGTTGATCCCGCGACCGGGGCCGTGATATCACCGGTCGGTACCGCCCCGTTCTGCTTCTTCGATCCACCCGATCCGGCCAATGCCTTCTCGAGCCAGATCGGCTTTGGCGCCGAGGGCTTCTGGTGGCTGGCCCAGCCCGACACCGCGGCCTTCCCCGCAACCCTGAACGCCGTACTGGTGCTCGGTGCCGAGGCGGCCTTCCTGGGAGAAATCGTCGATGGCGAGCAGTTCCCGTTCACACGCCTGCGCATCCGCCTGGACGTGCCGGTCCCCGGTTTCTACCGCGTCACCGAGCCTTACGGTGAGCATGTCTATGACATTCCGGTCGTGGCGGCTGGTCCTGAAGTGATTCGACAGTTTCGATGTCGAGTTTACCCAGGGGACGATCGACGCAGCCGGCAACGTAACCGAGGCCACCGTCGATACCAATTGTGTCGGTCCCTGGCTGACCTGGGATACCTTCGCCAGCAACGATCCGGCACTGGATATTAGCGGTGACGGAATTCCGGACTTCATCGGTGACGGTGCCACCTCGCACCTGATCACCGGCAGCCCCACCGGCAACAACCTGTTCCGTCTCGAGGCCTTCGCGGATGCGGCACTGACCATTCCGCTGAACACCCTCGATCCGGGTGATACCGACGGCAACGGCAGTGACAGCAGTGTCGAGACCGACCTGTTCACCGTGGTCGGCAAGATTTACGACGGCCGCCTGGCCACGCCGATGGTCGCCGAGCGTACCACCTATGCACGTGATGCCGCCGGTGCGATTGGTCAGGTGGATGTCTTCACCGCCGGTGCACAGACGGCAGCGGTCAGCTTCACCGGTGACCCCAACGTGGGAGGTCCTTTCACCCTGATGACTGACAGCGTGGGTAATTTCTTTGATAGTCCGCTGTTGTCACCGGATGCAGCGGTTGTACCGCTCGTGGTGGAGATCGATGCGACAGATGGTGGTGCGGCTACCCCAACGGACCCGACCCATATCGTGAGTCCGCTGGTGGATCTGGTGACCATCGCGCGTGCGGAATACGACCTCAGTCTCGTACCACCGACCCTGACCGTGGAGGCAGCCTCGAGCGATACCCTGGTGCCGCCCACCCTGACCGTTGTCGAACTGAACCTGCCGTTGACCGCCGGCAGCGTTGCCGTGACGGAGGCCGCTCCCGGTGTGCCGCTGGCTCCGCCCGGCATAGTCACCGTCAGCTCGTCGGCGGGCGGTTCCGCGACACGGCTGGTGGAGGTTATTGCTGACCTGGATGGTGACGGCGTTGCGGATAACGTCGACAACTGCCCTGTAACCGCCAACCCGGGCCAGGAAAATGATGATGCCGACAGCTTCGGCAATGCCTGTGATAACTGCACGCTGGTCGATAACGAAGACCAGTGTGATACCGATGGAGATGATTACGGCAATATCTGCGACGGGGACTTCAACAACAATAACCTCGTCGATCCGGGTGACTTCTCCTTGTTGAAATCGCGCCTTGGTTCATCAACAGCACCTGATCAGGATATGAACTGCAATGGTGTCGTGGATCCACTCGATTTCTCAAATCTGAAGGCAAGATTGGCGACGCCACCTGGCCCCTCGGGACTCAACCCGTAGTCACAGGTAGACAGTGCTGGTGCAGGTTGAAGGTCAACCTGCACCAGCGGATAAGGAACAAATGGAGTGTGTCGCTCATGCGAGCATGTTATCGCCGGAGTATGGCGATTAAATTTTATAGGGTTCATCTAACTGAATTTATGTAACTCAAGGGTGTACAACCGGAGGATAGATAAGATGAGTGGGAATAAGGTAAATAATGATTATAGGGAGGGTGCCGCCGAACGAAGTGCGGCATCTGTGACAGACAGGCCTCGCCTGAGGACCGCGTTCAGCAGCATCGTGCTGACGACCATCCTGGGCCTGGCCGGTCCGGGCACGGCCGCTGCAGCGGTCGACACACCCTCGGACCTTCCCGCCAGCCCGTTGTTCGGAGCGATCTCTTTCCAACAACAGATGCTGCGTTTCGAGGAGTTCGCTGTGCTTCCAATGCCAACCCCCGGGAGTACGGTGGCCAAGCTGATGCCGGCGCCCACCACCTGTAACGGCAGGCCAAGCGCCGTGGCGATGGATGCCTTGCTCGACACGCCACTGTGGCCGGATCCGACCAAGGAGGCCAATATCACCCTGGGCAATCCCTGGGCAACTATGATCGATAGCTGTATCCCGGGAGTTGTCCCCACCGGGGGCGTCATTGAGGGTCGCCCGCCGGGGGTGGGTTTCTCCCACCAGCGCTGGGACGAGTTCTCGCCCCAGGTCTACTTCCAGTCCGCCATGGGCGGTGCGCGCGCCGGTAATGGCATTCGCGATGACGAGCAGAGTCACGGTTACGCGGTGGGTGAGTTCGCACCCGGTGGCCTTTATCATGACACCACGGGCGGCGGCACCAATGGCACCACGGCCGGTATCGACATCCGCTTTCATCCGTCCATGCCCATTCAGGACCCGGAAACCCTGTGGACCTTCGGTGACGGCACCCTGCCGCCGAAGCTGTTGCGGGCCCGTTACGGCGAGACCATCCTGTTCCGCCACTACAACGCGCTGCCGATCGACGTCACCGCTAACGCGGGTTTCGGTGAGCACACCATCACCACCCACGAGCACAATGGCCACAACCCGGGCGAGGTCGACGGTTTTGCCGGCGCCTACTTTTTCCCTGGTCAGTACTATGACTATCGCTGGCCGATGACGCTGGCCGGGTACGACAGCATCAATACCGATGCCTCGGATCCACGCGCCGCCACGCCATGCTCGGTGGGCGAGACGCTCTTGATCGCCGACCCGATCACCGGTACACCCGTGCCCAAGCTCTGCGATCCCGTTACCCAGACCGTACGCATCGCCGGCGACTGGCGCGAGACCATGAGTACCCACTGGTTCCACGACCACATGATCGACCGCACCTCGGAGAATGTCTACAAGGGCAATGCGGCGATGATGAACTACTACAGCGCGATCGACCGCGGCAAGGAAGGGTTCCGCTGTGACTACGAAGACGATCCCGATGATCCCGCAGTCGGTAACGTCAACCTGTGCTTTCCCAGCGGCACGGCGCTGGACTGGGGTAACCGCGACTACGATATCCAGCTGCTGGTTGCCGCCAAGGCCTGGTCCCCGGCGACCGGTCAGTTAGACATGGCAGGCGGCCTGAACGAGGACGGCTTCCTGGGCGACCGCATGACCGTCAACTGGCTGTATGAACCGTATCTTGATGTTCGTCCCCGCAGATACCGCTTCCGCATCCTCAACGGTGCCGTGGCGCGCTTCTTCAAATTCGCCCTCGTGGAGCAGGTAACCGGAAACGGTGGCGCGTTCCCCGGCCCGGCCGGCTCGAACGTGTCCTATAACCGCGTCAATTATCACATGATCGCCAACGACGGTAACATCCTGGAGCATGCCATCCCGTTTGGTCCTGCGAACCCCAATGGGGTCGATCCCGATCTGCCGGTCCAGTCCATTGCCGAACGCTTTGACATCATTGTCGACTTCAGCCAGTTCGCGCCGGGCACCAAACTGTACCTGGTGAACACCCTGTATCACAATGACGGCCGGGGTCCCGATCACGTCGAACCGCTGGCCGACATCCTCAGTGGGGCCTATGCCCCGGTGATCGACCCCGATCCCGCCTGTACGACAACTGCTGGTCGGATGACCCGACCGTCAGACCTTTCATGGAGTTTCGGGTGGCGGCATCTGCCCCGGGTGCCGGTCCCGATCTGAGCATGAACCCGGCCGACTACGAGGAGGGTGGGAGGGTCATGATCCCGCTGGTGAAGTTCACCCAGGCGGAGCTCGACTCGGCCATCCACCGCACCTTCGAATTCGGTCGTGGCGGCTTCCCCGGCCTGGCTGCGACCGACGGTCGTCCGACGCCGTGGGGTATCATCACCGACGATGAAATAGCCAACGGTGTCGACTGTGTCGCAGACCCCGGTGAGGTCTTGTGTTCCCGGAATGCGGACGTGAACCGCGTCTCGGCCGCCCCGGAGACCATCGGGGGTGGCGTGGAGATCTGGCACATCACAACCGGCGGTGGCTGGGGCCACCCGGTGCATATCCACTTCGAGGAAGGCCAGTACCTGGACCGCGATGGTGCCATTCCGCCGCCGTGGGAGGTGGGTGCACGCAAGGACATGTACCGTGTGTCGAATCTGGCTGACCCCAGCAGTAGCCGGTCGATCAGTGTCGCGATCCGCTTCCGCGAGTTCGCCGGTACCTTCGTGGAGCACTGCCACAACACCACGCACGAGGACAAGGCGATGCTGTTACGCTGGGACAACGAAGTGCCGGGACAGACGGTGCGTATCCCGACGCCACTGCCAACCTGGGACGGCGTCGGCTATATCAGTGAGACCAATCCAGACCCACACACCGGGGAAACCGAGGTGCTCGAACTGCCCACCATCAAGACCGGCAATGTGGCGGTCGCGAACCTCTCTGACCTGGATGGCGATTTAGTCCTGGATATCAATGATAATTGCATACTGGCTGCCAACCCTGGGCAGGAAGACGGGGATGGCGATGCCGTCGGAGATGCCTGCGACAACTGCACCCTGGTTCCGAATGGTCCGAGCGGTCAAGGTCCCAGCGCAAACAGTCAGCGGGATTCTGACGGAGATGGTTTCGGCAATGCCTGCGATGCGGACTTTAACAATAACGGTATCGTAGATCCGAGCGACTTCTCCGTGCTGAAGTCCAGCTTTGGTGCAGGACCGGACCCGGTTACTGGGCAACCAAGCGCACCGAATCAGGACCTGAATGGCAACGGTATCGTCGATCCGGGTGATTTCTCCATCTTGAAACAACGCCTTGGAACGCCGCCGGGCCCATCGGCGCTAGCCCCGTAGGGAAGGGCAGGCAGCGCGGGGGCAGGTCGATGGCCTGGCCTGCACCCGCGATGAAGATAACATGGGCTGTCAGTGGTGGTCATGGTGCCACTGACAGCACCGGAGGCAAGGGCACGGAAACGCAGGATGAGTTGAATACCGTTCATCGCAAGTCAAGGGTGACCCGCCTGAGATAAATTCGCATGATCGTCCACACTAATGAACCCTGATGCCCTGATATGAGCCATTACCGGCCACTTGAAACAGAGGTTGCTATGAATTGTAAACACATTACCACAGGCCGCTGGAGTACTATCGCTGTTAGTCTCCTGCTCTTTGTCACCCTGTCACTGCTGGCAGTGAAGCCAGCAGCCAGCGCGGTGAAGCGGCAGGGTGCAGACTACTTCACCAATACCACCCTGATCAATCAGGATGGTGAGACACTGCGCTTCTATGATGACGTCATCAAGGGCAAGGTGGTTTCCATCAATTTCATGTTTACCAGCTGTGGGGATTCCTGCCCGCTGGAGACGGCCAAGCTGCGCAAGGTCCAGCAGCAGCTTGGAGAGCATGCGGGCAAAGACGTCTTTATGTATTCCATCACGGTCGACCCCGAACGCGACACACCGGAGGCACTCAAGGCCTACATGCAGAAATTCAACGTCGGCCCCGGCTGGCAGTTTCTGACGGGAAAGAAAGCAGACATTGATCTGATTCGCAAGAAACTGGGCATGTACACTGAAAATGAGCAAGAACTCAGCGATCACCAGATCAACTTCGTCCTGGGCAACGAGGCGACCGGACAGTGGTTAAAGCGTACCCCCTTTGATCTACCCGAGACGCTGGTTTCCGTACTGCTTGGCCGCCTGCAGCAGCACAAATTGGCTTCCTCGGCCACTGCAGCGAGACCGAGCTATGCACAGAGTCATGCCATGCCGCCGGCCCGCCCGGGCGAGGACCTGTTCAATACGCGCTGCACTGCCTGTCATACCATTGGCCAGGGAGATAAACTGGGCCCGGACCTGATGGGTGTTGTCAGTAAACGGGACCGTCAGTGGTTGATCCGCTGGCTGTGGGAACCCGATGTGATGCTGAAGGAAAAAGATCCCCTGGCCATGGCGCTCTACACCCAGTACGGCAATGTACCGATGCCGAATGTGAAGCTGTCTCAAAAGCAGATTCTTGATCTGATCCAGTATATGCAGGCGGAAACGCAGCGCATCAACGCCCTGGCCGAGGGTGCGCCGTCGCAAACAGACAACCTGGATAGCATCGTAACGATACAACCAACCGACCGTACCGGCGATGATACAATGCCTGCGGGCAACAGCGCGCCGCGGGAGGTACGGGCAGAGGCTGCCCCAGTATTGAAGATTCAGTAAAGTGAGGGAAAAATAATAAAAGGAAGGAACGATAATAATGAGAAAGCGCACAAGCAACATGAGATTGACTGCATCCGTTTTTGCCGTGATTGGCCTGATATGCCTGCTCCCGCCCGGTACAGCCCGGGCAATCAGCGTCGGCCAGATGGATGATTTTGAGGACAGTACGCTGCAGGGCTGGAGGATGGGCATCGCCTCTGTCACGGACAGCTACATGGCCAACATCGCCGATGGCGGGCCTGCTGGCCTTGACGACAGTTACCTCGAGGTCACCGCGGACAGCACTGTGCCATTTGGTGGTAGCCGGCTCACGTTCTTCAACAGGCTGCAGTGGACGGGTGATTACACCGCCGCGGGGATCACCGCGATTGCCATGGACCTGAAAAATTTCAGCCCCACCGAGGCCCTGAATATGCGGCTCGCCATCAATGGCGGTTATGGTCCCAGCACCGGTATGACCGGTGGCGTGTTTACCAGTGCGGCCAGCATCAGCCTGGACAGCGGCAGTGGCTGGACACGGGCCGTGTTCTCACTGCTGCCCGGCGATCTGATCGCCATCAGTGGCGGCCGCGGCGGCAACACCACGGGCAACGATGTCCAGGCAACCCTGGCCAATGTGCTGGAGTTGCGCTTATTGAACAGCGCAAGTCCCGATTGGGCCGGGCTCCCGGTCACCGCGACACTGGGTATCGACAACATCCAGGCCGTGCCGCTACCACCATCCCTGGTACTGTTCGGCTCAGGGCTCGTGGTACTCTTTGCAAGACGTCGCAAACAAAAACTTCCGGTGTAGTAGCCGATTGATCCATTTTTTATCATTAACAGCAGCAGGGTTCAGAAAACAATGAAATTTCACGCCGTCGTATTTATTTCGCTTGTAACATTGTCAGCTGTTTTCTCCAGCTGCTTCGCTCACCAGGATCCGGATGCCCCCAAGGAGGCAGCAAGTGATCACCCGGCGATTCAGCAGCCGAGTGAAGCCGAGGCTGCAACGGCTATTCCGGAGACTCGGAAACCGAGCGCACCGGAGGCTACAGATGATAGTCCGGAGGTTCAGAAGACAAGCACCCCGGAGACGACTGACGATAGTGAGCAAGTTCAGAAGACGAGCACCTCGAAGAGCGCAACTGCTAGCACGGCGGTTCAGAAACCGAGCGAGGCTGAGGCAATAGCCGCTGCAATAGCGTACGTGAACAGAGAAGGGCGAATGACGATACAGAAGACAGAGTTTTTAGCCTGGGGTACGTTTAGTGAAAAACAGGTCTACTGGCCAGTGAAACTTCGCATAACCTATAAACTCCAGGAATCTGATGCCACCAGGCGTAATGATTATGCAGTGAAGGTTTTCAAGGATGCCAACGGTAAATGGCAAGCTGCCCAGTATTACGCATGGAGAACCGATTTCAAGTAGTCGCTCACCGCCCTCCGATAGAATGACAGGAGGAGGGGATATCCAATCAGTCATTGCCTGTATTTTTTCCAGCCCACTGGGCAATTGCTTCAGACTTTCCCACTAGCGCCTGTGTTGGCGCTGCGCCGCCTGCATCCATGCGGGTGTTCCGGACGGAGAGAGGTTAATGGCCGAGGTCGATTGCTCCGCTTTATCCGATGGAATATTCACCGGGACATCACCCTCACCACGTTGGCACCTGGATACCGGTTATAGCAGCGGCGAACAGTCCAATGATCAGGACCTTGATTACGGTATTCAATCTGCGCAACAGAGGGAAGATGTGTCGGGGTAGTTAACACTCGACGCGCACTTAATGGATTTAGTCTAAAATCAATGACATAACCTGATGTGTCTATGTTGTGGGTGTCGTCAGGACTTACAGATAACTTACGCCAGAACGTTTAGAGATATGTTACTTATTGTTTATAATAATGAATTTTATTGTGGCGCGGTAATTGCTAGTATTTACAGAAGTCAGTGCATTGTCAAAAGTAATGATGGTCTGACGAGACGTTTTTATTCAGAACCGGCCCAGGGGAACAATCGCAAGCCACCATATAAAAATACATTGAGTAGTTTTTTAAGTTTGGTATCGGAGGAGACCCGTTCATGAAAATCAAAAATATACTATTAGGTGTGGCATTGCTTGCCACGGGTAGTGCAAACGCCGCAACGGTATTTGCGCCAACCGACGGAGACGTAAATTTCCTGTTAGGTGACCTGCTGGGCGCGCAACTGGCGATCTTTGATGACGAAGATCAGAGTTATCTGGGGTCATCACTCGGTGTGGCTATTGGTGACATTGTCGGCTTCGCTGGTCCGAACGGCGGTGGCAATTTCGTCGCCACCAATACCACAACAGCTTTGAGTTTGCCTCTGACGGGTAGCAGCAATTTTATCCTCGGTCTCAGCACCGATAGTGGAGCTAGCTGGGGAGCTGATACGTCAGTCGTCTCATTGGGTGCCAATGCGTATACCGTAACTTTTGGTACGGGCGCCAACGTGGTTGAAGTCGATGTACAGATTATATCGGCCGTACCTGTGCCCGCCGCAGTTTGGCTCTTCGCCTCAGGCCTGCTGGGTCTGGTCAGTATTGCCAGACGAAAGAAGACAGTTTAACCATTGCAGTATTAACACCCGCGGCTCCTTTCAGGAGCCGTTTTTATTTGCGCGGTCCGACCGCCCCGGGTTGGATGGTTACCAACGTTTGGGCCACGCTGATTCATCCTGTATATCGTCATTCTCTCGAAGGCGCGACAAGCGCGCAGCGCCGTGAACGCCCAAAGGGCGGCCCGGGCAGGGAACGCAGTGAATAATCCATAACGCACTGTATATACAAAACACTGGATTCCGGGGTCCGCGCTGCGCTGCACCCGGAATGACGAATTAATCGAGTCTCCGTTGTTATTCGATCAACAATCGCTGTGATGAGTAGCGTCTGTGATGTCTGACTCGGGTGAGTGATTATCACTTTCAGCTTGCAGGATTAATATTTTCAGTTGTTTGCCGACACCTACGAAGCAATGCCTTTAATCAACTTGCAGGTGGTTCATTATGGCTTATATCAGGAAATATATTGTAGAAATCGAAATAGACGCTATTAAATATCTGGGGCTGTCTATTGTAGGGGAGGATTTTGTTACCGTTGAATATGGTGGCGATGAGAAATCCCGGTTGATTGGTAACCTTACAGCAGAGACAGTAGCAGATCGCTTGCTGGGTGAGATGGTGATGGACAAGCTCAGGGAAGAAGCGCTCAACGTTGCTTGAATTCCGGGTTAGCTACAAGTACAGCCTGTTGCCTTTATCTCCTCACGGGTGAGTCCGTGTCATGTAGGACGTTGTTGAGCGTTGGTAAGAATATATTCGGCCACTAAGGCTCCCGGCCAATCTCGATGTCCAGGCCCTCCAATTGGTCATCCACCGTTTCGACCAGTCGACGAACAGCACGTGCCGCATTTTTCAGGGTAATGCTGTCAGTCTCCCCGGCGTGGTCAATGAGCCGCAGGACAGCGGCAGCCTCTGCCAGCAGGCCACGATTTGCCACGATGGCGGCCTGAATGTCGCTGGGTTGCATGATTACCTCCACATGTTGGAATTACAAACCTGCCCCGATAGGGACAGGGCATCAGGGCAGTTTACAGGCTTGAGTTGATAGAACAGTAATATGCCGCACAAAAACAAGGGTTACCCTGAAGGATGGCCACTGCCTGCACCCTTGCCAACTATTCCCGATTGTACCCGGTCGTATCGCAGTCTGGTGTCGCATTGGGTACACTATATAGCGACTGATCTGTTGATGGCTGTAGAACAGCCTGACTCCGCTGTCAGCATCACGTATTTGTACACATGAAGTAGAGTGGCTCATTTTGAACCCTATCAACAGGGCATCGCTGAGATTAAAGTAGCCTAATGAAACCAGCCTGCTAACAAGAAGTCTGCCAGGCTCGATTGAATCAATGCTGACGGAGGGTTTGTCATTAACAACACACTCTGCAGGGGATTGTTTGCACTTGCCCGGCAATATGTGCTTTGGTTGCCAAAGCACCATTCGTTAGGATTGACTGGCTAACAGCCGGTAACGATTTAATTGCAAGCGCTGCAAACACCAAACTGGACTGGCTTGATCCCACGAAAACCTATAGCATGGCGCGCCATTGAATCGGCGCTGTCTGTGATACCTGTTGTGAGTGGGACTGTATGAGATGCCCCATGGGTATGGTGGATATGACGCCAATGACAGGAAGAAATAATGAAACTATTGGGAAGCAAATCACCAGGTATGAGTGCTCACGAAAAGCCTGATGGGTATCTCACACCGATGACTTCTCGCACGCGATATTCCTCCGGCATCCTCATGGTGTTTTGCAGGTCTTTACTGCTTGCTGTATGTGTTTGCGGTTCTTTCGTACATGCAACCAGCGTAGTCGAGGTTACTATGGAAGAAATGTTGCAACACTCAGCCCTGGTGTTTGAGGGTCGAGTCGTTGACATGAAAGTCCGTGAAGATGACAACGGAATCATCCAGACGCGTGTGACATTCGAGATTGATGAAATCATCAAAGGCGATGCAAACAACAAAAAAATCACCCTGAGTTTTCTTGGCGGTGAAGTGGCAGGCAGAAAACTGTCGGTTTCGAATATGCCCACACCGGTACTGAATGAACATGGCATCTATTTCGTGGAATCGCCCGAACGCAATCTGGTACAGCCCTTGTATGGCTGGTCGCAGGGGCATTTTAAAATCAAACATGACGCTGCCGGGAAAGACCGTGTCTTCACCCGGTCTGGCAGGCCTGTCAGGGGAATTGAACATACCAATGGCAAACGCAGTGGAAGACTGAGTCGCGGCGCTGCGCGTGGGGTGCTACTCGGTGATCACGGTGATGCATTCAATGCGCTTGACAAGAAGGCATTCAAGCAACTCTTGCGTGCGATGCGTTAAGGCACTGGTATGACACACAGCTTTGCACGTATGGTCATGACGGTCTATCTGGTTCTGATATCAGGTCAGTCTGCTGGTTATAATTTGCTGGAGAGTCGCTGGCCCACACCCGAGGCCACCTTCTTTGTGTCGATTGAACATACAAGGGAAGGCGTAGATTCACCCAGCGGTACACTCTGGAATAATGCCTTTGAAGCAGCCATGGCAGTATGGGAACAGGATACCGTGTTCCAGTTCATGGCGATCCGTAATTCTTATGCCGACCCTTGTCAGAATGGATATACCGCGGATGGTCGGAATGGTGTTGATTTCACAGTGGATGTCTGTGGTTATGAGTTCAGCGCCACAACACTGGCCCTGACTATTAACACCACAACTGTTGATGACTGGCGAACGACTATTGAGTCAGATATCATTTTTAATGAATCATGGAACTGGGATGTGTACAGTGGCCCGCAACAAGGTGATGTTTTCGATTTCACCCGCATTGCAGCGCACGAGCTGGGTCATACCATTGGCCTCGATCATGAAACTGTACAGCCTGCGCTGATGCAGCCGGTGGCCAGTAATATTGAAGTGCCATTGCAGGATGATATTAACGGTGTCATAGCCCTGTACGGCATTGGTAACGATAGTGACGGTGATGGTGTTGCAGACAATGTGGACAACTGCCCGGCCGTGGCCAACCCCGGGCAGCAGGATGTCGATGGTGACGGCACAGGTGATGCCTGCGATCCCTTGACCGACACCGATGGCGATGGCATTGCAGACAATGTGGACAACTGCCCGGCCGTGGCCAACCCCGGGCAGCAGGATGTCGATGGTGACGGCAGAGGTGATGCCTGTGATTCCTTAACCGATTCGGATGGTGATGGTGTTTCGGACAGTGCAGACAACTGTCCCACCATAGCCAATCCCGGGCAACAGGATAGCGATGGAGACAGTGACGGCGATGTCTGTGATGTCGATGATGACAACGATGGACTAACGGACGATGCCGAAGTTAATACATACTCTACTTATCCTAAGGATGCGGATACCGACAATGACGGACTCAGTGATGGTTATGAGATTTCAGAGGGGTTTGACCCGCTTAACAGCACTGATTGTCCTGACTGGATCTGCATTGACAGTAGCAGGCGGGGTTGGCGTCTGGGGATAGGTTTGTAAATACTCCTCATGTACCTGTGGGGTTGTTTGATTCGGAGGAAGAAGGTGATGAAACGTATTATCTTGTTGTTAATGGCACTGAATGTAGCATATGCACCGGCCAGTCACGCCACGACTGCCAAGGTGAGAGGTCTTATTACAAAGACCGTCGTAGCTGATGAGGGACGCTGGGGTGGTTGCATGGTACGCCTTGACAAGACGCTTGCAGACTCGGGGCTTAACTGCCCAAGTCAGTGGGTGAGCTTCAGTTGCAGCGGTATATTTACCGAGAAGGATGTTGCCTACCGTATGTTTGATCAGGCACAGATGGCTTTTGCCATGCAACGCGAAGTCGAAATTTATGTGGATGACTCAAAAAAACACAATGATTACTGCTATGGTAATCGGATCAATGTATTAAGAAAATAGCCTTCATGACATCGACAAGCGATATGACTGATGCATGTTCATTTACAATGCATGAGCATGGTCTATGGATGGCCTGCCGGGGTTGATATGCCTGCTCGATAATATGTCACCAACTACAGGTGCGCACCTACTGAGTCAACAGTAGCAACAATTGTTTCATGGTGAATCAGGTCAATGGGTGTCGCAGCCTTTGCCGGCACACAAATACATCTTTCACAGCAACGTGAAACGGCGACCGAAGCCGCCGTTTCACGGATGCCACTTGAAGGTTACGCCGCTTTCTTGCGTCGTGTAACACAAGCCAGACCCACCAGGCCGGAGCCAAACAGCCATACCGCGGCAGGGATGGGTACATTGCTGACTTCAAAAGCAACTTCACCGATATTGACATTGCTGCCACCGTGGTTGGAATTCACCATGAGCCTGACAAATTGTGCGGTTGAAGGCATTGCAAACGTCTGCGCTTCAATTGGGGAAAGGACGGCAGCGGAAAACGTTCCGACAATCGTGGCGCTGGCGAACGTGTTATCTAATGAGGTCAAGATGGTAAAACTGTCGATTCCATTAACATTCGATTGTGACCAGAGCGCCAGGGAACTGAGTTCGTAAATAGCGCCCAGGTCGAAATCCATGTCACCCAGCACTGGAGAGCCGAAATCTTCAGAATCGCCTGCCCAGGCATTTGTAGCATCATTCGTAGCGTGGATGGGGGTCGCTGTGATATAGGCAGTGAAATCAGTCACGCCGCTCGTAAATCCAGACGCCAGGCCAGACTGATTGATAATATTGTCAGTCATACCACCCGCTGTTCCCATGGTGTTTCCAATAACGGCAGTGGGCGACAAGATCACACTTGCAGTCGCCGCACTACTTACGAACATCGAAAGATAGAATAATATTGTCGAAACCCGCGTGCATGTAATTTTCATATTGACTTGTCCCCTGTTATCTGCAGTGTTGTTTGTGAGTGATTGGAATAAGCGGCATATCCCGATTTTTTTGTAGGACCGCTGTCACAAAACACAGAACTGTTTGTGAGATGAATGGCTGGCAAGGAATACTGACAGGCATACAGGGTGTCTCTTGCTGATTCACCGTCCGGCTGTGAACTGGTCGGGGCAAGTGCCGGGAATGGTGGGTGCAGGTCATGCCCGAAAAAGCGCCCGCCCATGATGGGGAAAACGTCTGACCGCTGCGGCTGTGCTGTGGTTATGCGAGCAGCAATACACCCATACCAGGTGGGCGTCAGATCAAGGAAACAGAGGGTATTGACCCGGTCACAGACCTGCAGTTAAGCGACCGGTGTCTATGATCTGGCCATGGCGGGTGACCCTGCTTATTGGTGAGGGGCCGGAATCGCTGACCACTTTAAGTCCCGCCTGGCCCGGCGGTGTCACTTGATTTTGCGATGAATATTGCTTGGGCTTGGTTTTATTCTGAGATTTTTCTTGTCCAGTTCCAGCGTCAGTTCCTGGGTCTGCTCGCCACGTTTGAGTGTGGCACCTGTGGGGTGGATGCTTTCAACTACCCAGCCCTGATGTTTGGCTCCTTCTGCCAGGCGCAATAGTTTGTTGCTGGTCATGTCGCGGACCACCACGATTCTGGCTTCGGGTGTGAGCGCAATACCTTCCAGAGTCAAGGTCAACTTGGTGGGTATTACCGGTTTGCCAGTAGCCTGTTCGGTAGAGGTTGGTTCAGGTGGCGTACGACCATCGGTAAACAGGGGCCGTTCGAGGATCTCGCTGAAGGCTGCAATGTCAGGTGCCAGGTACGTGGTCCGGGTCAGCTGGGCATCAGTCGCGGCGGCTGGTTGCACAACATTCCCGATCGCGATGGCATCTTGCCGGGAGAGCGTAATCCATTCGAACATCAGAATAACGCCGAATAAGACACAGGCTGCCAGCAGCACAGGGGTTAGTCTATTGCCAAAGGAGATGCGCTTCATGATGAATGGGGCATGTACCCGATTAGTTCCAAATCGATATCCAGACGTTGTACCGGAGGGGTGTGTCCCCGAACGCGCCGGCCAAGGTTGGCACGGATCGAAACATTATCGAGAAATACGAACGGTTCCGCGGTCTCCAGGACATAGAATGCCTGCACGATACCCTCCAGTTCGCCGCGTATGCGCACCTTCAGGGAAACGCGGTCAAAGCCCTCTTCCTGTCCGGTGGCCAGGATCTGGGTGCTTACCACCTCCGCATTCTTTGCCACCAGAATGCGCTTTACCAGGCTCTGGAGCTCGGCGGTGGCCAACGCGACACTATTGCTTTTCAGGTACTGGGCGTTGCTCGCTTGCCAGCTCTTGAGTTGCTCATATTGCGGCTGCAGGGTATCGCCGATGGCGGCGGCGCGCTGCAGCTGGTGCAGACGGTTTTCCAGGCCGGCAATGGTGTCCTGGTAGTATTGGTTTGCCAGCAGGATGGGTAACACCGTAACACTGAAAACCGCCCCCAGTGCTAACACCAGGATCGTCAGCGCCAACAGGCGGCGTTGCTTCAGGTTCAGTTTTTCCATCATGGCGTCGGTCCACGAGTCTCGGCGGACAGATGAAATCGCTCGACGTCGGAACGCGGGATCTGGGTAACCGGGGATCGGAAACGCGGGTTTTGCAGAATGGACGAGGATTCAATCAGTGGTATCAGTGCAGCCGCCGAGAGAGATTGTCCCTGGATCTGCAGCTCATTTCCCTTGATATCCAGTCGTGTGATCCAGGTGTCGTCCGGTAGAATGCGGGTGAGTTCATCAATGATCTGGAGCAGCGGCAGCGATGACTGCTTTTTATCGGTCAGAAATCGGGAGCTCGCTGTTAGCTCGTCAACCTCTTTACGAAGCCGGTGGGCCTCTTCAGCTTTCATGCTGGCTGTTTCCAGTAATGGCTCCAGCGCCTGGATTTTGTGTCGTTTATCTAACAGGGGAAGCGACACTGCGCTGACCAGCAGCAACAGGGCCAGCGCTCCCAGTGCAAGGTTAACGAGCCGTGGTGTGACGGCCTTGCGCTGCCGGTTTTCTGCAGGCAGTAAATTGACTGCAGCGAAGCCGCCGCGATCACCGCAGTTTATGGTCACGATGTCGGGGTGAATGCCACGCTTATTGAGCTGGAGGAGCAACTTGTCCAGCATGCGGCGCGTCACCAGCACCAGGTTCACTGTCAGTGTGCGTTCCACAGCGGAGCGTGCAATGACAGAAAAATCATAGTACACCTGCTCGGCGGTAAACGGCGTCTGACGGTCCATTTCAAAGGATAGAACCTCGCGCAGATTTTCCTCTGCAGCAAGCGGCAATGTCAGCGACCTGGTCAATACCTGGTCCTTTGGCAAACACAGCACCAGTTCGCGGGCATGCTGATGCATCTGGTCTTCAGCGGATAGTACGGCGGCGCTGATTCGACTGGTCAAGCGTATAGCGTGCCAACTCTTCCTTGTTTTGTGCCGTGCCCTGGCTCATCACCACGTCTGTGCCGTCCAGTTCCAGGAACAGTCGCTGGGCGCGGGGCATCAGCACACGACGCACGCCTGACGGCAGCATTCCACGCAGTTCGCTGATCCACCAGGACCAGAATGTTCAACGCCCCGCCACACGGGTGCGCTGAATTTGATGTGCAGATTATGTTTGCTGAGTTGCATTCGTGTCCAGTTATCCGGGGGTCATTTTCCTCGACCTGGCAGGCTCATGCCAGGAAAGTATCGTATAGGGCTTCTCGCCATTCCGTGCAATTCTGATCACTGCTTCCACCGATGCTCGCGAACCGCGGTTGCTGGTGGCCCATGCGGTAATATGAAATGGACCGGCAGGCCAGTGTGTCGTTCGCCACCGGGCTTTCAGTGGGTTCGCGCTCCATGTTGGTCAGTGCCGAGTACAGCCAGGCTGGTGCGTATTTCAGGTCGACAGTGCCTTTACTGGAGTGAACGGTCAGGTAGGGCGCCAGCCGCTCGAACAGTTCATGTGTCATGCCCAGTACATAACGCAGCTCATCTACGCTGACAAAGTTTCCGTCACGTGCCCCCCAGTCAAGCCCGGCATGCCGGTAGTCGTTGTCTTCTGCGCCATGCAGACGCCGCAGTTGGTCTTTATCGCGCCAGTCGAGGATGGCATCGGCCAGCTGCTGACTATCAGCCTCTTCGGCACCTGCCGCTTCCAGCACTGCCATCAACTGGACCGGGTCCGCCTTGTTCAGATCAAGCAGTCCGCTGGCGTCACGAATGACAATATTGACGCTGCCGCTGTCGAGCTGAAGCGGGTAAGCAGTGCCGTTCAACTGCCAGCGGTTGGCCGCATCGCTGACGAACAGCTCCATAATGGCGCGATTGATGCCCGCCTCCGCGAGGGCGCGGGCTTTGGCAGTGCCGACATGATTGAAGGCAAGGCTGGTTTCGATACGCATATTGCGTGCATGGCTGGAAGCAATCACGGTGAGCAGCACTACCATCCAAAGCACCACAACCAGGGCAATGCCACGCTGCCGCCCGGTTCCGGAAGCTATACTTGCCACCGACCCGTAGCAAGAGCGCTCAGGTCTGCGACTTTGACAGGCTGTGGGTCTCATAGGCCACCACTCGCAGGCAGGGCAATATTCAGGTCGGGCCACGGCTGTTGCCCCTCGTTCACTTCCATGCGTACACGTATCAGATCCGGAAGTTTCTGCGCATTGGCATCCCAGTGCTGGTGCCAGCCGGGGGGCTGCATGCTGGTGTTGGTCCTGGTCCTGGTCCTGCCCTGGGAGTTGGTCGGGCTACCGAAATAGTCGAATGAGACACGCTGCAGTCCCGCTACCAGCAGCAGCTGTTGCTGGCGTTGATGGTGTCTGAAACGACTCGGAGTCGGGATTGAATGGTATAAAGGATAATATCAGGTTGGTATCGAGCCCCTCTTGTTGCGTGCTCAAGCCGTACTCGAACAGTCCTGCTTGCGTGTACTGTTGCGGTGCCGGAGCAACGAAGCGCAGCTGCTCGGAAGTCCCTTCAAAGGCCATACGTTTTTCCGTATGGTTAGGCCAGGTCATGGGTATTACCTGACTGATTTGACGCCGCAGCAGACCTGCCACGGTGCGGAACCGTTCATTGTCGGACGCACGCGTGACACCGGCCTCCCAGCTGCGCCCGCCAAGGCGCAGGGCGCTGAAGGCCGTGGTCATGATGACGGCCATGATGACCACTGCTACCAGTACTTCCAGCAGTGTGAACCCATGGTTGCGTCTTATTGACCCGCTGTACCCGGGTATAACAGATGGCCTCGTCAATAACACACTGTGCGGGGGTAATCTTTGCGGAAAATCTGCCAGGTGTTTCATTGTCATCAGCCAAGCCCCTCACCAAGCGGGCGCTTTTGTACACGCAGGCTGTTGAGGATGATCTGCTGGGCGCGCCCGTTACGTGTCCAGATGACCTCGACACTGACGCGGTAGCCTGACACCGGCACCGTAAGTGCAGTGTCGTCTTCCCAGGGGGTGTAGTTCTCGATGATCCGTCGCCATTGAAAACGATCGCCCGATTCACCGTCGGTCTGCCCGACAAACAGGGGCTCGCTGCGGCCGACGGCCGCCAGTTGGGATTCAGCCACCAGCACCGCCTGGGCATAATCCCCGGCCACCTCGACATTAGTCAGGCCGCCTGAATAGATGCGGAACAGCACACTCAGAGACAGCGTCAGGATCATGAAGGCAACCAGCACTTCAATCAGTGTGAAACCCTGTTGTGCGGTGATTCTAGCGAACATCTGCCGCGGTTTCCTCGATAATGGTAACCCTGCCGGACAACCAGCCCACGTGCAGGTCGTAGCTGCGTTTGCCCCTGCTCAGTGTGATCAGCGTTCCGCTGGAACTGCCGTCGGAAAAGAAGCGCACCACGTGACGTGATGTTTTTGCCTCGCTTTGTCCTGGCGCGGTTGCCACCTTTAACTCGATACCGGCCGGCAAGGAACGCGGCGCCTCGTTGCCGATGGCGTATGCAGGGGATTCCAGGTTGAGGTAAACCCGCGTTTCCACATCATGGGTGATCGACTGGTTGCGCGCCAGGCGCAGAGTTACCGCCAGATCGCGCACGGCCGCCTTGAGTTTTGTACCCGGCACAGCACCTGAAAACAGTGGCGGAACCAGCGCTATCAACAGGCTGACGATGAGCAGGACGACCAGCAGTTCGAGTAGTGTAAAGCCGCGCTTGCGCCTGCTGCCGGGACCGGCGTAGATCACCAGCTGACGATGTCCTCGTTTTCATCCTCGCCACCATCCATATTGTCCTGGCCCAGTGAAAACAGGTCATAGGCGCCATTCTCGCCGGGTGACCGGTAGTTATATTCGTTGCCCCAGGGGTCTGTGGGGACCGTCTTTTTCTTCAGGTAGGGTCCGTTCCAGTTGCTCACCCCCGTGGGTTCTTCCACCAGGGCTGCGAGGCCCTCATCGGTCGTGGGATAACGGCCGACCTCCAGATGAAACAGGTCAAGACCGGCGCCCAGTTCCTCGATCTGCAGTTGTGCGGTGTCGCTCTTGGCGCTACCGAGATAGCGCAGTATCTGCGGACCTACCAGGCCGGCAAGCAATCCGAGGATCACCAGCACCACCAGCAGTTCTATCAATGTGAAACCCCGTTGCACCTGTTTTGTATTCCAGTTGTTGTCAGTCATTTTTCATGCTTTCCTTATATGTTCAAAATACTAGCTGATTAATACCCAGTATCGCCATCAGAATGGAAATGATGACCGCCGCGATGACGACGCCGAGTATCAGTATGAGTACGGGTTCCAGCAGCGAAAGCGTGCGCTTGATGGTAACCTGCGTCTCTCGATCATAGATGCTTGCGACCTGTAGCAATAGTTCCTCAAGGCGCCCGGATTCCTCACCGACGCGGATCATGTGGATCGCGAACGGCGGGAACAGCGCGGATTCTGCCAGCGGCTCGGCGAGGTTCTGGCCTTCTTTCAGACTTCCGGCCAGGCGCTCGATGCCGTCAGCGATCACCTGGTTGCCTATACTGTCCTTGACGATGGACAGGGCCTTTAACACGGGAACGCCGTTGTGCAGCAAGGTTCCCAGTGTGCGAGCGAAACGGGCCACCTCGACGCGGGTAATGATAGCCCCGGCGAGGGGTAGATTGAGGAAGCGGGCGTGCCAGCGGCGCCGCCCGCGCGGGTCCTGGAGCTGGCGGCGTATTAGCCATACGCCTGCAGCAACCACCAGCAGAGCGACCCAGCCGTAGCTCTGCAGGCCCTCGCCAACGGCGATGGTGATCCGGGTGGGTAATGGCAGCACCTGGCCTACGTCCTCAAACAACTCGGTAAACTGTGGCACCACGTAACCGAGCAGGATAAAGATGGAAGTCACGGCGACAACAATCAGTATGACGGGATAGATTAGCGCAGACACCATGGCATCGCGGACTTCTTTGCTCTGCTGCATGTGGTCCGCCAGCCGCTCGAGCACCACCTCGAGCGCACCGCCGGCTTCGCCGGCACGCAGCAGGTTAATGTAAAACCGGTTAAACACGCCGCCCTGGCTTTCGATAGCATCAGCCAGTGACGAACCACCGTTGACCTGTTTGCGCACATTGGCCATCAGTTCGGCAATGGGCTCTCCCTCGGACAGAGAGACCAGTACACCCAGGGCGCGGTCCAGTGGCATGCCAGCGTGCAGCAGGGTGGCCAGTTCGCGGGTGGCATTGGCGACCTGGTCTTCGTTGAGTCGCCGCTTGCGCAAGTGGCGCTTGCGCCTGCTGCTGACCTGGACTGACGTTTCGCCGATGCGTATCGGCGTCTGCCCGAGGGCGTGCAGTTGCTCCACCACCTGCTTCCTGTCACTACCCTCGAGGGTGCCCTGCACGATTTCCCCGTCAGCGGTGACTGCCTTGTACTGAAACCCAGGCATGGCTAGCGGGTTGTCCCGGTATACCGGTTGCACCGGTCGTTTGCTGGCGTGCTCATTGCAGGCTGTCCTGGGTCACGCGCAGCACCTCATCGAGGGAAGTGTCACCGGACACTGCCTTGTGCAGGCCGTCGTCGAACATGGGACGCATGCCCTCGGCAATGGCGGCCTTGGCGATCATGCCTGCATCAGCACGCTTCAGCACCAGTTTCCGCAGAGGATCAGTCATGACAAGCAGCTCGAGGATGGCGCTGCGGCCACTGTAGCCGGTCCCCCCGCAGTGCTCGCAGCCAGCCGGACGGTAGAGGGTGATGTCGCCGTTAGTGGAGAAGCGCTCCAGACGCAAGCGCCGCACGACCTCGACCGGAGGCGTGTAGGGCTGCCGGCAATGCCGGCACAGCCTGCGTACCAGGCGCTGCGCCTGTACTGCGTTCAAGGTCGAGGTCAACAGGTATTCCTCTACGCCCATATCCTGCAAACGGGTAATGCTGCCCGCTGCGTCATTGGTATGCAGCGTCGATAGCACCAGGTGTCCAGTCAGCGCTGATTCAACCGCGATCTTGGCGGTTTCCTCGTCGCGCATTTCGCCGATCATAATGATATCCGGATCCTGTCGAACGATGGAGCGCAAAGCATTGGCGAAGGTCAAACCGATTTGCGGTTTGACCTGGATCTGATTGACTCCTGTGATGTTGTATTCCACCGGGTCTTCCACCGTGAGTATCTTGCGTTCAGGTGTGTTGAGGTGTTTCAGCGCGGCGTAAAGGGTGGTGCTCTTGCCGCTGCCGGTCGGCCCGGTGACCAGCAGAATGCCGTGGGGCATGGCAAGAATCTCGTGCATGCGCTGTTCGAGTTCTGTGCTGAATCCCAGCGGACCGAAGTCCAGGGCTACATTGTCGCGTTGCAGCAGACGCAGTACCACGCTCTCGCCGTGCAGTGTCGGTACTGTCGATACCCTGAGATCCAGCTCGCTGCCGCGCGCGCGCATTCTGAAGCGGCCGTCCTGTGGCAGGCGCCGTTCGGCGATATTCAGGTTGGCCATGATCTTGATACGCGAAACGACCGCGGCCGTGGAGCCGGGTAGCGGGGTATCCATCTCCCGCAACAGACCGTCGATACGGTAACGTACCTTGAGCTGGTTTTCGAAGGGCTCAATATGGATGTCCGAGGCACCTGACTCGGCCGCCCGATTGATGATCAGGTTCACCAGCTTGATGATGGGCGCTTCACTGGCAAGTTCCTTGAGGTGTTCCACATCACCCAGGAACCCGGCGCTGTCACTGCCACTGTCGGATGAGTCGTCGGCGTGGTTTTTTCTCGCATGGCTCTGTTCCAGGGCATGCTCGATTTCCGAGGCGATGCCGACCTGGGGCAGCACCTGCTTGCCGGTAAGCAGGCCGAGCGCGTGGATGACATAGGCGTCCAGTGGATCGGCCATGACCACGGTCAGGTGCTCGTCGTCCTCGGCAAGGATCAGGGTTTTACTGTCCTGCAGGAACTTGTGGGAGATCTGCTCGCTGGCGGATAGCTCTTCCGGGAAGTCTTTTGCCTCGACCAGCGGCAGTGCCAGCTGGAGTGCCAGGCATTCAGCCACGTTGCGCTCGGTGACGTCGCCCAGCTTGACGAGGATGGCGCCAATCGGTTCTCTGGCGTCCTGCCTGCTTTGCAGACGCAACGCTCGCTCGGCATTGGCCGGGCTCAGTTTTCCCGACTCAATCAGGTAGTCGCACAATCCTTTCTGCACAGCATCGCTTGTCGGGCCATCGATTGCATCTGTCATGGTTTGTTGCGCTGTCTTACCCACCCGTTGCCCCATATTTACCATTCCATCAGCTAAAAAACCGATGATAGTACCTGTACTTAATTAAAGCGTATTTCACCGCGAATTGGACGGCTAGCAGTGATATCGAGTGATACCTTCGCGGATCAGTGTATCTCGTGGATCGGCACCTATGGTATACGGCTTGAATGAAAGATTATACTTGACTTAAATGAGGTAAAAGGTGAAATTTCAAAGTTAACGTCCTGATGCCGCTAGTAATACCAAATACGAGCAAATTTCAGTTGATACATCGCTGTTTATGGCTTCAGCGGGGCGTGCGAGAGCGTATCGACGGCAAATCTGGTTATAACTGAGTGGGGCGGGGTGCAGGAATCCCCGTCGAGGACGAATACAGCATAACATGGAAAACAGCCTGACTTACCGACTGATAATACTCGCTTGTGGTTTGATGCTGGCTTCCTGTGCGACAAAACCACCACAGCCGCCACCCGAGCAATCCCAGACGCTGCATGTCATGCCGCCGCCTGCACCGGTTTCCATGAAGCCGGAAACCTCGACCGCGGCAGCTATCCTGTCCGAAGACCGCTTTGCTGACCCTGATCTGAACCGCACAGACAAGCCAGCTGTGCGCATGGGCACCGGTGTATTCATTGCAGATATCCCTGAAACGGACCCGTTGAGTGAATTCCCGTCGGGGGACATAACCCTGAATTTCGAGGGTAGTAGCCTGAGGGAGTTTGTAAAGGTCATCTTTGATGACATTCTGGGGGAGAACTATCTCATCGATCCAAAGGTTGACGGTGTGGTGACGCTGCATACCACGCGTGCCGTTAGCAAGGAAACGGCGTTGTCAATCCTCGAGTCGGTTCTCGAGGTGAACGGGGCCGCACTGGTGCGGGACCTTGGTATGTACAAGATTGTACCTGTGGCGGAAGCGGAGAGCGATGCCCTGTCGCCGAGCGTGGGCAGGCAATCGCCAGGCAGGGGTGCGATGGGTTACGGCGTTCAGATTGTTCCGCTCGAGCATGTTTCAGCCACTGAGATCGAGAAAATCCTCAAACCGTTTATGTCTGCCGGGACAAACCTGCGTATCGACGCAGCGCGTAACCTTGTGATCCTGTCCGGTCCGCGTAATCGCCTCGACCACCTGCTGGAGACCATCAAGATCTTCGATGCGGACTGGCTCAAGGGGATGTCGTTCGGCATGTTTCCGCTGCACTATGCCGATGCAGCCGTTCTGGTCGGAGAAATCGAGAAGGTGATCGGTACCGAAGGGGAGACTCCTTTTGCGGGGATCGTCAGGCTCGTACCGATAGAACGGTTGAATGCAATCCTGGTAATAACTCACCAGCCGAAACACATGACGGCTGTGCGCAGGTTGATCGAGCAGTTTGACTGGGGTACTGAAGCGTCGCCCGGGCGCCGGCTGTATGTCTATCATGTCAAGTACGGCAAGGCCGAAAACATATCCGGTGTCCTTCAGGAGCTGTTCGGACAGGTGCAGGAAGCCAAGCAAACAACTGGCGAACAAGGGATACCGGAATTGCCGCCAGGCGAGGAAGGCGGGGGTAATGTCTTCCGTACCGCAACCCAGCTAAGTGAGCCGCCACCGCCGGTTGGTGCGCCCGGTGCCGGCGGTGATTATCCACCACCCGTGGCGGCGATGACCACGGGCGGGGGAACAGCAACCGGGGTCAAAGGCGGGGCAACAGCCGATGAGGCCACAGTGGCGGGTGAGGGAATGGGCCCGGTTACTATCATGGCCGATCAGGACAATAACGCCATCCTGGTCATGGCCAGTCCGGTAAATTACCGCATGATCGAAGCCGCAATTCGCAAGCTCGACATACAGCCCCGGCAGGTGCTGATCAATGCCATCATTTCCGAGGTTACCCTCAATGATGAACTGGATTACGGGGTCGGGTGGTTCCTGAGTGGCGACAATTTCGAGCTGGGTTTCAATGCACCGCTACCGGGTGCTGCTGCCGGTGAGGGGCTGGCGCTGGCGATATTCAACAACAATATGGAGACCCGCTTGTTTTTCGACCTGCTGGCCTCCAAGTCAGATGTTAAATTCATCTCCGCGCCCCAGGTCATGGTACGTGATAACCAGACCGCGACCATCCGCGTTGGTGACCAGATCCCTGTTACCACCCGGTCCGCGCAGAGCACCGTTGACCCGGATGCCCCCATCGTTACCGAGGTGCAGTTCCGCGACACGGGAACCCTGCTCACTGTCAGCCCGCGCATCAATGCCGGTGGTCAGGTGACCCTGGATATCAGTCAGGAAGTCAGCCTGCCGGGGACGGAGCCCGCTGTCGGCGGTGGCGGTAATGTGTCGATTGCACAGCGTACCATTGACAGTACGGTTACCGTCCACAGTGGCCAGACGGTGGTGTTGGGTGGTCTGATCAGAGAGACGCGGATCGGATCCAAGTCCGGCATTCCGTTGTTAATGGATCTTCCCTGGCTCGGCCCGCTGTTCTCGACCAACTCGGAGAATATCGGCCGTACTGAACTGATTGTGACCATCAACCCGGTGGTGGTGCAAAATCAGCGCGATGCGGAAAATCTAACCGATGAGCTGCGTCGGCGCATGAAGAATGCGTCTGAATACGGGGCCTCTGCATGGGACCGAAATACCGGTAGCAGGGATCTTTCATCTCCAGACACCAAACAGGTGTCACCTCAATCTCACGGGCATCTCCATTTAGGACAGTAATGTGCCCGGCGTTGCGCCACGCCAAAACGCAGGGACGACTCGCCTGAATCAAGGGGAAAACTGTTGAACTGACCCGGGCGGTCAGCATCACGGTTGCTCATATTGCCGGAGAATCAGGCATCTGGCGCCAGTATACACAGTCGGCGGCGGCACGAGTTGTCGGAACACGGATAGAAAGCACTACGTATCATGACTTTCCCGGGCTTGTCGCTGTAGCGGCTCTCTGCACGGCCAGTAGGATGTCAGCAGTACTGTTTGTCTATCAAGTGCCTGGATGTTCGGCAGTAACAGCCCTGCCTGCAATGCCCGCCTTTATCCTGCAAATACCTGTAGCACGCCCGCTTTTTGCTTCCTGATTCGACACTGTTTGCGATCTGGCTACGCAGCGAGAAGCTGCAATCTCATGCTTGAAGCAGGCGTTCACTTGGTGAGGAATAACGCCTCAAGGATACCGCTTGTACTTAAGGACAATATACAGAGGTTATTACTATCGCTACCTTGTAATCCAGTGGTGCAAATAATTGTTCTCATCTGTACCGGCGATGCTGCCGGCTGGGAATATTTAATCAGAAGGGTAACAAGATACCAAGAAGATGCGTGCCATCAGGATGACACTATAAGGGAAAGAAGACGGATGTCCGGGCAAGAAACGGAAATTCAAACAATAAAATTATCAGATGCGATTAACGCAAGGAGTAATGAAATGCTGCAAAAGTTACTAAAAATAATGACTGCGATGGCGGTACTGGGGTTAACCGCAGGGCAGGTTACGGCGGCTACGGTTGGATTTGCAGAAACCAATCCGATTGACACCAACGGTGCTGCGACTATTGATCTGCACCTGGTGGGTACAGACTTTGCATCACCGGGTGTGGATGGCGCGAGTATCCAGTTTAGCTGGGATCCTACGGTGCTTCAGTACACCGCCACGACAGTGGCCAGCCCCCCCTGGGATGCTGATGCCATCGTGAGCGATGACAACGCCGCGTCAGGTTTTGTTGATTTCGTTTTCCTGACCTACACGCCCGCCGGGGGATTGTCCCCTGATTTTGACATCGCCACGATCAGCTTCAACGTAATTGGTGCCGTTGGTACTTCTTCGGCCATCACGGTCGAGGACTGGGATTTCGGTGGATGGTCTGCCCCTGGCGCCGTTCCTGTGCCCGTGACCTATGTGGACGGTCTGGTGAATGTGAGTGCCGTGCCAGTGCCGGCTGCCGCCTGGTTGATGTTCTCGGGTCTGCTGGGTCTTGTCGGTGTTGCCCGCAGGCGCTGACATCTAATCTGTTGAGCTTGTGCAGGGGGAATCTTCCCCCTGCCTGCTGTTATTCGTAAGGAACACTATCGAATTGCAGCCAGAAATTTCCACCGCGAATGCCACTCATTGCCACAGGTCATTCACCAGCGCCAAGAGCACATCGTATCCAGCGATGTATATGCGATACCCCGAAGTGTGCAAGTTACCCGTCCATCATGTTTATTCGGTTCTGCGTTCTTCGACGACGAGTTGGTTGCCGCTCACAGGATAGGCCTGTGCAAAACCGCGTACATAGTTTCCTTCAACCGCTTCAAAACGAATCAACATAAAGTCCGGCAGGCTGGCCAGCAGACGCACCGTGTTGCCAAGCTGTTCTTCCATCTGATTCAGGATGCGGTTCCAGCTCTCGCTGTTTCGTTCGATGTTTTCAGCTCTGCATTGGACAGTCAAGCGGCGTCGGGCGAATGCATTGCGGCTCGATCCCCTGTCCTCTAGCCACATGAGACTCGCTATCGGGTGTGATAGCAGATTTCGTGTATGCCGGGCGAGGTGGCTGACCAGAATGTGACATCTGCCCTCATCATCGAGAAAGCAGGGCGCATAACTGGCATCAGGCATGCCTTCGAGGGAGGTGGTCGACAACATGAGGGCATCGCACTCGCGGCGAAATGCGATGGCTTCCTGCTGCAGTTCTTGCAGTGTTGACCGGTTACTCACGCAGGCATTCTGTGCCGGGTCAGGGAGTATTTCAAGTGCTGTGCCCGGCAGTTATTCACGGTTCCCTTCATCGCCTGACGTCACTGGACGACATTCATTCCGGGAGTGGGCTTTCCGTAATTATTTGAATTGAAGTTGTACACGCCATCGGCCGCGTCTGGTGAAAAAGCGCGCATGAAAAAACCGCTACAAGGTGAGGGCTTACGGCATGGCGCCGCGGGATATCAGACGTTGAGTTTGTAGCCGAATCCCTTGACGTTCTGAATGAGTTGGGGATTCTGGGGATCGCGTTCGATCCTGTTGCGCAGGTGGTAGATATACTGTTTGACATCCATGCTGGTTGCACGGCCTGCTTCATTCCAGAGGTTGCCAATGATCTCATCGCTGCTGAATACCCGGCCAGGATCGCTTGCAAGCAATTGCAGCAGGTCGTATTCCTTGGGAGACAGCGACACGGGTTCGCTATCGACGGTGACTGCCTTGGTGCGGTTATCAATCGTGAGTGGGCCACAGACTGTAACGGGTTGCGCGCTGTGCTCGAGTCGTCGGGATATGCTGAGAATCCGTGCCTCTAGTTCGCGAATCTCAAAAGGTTTTCGCAGATAGTCATCGGCACCAATAGACAGGCCTTTCACAATATCCTCCGTATCACCCAGAGCCGTCAGCATGATCACGGGAACCCCGCTATGAGCCCGCACTGCCTCCAGCACACCCCATCCGTCCAGCCTCGGCAGCATGACATCCAGCAGGATCATGTCCGGCTGCTGTTGTTTGTACTGCTCCAGCGCGGCTAATCCGTCGTACGCGAGGATGACGTCGTGACCCTTGGCCTCGAAGTAGAACGTCAGCAATCTGCTGATATCTGCATCGTCTTCAACAATCAGAACCTTCATCAGCTGTATGTTACCGATTGGTTAGTGTATGTGGGCGCATATTGCAGCACTGCAAGAATTCCAGGTGAATGCATCATTGTATTTATTATTGTCATGACGACTTCTCCATCGCCTCACCGTGAAACACTGAATTGCGGGTGCGGTCTGTTGCAATCCGACCGGGCTTTCTCTGCCGGCTCGCTGCTGACAGGTATTCCGGCAGCTCAATGAAGAACATCGTACCGAATCCTGACCCGGATTCAAAATCTATACGTCCATCATGCTGTTCTATTATGAGTTTTGCAATACTCAGACCCAGGCCGATGCCACCCTTGCGCTGCGAGGGTATGGTACCTGCCTGGGTGAATTTTTCGAATATCTCATCGTGCAAATCTTTCGGTATACCGGGTCCGTAATCGGTCACGGTGATGCGAATCAATGGTGCTTGCCGCGATACCCTGACTTCTACCCGGCTGTTCGCTGGCGAGAACTTCACGGCATTTGAAAGCAGATTGGTCAGCGCCTGCATTAGTCGCTCTGCGTCACAGGTCACCTGGGCACCTGGCAGCGATTCCAGCAGCTCGATGCTGATACCGGACTCTTCGGGCAGGGTGCTGTTGCTGTCAATAGTTTGTTGTACCAGGGGCATCAGTTCCTGCGTGCTGAACTGGAAGTTCATCTTGCCGATCGACATCTTTTCAAAATCCAGGATGTCGCGGACCAGTCGAACCAGTCGCCCGCTGTTACTGTATGCCATTTGAACCAGTTTCTGTGCCTTCTCGGGTAGCTGGCCACCGCTGCCTTCAATGAGTAATCCGAGAGAACCGAGCACGGAGGTCAGGGGGGTGCGCAGTTCGTGGCTTACGGTGGTGATGAATTCCTCCTTCATGTGTTCGGAGGCTTTCAATTCGGAAATATCCCAGGTCACGCCGATATAATTGCTGATACGCCCCTGGTCGTCCCTGATGGCACTGATAGTCAGCCACTGGGGGTAGGTTTCGCCGTTTTTACGACGGTTCCAGATCTCGCCCTGCCATTGCCCTGTATCATTAATGGTCGCCCACATGTTCTGATAGAATGTCGGGTCGTGGTTGCCTGACTGCAGGATGCGCGGGTTTTTCCCGATGATTTCCTCCTCTGTATACTGGGTTATCTTGGTGAAGGCAGGGTTGACGGACAGGATGTCACGCCGGGCATTGGTTACCAGAATTCCCTCGGTAATATTTTCGATCACATTCGCTGCCTGGCGCAGATGGGCTTCGGCGTGTTTGCGTGCAGTGATGTCACGCATGATATGTATCAGCACGGTCTTGCCCTGCAGTGTGAAATGACTGGCGGCAAGCTCTAGCGGGAAGGCGGAGCCGTCTTTGCGTCGTCCGGGGTTCTCGCAGTCACTCAAATCGATTGACGCAATAGCCGAGCCCTTGCTGGTGTGCAACTGATTCCGGTATTTGTCATAACAGTGCGTATCGATCAGGCGCAAGAACTCCGAACCAACCAGTTCATCATGGCTGTAGCCAAACATCGACGCGGCAGCAGGATTGGCGGATTCGATTCGTCCGCTGGTGCTTACCGTAACGATTCCATCAACGACGTTATCCATGATCGCATTGATGCGCGCCGAACTGTCACGCAGTGCTTCACGCTGGCGTATGATGCGCCGTATCAATTCCATGCACAGTGCCGATGCCAGAAGCGTGGCAAGTAGCATGATGTACAGTTGCTTGTAGTCATTACGATGCAATTTCTCCAGTGTTTCCTCCTTTTTTAGCACACGATCCTTGGCATCAAGGACAAGGTGTAATGCTTTCTGAAAGGCCTGGTCCATGCGTGCCATGCTGGCCGCGGCCAGTGTTTCATGTTCAGAGATTTCGGCTGGGTCGGCATTGGCCGCACGCAACTGTTCTCGCTGGCGGGCGTGCTCGAGAGTCTCCCGGGCATAACTCGAGAGGGTGGTCTGCTCCAGAACAAGTTTCTGCATCAGGGATTCCAGATCGTCGTGATGTCCTACCCACAGCGATACGCTGTCAAATGCATTCTGAAACTGTTGCGAGTATTGCTCGTACGCAGCCTGATTTTCTTCCACCGCGTAGTTTTCCAGCACGTCGTTGCCGGGGCGGTTCAGATCCTGCAGTCTGTTGGTCAGTTCACTCAGGTCATGCAGTCGATCATGCATGATACTGGTTTGTATCCAGTAATTTTGAATAGTCAGCAGCAGGTTGCCACTCCAGCCAAGGAAGATAGCAATCGTCAGCCATGCGACGATATAGACAACCTTCATCCGTTGCCCGCCGAATTCGGGCCCAGTTACGTTCCCTTGGATGTGGTGCATGATGTTTTTTTTAAGAATTCATACATCTCAATGGATGTTTCTATATAAGTTTATATAAGAGGGTATCAGATTTTTCTATACGGAATCACTAATCTATTTAGATTAACACCTGTGCGAGGGCAGGATAGGGCGGTGTGATGGGGTGGCTGAAAATCGACCTGGATACATACATGCAGCAACTATCAGGATTTTAAATAGATATTAAATGAGTAACAACAGCGTAGTGTTAGGGATACTTTACAGTTGTGCGGTCTCCCAATTAATAATAAAATATATATATAATACAGGTAGTTAAAATATTATGCGGGGTAGGGTTGCGTGTAATGCGTCGAAAAATTGACGAAATTGTGATGGCATTTCTTACAGTATGCGTGAGTAATGCAAAGCTATGTTATTAACACATTGAAAGTATTGAGTAATTTATAATGGCATGGACATTGCATGAAATATTTTTAGAGTATTAATAGCAAAACAATAATCAAGTTAAGTGGTAGGGAAATGTTTAGGGAAGGGACTCTGGACACAAGCGAATCAACAGTCGCAATGTGCGCTTTTTGCACAATCCTGCGATCGACCTCAACTTCTTCAATGCAACCAGCGAGAACAAGCGCTACTGGTGCCAGTCTGCGTCTGTGGCAGAGAAGAAGCCGGGTTATCTGATTGTATTCAAAATAAATGGCAAGAATTATAAACACTCTTTATCGGGAGTTGGATATGAAAAACGGACGAGAAATTTCTTTTGGTCAGGTGGTGGCGCATTGCCTGCTGGTCGTTGGCATGCTGTCGGCAGCCTTTGCCCAGGCTGGCAGCTTTGTCCTGAATGTTGTCGACCCGGCCGGACAGCCCGTAAACGGCTTCCGCTGGCTGTTGCAGGAAGATACCACGTACCATCCGGTGCCTGGTGTGTCAGGAGACCCTGATATTCTCGCGTTTGGTTTCCACAAGAGCTACCATCCGCCCGCCGTTGACGCTGCGACGGCTGCGGACCTCCAGGGCAATAGTGATACCGCCAGCACAGGCACGGTCAACAATGTGCTCGATGGCAACTATTACCTGTCGGTATTACCCTATTCGGGCTACAGCATCAGTGGTGCGCCGCTGGTCGTTGATGGTGCGGCGGGTACGCAAACCGTTACGGTCACGGTCCAGAAACACCCCATCCCGACCGCCCAGATTTCTATCTTTGTCTTCCAGGATAATTTCCCGATCAACGGTGCCCCGGACCTGCCGCAGGAGGCCAATCCGGCATTCGGCGAGCCCGGGCATGTGGACTGGACCCAGTTCAGCCTGTTCCTGGAAGAACCCGCGGGACGTTACGGCATCGCCGGCGGCCAGGTGATTCAGGACGCCTTCGGCAATCCGCTTGGCACCAGTTATCAAAAGGGCTGTGACGCGAACGGGCAGCCGGATGGCGACCCCACCACCAACTACGGCTGTTTCGATGTTGATGGCGCGCCCATCATTCTGGTTGAAGGCGACGGCACCATCCACCCGAAAGCGGACGGCACCATACTGGTTGAGAACCTGGTGCCGGGCAAGTACGGCATCATCATGATCCCACCGACCGGGGGAAACTGGCAGCAAACCAGCACCATCGAGGGCTCAAAAGTCGTCGACGCCTGGGTCAAGGCGAAAGAGCCACCATTTTTCGTCGAGTTCGGTCCACCTTCGCCCCACGTGTTCATCGGTTTCATCAAGTCGACTGCAAACGGCGGCTTCCCGCCGCTCGCGGGCGATCCGAATGCGGCGACAGTCTCTGGTGCCATCAACAGCCTCCACCTGTCTCGACCACCTGCCGGCGCATTCTTCCCCGGCCGTCCCTTCCCCAGCTGTTGGGTGGGACTCAACGAAGCTGTTGGGGAGCAGGGTATCTATGCGGCTCCCTGTGACGCTAACAGTGAATTTTCAATCCCCGATTTAGCCCCGGGTAATTACCAGCTGGTGGTCTTCGACGCCAACATGGACGCCATTATCAGTCTGCAACCCTTCACCGTGGACGCGGTGGGTGGTACCTGTAACGCCGGTGCCAGCTGCGACCTTGGCACCGTGGGCGTGTTCGATTGGTTCACGCGCCTCGATACCGGCATCTTCAGTGACATTGACCAGGACGGCTTCTGGGATCCAAACGAGATCGGCATTGGCCCGGAGAGCCAGGACGTGTCCCTGCGTTGGCGCGATGGCACCATCTACCAGAATTTCCCAACCGATAACGAGGGCTTCGCGCCCTTTGACGAGACCTTCCCCTTCTTCCACTGGCTGGTGGCAGAGGTGAGCTTTGCCAACAAGAAGGCCACCGGTGTCACCTACGTCATCGACGCGGGTGGCGAGATACCGGCTGGCGAAGAGGCGCTGACGCCCCAGGCCCAGTGTCAGCCGGTTGATCCGGTTGGTGATCCCGATGGCCCCACTGTGGGCTATGACCCGGCGACGCAAACCTGCCCGCCAGGCACCGAGGCCGTGAATATCAACACCGGCAACAACCTTTCGCGTACCGAGGTCGGTCCGTCACTGACCACCGGTTTCCAGGGCTTTGCGGGCCAGACCAGTGTCATGCAGTTCGGCAAGACCGACTACGTGGGTTTTGACTTCAGCACACCGATGCCCACTTATGTCGGTGAAAACGGCGGCATCTCGGGTATTGTCTTTAATACCACCACCCGTGCCGAGAACGAGCCGCAGTATGCAGCCGCAGAAGAGTGGGAGCCGGGCGTCCCGCGCGTCCAGGTCAGTCTGTATGCCGACGGCGATATCGATTCCTATCCCCTGGGTGACTTCCCGGGTGGTGTCGGTGACATCGACTGGAATAATGATGGGGTGCTGGACGGCGATGACGATGCAATTGATGACGTCAACCTGAATGGTATCCCCGGCGAACTGGCCGACGTGGATAACTATCCGCAGGGTTGGGCCGAGGGCGCCGCGCCCCGGGGTCCGGAGGATGTCGACCACAATGGTAATGGCAGCTTCGACTTTGGCGACGCCGTCCAGGTGACCTGGACCGACAGCTGGGACGACAGTCTGCCGACCGGTTGTCAGGGCGAGACCTTCTTCAAGTATGGCAATCCAGCACTACCGACCGACTGCTATGACGGGCTGAGGAACTGGAACCAGATCCGCCCGGGAGTGTTCGATGGCGGTTATGCCTTCACTGACTATGATCTGACCCGGTTGCCGGCGGTTACTGCGGGCAAGATACAGGCTTTCTACGACCGTCTCGAATTCGGTGTCCCGGGTGATCCAATGATGCCGGGTGTGGCCAATTTTGACAAACTGCAACTCGGTCTGCTGCCCGGCGACTATATCGTCGAGGCGGCGGCACCCCCGGGTTACACACACATCAAGGAACAGGATCGCAATGTCGATTTTGGCGACGAATACATTCCTTCACCCGAGGCCCTGCCGGTCGCCTGCGTGGGCGATGAGCACACGGTTCCCGCATTGTTCAGCTTCGCAACCAAGGACAGCAGTGGTGATCTCGCGCAGATAATCCCTGGTTTTGATCCGGCTGAGAACGCTGCACCTTACGCCGGACAGAACCGTCCGCTCTGCGACCGCAAGAAGGTACCGCTATCCAGCGGCCAGAATGCCGCGGCTGAATACTTCCTGAAGACCAACGCCAACGTGCCGCTGGCGGCCAACGTCTCGGGCGCGGTACTCAATGATCTTGCCAACACGTTCGATCCGAACGCACCGGCCTTCGGTGAGAAGTACGCCTTACCCTGGGTACCTGTCGCCTTCTATGACTGGAACGGCGCCCTGCTGAACCGGGTCTACGCCGATGAGTTCGGTCGTTTCAGCGCCATGCTGGCCTCCACGTTTACGGCCAATATCGGCATGCCCAGCGGCATGTCGCCGAACATGATCTCGGCCTGCATTAACGATGCGGGAGCCATTCCGGATGGCGCGGGGGGGTTCACCCTTGATCCGTTCTATGACCCGGCCTTCAGCCAGTTCTGCTACACCCTGAACTTCATGCCGGGAACCATCACCTACCTGGACACCCCGGTGGTATCCGTTGCGGCCTTCTCCGGTAATGGACTGCTGCCCCAGCTGGACTGTGAGTTGCCCACCTCGACACCGGTGGTCTCCTACGTCAATCGTGCCGCTGTCAGTGGCGGCGGCGGACCCTTCGCGCTGGCAGGGCAACAGATCAGTATCCACTCCCTTGGCCTGACGACGGTGCCCAATCCTGAGTGGGATGGGTTGACGGGCAGCAAAACCATAGACCGTGACTACAGCTTCGTCTGTGGTGGTCTTGCCAATGCCGAGCTCGAGGCTGCCAACGGCACGCGCACGGCGCTCGGAAGTATTAACTGCTCTGCGGCACAGATCGACGGCGTCGTGCCGGCGGTCGGTCCGGGCGACTACCAGGTGGTGGTTACCGCGGCCGATGGCAGCACCGAATCGCCCATCGGCGTGACCCTGACAGTGGGCACGGCCGAAGGTGTCGGTCTGCGCCCGGACGGCAACCCCTATGCCGTGCACACTGTACCTGGCGACTTCGCCACCATCCAGGAAGCGATCGATGATGTTACGGTTGCAGCCGGCGATCTGATCCTGGTTGCCCCGGGTAATTATGATGAAATGGTGATCATGTGGAAGCCGGTCAAGCTCCAGGGCTGGGGTGCGGGTGAGGTCTTCATCAATGCCCGCTCAGTACCAACGGAAAAGCTCATCGCGTGGCGTGAAAAGGCGCAGGGTCTGGTGACTGCGGGTGCTATCTCGGAGCTGCCAGGTCAGGTAGCCGGACTCGTCGGCTTCCCGGCGCTGGATGCGGGTGCCTTCCCGACTGAAGCGGGTGCCGGTATCTTCGTGGCGGGCCTGAGACCGGCTGTAACGCCAGATGCTAACGAATTCGGCATTGATGCCAACAAGAACGCGCGCATCGACGGCTTCACTATCCTGGGCTCGAATAACGGTGGCGGCATCGTGGTCAACGGCTATGCACAGGATATGTTGATCGGCAATAACCGCATCACAGGTAACTCCGGTATCTACGGTGGCGGCATCCGTGTCGGTCACCCGACACTGAGCCATACGATTGCGGATGCCAATGACCCGCAGTACGACCCGGCTGCAAACGGCGGAGCCGGCAATATTGGCGATATCGTCTACGACGATGCCACCAATGACCGCGTTCGCATGCATCACAACCAGATCATCAAGAACGGTGGTCTGGGGGGCGCAGGTGGTGGTATCGCCCTGCACACCGGTGCCGACGACTATAAGGTCCAGAACAACTGGATCTGCGGCAACTTCACCCAGGGTGAGGGCGGCGGTATCGGTCACCTGGGGCTTTCCGATAACGGGCTGATCGAGGACAATGTTATTGCCTTCAACGAGTTGTTCAGTCAGGGTGGTCCGGTTGATGGCGGCGGCATCTTCATCGGCGGTTTGCCTGATCTGGTGCCGGATAACATCACAGATCCGCCACTGCTACTGTCACCCGGTTCCGGTACGGTGACCATCAATGCCAACCTGCTGCGAGGCAACATGGCGGGTGCCGGTGACGGCGGCGGCATCAGCCTGCGCAGGGTGAACGGCGAGGATGTGTGGCAGAATCTCGGCGATACGGCCCCGTGGCACGCGATTCACATCTACAACAACGGCATCAACAACAACGTCGCGGCACTGGCGGGCGGTGGCATCACTATACTGGATGCCCTGAAGGTGGATATTCGGAACAACACCGTCGCCAACAATGATTCCATTGCAACGGCAGCGCTAGCCTTTGCGGCGGGCAGCCCGAACGAGTCGACACCGCAACCGGCGGGTATCGTCTCCCGCGTGCACACCCCGGACCTGGCGTTTGTCATGGCGGCCGAAGTGACCGCCCCGGTACCTGTGGACTGGCTCAGCTTTTCGGATCCGGATCTGCAAAACGACATCGTCTACAACAACCGGTCGTTCTACTGGCTGAACTTCGACAATCCGGCGACAGCGGTGACCGAGGCAGACGTGTTCCCGGCCTCCTGTGCGGATCCGGTCGGCAACCCGGGTGCCCCCGGTTGCGACCTGGGCAACGTGCACGCTATTCTCGGACGACCTGGCCGTGCTGGACGGGATCGTGGTCTCGGCGAATCTGCTGAACCCGATCACCTCGCTGCTCACCAACACAAGCGGGTACGATCCGAGCAACATCTCAGGGCGATCCGGCCTTTGTAACCCCGTGTTTAACGACGTGCAGTCCGCTGCGGCCTTCGACGAGGGCGGTAACTTCATCCAGCTGCACTTCAGTCCTCTGTCGCTGCTCGAGTACGGTGCTGAACCCGATCCGGCGGACAATACCACCTATATCGACTATCACATCAGCGCACCGTCGTTCGCCATCAACACCGGCGGCAACGTCCCGGCAGGCCTACTGTCTGAAGACTTCGATAAGGACGCCAGGCCAAACGGCGGCTTCAACGACATCGGTGCCGACGAAGGCGGCGGACCGGCTCCGCTTGCGGACACGGACGGCGACGGTATCTCGGATGTCAGTGATAACTGCACCCTGGTGGCGAACGCTGATCAGCGTGATAGCAACGGGGATGGATTCGGCAACCGCTGCGATCCGGACTTTAACGGCAATGGCATCGTCGACCCGATGGATTTCTCGATGATCAAGCCTATGCTCGGACAGCCCGGGCATCCGGATCAGGACTTGAATGGCAACGGTATCGTGGATCCAGGCGATATCTCGATTACCAAGTCATTCCTGGGTAAACCACCGGGACCGAAGGGTGTTATAGCACCGTAACGGTAGCAATGCTGAGACAGGAAAAACGCGTGATGTGAACTGATGTTTGCCGGGTATTTCGCGCCCCCTCTATCCCCAACGGGCAGGGGGGCGGATCCGGAAGATCAGCGAGTCACAGGGTATATAAACAGGCGGTTAGAATTCTAGAGGATAGGAGTAACGCCAATGAAAAAGCTAATCAAAAAAGCCCTACCAGGTGCCGTGGCACTGGCGTTACTGGGCGGAGCGAGCGTGGTGAGCGCAGCGGTGAATGTCCAGTGTCCGGGGGATACCAACGGTGATGCAGTCATCGATAGCACCTGATCCGGATCATCCAAATGCCGTGTGCAAGCACTTGATTGCCGGGGACAGTTTTTCCGTGATGTCCGACGGTAATCCGCATGTACATATTCGGTTTCGGTGAACAGACAGGAACGCTTCCGGGAGACGTCATCGGCGATGGCATCCTGGATGCCGAATGGCCGGGGCCGACCATCGAGCTCGAGCAGGGCGAAGAGTTTTACCTCTCGCTCAGCAACGTGGGTACGGTTATCCGCCCGGACCTGTTCGACCCGCATACCGTTCACTTCCACGGCTTCCCGAATGCCGCATCGGTGTTTGACGGTGTGCCCGAGGTGTCTATCTCTATCAACATGGGTGCCACGCTGACCTACTACTACAATATCGTTGAGCCCGGTACCTACATCTACCACTGTCACGTGGAGGCCAGTGAGCACATGGAGATGGGCATGCTGGCCAATCTCTACGTCCATCCGATACAGGATGAGACAGGGTGCCAGCCGCCAGCCACCTGTCCGGTCGCCGAGCGGAAGGGTGGTGATGCAGCAGCGCCAATGGGTTATACCTACAATGATAATGACGGCACCACCGCATGGGATGTGGAGAAGCCCATCCAGGTGTCGAGCTTTGACCCGGATTTCCACGATGCCAGCGTGTTCGTGCAACCCCTGCCGTTCGCACATCTGGAAGCGAAATACCCGATGATCAACGGCCGTGGTTACCCGGATACGGTCAAGCGGGTAATCTGCCTGCACCGGCGGATAACTCGGCACCAGTCGCAGGATATGCGGCCCGGCAAGATCACCGGAACCCGGGTGAGATCCTGAACAACGGCACGCCGACACAGACCCTGGACTCGGTTATTACGGTGGCCCAGGGCGAGACACTGTTGCTGCGGCTCTCTAATGTAAGCATCGACCGCTTTTACACCCTGAAGGCCCAGGGCCTGCCGATGAAGATAATCGGTACCGGGGCACGCCAGATGCGTGGTGTGACCGGAAAGAACCTGTACCGTGATGTGTCATCGGTGAACTTCGGTGGCGGAGAGACCCACGACGTACTCATCGACACTGCGGATGTGGCCACTGGAACCTACTTCCTGCATGCCGCCGAACTGCACCAGATGAGCAATCTGACGCAGCTGGACGGCGGGTATGATCACTGAAATTGTCGTGCAATAGCCGGAGTCTGACAAGGAGATAATGATAATGAAACCACTATTCAAGCAACCCGGACGACTCTTTGGCGTCCTTGCACTGGGGCTGGCGCTGGTGCTGCCGTGGGCGGGGACCCAGGCCGCACACGATATTCGAGGTATTACCGGACCGACCTTTAACCTCTATGCCTTCCCGTTCAATATGAACCTGCCGGATGGCAGCAGTGTACACATGTGGGGCTTTGGGGACATCGATGCCGGTGCGAACACCACCCACCCGGATAATGGACCCGGTGAACCGAATGTGGCATCCACCTACGGTGTCCCGCAGTACCCGGCACCGACCCTGATTGTCAACCAGGGCGACACGGTCACTATCAACCTCACCAACTTCGGGGTGCCTCAACCGGTGTCCATCGTGGTCACCGGACACCAGGTGAACGCCTCGGGTGGTGTAGCCGGCCTGGTCACCCGCGCAAGTCGTGATAAAAATGCACTGGGGGGTGTGGCAGAGACGGTCACTTACAGCTTCACCGCCTCCGAGCCCGGCACCTATATCTACCACAGCCTGAGACGGGAGCAATCCGGGCCTGCAAGCGGAGATGGGACTGCAGGGTGTGCTCATCGTACGCCCCACGGGTTACAATGCAACCAGTAACCGTATTGCCTATGAAGAGGCCAATACCGACTATGATCAGGAATTCCTCTATCTGCTGACTGAAATAGACCCGGAACTGCACTTCGAGGTGGAGCGCGGACATTTCAATCACTCCACCAACTCGGACCGCGCTGCCAAGATCTGGTTTGTCAATGGCCGCGTGTTCCCGGACCTGTTCCAGGGCAACTACAACACCCTGTTCCCCAATCAGCCCTATCAGGCACTGGCCCTGGCGCATCCGGGTGACAAGGTGCTGGTGCGTGAGGTCAACACCGGTCACGACTCGCATCCGTTCCACCACCACGGCGAAAACATGTTTTTCATCGCCCGAGACGGCCGTGCGTTGTCCTCCGACGGTATTGCCGCAGACCTGGGGCGCTCTGACAACACCCTGAATTCGGCACCCAAACAGACAGTCGATATGATCTGGACCTGGACCGGCAAGGATCTGAACTGGGATATTTACGGCGCTACAACCGGGCCGATGGGTGGTCCGCAGTATGCGCATACCTGCAGCAACCCTGCCTGCCCGGATGTTGATGAGAACGGCTTTGATGATGGAACAGGTGAAGCGTGCTGGGATGCGACCACAAGAGAGTACTGTCCCGACCACGGCAAGGAGTTTCCGGTCACGTTGCCAGGCACACAGGATCTTGCCCTTGGCGGCTGGTGGAGCGGCAGCCCGTTCCTCGGTGATACCGGTGGATTACCTCCGGGCGAGGGTGGCCTGAATCCCTTCGGTGGTTACTTCCTGGTGTGGCACTCCCACGCCGAGAAGGAACTGACCACTTTCGATATTTTCCCCGGCGGCAGCCTCAGCTCGATGGTTATCCTGCCACCTGGCGCACCGATCAACTAACCGGGGGAGGGTACAACAATGAAAAGGGCTATAGACATGAAGAAACAGATAATGAAAGGCCTGCTATTAAGCACCCTCTCCGTGGCAGCGGGATCTGCCGGAGCCGTGGATGTCTTCCTTGCAGTGAAAGCCTTTGACAAGGCTCTGCCAGACGGTGACATCGTGCCCATGTGGGGCTACGTGGAGGACACGGATGGCACGTGCTACAACGCGCTCGACGCTACACGCCCGGCTGGCCTGTGTAGATCTTCTGCCTGACCCGCAGAGTCCCGGCCCGCGCCTGGACCTCACCAGTGCCGATCTGACCATCAAGCTGTCCAATGGCCTGACGGAGCCGACGTCGCTGGTTATCACCGGTCAGGAAAACCCGGTCTCCACCGGCACCGGCCCGACCTGGGACGATAACAGCACCGGCCCGCGCGGCGGGAATCCGACCAAGAAGGTCCGCTCCTTCGGCGCCGAGGCTGCGGCCAACGGCGGCAGCGAGGAGTACCGATGGACGGCGGCAGACGGCAATCCCTTGCGGATTGGTGGCACCTCCATCCTGCATAGTGGCACTCACCCGCAGAAGCAGGTCTATATGGGTCTCTACAGCGCGGTCACCCTGGATGCGGTACCGGCCGACCTGACGCCGGGTACCGGTAACCTGTTGGCTGAGGTGTATGACGGTGTGGCCTATGAAGACGAGGTCGTGCTGTTCTACAGTGAGATCGATGCCGATCTGAACAAGTCTATCAGCGATGGGACCTACACCACCTCCATTGGTTATCACCCCCGCTGGTTCCTGATCAACGGTGAGCCCTACAGTACGGCTTGTACGGATGCCGCGCCGATTGATGGTATTGACGATGCCTCGGGGTACCTGTGTGCCGATATGGTACAAACAGCCGATATCTTCGCCGGCAGCGCCGGGGAGACGACCACGCTGGTGCGCTTCCTGAGTACCGCCGGTGAGACCCACGTGCCGACACTGCAAGGGATGTACATGGACATCCACGCCGAGTCCGGTATCCCGTACACCTGGCAGAATGGTGCGACGGTTGGCGGCGCTGCGCCGCGGACCCAGTACTCGGTACAAGTGCCGCCGCTGGTGACCAAAGACGCCATACTTCATGCCTTGCCGGCAGACGGGGCGCGTTTTGCCGTCTACGACGGTAACGGTTACATGACGAATCCCACCGACCCGAACAACTTTGATATCGGCGATCCAGTCGGTGGCATGCTGCGCTTCCTGAGTGTGGCTGCCGACGCCGACAATGACGGGGTACCGGATACGCAGGATAACTGTGAGTTTTACAATCCACTTCAGCAAGACAGTGACGGTGACGGTGTCGCTGATGGCTGCGACAACTGTGTGAATACGGCCAACCCGCTCCAGGAAGATGTTGATCTCGATGGTGTGGGCGATGTCTGCGACAACTGTGTCGATACGCCGAATACCGACCAGGCCGACGTGGATGGTGACGGAGTGGGCGATGTCTGCGACAACTGTGTGGATACGCCGAATACCGACCAGGCCGACGTGGATGGTGACGGAGTAGGCGATGTCTGCGACAACTGTGTGGATATTGCCAATCCGTCCAGGAAGACGGTGACGGTGATGGTGTCGGCGATGCCTGCGACAACTGTGTGGCTACGGCCAAACCGCTCCAGGAAGACGTTGATGGTGACGGCGTGGGCGATGCCTGCGACAACTGCACCATTGAACCCAATGCGGATCAGCGTGATACCAACGCGGATGGTTACGGCAACATCTGTGACGCGGACTTCAATAACAACGGTCTCGTCGACTCCAGCCGATTTCTCGAGTCTGAAAGGCTGCCCTCGGTGACACCCATTCCGGATCAGGATATGAATGGCAACGGTATCGTGGATCCAGCCGATTTCTCAAATCTGAAGTCTAGATTGGGGACGCCACCGGGACCCTCATGGTGCAATCCCGTACCGTTACCTGGAATAGGCACATGCCCGTAACAACGCGATAAACTGTGCGCCCTGGCTGCTTCCTTGCCAGGGCGTGTCAGTCTGAAGACAACGATAACAGTCATGCACTAGAGAAGAGAAAGCCATGCAGCATCAATCCTCAGGGAATTCATTCGCCGTTGTTACACGGCAGTACCAATGCTACGGGCTGGGATTACTGGCCCTGCTTGCGGTGGCTGCCAGCGGACCGGTCCAGGCGGCAGCGGACAAGGTTGCACTCGTCGCAGCCAGTAGTGGGGCAGCGGTTGCAGCAACCACAGCGGCCGTACCCGAGGCAGCGAGCGTTGCGACGAAGCAGGTAAAGCCCCTCGATCCGGACTGGCAACCGCCGGTCGCCCCCAGGGTGGACATCCCCTCACCGGTGGACCCGGAGCAGGCCAAAAAGCTGGCTGATGAATGGGGTGTGGAACTGATCAGCCTGAATCTCACATCCGCGGGTTTCATGATGGATTTTCGCTTCCGGGTGCTGGACGCAGACAAGGCGCTGAGCCTGTTCGATCACAGGATCAAGCCTTATGTGGTGGCGGAACGTTCCAGTATCAAGCTGCCGGTACCCATGGCGGCCAAGGTGGGCGCCATGCGACCGACCAATCGTGGCAAAAACATCAAGGCCGACAAAAACTATTACATGATATTTGCAAACCCGGACCAGCACGTGAAGAGGGGTGAGAAGGTCACAGTGATTATCGGTGATTTCAAGGTTGAACACCTGACGGTGAATTAAATACCGCAGGGGTGTATGCTCTAAAACAATAATAATGAATTGAGGGTGGTAGAAGGGCCGGGTGGAATGGCCTGTACCTGCTATCAGTTATGAACGCGACGCGTGTTAGCCTTATCACCTGCCTGCTGGTCTGCTGCCTGTGCATCGTTGCAACCAGTGCGCGCGCCGCTGCAACCATTGGCCCGAAGCTGCAGGCGGAGCTGGACGCCGCGAACATCGATGATGTCATCCCCGTCATCATTACGCTGTCGGATAAGGCCAATCTAAAGCAGTTCAGGGACCGGGACCGCTCGGTCCGGCGTAGCAAGCTCATCACAGCATTGAAAAGCAAAGCGACGCAGAGCCAAAAGGGGCTGGAGGGCTTTCTCAGAGCCAGGGGCGCGACCGGGATCAAGCGCCTGTGGCTGACCAATTCACTGGCTGCGCACTTGCCTGCATCTGCCATCCGAAAAGTGGAAAAATTTCCGGCTGTTGAAAGTATCCGTCTGGATTACACCGTCTCGGCGCCGGTTATGGCGGCAGCAGAGCCCACGCTAAGCATCGACGATGTAACGGTGGATGAGGCGGCGGGCTACCGCGGTGTTTACCATTACGCGTGCCGGTGATGCCACCGCAAACATTCTGGTGAATGTTGACGACGGCATGGCGGGTAGCGCCACGGCAGGGGCTGATTATCTGCTGAGCCCGGTGCAACTGACTATCCCGTCGGGCACCACCAGCACAACGGTGAGCGTGCAGATCCTGGAAGATATGCTCGATGAAGGCAACGAGACCTTTACCGTCACCCTGGGTCAGCCGATTAATGCCACCCTGGCCGATGGCACGGGCATTGGCACCATTACCGATAACGACATGCCCACCCTCAGCATCGATGACGTGGGCGTGGTCGAGACAGCGGGCAGCGCGGTGTTTACCGTCACGCGTGCCGGTGACACGGGCCAGCCTGTCAGTGTCTACTATGATAGTGCGGATGGCAGTGCCGTTGTTGCCGAGGCTGATTACTTGCCGGTCTCGGGGGCGCTGAATTTTGCGGCAGGCGAGGCCAGCCAGATCATCAACGTGCCAATCCTGAGCGATGCGCTCGTTGAAACGGACGAGACGTTCAACGTCATCCTCACTAATGCGGTGGGCGCCATGCTGGCCGATGATACCGGTGTGGGCACGATCTTCGGCAATCAGCCACCCGGCGCTGGCACACACTGGAACCTCGATGCAATCCATGCCCCCGACCTGTGGGCACTGGGCTATATTGGCCAGGGCATCGTGGTGGCCAACATGGACAGCGGGGTTGATATTAACCACCCGGACCTTGCGCCAAGGTGGCGTGGCGGCAGTAACAGCTGGTATGACGTGCACGGCCAGCATCCCGACATCCCGTTTGATGCGGCCGGCCACGGTACCCGGTCCATGGGCCTCATGGTTGCTGGCGATGCAACCGGGTTTGCACTCGGCGTGGCGCCGGGTGCGAGATGGATTGCCGTCAAGGTCTGGGATGACGCCGGCGATGCCCAAATCAGTGACTTTACGCTGAGCTTCCAGTGGCTTCTGGACCCCGACGGGGACCCGTCGACCGATGATGCACCGCATGTCATCAATAATTCATGGGGTTTTGAGACACAGGCGGGTTTCTGTGACACTGTGTTCCAGGCCGATATTCAGGCGCTGCAGGCAGCCGGCATTGCGGTGGTGTTCTCGGCTGGAAACAGCGGGATCCTGGGGGCGGCGTCGAGCGTCAGCCCTGCCAACAATCCCGAAGCATATGCGGTCGGGTCAGTCGATAATACCCTGTCTGTTTCGAATTCCAGCAGCCGCGGACCATCCGCCTGCGATGGAACGTTTTTCCCGGAGGTTGTCGCGCCGGGCGAACAGGCCTATACAACCGATCTGTCTTCCGGTGGCCTGCCTTCGTTTATCCAGGTCAGCGGAACATCGTTCTCTGCACCGCACGTCGCGGGTGCCATGACCGCGCTGCTGAGCGCCTTTCCGAATGCAACGGTTCCACACCTGGAGTGGGCACTGATCAAGACTGCCCAGGACCTTGGGGTACCCGGCGCCGATAACGACTATGGGCACGGTCTGATTGACGTCGCCGCGGCCTATACTGACCTGCTCGGTTGTACACCGGGCGGGCCAGACGTTGATGGGGACGGTATTCCAGATGCTTGCGACAACTGTGCCGCGACGGTCAATCCGCGCCAGCAGGATGCGGACGGCGACGGCGCAGGGGATGTCTGCGATAACTGTACGCTGCTGGCAAACGGTCCCAACACCTTCCCGGCAGGCAGTCCGCTCATACAACGTGACACCAATGCTGATGGTTACGGCAACCTCTGCGATGGCGACTTCAACAACAATGGCATTGTGGATCCGTTTGATTTCTCGATCCTCAAGAGCTTTCTGGGGCAACCCGGGCATCCGGATGAAGATATGAATGGTAACGGTATCGTGGACCCCGCCGATTTCTCCATGGCCAAGCCCATGTTGGGCTTGCCGCCCGGACCCGCCGGGGCGCTTCCCCAGTAGCCTTTCCGACTAGCAAGCAATCTCTCAACAGCCGGCGCGGCATTCGTGCCGCAAGCCTATCCCTGCAGCCCAGCCTGGTGCTGTCATTCTTTGAAAACGGGGTATAGCAGGCAACATCGGGCCAGCGATGGCCTTATCCGGGGAAAGCATCAGGTGCTTAACAGGCGATTTGGGTTGTCGAATAATCTTACGCGAGGGGTAATCAGGTGGTTCGTTCCCGGATGGATGAATTAAATGCAATATATACAACAGGTTATGATGTTCGCTGTGGTGAGCGCCATTCATCGACTGTCGATCAGGCTTACACTTAGGCACGATAGCTTCGAGTGCCAGCCCCGATAGAACGGTATAACTGCACGTAATAAAAAGAAATTATATATATGGCATGTATTGTGCTAATTAAAACACGTGTAAGTAATTTGTAAGTTGTTGAAGGGTTGTTTGTCAGTTGCGGCCTAATACAGTTGGTAGTGAATCGTCCACCTAATAAAGACGGATCTCCCGACAATAGCCAAATTTTTTTATTTTAAACCAATTCGGAGGAGTACCAAGCAATGTTCAAAAAAATTCTAATGACACTGGCCGCAGTGGCGGTAGTAGGGTTCAGCGCAGGGCAGGCTGCCGCAAATACGGTAGGTTTTTCTGTTCCTAACCCGATTAATACCGATGGAGCAGCACAGATTGATCTGGTCATTCAGGGGACGGATTTTACGGATGCGGTGGATGGCGCTGCATTCACGTTTAACTGGAACCCCGGAGTGCTTCAGTACACTGGGACCACAGTATCGAATCCGCCCTGGGATACAGCGACTGTAAGCGATGCCAACGCTGCTGCGGGTGTTGTTGACTTTGTCTTCCTGGGTCAATCAGTAGGCGCATCCAGCGGTACGTTTGGTCTTGCCACGGTGAGTTTCAATGTAGTCGGTGGTCTCGGTAGTTTTACAGATATCGCACTTGCAGATAGCGCGTTCGGCGGCTTTGTCGCTCCGGGCGGTGTTCCTGTACCCGTGACCTATGTCGACGGTCAGGTCTTCGTGACCGCGGTGCCGGTGCCGGCTGCTGCCTGGTTGATGCTGTCGGGCCTGCTGGGTCTTGTCGGAGTAGCCCGCAGGCGCAGCTGATGCGCGTCTGAATTAGCCGATTAAACACTCGGCCAATGCCTGCCCTGAACGCAAGTTCAGGGCAGGTTTTTTTATGCCCGCGTGTTTTTTATACCCCGATTGTATTGAGTGTTCGTGCGGTAGGCGACGCTGTTGTGATCTTTCCTGGGCCTCATCAATCGTCGAGACGACGACAGCCGTCCTCTAACTAGACAAGCGAAGCGTCGGACAGGGAAGCTAATACGCGCGCGTTAAGGGTAATTGCGGGCGGCTTGTACGCGCCTGCTGGCGGGAATACCTGTCATGGCAGCTGCCATCAAGAACGTGTTGAGTCTGATTAGTTTGCTTCGGCGGAGGGATCTGTCGCGCTATTCTCGACAACCTGCAACAGTTCGATGAGATAAATGCTGGGTTCAAAACCACTCATACCGCGTTTCCTGACGCCCTTACTGGCTGTAAGATTCGACGGAACGTAGAGCTCGAATTCTGCGCCTTCCTGCATTTCCAGCAGCACGTCCTGCCAACCGGGCATAACCTCGCTCATGCTGAGCGTTGTTGGTGCGCCTTTGGAGTATGTTTCATCGAATACTGAACCATCGGGCCTGATGCCCACGTAGGCAACCCGCACCTTGTCAGAGGGCGACGGTGAATTGCCGCTGCCAGGCTTAACAACCCGGTACTGCACGCCGCTTGAGAGGCTGACCACATCCGCATTGGCGGCATTGTCCTCGAAGAATTGCTTCGCGTCCTGCCGGGTAAATTGCCGTTCACCGGCGCGGTAGGTGCGACGCGGGCGCTCTAACGAGTTAAACGGGCTTGAGTCTGACGCGCTGTCGTTGGTCCTGACAGGCGATGCGGGTTGCGGCGCTATCGCTGTAGTATTTGTCGGTGTTGCCGTTACCGCCGTCCTGCTGCCAGAAGAACTCGCGGATAGTGCCGCTTGTGGCTTTTCCTCCAGTGGCCTGTGTTGCATGCTGACGTCTCCTTTCATTGACACGGTCAATTCCCTGATATCCCTGCTCATGTTGGAGAGCATCGATGCGTTCTTCTGTGCATCCCGGACCAGGAATACCCCCGTGACGGCGCCGAGTACCAGTGCAAACCCGGCCACAGTGATCATCCAGTTCATGCGCACATCCTGCTTGCGGAACCGGTCCTGCGTTTCCTGTGAGGCCTTTAAGAAATGCTGGCGCTCATTGTTCAGCTTGACTCCCAGTACTGTAATCTGGTTATCCGTTGATTCAAAACGCGTGTTGATATCGGCGAGTGAGGTATCAAACTGCTGCGCCTGTTGCTCCGCACTGGCTTGCAGGTGCTTGATCTGACTGTCTGTATTTTCCAGCCGGGATGTGGTTTCTGCCAGCGCGGTTTCAAGCGCCGTGATGTGCTCAAGGGCCAGGCTGCGCTCGGCTTCGATCTCCGCAAGCCGTTTTTCCTGGTCAAGAATTCTTGTACTGTCCGCTTCCCTGTCAGTTACCAGGCGGCTATTGATGGATTCGAGTTCAGCCAGTTTCCGGTGATCCTCGATTCTGGCACGATCCAGGGTCTGGCGAATCTCTTCAAGGTCTGCAATCTTGCGGTCTTCTTCGTCTCTGGAACGCTTGAAGTCCGTGCGAAATCGCTGTACCTGTTCTGCAAGTGCCAGATTTTCACTGCTGAGCGCGGTGTTCACGCACTCTGACTCTTTCGCAGCGGTCGTATGAGGGCCGTGCGCTTTGGATGGCTTTGTCAGCTTTCTGAGAATTCTTTCCCAGTTCTGTCTCAGCGTGTGCATAGATGTTACCTTTTTATTATTAATATCAGCATTATATGCTGTTATGAATGAACCGCGTGCAGACAATTAGTTATTGTCACATTACCTGAAAACGCTAATTTTAGGAAGGTCTGGCCTATTGATGTACGGTGCGCTTCATGTCACGAATGGGTATTTCGTTACTCGAAGATCTATCAACCGGGCAGTGCAAGCCTTTAAAGGGGCCGTGACAATAACGCTGCCCTGACAATGATGTGGCACTCGAATCTGTCCAGTGCCGTTGCATAGTATACAAAGGTGTAATTTATTTAAAGTCAGTTATGATTGAACTGTGGTCGCGGGTGTCAAGGTAAACATAACAGGAGCAGGATAGGGGGTCATGCGTCGCTTACTCATACTGGTTCTTACCCTGTTTAGCAGCAGCAACGCCATGGCGTTGCGCGACGATGTGCTGATTGTCGTCAACGACAACTCGGTCGATTCCCCGCAATTGGGTGCCTACTATGCGCAGCAGCGCGCTATTGACCCGGCGAACATCGTGCACGTGCGTGTGCCCGACAGTTACTTCATCAACTGGGATGAATTCCGCAGTCTGCGTGATCAGTTGATCCACTTCATGCAGCGCAATACCCTGGACGATCCGGGGCGGACCCCGGCAGGCTGCGCCGATGGCGAACCCCCGTATTACTGTCAGGCGGCCATGGATCAGCTGCGCGCGCACAGCAAGATCCGCTACGTGGTCACCACGCGCGGCGTACCGACCCGCACGGTGGTGGACGGTTCCTCCCTGTATGCGCCTGTCGCGCCCACCTCGGTGGACAATTATCTCAAATACTGGCTGATCAACTACTTTACTGAGGATACGCGTCTGAAGTTTGACGAGCGCGAGGTCGCCTTTGGCGATGGTCGGGGCATGCGCACCGTGTTGCCGGCCACTGACCGGGAACTGATCGTCGGACGTATCGATGGGCTCAGCCTGGACTCTGCCCGGTCACTGGTCGACCGGACCCTGGCGGCTGAAGCAGGGGGGCTGTACGGCAAACTGTTTGGCTCCACCCACTTCAATCGCTGGGTGGATCACCGTACCGGCTATCCCGTTTATCCGCCTGCCGGAACGGCCGGCTGGCCCTACCCGCTGGGGCTGTTTGACGAGGCACGCCCGGAGTGTGCCGCCTACCTGAATTTTTCCGGGCTGTCGGTGGAAGGCAAGACGCCGTCGCATTGCGGGGTACAGTTCAACGACGACAGCGACCCGGCTTCGGCCGTCAGATATCCTGCCCCGGGCAATGCCCGCAGTCGTCAACCGCAGGCGGTGGATGCACTGCTGTACCAGGGCTCGCAGGACGGGCAGGCGGCGCTTGGTGGGAGTTTCGATGCCGTGCTCAACTGGCGCAAGGACGATCAGTGTACGGTCACCGAGTGCCGTGCGGCGGTGGATCCCGCGGCCTGCCGGGCGGCGTCCACGGATGTGTTCCGGGAGCTGAACAGCGCCTGTGTGGGGGTGGCCGGGGGGTTCATGGGCTACAACCACCAGTCCTGGCCGCTGTCATACCTGGCGGTGTGGCCGACGGGCTGGTACCAGAGCACCGACAACAGCCGCTGGAACCACGATGGTCACGGGGATGTCGACCAGCTGGCCTTCCCGGAGGTGCGGTCTGACAACGGTTTCGATGACAACTTCAGCGTGTGGTTTGGTAACACCGACCAGATTGCCAATCCCCGCTGTTTCCCGGGCAATGATTTCTCGGGGGTGCCGAGTGTGCCCTGCACGGATCAGCGACGGCTGGTGTTGACCCAGCGCATTCCGCTGGCCGCGCAGGCCGTGGATCGCAACAGTCCCCAGACCTATCGGATTGCCTTTCGCTACCAGGGGGCGGCTATCTCGAAATCCACCTCGCTCCGGGTGAGCTTCTTCGTCCGTGAGACGAGCGGTGCACAGATAAATTACGGTACCAGAACGGTCGCTCCGTTGCCGCTTGGGAATAACGGTTGGGTGCAGGTGGAGACCCGCTTCCAACTCGACCCGGCGCGGCACATCGCCGCGAATTACGACGGCATCAAGTTCAGTATTGAAACCGAGGGTGTGTTTGCCGGGGCGCTGGGCATCGATGCTGTCAGCGTGCGGCAGGTAGGGGCAGGAGGGGAACTGGCGATCAACGGTTCGTTCAGCGAGGGTCACCGGCAGGTGGCGACCGGCGATCATGCGGCGACGTTTCTGGACCGGCTGGGGGGTGTGGCCTTCTGGGGCAGCGTCAGTCATCACCAGTCGGCCGGCTGTGCGTTCTGTCTGAGCGGTCTGGGACCGCTGGTGTATTTTCTGCGGGGCCTGCCGCTGGGCGATGCGGTGTGGTTTGGCGCCTCGAACAACAGCGGGATTTTATACGGGGATCCGCTGTATTCACCGGTGGCGGTGCGCCTGAACCCGGTCAATGACACGGACACCCTGCGCGGGGTGGTGGCCCTGTATGGCAGCACCGTGAACGGCAGGGATCCGGCCCAGGTGTCGACTCGCTACACCATCGATGTTTGTCCGGGTGATGATTTCCTGGCCTGTGACCAGGCATCCGTATGGCAGTCAACCGGCGTGAGAGGCGTCGGCGGTGTGGCGAATATGCGCCTCGGCAATTGGGACAGCGCGAGTGTCGTCCCGGGTAATTATACCCTGCGACTGTCAGTGACCAGCCAGAATACCGTGACAGGTCGCAGCCAGACGCTGAACGACTATTACCCGGTCCATGTCGAGGCCGGCATTGTACCGTCGCCGGAGATTGCCAGTGTGCAGTTCAGCGTCGCCGGTTTCACAGTGGCGGAGGACGCGGTGATTGCGCCGGTGACGGTGATCCGGACAGGTGGCAGTGCGGGTGCCGTCACGGTCGATTATGCGAGCAGTGACGGTACTGCCACGGCAGGTAGTGATTACCGGGCGACGTCGGGGACGCTGACCTTTGCCAGTGGTGTGACCCGTCAGTCCTTTAATATAGTTATTCTGGATGGCAGTGTCTTTGAAGGAGACGAGACCTTAAACCTGACCCTGAGCAATGTCAGCGGCGGCGTCCTGGGTATGCCGCGAAGTGCGCAGCTGACCATTATCGATAACGATCCGAGTAATGGGGATGCAGACGGTGACGGCGTTACCGATAATGTGGACAACTGTGCTGCCATCGCCAACGCCGCGCAACAGGATCATGATAAGGATGGTATTGGCGATATCTGTGATGCTGATGATGACAATGATGGCTTGACGGACGAGGCAGAAGTGAAAACATACAAGACTGATCCGTTCGATGCTGATACCGATAACGACGGACTCGATGATGGCTACGAGGTTACTGAAGGTTATAATCCGGTGGACAGCAGCGATTGTCCTGAATGGATCTGCGCCGGTGGCAGCAGGCGGGGTTGGCGGCTGGGGCTAGGGTTATAACACCTCGCTGATGTAATGTATTAAGGCAGGGTTCAGCAAGCCGGTAAAGTCATCCTCGTAGTTGGACAAAGAATAATGCGGGTATTTTTTTAACAATACTCCGCCTCTCCCCTGATGCCGACACCTGATCGGGCGTCATGCGCACAGACCGGCCATGTCGTTCTGGCAGGCTGGTCTGCCATTCTGACAGATCAGCCTGCCAGTGTTGGCAGATCACTCTTCCGGACGTCACAGGTGTCATTGTGCTGACGTTTTAAATCAGGCAGTTAGATAAGATTGTAAGATTGGCAGGGTTCTTGCCTTTCAATGTGAGAGGAAAAATAGAAGCGGAAGGAATCAGGGTGGCATTGTTTTATGGTCGGGTGGATGCGAAACGCGTATTCCTGTGTTGATGGACTATCAGCTGACATATTTGTCATGTCAAATGTCTGACAAATTTGTCAGAAATGGCAGGCTTTGCTATCTATCCATCACTACCGTCTTATTGCCATCCTTTCACAATCATGTGCTTAGCGATGCCAGTAAACTTGGTCAGCTTCTTGCATTACCTTGATAAGCTGAAGACATTGCAGGTGGTGCGCTATAGAGCAGGATTTAGCTGGCCTGCACTATTTTTGAGCGAGAAAATACCGACCAGAAGTATTAGCACAAGGGTAGAAGCTAGAATGAAAACAAACGAATGCCGGGCAAACCCGGCCATTGGAGGAGAAACCAAATGAAAAAAACTTCATCGACCAAAACTGTTGGTAGGTTCTATCATCGCTTTTGGAACACGCTTTGCAGAATCGGTACACTGATATCTGCCTCGCCAGCGGATATGCGATCTGGCTGCCGAGTGAAAATGAAACCACCAGGCGCACGAAGAGTGCCCGCAATGGTATTTTCAATATTCGCCATGTTGGGCATGTTCATGGTAGCGCCAGCCACTATGGCGGAAGACGTTCCCGTTCCCCTGTCGACAGGGGATGCCGACGGCGATGGTGTTGTGGATGAGGCAGATAACTGCATTACCAAGGCGAATGCCGATCAGCGCGACACGGATGCTGACGAATACGGCAATGTCTGCGATCCGGATTACAACAACAACCTGATCGTCGACCCCAGTGACTTCTCACTGCAGAAATCGGTCCTTGGCTCGACAACCTCACCGGATCAGGACCTGAATGGTAACGGGATTGTGGACCCAGCCGATTTCTCCATTACCAAGGGCTTTCTAGGCAAGCCACCCGGGCCTTCCTGTACCACTTTGGCTGGAGGTTGCATCGGGACATCACCCGTCGCACGCGGAGACACGTATGCGACCCCGGTGGGCAAGACCCTGACGGTGACCGCATCCCGGGTCTCGGGCGTGCTCTACAATGACTTCGATATTACCCTTGCAGGCGAGAATGTGGGCAATGACGGCTTGACCGCAGTGCTGGTCGATCCTCCGACCCAGGGTACCCTGTCAAGCTTCAACACCATTGACGGCTCTTTCGTATACGTGCCAGGCGCCGGGATGGCCGACAATCAGAACGACAGCTTTACCTACCAGGCGCAGGATGCCGAAGGCAACCTGTCGGAACTGGCCACGGTCAACATCCACATCCACTCGGATCAGCAGGACTTCAAGATCATGATGAACTACGAGCTGGGCATGCACTGCACCGGGTTCGAGTTCTCCTATTGCTGCGTATTGCCACCGTATAACTCGATCCTGGCGCAGGTCGTGAAACCCCAGACCCCGGGCGCCCCGCAGTCCAATGCGGACTTCCCGCGGTTGCTCGAGGGTGACCCCAACAATGGTCTGGATGGCCTTGGCCGCGAGACGGTGCTGCGCGACTACGATGGTAGCGGCAACTTCCAGAAGTACTATGTCGAGTACTTCCATGACGCTCAGCCACGGCGTGAGGGCAACATGCCTTTTACCTTCAACGACCAGACCTCGACGCTGATCAGCGACATCGAGGGTAGCTCCATGCTGTACCACAACACGCCTTACGATTCCGCACAGGTGGACACCGACGGATCGATCACCGGCGTGCCGGGCAAGATGGTGACGGGTGTCTACGGTGGCTATCCCGAATGTGGTCATCGGTGACGGCGACTACAGTGGCGCGACCGACAACTACGCCAACGGCTGGTTGAACCACTTCTACATCTTACGCCGACCTGGAGGGCAGCAATCCCGCCAACACCAGCCTGGAGGCCAACAAGATCCGCCTCGGTGTGGCCGGCATGGTCGAGTATCCAGCCAACGTGGGTGCGGCGTTGCAGCCGATGGGCCCTGTCTCCTCGACGCCGGTTCCGCTTCGACAATGTGCTGACATTCTCCGCCGACACCGGCACGGTGGTGTTCACCCAGATGAAAGTGCTGGAGAACCTGCCCATCATGCTGACCTCACCACGCATCTGGGAGGCCCTGGGCCTGCCGCTGACACCGTTCGAGGACAGCATCAACTTCTTCGGCGAACCGGGTGCAGTGGACGAGGACTCTGTGCGTCCCTTCGTGGCCATGAAGGCACAACTGCACACGGCGAACTGCGACGAGGCCACGGGTAACTGCACCAAGGGTGCGGCCGTGGTTGGCAGCAACGGCCTGCCGGTAATCGGCTACGGCACGGCGCCGATCGATATCCCGAACTGCGAGCGTTGCCACTCCTCGCCCGAATATCAGCCAGACGGTGTCACGCCCAACGTCAACAGTCCGAGTTATGTACGCCGCCTGTCGGGTCCCAATCCATACATCGGTCCGTCAGGGGAGAGCCTGCAGGCTCTGACCGACCTGGAAATCAGTTACTGGATGTCGATCTATCCGAGCCTGGTGACGGGTTCTGACTGGTACGCGCGTCTTAAGGGTGCGGCTATCAACATGATGGCGTTGCATGACTTTGACAATGGCACGGATTTCACCGCCAACTACCCGGGGACCGGCACCGAGCTGCCTGGCATGCCGGCAAGCAAGCAGATCCCGCAGAATACCCGCTTGGGCCACGAGTCGGTGATCTGCCAGAAGTGCCACGGCGACAACGTCATCGCGGCAGTGAAGGCACCCCAGGAGTGGATCCAGCCGATCTCCGAGGCGATTCACAATACTCACCGAAACACGAGCGAACTCAATCAGTTTGGCGAACCTGGTGTGGTGGTGTTCAACGACAGCCCTTGGGCGTGACGGCGGCTGCCAGGGCTGTCATCCGGCGCACCGTTCTGATGGCGTAATGGACAACTACCCGATCACCTTAGCGGGTAACAACGCCAATGCCGAGGGTGACAACCGCCTCAACCAGGGTGGCTGCTTCGTCGGTCGCGACGTGCACTCCAACCCGCTGAAGGACAGTGACGGCGCGGAGACGCCGAGCCACCTGAACGCCGTCGGCCAGTGGTTGGAAGACAACGTGGCGATCAATCAGGCTGGCGAAGCCGGTGGTGAGCAGAGACGCGGCATCTGGTGCACCAACTGCCACACCCAGCTGAGCCAGGAGATCTGGCGCACCGAAGACTGCAACGACCTGATCAACGGTGATTGCCTGGTCAACCCGCGTGCTGAACCGACGCTGGCTGATGTTGCGGCGGCGGTGGGGCTGACCGAGCAGCAGGCTATCGACTTCCTGGATCCGAAGGTCGATGGCTTTGACCGCACGTCGGATCAAACCCACGCCATCTGGAAGCAGGCGGACCCGAGCGATCCGACCACGCAGGACGCCAACGTGGCGACTATCGAAGTGGCGGTGCCTGGCGGGCGCCTCCTGTGCGCCTCTGACGCCGGTATTCAATGCCACCTTCGGTGTGGATGTCTGCGTGAACCTCGATGCCGATGGTGATCCGAGCGTGAACATCCTGAGTTTCTGTACGACCCAGGACTGCGTGGACCGGATCAACAACAACCCGACCGATCAAAGTCAGTGGCGCTATCCCGCCAACCCCTTTGCCGGCACGGGAACTGTTGGTGCTCCTGTGCCGTTCAATGCGGCTACCGACGGACGTGATCACTGGCTGGCGGCGGGTGAACCGCACTGCGCCGACTGCCATGCAGCGCCCTACACAGAGCAGAGCGGCAACATCAGCGCCTACCCGCCGTTCAACTACCCGGCGAAGGCAAGCCTGATGCGCTACACGCGTGGTCACCAGGATCTGGGTTGCCAGGCCTGTCATGAGTCGATCCACGGCCTGTATCCGGTGTCCGCGGCCATCGACACTACCAGCTACGCTCAGGCGGCAGCGCTGAACCATGACGGTTCGCACGGTCCGCTGAAGTGTGGCGCCTGCCACCAGGTGGATGGCAGTGGTCTCCCGACCTGGCTGAACACGGCTGGCGGTAACGTCTACGGCATCACCGATTTCGATTCGGGCGTGACGTGGGCGCACACCTACACCGACGAGGCTGATGTTCGCGGTAGCACCTGCCAGAACTGCCACGGCGACTTTTCTGCTGCAATCGGCAACATCGATCAGGATTACGTGGAGCATGCCGATGTCGGGCGCACCTCCCGCCTGATGATGGACAAGGCGGAGACCGCCCAGTTGGGTCACGTGCTGGGGGCCACTGCGGGACCGGAGCGTGACGCGCTGTGCGGTGCTTGCCACGGAGGCAACGTGCCCACTGTTGGCAGTTGCAGCGACGGCTGGAAACGACACCTGACCAATGGGCGTCTGTCGGAACACGTGTGGGAGGATGTCTCTCTCAACTCGGCCGGCACCGGCAACACGCTCTGCGGCTGGTAAGTTGGTAAGGTAGGAAGAGTCCCGCCCGGGCCAGACAGGTCCGGGCGGGTCATTTCAGGCAAGCGTTTGTACGGTGTTCCCACCATCAAAGATGTTCATCTGGCAGGTATTCCCTGGTTGTTTTATCCGATGTGTTCGCTGTAGGCTAATGACAGTACGGATGGGAAACGCCTGCAGTGCGTTTGCTTATCAGGTGTTTAAAGGTGTTTAAATTAGAATAATGAGGATACCCATGAAAAGACTACTTATTGCGGCACTCGCCGCTGGCTATATCTCCCTGGGCTATGTGCCGATGACATTCGCGCTGGCCGAGACACCCAAGGCCGAGTCGGAGAGCGACGTCATTGCCAGGGTGGGTGATCAGTCCATCACCTTCAGCGAGATCAACATCGCCCTCAACAGTTCGGCGATCGTCGGTTTGTCCGTTCCGGCACTGGGGACGCCCGATCGCGATACGGTGCGCGTTACGCTACTCGACAGGTACGTCAGCGCCAACCTGTTGTACCTGGATGCGCGCAAACGCGGGCTCGACAAGGACCCTGAGTACCTGCGGGAGATGGAACGCTTTGATAACGCCATCCTTCTGGACCTCTACCTGCGAGCTCAGCGCTCGGATAAGACCAAGGTGAGCGAGGATGAGGTCCAGGCCTTCTACGAGAAGAATGTCGTCACCGGCACGGAACTCACCCCGGACCTCCGTGCAGCCATCGAGTCGAAACTGCGGCGCGAAAAGGCCAGGCAACAGCTGGCCGAGACACGGAAGCATGTTCGTGACGATGTCGAGGTGGTGGTTTACGCCGAGAACCTGGCCCCGGCCGGCGATGCCAAGCGTGCCGACAGCGTCGCATTGGCCGAGATCGACGGCGAGCCCGTCACCTGGGGCTCTGTCAAGGACATCATTGTCGCCGAAGGCAAGGGTGCGGTTATCGCCGACCCGCTGGCCATGGAGGTGGAGGCCCGCCGGCAATCACTCGAGACGGTGATCGACTTGCGCATCATGGCCGGCAAGGCACGCGCTGCGGGGCTGGAACAGGAGCCCATTTACAGAACCCGCGCCGACGAGTACCACAAGACGCGTCTGATTAACCTGCACCGCGAGCGTCTGGTTGAGCAGATGGAGCCGACGGACGAGGAACTGAAGGCCTTCTATGAGGCCAACAAGACCCGCATTGTAGTGCCTGAATCGCGCAAGGTGCAGATGGTGGTCCTGAAGACTCAGGAAGAGGCCGAGGAGATCAAGGCCAAGATCGACGACGGCGAGATGACTATGTACCAGGCGGCGCAGCAGCACTCTGTCGCGGCAAAGGCGGAAAAGGATCTGGGCGAGGTGGGCTGGGTCTATCAGGGCGAGACGGTGCCGTCGCTGGACGAGGTGATCTTCGAGCTGGGGCCGGGCGAGCTCAGCAAACCGGTCGAGACGCCCGCGGGTTGGCACCTGGTCCTGGTGCAGGATATGAAGGAGGCAAACTACAGCGAGTTTGACGACGAGGCCACGCGCAAGCTCACGCGGCGCAGATACCTTGACCAGAAACTGAACGCTTACGTGGTGGAATTGCGCGAAAACCAGTTCGAGGTCGAAGTCTATGAGGATGTACTGGTTCGGCTGGCGCAGCAGGAAGCGGACATGGTCAAGCAACTTGCCGAGCAGGCCGAAGATCCTGCTTCAATTACCCAGCAACGTCTCAAAGAGCTCGGTAAGGGTATGAACCCGGTAGGCAAGTAATCACTGTCGCTGGCGGGGTGAGCAGTCCTGCCGGAAAATCGATACAGTGGACAGCAGTGTAAGGTGTGCTCGGTTGACGGGTTATCGAGCGGTTATCGGTAATCCAGGCCGATCGATGGATACCCGTGAGGTGACGTCACTCGCGCATTGTCTGACGCCGGCTGGACGTCTTTCTCCGTGTGCTCGACCCCTGTGTCGCCGTCCGGGCATCGGCCTGCGCACGTGTTTCAGCATGCTGTTGTTCTGGTTTTGCCTGCTCCCCGGGCTGATGACGGCAGCTGAATTCCAGACGCCCGCTATCTCCGTGGAAGATCTCAATACCAGGCGGGGAACGCCCGAGGCCTATCTGGTCGTGGACGTGCGAGACGACAAGGAATATCGAAAAGGGCATATCCCCGGTGCCATCAATATTCCTGTCGAAGAGCTTGCGTCTCATCTCGATGAACTGCACAGCCCGAATGGTGTGGTGGTCTACTGTATTGTTGGTCGACGCACCCGGCAGGCCGAGCAGACCCTGCTGGATAATGGCCTCGAAAATATCTTTCACATAGAGCACGGTTTCAGTGGCTGGCTGAGTGCCAACTATCCGGTTATGAAGGGGCGCAAGCCTTGAAAAATGTTCAGCGCCAATCATTGTGCGCTCACGTTGGTTACACGTGGAACCGCGTCGGTGCACAGGGGGCGAATCTTAAGCTGCGGTGATGCTCCTGCATCGATAGCGCCTGACTGCCGGGTTAATATGTGTGAAGGTCGTGATTGGTTATTTTTTCGGTTCCGAGAAGCGCATACGGCCAGCGGAGAAAATTTACCAGGACATTGACAAGCTACCAAAGGGGGCATAATCAGCCTGAGGCCGGCTTGTTGATTAATTTCCACTCAAAAGAACCCCCAAACCCTCCGCCAAACATCTGACCCTGTTTTGGGGGTGAGCCATTCGATCCAGCTTGACGTGTGACTAGCCAACCAAGTAGATTGTCGCCTAAACCAGTGCAGCGGACGCTACGCCTGCCGATACTTCGGTATTACCTCAGAAAGGAACAATATCAATGAGTTTTGAAAAGAACACGTATTTTGGCCCGATACAAAAAGTGCTCTTCTGGGTGGGTGGTGTAATGCTGGTACTCGGTCTTGCGGCTACGGTTGTTGCGTTTGACAGTGGTGAGCAAGGTAATGACGCTGCAATGACCCATGATCATGCCGTCGAGCACTCGGCAGGGCATACGCAGCCTGTTACTGACCAGACTGTTAACGAGGGTCTGGACAGCATCTCGGGCGAAGTCGATCCGCATGCCCACCACCGGAAAATGCTGCAGAGCAAGAACTATAGCCGTTCGCTGCACAATTACGAACTGCCTGATCTGGCCCTGGTGGACATGGCGGGTGAGAAGACCAGCTTGCTCAGTGAGGTCAATCTTTCCCAGCCGGTGATGTTGAATTTTATCTTTACCACCTGTACCACGATCTGCCCCGTGTTGAGTGCGACATTCACGCAGGTCGAACAGCTGCTGGGTGATGAAAGCGAACAGGTACGTATGATATCGATTTCCATCGACCCGGAATATGATACGCCGGCGCGTTTACGAGCCTATGCGGAGCGTTATCATGCGGGTCCTCAATGGCAGTACCTGACCGGCAATCTGCAAGACATCATTGCGGTTCAGAAGGCATTTGATGCCTATCGCGGTACGAAGATGAGTCACGAGCCCCTCACCTTCCTGCGCGTGTCAGCGGATGCACCCTGGGTTCGTCTAAACGGACTCGCCAGTGCTGCGGACGTGGTCAGGGAATACCGGCAGTTGCTTGCAGAACAGGAATAAGCGCCATGACAGCAAGCATCCGTTGTTTGTCTTTGGCTCTCGTTGCACTGCTCGGGGTACCGGGAATTTGTTCTGCCGGGCCTGACCCTTCAGGCATGAACGCCGACAGCACAAGCAACAAGATTGAGCTCGGTCGGCGCATGTACATGGAGGGTGTGCTTCCTTCAGGGGAGATGATGACCGCGACCTTCGGCACTGATATCGAGATCACGGGCGAGCAGGTCATGTGCGGTACCTGCCACCGTCGCAGTGGGCTGGGCTCCAGCGAGGGTCAGGAGGTCGTTCCGGCGGTCACGGCGGATATACTCTACAATCCGTTGCGACTGCCCACCAGCAAGCCGCCTTTGTCCCCGGAGTTGAGACCGGCCTATACAGATGCTTCGCTAAAGGCCTCAATCCGGGATGGCATTGACGCCAACGGCCGTCCCATGGGGCTGTTCATGCCGCGTTATGCACTGGACGATGAAGAACTCGACATCCTGTTAGCTTATCTCAAGAGTCTTTCCGGGGAACCAGCCCCCGGGGTGACCGAGGGAGAGATTCATTTCGCCACGATTGTCGCCGAGTCCGTCGATAGCGAGACACGCAAGGCGCTTACCGATGTCCTCGAGGTCTACTTCAATCAGAAGAACACCGAGACACGCAACGAGAGCCAGCGCGCCGAGCAGGCACCCTGGCATAAGGAATGGATGTTCGGCTACTACCGCAAGTGGGTGCTCCACGAATGGGAGCTGAAGGGGCAGCCTGAGTCCTGGCCGGAGCAGTTGGAGGCCTGGTACCGGCAGCGCCCGGTGTTCGCATTACTCAGCGGTGTTGCCCCGGGTGGCTGGCAGCCGATACACGACTTCTGTGAGGGCTTCCAGGTGCCCTGTCTGTTCCCGACTACCGATCTGCCGGTGGTCGATGAGCAGGATTTTTATTCCATGTATTTTTCCAAGGGTATGACCCTGGAGGGGGAAACCATCGTCCAGCACCTGAGTAATGATGATCTTCTGGCGACACCCGTTCTGCAGGTCTATCGGGAATCTGATCCTCTCGGCGAGACGGCGGCTGCCGCATTGCGGCATGCACTGCAAGACCGGGGAGGGCAGGTCAGGGACCTCACTTTGAGCGGCTCCGCAAACCCGACCTTCTGGCAATCGCTTCGGGATGCAGGGGGCGTCAGCGGTGACCGTGCTGTGGCTAAATGAGTCCGACCTGCAGACAGTCTGGGAACAACTGGACGTCGGCGAGATGCCGCAGCGTATCTACCTGTCGACAACGATCTATGGGGACGAGCCCGATACGGTTCCGGCGAAGGTGCGAGACCAGGCCTACTTTGTGCATACCTCCGAATTGCCCAGTAAATTGCCGCGTCTCCTGGCCCGCTCCACAGGCTGGTTGCGCCACAACAGAATCTATATGCCCGGGGAACAGCGGGTACAGGCGAATGCTTTTTTCGCGCTGAAGATGGCAGGGGAGGGGGTCGGACATATCCGGGGCTTTTTCAGTCGGGAATATTTCCTCGAGCGTATCGAACACATGATGGATAATGCGACTTATACGTCCGTGTATCCTCGTATCAGCCTTGCACCGAATCAGCGGTTTGTCTCCAAAGGCGCTTATATCGTCAGGTTGTCTGAGGACGGTAGCCTGGTCGCCGTCACGGACTGGTTGATCCCGGGATCCAACTAGTGGGCTATGCGCAAAGTTCGGTAATAATACTGATTATGTTCTACCTGTATATATAGTGGATTGATTTACGCTGTGTCACCGAATTAACCGCATGGCCCACTGGTTACCAGCTGATCTGTAATAAAGCTAGGCTGCCGGGTTGGGTTTGCACGATCGGGTACTGTTTTCTCCAGGTCGTCGGCGCCCAAGGGTAACGATATTCGTCATCGACAGGCCTTGGTTACGGGTCTCGCGTTGCTGCGTCCTATTTAAAGATAACAGGCCCGTTTGTTGCGGGTAGTTTCTAGGTAGAATTAGGCGTCAATTTGACGTCGATCAAAAAGTACTTCGGCCCCCGCATCTACAATGTCAGTATTAGTTGCTCCGCGCACACTCAAGCACGGCCGCGATTAACACGTGAATAACATAATTAATACGACAGGAGGCTTCAAATGAAGATTAGACAACCTGCCATTCTGGGCGTCAGCCTTGCCTTGACGGCATCGGCGGCGTTACTGATGGCACAGGGAACGGCCCAGGCAGCGCTCTATGAATCAGAACCGCATATTTTTTCTATTAATGACGTCATGGGCGGATTTGACGGCAGTACCTATGGATCTCTCGATGGTGCCAGCATAGATCCTACAATCATCTGTGGCCTCGGTGTACCCTGCCCCGCGGACAATGGTCCTGTGGTCGACAAGCAGGGTGTAACGCTGTATCCGGTGGATACCGAGTTTGGCTATTACATTGTTGATTTCCTGGGTGCCGAAGGCAAGATTCGGGACGGGGATTACATGGAAGGCTTTGTCGGTAACATTGTCGATGCGGGTGTCCAGGTGGGTATCAAGGTTTCCAATGCGGCCACTGAGAAATACAAGGTGAAACCGCCGCTGGGCACCTGGTGCCAGGGGCTTGGTGGAACCTCGGTTAAATGCGAGACCGAGCACTACACCACCATGGAGCATATTCTTAGCTGCCATGAGACCATTCCCTATCTCTTTGCTGACCCGGTCACCGGAGAACAGGCTGTGCTGTCGACACCGAGCGGTAGTCTCAGTTTCGACTGTGCCAATGCCACGCTGGATGACAATACGTTGATCCTGGTCGGTGGTGCTCCCACCGTTCGCTTAACCGACTCCACGCCGTGTGACGACGTCAATGATCCGGTCGGCTGCCAGATGTTCCCCAACGACAAGACCGACATGCAGAACAATATTGCCCTGGGGACGGATTATTCCGTGCAGCTCAAGGATGATGGCAAGCCGCTGTATGGCTGGGGTGCCTTGCACAAACGCCCGAATGACATTCGCCTGTATGCCAAGCTGGCACTGCCGGACGCATGGAAGGTGCCGGGTGCTGATTACGAGGTCCTGCGTGCAGAGCTGGTGGTCAATCACTGGATCACCAACAACCCGAACGACCAGTTGCGACCGGAGGACCTGGAAAACGAGGCGGCCACGGGCCGCAAACCCTCTTACAGGATCGAGGGTACGCCGGGCACTGACACCGAGGTGTGGAAGAGCACCATCCCGTGTTACGAGGGAGACGGTGACCTGATCGATACCGAGGAAGGGGCCAACGATCCGACATTTCTTGGTATCGGTACGGTCTTGAAGAATGCCCCGTTTGCCCTGGACCCGGCGGCCACGCCCGGTGATCTGCGCGAGGATCCGCCCTATGCGTTCTCTTCGGATCTGAGCGGAGGCTTCACCAATGCTTTCTACACGACCATCAACCGTGACCCGTTCGAGTGGTCCTACGATGCTGATCCGGACCCGCTGGTTCAGGATTTCGTCGGCAGTCCGGTCCCTGACGATACTTTAGGGACCCTGGTATCCGGACCGCGCTGGCGGCTGAAACCCAACAAGTTCGGCCAGGATCTGCCGGGGCTGGAGATCCCGCTGATCGAATGCAGTCCGCCGCCGTTCCAGAGCGACAACATCAAGTACGCGGTGGGCGTACCCACGACCACGATCATCAATCTGCTTGACTGGGCGGACGACAATGGCCCGCTGGCGACCAGCAAGGGCTGGGTTGATGTAACGGCCAATGAGTTCGTTACCGTTGTTGATGAAGTCAATGGTATACCGATCACCAGCAATGGCCTGCCGATGACCGATGACTTCGATCTGGCTGTCTATGTCAAGGGTGATCGCAAATCCACGGCGGTGTTTAACGCCCAGCTGATTATCGAGTACGGTGACCCGGTACCACCGGCGGATACGGACAGTGATGGTATTCCAGACATCAGCGATAACTGCATAGAGGTTGCGAACGGTCCGGTGATTCCGGATGCGGGTGGTAATAGTCAGCTCGATACCAATGGCGACGGCTATGGCAACATCTGTGATCCTGACCTGGATAACAACCAGATTGTCACGCCAGTCGACTTTTCCCTGCTGTTTGCGGTCTTTGGCTCTAGCGGGGTACTGGATGCGGATCTTAATGGCAACGGTGTCGTAGACCCTGCCGATGCGTCGATTCTGAAGTCCTATTTGGGAAGCCCGCCGGGACCCTCCTGCATAGATCTGCCAGGAGGTTGCATTTAACCCGTAAAGATACGGCAACAAGCAAAGCTACATGCCGTTAGTAGCTGGTAGCCCCGGTGATCGTGCGCGTCGCATCAGCACGCTCGCCGGGGTTTGACCCGATGCGTCATTCCAAAAATGGCCCAGGAAGTAAGTGCATTCTTACTTCCTTTTTTATGTAACGTAACTGACAGGATCGGTAACGATTTCGTTACCTGTAAACGACGGAAAAATAATGATGAAGGAAGAACTGATCGGTTTCTTTTCCCGGGGGCTTATGGTCGCGATATTCCTCACGGGGTTATCGACCAGTGTAAACGCGGGCCAGGAAGAATCAGCCAGCTACCCGGCATCACCCGCAGTGGTCACAACAGCGACACCCGCGCAGGACAATAAGGGTACGGGTATGGGGCAGGTTGACCAAAGGCAGACACCCGGGCCTGGCGCGGGCCCCCCCGGTTTTCGTGGTGGCTATTCCAGTGATCCTGGCTCCGTTGCCGAGTCACCGAATCCTCCGATAAACTCTCCTTATTATCGTTATGCGGTTCCTCCCGATCAGCGGTATGGCAAACGGGGTTACGGGCGTGGCAGGTACGGTTATGGTGTTGGCTACCCGGGATACCGTGGTCAGGGTGGAACAGGTTACCCGCAACATCGCCAGTATGGCACTCCGCCGCGTTATCCGGCAGCCGGGAGCCCCGGCGAACAGGCTGTACCACAGCAGCAGGGTCGGGGTAATTAGCGACGCGTCTGCCGAAGGAGCATTATGAACTGTGCTTTGTGGCAGATCTAACATCATCACCTGTTCGAGGAACAAACCATTGGACAATCACTACTCCTATTTTCCGGCCTTGCTGCTGGCGGGGCTGGTTCTGTGCTATCCGATCCACGTGGGGGAAGGTCGCTCCTGCCACGGCAGACAAGCAGGTCGAGCCGACCGCACAAGCTCATGCTGAGTACACGCCAAACAGAAGGGCACTGCTGCATGCTGCGGCTTTCGGCAAGCTGGCTGACGTACAGGCGTTGCTGAAACAGGGTGTGAATCCCAATGCCAGGGCAAAGGACAGAACCGGCCGCACCGCCCTGATTCTTGCGGCAGCAGGTGGCCACGTGGAAATCGTTACTGCATTGCTTGCACACGGTGCGACTGTCGATGAACGGGACAAGACGGGCCACACTGCGCTTAACTGGGCTGCGATGCGTAGTCAGACCCAGGTCGTCATGGTCCTGCTGAACAAGGGCGCCGATATCAATACGCAAGACAATGGTGGCATCTCGCCCTTGCTGTACGCAGTCGGCACGCACAATGTCGACATGGTCAAGTTACTTGTGGCCAACGATGCGGAGCTTGAAGTCGAGTCGAGTGAAAACAAGATGACGCCCTTGCTGCTCGCCATCGAGACCAACGATATTGAATCCCTTGACATATTGCTGGACAAGGGTGCGAATGTTAACGGTCACAATCGGGATAACTTCTCGCCGCTGATGGCCGCTGCGGAAAAAGGTCATGTCGAGACTGTGGGCAAGCTGCTTGACCGTGATGCCGAGGTCAACGTGCATGACAACAAGGGACTGACGCCGTTGCTCTATGCGGCTGATAACCGGCACATCGAGATCATGCAATTATTGTTGGCCAAGGGGGCCGATGCCAACGCAAGGGATGCAAAGACAAGGACTGCACTCATGCGGGCAGCGATTCAGGGGCATGTCGAAGTTATCGAGACACTGCAAGCCAATGGCGCTGATATCAATGCCCATGATGCCCAGGGCAGGACGGCGCTGATGCTGGCGACAGTCGCGGGAAAAAAGGATGCCGTCAAGGTGTTGCAGGAAAACGGTGTCGAGCAGTAGTACAAGACAGGTGTTTTCTCCAGCTCACCGGCTGACTCTCGATGCTGACAGGGATATCGCACTGCCGGGAATATTCTGCAAACAGATGTTTAAATCGCCATGAAAAATGCGGTACTCTTAAATACAGGTTGAAAAAAAACATAAATACAAAGGGAATCAGTATGAAAACACACTTAAATCTTCTATTCGCAGTCACCGCCGGCCTGTCCTTTGCCATTAACGCTGAAACTACCCTGGTCTACGAGTTGGTTGATTCACAGGGCGCAGCAAAGGAGCAAACCTATACGCTTCATGGCCGTTGGGTGAGAGTCAATAACAGCAACGAGAATGAGACAGCAGAGAATTATTTCTTGCTGGATTCAGGCTTCATGATCATGCATGTGGTTGATGGTGAAAAGGGGGAATTCTTCACCTTTGGAGAGTCGCCCCATCATCAGAGCAGAACAGTGCCGAAAACTCCGGCGGCTGATGCAAAAACAAAGCAGTCAACTGAAAAGAAAGCGGTAAAGTCTATTCTCAAGCCAACAGGGAAAAAGGACACGGTAGCCGGAGTGCAATGCAGGGTTGTGAACGAGGTCTTGAATGACAAGCCGGTTGCCGAGCACTGTATGGCCGATGTGGTTGCCTTGCAAATGACTCCCCGGGAACTCATCACCATGGCCCGTTTAATTGAATTTTCCAAGGAATGGACAGACCCGGACTGGATTGCCGCCCAGTCGGACGAGAAATATGTCTCGATTCGAAGCCGACCTGTGGACGGTGATGCCAACTTTATTCTTAAGTCGGTCTCTCACGAGCTGCCACCCGTCGATTACTTCCGCATACCTCCTGCATACAAGAAGCTGGACTCTGACACTGATTATGCAGGATTGATGACCGGCACGCAGTCAACGGATTGAGATTGCACGCTACTCAGGGTCTACCGATCTCCCGTTGCTTCCACAGGTAATATACGGCAGGGATGACAAACATGGACAGCAACGGGGCTGTCACCATCCCGCCAACCATGGGCGCGGCGATGCGCTGCATTACCTCGGACCCGGTTCCCTCGCTCAGCATGATCGGCAGCAGGCCGCCAATGATGACCGCAACAGTCATTGCCTTGGGCCGTACCCTGAGGACTGCGCCTTCCATGATGGCATCCCTCAGGTCGCCGTGACTGACGAGGCGCCCCTCCTGTCGGTAAGCCATTAGGGTATTATCGAGATATACCAGCATGACTACGCCGAACTCCGCGGCAACACCGGCGAGTGCTATAAAGCCGACGGCAACGGCTACCGACAGGTTGAAGTCCAGTAACAGCACCAGCCAGACCCCGCCCACCAGTGCAAAGGGTAGAGACAGCATCACCAGGATGGCTTCTCCCGCGTGACGAAATGCCAGATACAACAGTACGAAGATGATGCTCAGGGTCAGGGGTATGACCTGGCGCAGTTTCTGCTGCGCGCGCACCATGTACTCGTACTGCCCTGACCAGGTAATGGAATAGCCGGGAGGCAGCTCGACTTGTTGCAAGACAGTCGCGCGGGCTGTATTGACATAAGTGCCAAGATCGACACCACGAATGTCGACAAAGACCCAGCCATTAAGTCGGGCATTCTCGCTTTTCAGTACCGGAGGGCCATCGACCACCTTGACTTCTGCGACCTGCGATAAAGGTATCTGCGCACCGTTTGCGGTGACCAGGGGCAGTTGCTGAAGCTTCTTGACATCATCCCGTTGCTCCCTGGGAAAACGCAGATTCACAGAGTAACGCTCACGCTCTTCCACCGTCTGGGTGATATTAATCCCGCCGACAGCGGCGCTGACAATTTCATTGATATCCTCGATATTGAGTCCCAGTCTTGCCGCTTCCAGTCGTCGTGGTATGACCTCGATATAACGTCCGCCGGTGACGCGTTCGGAATAAACTGAAGTGGTACCCGGCACCTTCATCAGCACCTCTTCGACCTGTTCTCCTATACGTCCGATCTGTTTCAGGTCAGGCCCGGCAATCTTGACACCGACCGGTGTCTTGATACCCGTTGCCAGCATGTCGATACGTGTCTTGATCGGCATGACCCAGGCATCGGTCAACGCAGGAAACCGTATACTGTCATCAAGTTCCGCAATCAGCTGGTCTACCGTCATGCCTGGACGCCATTGATCCCGCGGTTTCAGCTGAATCAGTGTCTCGATCATGGTCAGTGGGGCCGGGTCGGTTGCCGTATCGGCCCGACCGATCTTGCCGAATACCCGGTTGACTTCCGGTATCTGGCTTATCAGCCGGTCGGTTTGCTGAAGCAACTCGCGTGCCTTGCCGATGGAAATGCCGGGTAACGTGGTTGGCATATACATGATATCGCCCTCGAACAATTCCGGCATGAATTCCGAGCCCAGTCCATGTCCAAGGCGAGCCAGCCAGGGGATATCACGGAATACATGTTGCCAGCCGCTGGCCAGTTGCTCCTGTCTGGCCTCGATCGTGGTACTGGCACTGCTGGCGAATGATGGATCTGCCAGTTGTCCAAGTTGCAGGGGCCATTTTAGCGGAGCCAGCAGGGCACCGACGCCGTGTAACGGAATCAGCATGCTCAACAGCACAAACATGGATACCAGCAGGGTTGTCTTTGGAAAGTCAAGTACCACCTTCAGGGCCGGACGATACAGCCAGATAAGCACGCGGCTGAGCGGGTTGACAGACTCTTTAGGAATGCGCCCGCGAATGAAATAGCCCATCAGCACCGGTACCAGGGTGACGGCAAGTCCGGCCGATGCGGCCATGGCAAAGGTCTTGGTGTAGGCGAGGGGAGCGAACAGCCGACCTTCCTGGGCTTCCAGGGTGAACACGGGGATAAAGCTCAAAGTAATGATGAGTAGCGAATAGAACAAGGCTGGCCCGACCTCTTGCGCTGCCCGGGTAATGGTTTCCCAGTGTTGCTTCGGACTCAGGCCCGAACCAGCTTTTTCCAGGTGCTTGTGGGCGTTTTCGATCATCACGATTGCAGCATCGACCATGGCACCTACCGCGATGGCGATGCCGCCGAGGGACATGATGTTGGCGTTTATCCCGGCGTGTTTCATAATAATAAAGGAAATAAAGATCCCCAGAGGCAGGGTCACGATGGCGACAAAGGCGGAGCGCAGGTGAAACAGGAACACCAGGCACACCAGCGCGACCACAATAAATTCCTCGATAAGCCTGTCGCGCAGGTTGTCCACGGCTCTCAGAATCAGGCCTGAACGATCATAGGTCTCGACAATCTCGACACCCTCAGGCAGGCCGTGCTTGAGTTCCTCCAGCTTGAGCTTGATCGCTGCGATGGTCTCCAGTGCATTCTCGCCGTGGCGCATGACCACGATGCCGCCGGTGACCTCACCTTCACCATCCAGGTCGGCCACAACGCGGCGCATTTCCGGACCCACCTGGATATGCGCCAGGTCTCGCAATAGCACAGGAATCCCGTCTGCGGTGAGTTTGATGGGGATGTGTTCTATATCCTCAAGCGACTGGATGTAGCCGCGGGTGCGGATCATGTATTCCGACTCCGCCATTTCGATCACAGAGCCTCCGGTTTCCCGATTGGCCCTGCGGATGGCCTCGGCAATCCGGGTCAGGGGAATCCCGTAGGCGCGGAGCTTTTCCGGGTCGACCACGACCTGGTACTGGCGAACCATGCCGCCGACCGTGGCAACCTCGGCCACACCCGGTACGCCCTGGAGTTCGAATTTCAGGAACCAGTCCTGCAGGCTGCGAAGCTGCGACAGATCGTGTTTGCCGTTGCGATCCACCAGCGCATAGCTGTATATCCAGCCAACGCCCGTTGCATCCGGTCCCAGCCGGGGTCGGATACCCGGCGGTAGATTGTCTCCCGCCTCGTTGAGGTACTCCAGCACTCGGGTACGCGCCCAGTAAAGATCGGTGCCGTCCTCGAAAATGACATACACATAGGAATCGCCGAAGAAAGAATAGCCACGCACCACCCGGGCGCCCGGTACGGACATCATGATGGTGGTGATCGGGTAGGTGACCTGATCCTCGACAACCTGTGGGGACTGGCCGGGGTAGGCGGTGCGAATAATGACCTGTACATCGGAGAGGTCCGGGATAGCGTCGAGCGGTGTCTGGTGGACCGCCACCCAGCCCCAGCCGGTAATCACGAGGGTGGCGATCAATACCAGCAGGCGGTTTTCTATTGACCAGCGGATCAGTCGGGATGGCACGTGGTTTACTCTGAAATGCGGGAAAAGGCGGCCTTGAGGGTTGATTCCGAATCAATCAGGAACTGACCGGATACGACAACCTCGTCGTTTTCCTCCAGCCCGGTTATGATTTCTACATCCCCGCCGATCCACATCCCGCTGGTGACCTCAACGGGCTGAAAGTGTCCATTCCCCAGTACCTTGACTACTGCTTCACGTTCACCGGTCAGAATCACGGCCTCACGCGGGACGACCAGGACATTCGATTTCGGCGGGCTGCTGATGCTCACTTCGACGAACATGTTTGGCACGAGTGCTTGATCCGGGTTGGCAACGGCAATCCGTGCACGCAGGGTACGCGCTATCGGGTCTACCTCGGGGTAGATGAATTCGAGGGTGCCTTCCCAGCTCCTGTTCGGGAGTGCGGGAGCCGTGATGCGTGTCTTCAGTCCCGGTTTGACCCAGCTGGCCTGGTGTTCATAAATATCCACCATTACCCACAAGTTGCTCAGATCCACGATGGTGAACATGTTGTCATACGGCTCCACATACATGCCTTCACGGACACCCAATTTCGTCACCACACCGCCTTGCGGTGCCACGATGGGGATTGTATCCAGGGCCGTGCGGTATTTCTCAATGTGCATGATGTCCATTTCCATCACTTTCAGGAGTTTTAGCGTGTTGCGCAACGACTTCACTTTCGCATTGAGCTCGGTTTGGTCACCGGAACCAAAGCTGGCAAGGTCAGCTTCCTCGAGCGCCGCAATGTACTCAAGCTGAACCTGCACGATGTAGGGCGAATAAAACTCCGCCAGTTCATCCTTGCGTTTGACCGTTACCCCGTCCGTACGTATATCGAGAGACTCGACCCAACCAGGCGTTCGTGAATGTATGAGCATAATACGGTCTTCATCGTACGTTACCGTGCCCTGTGTCTGGATGTGCCTGTGCAGTGTTCCACGTGTTACCTTGCTGGTACGCATGCCCATGTTCTGGATGACCGATGCATCGAGGGTGACCCGGGGACGGTCATCCGCGGAGGGTTCATCAAGGGTTTTCTGCACCAGGTTCATGCCGCAGATCGGGCATGAGCCCGCCTCATCGCGCACGATCTTCGGATGCATGGGGCAGACGTAGACATGTGCATGTTCGATGGAGGGCTCATCAAGGGTTTTCTTCACCAGGTTCATACCGCAGATCGGGCATGAGTCGGCCTCATCGCGCACGATCTTCGGATGCATGGGGCAGACGTAGACATGCGCATGTTCGCTGGCTGTTTCCTGTGTTATCTGTTCCAGCGGTACGGGCGGGACCGGTGTTTCGGGTCCGCACGCAGTCAGGCAAAGCATGCACAGGAGAACAATGACCGCCAGGCCCAGGGCAGGGAGGTTGTTGGCATGCGTGTTGTTCATGGGTAAACGTTCAACCGGCCGCGCTTGAAAGCGTGCCCGGCCGGTCAGTTACTCGGCTGTAGCAGGCTCCGCGCCTGCTTCAGCGGTGTCGGGTGAGTCGACGGACAATAGCTCGACATCAAAAATGAGTACCTTTTCGCGCAGTTGCCCCTTCTCGCCGTAAGCGAGCTCGTGGGGAATGAACAGCTGCCATTTCGCCCCTGTTTTCATCAGCTGCAGTGCCTCGGTCCAGCCCGCAATGACCTCGTTCACGCCGAATTTGGCCGGCTTGCCACGCTTGTAGGAACTGTCGAATTCCTTGCCGTCGATCAGGGTACCGCGATAATTGACGGTGACGGTATCCGTTAGCTTGGGTTTTCTGCCGGTACCTTCCTCGATGACTTTATACTGCAGCCCGGTCGACGTGGTCACTACGCCGTCCTTCTTGGCATTGGCGGCCAGGAACTCGGCACCTGCCTGCTGAGCCCGGGCTTTTGCCAGCAGCTTGTCCCTGTTCCGCTCATCGGCGATGCGTTTGCCAAGCTCACCCATGGTGATGCGCATTTCCTCGTTTGTCATGAGCGTCTCTGTACCGGACAGTGCATCCTGGATGCCCTTGATCAGCATCTCGGGCTGCACCTCCAGCCCCTGGAGTTTGAAGTCGCCACCGATCTGGTAGCCGACGCTGTAATTGATCTTTGCGTCATCACTGCTGAGCTCAGGTGGCTCCGCTGCCAGACAATAGGGCGCGAGCAAGACGATCATAAGGGCTAATAGCTGTTTCATACGGGTTCTCCGTTCTCATTATGTGTTACGTGTGCAGGTCTTCATGTCAGTCACAGGGCCATCACGGCATCGGGATAGCCTCAATCCGGGTTGGTCAGGGCTGCTGGCTATCCTGCGGGCTTTCACCCTCAGACACTGCAGCCTTGCTATCAGCATGATCAATCGCCAGGAGTTCGATTTCCACGATAACCGCCTGGTGGGACAGGATAGAATCCCGTCCGTAGGCCAGATCAGGCGGGATGTAAAGCTCCCATTTGGCGCCTGGCTGCATCAGCGATACCGCCTCCTTGATACCCGGAATCATGTCCCTTACACGGACGGTTTTCGGTGCATTGTTTTTATACGAGCTGTCGAATTCCCGCCCGTCGAGCCGTTTGCCGCGATAATGGATGGTCACTTCATCGAGCGCAGTCGGGGTGATGCCGCTGCCTTCGCGGATCACCGTGTACTGCAGGCCGCTGGGACGTGTCGTGACCCCCGGTTTTTTAGCGTTTGCCTCGAGAAACGCCTGGGCCTCGGCACGATTACGCTCAGCAGTCTCTCTTCGCTCCTTGACCCGCTGTAGCTGAGTGGCGCGCATGTCGTCGGTGATCTGGCCTTTCAGCTTGCCCAGTCGCTGGGCCATGTCCTCTTTATCCAGCAGGGGTTCGGTACCGCTGAGCGCGTCCTCGATACCGCGCGCGAAGGAAGTACTGTCCAGCTCGATGCCCTGACGTTTGAAATCCATGCCGATCTGGTGACCGAGGCTGTAGTTGATACGTTCGGCTTCCTGCTCCGGTTTGAGGGGTTCAGCAGCCATGCTGGTCGTGGCGACCAGCGTCAGTCCGGCCAGCACTGACGGTATAATCAGGCGCATGATGTCGTGTTCTCCATAATTCGTGATCCATACAGATTAGGGTACGGTTGCACAGGTAACGTCCGGGGAGTCGCAGAGACAGCCTTCAGTTCATGAGTTCATGGAACCGTTGCAGTTTGATCCGTATCACTCTTGTTTCTGTTATTAGTATCTCTCTTGTTTCTGTTATTAATTAACCATAGCAACCCGCGGTACCTTGTTGCAAGAAAAAGGGCCGCCCGAAGGCGGCCCAAACTCAGTCAAACAAAACAACCCTGGTTTTTTTAGTTGGTAAGTCCGGTCGTGAACTCGGCTTGCTCGGCCGGGGTCGCTATTGGAATACCACCACAACCTGCGGGGTCACCAACACAGAACGGCACCATCATCTCGTTGTCTTCGTGCTCGACGATATGGCAATGCCAGACGTACAGGCCCGCGATATCGAACGTGGAGACAATGCTGGTGGTCTCACCCGGGTAGGAGATCACAGTGTCTTTCCAGCCGTTCTCCCATTCCTGGATACCACCGTTTGCCGGATCACCGCCGACGGTGGGTCCGCCGCCAATCGCCGCACGACCGAGCACATTGAACTTCACTAGATGTACGTGAACGGGATGGGCGTCGGCACTGTAGTTACCGAATACCCAGATCTCCGTGGAGTCAAGCTGCGGGTTGGTCGAGACCGGATCAGACCACAACTGCACGCTGGGCACGCCATTCTGATCGACTGTGCCGAGGACTGCAGCCAGTGGTCCGAAGGGTTCGCCTTGCGAGCAGGGCGGAACAATTCCCGGTATCTGGGTGATTTCCCCGGTAACTGCGTCAATATCGGCACAGACCAGTGCGGACTCTTCCTCAAGCAGGGCGAGTTGCCGTACGATCTGTGTCCCCGGTAACGCATTGTCAGGATCGACCAGTACCAGATCCTGTGGCGGTGTGGCGGCGGTGGCTGGATTTTGCAGTGTGCCGTCCTGTAGGGAGCGGATTTCATCCGTCGGCGAGAGGCCATTCAGCGAGGCATTCACCACAAACTCCATCACCTGTCCGGTGGTGTCAGGATCGGCTGCTACATCCGGGAAACCGCCAAACGGCGCATCAGGTGCGGTATTGATGAGGCGCACCACGGTACCGTTAGGCAGACCGCGGAAGTCCACGATCACATCGGCGCGCTCGGCCAGCCCCATCAGCAATGCCTGCTGGGGATCAGGTGCCGGCTTCACTGGCGGGATGGTTCCGTCGCCCGGTAGCTTGGTTGCACCATTGGTCTCTACCTTGACTACCTGCGGCAGCATACCCTGGTCGGTACCGATCATGAAGAAGCTGAGCTCGTCAACGGCAACGGTGCTCTGGGTCGGCGGTGTCGTGCTGTCATCCCACACCGTCTTGTTGACGGTGGTCTGGGCACCTGTAACCGGATCCGTGATAACCAGTGCCAGGTTCAGGAAACGCGAGTTACAGCCGTTCAGGAGACGGAAGCGGTACTCGGCCGGAGCAACTTCCTGGGTAGGCCAAACCGAGCCATTCACCACCATGGTGTTGAAGAAGGCTTCAGGATTCCAGATCGGTGGAATATCCGAGGTCGGTTCCGGGGATAAAGTCGATGTTCAGGCCCGCGGCTGCGTTTTCGCCAAAGCCATCACCCAGTCCCTCGAAGAAGGCCCGGTCTGCCGGGTAAAACAGCGAGCCGTCCGCGTTGAAGGAACGGTCCTGGATAACGATCGGGATCTCGCGGTATTTCTCACGACTGCCGCCTAGACTGGCGGGGAGGTTCGTCGTGGCAAGGTCTTCACCCCTGACCGGTGCCGGCTTGGGCAGTCTGCCGGAGGCGAGGCCGTCTTCACTGCCATTCGGCTGCCGTATCACGTAGAAACCGGCCGGGCCGGCGTAGACGTTGTTACGTGTCATGCCCAGGCTGTGATCGTGATACCAGATCGTGGTCGATGGCTGGTTGTTGTTGTAGGAGAAGTTGGCAAAGCCTGCGCCAAAGGAGGCCGGATTGGTCAGACCGCCGAGGGCATTCACGAACGTACCGCTGCAGATGTAAGTGCCTGCGTTGCTGGCCGCGACAGCCGGATCGGTAGTACATTGGAAATTACTTCCGGCCGGGTCAGGCAGCCACCAGGCTTCCGCGTAGCCGTCTGACTCAGGCTGGCTGTGGCCACCGTGCAAGTGGGTGACAATCGGGACCGGACCCCTGTAATAATTGGGGTTGTTGCCCATGCAGTCGGTGCGCGGTGCACCGGAGATGCAGTTTGCCTCAGGATTGGCCCAGTGCAGGGTTCGATCGATCGGCAGCAGGTGCGGCAGGAACTCCCCCGTGACCGGATCCTTGAGGTCGTTGATCCAGGTGACGGTGGTGAACTTGTCGATATATTCACCTGTCGCAGGATCCCGGCCGCCATTTACGGTTTCAATGGTGTAGGCAGGATAGTTGAACTGGGAGTTCGGTGCCGGTGCAACGCCGGCACCACCACCCAGGGCGGTAGAATCCGGTATCGGATCGCTGTCCGGACCATAACTCCACACCGTCGTCGCCGGGAAATTATCAGTTCGGCCGTTAATGGTGTTCCAGATACCACCCGGCAGGATCTGCTGCTGGAACTGGCGTACGGCAATATCGTAGTCCTCTGCGGTGCCGTTGTTGTCCATCACCGGCGGGATGACCAGCGGCAGGACATACTTGGGAATGGCGAGCGGGTCCAGAGGAGCCACGCAGCCGTAGAATAGCTCGCTACAGGAGGGGCCCGGTGGTTTGCCAAGCAAACTCTTAGCCACGGAGAAATCGGCCGGATCTACAATACCGTTGCTATTCAGGTCCTGGTCAGGGCTGGGGGTACCGAGGGCAGCCTTAATGACCGAGAAATCAGCCGGATCGACAATGCCGTTGCCGTTAAAATCCGCATCGCAGGCATTACCGAAACCGTCTCCGTCGGTATCCTGTTGACCCGCATTCGCCGTCAGTATGCAGTTATCGAGATTGTCGTCTACACCATCCCCGTCCTGATCGATGGCTAAAGCCGGTGAACTGGCCAGGGCAAACAGAAGCCCGGCAACGAGTTGTTTTGGTGCTGACATACTTATCGTAGGTGATATGACGGCCGCGAGGGTCGTCGCCTCCCCTGGATCTTTTGTTTTTCCATGTGGTGTTATTGCTTTGGGCATTTCCTAGTCTCCTCTCCCCAAATCCGGGTTGTCATTGGTTATTAGATAATTTGAACTCTACAGAATTCATAACAAGCTACCATGGCAGATAATGGTTTTTACCTGCAGTACCTGTTGATTTTCCATCAACTTAAGGTAAGTTCGGTGCAATCACTATCTAGCCATGTTTTCTCAGTTTCTACTTCTTCTACCGGTAAGTCCCTCCCTTGGTTATATGTCTCAAGCGTGACGACATCGACTTTACATCAGGAAATCGTATCATCGCCACACAATAAAGCAATAACGGTGCCAGCAGATCAGAAGAAACAGTGAAAAGTTATTTTATTGACGTTAACAATGGGTTAAAGCGGAGTTATAAGTTTGTTTGTGTCAAAAGCCCGTTGTTGATACCTCGATTTTGCTGACAATTATGACAGCTGTGACAATATGACGCATGACAAATATGACATATCCCCAGGGCCTGTCCATGATCGAAGCGTCTGTTCCCGGACAGGTTCCAAGATAAAACTGTGGGCCTCTGGATCCAGTTATCATTAGAACTGGTGGGAATAGCATGCCAATTTAAACTTACAATAATACCGGGGTGAGCGTTATTCTGGACGCCATTACTTCTTGATGGACGCGTTGCTGTACTTCGCTAATATCTAGAATAGATGCGAAATATAACACGTATGCTATTGATATATATTATTATTGAATCGGTTCGCGTTGCTCCGCAATCGGTTTACCCGAGAGCTTCCTGGCCCGCTGTTCGCCCTGCATTTCTGGATACGGATAGCGTCAAACCTGGTGACTGAACTGCGGTTGCTCTGAGCAAATCTGGCACCCCACCTTAAGTAGCTGAAGATAAAGTGTTGCGCTGATCAGCCGATCCGTTGAACTCAGCAGCTGTTCTCAGGCATTGCATGGTAGTTGTGTATACTAAAATCTAATGATCAAGCGTTTACTACTGATATGTCTCATTGTATGTACCGTTGGATACGGTTCGGTGTGGGCATTTGATGGCCATGTCGATGAAGCAGCTGAACATCAAGCGATTGCTGGTCATTCGCATCACACGCCAAGTGACGACGGTGATCAATCATTCTGCGATCATTGTTGTCATGCCTCAGCCCATATAACGGCGTTGTTGCCTTCGCAATCAGTTAATTGCTCGCCGGTCGCCGGTGGTTGCCACACACCCTATCTGTATACCCTTTTCTTTAATACAACGACTCCACCTGATCGTCCCCCTCAAGGCTGAATCCTGCTCCTATCCACCGGCATGATTGTCGGGAGGTTGTGTGTGCCCTGCAAGGGCTGCACCGTTGCCCTTTGTTGAAACTGGATGCAAGCAATGTTCAAACAAACGCTATTTACAGTGGCTTCGGCCGCCTGCCTGGTGGTGGCAGCCATCGCAATGGCCGATTCATCGACCGTAGCTGATCCAGCATTGTCAGGCTGGATTAAAGAAGTGCTTTCACAGAATCCTGAGATGCAGGCCGCGCAGGCCACGGTTGAGGCTGCCAGTGGACGTCTACGTGCAGCTGACCAACCGCTGTTCAATCCTGAACTGGAGTTTGAGTACGAGAACAGCGATACCGTGACAACGGCTGGCGGACTCAGTCAGGCCATCGATTGGGGTGACAAACGGGGCGCACGCACGGCGGTTGCTGATTTTGAGCAGATGGCTGTAAAGGCGGAATATCTATTCCTGCGCCAGAGGCTGGCTACCGATCTTTTAGATGCACTTGCAGGCTGGCATACGGCTGATCGTATCAGCCTTATAAGCGAGAAACAGAATGCCTTGATGACGCGCTTTGCGCGACTTGCCGAGCGCCGCCGACAGGCGGGGGATCTCGGGCAAGTGGAGCTCGACCTGGCCCATCTGGCTGCTGCCGATGCCGCATTTGAACAGGCACATGCCAGCGAGAATCTAATCCGGGCGCGCCAGACAGTGCTTGCACTCACGGGTACCGATGGTCCCGTTTGGCCCACGTTCGACGGTCAGTTTGCTGACGTTGATCGGCAACGGCTGGATGTGGATCGTCTGTTGAGTAATTTGCCTCTGATGCATGTGGCCATGGCGCGGGTTTCAGCCGCACGTGCCGGAGTCGAGTTAAGTGCTCGTGAGAAGAAACCTGATCCAACATTCGGTTTTCGGATCGGCAAAGAGGATTCCGATACCCTCACAGGGATTACATTTTCTGTGCCTTTGTTCGTGCGCAACAACTTTAGTGCTGAAGTTGATGTGGCCAATGCCAGCCTGATTCAGGCTGAACAGGAGGCGGCAAACCTCCGGCGACAGACACGTGCTGACCTTGTCGCAGCAGCGGAGATTTACCGTACAGCGCGTAATGCCTGGATTACATGGGAGGCATCCGGTGCGCCTCGCCTCAGCCAGCGCACAGATCTGCTCGACAGGCTGTGGCAGGCTGGTGAACTCAATACCACCGATTATCTGGTGCAACTAAAGCAGGCGCTGGACACCGAGGTCAGCGCCATCGACCAGCGCGGCCGCATGTGGCAGGCGTGGACAGCCTGGCTGGCGGCATCAGGCCAGGTCGACCAGTGGCTGGGCATGACAGGGGGGACAAAATGAACAGAATTGACATCTGGTTTTTAGCGGGCCTGATCGGAGTTGTTCTTTCTTTGCCACTGCTGGCATCTGGTGATAACCACACAGAACATGATAGTCATCAATCTGAACACGGTGAAGCGCATGACGAGGGTGGTGTCCAGCTGACGCCCGAACAACAGGAAATGGCACAGCTTGTGGTCGAGACACTGCAACCACGCGACATCATGAACGAGCTCCGTGCACCGGGAGAAATACAACTGAATGACTATGTCACGAGCAGGGTAGTGCCGAGAATAGCAGCCCAGGTGCTCGAGAGGCAGGCCCGGCTCGGTGACCGTATTGAGAAGGGACGCGCATTGGTCATGCTCTCAAGCGTCGAGATGGCAGAGGCTCAGGGTGATTTGCTGATCGCCGAACGTGAGTGGCGTCGGGTCAGTGAGCTCGGTCGGGATGTCGTCTCCGAGCAGCGTTATACCGAGGCGCGCATCAAACGCGAGCTGGCACGAGCACGGGTGAGTGCCTATGGGATGACGGATGATGAAATCAGACAACTCATGGTGAGCGGTAAGGCGGAGCTTGCCAATGGGCGATTCCAGTTGCTTGCACCGCAGGATGGTACGGTGATTCATGATGATTTCATAGTGGGAGAGCTGGTTGAACCCGGACGTGTGCTGTTTGAGATAAGTGAAGAATCGGTACTCTGGGTCGAGGCGCGGCTGACACCTGATGAGGCTGCCCAGGTACAGGTGAATGCGCGAGCGACTCTGGTGATTGGTGATCGCCAGGTAGAGGGTCAGGTGACCCAGGTGCATCATGCGCTGGACGAAGATACACGCACACTGGGTGTGCGTATCGAGGTTCCGAATCCGGACGACCGGTTGCACCCGGGATTATTCGTTGAGGCTCGCATTGAGGGTAGATCGTCCGGGCGGGTACTTGCCGTGCCGAATGATGCGGTGTTGCTCAGCCCGGATGGTGACTGGCAGGTATTTGTCGAGCACGCCGCTGGTGAGTTTGAGGCACGTGAGGTTGATGTTATTCGGACTGTAGCCGGGCTGGCGGTCATCGGGGGGCTGGAGCCGGGTACACGGGTTGTTACGCGGGGTGCATTCTTTCTGCAATCGGAGCTCGCGAAGTCGGGTTTTGACGTACACAATCACTGAGGTCACACCATGTTGAACAGGCTGATCGATCTAGGCGTTCAAAACCGTCTCATGGTGGTACTTGCATTGATTGCGATCATGGTCGCCGGTGTTCTTGTTCTGCCCAAACTGAACCTGGATGCCTTTCCTGATGTAACCAACGTGCAGGTACAGATCAACACCGAGGCGCGCGGACTGGCTGCCGAGGAAGTTGAGCAACTGATTACCTTTCCCATCGAAGCCGTCATGTACGCGTTGCCGGATGTAGAGGAGGTGCGTTCCATATCAAAAACTGGTCTGTCCGTGATAACAGTCGTATTCAGGGAAGGCACAGATATCTACTTCGCCCGCCAGCTGGTGTTTGAACGCTTGCAGGCGGCACGCGAGCAAATACCTGAAGGGATCGGAATACCGGGGATGGGGCCGAACACGTCGGGGCTGGGCCAGATTTACCAGTACATTCTACGGTCTGATGATCACGTGAAATATGATGCACTGACACTTCGCAGTCTCAATGACTGGGTGGTCAAGCTGTTATTGATGCCCGTCGGGGGCGTCACAGATGTGTTGTCATTCGGCGGTGAGGTGCGACAGTACCAGGTGCTGCTGGACCCGCAGCGTTTGCTTGCTTACGGTCTTGGAATTGATGAAGTCATAGCAGCCGTTGAGGCGAATAATCGCAACGCAGGTGGCTGGTATCTTGATCGAGGGGCCGAGCAGTTGATTATCCGGGGCGTGGGTTGGCTGCGTAGTGGCGAAGACGGGTTGCGTGATCTCGGCAATATACCCCTGGATGATCTGGATGGTGTCCCGGTCAGGGTACGGGATGTCGCAAACGTAGGGTTCGGCCCGGAGATCCGGCAGGGTGCGGTGACCATGACGGGTCGTGGGGCGGACGGTAAAGCGGAACCGCTTGGTGAGGTCGTTGCCGGTGTTGTTCTCAAACGCATGGGCGCCAATACCAAGGCCGCGATTGATGGTATCAAGGCACGCTTGCCGGCTATCCAGATGGCGCTGCCTGAGGGTGTGACCCTGGAGCCGGTATATGACCAGTCGGATCTGGTCAGTCAGGCAGTGGATACGGTCAGTAAGGCTTTGCTGGAAGCTTTTGCCCTGATCATCATTGTGTTGATGCTGTTCCTCGCGAACCTGCGTGCCAGCATCCTGGTGCTGATCTCGGTGCCTGTCTCGATCGGTCTAGCATTGATGGCCATGGCCCAGTGGGGTGTGTCGGCCAATCTGATGTCGCTCGGGGGGCTGGCAATAGCGATAGGCATGATGGTTGATGGTTCGGTGGTGATGATGGAGCACATCATCAGCCATCTTGCCCGGCCGGATGAGGTTCATCACGATGCAGCGAGTGAGGAACGTGCCGCCGGGGAAGCAGACCCCTATGATACGGTACACGATAGCCACGGCATTGCACTGCGTATTCAGGAGGCGGCGCGAGAGGTTGGCCGGCCCGTTTTCTTTGCTGTGATGATCATTGTCATTGTTTTTGCACCGCTGTTCAGCCTGCAGGGTGTAGAAGGCAAGCTGTTCCAGCCCATGGCTGTATCGATCGTGCTGGCCATGCTTGCTTCGCTGTTTGTCGCACTGATTGTAGTGCCGGCCCTGGCAACCTATCTGTTCCAGCGCGGGGTTAAATGTAGAGAGAGCTTTATCATGCGCCCGTTATCACAGGCCTATCGGATTGCCTTGAGCGGGGCACTGAGGCGGCGGAGAAGGGTAGTCGCAGGTGCAGTGTTGCTGTTTGCGGGATCATTGGCGCTGGTGCCATTTCTGGGAACCGAGTTTGTGCCGGAACTGGAAGAAGGCACGCTCAATATACGTGTCACGCTGGCCCCATCGTCAAGCCTGGATACCTCTCTTGAGGTTACCCAAAAACTCGAGCAGAAATTGCTGGAGTTTCCCGAAGTGACCTATGCGCTTAGTCGTGTAGGGCGTTCTGAAATCGGTGGTGATCCCGAGCCGGTCTCGAATGTCGAAATTTATGTTGGACTCAAACCGGTGTCGGAGTGGACCAGCGCCCCTGATCGTTACGCCTTGCAGCTGTTAATGGAGGAAAAAATGCTGGTTCACCCGGGGTTGCTGTTCTCCTTTTCGCAGCCTATCGCCACGCGTGTCGATGAATTGTTGTCCGGCGTGAAGGCGCAGCTGGCTATCAAGCTGTTTGGTTCCGATCTTGATGGACTGGTGACCACTGGCAAGGCGATCGAGGCACTGGTTCGCAATGTGGATGGTACCCGGGGCGTTGAAATGGAGCAAATTTCCGGTGAGGCGCAGTTGGTATTGCGCCCGGATCGGGATGTGCTGGCGCGCTACGGTATTCCTGTCGCGCAGGTGATGGATCTGGTGTCTGATGCTATAGGCGGACGTGAGGCCGGTCAGGTCATCAGGGGTAATGAGCGATATGATATCTATGTGCGCCTGGGTGAAGCCTACCGTGACAGCATCGAGGCGATCCGCAGCTTGATATTGCAGGCGCCCAATGGCTCCTGGTTGCGGCTCGGCGATGTTGCGCAGGTTGCCATTGAATCCGGGCCACCTCAGATCCGCCGGGATGATGTGCAGCGCCGGGTGGTCATTCAGGCCAATGTCGATGGGCGTGATATGGGGGGTCTGGTAAGAGAATTACGCGAGCGCATAAACAATGAAATCGATCTGCCGCCGGGATACAACGTCGTATTTGGCGGGCAGTTTGAGAACCAGCAACGTGCACAGACCAGGCTGATGATTGTGGTGCCACTGTCACTCGTGCTTATATTCTTGTTGCTGTATTTTGCATTCACTTCAGTTGGACAGGCGCTACTGATTATGCTCAACGTACCGTTGGCGTTGATTGGCGGTATCGCGGCGCTGTTTTTCTCTGGTCAATATTTATCGGTACCGGGGTCAATTGGATTCATTGCCCTGTTTGGTGTGGCGGTGTTGAATGGCGTGGTCATGGTGAGTGCTATAAACCAGCGAGTGAGCGGGGGAGCGTCACCGGAGGAGGCAGTATTTGCAGGCGCATTTTCACGACTAAGGCCGGTACTGATGACAGTCAGTATCACGGCCCTTGGCCTGATTCCCATGTTACTGTCCAGTGGGGTGGGGGCGGAGGTGCAGCGCCCGCTGGCAACGGTCGTTGTTGGCGGACTGTTTTCGTCAACACTGCTGACATTGTTCGTATTGCCCTCGCTATACAGTGCGTTTTCCGGTGGCGCGATCAGGAACTTGCAGGCGGTGTGATGCAGGATATGGTGACGAGTGCGGTGGTGGATTGGAACATGCAATCCGGCAAGATCGGCGCATCTGATTATGATTCTGCTCATGGATGTCGGAATGTCTGTGGCGGGTGCCCAGCCGTGCCGGTGCCATAGTCAGACGAAGCTTTCGGTTCACTGTACGTATCAGGCTATATTGAACCAATAGATACCAGTAGCCTGTAAAGTTGTGGACGCTGATTCGATTCCGGCCTCAGTTTCCATTTTCTTCTCTACTTATCCAATTTACCGCTGTAGAATTCCCATGCGTTGATTGGCCCGGGTGGCGAAATTGGTAGACGCAAGGGACTTAAAATCCCTCGGCAGAAATGCCATGCCGGTTCGACCCCGGCCCCGGGCACACAATTTACCATCCAGGCATAGACCAGCCTGGTATCGCCGATATACCAATTTCCAGTGTAATCAGCATATTACTGTTCACGGAAGCGCAACGGGGTAGATCGCCATCCAGGTTCTTTGAGGGGGGGGTTAAAGGGTGTTTCGCATGTGGTCCTGGCTGATGCCTCCCAAATGCCAGGATAGGGTGTAGCTGGAAAGCTGTCGCAGCGTCTCTTAGGCAAGCCAAGCCAAGTAGCAAGCAATGTAAGCTGTCAGATGGTGGAGGATTGTGTCTGCTGGTCTATTCGATTGGCAGTACGGGCAGTTGCAGTACCGACTGTATGGAAAAAGAAACTCTTCTCGTTGGGTGTCTTCCCCTCCGTCAGCCTCGCCGATGTGCGGGAAAAGGCGCTTGAAGAAATATGTCTTAATCAGACTATTGCGCAGAATGCCTTGGGTGCAATCCGTGAGATTGAGTAACGGTATGCACTGGATTTGGCTACCTGACTGAAGCCGGGAATGTCAGCGGTCTTCCGCTATGCCGAAGTGACTTTATGTTGCCACGCAGTTCAGTGAACGGGTTGCACAGGGAACTGCAAGGCGGCCTCTTTGAAGTTTCGACACTTTGTAGGCGTTGTTGCTTATAAAGGTTGAGCAAGATGAGGATTCAAGACCATGATTTGTTTGCGTCACAAAAGTGTGGGCGTCGGGAGCTGGCCGGGAATACCTCATTCCAGTCCGGTAACCTACCTGTCAGTGCTCAAGCATCAGTAACAGCAAGTGTTGGATTAATCCCAGAAGTTCCTGTGGTAACTGTCTGTAATGATTGATAAGTGTTGAGATGGCCCTGCTTTGCTCTTCCTCCGATTCCTGGAAAATACCACCATCTAAAGTGTACACCTGCTCTGGTGATTTATTGTATTCTTAGCCGGGTCAGGAAAATCCATTACGCTATGTAATCTCGATTGGGTTTGTTGATTGCATTACGGTAAGTCATGTGGAGATGACTTAAATGTCGTTACTTTTCGCAAGAGTACTCTAAATGAATATTCACCTCTCAGATATAAGACCCGGGCTCATCTTGGTACTCCTAGGGCTTGCCTTCGGAATTGCATTAGGTGTCGGATTTGGTGTCAACGAAGACGCTTTCAAAGATTTCGTGGCTGAAGGTATTGCTGCCCATCCAGAAGTCCATGATGCTAAAAGCCAGGATAAGATATGGCGTTACGTGCAACGTGCCCATTTCCATTCTACGGGTATCGCTGCATTTTCAATTGGATTATTGCTGCTGGTCTCTCTCTCAAGCCTGAGCCGGACGCTTAAAAAAACGACTTCATTGTTAATTGGCCTGGGCTTTCTCTATCCGTTCGCATGGCTATCAATGTTTCTCCTGGCTCCATCGATAGGTCGCAGTGCGGCACATTCACATATAATTACGGAGTTGTTCACCTATATCGGTGTGGGTGGTTTGAGTGTCGGTTTTCTGATTCTGTTTGGCAACTTGTTCCTTGGGTCGCCAGCACGCGCTGAAAATTAAACCTAACTAGCGGTGTTATGCCGAGTGACTGTTTGGCTGCTTTTACCTTCGTCGGTCCCAGCAATAATCGGGTTTATGAGTACCCTGAACGGAAAGTATTCGGGAGACACGGGATGTTCCTGGTGTGATCGGTTGAGATTCCAGAAAAACGCGTACGTGCGAACCTGTTGGGTTGTTTAAGCAGAATGGTCAAGTGGCAGCTCTCAAGAAAGCAGACTTTCGATTGCTGGCTCTGATCAGTCTGCAATCGTTCCTTTAAGTCGTCATTACAAATACAGACAACTTCAACAGGGCGGGGGGAAAGCTATGAATCCGGGCTACAGTTCGATTTTGGCGGCCATTTTGATATCTGCGGCACCGATTGTCACCTATGCCAAATCACTGAAATGTGGTGGCGAGCTTATTTCGCCCGGCTATACTGTACAGCAGTTACTGGATGCCTGCGGCACCCCGACCTCCCTTGAAGGTGCTGACTGGCAATACGAAATGTTAGGCTCCACGCCAGTAGTGGTTACCATTGCAAGTGGCGTCGTGACGAATATCCGCGATCAAGATGAGTCAGCTGCGTTTACTAAGCACCCATTTGTAGATCGTCCCTGAATGCAGACTCTGAGTGTCAACTTGCCGCGCACCTCTTTTCTGTAGTGACCGTTTATTGATCGGTTATCCTGCATGTCGGCCTCGACAAGGTCCGATATTCAAGGCTCTATGAAGGGTAATTAACCGCCGAGCAAAACAAGACTTTCTGGGATGGTCTTTTGAATTACGAGTTGAGCTGTGAAAACAACACGTACCTGTCATTCCTGCTCCACGATCTGGCTGGTTGCGCTTGCAGGTTGTCGTTCAGCTTCCGGGACACGTCAGTCAAGATGCTGTTGCGTATCAGTAGATAAGTTTGATCTTCCTCTCTGTTTTAATCCTCAGCAACACTGCTCACAGATATTTCTGTTTTTTTTGTGACCCCGGTCCTGCATAAAAAAACCGCATCTGTCGAGATAGCAACTTCAGACGAGTCGGAAACGAACAGCCGAACACACACCGGCCAACCAGTGCTGATTCACCCGAAGAGATAACTATCTTCAACACTGAGCGATGGAGAAGAGAGCATGAAAAAGACATACAGGACAGTAGTAATGACAATCGGAGCCTTGTTGTTTACGGCAGGCAACGCCTGGGCAAACACGGTGGTTTACGACAGGGTGGAACTCTTCCAGACACAGGTGTTCTTCACCGACACATTTGCAATCCTCGATGCAGGTAATTACAGGGCAACCCTGACAGACTTCGCGTTCCCGGCGACCATGATGGACTCCGGCATGAGCGTCACGACGACGACAGATTCGCTGGGCAGCCTGATGGCACCAGGGTCTTTTACCTTTAACGCCACAGCCGGCAATTACTTTGTAAGCGTCTATGGTGCCGCCGATACGTTAGCGCCCCTGGAGCTCGGACTGTACGGTATCGAAATCAGCAAGGTGCCGGTTCCGGCAGCTATCTGGCTGTTTGCTTCCGGCCTGCTGGGCCTGGTCGGAATAGCCAGGCGTAAGAAAGCAGCTTAATCGTTGCAACCCTGTCAACAGCGGCGACCCGCAGGTCGCCGCTGTTGTTTGAGTGCTGAGTATCGTGTTCTGACCGGAAATCCTGCTTTAGTGATGGACTTCCATTCTGGCAAGTTCAGCGCTGTCAGGAGGTAAATATAGGTCTCATGAGAGAACGGTTTGGCATATATCAAGAACGTACATGGGTAATCAATTCACCAGGGGGTATGTACAGAGTTATTGGTCTATGTGGTAATAGCAGTGAGATAATGTGCCAGTGTGATTTCCCGCCAGGCTCCAGTTTTAAACGTTCATGATGCGTGGCCAGCAATCATGTATGGCCTCTGCCAGTTCCGGTTCGATGGTGACGACGTATACGCGGCGTTCTTGCCGGTGCCGGGCTACCAGGCCCTGAATCCATTGCCCTTTGGCCAGGTTGTACCAATGGCCGAGGCCATCGAGATCTTTTTCCATAAAACTTATGACGGGTATCTTGACCGCTACAGGAAACCAGCGGTCCCAGTGTCCGGCATAAATGCTATCTAGATGAGCCCGGCCGCCGAGCGGCAGTGTGCCGGCCTGTTGGTGACGGCGTCCCCACGCGAGGGTGATGGTATCGCCGCTGCGAACTTTTACAGGAAGTCGTGCCTTCGGGCTCGGGAAATATACCCGGATATCCTGGTCACGGATCGAATAATAGACGCTGCTGCACATGGTGTTTTCAGATGGTTTGTCGATGTCCGAAAGGTTTCCATGCTGGTGCAATCACGTTCGGCATGCTGGAACGATTGAGTAGCCGTGCCGGTGCCAGCACGAGTTCCCCGTAGCGCCGGTTGACGGCATCCATCACAGCATTTACTTCGTCCCGGGTGTCGTCCATGGTGGCAAATAATTCCAGCTGGCTGCCGCTGTCAACTGGATTCATCGCAGTGACCTGGACCTGATGTACGCCTTGACCCAGCCATATTTCATCGATCACGCGGCGACACAGTGCCATAATTTGCCGGCCATCGTTGGTCGGGAAGGCGCACTGCAGCTTGCTGCCAGTCCAGCCTTCAGTCGTACGCAGGCCTATTGCAAAAGTTCGTGCCTGCAAATGGTGGCGACGCAGCCGCGCGCCAACTTTTTCACTCATATGCATCAGGTAGGTCAATAGTATCCCGGCATCATTGGTGTCCGGCGGTACAATCTTGCCATGGCCGATCGATTTCGGCGCGGGGACGTCCTGTTGCAGGGTTGCGGGATCTTGTCCCTGACACATATACCAGATACGCCGCCCCGGATTGCCAAAGCGCCGAGCCAGGACGCTGATGGGCAGGTTTTTTACCTCGCCGCAGGTACGCACTCCGTGTTCGGCCAGGAAACGGCCGATACCTTCTGCGATACCGCATAAGCCGGTCACAGGAACATCACGAAGACGTTCTGCAGCCTCCCAAGGAGGAATGATGGTGAGACCGTCCGGTTTGTTGAGCTTGGCGGCAAACTTGGCCGTGGTCTTGTCGCCACTAATGCCGATGGAGCACGGGATTCCCGAGGACTCGAATACTTTTTGTTTTGCCAGTCTGGCAATCTGAGGCGGTGTACCCAGCAGGCGCTGGCAATGTGTGATATCCATGAAGGCCTCGTCCACTGAGAATATCTCAATGTCCGGTGTTATATCCTGCAGTGTCTCCATAATGGCGGCGGATGTTTCTGCATAACGTCCCGGGTGTGCCGGACACTGGATCAGTTCAGGACATAGCTGGCGACCCTGTTGCAGGCGCATGCCTGTTTTGATGCCATAGCCGCGTGCCTCATATGAACAGGTTATGATGCAACTGCCATACAGGCCATTGGTGATTGCGACTGGCCGGCCGCGCCATTCTCTATGGTCGCGTTGTTCAATGGACGCAAAAAAGGCATTCATATCCACCAGGGCGATGGTGCGAGGCCAGATTGCAGGAGTGGGGGTGACAGAGGAGGGCATGTTTTCCTGGTTGGGTGGCAAAGGAGTTTGGATACTGTATATATATACAGTATTTGTGGCAAGATGTGCCTGTTGCCATATTTGGCGTGGTAGTGAATAGCGGTCGAATCCAGGATGTATATGTTAGTATTCCAGGCTTTGGTTTATATCGGAGATACCTGGTTTATGATAGGCAAGGGGCAGGCGCTATTTGGAGCTAGTATGAATGTTGAATTGGAGCAAACATTGTTGCGTTTGCTTCTGGTTCTTATCGGTATGACATATGGTCTTGTAATTAATTACTGGGGAGTATTTGACGATGGTTATCTAACTTCGGTTGTAGCACTTGGTTATTTTTATGTGATTTTCTCCATTGTATCAATATTGCACGTTTACCTTCGGCCGGAAGGCCAAAAATGGCGGCATCGTATATATATGTGTATCGATATACTTGTCACAAGTATTGTGATGCATAACTTTGGTGAATATGGTGTGCCTTTCTTTATTTTTTATGTTTGGTTGACTGTTGGTAATGGATTCCGGTATGGGCATACGGAGTTAATTCTTTGCGCTGGCCTGTCATTGTGTGGGTTTATAACAATGAGTCTGTTTACGCCGTACTGGCGTGAAGAATATCTTATATCGGTTGCGTGTGTGATGCTTTTGTCAATCATTCCTATGTATGTCGCAATAATGCTTAAGAGGCTACAGGAAGCTAAAGACATTGCTGTGCAGGCCAACAAGGAAAAAACCAGGTTTCTAGCAAACGTGAGCCATGAGATAAGGACACCGTTGAATGCCGTGATGGGGTTCAGTGGGATGCTGGCAAGGGAAACGGATGGTGCGAAGCAAGCGCAGTTAACAAGAAATATTAATGACGCTTCTGCGAGTCTTATGTCGCTCGTCGAGGGTGTGCTTGATTTTTCCAGAATAGAGTCGGGTCATGTGCATATAGCAAAGGAAGCTTTTAATGTGTACGGACTAATCCGCTCAGTTGAAGGCATGTTCTCGATGCAGGCAGGGCAGGGTGGTGTCAGGTATTTCACTGATGTGGATGTTGCCTTATCACCTTGTGTAATGGGCGATGCTGACCGTTTGCGGCAGGTTCTGGTGAATCTTGTCGGCAATGCAGTCAAATTCACGTCTCATGGCGAGATCAAGGTTAGGGTAAGCAAGTTTCAGGATGAAGGTGATGCGGAACGCATTCTGTTTGAGGTGAGCGATACGGGTGTTGGTATACCTGCGGCTATGCAGTCCCGTATTTTTGAACGGTTTCGGCAGGCAGATGATTCTGTGCAACGGCGTTACAGGGGAACCGGTCTGGGAACCTCGATTGCGAAACACCTGGTTGAATTGATGGGGGGGCGGATCGGCGTTGAGAGCGAGGAGAACAAGGGTAGTCGGTTCTGGTTTCACATCCCGCTGATTGGAGTATCCGGCGATCAGCATGTAACCAGTATGTCAGATGACATGCCTCCTGAGTGTTGTGTAGTCGGCGGACGGCAGTCGCAAGGCACGCTGGTTGCAGCCTTACCAGATATAAGGGTATTCGAGAGCCACGATGATCTTGCTGGTTCCGATATGATTCTTGGTGAAAGCTGTGTAATCGTGGACTGTCAGGTTGTGGTGCACGATGAAATTGAGAATATCGTGCGCATGGGGCATAAGGCAGGAACTTGCCTGGTCGCATATCTTGAGGACGAACATACACGTGATGAGTATTTTCGTACAGGATTTCACCTGGTAATAAATACATATGAGCATATCGATAATATTCTTTCCTATGCTTCCAGGGTGTTGGATACACGTACAAAAAATAACCTGAAAGAGGATTTTGCCCCTTATCTGAAGAGTGGCAAGAAGCTGAGCGTGCTGGTAACGGATGATTGCAGGTTGAATCGTCATGTGATGAAAGCGATGCTGGATGATATGGAGGTCGAGTCGGATTTCGCTTCATCAGGACCGATGGCGCTTGAGAAGCTGCGCAGCGGGGCATATGACATATTAGTGCTTGACATTCAGATGCCGGGCATGTCCGGGTTCGATGTGATTGAATTGTACAAGGCGCGGAACCTGGAGGAGAAGGTAATACCAATTATTGTTGTGACCGGTGATGCGACCGCCGAGATCTGTGAAAAATGTGACCAGCTGGGTGTCTCCCGGTTCCTGCTCAAGCCTGTGGACCAGGATAAATTGTATTATGCGCTCATTTCCCTGCTTGCTCCTGGTGGCTATGAGCCGAATCCGGACAATGCCTGATACCCCTTGGCCGGTGCATGGGATAGAATCTTGCAGCTTGTTATCGAGTGGTTGACCTTATGAGCACAAAAACACGCTTTGCGCCCAGTCCAACGGGCTATTTACATGTCGGTGGTGCGCGTACAGCCCTGTTTTCATGGCTGCATGCTCGCAAGCACGGGGGCAAGTATGTGCTGCGTATTGAGGATACCGACCTGCAGCGTTCGACGGCAGAATCCATTAATGCCATTCTCGAGGCCATGACCTGGTTGGGACTGGATTATGACGAAGGTCCGTTTTACCAGACCCGTCGGTTTGATCGCTACAATGAAGTGATTGATGAATTGCTGCAACAGAATCTGGCCTATCGTTGTAATTGTTCCAGGGAACGCCTGGAGGCGTTGCGTGAGGGGCAGATGCAGCGCAAGCAAAAGCCACGCTATGATGGGCATTGTCGCAGTCGATCAGTTGATGCTGATGAGCCTCATGTCATCCGTTTTCGCAGCCCTCCTGAAGGCAGTATTGTTATCGATGATCAGATACGAGGGAAAATCGTCTTCCAGAATGATGAACTGGACGATCTGATCATCCGTAGAACCGATGGGTCACCGACCTATAACCTGACAGTGGTAGTAGATGACATGGACATGGGAATTACAGATGTCATCCGTGGAGATGACCATGTCAACAATACACCTCGTCAGGTAAACATTCTAAAAGCCCTGGGCAAAGAACCGCCCCGTTATGCTCATGTACCGATGATCCTTGGGGAGGATGGCTCGCGCCTGTCCAAACGCCACGGTGCTGTCAATGTCATGGAATACCGAAATCAGGGGATATTGCCAGAGGCCCTGTTGAATTACCTGGTACGCCTGGGTTGGTCACATGGTGATGATGAACTCTTTACGCTCGATCAGATGGTCGAGTTTTTTGATATTAAGGATGTCAACAAGGCCGCATCGGCATTCAATACAGAGAAACTGCTCTGGATCAATCAGCACTATATCAAGAACGCCGATCCAGCAAGACTTGCTCGATTGTTGAGTTTGCATATGGGTGACCTGGGTATCGACCCTGCCGCTGGTCCGGACCTTGTTGCGGTTGTTCGTGAACAGCAGGAGCGCGCCAGAACACTGGTTGAAATGGCCGAGCTCAGTGCTTTCTTTTATCGTGACTATGACGATTTTGATGAGAAGGCGGCGAAGAAACACCTGAAAGCGGCAGCGCGCGAACCGCTGGAGCAGGTGCGTGACCGAATCTTGGCACTGGGCGACTGGGAAGCTGAAAATCTGCATCAGGTGGTTATTGATGTGGCGGATGCATTAGCGCTGAACATGGGTAAGGTTGCACAACCCTTACGAGTGGCCGTGGTTGGCCGTGCTGCATCTCCCGGCATCGATGTCACCCTGCAACTCGTCGGGAAACAGGCCTGCCTGCGTCGCATTGACAGGGCGCTTGAATACATAAACATACGGGCGGAAGAGAACGCAATATGAACGATGAGGCAGCAACTGCAACGACCAACTTTATACGTCATATCATTGATGACGATGTCAAGACAAACAAGCACGGTGGCAAGGTCGTCACACGATTTCCGCCAGAGCCGAATGGCTACCTGCATATTGGTCACGCCAAGTCGATATGCCTGAATTTCGGAATTGCAGAAGACTACCACGGCACCTGTAATCTGCGCTTCGATGATACCAACCCGCACAAGGAAAATATTGAATATGTCGAATCGATTCAGCAGGACGTGCGCTGGCTGGGCTATGACTGGGGTGAGCGACTGTTTTATGCGTCAGATTATTTCGAGCGCCTGTATGGGGCGGCTGTCGAACTGGTGCGGGCAGGCAAGGCTTATGTGTGCGACCTGACTGCCGATCAGATACGGGAGCATCGTGGCACCCTGACTGAACCAGGGACTCCAAGTCCCTACCAGGATCGTAGCGTCGAGGAAAATCTTGACCTGCTGGCGCGAATGCGTGCCGGTGAGTTCGAAGATGGCGCCCGCGTATTACGTGCACGCATCGACATGGCCTCACCCAATATGAACATGCGTGATCCGACGCTTTACCGTATACGCCATGGTGTCATCCATCATCAGACCGGTGAGGCCTGGTGTATCTACCCGATGTATGATTTCACCCATCCGATTTCCGATGCACTTGAAGGGATTACGCATTCTCTCTGTACGCTCGAGTTTGCGGATCATCGCCCGTTGTACGACTGGGTACTGGAGAATGTTTCCGTGCCCTGCCAACCGCAGCAAATAGAATTCTCGCGTCTGAACCTTGAGTACACAGTAATGAGCAAGCGCAAGTTGACTGAACTGGTCGAGGAAGGGCGGGTGGCCGGCTGGGATGATCCGCGTATGCCAACCATTGCCGGGTTGCGACGGCGTGGTTATACGCCAGCATCAATAAGGGATTTTTGTAATCGAATAGGTATCAGTAAATCGGAGAATACGGTTCAGATGAGTGTGCTGGAGAATTGTATTCGTGAGGATCTGAACGCGCATGCGCCGCGACGTATGGCCGTTATTCATCCATTGAAGGTTATCATCAGGAATTACCCGCAGGATCAGGTCGAGCAATTGCAAGCGGCCAATCACCCGCAAGATGATTCACTGGGTACCCGGGTGATTCCGTTCACTGCCGAGATCTATATCGATAAGGAAGATTTTCGGGAAGAAGCCTCAAAGAAGTTCAAACGGCTCGTGAGTGGTGGCGAGGTACGGCTGAGAAACGCGTATGTCATACGTTGCGATGAAGTGATCAAGGATGCGCATGGAGAAGTCATTGAGCTTCACTGCAGTTACGACGCGGCGACACTGGGAGCAAATCCCGAGGGGCGCAAGGTGAAGGGTGTTATTCACTGGGTATCTGCCGTCTACGGTGTTGAGGCCGTCGTTCACCTGTATGATCGCCTGTTTGACAGTCCGGCTCCAGATGCTGAAAAAGAGGGTAAGGACTACAAGGATTACCTGAATCAGGATTCACTGCGAACGATCACAGGCTGCATTCTTGAGCCGACCCTGAAAGATTCCAGGCCAGGAGAGCGCTTCCAGTTCGAGCGCGAAGGTTACTTCTGTGTGGACACACAACAGGCAGCAGGGGAGCCGCTTGTAGTTAACCGGACTGTGACGCTGAGAGACTCGTGGGCAAAGATTGAGCAGCAGCAGAAAGCTTGATGTATTTGCTATCCGGCTGCCTTTCAGCCGGTTAACGATGGATGTTGTTCATGAATATACAGTTCGTTCTTGACAGCAGGCAATGCCTGACGTACATTGCGCGCTTCGTTTTACGGGGCCATAGCTCAGCTGGGAGAGCGCTTGCATGGCATGCAAGAGGTCGGCGGTTCGATCCCGCCTGGCTCCACCAAACGACCGAGTGCTGCTTTTGAGCTCTCACGGTGTTTGTTGCCAAGTCCCCATCGTCTAGACGGCCTAGGACACCGGGTTTTCATCCCGGCAACAGGGGTTCGAATCCCCTTGGGGACGCCAATTAATACAGTAAGTTATATTTTGTTTGTTGGTGTTATTTAGAAACCATACGGTAAATTAAAATGTCAATCTTCGAAAAAACAAAGCATTGTACAAGACGCTTTCCGTGTCGCTTTAAGTTGGCGCTGATGGTGTGTTCTGTCGCTATCGTCGCTTCAATTGCCGCAGTGCCCTTCATTTCTGATATGGCATAGTATTTGGCGGGCACTGTTCCGCTGAAGTGCCCTGCTGCAAAAAAGGCAAAGCCACCCACTGGGTGGCTTTGCCTTTTTTTTGGCCAGAAGGACCGCAATCGTTTAACTTGGCGCAGTCGCCGGTCAAGCGGTTGTAAATTATTCCGGAGCTGTCTGAGTATGGCGATCGCGATTGAAGATCCAGACTTCTTCTATGTTCATCTGCTCCTTTACCGGTTCGGCTGCTTTTTTTGCGGTAGCTAAGGAATCAAAACCGGGTATCTGCAGTCGCCAGTACTGTTTGCCATTGACCTTGGCGCTCATTACGACAGCGGTATACCCCAAGGACTGGGCTTCGGCCATCGCTTTCTCAACGTAAGCCTTGTAGGGTGATGACAACAGGTTAATAACCCATGGACCTGAATGTACTGTCGTGGTTTGCGCTACCCGTGCTGGTATCGTTTCGACTGGTGGCGGGGTAGACACTGAAACAGCAGGCACAGTCGGGGGTGTATCCGTACTTGCAGCAGGTTGCGATTCTGGTTTGCTAGCGGGCATGTGTTTGGGTGCTGCCTTGACAGGTTCCTCCGTGATTTCGTCAAGTGTTTCGGTTTGTGACACTGTTTGTGGTGGCTCGTCTACGGTTTGTTCAACGGCGCCTGATACAACGCTCGAATATTCCTGCAGGGGGGGTGTATCGTATTCTTCAGCTGGCTGTTTGTCTGCGATGACGGCGGGCATCTTCTCCACTGGGGTTTCTTCGACTGCTTCCTTTTCGGCTGATAGAGCTTCTAGAACTGTCGCTTGCTGACTGGGGCTGGTTGTGTCGACGTCAGGTTTCTGTGCCTCAAGTGACGTAACGGCTTGTGTTTGCTGTGGCGTGACGTCTGGTTTAGTGACCTGCACCGATACTGTAGCAGCTGTATCGAGAGGCTGCTGTGGCAATGCCTGTATGACCCGTTTCTCAAATGACTGAAAGGCATCTGTCAGGGCTTTCATGCGTGCATTGAGGGATGCATACCTGCCGTCCTGTAATCGGCTGCTGAATACCTGAGTCTGCACTGCCGCCAGCTCATCTGTATGAGTGCGGGTGACTGTTTCCAGTGTGATCAGTCGTTTATTGAAACTGGTGACATAGTAGTACGCGCCGAGAAGCACCAGGCTGCCAGTAAACAATATTAATAGACCAGTGTAAAACGATCGACTGCTTTGTCTGGCTGTGTTGCCGGGTTGTTCGTGATAACCAGTGCTGTCATTCACTACGACAGGTTTGACCGTGCTCTCGTTGCTGCTGATGCGTCGGTGGTCGATCGAGGCTTCGAGATTGTGTGCCTCGCTGGTTCGGTAAGACTCAATCAGTCCGGTCAATTCTGTGTCTGTGCAGTGAAACACCACATCAATCGAATTTTCATCAACATGACTGACAATCGCAGGGATGGTAAATTTATTCTGCCCGTTGGCATGCTCGACAGACAGGTAGATATCAACACTATCACCATTACTGAAGGTCAACAGACGGCCATCCGGGTCGCATTGCAACGACATGCCTTGCTGGCTGACATTGAGTATTCTGCAGCCGCTTGGAACGGTTCGTTTACCGATCAGCAGGGCGTTCAGTTTGGGTGTCTTGGCAGACTGCGAGTGCGCCATTAGTCGTTAGGCTCCAAGGGTTTTATCGGTATTCATAAATGTACGGGTCAGAACCTGTCTGAGCCAGCACTATCGGTGATTGTACACAAAATTGGCTGGCAAGGTGCGAGGCAAACACACTCCGCCTAGTCTTTTCTGAGTCGGTCGCTGACGGCAATCGGGGTTGGATAATTCAGCATAATGACATAGGAGGAGACAATAAATGTAATCAGAGTGGTCGCCTGTATCAGGTAGGAGGCTCTGGAGCCAATGGCGCCTGCGTTGAGTGCCAGTACGGCAATCATCAGGGAAAATTCACTGACCTGTCCAAGGCGCACGCCAATCTCGTTTGAAAGACCTGTTGATTCGCCGGAGTGCCGCAGCAGACGCGAAAAAATCAGGGGCTTGAAAATCAACATCAACAGGGCAATAACTGTAGCAGGAACAATAACATCAGGAAGCATTGTGATGTTAAAACTAGCGCCAAGGGAAAAGAAGAACATGATGAGAAAGAAGTCTCTCAGTGGCTTGAAACTGTCTGCAATATAGAGGGCAATCGGATTGGTTGCCAGCGAGACACCGGCGATGAAGGCGCCGATTTCATGAGACAGTCCTATTACCTTCGCCAGTTCCGCCATACCAAGACACCAGCCTATTGCAGTGAGAAATACGTACTCCTGGATAGTGTCGAAACGCTGAATCAGCCGCTGCAGTATGAAGCGTTCAAACGAGCAGGGAGATTATAACCAGCAATGGCAGGGACAGGGCCAGCAAGAGTAACTGTTGCCATTCCATGCTCGCGTGTGAAAGGCCCTCCAGAAACAGTAGGATCCCGATGGCAAGGATGTCCTGAAGCAGCAGGATACTGATCATGACCTGACCCACATGACGATGGTGCAAGGCTGTCGTTGGTAACAGCTTGAGACCGATAATCGTGCTTGAGAACATCATCACAGAGCCGATGATCAGACTTTCAAAATGGCTGTAGCCAAAAGCAAGACCTGAGAGCGTGCCGACAACGCCGAAAACCAGGGAGCTGATGACCGTGACCAGGATGGCCTCACGCAGCATCCGCACCAGTTGTGCAGGCTGGAGATTCAGTCCGAGAAGGAATAGCAGGAATATAATCCCGATATGCCCGATTTCCTGGATAATGGCAGCGTCACTGACCAGTTTGAGGCCCCATGGGCCAACCAGTCCGCCTAGCAGTATGTAGGCAACCAGTAATGACTGGCGCGCAAATAGTGCGATGGCTGCAAGCACTGCAGCACCGGTAAATATCAAAAAGATCGAGAATAATATCGAGTCATGCAGCATGACTGACATCCTATAGCCAGTAATGCATGAAATAAAGAAATTTACTGTACCTGCGTTCGACCAGCCGAGTGACTGGCAGCGATACAGAATGAGCTATTTCAGTTCATTGAAAAACAGCGCAAGGTGAAGACGATTGTCGATGTCCAGCTTCCTGAATATGGCGCTCAAGTGGGCTTTAACTGTACGTTCAGAGATATCGAGTGTGCGTGCGATCGATTTGTTGTTGCCACCGCGATGAACCATCTCTGCTACCTGAACTTCCCGTGGCGTCAGATGCTCGATAGAGCTGTTGCCTGCAAAACTGAGGTTATGTGTTCCTGCATGGGTATCGCGCGCAAGTTCACCGATCAGTTTGGTGATCAGTTGCCTTGGTACCCAGATTTCACCGTTGCAGACGGCATGCGCCGCCTTCAGCATGAGTGTCGGGGTGATCGAGTGCGATAGAAAACCATGCACGCCGCTTTTGAACAGGGCTAACTGGTCAACAGGCTCGTTTTTGTCATCTTCAAGAATGATGATGCGTGTCAGTGGGGTGCGATTGATCGCCTCGGTGATGGTGCCCTGCAGACTGTCGTTAAACAATGCTGGATCAAGCATGATCAGTGGCGGTTTTGACTGGCTGATCCTGACGTCAATACTCGTGGAGCTGGTGATGATTTCGAGCGAGAACGATTCATCAAGAATATGTGAGATCCTGTCGGTCAGCGCTGTATTGTTACTCGCCACCAGAATAACGGGGGGTCTTCGTGAGTTACTCGCCGGCATGTCTGCTTATCCCTGATTAGTTGTCTACCTCCCTCTTATCGGCATGCAGTCGCTACGGTTTAGTCGATTGTATTCAGGACAATAGCTGTGTGATTTCCTGAGTTCAGGTCTTAAGGGGCTGCGGCCTTGCTGTGAGGGATCCCTGGATAGCGTCAATTTGCATGTTTTCCAGTGAATTCCGCTCTGCGCTGCTCTCCACGGCCTGAGCTATGACGGCGATATCTACACTGTGTGTGGTCTTGGTGAGTGCGTGAATCAGGAACTGGTTCCTTCTTCACGATCAATGTCGCGCATGAAACTACTATCGATTTTGAGATAACGGACCCTGACATTGCGTGGGTGTCCAATAGAATAGAACCCGCGACCGAAATGATTGAGGCCACAATGACGCCAAGCTTGCCAAGTCGTTCTATGAAGTTGTGCGTGTCCTGTATGTTGATCAGGGCGCCATATTCCGGGAACTCTATGTATAGTCGTCTGGCACACGCAGGTGCACTTTGCAGTCGCTGGCAAAGCCATTGTCTGAATGCCGGATTATGTAAAGAGCCGGATGAAAGGTTAACTGCATAGGCCGGCTGCGAATCATTCTCCGTTTCCATGTGCTCGAGCAGCTTGCAGATGGCGACTTTATCAATAACGGTTGCCAGTCCCATGCGTTCTGCCATGGGCATAAAGACACTTGCCGTGATGGCGTCGCCGCCATGGTCGGGTATGCGCAGCAGTAGCTCATATTGTGGTAATACGATTGAGCTGTCACCGATAGGGGTGACAGCCTGGGTATATAGCGTGATGTTTTCCGAGTCAATAGCCTGCTTCAGAATATTGCACCAGTGTCCACTGCCATCAATGGGGGCACGGGTGGCTGTTGTTGGAATATAACGTTCCCAGTGATTGTTGCCACTGGACTGTGCAGCACGCAAGGCGGTGTCTGCCCTGCAAGCAGGTTGTGTACTGCATCATGCTGTTTCCGCAAGGCGATGCCTACATGGCCGATGTTTTCATTATGCGCGAGTTCTTTAGCACGCAATTCCTGCAAGTCGTGGCAAAGCTCATCTGCCAGTGATTCTGCTTCATCCTTGCGCATGCCGATTGCGACGATACCGAAGCAAGCACCTGAGATTCTTGCAGCAAAGCAATTGTTGATATACCTGAGGCGGTTGCTGATCAGAGCAGCGGTATATTGCAGCAGTTGGTCACCTTGCTGGTAACCGGCTGACTGATTGATTGCAGACAGTCCGTGTAATTCGAGTAGCAGTAATGCACCCATGGACGCATCTTCGTGTGATCCCAGTAGCGTCTGGAGTTGGCGGTCGAAATAACGACTGTTACCCAGATCGGTGACTGGATCCTTGTTAGCCTGCTGGTGTAATTTTTCAGACAACGCGGATTGTTCTGTGAAGATACTGCTGATTTTAGCGGACATCCGGTTCATCGCCATGACAACGCGTCGCAGTTCACGCGTGCGCGGAATGTTCTTTTGCAGCGGGTACGACGCATTGCAAATGGCATCCGCCTGCAACTCTGTAAGCCTTAATGGACGCAGCAGGATGTTGACAGCTATGAGACCAATAGTGGCAATGACGATTGCCAATGCCAGAAACCAGCGAAATGTATCGACACTGTTAGACCATGATTGCTCGTAGGCGTACCCCGGGCGACTGGAAACCTGCACTTTCCCTGCCTGTTGCCAGCCGGCCATGATCAGTGCTTATGCGACAGGTGGCTGCAAATCTATGATGTCCGTAAACCACTTGGGTACTTTGCTGGTTTGTGCTTGACGGCTGCGGGAAAGCAGCGTGTCACCATTGAGCATGACAATGTCCAGTTGCCGGAAGTAGCCGCGATCAAAGACAGCGTTCACCATGGAGGTGATAGCTGTGGTGTCATTAGCCTGTATGGGATGAGAGAGTGACAGGCCGAGCGCCGTCGCGGTGTCCTGTGCATGTGACTCAAGCTGGGCCAACAGAAAGGCGCGCAGGTTTTGTGTGCTGATGATTACGGTTGCTAGAAAGGTAGCTAGATACAGCAGAATGATACTCAGTGTGATTTGTCTGTACAGGGTTATCCAGACGTCCATTTCACGAATAACGGCACCTTCATGGCGAAAACTCGTGAACTTGCAGTATCTTTATTGAGTTATCGGGATTTGTTCATCGTTGATTCGTGCGATCACCCCCTGCCAGCGACTCAGACGCCCGGAGTGGCCAATGCGCCTGTCCGCGCCTTTCATTTTCGCGAGCCACAGGCCCTTGCCATTGAAACTGTAGACAGGCTGCAGGTCGGTTCTTTCCGATGAAGGTTGTATTTCGGAGACAAGGTTGTCAAGTACCAGTGGTTCTGCATCCGGTGAGGGGAAATAAGTGAGTACCATGTGTGCCTGATCGAGTTGCAGTGCCTTCACGTAGGTCAAGCGCATGTGCTCTTCCGGGATACCCATTTTCCGCAAAGTAAAGTATTTTGCTATCGAGAAATCCTCACAGTCGCCACCATTGGATGAGAGCATCTGTAACGGCGTTGCCCAGTAATCTTCCTGACCCCACAGTTCACTGTCATTTACGAAGGCCAGTTGATTAAAAAAATTGTTGACGAGTTCAAGTTTATCCCGGGCTGGAGCATCCTGGTGATCATCAATAAGCTGGTGCCAGACCAGTACACGCTGCCGCGCATAATTTCCGTAATCCTGTTCAATTTGCTTTAAAGTTTGTTTCTTTACGATAATATCATCTGCTGGCAAGCAGCTGAAATACACAAGGCCTAGCAATCCCGCAAGTAATGCGATGGTCAGGTGATGATTGAGACGGTGGCGCGGGCAGTGCTGTGTCATGGCGAACCTGTAACCATTTATGGAAATTATTCATCAGCTTATCGGCCGCAAACGGGTACTCCTTTGGGAAAAGTGCAGGTGGTCGACATGGGCGCAACAACGGGATGTGGCGATTGGTTGGTACCTAAGTCCAATTGTGTCACTACGGTCTGCAACGTAAGCTGATTAAGACTTATAAAAACAAATAGTTATGAAAAAAATAAATGTTACTGTCGTGTGCGTCGGAGACTACGGGTACCCAGGCTGTGCGGAGTTGCTCGCGGACTGCCCTGAGGTAAATCTTGTTGCCCAACCGGGAGGTCTGAATGAAGCGGGCATTTGGGTTGCGCTGAGCCAGAGCGATGTGCTGGTGCTCGATGAAGCCGTCATGGAGCATGCAGGTCATCGTGCGATACGCTCGCTGCACGAATTTTATCCGTTGATCCGTTCTCTGATGGTGGTGGAGGGTGAGCATGAGCATAAAACCCTGGCGGCCATATCCCTTGGTGTACAGGGTGTCATCGGCCGTGCTTCCACCGTATCCATGTTGCGCAAGGCCATTATTGCGCTTTACAGTGGGGAAGCTTGGTTATCCAGGGGGTTGGCACAGCCGATACGAAACCAGCTGAACCAGGAAAGTGAATTGACGTGCTGGACTGATTTATCAGCAGGACTCGCTGACAGGGGCAGGCTAAACTAGCTACGTCGCGTAGGTGTCCATGCACTGCATGATGCGAATGAACACAGCGGCAGGTGCTCTGCAGAATATAAGCTTGCGCAATTAGCCGGTAGATGTGATTTAATTGCCGGTCATGTTTCGTCCACTCGAATTGTTCATCGGCCTGCGCTATACGCATTCCAAGCGGCGCACGCATTTCATCTCCTTTATTTCCATGACCTCGATGCTGGGGATCGCGCTGGGTGTGACCGCACTGATTACGGTGCTGTCCGTCATGAACGGCTTTGAGAAGGAACTTCGGGACCGCATCCTAGGGATGGCCTCGCACGCGACTGTGACGACCTATGCGGGCAGTCTGGCTGACTGGCCGGCACTGGCACAGACCCTTGAAGGTGAACCCTCAATTCAGGCTATGGCACCCTATGTACAGGGTGAGTCAATGCTCAGTCAGGGCAAGCGTGTCAGTGGCGCATTGATCAGGGGTGTTATGCCGGAGATGGAAGGCGGCGTCTCCGATGTCGTCTCGCACATCAGCGGTGGTGATCTGGTTGAGCTGAAAGACGGTGAGTACAACATCATTCTCGGCAGTGAACTGGCGATTGCGCTGGGCGCCGGTATCGGTGATTCGGTTACGGTCGTTTCTCCACAGGTAACGATCGGACCGACGGGCATCCTGCCGAGGTTGCGACGCTTTACGGTCGTCGGGATTTTTGAGGTTGGCATGTTTGAGTATGACCGTGGTGTGGCACTGGTTCATATAAAGGATGCCGCCAGGCTTTTCAGTCTGGAGGGCAATGTCACCGGACTGCGTTTGAAACTGGAGGATATCTATGATGCACCCGCCCTGGCCAGGAAACTGTCTGTACAGTTGCAGGGTGATTACCGGATAGAGGACTGGACGCGCCAGCATGCAAATTTCTTCCGCGCCGTGAAAACGGAGAAACGCGTGATGTTCATTATTCTTACGCTGATAGTCGCTGTTGCCGCATTTAATATTGTTTCGACATTGATTATGGTGGTCACTGACAAGCGTTCTGATATTGCGATTCTGCGTACACTGGGTACCTCTCCGCGATCGATCATGATCATATTTATCATTCAGGGCGTGGTGATTGGCGTGCTCGGTACAGCACTGGGTGTTGCCGGCGGTATCGGTCTGGCGCTGAATGTCGAAACCATTGTTCCTGCGATCGAGCAGTTTTTTAATGTCGAGTTCCTGGCAGCAGATGTTTATTACATCAGTGATGTGCCATCGGAATTGCACTGGAAGGATGTCTGGGTGATGGCGTCGGTGTCCATGGGCCTGTGTTTGCTGGCGACGCTCTATCCAGCCTGGCGGGCGGCGCGTACACATCCGGCCGAGGCCTTGCGTTATGAATAGCGTGCTCGCCTGTAGTCAGCTGTGTAAGATCTTCGATGAAGGGAATATGGCGCTGGAGATCTTGCGTAGCGTTGATTTCAGCGTAGCGCCCGGTGAGCGGATTGCCATCATGGGGGCCTCGGGCAGTGGCAAGAGCACGCTGTTGCACCTGCTGGGTGGCCTTGATAAGCCCAGCAGTGGTGACATTACCATTGCCGGACAGTCTCTCGGTGATTTGTCACCGGTGCAACTGGGATACCTGCGTAACAGGGAACTGGGATTTGTTTATCAGTTCCATCACCTGTTGCCGGAGTTTACCGCGCTTGAAAACGTGGCCATGCCCTTATTGATTCGTGGTGTGCGTCCTGCCGATGCCAGGGAACAGGCGATCGCGTTGCTGGAGCGTGTCGGATTGTCCGCGCGGACGACGCATAAACCAGGTGAATTGTCCGGTGGCGAGCGTCAGCGTGCGGCAGTTGCACGCGCGCTGGTGACCCGGCCTGCCTGTATACTGGCCGACGAGCCGACGGGTAATCTTGATCGTCAGAATGCCGAGCAGGTTTTCGGCTTGATGATGGAACTCAATAATGAGCTTTCGACCAGCCTGCTGGTGGCTACACATGATCCGCTGATTGCCGAGCGCATGGACCGGGTGATGCGTCTGGAGGACGGTCTTTTGACCTGATCGCTGCCGGAATAAAGTGACTCACAATACTACACTGTTCAGGGACGAACATGTTATTACAGACCGCTGTCTTTGTGGCTGGCGTGGTTGTACTGCAATGGTGTGCCGGTTTGCCTCCGCTCTGGGTATACAGCATAGTGCCGCTAGCGTTGTGCGCGCTGTTTTGGCGGGCTGCCCGTCTACCGGCCGTTTTCATGATCGGTTTTTTCTGGGCCGCGCTGTTTGCTGAAACTGCGCTTGATCCTGAACTCGCTTCGGTACTGGAAGGCAAGACGATACTGGTGGAAGGCCGGGTAATTGAACGGCCCCGACAGATAACACCCCGGCAGCTGCGTTTCCTGTTTTATATTGAACGACTGGATGCAGGTCAGGGTTGGTCGGCGTTCCATGGAAAAGCAAGACTGAGCATCTATAGTGCCGATTTCAAGGTGGCCAATGGTGAACACTGGCAACTGGCAGTACGCCTGAAACGACCGCACGGGTTTTCAAATCCCGGCGGGTTTGATTTCGAGCAGTGGCTGTTCCAGCAGGGCATACGTGCAACCGGCTATGTGCGTATGGACAAGGGACGCAATCGCCTGCTTTTCGCAACCAGGGTCTCGGTCATAAGCAGATTCAGATCGCGGTTAATGTCCGCCTATGAGCGAATATCGGCAGCCGGTCCATCACTGGCCATCATCCGTGCACTGACCATTGGTGATCGCAGTGCCCTCAGTGTATCGCAATGGGAAGTGTTGCGGGCAACCGGCACCAGTCACCTGGTGGCAATTTCGGGCCTGCATGTCAGTCTGGTGGCAGGGCTGGTTTTCTGGTTGACCAGGGTCATGTGGGTGCGCTGCGGATATCTGGTTGAGCGCTATCCTGCAAGCAAGGTGGCCGCTGTGGCTGCTGTTTTGTCGGCACTTGCATACGCACTACTGGCCGGGTTCGGTATTCCGGTGCGACGGGCCCTGATCATGGTGAGCATTTACATGTTCTCGATCGTCCTGGATCAGGGCGCATCCTTTTCCCGTGCTATTGCTCTGGCCGTGGTGATCATCCTGCTGCTGGACCCGCTTGCTGTACTGTCGCCTGGCTGGTGGCTGTCATTCTGGGCGGTCACTGTCATTGCCTATTGCAGCAGCGGGCGTCATGGTCCCCGGGGATTTGCACAGAAGTGGGTGTATATGCATATTGTGCTGGCCGTTAGCATGATGCCTTTGTTGCTGGTTTTCTTCCAGCAGGCCTCAGTGATCGCACCGCTGGCCAATAGTCTTGCGGTACCTTACGTCGGCATGGTTGTTGTGCCGGTTGCGCTGACAGGCACACTACTATTCAGTGTCAGCGAGACAGCCGGTATCTGGTTGCTGGAGATTGCGGCCAGGTTGATGGATCTTGTCTGGCCCTGGCTGAGTGGTCTGGCCGGACTGCAACATGCATTGTGGCAGCATCATCAGCCTGTTGCCTGGACGCTGATCCCCGCATTTTTGGGGCTCATCATTTTGTTTATGCCACGAGGTATTCCTGGCCGATGGCTGGCGTTGCTGTTGGCATTGCCTCTGGTTATCGCTGAGCCACGGCCTCCGGAATGGGGCGAGGCGCGCATCACCTTGCTGGATGTGGGGCAGGGACTCGCGGCGGTTGTCCAAACGCAGCATCATGTGCTTGTCTATGATACCGGGCCGCGCTTTAGCGAATCGTTTGATACCGGGAAGGCCGTCGTTGTGCCATTTTTGCGGCACTCGGGCATTCGTATGCTGGATACGCTGATTGTCAGTCACGGCGATAATGACCATATCGGTGGTGTCGCGTCACTGCTTGCCGAGTACCCTGCGGATAAATTGCTGACCAGCGTCACTGAGAAATTGCCTTCAAGCCATGCCCGACACTGCTGGCATCACCAGCACTGGGTCTGGGAGGGGGTCAGTTTTACCTTGCTGCACCCGGCCAAGGATAGCCGGTTTCGTGGAAATAACGCATCCTGTGTATTGCGCGTCGAATCAGCGGGTGGTCACAGTGTGCTGATGACAGGTGATATTGAAGCACCGGCTGAACAGGCCTTGCTGCAGCATTCGCGGCAACAGCTTGTCTCTGCGGTGCTGGTCGCGCCGCATCATGGCAGTAATACGTCTTCCACCCCTGCATTTATCAAGGCGGTTGATCCTGATGTAGTGCTGTTTCCCAGTGGCTACCGCAATCGCTATGGTTTTCCGCGATTACCGGTCGTGGAACGTTATGCGGATATAGATGCTGAAATGTACGAAACAGGTCTCAGCGGTGCCCTTACTGTGTCGCTATCATCTGGCGATGTACAGCCGCTAATCCGGCGTTACCGGGATCAGCGGCGACGATACTGGCAGGCGGCAAATATTCCCTGAAACACGGTATGGCTGGCGCTGGAAATACAGTATGATTTGCATCGTTTTCGGATTCCCACCATAACGAAGGATGGACATGTTGTGCTAGAACTGGTGAAAGCAGGCGGCTGGCTCATGCTGCCCATTATTCTTTGTTCAATCATTTCGCTGGCAATTATTGTTGAACGGCTGTGGTCCTTGCAGGTGCGCCGGGTATTGCCGAAGAACCTGGTGGAGCAGGTCTGGCGCTGGGAGAAGATTCACCAGTTAAACGATGAGCATCTCACCGAGTTGCAGGCCAGTTCGCCGCTGGGTTCCATCCTTGCGGCCGGCATATCCAACCGCCATCAGAACCGGGTGGTGATGAAAGAGAGTATCGAGGATACCGGCCGGCATATTGTCCATGAACTGGAACGTTACCTCAATTCACTGGGCACCATAGCGGCCATTACACCATTGCTGGGATTGCTGGGTACGGTGATTGGTATGATCAAGGTATTCGCAACCATTACCACGCAGGGTGTGGGCGATCCCGGTGCCTTGGCCGGCGGTATTTCGGAGGCATTGATAACCACGGCGGCAGGTATGGTGGTCGCAATACCGACACTGATGTTCTACCGCTATTTCAGGGGGCGGGTGAGGATGCTGGTGCTGAAGATGGAGCAGGAGGCACTGGTGATGGTTGAGATCATGCATGGCCAGCGCAAGCCGGCCGGGGGATAAGAAGCGATGAACCTGCAGCCTGGTGAACAGGACGAACCGGAAGTTAATCTGACACCATTGATCGATGTGGTGTTTCTGTTACTGATCTTTTTTATGGTATCGACTACGTTCGAGCAGCAATCACGTATCCAGATCGAATTGCCCGAGGCCACAGCGGCACCGACAGAAACAGAAGATGATTCTCTCGAGATTGTGATCGACGCCCAGGGACGTTATTTTATCGGTGAACGACAGGTGGTGAACAGTGAACTGAAGACACTGAAAGCGGCTATCAGCAAGGCGGTAGATGGCCGTGAGTCACTCACTATCATCATCCGTGCCGACGCCAGCACGCCACATCAGGCTGTCATTACCGCGCTTGACGCCACCAGTCAGCTTGGATTGACGCAGATTTCCCTGGCGACATCGAAGATAGAGGAACAATAGCCGGCTGTTATGCGTGTTTAACAGGGTTTAATGAAACGCCTGGATCATTACTGGTATACACGCAGTCCATGGCTGGTTTTGCTGACGCCGCTGTCGTTGATCTACCGCGTCATTATCAGCCTGCGCCGATCAGCTTATAAACACGGCATCTTCCGCAGTGTCCGGGTTCCGGTGCCGGTGATCGTGGTTGGCAATATTACGGTCGGCGGGACCGGTAAAACACCGCTGGTTGCCTGGCTGGCAGGGTATCTGCGAGGCAAGGGTTGCAAGCCCGGGATTATCTCACGGGGTTACGGCGGAACCGCCAGCAACTGGCCGCAACAGGTCAGGCCTGACAGTGATCCCGCTGTAGTCGGTGATGAGGCCGTGCTGCTGGCAGCGAAGACAGGCTGTCCCGTGTCTGTCGCGCCTGATCGCGTGGCCGCGGCAAAGGCGCTGATTGCACACAGCGACTGTGATGTCATCCTGAGTGATGACGGCCTGCAGCACTACGCTCTGCAACGCGATATCGAGATTGCCGTGATTGATGGCGTGCGGCGATTCGGCAGCGGCTTCCTGCTACCTGCCGGGCCGCTGCGCGAACCGGTCAGCCGTTTACAGGGAATTGACCTGGTGGTCATTAATGGCCTGGGGAGCGAGCAGGAACACCCGTTGAGAATGAAGCAGGGAGATGCGCATAACCTGCTGGATTCCGACAAGATCAGTGCGCTGCATGATTTCCGCTCTCAAACAGTACACGCCGTGGCCGGTATTGGTCATCCCGAGCGATTTTTTCGCTCGCTGCAGCAGGCTGGTTTGCAGCTGGAAACGCACACATTTCCAGACCATTTCCGGTTTCAGCCAGAAGACATTCGTTTCGGTGATGGCCGGCCGGTCATTATGACGGAGAAAGATGCAGTCAAATGCCGACATTTTGCAACGGCAAATGACTGGTATGTGCCGGTTGAGGCACGCATGAGCGACGATTTCTGCGCTTCTCTGGATGTGCTACTGGATACCCGGCTGCCACATCGTGGATAATATCGCTTCAAGACAGCCTACAGTTGGCAGGGGATCAGCGTGGATAAAAAATTACTTGATATACTGGCTTGCCCGATATGCAAGGGGCCTCTTGTATACCACAAGGATGAAGGTGAGTTGATCTGCAAGGTAGACCGCCTGGCATATCCCGTCAGGGAAGGCATCCCGGTGATGCTGGAAGATGAAGCGCGGCAACTGCCGGCAGATGAGGAGGTCTGAGACCGAATCGTATGGATAGCACGGCCTTCAAAGTCGTCATACCGGCACGTTATGCATCCACACGCCTGCCGGGTAAGCCGCTACTTGAACTGGCCGGTCGCCCGATGCTGCAGCATGTGCACGAGCGCTCGCTACAGAGCGGCGCAATCGATGTCATTATCGCAACGGATGACCAGCGCATTGCGGATGCTGCGCACCGTTTTAATGCGACGGTATGCATGACCTCCCCCGAGCATACCTCGGGTACCGAGCGTCTTGCGGAGGTCGTCGAGGCTCAAGCCTGGGATGACGACGATATCATCGTCAACGTGCAGGGTGATGAACCGCTAATTCCTGCCGCACTCATCAAACAGGTCGCTGCTGGTCTTGCTGGTAATGTGGACGCCCGGATGGCGACGCTTGCCTATCCGGTACAATCCAATAATGAAGTAGCGGATCCGAATATCGTCAAGGTGGTTCTGGACAGGCAGGGATATGCGCTCTATTTCAGCCGTGCAGCGATACCCTTTCATCGCGACAGACCTGCGGTGGATAATGACACTCAGGCGTTACGCCATATTGGACTGTATGCCTACCGCGCCGGTTTTCTGAAAAGCTATATGCACATGGAGCCGTCGCCGCTGGAGTCGATCGAAAAGCTTGAGCAGTTGCGTGTACTGTGGCACGGGATAAGGATCCATGTTGGTATCGCAACGGCTATGCCAGGTCACGGTGTGGATACCCCGGAAGACCTGGCACGGGTCGATGCGTTGTTAACACATAATGAGTAGCAAGCAGGAGTTGTAATGGTTAATGTGCTTTTCGTTTGCATGGGCAATATCTGCAGGTCACCAACGGCCCAGGGTGTTTTCGAACGACTGGTAGCAGACAGTGAGCTTGCGACCGTCATACAAGTTGATTCAGCGGGGACACATGCCTATCACATTGGAGAGAAGCCCGATGAACGTGCATCTGCCGCAGCGTTAAAGCGCGGGGTTGATTTAAGCAGTCAAAAGGCACGACGCGTCAGTCCGGACGATTTCCATGTGTTCGATTATGTCGTCGCCATGGATAGCAGTAACTTCGAGGATCTGGCTGCAAATTGCCCGACTGAGCACGAATCGAAACTGCGATTGTTTATGGAATTCGCACCCGACATCGAGGTGAATGAGGTGCCAGACCCCTACTATGGTGGCTCTACCGGGTTTGAACGCGTACTCGACTTGATTGAAGTGGCTGCAGCCGGTCTGCTGGCAGATATTCGCCATCAGCATCGGCTGTAATTACACGCCTATTCCGAGGCGACCTTTTCTGCTTTTGGTGCTGGTTTGGGTGGCGTATCCGTTGCAGGTGCGGCCCTCGGGTTGTCTGCTGCTGATTGAGTTTCAGGCGCCTTGGGTTTGGGTTCAGGGGCGACCTTGACGGCGGCTTGTGGCGCAGCGCTGTTACCGGCAGGTGCCGGACTGGTGCTACCGTTTCCCTCCTGCGGTTGATTGCGATCTTCCGTTCTCCGGGATTTATTCGCAGGTCCTGTATCGGTGCCAGCAGTCCTGGTTTGTTCGCCTGTTGCCGCTTTCTGGTTGCCATCATTCCTTTTCTGGTCAGTCGAACGTCGCCGGCCACCACGACGACCACGTCTTGATGCCCGCCGCGGTTGCTGACTCGTGCCCTCAGCGGAAGGTGTCGACGGCGAGGCGGGGGGAGCGGCCGCAGTTGCCTGGGTCGATGTAGCCTGGTCTGCAGCGACCTGCTTCTGGGGCGGCCGCGGTTGCTGGCGATTGCCGGCAGGTTGGCGCGGTTTGGCACTTTGACCGGATGATGACCGGTTGGGTGGGCGACGATTACCCTGTGATTGTGGTCTGCGACGGCTGGTGCCGCGATTATCTCCACGTGCCTGGCCTTGCTGGCTCCGCGGTTGTGCCGTTTTTGAGGGTTCAGGTGTCGGTGTCTCTTCGCTTGCACCAAACAGACTGGAAAATACACGTTTCATCAGGCCGGGTTTCTCTACTGTGTCAGCTACCTTGCTGCGTGCCGGCAAGGGTGCGGGTGCGACCGGTTTGACTGTCTTGATGGCCGGTACTTCTGCGTTAACTGCATTCGTGGATGTGGCGGTGGGTAGCTCGGCCTCGACGGGCGTTTTCGTCAGATGGTAACTCGGGGTGCCTTGCGTGAGTGCCGTATCGTCCTTGCGCAGACGCTGCACATCGTAATTCGGAGTTTCCAGTGCCGGTGATGGAATCAGCATCACGGCGATTTTGTAGCGTGCTTCGAGGTCCACGAGCAACTCGCGCTTTTCGTTGAGCAGGTAGGTGCCGACATCGACCGGGACATGTGCGACAACACGCAAGGTGTTGTCTTTCATGACTTCTTCCTCGATGATTCTCAGTACCGACAATGACAGGGATTCGACACCACGAATGGTGCCCTGACCGGTGCAACGCGGACACACAATCTGGCTGGATTCGCCTAGCGATGGCCGCAGACGCTGGCGTGACATTTCCAGCAGGCCAAAACGTGATATGCGTCCGATCTGGACCCGTGCACGGTCCATCTTTAATGCATCGCGCAGACGGTTTTCGACTTCCCGCTGGTGGCGGGCAGGCTGCATGTCAATGAAGTCAATGACGACCAGCCCGCCGAGGTCGCGTATACGCAGCTGCCGGGCAATTTCATCTGCGGCTTCCAGGTTGGTATTCAGTGCGGTTTCTTCAATGTCACCGCCCTTGGTGGCACGCGCAGAGTTGATGTCGATGGAAATCAATGCCTCGGTGTGATCTATGACGATGGCCCCTCCGGATGGCAGCGTGACTTCCCGCTGAAAGGCGAACTCGATTTGCGATTCAATCTGGAAACGGTTGAAGAGCGGGATGGTGTCCTGGTAGAGCTTCAGTTTGCCCAGATTGTGGGGCATGACACGTTCCATGAACTCACGTGCCGTCTCATATACCTCGGGACTGTCAACCAGGATTTCCGCGACGTCTGTGCGCAGGTAGTCACGCAGTGCGCGGATAATGACATTACTTTCCTGGTAAATCAGTAACGGCGCTGTGCGTTCCGCGGCAGCCTGCTCGATGACGCTCCAGAGGTGTACCAGATAATCCAGGTCCCACTGTAATTCTTCACTACTACGGCCAATGCCGGCCGTACGGACAATCATGCCCATGCCGTCGGGTATGTTCATGCCGCTCATGGCATCGCGAACCAGGTCGCGGTCTTCGCCCTGAATCCGCCGTGAAACCCCGCCGGCACGCGGATTGTTGGGCATCAGCACCAGGTAACGCCCGGCAAGGCTGATAAAGGTGGTGAGAGCGGCACCCTTGTTGCCGCGTTCTTCTTTTTCAACCTGTACGACCAGTTCCTGGCCTTCGGTAAGCGCATCCTTGATGCTAAGGCGGCCGCCTCCCTGCTTGGCGGAGTCGCTGAAATAGCTGCGCGCGATTTCCTTTAATGGCAGGAAGCCGTGGCGGTTGCCACCATAGTCAATAAAGGCTGCCTCGAGGCTGGGCTCGATGCGGGTAATTTTACCTTTGTATACGTTGGACTTTTTCTGACCGCGTGAGGGTACCTCTATATCAAGATCGTAGAGCTTCTGGCCATCGACCATGGCTACACGCAGCTCTTCGGGCTGCGTGGTATTGATCAACATTCTTTTCATGTTTTATTTCTCTCATACGCTCTACCTGATAACGCACAGCGCACATTGCCTGACCTGTCCTTAACGGACAGGGCTGCGGGCGGGGTGCTGGAATTGCACCCAACAGCCATAACAGGCAGGTAATGAAAACGGGTATATGATGCTGTGTGTGATTCGCGGGGGCGTTCATTGTTTATCTGGGTTTGGTTTTACTTGCTAACAGCATGTTGCTGGTGAATCTGGAAATCATCGGCTCTAGACAGCGGCCAACATTTGTCCTGTAAATTTGGTGTCGCCGGATTGACTTGCGGACATAGATTACCCACTCAAGGCCAAACCGAGCTTGGACTATAACAATCTTGTCCTATACCCGCAAACAAACGAGGTAATACATCTGTTATAAACCCTGTACAATTCCTTAACCGTTTTCAGGTAGATAGCGATTCCATGAGTCAGGAACCTGCAAAGAGCTTTCCCAGGGTGCGCCAGGTACAGGTGACCGCCGATGAAGCGGGTCAGCGTATAGACAATTATTTGGCGCGCCATCTGAAGGGAGTTCCAAAGAGCCATATCTATCGCATCCTCAGGCGTGGTGAGGTGCGCGTCAACAGCGGCCGCATTCGTGCGCAGTATAAGGTATGTGTCGGTGACAAGGTGCGAATTCCTCCTGTCAGGGTTGCAACCCCTGCGGCAGGCGAGGTTAAGCCGATGCGCAGCCTGGAGGAGCGTATTCTTTTTGAGAACAGTCGCTGCCTGGTGATCAACAAGCCGTCCGGTACTGCTGTCCACGGCGGCAGTGGCCTCAGCTATGGCGTCATCGAAGCCTTTCGTGCCGGACGACCGCAGGCACCCTTTCTGGAACTTGCACATCGTCTTGACCGGGAGACCTCCGGCTGTCTGGTGCTGGCCAAGCGGCGAAGTTTTCTGCGTGCTTTCCAGGAGCAACTTCGACAGGGTGCCGTAGTCAAGCATTACCTGGCACTGGTGTCAGGGGAATGGCAAGGGGGCAATCAAACGGTGGCAGTACCGTTGCGCAAGAATCTGCTGCAAGGTGGGGAACGCATGGTGATGGTCGACGAAACGGGCAAGCAGGCGATCAGTGTCTTCAAGCCGGTCACATGCTTCAGAACCGCGACACTGGTCGAGGTTGAGTTGAAAACCGGCAGAACACACCAGATCCGGGTGCACGGCGCACATATCGGACATCCACTCGCGGGTGATGAAAAATACGGAGATTCGGCATTCAATCTCTCTATGAAACGCCTTGGCTTGCGTCGTATGCTGCTGCATGCGCACTACCTTGAATTTTCAGATACGGTCGAAGGTGAAACAATAACCGTGCACGCACCACTGGAAGATGAACTAAAAGCTGTTATCGACCGGCTTGAATCGCCATAATTCACGCTCTAGCGTGAGTGACCTTCATTCATATCAATCATGGCCGACAAGATTAAACTCATCGTCTTCGACTGGGATGGCACCTTGATGGATTCCGAGGCGCAAATCGTGGCTTGCCTGCACGCGGCGATCGCTGATCTGGGGCTGGAACCGATGGGGGATGACACGGTCAAGAATGTCATCGGGCTGGGATTGCGAGAGGCGATTGATACACTGGTCCCAGGGCGTGATGAACGTTTTCTGCAGACGTTCGTGGAACATTACAGAAAGTACTGGTTTCAGTCAGAGGCATCGCAGTTGTTCGAGGGGGTGCGTGATGTGCTGGATACCCTGGCGCAACAGCAGCTGTTACTTGGGGTGGCTACCGGGAAGGCACGTCGCGGTCTGCAGCGGGTGCTTGATGAGACCGGTCTGGCCTGCTGTTTTCATGCAACGCGCTGTTCCGACGAGGCGCGTTCCAAACCGCATCCGCAGATGTTGCTGGATATTATGGCGGAACTGGATGTGCTGCCCGGCGAAACACTGATGGTTGGTGATACCGAGTATGACATGGAAATGGCAACCAATGCCGGGGCTGCCAAGATTGCGGTGCGCAGCGGCGTGCATTCGGAGGAACGGTTGAAACGACATGCGCCGCTGGTATGCCTGGATCGCGTGACCGACATGCCGTCGTGGATGGCGCAGACCGGCCTCATTTGAGTTCGCGGAAAATTCCACTATAGACAACAGGTGACAAAATGTTTGGCAAGGATTCTGAAAGCAGCAAGATGGAAACAGGCAGTGAGGAGTGGAGTCGGGATGTCATTAACCGGCTCGCCTTCGCTGCGGTTAATGAACAACGACGCACACGGCGCTGGAATATCTTCTTCAAGGTGTTGCTTGCCTTGTACCTGCTGGCACTGCTGATACTGTATATGCCCACCGATTGGGACCAGTTAGGCAAGGTGTCCGAGAAGCATACCGCACTGGTTGAACTCAAGGGTGTCATTTCCGATTCAACCGAAGCCAGTGCAGATACCGTGATCAAGGGTTTGCGCAGCGCTTTCGAGGATAAAAATACAGCGGGTGTTATCCTGCGGGCAAATTCGCCCGGTGGCAGTCCGGTACAGTCCGGTTACATCTACAAGGAGATCAAGCGGCTGCGTGAGTTGCATCCGGATACACCGTTATACGCGGTGGTCACGGATGTCTGTGCCTCCGGTTGCTACTACGTGGTCTCCGCGGCTGATGACATCTATGTCGATGAAGCCAGTATTATCGGCTCTATCGGTGTGCGCATGGACAGTTTCGGTTTCGTCGATACCATGAACAAGCTGGGTGTTGAACGACGCCTGTACACGGCTGGCGAGAGCAAGGGCTTCCTTGACCCGTTTACGCCTCAAAAGCCTGCCGATGTCGAGCATGTGAAGTTATTGCTCGACAGTATCCATAAGCAATTCATCACTGCGGTAGAGCAGGGGCGGGGTGAACGCCTGCACGAAAACGACAAGCTGTTTACCGGGCTGGTATGGACGGGAGAAGAGGGTATCCCGATGGGACTTGCGGATGAAATTGGCAGCAGCAGTTATGTGGCTCGTGAAGTCATTGGTGTCGAGGAGATCGTCGAATTTACCGAGAAACCGGACTTCTTCAAGCGTCTCAGCGACCGTATCGGCGTGGCGATGGTGAAAGGGATGAACGAAATGTTTGCCAATGGCGTAGGTTCGGTACGCTAGACCACACTGCTCAAGCCATTATTTAAGTCCGCGGATGTGACCCGCTGCTGCAGGGTATACTCATGCAGTTTACCGCTATGGCAGGTCAATCCCCGACTGCGCCAGCATGCTGGTCAGGCGAATCAGTGGTAAGCCGATCAACGCGGTTGGATCGCTGCCTTCCATGTACTCGAACAGGGTGATACCCAGACCCTCGGATTTAAAACTGCCTGCACAGTGATAGGGCTGGTCCTGTTGCAGGTAGCGTTCAATCTGCTGGTCTTCGAGTTCCCGGAATTGCACTGTATAGGGAATAACGTCCACCAGTGCCTCATCTGTCGCGGTGTTCAGCAGGCACAGACCTGTCTGGAAGGTGACGCGTTTTCCCGAGAGTTTGCGTAGTTGTTCAAACGCCCGTTCATGCGTGCCGGGTTTGCCCAGTATGTTGTTACCCGTGGCAGCAACCTGATCGGAACCTATTACCAGTCCCGGGTGTGTAGCGGCAACTGCACGCGCCTTGTTTGCCGACAGGCGCTGTACCAGTGCCACGGCCGTTTCGTTTGCCAGCGGTGATTCATCAACATCGGGTGCGGCCGTCATGAACGGTAAGCCCAGGCGTTGCAGCAGTTCCTTGCGGAACGGCGAGGTCGATGCCAGTGTGACGGTCTGCGTCATCGTCACGGGCGACGCTAATCGTCGGCAGTGATTTCAACGAGTGTTTCATCCGGATTAACACGATCGCCCTTGCTCACGTGAATGGCGGTCACCTTGCCGGCAATGGGTGATTGTATTTCAGTCTCCATCTTCATTGCCTCGGTAATCAGTACCGGCGTGCCCGCCGCTATCACGTCATCCACATTGACCAGAACATCAATAATGGTGCCTGGCATGGATGTGGTGACATCGCCGGGCCGGGTGGCCCGCGGGCGCTGGCTGCCTTTCACTGTACTGTTATCGATCTTGCCGATGGCGTGAATCTCGTCGAGTGTCTCGACCAGTACTTCTTCCGGGATACCGTCTACCGTCATGTAAAACGGCCTGTTATCCTGTGTGCGATGACCAGTGCCGGTAATTTTTATATGGTAAGGCTCGCCATGAAGGGTGACATTGAATTCTGTCGGGCGCGTGCGCCGTTCTGTTTCCTCGGTGTGGTCATACTCAATTGTGTGGTCATACTCAATTGTTTCAGGAACAAGTGTGTTTGCTGCGCGCTGCTGCAGGAATTCACCGCCGATTTCCGGGAACATGGCATAGGTCAGTACATCTTCCTCGCTGCTGGCGAATTCGCCAGCGGCTTTGCGCAGTTTGTCCATTTCATCATTAAGAAGATCTGCCGGTCGGACATCGATACTGGCTTCCGAGCCAATGGCCTGGCGTTGCACGACAGGATCAAAAGGGGCAGGCGCCTTGCCATAACGTCCCTGGAGATAGAGTTTTACTTCATTGGTGATGGTTCCGTAACGCTTGCCCGTGAGTACGTTCAGTACGGCTTGCGTGCCGATGATCTGGGAAGTTGGCGTGACCAGTGGCGGATAGCCCAGGTCCTTGCGTACCCGCGGAATTTCCATGAAAACCTCATCGAGGCGTTCAAGTGCACCCTGTTCGCGTAACTGTGTTGACAGGTTCGAGATCATGCCCCCTGGTACCTGGTAGACCTGCACACGGGTGTCCGGGCCGGTATAGTCACTTTCAAACTGTGCATATTTCTTGCGCACATCCCTGAAATAGAGACCGATTGTCTGCAGCGCCTCCAGGTTCAGGCCAGTGTCATATTCCGTATCGCGAAATGCAGACACCATGCTTTCTGTCGGCGGGTGGCTTGGGCCGCACGCGAAGGACGAGATGGCAGTATCAATATGGTTGCAGCCATTTTCTACCGCCTTCAACATGCACATCTCGGCAGTCCCGGCTGTTGCATGGCAGTGAAGATGCAGCGGCAGGTCCGTGGCCTGGCCAAGCGCATGCACCAGTTCGGCCGTGGCCATGGGGGTCAGCAGTCCTGCCATATCCTTGATGGCGATGCTGTCGCATCCCATCGATTGCAGTTCCCGGGCCATCCCTACAAAGGTTGCCGTGTTATGGACGGGGCTGGTGGTATAGCAGATGGTTCCCTGTGCATGCTTGCCCGCCTGGTTGACCGCCTTGATGGCCGTCTCCAGGTTGCGTGTGTCGTTTAATGCATCGAAGATACGGAAAACATCCATGCCGTTTTCTGCAGCGCGCGCCACAAAGGCGTTGACGACATCATCGGAGTAGTGCCGGTAACCGAGCAGGTTCTGGCCCCTCAGCAGCATCTGCAAGCGGGTGTTGGGTAATGCCTTGCGCAGTGTCTTGAGGCGCTCCCAGGGGTCCTCCTTGAGAAAGCGCAGGCAGCTGTCAAAGGTGGCGCCGCCCCAGACTTCCAGTGACCAGTAGCCGATACGGTCCAGTTGCTCGCACACGGGCAGCATATCCTCGGTGCGCATTCGCGTTGCAATCAACGACTGGTGTGCGTCTCGCAGGATGACATCGGTAATGTGTACTTTCGACATGATGTGTTCTTCCTGTTGCTGTTCCTATAGTCCAAGGTGAGCCGACAGGGCCGCGGTAATGGCCGCAGTCAGTTCGCGTGTTGGCCGGCTGGTCTTGTATTCAGTTAATTCCGGATGGTCTTCCACAAAACCGGTGTCAAATGAACCGCTGCGAAAATCTGCCACCTTGAGGATTTCCATGTAGTAGGGGATCGTGGTTTTTACACCATAGACGCCTGTGTCCTGCAGGGCTCTGCTGGCACGGTTCAGCAGCTCTTCCCAGTCAAGCGCCCACACCGTTAATTTTGCGCACATTGAATCATAGTCGGGTGGAATCGGGTAGCCGCTGTAGATGGCGGCATCGGTACGCACACCGGGGCCACCCGGCGCAAAGTAGCGGGTGATGCGCCCGAAGCTTGGCAGGAAATTATTTTTTGGATCTTCCGCATTGATACGCAACTCCATGGCGTAACCGCGCCGCTGAATTTCCTCTTGCCGGTATTTCAGCGCCAGGCCATCGGCTATGCGTATCTGCTCGCGTACAATGTCAATACCGGTGATGGTCTCGGAAATCGTGTGCTCGACCTGCAAGCGGGTGTTCATTTCCATGAAGTAAAATTGTCCGTCCTTATCGAGCAGAAATTCAACGGTGCCGGCATTCTCGTAATTGACCGCGCGGGCTGCGCGTACGGCGGTTTCCCCGAGCCACTGTCGCTGCTCGTCACTGATTTGAGGTGAAGGGGCAATCTCGATCAGTTTCTGGTGGCGACGCTGTATGGAACAATCACGCTCGAACAGGTGCACCACGTTGCCATGTCGGTCTGCGAGGATCTGGACTTCTATATGCCGTGGTCTGTCTATGCATTTTTCCAGAAAAATGTCGGCTGATCCGAATGCCTTGCTGGCCTCGGAGATGACACGCTGGTAGTTTTTGCGCAATTCCAGTGCCGAATTACAGCGCCGAATGCCGCGGCCACCGCCGCCATTGGTGGCTTTCAGCATGATCGGGTAACCGATCGTCTCGGACAGTGCCAGCGCTTCTTCAAGGTCCTTGAGGCTGCCTTCACTACCGGGGACAACCGGGATTCCGGCCGTCTGCATGGCAGCACGCGCCTGAATCTTGTCGCCCATCATGCGGATCACGGAGGCATCGGGGCCGATGTAATGGATTCGCCGTGACTGACATATTTCCGGCAGCAGGGGATTCTCAGACAGAAAACCGTAGCCCGGATGCAAGGCATCGCAGTGGGTGGCGACGGCCAAGTTCACGATTCGATGCGCATTCAGGTAACCGGCAACGGATTCAGGCCCGATGTTGTAGGCCTCGTCAGCTTTGCTGACATGCAGGGCATAACGGTCGGCGTCGGTATAGATGGCGACGGAGGTAATTCCTGCCTCTGCACAGGCTCGTATGATACGAACGGCGATTTCACCGCGGTTCGCAATCAGCAGTTTCTTAATCACATCGGTTCCTGTCTGTTAGCGTATTCAAGGGGTGACTTTACCTGTTTTTTCACTATGTGCTATGTCGTCGTCACGCGATGCCTGCCCAGCAGGGTAAGTTTCTGAATTCTAGCAAGATGGAAGGGTTTATGCAGCTAATTGAGATTGACACTAAATGGGCCTGCAGATAGTATTCGCAGGTTATGGTAAACCACCTGCCAGATCGGCTTGATCTGATCGCTACGGCCGAGGCGGGGCGTCTGCTGCGTGGCGCGGTGGCCGTCAGCAGTCTGGAACGCCTGTTGCCTGTGCTGGTCTCTGACGAGGGTGAGTTGCAGGTCGAGATGGAACTGGGCAGGGATGCGGATGGTACGCGCTATTTGAAAGGGTCCATTCGGGGCGAAGTCATGTTGAAGTGCCAGCGCTGTCTGGAAAAAATGACTTTGCCTCTTGACCTGGACTTCCGTCTGGGACTGGTGGCCAGCGATGAGGCGGCAAATGCCCTGCCTGACAGCTACGAGCCACTGCTGGTCTCGGCGGAACCGGTTCATATTGCCGACCTGGTTGCAGAAGAAGTGTTACTGGCAATTCCGATTGTACCCAGACACAGTGATCGGGTGGATTGTCAGGAATTTGTTAAAGACTATACACCGCCGGAGAGCGAACAGCGCAAGAATCCGTTTGCGGTCCTGGCGGGACTGAAATCGAAACAGTAGTTTAGGAGTGACATCATGGCCGTACAGAAAAGTCGCAAAACGCCATCGCGTCGTGGCATGCGCCGCTCGCATGACAAATTGACGGGCAGCACGCTGTCGATTGAACCGACAACCGGTGAGACACACCTGCGGCACCATGTCAGTGCCGACGGGTTTTACAAAGGCCGCAAGGTCATCAATAAAGACCTGGACTAGTTGCTCGCCTTGTTGCACGGGTTGTGAAATATCCGCTGATTCATCACCGTGATCAGCTCTCCCGCGAGACCTGATTTATCAGGTGCCTGTGTAACCTATTTCAGCCGTCCATATCATGAGTAATGAAATTTCTATTGCGCTCGATGCTATGGGCGGTGATACCGGTCTGGATGTCGTCGTACCTGCAGCTGTCACAGCCCTTGGTCAGCATACTGACGTCCGCATCATACTTGTTGGCGACGAACCCAGGCTGGCAGCGGCTGTTGCCGCAGCGGGTGAATCGGCAAATACACGCCTGAGCATCCATCACGCCAGTCAGCAGGTGGAAATGAATGAGATGGCGTCGGCGGCGATGCGCAACAAGAAAGATTCTTCCATGCGGGTTGCGCTTAATCTTGTGAAAGAAGGTGTTGCGCATGCCTGTGTCAGTGCCGGTAATACCGGTGCATTAATGGCAACCTCACGCTTTGTTCTGAAGATGCTCCCCGGTATCGAGCGGCCGGCGATATGTACATCGCTGCCTTCAATGACCGGCCACACCTGGATGCTTGATCTCGGCGCCAATGTTGATTGCAATGCCGGGCACCTGTTCCAGTTCTCCCTGATGGGATCGGTACTGGCCGGTGCAGTCGATGGAAACGAGCACCCGCGTGTTGGTTTGCTGAACATTGGCGAGGAAGACATCAAGGGCAACGAACAGGTCAAGAAAGCGGCGCAATTACTGCAGGCGAGTATGCCAAACTATGCGGGATATGCCGAAGGCGATGATATCTACAAGGGAAGCTTTGATGTCATTGTCTGTGATGGCTTTGTCGGCAATGTCTCGCTGAAGACCAGCGAGGGGGTCGCCAAGATGATCGCTGAATTCATCAAGCAGGAGTTCCGGCGCAATCTGCTGACCAAAATCGCCGCCATCATAGCCATGCCGGTACTGAAGGCGTTCCGTAATCGCATTGACCCGCGTGCATACAACGGTGCCAGCTTGCTGGGTCTGCGCGGGATTGTCATCAAGAGTCACGGTGGTGCAGATGCCTTTGCCTTTGCAAACGCCATCAAGGTTGCCATTCTCGAAGTCCGCGAAAATATCCCTGAACGCATAACGGCCCGGTTACATTCCTACGAGGAAAACAGGCAGGCCCTATGAAATATTCACGTATTACGGGCACTGGCAGCTACTTGCCGGAGAAAGTGCTGACCAACCATGATCTTGAAAAGATCATGGATACTTCGGATGAATGGATACGGGATCGCACCGGTATCTACAAGCGACATATTGCTGCGGGTGGCGAGACGACCTGTGATCTGGCGGAAATTGCCGCCAGCCGGGCAATGGAGGCCGCAGGACGAACACCACGGCAGATCGACCTGATTGTGCTGGCGACAACGACGCCGGACAGGGTGTTTCCAAGTACCGCCTGCCTGTTACAGCAACGGCTGGATATTCACGGTACGGCGGCGTTTGATGTGCAGGCCGTGTGCACGGGGTTTGTCTATGCCCTCGGCATCGCCGACAAGTTTATCAAGACTGGTTCTGCCAAGTGCGCGCTGGTGGTCGGTGCCGAGACACTGTCGCGCATTGTGGACTGGAATGATCGCGGTACCGGTATCCTGTTCGGCGACGGTGCCGGCGCTGTGGTCCTCGAGGCCAGTGATGAGCCGGGAATTCTTTCTACGCATCTCCATGCGGACGGCAGTTACGAGCATCTGTTGACAGTGCCGGCCGGAATATCGAGCGGCTATGACAAGGTACTGGCTGGACAGGCCTATGTGCAGATGCAGGGCAATGAAGTCTTCAAGATGGCGGTGAATACTCTGGGCCGCATTGTCGATGAAACGCTGGCAGCCAACAACATGGAGAAGTCCGACGTCGACTGGCTGATTCCGCATCAGGCAAATATACGCATCATCCAGGCGACGGCCCGCAAGCTGAAGATGTCCATGGATAACGTCGTCGTTACAGTGGATGAACACGGCAACACATCTGCCGCATCAGTACCGCTGGCGCTGGATGTTGCGATACGCGATGGCCGCATCAAGCGTGGTGAAATCCTGCTCATGGAAGCCTTTGGTGGCGGTTTTACCTGGGGTTCGGCACTGGTTAAATATTGATGATGAGCACGACACTCGCAATTGTATTTCCCGGTCAGGGATCCCAGTCAACCGGCATGCTCTCTGCACTTGCCACGGACTATTCACTGGTGGTCGATACCTTTGATCTGGCCAGTGACGTGCTCGGTTATGATCTATGGCAGCTGGTGCAGGACGGCCCCGAGGAAGAATTGAATGAGACAGACAGAACGCAACCCGCGATGCTGGCAGCCGGCGTTGCTGTCTGGCGTGTGTGGCGGGATGCCGGGGGTGCGGAACCGGTACTGATGGCCGGGCACAGCCTTGGAGAATACACGGCCCTGGTTTGTGCCGGCGCCCTCGATTTTCAGGACGCTGTCAGCCTGGTAGCAGAACGTGGTCGCTGTATGCAGTCTGCTGTACCGATGGGAAACGGTGCAATGGCAGCCATCCTTGGACTGGATGATGCAGTGGTTGCCAGTGTCTGTGAACAGGCGGCTGATGGAGAGGTTGTATCGCCGGTTAACTATAATGCCCCCGGGCAGGTTGTTATTGCCGGGCGCAGCGATGCGGTATCTCGCGCCATGGCGCTGGCAAAAGAGGCGGGCGCCAGGCGGGTGGTACCATTGCCGGTCAGTGTGCCGTCCCATTGTGCGCTGATGCGGCCGGCGGCCGAACAGTTCGCCGATCGCCTCAGGCAGGCTGTTATCACGACTCCATCAATCAAGGTGGTACAGAACGTGGATGCGACACTGCATGATGATCCGGATAGCATCCGTGAAAATCTGAGCCGACAGTTGTACAGCCCGGTGCAGTGGGTGGCTTCCGTGCAGGCTATGGGAAAACAGGGTGTGACCCGGATCATCGAGGCCGGCCCTGGAAAAGTGCTGACGGGTTTGAGTAAACGTATTGATAAAATGATTGTTGCGTCGGCTGTATTTGATGGGCCATCGCTGGCGTCGGCGCTGGAAGACTAGTCTATTGTTACTCATCAGACCGGCAAGCAAACAGGAACTGTTATGTCACTATCAAATGAAATAGCCCTTGTGACGGGGGCGAGTCGCGGAATTGGCCAGGCGATTGCAACCGCCCTGGGCAGCAGGGGGGCGACTGTTATCGGTACGGCAACCTCTGCGGGTGGTGCGCAGGGGATTACGGATTCATTCGCGGCGGGCGGTATCAAGGGTGCCGGCAAGGTGTTGAACGTGACCGATCCCGTCTCCATTGAATCACTGATCAAGGGTATCCAGGCTGAATACGCTGCGCCGACTATCCTGGTAAACAACGCCGGTATCACGCGTGACAACCTACTGATGCGTATGAAGGATGATGAATGGAATGATGTGATAGAGACCAACCTGACCTCGGCTTTCAGGATGAGCAAGGCGTGTCTGCGTGGCATGATGAAGGCCAAACACGGACGTATCATCAACATTACCTCGGTGATCGGTGCAACCGGTAACCCAGGACAGTCAAACTACGCGGCTACCAAGGCGGGAGTGATCGGCTTTACCAAATCGTTGGCAAGGGAAATCGGTTCGCGTGGTATTACTGTCAATGCAGTTGCGCCGGGTTTTATCGATACGGATATGACGCGTGCCTTGCCGGAGGAGCAACGAGATGAACTGCTGAAGCAGATTGCACTCGGGAAACTGGGGGCGGTCGAGGATGTTGCCAGCGCGGTGGTATTTCTTGCCTCGGCAGATGCGGCCTATATCACCGGTGAAACCATTCATGTGAATGGCGGCATGTACATGAGCTAGAGCGGCGCTCTGTCAATGTGGAGATTGCGTTAATTAAGCATTATAAGAATATGTAATATAAATAATTATTTAACTAATATGTTTGCAAAAGAAGCCTGTCTACAGGAGCTTGTCTTCTTCCGGCAAGCGGGTAGAGATGCAACTTGTATGTTGCATCTTGCATTCACTACAATACTCGCGCAGCTTTGGCTGCATTTTTTAATCTAAGAGGAACAATCCGAAATGAGCAATATTGATGAGCGCGTCAAGAAAATTGTTATCGAGCAATTGGGGGTAAAGGAAGACGAAGTCACCGACAGCTCTTCATTCGTCGATGATCTTGGTGCTGATTCACTCGATACCGTTGAACTGGTTATGGCCCTGGAAGAGGAGTTCGAATGTGAGATTCCTGATGAAGAAGCAGAAAAGATTACCACTGTTCAGCAGGCAATTGATTACGTCAACGCCCACAAGGACTGATTCTTTTCTCGAGAATTCCAGCCGCGCCCTTGCATGACGGGTGCGGCTTTTTATTAGGTTATTCGTTTTCAGAGCGGTATGTTTGTGAGGGATGAGCATTGTCGAAAAGACGTGTTGTCGTAACCGGCCTGGGTATTATTTCTCCTGTTGGCAACACGGTTGACGTTGCCTGGGAAAACATCCTTGCTGGAAAAAGCGGCATTGGTCCGATCAGCGGTTTTGATGTATCTGGCTTCCCGGTACGATTTGGTGGTGAGGTCAGGGACTTCGATGTGTCTGCGTTTTTGGCAAACAAGGATGCACGGCGCATGGCTGAGTTTATCCACTATGGTATTGCCGCTGCCAGCCATGCTATTGCGGACTCGGGTCTCGAGATTAGCAATGCCAATGACCGGCGTGCAGGCGTAGCAATCGGGTCGGGTATTGGTGGTTTGCACGGCATTGAACTCGCCTATCAGGCGTTTCTTGAAGGTGGCCCGCGGAAAATTTCTCCCTTCTTTGTTCCCGGCAATATTATTAATATGATTGCCGGTAACCTGTCCATTATGTACGGCCTGAAAGGACCCAACCTGGCGATCGTTACCGCGTGTACCTCGGCGACGCACAGTATCGGCATCGCCGCGCGTACCATTGCCTATGGTGATGCTGACATCATGATTGCCGGTGGTGCGGAAATGGCGACCTGTCCCACAGGTGTTGGCGGGTTCTCATCAGCACGCGCGCTGTCCACCCGTAATGACGACCCCGAGGCTGCCAGTCGTCCCTGGGACAGGGACCGTGACGGTTTTGTGCTCAGTGATGGTGCCGGTGTACTGGTGCTTGAAGAATATGAATCAGCCCGTGCACGCGGTGCAGACATTTATGCGGAAATTGCCGGTTTTGGTATGAGTGGTGATGCCTACCACATGACACAACCCTCCGAGGGCGGGCAAGGCGCGGCACAGTGCATGGATGCGGCACTGGCGGATGCCGGTCTGAATCATGGCGATGTCGATTATATCAATGCCCACGGCACCTCGACTCCCGCGGGTGATATCGCCGAGACGCTGGCTATCAAGCGTTCGTTTGGCAACCAGGCAGGCAAGGTGGCCATCAGTTCAACCAAGTCCATGACAGGGCATCTGCTGGGGGCCGCCGGCGGTGTCGAGGCATTATTCTCCATTCTGGCGCTGCGCGACCAGGTTGTGCCGCCTACAATCAACCTGGATAATGCCGATCCGGAATGTGATCTGGACTATGTGCCTAATACAGCCAGGGAAATGAAGGTGGATGTTTCAATGTCCAACTCGTTCGGTTTTGGTGGCACCAACGGTACATTGATATTTCGCCGTATGGACTAGTACTGATCCTGCCGCATCAAGACTGCAATTATGGCCACGGAATCACACGGAAAAACACAGAAAGATTGCTAATCAGGCATTTTTTCTTTCATATTTTCCGTGTGCTTCCGTGGCTATAAAAAGTACTGGAACATGGCTTGATCGCTACCGGCATGGGGAATAATCAAGAATGAGCGGTGCACCGGGTATGCGAACACGCCAGAATACCCGACAGTGCCATGTGCAGGCGATCGAACAGGTCTTCGATCTCATTGATCTGCACCAGTCTGACCCACAACGCTATCCCCATCTTTTACAGAGTAGCGCGCATGGGCGCTACGACATTCTGTTCGCTTTTCCGGGTGACAGACTGGTGCTGGATGTTGATGGGCATGTCACGGGACCGCAGGGTGCGGGCGCACCCGGGCGTGATTTCCTGACGGCGCTTGATGACTGGTGGCGGTGTCAGGGGACTGTTACCCCGGACAGGACAGGGTTGCCCTTCACCGGTGGCTGGTTTGTTTATCTGGGTTATGAACTGGCAGGTCAAATAGAACCTTGCCTGCAGTTGCCAGAATCAACGGGTACCTTGCCGGTTGCTATCGCCATCCGTTTCAGGTCGGCGGTCATTCGCGATAATGAAAAGCAACAGTCATACATCGTCGCTGAACACGGGCAGTCAACAACGGTTGCCGAAATCCTTGACGATATCTCATCATTGACCTCACCATCGGCAATCGACGTGGCTGCGGTGGCGTCTGTCTGTGAAGATGATCCGCAGGACTATCTCAATGCTGTCGGTCGCATACATGCTTACATTCATGAAGGTGACGTCTTCCAGGTCAACCTCTCGAGGCGCTGGCAGATCATGCTTCAACAGACTGTCGATGCGGCCACCCTGTTTACCAATCTTGCCCGGCACAATCCTGCACCATTCGCCGGCATGGCGACATGGGAGGGCGTGTCGATCATCAGTTCTTCTCCGGAGCGCCTGGTTAGTGTGCGTGACGGCAGGGTAGAGACACGGCCGATCGCCGGGACACGTCCGCGGAGCAATGTCTCGGCGTCTGACAGGGCGTATTCGGACGAACTGCTGGCGCACCCCAAGGAGCGCGCCGAACATATCATGCTGATCGATCTTGAGCGTAATGATCTCGGCCGCCTGTGTGTGCCCGGCTCAATAGAGGTCAACGAACTGATGGTGCTCGAATCCTATGCCCATGTGCACCATATTGTTTCCAATGTTCGCGGGCGGCTGCGCGACAATATTGCGCCGGGTGAGGTGATTCGCGCGGTATTCCCCGGCGGCACCATCACCGGCTGCCCGAAGGTGCGCTGCATGGAGATTATTGCCGAACTTGAGCAGGTGGCACGTGGTGCCTACACGGGTTCCATGGGTTATATCAATCGTGATGGCAGTATGGACCTGAACATATTGATACGCAGCATGGTCTGCGAGGGGAACCGCCTGGAGTTACGTGCCGGTGCCGGTATTGTGGCGGATTCGAATGCCGAGGCTGAACTACAGGAAACCCGTGCCAAGGCACGCGGGCTACTGCGTGCCCTTGGCCTGGACGACGCATGATGGATACTGAGTTACCGGTGCTGGTAAACGGCAAACCGCTTGACTGTATCTCGGTGTTTGATCGAGGACTGCTCTACGGTGATGGTGTCTTTGAAACAATCGCTGTGTCCGACGGCGAGCTGTGCCACTGGGAGCGTCACTTGCAGCGGTTGCAATCCGGGTGCGAACGCCTCGGGATGACGCCTGTTGACGGTGTGCAGTTGGCTGAGGAATGCAGTTCACTGATACAATCGTCGCAGCGCGCCGTTGTCAAAATTATCATTACCCGCGGGTGTGGTGGCCGGGGTTACCGTGTACCCGGGCAGCCACGGCCTACACGCGTCATACAATTGCACGACTGGCCCTGTTATCAGGCAAGCTATGCACAGCATGGCATCAGGACAAGGGTTTGCCGCACCCGAATGGGACACAATGCCTCTCTGGCAGGCATCAAGCATCTCAACCGGCTTGAGCAGGTACTGGCACGACAGGAGTGGGAAGATCCGGACATCGTGGAAGGTCTGTTGCTGGACACGGGCGGGCAGCTGGTGGAAGGCACCATGAGCAATGTTTTTATAGTGAAAGGCGGGGTATTGATGACACCTGACCTGACGTTGTGCGGTGTTGCCGGTGTTATGCGCGCACGTGTGCTGGAGCTGGCGCAACAGCACTCGATAGCATCCCGGATTCAGCTTGTAAAACCGGATGCCTTGCTGCAGGCAGACGAGGTATTTGTTTGTAACAGCCTCATCGGTATCTGGCCCGTCATCGGGATTGATGAACAAGTATTTCCCAAAGGGCCTGTTACCGCACGCCTGCAAGCATGGCTGGCTGATGAATTCATGTCTCTGCAGGCGGATAAACATGTTTAACAGCACCTATGACAACACCTAATCCGCAAAAAACGCGTATGCGAACATTGCTGTTTCGCGTGTTCATTATGGCCACACTGGTGGCGTTGTCGGCTGCCGCCATCACCCTGGCTCGTTTTCAGCAATTTCAGGACACCGCACTCAATCTGCCGGACGATGGTCTGATCTATCATATGCCAGCCGGTGCTTCCCTGAACCAGCTTGCCTATGACCTGGAGGCGCGCGGGATTATCCAGTATCCCCGTTTCCTGATACTGCTTGGCCGTCAAATGGATGCGGCTACCCGTCTGCAGGCAGGTGAATACGACCTGGCCCGGGATGTCACGCCGCCGGACCTGCTGCAGGTGCTGGTTGCAGGCAAGGTCATTCAGCATGAGTTAACCCTGATTGAAGGGCATACCTTCAGGGAGATGCTGCAGCGGGTTTATGCCAACCCGATACTGGAACACACCTTAATCGATCTGAATGATGCGGAGATCATGGCAGCACTCGGGCAGGCGGATCAGCATCCCGAGGGACGTTTTTTACCGGATACTTATCATATTACCCGGGGTACGACTGACCTGGAATTTCTGCGACGTGCCCACCAGGCCATGGTTGTCCAGCTGCAGACGGAATGGGCTGCCCGCGATGAAGGGCTGCCGTTCAAGACAGCCGACGAGGCCCTGATTCTCGCGTCCATTGTTGAAAAAGAGACCGGGGCACCTGAAGAACGGGCGCAGATTGCCGGCGTCTTTGTCAGGCGCCTGCAAAAGAACATGCGCTTGCAGACGGACCCGACTGTTATCTATGGTATGGGAGCTGCGTATGAGGGCAATATACGCAAACGCGATTTGCTGAAGGACACGCCCTACAATACCTACACCCGTGAAGGACTGCCGCCCACACCGATTGCCATGCCAGGTGTTGAGGCCATTCACGCCGTCATGCATCCGGCCCCGGGCAAGAGCCTGTATTTTGTCGCCATGGGTGAGGGGCGACATTATTTCTCCAGTACACTCAAACAACACAATCTCGCTGTGGATAAGTTCCAGAAAAAGAAGAAGAGGATCGAGCTTCCCCCATCGGAGCAATAATCATGAAAGGCAAGTTCATCACGGTAGAAGGCATCGAAGGGGTTGGAAAATCCACCAACATGGAATTTATCCACCAGCAACTGTTAACAGCCGGTAAAGACGTGGTGGTGACACGTGAACCCGGGGGGACGCCGCTGGGTGAGGTGATCCGTGGCTTGCTGCTTGACCCCGAGTACACGGGCATGGACTCAGCCTGTGAATTGCAGCTGATGTTTGCCGCGCGAGCTGAACACCTTGCCCGTGTTATCAGGCCTGCCCTTGAAAGCGGTCAGTGGGTACTGTGTGATAGATTTACCGATGCGACCTACGCCTACCAGGGTGGTGGGCGCGGTATCGATATGGACATAATCGCGCGCCTGGAGGATCTGGTACAGGGCGACTTTCGGCCGGACATGACCCTGCTACTGGATGTGCCGGTTGAGGTTGGGTTATCACGGGCAGGCAAGCGAGGTGAACTGGATCGCTTTGAGCAGGAACAGATTGAGTTCTTTGAACATGTCCGCCAGGCTTATCTTGATATGGCCGAGACCTATCATGGCCGTTACCGGATCATCGATGCATCCAGGCCATTGACCGAGGTACAATCACAGTTGCAGCGTTTCATAAGCCTGTTTATGCAGGATTACACTGGCTGAACGGTCGATGCGGCCAGCAAAGATGACAGGCATGCTGCTGCTGTGGCTGGCAGCCTGGCAGTCTCCAGCGGCAGACCTGCAGGTCACTGTCGGGGTGCTGGCACATCGCGGTGTCGATACAGCGATCGAGATGTGGAGCCCGACCATCACCTACCTGGAAGAACACATCAGCGGGCGAAAATTTCGGCTCATGCCTCTTGATCTCCAGCAGATGTCGGAGGCACTGTCACGCCGTGAACTCGACTTCATCCTGACCAACCCGGGGAATTATGTCGAGCTCGAGTCAGGTTACGGTATCACACGCATTGCTACCCTGAAAAACATACGCAATGGTCAGCCCTCCAAGACATTCGGTGCCGTAATCTTCACACGCGCCAGTCGCGATGATATCCACACGCTTGCCGACCTCCGCGGCAAGACATTCGACGCGGTTGACGAGGGGGCATTCGGCGGCTTTCAGATGGCCTGGCGCGAGCTCATGGATGCAGACATCGATCCGTTCAGTGACTTCAGCGAACTCCGCTTTAGTGGCTTCCCGCAGGACAATATCGTTTACGACGTTGGCGATGGCAGGTTGGATGCCGGTACGGTGCGTACCGATATCCTCGAGGGGCTGGCCGGGCAGGGGCTCATTGAACTGGCGGATTTCCGCATTCTAAACCGGCAGGTGTCGGATGACTTTCCCTTTCTGCACAGTACCCGGCTTTACCCGGAGTGGGCCTTCGCCAAGGGACGACATACACCGGATTCACTGGCTAGCGAGGTGACCATTGCCCTGCTGCAAATGCCGGCTCACCATCCGGCAGCCCGCGCCGGTGACTATGCTGGCTGGACCGTGCCGCTCAGTTATCGGCCTGTGCATGATTTGTTCATGCAACTGGGAATCGGTCCCTATGCAAGGCCGGTCAGGTTCACGTTGGCGGATGCCATTGCGCGTTACTGGTACTGGTTCGCGCTGATGCTGCTGCTGATCCTGTTCAGCATGTCATTCAACATCCTGGTCAAGCGCCAGGTCCTCCGGCGAACGGCTGAGCTCACGAAGGAGGTTGCAGAACGCAAGCGTGCAGAGGAGGAGAGCCGCGAGCTGCTTGGTGAAAACCGTCACCTGATCCAGCAGTCACTGTTGGTGCAGGAGGAAGAGCGCCGTCACCTGGCGCGCGAGCTGCATGATGAGCTCGGTCAATGCATCACGGCCATCCAGGCCGATGCGAAGCTCATTACCGAACGGGCACCGGCATGTGATGCGCACGTCGCAACCAGTGCTACGGCCATCCAGCAGGTGGCTACGCATATCTATGAAGTCGTGCACTCCATGATGACGCGTCTGCGGCCTGGTATGCTGGATGATCTGGGTCTTGTGGACACCCTGGACGATGAGGTCGATGCCTGGCGGGCCAGACAGCCGGACACGATCTACCAACTGACAATCGATGGCGAGTTGCCTGAACTCGGTGATGATATCAACATCGCGCTTTACCGCATTGTGCAGGAATGCCTGACCAATATCGCCAAGCATGCCAGGGCGTATCATGTCACGATAGACCTGGCCGTCGTTGACGCTTTGCCGGATGCTGGGAGCGGTGAACGAGAGGTGCGTGATGTCCGCCTGGTCATCCGGGATGATGGCGTGGGAATGGCTGCGGCCTCACGTGGAACAGGCCTGGGCCTGATCGGCATACGTGAGCGGGTAGAGGCTCACAACGGCCATTTTTCCATACTCACGAAGCCCGACGAGGGGACAACGATATCAGTCGACCTGCCCTTGACGCCGGCAGAATCAGGCGCATGATGCTTGCATGGGACTGATCAGGATACTGCTTGCGGATGATCATGAGGTGGTGCGCGCCGGCTACCGACGTCTGCTGGAGAATACACAGGATATTGAAGTCATTGCCGAGGTTGCGAGTGGCGAGGACGCCTACAGCCGCTATTGCGAGCTGCATCCGGACGTCGTGGTCATGGACCTGACCATGCCGGGGATGGGCGGGCTGGAAGCAAGCCGCCGGATTCTCGCCCATGACAATAGCGCGAACATACTGGTATTCAGCGTGCATGAGAACGAGGTTATGCTCAATCGGGCGCTGGATCTCGGTGTGCTTGGTTACATATCCAAGCGCAGCGCTTCACAGGTGATGATCGAGGCAATCCGCCAGATTGCAGTTGGTGAGATGTATGTCGGGCGGGAGATGATGCCCTTCCTGGTGAGACGCACAACCTCTCCTGACAGTGAACGGGTGGCGGGATTATCACCGCGCGAATTCGAGGTGCTTCGTCTGTTGGCGGACAGCAAGTCGGTCAACGATATCGCTGATCTCCTGAACCTCAGTCCAAAGACAGTGGGTCATCACATGACCCACATCAAGACCAAGCTGGGTATTGATAATATTGCCGGTCTGACCCGCCTGGCCATCCGACTCGGTATCATCACTCCCTGAGCGCACTCGCTGTACCTGTACATCAGGATATGCAGTTTTTCTAATCAGTTTTGTTCGCAGTGTGATTAGGGAATTTCCCTATGTCTAATCAGGCCAATAATCGCTAGTTTGTATATTGTCATCTGCACTTACCGCATAACAATCTCAAGGGGGAAGATGCGGTGTGCTGTCACAAGTGACGCAGGGCTACGTTTTTTGAAGTCGTGTCGTTGCAAACCATTAACAAAATACTTGAGGGGCAATCATGTCAATTAATAAACGATCCAACTTAGTTTTTATTCAGGCCGGGCTGTTTGCCGCATGCGTATCCGCGCTGGCATTCAGCGGCGTGGCAAGTGCCGGGAAGGAGGGCGCAGGTGGGGCTAGTAACAACGAATGTCCGGTTGGCCTGGTGAGCGGACAAGACACTCGATGATGAATTCGGCTACGGAACCAGTGACCTGACCAGGTGCCTGGATCGCCGTCACAATGTGAAGGTCGTCATGCAGATCAACAAACCTTGCCGGGATTCCTGGGTTAACACCGCCGGCGAAGTAAAGAATAACATCGCAAAGTGTAAACGTGACCCTGAGAAGGATCTTGACTTTGGCCGTTCCTACGCCTTCGGCAACATCAATAACATGATCAAGGATTACGAAATCACCCATGGCATGGTCGTTGGGAAGGATTATGAAATTGCCGCCGTAGTGCACAGTGGTGGGGGTTATTTGCTGGTCAAAGACGAGTCATATGATGGCAATGGTGTTATGCAGACAGGTCGTAACAAGTTCGAGTCAGAAGTGAAGAATCTGATGGATAGAGGTGTAAAGTTCTACTTCTGTCAGAACACCACCCGCGGCTTTATCGGTAACGGGACGCTACCCGCTGGTAACGCTACCGCGCAGCTCATCGATGGTGTCGAATATGTCACAGCCGGTGTGACGTCCATCGCCGAGTTCCAGAGTCGAGGCTACCGCTACGTCCAGCCCTGATCAGTGATCAAGGCCTTGCTTCTGGCAAGGCCTTTTTATTGTCAGGCAACTTGGTGAATCAAAAAAATGAGGCGATATCAAAATGTCACAAATTATTAAAGTAAAATCTGCTGTTATGCTTGCGGGATTGTGTTGTTTTGCAACCTCAAGCATCGCTCTTGCTGTTAATAATCCGTTTACTGGGAACGCCAAAGGTAAGGATCCCGTCCCGACTGGTGATTGTGCCGAGTTGCCCGCGGATCGTGCCACCGAGTTTCACGGTAATCCATACACCAGCGAACTGAACCTGGCCATGGCCGGCAACCAGTGGGTGGTGTTTAACAAGGTCATGACGGCGTTCAACGAACGGCGTGTCGCTAACGGCGAATCCGGTGTGGCCACAGACGGTCTGGTGAACAAATCACGAACCCTGGAAGAACTTCGCACACCCGGTAACAACTACTTCATCGAGCTGATCCCGCCAGGCCAGGAACGCGACCAGATCAAGAGCGGTTGCATGCTGCTGGGTAACGATGAAGGCGAAAGGAACTTCCTGCCATTCAGCATTCAGACCAACTTTGATGTCTTCACCAGCACCAATTACCCCCTGATGCGAGATCTGGCAGCGTCCGGCTATGTAAAGGAGGCTATTCCCTACATTCGTAACCAGCTGACACTGATGACCGATGACACCAACAGCGACATGATTGGTGTACCAGGAACCCCCGGGGCTGACGAAATCGAAGATGCCACGCTGGACCTGCTGGATCCAGCGATTCGGGTATCACAGGTTGACCACATCAACGAAGGTATCCACCGCGGTATTAATGCCATGTATCAGCGCATGGATGAGTACACGCGTTTAAACTCACCTGTAGATGCAGCGGCACTGGATCTGTTGCTTGAAGATGTGGCTGATCCGCAACCGGGCTCACCTGCTGAAACCCGAACTATAGAAGAAGGTATTACGACCAACTTCAATCTGGCCACCAACCCGGCGTGTCACTACACGGGACATCCAACGATTCCGGACGGCACCCTGCGCCTGTGTGAGTACGCCGTGCTGAACAAGGCCAACACCCACGAGACCCGGGTGCATCATGTTGAGACACCCGAACGTATCCTGGCGGGCGAGTCCGACGTGGGTCCTGTCTGGGTATCCGAGCTGCAGTACGCCAAGGACGCGGGTGATGCGGTCAGCGGTTCGACCATGCCGAACGTGGTGAATGTTCCGGTTGTCTACTCCGTGGCCTTCCTGGCAACCCAGAGCAACAAGCATCGCAAGCTGGCGGAAGACTTTGTCGACTTCCTGCTGGGCGATGCCACCCAGATCTATGTAGATGGCGGTTTTCTGTCGCTTTTCGGCGATGAACAGGGCGAACGTTACTCTCTGGACAAGAATGGCAATCTGATTATTGAAACCTTTACACCTTAATCACCTGTTAAGATGAGTATTGAGAACCCGCTCCTCCCGGAGCGGGTTTTTTATACCACCGTTTCTCGAAAAGCACTCCAAAACGAAATAATGGGGCATCTCAGATGCATACACGGTTAACCTCAGACTGATGAGCTAATGAAGTAATCAATTTGCTCTGGACTCGAGAATATATAAAGCATTGACCAAGGGGGAGGTTTATGGATCAGCGCAATCGAAATGACAGAAGAGGCACGACTGGGAGACGGGCGTTTCCATTCAATGACAGTGATGGAGACTGGGTGTCAAAAGAACGCCGTAAATTACCTGATCGACGCATGTACGGTGTTGAAGAGGCTGAATGGCTAGAACAACTCACAGAGCCTGTTCCTACTTCGTGGTAATTGGGGTCAGAGTATAATTTCCGTTAATATTGGAAAAATTTTACCTTGACCACTGATATTCGATGACCACCCTCTATCCCTGGCTCGAACCCTACCGGCTCACGGTTGCGACTGCGCTCGCACAGGGGCGCCTGCCGCATGCCTTGCTGCTTAGCGGCCTACCGGGGGTGGGCAAGAGTGTCCTCGCCGAGACAATTGCTGCGCAGTTATTATGTACTGCGGCGACCCGGGAAGCAGGCCCCTGCGGCCGTTGTGCCAGCTGCGCACAGATCAATGCCGGCAGCCACCCCGATTATATAAAAGTACAGCTCGAAGAGGATGCCAGTGTCATCAAGGTCGACCAGATCAGGTGGCTGGCCGAGAAGCTGTCCTTAAGCAGTCACCAGGGGGGGTATAAGGTGGCGGTGCTGGATCCGGCAGACAGGATGAATATCAATGCCTCCAACAGCCTGCTAAAGACCCTGGAAGAACCGTCCGATAACACAGTGCTGGTCCTGGTATGTGAACGTGCGTCACAGTTACCGCCAACGGTTCGCAGCCGTTGCCAGCAGCTAAAGGTCGATGTACCGGAGCAGGATACAGCGCTGCAGTGGCTTGCCGGGCAGGGCATCGCAGCGCCGGCGGAGACCTACCTGCAGATGGCGCATGGAGCGCCATTGGCGGCCCTGAAACAGGCGCAAGCCGACAGTATCGAGGCGAGGAGGGCGCATTTTGACGCGCTTGTCGATATCCTTGAAGGCCGGTCGGCTCCGTTAGCAACGGCCCTGTTATGGTCGAAAGAAGACGATATGCAGGGGATTCGCTGGATGCAGGACTGGTTGATGGACCTGGTGCGGATTGTCATGACCGGCCAGACCAGCGCGGTACGCAGTGCGGATTTACTTGACCGGATGGTAACTCTTGCTTGCAGGCTGGATAGCAGGGTACTGTTTGAGCAGCTGGAGCGAATCAACAGGACACTGGGGCTTGCGACAGGCAGTTTGAATCGCCAGTTACTGACAGAAGATATCCTGCTGGCATGGGCCGCACAGAAATAGCGGGAAATTCCCGGGAGATACACCAAAGGAACCTATGTAATGAATCAGGCAACAACACCTCGACAAGGTATTCTTTCACTCACGATCAAGGATAAGAGCGCCCTGTATGCGGCTTATATGCCCTTCGTGAAAGGCGGTGGCCTGTTTATCCCGACGAAAAAATCCTACCGCATTGGAGAAGAAGTCTTCATGCTGCTGACTCTGATGGAAGAAACAGAAAAAATACCGGTCGCAGGCAAGATCATCTGGATTACACCGGTTGGTGCACAGGGCAACCGCGCTGCAGGAATCGGTGTTCAGTTCAGTGAACAGGATGAGGGGGCGGCACGCAACAAGATCGAGGGTTTTCTGGCCGGGACGCTGGATAGCGAACGGCCCACTCACACCATGTAAATTCCCGTCCTGACCGGGGTTCCCGGTCAGACGCAAACACTTTATTATGCAACCTCACTCTTTCTTGAGGTTGATTCATGCTGGTAGATTCCCATTGCCATCTGGACAGACTCGATCTGTCTCATTTTGATGGCAGTATAGACGCTGCTCTGACAGCCGCAGAGGCGCAGGATATCGGTCATTTTCTGTGTGTGTCGATCAATCTTGAAGATTACCCGGCCATGCTGAAGATTGCCGAGGCGCATGAGCAGGTGTCGGCTTCGGTGGGACTGCACCCGAATGAACAGGGTGGCCACGATCCGGATATCGATGAACTGGTCGAGCTTGCCAAGCACCCCGGAATTATCGCCATTGGTGAAACTGGCCTCGATTATTTTCGCAGCGAGGGTGATCTGGACTGGCAGCGTGACCGTTTTCGTCGGCATATTGCTGCGGCAAAACAGTCAGGCAAGCCGTTGATTATTCACTCTCGCGATGCTCGGGATGACACCTTGAAAATTCTCGGGGAAGAGCAGGCCGATGTGGTTGGTGGCGTCATGCATTGTTTTACCGGTGACTGGGAAATGGCGCAACGTGCCATGGAAATGAATTTTTATATTTCATTTTCCGGCATCGTAACCTTTAAAAATGCCCGTGAATTGCAGGATATTGCCACGAGATTGCCATCAGGCCGCTACCTGGTTGAAACGGATTCGCCCTATCTTGCCCCGGTGCCACATCGTGGCAAGCCGAACCAGCCGGCCTTCGTGCGTCATGTCGCCGAGTTTATTGCAGGATTACGTGGCGAGTCCTATGAGCAGGTCGCTGCAGAAACTACCGAGAATTTTAAAACCCTGTTCAAAATGCCTGCACTTGGCTGAGTATGCAGTAACGTAAAGCAAATCAGCCCGAGAGTACATGTGCCATCCTCGGCGCGTATGATGGTGAGATAATGCTCCTGCTGCAGGAGTCGTTGCAAGGATTGAGACCGCACGGGACGAGATACGATGAAACTGACACGTGAACTGCTGCTGCTTCGCCACGGCAAGTCCGACTGGAGTACCGGCGTGGATGACTACCACCGCCCGCTGAAGGACCGCGGTAAACGCGCTGCGCAACGCATCGGGGTGTGGATCGCGCAGCAGAAAATAATGCCTGATGCCATTGTCACCTCACCAGCGGAACGTGCGCTGGTCAGTGCCGAGAAGGCCTGCAAGGCCATGGGCAACGGCGACCAGGGACTCATCAAGGACGAACGTATCTACGGGGCAGGGCTCGATGAACTGCTCGAGGTGCTTGCCGACTGTCCAGTGGATGCGGGCCGGGTGATGCTGGTGGGGCATAACCCGGGACTGGAAGAGTTGCTGCTTTGGCTGGCGAACGAAACTGTTCAGGTGCCAGAAGACGGCAAGCTGCTGCCTACCGCAACCCTCGCCAGGTTACAGCTGCCGGCTGATTGGGGTGCCCTGGTTGCCGGGTGCGCACAGCTGGACACGATTACACGTCCCGGTACGCTGCCGAAGCAATTCCCATACCCCGGACCGGACGGCAAGGAACACCGCGACCGGCCTGCCTACTACTATACCCAGTCATCCGTGATTCCCTACCGGATTCGTGACGGCAAGCCGGAAATACTGGTCATTGCATCCAGCAAGAAGCATCACCTGGTGGTGCCGAAAGGTATCAAGACCCCCGGGCTGTCGCCGCAGGAGTCTGCCGCCAAAGAGGCATGGGAGGAAGCGGGTATCGAGGGTGAAATTGCGGAGTCCGCGCTGGGCAGTTACAGCTGTGAAAAATGGGGAGCCACCTGTACCGTGACCGTCTATGCCATGAAAGTCACCCGCGTCATAGCGGAGGAAGCGTGGCAGGAAAGTCACCGCGGACGTCAATGGGTGAGCCCGGAACAGGCTGCCAGCCAGCTGAAACAGGAAGAACTGCGGCCGCTGGTCATGAAGCTGGTTGCGTCACTCTGACTAATGGCCAGGTTGATCGCGGCGCTGATACGACATGGCGACTATCACCAGTTGGCGGACACGCCCAGTGCCCACCAGCCTTATCCACTCAACAACGAGGGAGAAACCCAGGCTCGCGCCGCCGCGCAGCTGCTGCATGATGTGATACTCCGCAACGACTGGTCCCTGGTTCCTGCAATCGATTCATCCGGCATGCTGCGTGCCTGGCAGACCGCCATGATTTTCGCAGACAGGCTTGCCGGTCTCTCTGCTGCTGTGCCGCAGGTTCAGAGTTATGACGCGCTGGCCGAAAGGGGCGTTGGTTGCCTGGCCAACCTGACAACGACGCAGATAGAGGCTGTGCTGCAGCAGGACCCGCGAGTGCCTGAACCGCCGGCTGACTGGAAGGCGGACAGCCATTACTGCCTGCCCTTGCAGGGGGCCGAGTCGTTACTGCAGGCCGGCGAACGGGTTGCTGCTCACCTGTCGCAAACGATGGCAGCACTGGCGCCGGCGGAACATGACAGAATAAAGCTGTTCGTTGGTCACGGCGCGGCCTTCCGTCACGCCGCCTATCATCTCGGGGTGCTGGAGTTCGGGCAAATCAGGCAGCTGAGCATGTACCATTGCCGGCCGGTCATGATCGAGTATCTTCCCGGTGGGCATTGGCGCCACATCGAGGGAGAATGGAAGTTGCGTCCGCTACACGGCCATTTTACCGACTAGACAGGTAACAGCCATGCAGCTAAAAAATTCCAGCAAATACCTGCCGCATTACCAGGGTGAAGCCTGGGTAAAGGCCAGTCTGCCGGCACAGGGACAGGTCTGGATGCTGGGCAAACAACATTCTGTTAAAAAAGATACCTATCACAGTGCGGCCTATGCACAGGAAATGCACAAGGCGATCGGACAGGAAGCATGGAAATGGCCGAAACGGGTCCTGTATTTCTTCTCCGATATGCATGCCGATGCCGATGCCTTTTTCGACTCGCTGGTGGCCTCCGGCGGTATAAAGAAGACCGGTTCGCGTGACAAGGACTTCAAGCTCACCAAAGAAGGGCGCAAGGCGCGTTTTATCCTCGGTGGTGACTGTTTCGACAAAGGGCCGAGCTCGCTGCGTCTGCTGGATGTCATCCAACGCTTGATCGACCGCGGTGCTGATATCCAGCTATTGGCCGGTAACCATGATGTGCGCATGATGATTGGAATAAAGGCGGTCGGCATGGAACCCGACCCGAGATCCGATCATTTCTTTATTCGCATGGGACCGAAGATGGTTCCTTTTCTGGACGAGATCCGTGATCGTTACCTGCAGGGGAAACATGCATTGCAGGGTGTCCCCGACAGCCGTGAATGCCGACGACGGTTGTATCCACCGAAAAGCTGGTTCCGCGAGTTTCCGCTGCTCGCTGTGTGGTCGATGCCGGAAGCAACCATCGAGCGAGAGCTGCACAAGTTACGCAATAAGATAAAAATGTTTGAGGCGGATTGCGAGAAGGCAGGGCTTTCCATCCGCATGGTATACGCGGCTGCAAGAAAATGGCAGCAGCTGTTTTTACATTCAAAGGGTGAATACGCATGGTTTTTCAAGCGTATGCAACTGGGTTGCCGCGAAGGTTCTTTTATTTTTGTGCATGCCGGCATCGATGACCGTATAGCCAGAATGATCAGCGAAAAGGGCATGAAACATATTAACCGGGAATTCCGCAAGCAGATGTACAAGGACCCGTTTGATTTCTATTACGGCCCCATGGCCAATATCATCCGTACCAAGTATCGACCGATTGACAGACCCCTGACGCGGCATGGAGTCAAACTGCTCAGAAAGAACTGCGCGATCCATGCCATTGTTCACGGTCATCGCAACCTGCTGCATGGGCAGCGGGTCATGTTGAGAAAAGGTATCGTCAATTTTGAATGTGATACCACGCTGGATCGCAATTCACGGAAAAAAGAAGGGTTGGACGGGCACGGTGCGGCCGTCACCATCTTCAGGCCCGAAGGGCTGGTGATGGGTGTCAGTAGCGACTATCCTTATATCAAGGTATTTGAACCGGCATCAGTCACTCGGTAAACGCCATTCCCGGATAACACACGCTTAACGGCTAACATCAACAACGGGGCTGTCAACATGAGAAGTGGGAAGAAAAATTTCCGCCACCAGTCATTGCAGGACGCAAAATCCATTGAGGGTATTCTAAAGGCCATCACCAGCGGTATTGCCAGGGGAAAGATTACCTTCAGTGATGAAGACGAGAAGATTGTCATGCGCCCGGAGGGTTTGCTGGACCTCAAGGTGACGGCTACCCAGGAAGATAATCGCAACCGTTTCAATATCCGGATAAGCTGGCAGCTGGAAGATGACAGCGATAAAAAAAAGAAGTCTCTATCTGTAAAATGATAAGGATGCCATTGTCCGGATTTGCAGCTGCGGCGTCGGCCCGGATATCTCATAGCATGAGTTAACGTATATGGGGGCCAGCGTCATTCCTTTCTGTGTACAGGACACGCGGTTACTGTTCCTGTTTCACAAGACCTTCAGTGGCAGAAGGGCTGGTCAGCTGGTGGATTTTGGCGGTGGTGCGGAGCAGGGTGAAACTCACCGGCAAACGGCCATCCGTGAATTCATCGAAGAAACGGAAACGATGTACTTCTGCGACAATCTGCATACTGCCAGCTTGACGCAAGCACGTATCCAGGTCCAGACAGCGTTGCTGGAATCATTGTTTGACAGAACCCTGCAAAACCATCCGGACTGGTGGTGTCGAAGGGAGCAGGGGGGCAGGATCAGGGACTGGAAAACCTTCTTTATCGAATTCGAATATCGGGATGTCACGGCCATGAACCGGGAATGGAAGCGGGATGCCGGCACACGCTTCGCGAAACGCAGGGAATTGCTGTGGATCCCTGCCGATTCATTATGTGATCTCTACGCGCATTCGCCGGGCCACTTGTGGAAGAGAGTCCGGCAACTGGTCAACGCGAAACAAACGATACAGGCGATTCAGCACAGTCTGGCATAGAGAAAACAGATATGATCACACTGGAAAGTGACCGTTGATTGCCTGTGGCTGATCTGCAGGAAACGAAACTAGTGACTTACAAGACATTGTTGAGTGTTCTTTTACAGAAGAATTATAAGTTGTTATATTAGCCCCATGCGTGCCATTATTACCCGACACTATAAAACGCTGATTAATGCCGCTGAGGAGATTCTGGGTTGGGGGGATTCACCGCGAGACAGCGGCTGGAAGGCTGACGTCGACTACGTCAGTGCTCAGCTGCACAAGCGTGACATCAATTTCGATACTGTCTACTCAAGCGATCTCGAGCGCGCCCGGCAGACCGCGATGTTTCATGCCAGGCGCTTTGGTATCAATATCATTCATGACACGCCGGCGCTGAATGAGGTCAACTACGGAACCCTGTACAAAAAGAAGAAAAAATGGGTGGCCGAACACTACCCGCAATACAAGAAGGACCCGGATTATGTCTATCCGGAGGGTGAAAGTTTTCGCCAGATGCAGCAGCGCAGTGTTGCTTTTCTCACGTCCCTGGCCAGGAAACACCCACAACAGACGGTGCTGATTGTCGCCCACGCCGGCGTTATACGGGGTCTCATCAGCCATTTTCTTGACCTGAACTACGCAGATCATCTCAAGCACAAGATCTCGCACCGCTATATCGGTGATTTTCAGTTTGATGGGGAAAGCTGTGTCCGATACGACGAACTGGGCAAGCCGTCCGGATTTGTGCGCGAAGGTCTCATCGAGATACCCGTTTCCCGTGGCGTCGCCGGCAACAGTCCGGTAGCGTCTGCAAAATTACAGTCTGCGCCGGAACTCTCCAGTCTGACTGCCAAGCACCCCTGAGTATCCCGGATACCCCACCCAATCCTGCTAACCAAAACTGGTAAACAGTTTGGCAAGGCTCTGGATTGTGACCGCTCCCTGGTATTGTCCCTCATCCACAACAAACAGATAGCTGGTGTCGTTCTGCTCCATCATGGCCAGTGCTTTAATGGCCGGCGCCTCAGAGCTGAGTGACAGGGCCGGTTCTTGAACATAGGGGTCCACCGGGGTATCGAGCAACTGTCTTGCCTTGGACTCGATGTCTTCCATGCAGGACATTTCTTCACCCAGTATCCTGGCAGATTCAATCATGTACTCGGGGAGGCAGGAGGTCTTCAGGATATTTTTCAGTGTCACCCGTCCCGCAATGCGACCTGAGCGGGTACAGAACGGCAGTGCCGGCAAATTGACCCTGCCGCACTCCGTAAAGACCTCGCGTACCGTCATGCCGTGACTGGCGGTCCTGGTGGGGATAAGTATGTGTTTCAGTTTCATATGATTTACAGGTATCTCAAATAAATATAGGCGCTGGCAATAAGAATGCTGAGTATCATCAGGGGAAAGGCAGCCGCCATGAAGGGCAGAAAACGGATACGGTGTCCGGCGCGTTCGGCGAATCCGGCGACGATCAGATTGGCACTGGCGCCGACCAGCGAGCCATTGCCACCCAGGCAGGCGCCCAGCGCCAGTGACCACCACAACGGAAAGAGATTCTCGGTACCGCCAAAGGTTGGCGCCATCGACTTGATCAGTGGAATCATGGTGGCGACGAAGGGGATATTGTCCACCAGGGCTGATGCTATGGCCGAAACCCAAAGGATGGTCATTGCCGTCAGGGTCATGTCCCCGCCGGTCAGGTTGAGTGCCTGGTCAGCAAGTATTGCAAGCAGCCCGGCCTCTTCAATACCCTTTACCGCGATAAACAGGCCAACAAAGAAAAAGATCGTCACCCATTCGACCTTGCCAAAGATCTGATGCACATTTTCCGACTGCTTCTCGGCATTGTTTTTAAAGTTAGACATCAGCAGCAGCAGCGCCGCCCCGAACATGGCGACGGTTGCAGGTTCCAGGTGTAACGGGCGGGCCATGACAAATCCGCCGATGACCAGTAAAAGCACGAACAGCGACTGTTTTAACAGACTGGTATCGGTGATTGCATCACCCTCCCTGAACTGCATTATGTGGCTGCGGGCAGCATCCGTCGCCTGCAGCTTGCGTCCCCAGGCGACATAAATAATACCCAGCGTCACCAGCAGGATCACTGGCACCACGGGTGCAAGATTGAAAAGAAAGTCATTGAATGTAAGGCCAACCGCGGAACCGATCATGATATTGGGCGGATCACCTATCAGGGTTGCCGTCCCGCCTATATTCGAGGAGAAAATCTCGGCAAACAGGAACGGGTAGGGCGTGATATCCAGCTCATGACAGATCAGCAGGGTCACCGGTGCAATCAGCAGAACCGTTGTGACATTGTCGAGCAGGGCGGAGAACACGGCCGTCACCAGCGACAGCATGAGCAGTATTCCCCAGGGGCTGGCCTTCACTTTCTTGGCGGACCATACGGCAACGAACTGGAAGACGCCGCTGCGTTTGGTGATCGCCACGATGACCATCATTCCGATCAGCAGGCCGAGGGTATTGAAATCAATACCGCTGATGGCCGTTTCCTGGTTGAGGACACCCAGCATAATCATCAGCCCGGCACCGAGCAGTGAAACGATTGCCCGGTTGACCTTTTCCGAGACGATGACCGCATAGGTGGCCACAAACAGGATCGAGGACACCCACAGCGGGTCCCAGCCGAATATAACGTGCGCTACAGTTGCATCGGAAGCGTGCATGTTATGCGTGACACCACAGCGGGATATTTGTTAGGCAGCACGCTCCGGTACTTCCTCGGGCATGACGGCCTTTGCCATGCGTTTGGAAAAGTAATAGATGCGTTTCAGCTTCTCGATAATATCGATTTCCAGGGTGTAGGCGGCCAGCCGGTTCGGTTCTTCAGCCACCAGGCGCCTGGACTCGTGCATGGCCGCGGAATCCATCAGGCGGCCAATGTCGGCCTTCATGCCAATGACTTCCTGTGCCGCCTGCTCATCATTTTCCATGACCGCATCGATGGCCAGTTCCGCCGTGGTTGAGACGACATCGTGCAGTTTGGCCAGCATCGCGCGTGTTTCCTTGCTGATGGCCACTTGATTGTCGATGCCTTCGTTGCCGAGATAGACGAGATCGGTCTCGATAATGTCGCCGATATTCTCCAGGTCATTGTTGGCACCCATGAGTTTTACCAGCACCCCGGTCTGTTGTTCCGTCAGTGCTTTCTGGCTGATTCGACCCAGGTAGGTGACGATGTGGCCGTGCAGGATATCGACCTCATCGTCGATCTTGGCTATCTTTTTCAGCATCGCCCGGTCACCGTTGACGACGGCGGTCATGATGTCCTTTAACATTTCCTTGACGCGGTTACCCATGTGACCGATCTCAAGGCGTGCCCGGTCGAGTGCCAGCGACGGGGTCTCGAGAAGTTCCTCGTCCAGGTATTTCGGCTGGGCAATGATCTTTTCCTCTACCGGCTTGTCCGGAACCAGTCTCTCTACCAGGCGGGCGAACTGGGTGGTAAAACCGATAAAGATAAGCGTATTCGCAATATTGAAAATGGTGTGGGCATTGGCGATTTGCCGTGGCGCCTCGGATGCCAGCCGGTCTGTACCCGACAACTCCGGGCTTGCGGGCGATAACCAGGCAACAAATTCCGCCAGCTGCGGGATAAATCCAATCCACAACAGTACACCGAAGACGTTGAACAGCACATGCACCACGGCGGCGCGGACGGCCTCGCGGGGTTTGCCGATCGAGGCCAGCACGGCAGTCACACAGGTGCCGATATTGGCGCCGAAGGCCAGCGCAATACCGGCCTGCAGGGTGATAAAACCCTGCGACGCCATGACGATAACGATACCGGTGGTTGCCGAGGATGACTGCACCAGACCGGTAAAGGCGGCCGCCACCAGGATACCGATCAGCGGATTTTCCATGCTGGTCATCAGATCAAGAAACGGCTCGAAACTGCGTAACGGTTTCATGGCGTCACTCATGACACTCATGCCGAAAAACACCAGACCCAGTCCCATCAGCATGCCGCCATATTGCTTGATCTTTTCCTGCTTGGAGAAGAACAGCATGCTGAAACCTACGGCCACCATCAACAGGGCGGCCTTGGTCACCTTGAAAGCAACGATCTGGGCCGTGATGGTGGTGCCGATATTGGCACCCATGATGACGCCGATGGACTGCGCCATGGACATCAGGCCGGCGGTAATGAAACCCACAACCAGCACGGTGGTGACCGACGAGGACTGGATAATGGCGGTGACGAAGGCGCCGGTTGCAGCCCCCATGAAGCGGTTGGTGGTGAGCTTCGCGAGAATGACCTTCATGCGCTCGCCGGCGACCGCCTTGAGGGCATCCGCCATTTGCTCCATGCCGAACAGAAACAGGGCGAGACCGCCAAACAGCGACATGACCATATTCCACCAGTTAATCTCATTGTCGGCGCCGGCGCCCGCTGCGGCTGCAAATGCCGGGGTGACCGCCAGCGCGGCCAGCGTGGCCAGTGCCGGCAGCAGAAAGCGCGGCATGGATTTGTCCTGACATGCCTGCCGGAAGCTGCTGCACAGGCTGCTATACAAGCTGTTATACATTGTTTATTCCCCAGGAAAGAGATGCGCTGATATATCAATAAAAACGGCAGCTGGACCGAAAGCTATATGAAAGCCGCCGGTCTTGGCTAGCGGTTACTGCTGTTTCTGTTTTCCGGTGTTTTTTTCTTCCTTGACGATCATGACCGGGACCGAGGCCAGGCGCACGACCTGTTCAGCCTTGGAACCGAGCATGGCGCGTGCCAGTCCGGTACGTCCCTGACTGCCCATGACGATCATGCGCGCACGGATCTTTTTCGCAGACTCCAGTATGCGGTTTACCGGCAGTCCGACCACCAGCATGGTCGTGGCATGTTCCAGGGTAGACAGGCCGGCATGTTTTTTCTGCATCTTGTGGACAAACTCTTCCAGCATCTCGGCGGCAACGTCCTCCATGCGCCGCAGTTGCTTGTCCCGCCCCTTGACGGAATAGTAACCCGGTGCCTCATTGAGGTCATGCACAACGTGCAGGATGACCAGGTCGCTGTCCAGCTTCTCCGACAGTTCGGCCGCACTCACCAGCGCGGTTTCCGAATGCGATGAAAAATCAACGGGGACCAGTATCGGTTTGTTTATTCCCTTTTCTTTCATTTAACAACTCCAGGTGGAGACAGGGTCGGTTCCCGGAATGTCCGGCAATGACCTGCCGTCATTTCAGTCTCTATGTTTTAGGCGGTTATGAAAATGGGTCAGCAGTTTCTTGCGTAGCCTGGCCTGCTGGTGTTTCGATGCAGCGGCCATGCGTTTCTGTGCCAGCTGGATGAAGGTCTCCTGGGAACTGAGTGTCTTCTTCCCGGTCGTGTCCTTGCGCTCGATATAGCTGCCGTCTGACTGCATTTCCCAGACATCCTTGCGGCTGGACAGCTGCACATCGATGATCAGGCGCAGTTCCTGGCGCAGCTTTGGGTCCTCGACAGGGGTCACTACTTCGACACGGCTTTCCAGGTTGCGCGTCATGAGATCGGCGGAACCGATGAAGTATTCTTCCTCACCCTGGTTGTGAAAGAAATAGATCCGGGCATGCTCCAGAAAACGGCCGATGACACCAATGACCTGGGTCGTCTCGGTCAGGCCGGGGATGCCCGGTCGCAAACGGCAGGTATCACGAACAATCAGATCGACCTTGACGCCTGCCCGTGAGGCGCGATACAGGGCGCGGGTGATATCCACGTCTTCCAGGGCATTCATCTTGAACTGAATCAATCCCGGGGTCTCCGGACTATGCTGTTTGATTTCCCGGTCGATCTTTTCCAGCAGCGTCTTTTTCAGGGTATACGGCGAGGTCAGTATCTTGCGATACCTCGGGGGCGGTGAATAACCGGTCAGGTAGTTGAACAGCTCGGTGAGGTCCTGGGCAATATCATTATCGCAGGTGAGCATGCCAAGGTCGCAATACAGGCGCGCAGTGCCGGCATGGTAGTTGCCGGTACCGATATGCGCATAGCGCCGCAGTCCATTGTAATCCTTGCGCACCACGAGGATGACCTTGCTGTGTGTCTTGAGACCGACAACACCGTAGGTAACGTGGATACCGGCCTGTTCCATGCGCCGGGCCCAGCGTATATTGGCGGCCTCATCGAAACGTGCCTTGAGTTCCACGAGTACTGCGACCTGCTTGCCATTGCGTGCAGCATTGACCAGGGAATCGACAATGGAACTGTCTTCCGAGGTGCGATACAGCGTCATCTTGATGGCCAGTACCTTGGGATCATCACTGGCGGTGCGCAGGAAGCGTTCCACGCTGGTAGTGAAGGATTCATAGGGGTGTTGCATCAACAGGGCGCCGCGTTCACGGATGATGTGAAAAATATTGCGCGGGTCATGAACCAGCCGGGTATGTTCAACCGGCTTGTGTGGTGGATCATGCAACTCGGGAAAATCCAGGCCGGCGATCTCGAACAGATCGCGCATCGCCATCAGCATCTCAACCCCGAAGACATCGGCGGCCTCATCCAGCCCGAGTTCCGCGGCCAGCATGCCCTTGTGTGTCCGGTTCATATCCTTGTCGACCTGCAGCCGGACAATGGGTGCAAAATGACGGTCTCGCAGCTCGGTTTCGATCATTGCCAGCAGGTCATCCGCCTCCTCTTCCTCGATTTCCACAATGGCATTGCGGGTTACGCGGAAAAGTTCACAGGTAATGATTTCCATGGACGGGAACAACAGGTCAATGTTGTGAGTGATAACGTCCTCGAGCTTTACATAAGTATCGCTGTCACCGACACGCAGAAAGCGTGGAGCAATTTCCCTGAGATTGGGTACCTTGACGCGCGAATAATGGATGTTGCTGCCGCCCGGGTAGCGCAGCGACACCAGCAGATTCAGTGCAAGATTGGAGATAAAGGGGAAGGGATGCCCGGGATCCATGGCCAGCGGTGTCAATAACGGGAAGATATTGGTGATGAATGCTTCTCGCAGCTGATGCTGTTCCTGCTTTTTCAGGTCGGCAACCCGGCTCAGACGTATTCCCTTTTCCTCCAGCAGCACGAGCAGCTGACGGTATATCCGGTTCTGCTCCAGGTGGATCTTGCGTACCAGCGCCTGGCTTTCCTGGAGCTGTTCCAGCGGCGTGCGGCCGTCAACAGAGGGTGTGCGGATGCCGGCAGCGATCTGTTGTTTCAGTCCGCCCACGCGTTTCATGAAGAATTCATCGAGATTGGCGCTGACAATGGCAAGGAACTTGACGCGTTCCAGCAGCGGCGTGTCTTCATCCGCTGCCATGTCCAGTACCCGGCGATTGAATTCCAGCCAGGTCAGTTCCCGGTTAAGGTACAGTGCGGGGTCATCCAGGTCGATGGCTTGTCGCGCCCCGGCGCCTGACCGCCTGGTCGGCGGCTTTTGCCTGGTGGTGGCGTTGCTGCCTGCTTTTGCAGCCGCAGCGCCGCGATTTTTCGGCTGGGCAGGTGTTGCGGTTTTTGCAGTCGTATCTTCGCCGGTCTTTTGCATTGTTATACTGCTCAGTTAGGGTTACCTTTGAAGTGTATCAGGTTGAATAACACATAAGGTAGTAGTTCGCTGGCTGAAAAAGCGGCCAACGGCATTAAATAGGCGCTGATACAGGTTTATATTCCTGGAAAGTCGCAAGCCGGGTCACCATCGTCCTTACCGTGCGGAGGTGGCCTCGTTCTGGATTCCCCGAAGGCGGGCAGTAATGGATGGTCTGATACAGGAACTGGCAGTGTACTGGGCGGTAACGAAAGACTTTTTTGTCTTCGATACCGCTCGCCTGGCAGAACCGGACATGATTATCCGCCTCTGCTTTCAGGCGCTGCTGTTATGCGGGTCGGCCTTCTTTTCAGGTTCTGAGACCGCGCTGTTCTCGCTGTCGCGCCTCGATCTGCAGAAACTGCGACGCGAACGCAACCCCCATACCGAGACACTGCATGAATTGCTGGATCAGCCTCGGCGGCTGATTATCTCCATTCTCTGCGGCAACGAACTGGTCAATATTGCGGCGGCCGCCAACATGACGGGAATCCTCGTGGTCCTGTATGGCGTCGAGCGCGCCGCCCTGGTCAGCATCCTGGTCATGGTTCCCCTGCTGCTGTTGTTTGGCGAGGTTACGCCGAAGACGATCTCGGTCTCGAACCCGGTGCGCGTCAGTACCAAGCTGGTTGCCACCCCCATGAGTTTCTGGGTCAGGCTGGTGGCACCGCTGGTGTGGATCATTCGCAGCATTGCCGATCGCATCACCACGCTGATTGTCGGCGAGGAAAAGGCCGCCGAGAATATCCTGCACCTGGACGAATTCCGCACCCTGGTGGAGGAGGTTGCCAAGGACGGGGAACTCAATGCCACCGAGCGCGCCCTGATCTATAACCTGCTGGAGGCAGGTGATACAGAAGTCGTCGAAATCATGACGCCGCGGACGCGCACAGCATTTCTCAACGTCGATATGAAGGTACCCGAGATGATTGAACGCTTTCGTGCCTTCCGCCATCCACGGGTCCCGGTTTTCCGGACGCACCGTGACAACCTGGTGGGCTTCGTCCATGCCGAGGATGTCCTGCGGCTGGTGCTCGATGATACCGATTTGTCGACACTGCAGGCGGACGACATCATGCACACGCCGGTGGTGGTGCCGCTTACCAAGAAGGTCGATGAAATGTTCGACTTTTTTACCAACCATAATGCCCGTGCCGCGGCCGTGCTCAATGAGTTTGGCGGGATAGAGGGTTTCGTCACCATGAAAGACGTGCTGACCTTTATATTTGGCCAGATTTCCGGTGATGTCGACGGGCAGGAGCTGTACCACGAACGTGACGAGGATACCTACGAAGTGGACGGCGACATGAAGCTGACTGACTTCAATAACCTGACCAATTTCGGCATAGAGGATCCACGCATGACGACCATTGGTGGTGTCGCGTTCCGTCACCTCGACCGCTTGCCCATGGTCGGCGACAGCATCGGTATCGAGGACATATTGATAACGATTCTGGAAATGGATGACAATCGTATTCACCGCGTGCGTGTCAATCGTGGCGGCAAGGTCGAGGAAAACAGTGAGGATGAGACACTGCAGGAAGCCGGGATGACGCGTGCGGCAGCCGCAGGCGACAGCCCGGAGGCAGAGGTCCCGCTTGGTAAGGGTGCGGCAGGCAACGGCGATCAATCTGCAGCATCCGGCACGGACGCGGTTGACGATTATCGCGATCACGCAGCGGATACCGGCGATAATCGCCAGGACCTGCAACACAAGACAACTGTTTGAAAGAAGGTGCCCTCATGGATTTAGTGCTTATATTTCTGGTAATGGTGGTGCTGCTGTTTCTGAAGGGGTTTTTCTCGGGATCGGAGATTGCGCTGGTCAATTCGGACAAGTTCAAGATGCACCACCAGGCGAACCAGGGCCATCGGGGGGCGCAGCTGGTGCTGAAGTTGTTTCAGACACCGGATGTGCTGCTGGGTACCACGCTGGTCGGTACCAACATCTCGACCATTATTCTGACAACCCTCGGTACCATGCTGATGATCCGCTCCTTCGGGCAGCTCGGGGATCTGTACGCGGTACTGCTATTTACACCGCTGTTCCTGATTCTCGGCGAAATCGTTCCCAAAAGCGTCTATCAGCAGAAATCCAACGAAATTGCACCGGTGATCGTCTATCCACTGCGGGTATTTTCCATCCTCTTTTATCCACTGGTGTTTATCTTTTCACGCATCGCGCGGCTCTGTGCACGCCTCGTTGGCGGTGGCAAGAGCGAGCAGAATGTTTTCATTACCCGCGAACAGATGCGCATGGTGGTGGACATGGCCGAGCGCGGTGCCAATGTCGATATCTTTGATCGCGCGCGCATCAAGCGCGCGATCCGCTTTGCGGATACCTCGGTGGGCGAGGCCATGATACCGGTCGCCGAGATCACCGCGATCAACCGCAACCGGAAGGATAGTCGCAGTGCCATCACGTTGGTGCGCCGGCGCGGATATAACCGGCTGCCGGTGTATAGCCGCAATATCAGTAATATCGTCGGCGTCGTGACACTGACAACCTGGGACCTGATGGACCCGGACCTGCCGGATCGCCCGCTGGAGGAACTTATCAAGCCGGCCCACTATGTATCGCCCTATCAGAATATTGACCAGTTGCTGCCCGTGTTGCGTAATCGCGATGATCACATGGCCATTGTCGTCAATGAATTTGGCTCGGCGATTGGCATGATTACCATGGAAGACATCCTCGAAGAGGTGGTTGGCGAAATTGACGTCGGCTACGACTTTGAGGAATACCTGCCGCGACGCAAACGCATTTTCGAAATGCTGGATGAAGAGACCTACCTGATGGATGCACGCCTGCCTATTTCGGAGGCCAACGAGGTGCTGGGCGCCAGCTTGCCGGCCGTGGAATCACATACCATTGGTGGTCTGATGATGGCGCGTCTGCGTCATATACCCGCCGAGGGCGAGTCCATTGAGGAAGCAGGATTCAAGTTTACCGTCACTGAGGCAACCGAGCGTGCGGTGGTGAAGTTGCGGGTTGAGCCAGTGTAAATGATGACCGGGGAGTGGTGTCGGCATTGCAGACGTACCGCGCTATTCGGCATAAAAAGGCTGGATAGACACGGCACAAAAATAGTGAATCCCAGGCAATATTGAGCGCGCTGTCGACCAACACTGGCAATCGACCAACTGCACAGGCGCTGGATGCGAAAAGGGCTCTCAATGCCTGGGTAGCAAGTCAGGAAAGATCGGGAGACATCCCTGGAAAGCGTAACTTCGAAAACGCTGTCTTGGGCATGAGTTCGTTCTTCGGGAAGGTTGCCAGCGTGACCACGCGCGGCAGCTCGTTGCCAATCCAGACCTCGGTCAGATTGAGCAGGTTACCCGGTTGCGGGGAATTGTCACTGACCTTGATGCCCATCTTGTTGATGCGCAGTGACGGTTTTCTGAGTCGGACAAATTCATCCGGCTTGCCAAACACGTCTGCGACCTGTTCCAGCACTATCCGGGGTGTCACCCGTGGTGTATTCATTATCTGTTCCTCGATGTTCACGAGTTCCCGGCGTGTTTCCTCCATGGCCAGCAGAATCCTGTCATCGGGGCGCTGGCCCTGTTTTCCCGGTCTGGATTTCTGCTGATAGCGTCTGTATCTCGAGTGCAGCATCTGGTACTGGCTTTGCAGATGATGGCTGCTGAGCCGGAGTTGCCCGATACGCTCCAGCGCGTTACTTACCAGGCCCTGGAACAGGCAGTGCTTGAGGCCATCCCGTGTTTCAGGTTCACTCGGGGCCGGTGAATAAATACGGTGGTCCGAGAAACTGACGGCAACCTGCAGGACGTCTTTTTTCACCATACTGCCCGATAGTTCCATCCCCATGACGGTCTTCTCTGTGCGCGCCATGCACAGCAGGGCACAGCACTGTGCACTGTCATCATGGAAGTCATCCATGAAATCCTGAACTTCGGAGCTGCGGCTGAAAATGGACCGGAGATCCGACACATTCGTAAAGAAGGCATTCACATACGGGTCGGTGGTGAAGGTATTGCGACTGACTTCAATGCTTGCCGGGATCTGGTTGACGAGATCATCAGCAAACTCGAGAGAAGAATGAATAACGTGCTGCAGTTTCTTTTTGTAGCCGGGTACCAGGCGAATTCTGCTGTCTGTGCTATCAATAACGGTTTCCAGGGTATTCAAGACATGAGCCGTCCTGCTGAGCCTGTGTGCCTTTTGCTGCCGGCTATTGTGAAAGCCGTGCCACAGCCCGTGAAAACGGTTTTCCAGAAACCCACCCATGCGAATGCCCCCTGCCACCTGAAATTTTACATTCTGTTCACGGCAGCAATTCTCTTCTCTTTTATAGGTGAATTATGGATGAGAAAATGGCCGTTCAGTTAATCTGAATTATAGAAAGCCTGGATTCAATTGTCACCCCGACTATTGTTCACAGGGTAACAAACAATCCGCTCGGCGTCGCAAAAACAACCCCGGGCAAAATAACATGTTTACCATCAATGTGTAATAATCCTGCGCCATGTGTGCAATGAAATCCAGGGCTGGAAAAATGAGAAAAGGGCAGCAGCGTAAAAAGAAAACCATGGCGGAAACAGCGGACCGGCATGCGCTCTATGAAAAGTCAGTACAAAATGTTGACTTTGAATATGAATTTGTAAGCAATACCTTCCGCAAACTGCGTGGCCGGCGTCCCCGGCATGTTCGAGAGGACTTCTGCGGTACTGCAAGCATGTGCTGTGAATGGGTCAGGCAAAGCAAGAAAAATACGGCCATCGGCGTTGATATCGACCCGGAAGTGCTGACATGGGGACGGCAACACAACCTGTCACGCCTGAAACCGGACGCACGCCTGCGAATTAGCCTGGTCCAGGAGGATGTGTTCCAGGTAAAGACAGACAAACCGGTTGATGTCGTGCTGGCCATGAATTTCAGCTATCAGTTGTTCATGACACGCGACAAACTGGGTGGTTACTTGCGCAAGGTGCACGAGGCGCTGGGGGATGACGGCATTTTATTTATGGATTCATATGGCGGCTATGATGCACCCCGCGAGATCAAGGAAAAGACGAAGCACAAGGGGTTCAAATATATCTGGGAACAGGCCCACTTTAATCCAATAGACGGGAAGATGCGCTGCCACATTCATTTCAGCTTCCCGGACGGGTCAAAAATGAAGAAGGCCTTTTCCTACGAGTGGCGTCTGTGGACCCTGCCGGAATTACGCGAACTGCTTGAGGAGGCGGGTTTCGCCCGGGTTACAGTTTACTGGGAGGGGACTGATCCGAAGACCGGAGAGGGCTCCGGTGTTTATTCACCCGCGACCGTGGGTGATGCCGATCCGGGATGGGTGGCATTCCTGGTGGCCGAAAAATAACCGTCTGTTTCTCAGTATGGCAAACGGACGACATCCAGTGGAAAGATGGCAAAGTTAATCGTTACCAAGGAGCCTGATGGTACCCCGTATCCGTTTTTGCGCGGTATTCTGGTGCAGTCACTGGTCAATGCCGGGTTTGCCTTTGATGATGCCTATAAACTTGCGCAGCTGATAAGAAATGAGCTGCATGATAAACGCGAGATTACCAGCAGTGAGCTCAAGGACAGGGTGGCTGTGCTACTGGAAGAAAGATACGGTCATGAACAACGCCAGCGCTATGTGGCCAAACTCATCAATGAAGGGGGGATCATGGTGCACACACCGACACGCAGTGCACCGTTTTCGGTTGGCATTCTGGCGCATTCACTGGAAACCTGTGCGATTCCGCCAGAGATGGCCATGCAGGGGGCAAGCAAGGTTCTGGCGACGCTGAGAAAAACAGGTCATCGGGAAATTGATCACAAGGCCCTGCGGCGAGTTATCTACCGCTGTCTGCATACACACTGTTCACCGCAGGCGGCCGACCGCTATCTGTCATGGCGGCGCTTTGAAAACAGTGGCATACCCCTGATTATCCTTATTGGCGGGGCCACCGGGAGTGGCAAGAGCACGGTATCATCCGAACTGGCCTATCGACTGGATATTACACGTCACCAGTCCACGGACATGATGCGCGAGATCATTCGCTCCTACCTGTCTCCGCAAATGGTTCCGACACTGAAATATTCGAGCTTTGAAGCCTGGCGTGGTTTGCCAGGTTCCGTTGAAGGTGGCAAACCACCGATTGAAGAACCGGTAATCAACGGTTTCCTTTCCCAGTTTGCAGCGATGAAACTGGCGCTGGAAGCCACCATAAGCCGTGCCATAGAGGAAAGGCACCACCTGATCCTGGAAGGTGTTCACGTGGTCCCGACAGAATTGGATCTTGACGTTGATCATCGTGACGCTGTCGTCATCCCCATCATGCTTGCTACAATGAAAAAGGGGTTGTTGAACAAACAGCTTACAAGGCGCGGACGTGAGAAACACAAACGTCAGGCCTCGCACTACCTGGAAAATCTGGACGACATCTGGACACTGCAGACGTGGTTACTGGACGAGGCAGACAAGGCAGGGGTTTCCATTATAGAAAACTGGTACATTGAGGATACCGTGCGTGCGGCACTGGACCTTGTTATAGGAGTCTTGATGAAACACTTTCCACCCGAAGCGGATGCTGAGCGGTATTTGCACTGATGTCCGTGGAAATTGAACGAAAGTTTCTGCTCAAGGGTGACGGCTGGCGTGCCCTTGGTACAGGGATTCCGTACCGACAGGGTTATCTCTCAACGGTGCCGGGGCGTAGCGTCCGTGTAAGGCTCGTCCGGGATAAAGGCTATCTCACCATCAAGGGGATCGCTGTCGGCGCCACGCGGGCAGAGTATGAATATGAAATCCCGGCCGAGGATGCCAGCGAGATGCTGACTAACCTCTGTGAACGCCCCTTGATAGAAAAAGTACGTTACCGGGTTGAGCACCATGGCCTTACCTGGGAAATCGATGAATTCGACGGGGATAATGCAGGTTTGATCGTTGCTGAAGTCGAACTCGACGCGGAAGACCAGGCCATCAGCCTGCCTGACTGGGTCGGTAAGGAAGTGACCGGGGATCCACGCTATTACAATGCAAGCCTGATAGCCAATCCCTATACAAGATGGAAAGATACAGGTTGAAATTTACGGGCTGATTGGCGGTGCTGACTGTGAGCGGCATCCGTGGCCTCGCATGCAACTGAAATAACCACGGATCCCGTGTCAGGGGTTAGCGGCGTCGGCGTCCTGCGGCCCTGGGTTCTTCATAGTTGACCTTCATGGGCCTGCCGTTAAAGTCTTTGCCATTCAGACCGGCAATGGCAGCGCGGGCTTCATGGCCTTCCATCTCGACAAATCCAAAGCCCTTGCACTGGCCGGAAAAAACATCGGTCACGAGTTTTGATGAGCGCACCGTGCCAAATGCCGAGAACAGCGTCTGCAGTTCTTCTTCGCGGGTGCCGGGAGGCAGGTTGCCAATAAACATTTTTTTCATTGCGGTTTCCCCTGCGTGAGCAGAATGCTGCAAGTGTTCGATAGACTGCAAAAAAGAACCCCGCCGAAGCGGGGCTCTCGTATCGGTTTGCCCGATGTGGTCGTCCTCAGGCGGTAACGTTGCTCGCCTGCAGGCCTTTAGGTCCTTTCTCTACCTCGTAGGTGACCGCCTGTCCTTCGCTGAGGGTTTTGAAACCCGAGCCCTGGATGGCATTGAAATGCACGAATACGTCATCGCCACCATCATCCTGAGAAATAAAACCAAAACCTTTGGCTTCGTTAAACCACTTTACTGTGCCTGTAGCCATATATCTTTATACCTGTATAAATTAAACATTAGGGTGTTGCATACAGGTAATGAAACGAGGAATTCAGGGGGTAACACAGTGGGAACAACCAAAATGACCAATCACAAAATCTGTAGCTGCATTGACTATACGAGAAGATTACCAATATAGCCAGAAAAATAATTTATAATTTATCAGGGAAAGTAGGCGACTTGCTGAAAAAAGTAATGTGCTTTCGAGAAGATGCGATCGTGGCAAGCCGCACTGCCATCGTGCAAGGATAGCACCGGCTTCACGACATCCTGTCAATCAGCCGGAGTAACCGTACCACCAACGCCCCATCCGGGTTTTACCGGCCCAACAGCTTGATACTCAAATAAGGTCGCCATCCCTGGCAATCATCCATGAATGCCATTCCCTGACAAATTCAAAAACGTGGCACGACTTTAACAGCTCGGGCAGAGGGGGGATATTGTGGAAACTACGAATACAAGGAAGTCAAAACCGATCACTGGAGTCACAGCGTCGGTATGATCGCTGCTGGCAGCGCTTGTTCACACCGGCAGCTTGAAGCGAAATGATGCGCCATGCCTGCGTTGCTTGTCTGCCCACAGACTCCCGCCATGCGCCTCGATTATCGAGCGGCTGATGGACAAGCCCATCCCCATCCCTGATGCCTTGCTCGTCTGGAACGGATTAAACATCTTCTCCATCATGTCCGCCTCTATACCGGGTCCATTGTCGGTCACGGCCACCTCGAGAAAGCCATCCCCGCAGGCGCATGATTCAATGATCACCTTACCGTCAGCCTTATTCGCTCCATGTATGGACTCAATACTGTTCCTCACCAGATTGATGAGCACCTGCTCAATCTGCACCCTGTTCACCATGACACGACCACCCTGACCGCCAAGCTGGTACTCCAGCCTGACTGCTGCAGTGTTTAGCTCGGAACTGAGGAAAAGGTCGATTTCCCTGAGGATTTGGTCAAGCTCAAGAGATTGCCGCACATTGTTATCCTTGCTGACAAAGTCACGCAAGTGGTGGATGATCCTGCCGGCACGGTGTGCCTGCTCGGAGGCACATTCCAGTATTTCGCTGAGCTGTTGTTGGGGTTCCGGCAGAGCATTTAACAACGACAGGGCTGTACCGCAATAGCTGATTAATGCGGTTAGCGGTTGATTCAATTCATGTGCCATACCCGAGGCCATTTCCCCAGCGGTACTGAGTCGAATAACATGCGCCATTTCACGGTGATGACGTTGCGTTTCTTCTTCGGCACGCTTTTTCTCGGTGATATCCCTGCCTTCCGGAATGATAAGTAGCGTTTCACCCAGATCATTCAATATGGGTTGCAGCGTGAACTCGATGGTCCTGATAGTTTTATCTGCAGCGAGCACTTCCTCTTCATAACCGACCGTCTTTCCTTGCGAGGCTTCCCTGAGGGCAGTCTTGAGTCGTTCTTGTACAGCCGGTGCGTAACGCCACCAGTAGGTATCCCAGAACGGGCGTCCGATTACATCTTCCGGCTTTAGCCCGCCCAGATCCAGTGCGGTTTTATTGGCTTCGAGGACCGTACCATCCGGATCCAGGATACCGATGAGCTGGTAGGAGGAATTGAAGATGGCGCGAAATTGCCGTTCACTGATGGCCAGGGCGGTGGCGGCACGTTTACGTTCCGTCACGTCGCGCTGAATGATCAGAAAGCTGCTGAATTTGCCCTGTTCGTCGGGTACCGCAGTCGCTGAGCATTCCATCTCGATGATGTGCCCGTCCTTGCATACGAACTCGATGTCTGCCCGGTTGTAGCCTCGCTCACGGAGTGCGGGAAAATTACAGTCACACACAGTCCGGGAATCCTCGGAAAAGAATTCCTTGATATTATGACCAAGCACCTCGTCTGCTGAATAGCGTGATTGCTCGTAGACATAACGGTTCACCTTTAAAATCTTGCCCTCCGAATCAATGACGAAAATAAACTCGGCAGCCGAGTCAAACAGGGTTTGCAGTCGGGCTTCACTTTTCCTCAGGGTGTCTTCAGTATTCTTGAGCTGGCTGATGTCTACATAAATACCGAGCATACCGCAGACCTGTCCTGCTGCATCCAGCAACGGTACCTTGCTGGTGAGCAGATGGATCTCCTTGCCATCGGCCTGTAGCTGTGATTCCTCGATGTTGAGCAATGCCTTGCCACTGGCCATCACCTGACGGTCACAGGCCCTGTAGAAATCCGCCTGTTCCCTTGTCCAGGCCAGGTCATAGTCTGTTTTGCCGACAATTTCCTGCGGATCCTGGCAGCCTGTGTCGAGGGCAAAGCGTTTATTGACGCCAAGGTAAACCGAGTTTCGATCCTTCCAGAATATGGAGGCGGGCACATTGCGCAACACGTTGTTGAACAGGTCGCGCTGGGTTGCCAGCTCCTCCTGCAGCGCATTTTGTGCAGTGATGTCGCGGGCAACGGCATACAGGAGTCCCTCGTCGGTCACCGGTGCGCAAGTCCATTCCAGCCATTTGTAAGTCCCGTCCCTGCAACGATAGCGGTTCTCAAAGCAAATAAGCGGATCCCCGGCGAGCAGTTGTCTTGCCGCTTTCAGGGTTGCCGCCTTGTCATCGGGATGAACGAACTCGAGATACGGTGTTTCCAGCAATACCTGCGTGGAGTAACCCAGGGTGGCCTCGAAGGCTGCGTTGACAAGCAGAAAGTAGCCGTCGGCATTCGCCACACACAGCATGTCCAGTGAGAGGTTGAACAGAGTCTCCAGGGTATTCTCCCGGTTACGCTGCCTTGCTGTGATTGCTTCCAGTTCCTGGATGCGTTGCTGCAGATCCTCATATACTGGTTTATCTGTCATGACTGTTCGCCGGGTGTTGAGAATTAGTTGTACAACATAGACGGATATCGCCTCAGCAGCAAACCCCCGCAAGCGGCAAGTGGCCGTCTACTGCGTCGCAACAGTGTCAGCAGCCAGAACCAGCAGCAGCTGAAGTGATAGAATCGGAACCTGCTTATAAGTGCTGCTGCACCCGAATAACGAACCCACAGGACCAGACAGAAGTTACCATCGATGTTTAGAATTCCCAAAATGATGCTCCGGCCAGGATGCTATTGCGGCACAATACTGTTGCCAGTGGTGTTGCTGCTGTGGCTGACCGCTGCTGGCGCACAAGCCGAATCAGGCGGCTCGCAGTCTATCGCGTCGCTCTCGGTTATTGAGATACCGCTGCGACTGTCTCTCGATCCGCTGGTCAGCGCTGCTGACAAGACACTCCCGCAACAGGCAGGCAACTGGCGCACATGGAAGGACTGGCACGGGATTAAATCTCAATACCGCGCCTGGCGCGGGCCACTCAGCATTACTGCTGCAGGCGAAGTTCTGGTCGTGCAGGCACATATTCGTTACTGGATCAGGGCACAGAAAACGCTGCTGGGTGCGCTCAAGCTGAAAGGCAGTTGCGGCATCGATGAAGCGCCGCGCCAGGCTGTGATCGGCATGCAGGTCCGACTGGGGTGGGGGCCGGACTGGACCCTGAGACCCGAGTTCCAGCTCCTGCCGACCCGCTTTCTTGATCGCTGTGAAATGACGATTGCGAATATCGATGTCACACCCCTCGTCGCTAAGGAGTTCCGCAAGCAAATGCAGGACAGCCTGCGTGCAGCGCTACAAAAGCTTGCACCCGATATGCAGGCAATACAGCGCCATGCACACCATAGCTGGTCATTGTTGCAGGAACCGGTATTGCTGGGGCTGGACAACTGGTTACTGCTGAGGCCAACGGCTGTGGCACTGTCCCGCATAAACGGTCGCGGGGATTTCATTGACACACAGCTTGCCATGACATTGCAGCCGCAGCTGCTGACGGGATCTCGGCCGGCTGCAAAATCACGGCCACTGCCACCGCTGGGACAGTATTATCCACACTCCGCCATGCTGAATCTGCGCCTGGGCGTGGAACTGGATTTCAAGACACTCAATCAGCATCTTTCCAGGAGGCTGATTGACCAGCCCCTGGTCATCAGGGATCGCCAGGCCGCTATCAATCAGCTTGAGCTGTCGGGAAGCGGGCCGGACATCCGGGCGCTACTGGAATTGAGCGGCGACATAGCCGGTTCGGCGGAACTGGGAGGGCGGGTGGCCTTTGATGCAGGCCAACAGCAACTGCAATTACACGACCTGATATTTGACTACCAGGCCGCTGATCCGGCCATGGGACTGTTAGCGAAGGCCTTCCATGAGCCTGTCCGTCAGGTACTGGAAGACGTGGCCAACCAGGCGCTGTCACGGCAACTTGACGTGTTGAGTGAGCGCCTCGGGACCGTGCTGCAGAAAATTACACCGGCGGGTGTGGTGCTGGATATGACCGCTTTGCACTTGCGTGACGTGCAAATCGCTATTGTAGAGCAGGGGGTCAGACTCGATGGTACCGCCAGCGGCAACGTCCAACTGCTGTTACGCTAAGCGTGGTGTAAGCATGAATATATGCTTGCACAGATATATGGTCTACCGTATATTGTTGTCATGGATCACGTCGACCGGCTTCATGACCATCTGCTCACCTGGACAAAGAAGAGCATTCAGGACATGCCGGCAGGTACAGCAAGCAGAGAACCGTATCGCTCGAATCGCCAGGTATTGCAGAATATGTCGTATCGACCACCGGCCGTGTGCTGCACACGGGTACGCGCAACCATTCAACGGCATTGACGAGTCACGTTACCTTGGTACCTGATCAATTCTTCAAAGCCCTGAGCGACCTCACTCGCCTGCGTATGCTTGTGTTGTTGCGTTGCGAGGGGGAACTCTGTGTCTGTGAACTGACTTATGCATTGGACGAGATCCAGCCCAAGATTTCCCGCCATCTGGCGCTTTTACGTGAGCGTGGCGTAGTACTGGATCGGCGTCAGGGGCAGTGGATCTACTACCGGCTCGATCCCGATTTGCCGGCGTGGGCCCGGGATGCCCTGAAGGCAACGTCCGATGGTGTTAACACGCAAACCCCGTTTAACGAGGATTTGCAGTCTCTGCGGAATATGCCGAACCGGCCCGAAAGTGGCTGCTGTGCCTGATTAACCCTGATCGATATCCATAATCGAGGACATTGGAATGACTGTTCGTGTAGGTATCAATGGTTTTGGACGCATGGGTCGCCTGGGGCTTCGTGCTGGTTGGGGTAACGATGAACTGGCTATCGTGAGAGTCAACGAGATAGCGACTGATGCAGCAGGCTGCGCACATCTGCTGAAGTTTGACTCGGTGCATGGCACCTGGGACGAGGATTGTGAGGCCGAGGGTGATGTGATGATCGTCGGTGGTCAGCGCATAACTTGCAGTCGCAACCCGGCGATTCATGAGACCGACTGGTCAGACTGCGACATTGTGATCGAAGCCACGGGCAGGCACCACAAAATCCCGGAGACCCTGCAGCGTTACTTCGAACAAGGCGTGAAGAAGGTGATCGTCGCCGCACCAACGGAGGGTGCGCTAAATATCGTCTACGGGATTAACGACCACCTGTATAATCCGGCGGAACACCACCTGGTCACGGCGGCTTCCTGCACCACCAACTGCCTGGCGCCAGTGGTCATGGTGATGCATGAGCGCATTGGTATCATGCACGGTTGCATGACCACCATCCACGACATCACCAACACCCAGACCATCGTCGACAAGGGTCACAAGGACCTGCGCCGAGCCAGGGCCTGCGGCCAGTCGCTCATCCCAACGAGCACCGGCTCAGCCAAAGCCATTACCAGGATCTTCCCGGAACTCAGCGGCAAGCTGAACGGCCATGCTGTTCGCGTACCGCTGCTCAATGCTTCGTTGACCGATTTCGTTTTTGAGGCGGCACGCCCGGTAACGGTGGACGAGGTCAACGGGTACTTCAGAGAGGCGGCCGAGGGCAATCTGAAAGGCATACTCGGTTACGAAGAGCGCCCGCTGGTATCGATGGATTACCTGAACGATCCGCGCTCATCGATCGTCGACGCGTTGTCTACGATGGTGATCGACGACACGCAGGTGAAAGTTTATGCCTGGTATGACAACGAGTGGGGATACGTGAACCGGATGATGGACCTTGCCGGCAAGGTCGCCGGAAGCCTGTAGCTTGTGGACGCCGCGAGCCGCAATTATCTGGTGGTGACCGGCGGCTACTGGGCCTTCACCGTTACCGACGGTGCCATTCGCATGCTGGTGGTACTGTATTTCCACCTGCTGGGCTATTCACCGTTCGAAGTAGCCATGCTGTTCCTGTTCTACGAGTTCTTCGGCATCATCACCAATCTGGTCGGCGGCTGGCTGGGCGCGCGCATCGGACTGAACCTCACCATGCACGTCGGTATGGGGATGCAGGTGGTGGCGCTATTGCTGCTCACCGTACCCGACGCCTGGTTGTCGGTGCCCTATGTCATGGCCGCCCAGGCACTGTCCGGCATTGCCAAGGATCTGAACAAGATGTCTGCCAAGGCAAGCGTCAAGCTGCTGGCCGGGGACGGTGGTGAGTCAAAGCTGTTTCGCTGGGTAGCGGCTCTGACGGGTTCCAAGAACGCCCTCAAGGGAGCGGGTTTTTTCGTCGGGGCGGCGCTGCTGGAATGGGTTGGCTTTCGCGGCGCCCTGGTGCTGTTGGCGGGCATGTTATCGCTGGTCCTGATCGTGACCGCACTTCTGCTACCAGGGGGCGTCGGCAAGATGAAGTCAAAGCCGAAATTCACCCAGGTGTTCTCCAACACAGCAGCGATCAACTGGCTGTCGGCGGCACGCTTTTTCCTGTTCGGCTCTCGGGATGTGTGGTTCGTGGTGGGGCTGCCGGTGTTTCTTTACTCGGTGCTCGGCTGGAGCTTCACGCAGGTCGGCGGCTTCATCGCACTGTGGGTAATCGGCTACGGCATCGTCCAGGCCAGCGCACCCCGCCTGATCCACCGCAGTCACCACGGTAACGGGCCCGGTGGCGGCACGGCACGGCTGTGGGCGTTTATTCTGGCATTGTTACCGGCCGTCATGGCCCTGGCGCTGCAGTACGGGCTGGATCCGGCGCTGGTACTGATCACCGGGCTGGTGCTGTTCGGGGGGGTGTTCGCGATCAACTCTGCGGTGCACTCCTACCTGATCCTGGCCTATTCCGACTTCGACAAGGTGTCCATGAACGTGGGTTTTTACTATATGGCCAATGCCGGCGGTCGCCTGACCGGGACCATCCTCTCCGGTTTCGTTTACCAAACCCAGGGGCTGGCCGGTTGTCTTTGGTGGTCGGCGGCGTTCGTACTGGCGGCCGCGGTGCTGTCCTTCAAGCTACCTGACGTCGAGCCACAGGCCGAACCCGGCACGCAAGCGTCCCATGTCTGAGGGGTTTGCAAATATACTGGCATTCAGCATGCTGGAGTGCGAGATCCACTGGCCACAGGTTGGTTCCGCCAGGGCACAGGGATCGGAGGATGAAATCATGCAGACGTTTCGTCGCTGTCGTGATGGCATTCATGCCCGTATTGACGCCTCGCTCGCTGAACAGAAAAAGGGTTAAAACCACTATGGGAAACAGGAGCGAAGTGACTGTGGAGCAGGCTGTCGGCAAGCAGATGGATTTTTTTGAACGCCACCTGTCCGTCTGGGTGTTCCTGTGCATTATTGCCGGGATTGCGCTGGGCCACTATTTTCCAGCCGTATTTCAGGTCTTTGGCCATATGGAAATCGCACGGGTCAACATGCCGGTTGCTGTGCTGATCTGGCTGATGGTTATTCCGATGTTGCTGAAGATCGATTTTTCCACCCTGCACCATGTCAGGGAGCACTGGCGCGGGGTGGGCGTGACCCTGTTTATCAACTGGGCAGTAAAACCGTTTTCCATGGCCTTGCTGGCCTGGTTGTTTATCCGCGGCCTGTTCGCTGAGTGGCTGCCGGCGGATCAGATTGATTCCTATATTGCCGGCCTGATCATTCTGCCGCCGCACCCTGTACGGCGATGGTGTTTGTGTGGAGCAATCTCAGCGATGGCGAACCCAATTTCACTCTCACCCAGGTGGCGCTGAATGACACCATCATGATCTTTGCGTTTGCACCCATTGTGGCGCTGTTGCTGGGACTGTCCGCGATCACCGTACCGTGGGACACCCTGCTGTTGTCCGTTGTCCTGTATATCGTGCTGCCGGTTATCGTGGCGCAACTGTGGCGCAGGCGGATCTTCTCCAGCGCCAACCCGCAGCCGTTACTCGACAGGATATTGAAGCGCCTGCATCCGCTATCGCTGGCTGCACTGCTGTTAACACTGGTGCTGCTGTTCGCCTTCCAGGGTGAGCAGATAATTGCACAGCCATTGATCATTCTGCTGCTCGCTGTCCCGATCCTGATTCAAGTGTATTTCAACTCCGGTCTGGCATACTGGCTTAACCGGCAACTCGGTGTGGCGCATTGCGTCGCAGCGCCGTCTGCCTTGATCGGTGCCAGTAATTTCTTCGAGCTGGCTGTTGCCACAGCCATCAGCCTGTTCGGTTTCAACTCCGGTGCGGCACTGGCGACCGTTGTCGGCGTGCTGGTGGAGGTTCCCGTCATGTTGTCCGTTGTCAGGATCGTTAACGGTTCTAAAGACTGGTATGCGCGTGGCAAGGTGGCTGGTTCAGCGTGACCCTCACCAACAAATCGCGCCCGCGCCCGTGCCGGTGTGCCAGATATAATCGATGCCTCCGCAGGAGTGCACTGCGACCGCGGTCTGCGACGGTATAAACTGCACATCTAACCATCAACTAATCCGACCTTAATCAATCCGTCACACAAGCCACGCAACATGTCTATGTGTGGATTCAGGCTAACAGGTCGGATAAGGATATGGAGCATTCAAGCCAGCATACCTTGCAGGACCCGGTGCACACGGGCACTGCGGAAACCCCGGAAGTTTGTGGGTTGTCGTTGCATCCGCAGGGTTACCGGGTCTGTGTCAAGGGAATAGTTGTCGAACTGGGGCCGACACGCTTCAAGTTATTGAGTCACCTGATGAACAACAGGGAACGGTTGCTAACGCGTACCCAGTTAATCGATAGCGTCTGGGGCAGGAGTGTGTATATAGAAGAACGCACCCTGGATGCTCATATACAGCGTCTGCGCAGGGCGCTTGAACCTTTCAACAAGGCAGACCTGATTCAAACAGTCAGTGGTGCCGGTTACCGCTTCTCTGTATACAGCCAGCCAGCCGGGCAGGAGAGTTCACAATGAATGTTTACATCAAGGAATGGCCCAACAAGACAGCCACCATCCTGACTGCAAACGGGCAGGTGATCTGGACCTTTTCATGCGTTGCAGAAGCGCGGCAGGTGTGTGCGGACTGGCACGGTATCGTCTATGCCGGGGATGCCACATGCCTTGAGAATCCGTGCGATGACGAGGTCTCCAGCTATTGTCTTGCTTGATAGCGCCTTGTTTATGGCACAAGCAATGCGCTCCGGCAATAACAGAGCCACCTGTAGGAGCGGATTGCGTCTGTGGTCCTGTGCCCAGCTGTTATTCTTTTGACTGCCCGAAGATCTTGCCGATACTGTCCAGCGGCAACGGAAACACGATCGTGGAACTCTTCTCGCCAGCAATTTCCGTCAGGGTCTGCAGGTAACGTAGCTGCAGCGATTGCGGCTGTTCGTTGAGGATTCTTGCCGCCTCGACCAGCTTCGTGGCCGCCTGCATCTCGCCCTCGGCATGAATCACCTTGGCACGCCGCTCCCGCTCGGCCTCTGCCTGGCGGGCGATGGCGCGCACCATGGTCTCGTCGATATCGACGTGCTTGATCTCCACGTTGGCAACCTTGATGCCCCACGCATCGGTCTGTTGGTCGAGCAGGTTCTGGATATCTGAATTCAGTTTCTCGCGTTCCGCCAGCATATCATCCAGTTCATGTTGGCCAAGCACCGAGCGCAGCGTGGTTTGCGCCAGCTGGCTGGTGGCAACCAGGAAATCCTCCACCTGGATGATGGCCTTCTGCGGATCGATGACGCGGAAGTAGATGACTGCATTGACCTTCACCGAGACATTGTCACGCGAGATCACGTCCTGGCTGGGCACATCCATCACCACCGTGCGCAGATCCACCTTCACCATCTGCTGCACGACCGGGATGACGATAATCAGGCCGGGCCCCTTGACCTTCCAGAAACGCCCCAGCGTAAAGATTACACCACGCTCGTATTCCCGCAGGATGCGGAAGGTGTACAACAGTAATGCGACAAAAACGATCAGTCCGACAAATACGCCTGGAATAGCCATTTCAAACCTCCTGATTCAGTGGTTGCACCTTCAGCACCAGGCCGTCAATGGCAATGACCTGCACCCTGTCACCACCTCTTAACGGTGTTGCCGACTCTGCCTGCCACACTTCACCATGAATACGGATATGTCCCTTGCTCTCGAAATCATCCAGTACCTCGCCACTGGCATGCAGCATTTCTTCCTGGCCACTGACCACCGGTCGCTCGCGTGCCTTGATGGCGGCACCGACAATAAACAGAAAAAATCCGGCCGTGAGGACCGACAGTGCAAAGATCAGCGGTAGTGACACCGCATAGCCCGTGCCTTCCTTGTCAAACAGGATGATGGAGCCGATGACAAACGCGATCACGCCACCAAAACCCAGCGCCCCGAAACTCGGTACGAAGGCCTCTGCCAGCATGAAGATGATGCCGAGTGATAACAGTGCCAGGCCGGCGTAATTCACCGGCAGGACCTGGAAGGCATACAGTGCCAGCAGCAGGCTTATGGCCCCGGCCACGCCTGGCAATACGAAACCCGGGTTGGCAAACTCGAAGAACAGTCCGTAGATACCAATCAGCATCAATATATAAGCGATGTTCGGGTCGGTAATCACCGCCAGCAGGCGATTGCGCCAGTCAGGTTCGACCACCCGCAGTGACAAACCGTCCACATCCAGCACCTGCTCGATGCCGGCAACCGTCAGTGTGCGCCCCTGCGCCTGTTCCAGCAGGTCGCGAGTATCGACCGCCACGATATCTATGACACCCTGTGCCAGTGCTTCCTCCGCCGGTAGGCTGGCGGCCTCGCGTACGGCGAGTTCGGCCCATTCGACATTGCGTCCACGCATCTGTGCAAGGCCGCGCAGATAGGCAACCGCGTCATTGATGCGCTTGCTTTTCATGGCATCCTTGCTGTCGGCCGGCTTTGTCTCATCGGTATCGCCCGGTTTCTTTTTCATCAGGTCATCGGTATTCGGGATGCCGCCGATCTCCACCGGCGTGGCTGCACCGAGGTTGGTGCCGGGCGCCATGACTGAAAGGTGACTGGCATAGAGGATATAGGTTCCGGCGCTGGCGGCGCGTGCACCACTCGGGTAGACGAAGCTGGCCACCGGTACCGTTGACACCAGGATTTCCTGGATAATGTCACGCATGGACGTATCCAGCCCGCCCGGTGTATCCATGCGCAGGATCACCAGCGCAGCGCCCTGGTCACGCGCGCGTTCCAGCCCGCGGTGAATATAATCGACTGTCGCCGGGCCGATCGCACCGTCAACATCCAGCACCACGGCAATCCGTTCATTGGCGATCGGGTACCAGGCCGGTGCCAGGGTCAGCACCAGCAGCAGGGCAACCCATGGATACCGGGTCTGTAGCTTTCTATACATGGTTTCCATACATTAGCACATGCCAGCGCCATCACCACGTAAACACGGATATACCATGTCCAGCCTGTTCGCGGCACATCGGCTACACTTAAAGTAGCCCTGATTCATTCACCTGACGTCATTCCCGCGAAAGCGGGAATCCAGACCGGTGATGAAATGCTAGAACCGGATTCCGGCTCTCCGCTATGCCCAGGCCGGAATGACGAAGTGGTGATGGATTTCGTAATACCTAAAAAGTGACGATGGAACATAAAATGTTGTACAGGCACGCGTTATTCTGGGTTGGCATGCTGCTGCTGTCGCTGGCCGCCGCGGTACCGGCAGACGAGTATGCACAGGCACGTCAGCAACTACTGGAATTAATACAGCAGGATGTTCGCGACACCAGTCTGTACCTCGACAGGGAGGCGCTGGATCCACGCGTGATGGCCACGATCGGCAAGGTGCCGCGGCACCAGTTCGTACCCGCTGCACAGCGCCACAAGGCCTACATCAACCGGCCGCTGCCCATCGGTTACGGGCAAACGATATCGCAGCCCTACATCGTTGCCCTGATGACGGATCTGATCAAGCCCCAGGCAGACGATCGGGTACTGGAACTCGGCACCGGCTCCGGCTATCAGGCGGCCATCCTCGCTGACCTCACCGGGCATGTCTACAGCATCGAGATCATCGAGGCCCTGGGAAAGGAAGCGGATGCACGGCTGTCACGGCTGGGCTATGACAATGTCACGCTGCGCATCGGTGATGGCTATTACGGCTGGGAAGAACACGCACCCTTCGATGCCATCGTGGTCACGGCTGCCGCCAGTCATGTGCCGCCACCGCTGGTGGAACAACTCAAGCCCGGTGGACGCATGGTGATCCCGGTTGGCAGCCGTTTTCTCACTCAGCAGCTGCTGCTGATCGAGAAACAGGCGGACGGGCAGCTCATCACCCGTCAAGTCTTACCCGTCATGTTCGTGCCACTCACCGGGGAACACGATTAACCCGACGACTGTAACAGAACGGCAACGGTTACCCTGGCTGTCCATCGCACTGGTCTCGGCAACCGCACTGGCTTACGAAGTGCTGCTGATGCGGCTGTTCTCGATTATCCAGTGGCATCACTTCGCCTACATGATCATCAGCCTGGCACTACTTGGCTACGGCGTCAGCGGCGCCTTTCTGATGCTGCTGCAACGTCACCTGCTGCAGCGTTTTGCCTGCAGTTATCTCTTCAACCTGGCATTGTTCGGTGTTTCTTCGGTCGCCTGCTTCCTGCTTGCGCAACAGATTCCTTTCAATGCCGAGGAGGTACTCTGGGATTCCCGGCAGAGTCTCTGGCTGCTGTCGACCTACCTGTTGCTCGCGGTACCGTTTTTCTTCGCGGCCAACGCTATCGGGTTGGCACTCATTCACTACCGTGAGCGCCTGGCGCGCATCTATGCGGCCGATCTGGTCGGTGCTGGACTGGGGTGTATCGGTATCCTGCTGTTGTTGTTTGTGTTGCTGCCTGCTCAGGCGCTGTTCGTGCTCGGCCTGCTCGGAATCATTGCGGTACTGGTTGGCGCGCGGGAGTTGCGGCAACGAGTCACCGTTGTCTGGCTGTTATTGCCACTGATGGCGGCACTGCTGCTGTTGCCCGAGAGCTGGCGCACGCTGGAAATGTCGCCCTACAAGGGGCTCAGTCAGACGCTGCTCATCAGGGACACGCGCGTGATAGCGCAACGTTCCAGTCCGCTGGGCATGCTCAGCGTCGTCGAGAGTGCGTCCATCCCGTTGCGGCACGCCCCCGGCCTGAGCCTGAATGCGGCCACGGAACCACCGCCACAACTGGCCGTGTTCACCGACGGTGACGGACTATCGGTCATCAACCGCTACAGCGGTGATGCACAGGCACTCGCTTACCTGGACCAGCTGACCTCGGCACTGCCTTACCATCTGCGGCCGATCAAGCGTGGACTGATCCTTGGTGCCGGTGGCGGAACCGACGTGCTGCAGGCCCTCTACCATGACGCGTCCAGCATCGATGCCGTTGAACTGAATCCGCAGTTTGCCCGACTGCTCACCACGGATTACGCGGATTTTTCCGGTCATCTCTACGAGACGCCGGGCGTCAATCTGCACATTGCCGAGGCGCGCAGTTTTGTCGCCGGCAGTGCAGGCGACTATGATCTCATCCAGGTATCGTTGCTGGATTCCTACAGTGCATCGGCCTCGGGGCAGTTTGCACTCAGCGAGACTCACCTCTATACCACCGAGGCACTGGGTGAATTCCTGCAGAAACTTGCCGCGGACGGTTTTCTCTCCATCACCCGCTGGATAAAACTACCGCCCCGGGATACGCTGAAACTGCTGGCTACCGCCATCGATGCGTTGCGTGCCAGCAATGTCCATGACCCGGGGCAGCAGCTGATCCTTATCCGCGGCTGGCAAACCAGCACCCTGCTGGTCAAGAACGGGGCTGTCAGCGCTCAGGATATTGAACGCGTGCGTGCGTTTTGTGCCGCACGTTCCTTTGATGTTGCCTGGTACCCGGGTATCACGCGTGACGCGAGCAACCGCTACAATCGTCTGCGCGATGCCTGGTTTCATGATGCCGCCGTGGCACTGCTGGGCGAACAGCGCGAGCGCTTTCTGGATGGCTACAAATTTAATCTGGTGCCGGCCACTGATGACCGGCCGTATTTTTTCCATTTCTTTAAATGGCGTACCCTGAAGGAGGTACTGCAACTGCGGGAGCGGGGTGGCGCAGCGTTAACTGATGCCGGTTACCTGGTGCTGGTCGCGACGCTGGCTCAGGCGGTAATTGCAAGTCTGCTACTGATCCTGTTGCCCATCTGGCTTTACCAGTGGCGTATCCGCCCGTTGCAGCAGCGCGTATGCCATGCCAGCGTGGTCGGTTATTTTCTTGTCCTGGGACTGGCTTTTCTGTTCGTCGAGATCGCCTTCATCCAGAAATTCCTGCTGTTTCTGTACCATCCGCTGTATGCAATCGCGGTGGTGCTGAGCAGTTTTCTGGTGTTCTCCGGACTTGGCAGTGCCTGGTCAGGTCGTGTCTCAGCGGCCAATCGCGGCAAGCTGCTGGCCCGGGCTGTCACTGGCATCGTTGTGATTGGCACCTTGTACCTGCTGTCACTGGGTGCGCTGCTGGAGCAGCTGGCAAACTTTCCTGATGCCGCACGCATTGTGATTAGTGCGGCCCTGATTGCGCCACTGGCGTTCTGCATGGGTATGCCGTTCCCGCTGGGACTCGCGCGGCTGGCGGAATTTGCACCTGATCTGATCCCCTGGGCATGGGCCATCAACGGCTGTGCCTCCGTTATCAGTGCCGTGCTGGCGACGCTGCTGGCCATTCACCTCGGGTTCGCCACGGTCATTGCCGTGGCCCTGCTGTTGTATGCGCTGTCGCTGTGGGTTTTTCCCGCACCGCGCACGGCATGAGTCGCTGTCGCTTGCCGTATTTCTGCAGATGCGCATGCGTCCACAGATGTGTTGATCTGTATCAACGACGGCTGGCCGCGTTGTGACTATACAGAAGCACTAACCTGGAGCAGGCATATGATGAACCGCACAGCGGATAGATATACACCCTTCGATCCCGACAATGAAACCGGCTACCTGGAGTGGCGTGAGCACAAACTGCGTGATTACCCGCGCAGCATTGAAGAACTGATTGTCGAGGTCAATGATCCCGGTCGGCTGACGAAAGCAGAACACGCCGCCATCCATGCGCACTGCTGCAAGACCAACATGGCCATCTATGCCGGGACCGGTGGTGGCGATCCGGATAAGGCCATACCGAAATGCCTCGGAGAGCAATTCGGGTTGACAAAACTGGACTGCAACATGGGTGCCGACGATGATGGTGTGACGGCGCTGAAGGTCGTGGAGGGCGAATGGCGCAACAGCTATATCCCCTATACCAACCGGCCCATACACTGGCATACCGACGGCTATTACAACACGGCGGCAGAGCAGATCCGGGGGCTGATACTGCATTGCCTGTCACCCGCCGCCAGGGGAGGCGAGAACGCTCTGCTGGATCACGAGATCGCCTACATTCACCTGCGTGATGCCAATCCGGACTATATTCGTGCACTCATGAAAACGGATGCCATGACCATTCCAGCCAATATCAGCGATGGCAGGGAGATTCGACCTGTACGCAGCGGCCCGGTATTCACGGTGCTCGAGGATGGCAGCCTGCATATGCGCTATACCGCGCGTACCCGCAGTATTGAATGGTCAGCGGAGCCGGTTACGCAGGTCGCGGTGAAGGCACTGGAGGTCTTTCTGAATTCGCCCTCTGAGTACATTTACCGTGCCACGCTGCAACCGGGGCAGGGCCTGATCTGCAACAATGTGCTGCACGATCGTTCCGGGTTTGACGATGATGAGCTGCGCACCAGGCAGCTTTACCGGCTGCGCTATTACCAGCGTATTTCCGGGACCTGAACCGGTCAATGAGGGCAGGATGATGTTCTATACGGGTTATTTTTTAACAAGCTAGAAGAGAATCTCACTGGTGATGATCCAGGCCAGCGGCCAGGGATGCTCTGATGAATTCGCCATTCCGGGTGCAGCACAGCGTCAACCCGGAATCCAGGTCTTGTACTCAACCAGTCTCAGCTGCTGTTTTCAATGGCGGCTTCAAATAGCCCACTTTCTTGTTATCTTCGACGCATCGAAGTCGCTCATTTTGAGTAATAGCTCATCATGGCTGGCCTTGAGAATATGACTTGCCATGGGCAGGAAGAAGTCCTCCTCTTTTTCATGGTGCTTTATCATCTGGTTTTCAAGCTGCGACAGGCATTGGAGCAAGTGTTCCGAATCCCTGGTCCTGATGATCGGGACCATGTCCTGAAGCAGACGAATAATGGTGGAGTGCTCATCCCGCAGTGCCGTGGTGGGGCCTTGTGGTGCATGCGCTGCTGATTCGTAGGCGGGATACAGCACCTCTTCCTCCAACGCTATATGTCGCTTCAGGTGCATGACGAGCTGGCTGAATATCAGGTTGACACCCTCCCAGTCCTCGTTTTCCACCGCATCATGACATTCGGATAGCAGGTCTTCATACAGAGAGTGCTCATGCACCAGCCAGTTATTCGTGCTGTTCATGGCCCGTACGTGGTATCGTCAAGGCGATCATTTCAGTGGCTGCGTGATCGTGAACGCACCGCGAATATCACCCACACGGTATCCCAGTGCCTGGTCATCCGGATAGAGTGTTTCAAGGCGTGCCTTGACGATGGAGTCCAGTTGCTCGCCGTGACAGGCCAGGCACAGACCGGCGGTCGGAATTGCCTTCATGTAGCGCAATTCGGTCATGTCATCCTCATTGCTCAGGATCTCGTAGTATTCCATCTTCGCAGGGTCTTCGCCGGCACGCTTGCGCTCCTCGAAGGCTTCCAGCACCGAGCGCTGCCATGCATCGGGGGCATTATCCGGATTGCGGGGCTTTAGACTGGTGCGCCCGACATCCCAGCCATAGCGGGCGCTGTAGGTGCTCGCGATAGCCGGTGCGGTCAGATTGCAAACACTGACGGCATTCACCGGACCGCCGTTCTGCATACCCGCCTGCAGTTCCTTTTTCAGTGTTTGCATGAACTCCTGCACGGTTTCGCGGCTGGCGGTAACTTCCGCATCATAATCGGCTGCGTGGATGTCCGTGCCAATGGCAGCCACTAGAAGAGTGATAATCGTCAGTGAACGTTGCATAGAAAACCTCGAATGATGTTAATTGATCCCTTCAATTTAACTGAATAGCTGCTATTTTATCACTTCAGGGCTATGCGTTCATTGAATAAGACGCTATGACGTCTCAATGTGCTCACACCCCGGCGGGACGTCAAAAGCCGCTAGAACAGCCCGCTGGCCTTAACCGACTTGCCAATGACCTTGACGTAGGAATCAATCGCGGACTTGACGGAGGATTCCGTTGTCTCGGTAAGCGTCGACCAGACGCGTTTATTGCTTGCCGCGCTGAACACGGTGGTTTCAGCAGTGGATATATTGTACTCGGTTGAATAACCCGGCGTAGTGACGACCGAATAGCCACCGCCGTAATAACCGTAGTAACCCATGCTGTAACGCCCGCCGTAACCACCCGGTATATAGGTCGTGCCGGGGGTGTACACGACTTCCTTGCGAGTGTCGACCAGGCGTATCACCATGACACTGTCGGCAGCGGCCTGCTTCATGGCGGTATCGGTCATGGTTTCATCCATGACATCGACATCCGGATAGAGGTTGCTGGCGGCTTCTGCGTTGATGCCATCTGCCTGCAGCGCTGTGACCAGTTTCTGTTCAAGAAGGTTTCGATAGACGTGTTCCTTTAATACCGCAATAACAAGCACCTTGTTGAACTTTTGTGTCTGCGATGTATCACTCCAGGTATTCAGTGTCTCGGTTGTCTGGCAGCCCGGGAGCAGCAGCAAGGCACAGCACAGCAGGAAGTAGCGTGTAATCATGGTAATCGTGATCCGGATAATGAAAGTCACCTGAAGCGTAACATCAGCCGTATAGTTTGATAAGATTTAAATAGTGGCTCAAATGAAAACAGACCCGGAATGCATCCGTGATTCCGGATGATAATCAGCACGAATGAATACGAGCGACGCACTCTATGAAAAGCTGGTCCGCGAGGACCAGGCGCATCTCTGGCATCCCTACAGTGCGATGGGTGGCGATCAACCGGTCTACCCGGTTGTTTCCGCACGGGGTGTACGCCTGACGCTGGCCGATGGCCGGGAATTGATCGACGGTATGTCGTCCTGGTGGTGCGCCATCCATGGCTACAATCACCCGGTATTGAATGCCGCTATTGAATCACAACTGGGTGAAATGGCGCATGTCATGTTCGGCGGACTAACCCATCCGGCCGCTGTACGGCTTGCTCACAAGCTTGTCACACTGACGCCAGACCCCTTGCAGTCGGTGTTTTTCTGTGATTCCGGCTCGGTCGCCGTGGAAGTGGCCATGAAGATGGCACTGCAGTACTGGCAGGCCCGTGACATTCCGGAGCGGCAGCAGTTTCTCAGTCTCCGCGGTGGTTATCATGGCGACACCCTTGGCGCCATGTCGGTGTGCGACCCGGTTACCGGTATGCACACACTGTTCCGGGGTGTGCTGGCACAGCAGTTGTTCGTCGATTCCCCGGGCAGTCGTTTCGGGGAACCTTGCCAGGACCGGGACATCGAGGCACTTGAGCGGCAGCTGCAGGCAAACAGCCGGCGCATTGCAGCGGTCATCATGGAACCCATCGTACAGGGTGCAGGCGGCATGCGTTTCTATTCCGCCGATTACCTGCAACAGGTGCGCGTGCTGTGCGATAAGCATGGTGTGTTGTTGATTCTGGATGAAATTGCCACCGGTTTTGGACGCAGCGGAAGGCTGTTTGCCTGTGAACATGCCGCCATCGCACCCGATATCATGTGTGTCGGCAAGGCACTCACCGGTGGTTATCTCACCCTGGCGGCGACACTGACGACCCCTGATGTCAGCGATACCCTCAGTCGCGGTGAACCTGGCGTGTTTATGCACGGTCCGACCTTTATGGCGAACCCGCTGGCCTGTGCCGTGGGGCTGGCAAGCATTGAATTGCTGCTGGACTCGCCGTGGCAGGCACGCATTGCGGCGATCGAGCAGGGCCTGCGCGAAGGACTGGAACCGTGCAGGGCCCTGGCCGGGGTCACCGATGTCAGGGTGCTGGGTGCCATTGGTGTGGTTGAACTGACAACAGCGGTGGATATGAAGGCCATATCTGGGCAATTTGTCGATGCCGGTGTATGGGTGCGGCCATTTGGCAAGCTGGTCTATCTCATGCCACCCTATATCATTAGCAGGTCGGAGCTGGATGCCTTGACCACCGCCGTCACGGCCATCATTGACGGAAATCAGCAGGGGGCGGCGGCAAACAGCCGCTATACTTGAAGACAGCAGGAAGAAAGAAAGGCTATCCCCTTACTTGTTATGATAAAAAACTATCTACTATCAGGTTTAACTGCATTGCTGGTCGCCGGGCTGTCACTCGTGGCAGTGGCCTCGGTCTCGACGGACGCATTGCTTGAACGCTTGCGCAGCGATCATGCCGCCATGGTGTCAGCCGAGCGCGATTTCCACAGCCGCCGCGAGCGCGGCACCCTCAGTGGCAATGAAGCGGCAGATTACGCGACCTACGTGGCCGGCCTGCACCGGCGTGTCGCTGAGGACTGCGTGGCACTGACGGAAAACGCTGTGCCAGTGCCTGCTGACCTGTCTTGCCCCGAGGATGTGCCGGAAGTCATTGTGCCGGCGGCCATTGACCTGGCTGGCGAGCAGACCGCTGCAGAAGCGACGGCGGCACTGGATGCCGAGTTGTTCGCCGGTCTGGGCGAATTCGATGAAATGCTGTTGCGCGAGCAGGAGCGTATCAAGGCGGCAACACCGCGTACCGATGGCGCATCGGGTGGTGGTGGCGCTGGTGGAAGTAGTGGCAATGGCAGTGATGACGGGGAATTCGATGATAGCCGAGATTCGCAATCCACTAGTGGTGGCGAGCAGACGTATGGTCAGGGTGCAGGTCCGGGATCCAGGCAAACAACCGCGAGCAGCGCACCGCCCGGTACCCCGGATGGCAGTGATGATGATGTCGTGGCGCGCCAGCTACGCGAGGCTGCCGAGAAAGAGACCGACCCGGAGCTGAAGAAGAAACTCTGGGAAGAATATCGCAAATACAAGCAGGGGACCTCCTGAGAACACCGGATAATTATGACTGTACGTTACCTGCCACTGCTAACCATCGTTCTGCTCCTGCTGGGTGGGTGCAGCGCACTGGGACCGACGCACGATGTGAAAGGCCCTGTGCCGTTGAACAAGGCCGTTGCCGAAGTGCCCGAGAACCAGCTGCTGGATGTCTGGATTGAGCTCTTTGACCCGGGGGAGCTGCCCGAGGATGAAGACGAGGCCATGGGGTTGTCCATGGATATCCGCGAGGCCGAGGCACGTTACATACCCGAGCAATTACGCACTACCATGGAGTCGACCGGCTACTGGGGTGCAGTACGGGTGGTCCCGCAAGACACCACAGGCGCCGAGTTGCTGGTACAGGGAAGCATCATCGTCTCCGATGGTGAACAGCTGGCGTTGCAGATCAAGGCCCTGGATGCGAGCGGTCGCGAATGGTTTGACCGCGCCTATGAAGAAGCGCTCATTGAAGGTGTGTACAAGGCCCGTAGCCTGATCAGAAACCCATCCAGCCAGGATGTCTTCCAGTCGCTCTACAACACCATCGCCAATGACCTGGCAGAGTTTCGCCGCACGCTCACCGCCGGAGATGTTGAAACCATCCGCCAGGTTGCGGAACTGCGCTTTGCGGCGGATCTGTCACCCGAGGCCTTTGCCGATGACCTGACGCGTGACAACAATGGTCGTTACACGGTGGTACACCTGCCGGCGGGCGATGACCCGATGTACCAGCGGGTACTCGCCATACGCGACCGCGATTTCCTGCTCATTGACACACTCAATGGCCACTTCGACAACTTTTGCCGTGAAATGGACACACCCTACAACGAGTGGCGCAGGGCACGCAGTGAAGAGGCGGCCGCGCTGCGCAAGGTTGAACGTGATGCGATGCAGCGCAAGTTGATCGGTGTGGCGGCTATTCTCGGTGCGATTGCCATTGAGGCAACGAATGGCGGTAATTACAGCTCATCTGTACTGCGTGATACGCTGGTTCTGGGCGGGGCCTACGCCATCAAGACCGGTTTTGACAAGGATTCGGAAACCGACATCCACCGCGATGCCATTATCGAACTGGATGAATCGTTCTCCACGGAGGCACGTCCGCTGGTGGTCGAGGTAGAGGGCGAGACCCATGAATTGACCGGTTCTGCCGAGGCACAATACGCCCAGTGGCGAGCGCTGTTAAAACGCATCTATGTTTCTGAAACCGGTTTTAGCGATTCCTGAACCGGTTACTGTAATGCCCGACACACCACCTCATGACTCAACGGTCGGCCCGGTGCTGTCTCCACCGGGAGGCAGCAACCCACAGGGGCGTGCTGAAGCAGGCAATTATCTCTGGTTGTGGATTTCGCTGGCAGCCGTACTGGTTCTCGGTCTGGCTGTCATCCTTGTCTTACCCGCACTGATTCAGTCACCGCAACCGGTTGTAGCAGCGGCAGACCCTGTTGTCATGCCGGGGGTTGAGCCTCGCGATGCCGCGAATCAGTCAATGCAGGCCTATCTGCAGTTACGTGCACAACTGGCACTCGTGCATGCCTCACGCTGGGGTGAACCCGAATGGAGCCAGTCGCAACATGTGGCTGATGACGCTGCACGGCTGCTCGCGCAACGTCAGTTCAGCGAAGCCGCGCACGCCTATGAACAGGCGTTGCAGGATCTGCAGCAACTTGAAAGCGACCGCGGTGCGCGATTGTCTTCAGCGCTCGATGCGGCACAGCGAGCGCTTGCAGACAATCAAGTTGAACAGGCGGTTGAACACTATGAGCAGGCACTCGCCCTCGATGAGGATAATGATGACGCCCGTTTTGGTTTGGCCCGGTCACGCACACGTGAAGCGGTTTTACAGAACATGGCAACGGGCGAGCGTGCCGAGGCGCAAGGGGATCTCGTTGCGGCACAGGCTGCCTACCAGCAGGCAGCATTGCTCGATCCCGAATACGGGCCGCCGACTGCGGCCTTTAATCGTGTGACCGAAACATTGCAGCTGCATGCCTTTCAGGACGCCATGACACGGGCCTTGACGGCACTGGACAACGGACGCTTGAGTGTCGCGGAAAAGGCCCTGGCGGAGGCGAGTGCCTTGCGACCGTCAGACGCAGCGGTCACCAATGCCCGACAACGCCTTGCCCAGGCAAGCCAGCAGGCGCGGCTGGACAGCCTGCGACGGCAGGCGGCGACGCTGGTACGGGACGAGAACTGGCTGGCTGCCGGTAACGTTTACCGGAGGGTACTGGCCATCGATGCCGCGGCAGGATTTGCCATTAGTGGCCTTGAAAAGGCAGACGCGCGACTGGAATTGCACAGACAATTCGACCGCTACCTGACGAAACCCGGGCGACTTTACGACGCACAACCACGGGCGAATGCCGAGTCGTTGCTGGCAGCCGCCAGCCGTGCGCCGGCCAATGAACCGAAACTGGCGAAAAAGATCGCCGAGCTGCAGCGGCTGGTGACACTGGCGGGTACCCCGGTCACGGTCAGTCTGCTGTCGGACGGAGAAACCGACATCTCCATTTACCATATTGGACAACTGGGCGCCTTTACCAGCCGGCGGCTTGAACTGTTGCCGGGGACCTACACCGTGGTGGGTACACGTCCCGGCTACCGGGACGTCCGTAAACAACTGTCGGTAACACCGGGAAACCAGGGTGTCTCCCTGGCGATACGCTGCGAGGAGATGATTTGAGCCGCCTGTTTGTTGTCCATGATGCGCGCGGTGAACGCCGGCTGGATGAGCAGGCGTTACCCTTGGGTGTCGGCGGTGAGGCAGCGGGCGATATCGTGATGCCCGGTGTGCCCGCTGATCGAGTGGTGGCCTACATCGCCGCAACAGACGGCTACGCCTTTGTCCAGACCGCCGATGCAAGCAGCCCGGTGTTTCATAACCATGAACGACTGGGCGGCTCGCGCTGGTTGAAATCCGGCGACGAGGTCCAGGTCGGCGATGCGGTCATGAGCTGGACAGTGCAGGGTGATATGGTCATCATTGCAACCCGTACACAGCCCCTTGCCGCAGTCGTCACCCCGCCCACTGATACGCCCCCGCTGCAGCCACCAAAACGGTCGGTCCCGGAAATAACTGCACACAAACCGCCACGTGGTACTCATCGAAAGCTGCGCTGGGCGGTGTTCAGTGTGTTTCTGCTGTTGCTGCTGATCTCGGCCTTCGTGCTGCTGGCAACACCGGTCGCCGTCGAGGTGGTTCCCGAACCGGAGCGGCAGGTTATCCACGGTTTTCCGCCCACGGTAAAGATAGGCAAACGTCGGCTGGCGTGGCCCGGACGTTATACCGTGCAGGCCACCCGGGAGGGCTACCGGCCCCTGCAGGCAGACATCGAGGTCAGGCAGGGTGGTTTGCAGACCTTCAACCTGTCACTGCAGGAACTCCCCGGACGTATCCATTTCCAGCTCCAGCCAGACGTCGACTACCGCGTGTTTGTCGATGACACCCTGGTCCCGACAGCTGATGACGGCGTGACCGAGATCGCGGCCGGGTTACACCAGCTGCATCTCGAGACCGATCGCTACCTGCCGGTGAACGCGCAGCTGGAGATTGCCGGCCGTGGTCAGGTGCAGCAGTTTGCCTATCAGCTGCAGCCCGCCTGGGCGGATGTCACGATACGCAGTGAACCGGCCGGTGCACAGGTCCATATCGACGGCGTGCTGCAGGGTGAGACCCCGCTGGTGACCGAGGTGATGGGCGGTAAACACAGCGTCGAGCTATCACTTGATAAATATAAAACCACGTCCATGCAGCATGCCTTTACCGCGGGCACGGAAGTACAACTCGACAACATCGTCCTGAGCCCGGCGAATGGACGCCTGGTCATCAGCAGTGAACCGGCCGGTGCCACCATCAGTGTGGCAGGCGTCTTTCACGGCACTACCCCGGCGACGTTGTCGCTTGCCTCCATGGAACAGCACAGCGTACGACTCAGTAAACCCGGCTACCGGCTGGTCGACAAGGCGGTCACGCTGGCGCCGGAGGAATCACAGCAGCTGGCGGTCACGCTGCCGGCAGAATACGGCATTGTCTTCGTGACCACGCAGCCAGCTGATGCGGCACTCAAGATCGATGGCAAGCCGGCCGGTGATGCGACCCGGCGACTGCGTCTGACCACGCGCCCGCACACCCTGACCTTCAGCAAGCCGGGCTACCTGTCGCAGCAGGTCACGGTGACGCCCACTGCCGCTGTCAGCAAGAACGTCGACATCACCCTGAAAACACAGGCGCAGGACAAGGCCGATCGCAAGGCTGCCAGCATGCCGCCGACACGCACGACTGCCGCGGGGCAGCGCTTGCGTCTGATCAAAGCGGACGGCAGTTTTCGCATGGGCGCCTCGCGCAGAGAGGCCGGCCGGCGTGCCAACGAGAGTCCGCGTCTGGTACAACTCACACGACCGTTTTACCTGTCAGAGAAAGAGGTGACGAATGACGAGTACCGGCGCTTCAAGCCGTCGCACGACTCCGGGAGTGCGGAGGGGATGTCTTTGAATGCCGGGATCCAGCCGGTGGTGAATGTCAGCTGGGACGATGCGGCCCGTTATTGCAACTGGTTAAGCGCACAGCAGGGTCTTGCGCCCGCCTATAGCGAAAGCGCCGGAAAGCTGCTGGCGGTGTCTCCCATGACGACCGGCTATCGGCTGCCGACAGAAGCCGAGTGGGCCTATGCCGCACGCCAGCTGGACCGGCAGGACACGGCACGTTACCCCTGGGCCGGGCAGTATCCACCCACAGGGACGGTCGGAAATTTTGCCGATGCCAGTATCGCGGATACACTGGCCAACACCGTGCCCGACTACAATGACGGCAACCGGGTGGCTGCCCCGGTGGGAAGTTTTGCTGCCTCGCCCGGCGGGTTTTATGACCTTGGCGGCAACGTCGCGGAGTGGAACCATGATTATTATGCCGTCTATCCCGGTATGGCCAACACGCTGGTGACCGACCCCGCCGGACCGGCCAGTGGTGAACATCATGTCGTCCGCGGTTCCAGTTGGCAGCAGGGCGCGATTGCCGAGTTGCGCTTCAGCTACCGCGACTACAGCCGTGCGCCCCGAGCGGATCTCGGTTTCCGGATCGCACGGTATGCGGAGTAGGGAATAGAAAAATGCGAAGACTGTCCATAGTTATCACTGTTTCGATGCTGTTCGCCGGCTCCCTGTTTGCAGCCGCTGCACAAGACAGCAACCCGGAGTCCGAACAACAGGCCCCGCAACAGGCAAAACCGGATGACAGCGGCAAACCAAAAACAGTTGCGCCGGCATCATCCTTTACACCCTCGGAGAAGGTCGGGGCAGACAGTGCCGTGTCGTTTCCGGTGGATATCTAGGCGGCAACCATCACGCTGACAGGACGACCATCACATGAAAAAAAACTTCCCCGTTGAACTGGTCTACCAGGTGTTTTCCCTGCTGATCGCCTTTATCCTGGTGCATGCCCTGTACGTGACCGTGATCCGTCCGCAGGCACACAGTTTCCTGGAGCAGCAAGCCGCGAATATGCAGGCAGCCCCGGATTATGTGCAGCAGCGCTCGTTCTTTGTGGTCATCAAGGATTATGAACAGGAAACCTGTTTTGTCCTCATGTTATGGGCCTTCGCCATCCTCGGCTTCAAGGGCAGGATTACCTACAGCCAGCAGAAATTACTCGAGCAGGATCTGCTGCGCCTGCCGGACGACCTACCCATCGGGGCCGAAGATACCCGTGACCTGGCCGCGCGGCTGCGCGCATTACCGGGTGCGGTGCAGGAGTATTTGCTGCCACGCGCACTGCTTACCGCGATAGAACGCTTCGCTGCAACCCGCAACGTGCAGGACGTATCCACCGCGGCGCGTGACATTTGCGAGTCGGAAGGCGAGCGCATGGAATCGGAATTATCCATCATCCGCTACATTGCCTGGGCGATTCCCTCGGTCGGTTTTATCGGTACCGTGCGTGGCATCGGTGATGCACTTGGCCAGGCGCACCGTGCGGTAGAGGGGGATATCACCGGCGTCACCTCGAGTCTGGGCGTGGCTTTCAATTCAACGTTTATCGCGCTGGTCATCAGTATTGTGCTGATGTTCTTCATTCACCAGTTGCAATTGATGCAGGAACGACTGGTGCTCGACAGCGAGCGTTATATCGATCACTGGTTCATTCGGCGCCTGCAGACCTGAGCGGACGCTGACCTGTGAAACGCCGACCGGTCTCGCCTTTTTCCCTGTCGTTTCTGGACATCATGTTCTGTGGCTTCGGTGCCGTGGTGTTGCTGGTGCTGATCCTGAACACCGATACCGTCAGGGCACGCAATGAAACCTTTGCCGATCTCAGCGCGGACGTCATTCGACTGGAGCAGGAAGTCATCACTGGCGAGGATGCACGGGTGCTGGCGCGCAACAGCCTCGCCGCAATTGAAAACGAACAGGTCGCGACCGAGGGCGAGGCCGAGCGCATTATCGAGACCATCAAGGCGCTTGAAATCGAGATCGCGATGCTGGAAAAAGAAACGCAGGCCAGCCGCAGTCATATCAATGAACTGTCCTCTGATTTAAAGAATCTTGACGACGAACAGCAACGCCAGGGTGCGCAGGCGACGGCCGACGCTGCGCAGGGTGACAGGGTGCGCACCTTCAAGGGAGAGGGTGACCGTCAGTACCTGACCGGACTGAAGGTCGGTGGCGAACGGGTGTTGATACTGGTGGATGTCTCGGCCAGCATGCTGGATGAAACCATCATTAACGTCGTGCGCCGCCGCAACATGGATGCAGCGAGCAAGCGCAATGCCGCCAAGTGGCGGCGGGCCCTGGCCACGGCCGACTGGCTGGTCAGCAACCTGCCGCCGACTGCACGTTTCCAGATGTATGCCTTCAATACCAGGGCACAGCCGCTGGTGGCTGGCTCGGAAGGCAAGTGGCTGCTGACGTCGAATGGCAAGGATATCGAAGCCGCCGTGACCGGTTTGCATCAAAGCATCCCGGCGGGTGGCACCAGCCTGCACCATGCGCTGTCCGTTGCCGGCAAACTGTCTCCGCGCCCGGACAACATTCTGCTCATTACCGATGGCCTGCCCACGCAGGGTCACAGCAAACCGGGCGGCACCACCGTGTCCGCCGAGCAACGCCTGAAGCATTTCGAGGCAGCGGTGCGCACACTGCCGTCTGGTATCCCGGTGAACACCATCCTGCTGCCCATGGAAGGGGATGCCTATGCCGCGGCTGCCTTCTGGAAACTGGCAATCGATACCCGCGGTTCCTTCCTGACGCCGGCACGGGACTGGCCATGAAAAGACGCAGCCGCCGCCAGGTCGATATCTTCAACCTGTCGTTTCTCGACGTGGTGTCCTGTGGTTTCGGTGCCATTATCCTGTTGCTGGTTATCATCAAGATATCTGAACCGCATGTCATCGAGCGGCTGGCGGTCGATCTCACTGGCCTGGTGAAGCGGCTCGAGGCTGAACTGTTCGAGATCCGCGGTGACACCACGGTGCTGAACCGGGAACTACGCAGCAAGCAGCAGCAGCTTTCCGAGGTCAGGGACAAACTGGCACGACTCAAGGGCGATCTGTCCGACATTCGCGGGCAGTACAGCAGTAGCCGCAATCAGTACGATGCGCAGACCATTATCGAGGGACAGTTAGCCTCGGCGAAGCAAAGCCTGTCAGCAGAGATGCGTCGCGTGCTGGGTGCCAACTACCAGCGGAACCTGGCGCGTGCCACCATCGGTGGTGTACCGGTCGACAGCGAATACATCATCTTCATTATCGATACCTCCGGTTCCATGAGGTCGCATGCCTGGACCGGGGTGTTGAAAAAACTAGAGGAAGTGCTGTCCATTTACCCGCAGGTGAAGGGCATACAGGTGATGAATGACATGGGCGACTATATGTTCAGCCAGTACCAGGGTAAATGGATTCCGGATACGCCGGCGCGCCGCAAGGCGATCATCAAGCGGCTTGCCGGCTGGGAACCGTTCTCGAACTCGAGTCCCGTAGAGGGGGTGGAAGCCGCGATTCGACGTTTCTACTCAAAAGACAAACGCATCAGCCTGTATGTCTTCGGCGACGATTTCGCGAGAGGTTCGATACAGGCGGTGGTGGACACGGTCGGGCAACTGAACCGTGCGGACAAGTCCGGCAAAACACGTGTCCGCATCCACACGGTGGGCTTCCCGGTACTGTTTGACTTCAGCAAGGGCCTGCCGGTCAATGCCGTGCGCTATGCCGCCCTGATGCGCAAGCTTGCTGAAACCAACAATGGCAGTTTTGTCGGGTTGAACAGTGTCAGGTAAGGGACAGATACCATGCCTTCTATAACAGTCCCGGGGGTCGGGTCGAGATGCATCTCAACAGCGAACGCAGGCAGACGGCCAGCGTTGGCGGCCAGTGCTTCGATCCAACGCCGGTGATTCCATTCGCACCGAGAATTCCTGCAAGTACACTATCGATGAGTTCCAGACGCTGGCACGGCAGGCAGGACTCATGCCATCCAGGGTGTGGAGCGATAATGACGATTTATTCAGCCTGCATTACCTGCAGGGTGACTGAAGTTGCCTGGCGGTTGGCTGACTTGCTATCGCCCGTGCCCCCTGGAGGTGATCGTCTGCTGTTATTGACCGTTCATCGTGCCACGCGCCGCGTGCCGGAACTTATGCGGCTGTCCGTTGTCTCCTAGACCGGCTACAGCATATGAACTATTCAATACACCGCAGAGGCACAGAGAACGTCCGGAATCCTCTATTTTTGAAGTTTTTATGGTTTTAAATACCGCCGTGTCCCCCGTGTCTATCTGGTGAACGGGTTGTCCTCCTTATTGGTATAATGACTGGCCGGTTTTTGGGCAAGTGAGGTATGAAAACAATGACGGAAATGGCTATGCAACCTCAGAACACTGTCGGCAGCACCGTGAATGCGGCCTTCCAGCAGCTGCGACAGGAACTGGAAACTTGCATTATTGGCCAGCAGACACTGGTCGAGCACCTGCTGGTCGCACTACTGGCAGATGGTCACTTGCTGGTGGAGGGGGCACCGGGTCTTGCAAAGACCACCGCCATCAAGGAACTTGCCCGGCGTGTGGAAGGCGATTTCCACCGCTTGCAGTTTACCCCGGACCTGTTGCCCGGCGATCTGACCGGCACGGAGATGTACCGTCCGCAAACCGGAGAATTCGAATTCCAGCGTGGCCCGATCTTTCATAACCTGGTGCTGGCAGACGAGATCAACCGCGCACCGGCAAAGGTGCAATCTGCCTTGCTGGAAGCCATGGGCGAACGGCAGATCACGGTAGGGCAGGTGACCTACACCCTGCCACGGCTGTTCCTGGTGATGGCGACGCAGAACCCCATCGAGCAGGAAGGCACCTATCCGTTGCCGGAGGCGCAACTGGACCGCTTCCTGATGCATGTCCGTATCGGCTATCCGCAGGCAAGTGCGGAAAAACAGATTCTCGACCTGAACCGTCAGCAGGCGCGAGATGCCGCACGTGACGAGACACAGGCAGCAGTACTGCTGACGCAGGAGCAGATATTCAGTGCACAGCAGGAAGTGCTGTCCATGCATATGGCACCGGCCGTCGAGGAGTACCTGATCCAGATACTGCTGGCCTCCCGCGATCCCTCACCGTATGGCGATGACCTGGCACGCTGGGTGAGTTATGGCGCCAGCCCGCGCGGCACCATTGCGCTGGATCGCTGTGCACGCGCACAGGCCTGGCTGAAAGGGCGTGACTACGTCTCACCGGAAGATATTCAGGCCGTGGTGCATGACACCCTGCGGCACCGTATTCTGTTGTCATTCGAGGCAGAAGCAGAAGGTCTCAGCTCTGATGACATCATTCGTGAACTCATCAGGCGTGTACCGGTTGCCTGATTCACGATGCCGAACCTGAACCCGTTCAAACAACGTTCATCCACCGCCCGCCAGGCCGACCGTGCGCACACGCCGGGTGTTGTGCATGTCAGCAGCGATGAACTGGTGCAATGCCGCCTGCAGGCTCGTGATATCCGGCTGGACAGCCGGCGCCCGGCGCGCAGTGCCATCACCGGTGGTCACCGCTCGCGCTTTCGTGGCCGTGGCATGGACTACCTGGAATCACGTGCCTATCAACCAGGCGATGATATACGCAGCATGGACTGGCGTGTCACGGCACGTACCAGTGATGCACACGTCAAGCTCTACCAGGAAGAACGCGAACGTCCCGTGGTGGTGATGATCGACCTGGGTCCGGGGATGTTTTTCGCCACCCGGGGTGCCTTCAAGTCGGTGATAGCCGCCCGTGCGGCTGCGCTGATCGGCTGGGCCGCGATACAAAACGGTGATCGCATCGGCGCCTTTTTATTCAATGGCGGCCATCACGAGTTGCGGCCGCTGGGTGGACAGCGTGGGGTCATGCGCCTGATACGGCAGCTGGTTACCGCAACCGATCCAGCCGTAGCGATGAACCAGAACCTCGATATGCAAGGCAGTCATTTGAATGAAGCCTTGCTGCGTCTGCATCGCGTGGCGCGGCCGGGTAGCCTGGTGTTTATTCTCAGTGATTTTTACGCCATCGATGCCGATACGCGACGTCACCTGCAACGGCTACGGCAGCACAACGACATCGTTGCCTGCCAGATCGTCGATGCCGTCGAACTTGAACCGCCGCCGGCCGGACGCTACGCAATCACGGACGGCACCAAGACCGGCCTGCTGGATACGCGCTCGGTCGCGCGGCGACGTGCCTATAAGAACTATTTCGCTGATCATCACCAGGCGGTGCAGCGATTGATGCAGCAAAGTGCGGTACCACTGCAGCGCATTGCCACCACCGATGATGTGGCACAGGCATTTCGATTTGGCCTGGCAAACGAGAAGAAGACTGGCAAGTCCCGGCGGCAGGCGTACGCATGAACCCGACGGCAGCGGCAACACTGGATTTGCGCGATATCCATGCGGCTACAGCGCCGTCTGTCTGGCCGCCGGCACCCGGTTGGTGGCTGCTGGCCGTGTTGCTGATCGCCCTGCTGGTCAGCGGCAGCCTGTGGCTGCTGCGTCGCTATAAAGCCCACCGACTAAATTGTCAGGTAATGGATGAACTGGATGCACTAACTAACAGTAGTACAGAAGATAATACAGTCGTGTTTTTATCGAAATTGTCGATCCTGTTACGGCGGATAGCACTGCGGCGCTACACACGCGAGCAGGTGGCCTCACTGACTGGCAGTGACTGGTTGCGGTTCCTTGACGCGACCGGTGGCAACGGGGATTTCGAACACGGCGTCGGCCAGATACTCGAGGTGGGTCCCTACTGCCCGCACCCACAGGAATTGCCCGCAGAGGAATTGCTGGCGCTGGCGCGGCGCTGGGTGAAACACAATCTCAAGGTGGCTGCATGACGCTGGAGTTTGCGCTGCCTTTGCTGTTTGCCACCTTGCCGCTGCCGTTGCTGGTGGTGTGGTTGCTGCCGCGCGCTCCCGAGTCAAGCGGGGGCGCGCTGCGTCTGCCATTCTACCGGGCACTGCATGCCTCCATGGGTGAATCGCGTGAAACACGCTCGCGCTTGCGACTGCTGCTGGCCACACTTGCCTGGATATTGCTGGTGACGGCCGCTGCGCGTCCGCAAATGCTCGGTGAACCCGTGCAACTCCCCGTCAGTGGCAGGGATCTGCTGCTGGCCGTGGACATTTCCGGCAGTATGGAAACCGAGGACATGGTGCTCGGCAAGCGAGTGGCGTCACGCCTGGCAGCTGTGAAATACGTGGCAGGTGATTTTATCGAACGGCGCCAGGGTGACCGGCTGGGCTTGATACTCTTCGGAGACCAGGCCTACCTGCAGACGCCGCTGACCTTTGACCGCAAGACTGCCAATATACAGCTCGACGAGGCCGCTATCGGCCTTGCAGGCCAGCGCACGGCCATCGGTGATGCAATTGGACTGGCTGTTAAACGACTACGTGACCAGCCGCAGGAAAACCGAGTGCTGGTGTTGCTGACCGATGGTGAAAATACGGCCGGGACGGTCGAGCCACAGAAGGCCGCGGATATTGCCGCCAGCGAGGGTGTACGTATCTATACCATTGGTGTCGGGGCAGATGAACGCATCGTCTCCGGTTTCTTCGGCAGACGTCGCGTCGCCAACAGTGAACTGGATGAACCGGCGCTGATCGCCATCGCCGAAAAAACCGGTGGTCAGTATTTCCGGGCACGGGATATTGCCGGGCTGGAACAGATCTACCAGCTGCTGGATGAACTGGAACCGGTGAGTGAGGATGAGGAAGTATTTCGCCCCGTCACTGAGCTGTACCGGTGGCCCATGGCGTCTGCATTGCTCATTTGCATGCTGATTGCCCTGGGTGCAAGCGGTCTGCTGCGCGAACGATCAAGCGCACTTGCCGCCAGGAGGTCCGAGCATGCATGAGTCGAATGGTGCTTACTCAATAGCTATCAACTCTATAAATACCCAATTAGCCACGGAAGCACACGGAATAACACGGAAGGATAAATGCATTACAAGACACTTTTCCGTGCCCTTCCGTGTGCTTCCGTGGCAGGGGGTTTAAGCAAATGCCATTCATGACTGAGTCTTTTCACTTTCAGCAGCCCGAGTGGTTCCTGGCACTGCTGCCACTGCTGTGGCTGCTGTGGCTGTTGCAGCAATCGGGTGAGTCATCTTCAGCGTGGCGCAAGGTCTGTGATGCACGTCTGTTGCCTTACCTGCTGGACACCTCAACCAATAGCCATTCACGCATACCGCTATGGCTGCTGGCGTTCGGTGGCCTGCTGGCAGTGATCGCACTTGCCGACCCGGTCTGGGAACAACAGCAACAACCGGTGTACCGGAACGAGGCTTCACGGGTCGTGGTCCTTGACCTGTCGAATTCAATGCTTAGCCCGGATCTGCAACCGTCAAGGCTGGTGCGTGCCCGCTACAAGGTGTCCGACATCCTCAAACAGAGCACGGATGGACAGACCGGCCTGGTGGTGTTTGCGGGTGACGCCTTCACGGTTGCGCCCCTGACGCATGATACCGACACCATCGAGGCCCTGTTGAGTCCGTTGCAACCGGCGCTGATGCCGTTACAGGGCAGCCGGGTCGATCTCGGTTTGCAACAGGCCGCCAGCCTGATGCAACAGGCGGGTATCCAGCAGGGTGACATTCTGCTGGTTACCGATGGCTTCGACGGTCAGCGTGCCCTCGATGCCGCCGTTCAGATTTCAAAAGACGGCTACCGTGTCTCGGTTCTGGGTGTGGGTACCGATGCAGGCGCACCGGTGCCGACCGGTCGGGGTGGTTACCTGCGTGATCAACAGGGTGATATCGTGGTGCCATCACTGGACCAGGCCGCGTTAAGGCAACTGGCGACTGCCGGGGATGGCGCCTACGCGGCTATCAGCAGCGGTGATCAAGATATCCGTTATCTGCTCTCGAAAATGACACCACAAGCGGGTGAACGCACTGAACAGCCCGGGATGCACACCGACAGGTGGCAATCAAACGGACCGTGGCTGGCGGTGTTGTTGCTGCCACTGGCGGCACTGGCTTTTCGTCGTGGCTGGCTGCTGCTGCTGCTGATAGTGGTCGGCGGTACTGTCAGCGCACCACAACCGGCGATGGCGCTTGGCTGGGAGGACCTGTGGCTGCGCCCGGACCAGCAGGCCGCGCGTGCGTTGCAGGCCGGGGAACCTGAACAGGCCGCACAGCTGGCCCGCGATCCGGCCTTGCGCGGCACGGCAGAATACCAGGCCGGAAATTACCAGGCCGCACAACAGGCGTTCGCCATGCAATCAGATGCCGATGCTGACTACAACCAGGGCAATGCGCTGGCACAATTGCAGCGCTATGAAGAGGCGCTCGCTGCCTATGACCGGGCTCTTGAAAGACAGCCGCAGATGGCGGATGCCCTGCACAACAAGGCAGAAATTGAACGGCTGTTGCAGCAACAGCAGCAGGAACAACAGCAAGGCGAGTCCGGTGACAATGCAGACAAACAGCAAGGGCAGCAGGATCAGGATGCTGGAGATAACCAGCAGGATGGACAAAACGAAACGGGTGAGCAGGGCGGTAACGATTCGCAGACAGCGCAGCAAAACGACGCAGCAGAGCAGGGAAGCGAGAAAAGCAATGACGCCCGGCAGGACGCCGACCTGGCTGCGGGTGAGCAGCAGGCTGCTGAAGGGGAGGATCCAGCCGATGAGTCACAACAAACTGCCGAAGCGCAGGAGACTGATGATTCAGAGGGTGACTCATCCTTCAAACAGCAAGCCGGAGAAGATGCAGAGCAGACAGCCGAACAGCAGGCCACTGCAAGTGCAGAATCGCTCGATAGTGAAGAACAGCGTGCCGCAGAACAGTGGTTACGTCGTATTCCGGATGATCCCGGTGGCTTGTTACAACGCAAGTTCCTTTATCAATACAAGCAACGTGCCGGACGGGCGGCGGTAGACGAGCAGCAGGTGTGGTGATGTAAGATTTCTATTTTCCACGTCATGCCGGCGAAGGCCGGCATGACGACAAGGCTATCAATCAGCCCTTCTCTTTTTAACGGTACTAGACAAAACACAAGGTTAAACAGTTACTACCCGTGATGAACATGAAAAGATGCACAGTCCTGTTTGTTGTCCTGTTAATGACCTCGCAGTCACTGTGGGCCGATGTTCGCGCCAGCCTCAATCGGCAGACGGTCTACGAGGGTGATACCGTTAATCTGAACGTCATCACCAACGAGCCTGGTCAGGGTGCGGATCCCGACCTCACGGTGCTGCAGCACGATTTTGACATACTCGGTACTGCCCGCAGTCAACAGATCTCGATCATTAACGGCAAACGCTCTGAATCGCAGCAATGGAATATCGAGCTGGCACCCAAACACACGGGTGAGCTGACAGTACCCCCCATCCATGTCGGTGCCGAGACTACACAAGCGCTGACGTTGCAGGTGACCGCCCAACCCGATGCGGTTGTTGCCGAGGCCGGTCAGCCGGTCTTTATGAAGACACAGCTGCAACCGCTGGATGAGCCGGTCTACGTGCAGCAGCAACTGCGCTACACGCTGCAGCTATTCTATCGCGAGTCACTTTTCGAGGGCAGTTTTGACGGCCCGCATGTAGAACACGCACTCACTGAGCGACTCGGAGAGGACGTGCAATATCAAACTACCGTGAATGGTGTGGAATACAATGTTGTTGAACGTCACTTCGCCATCTTTCCGGAACAAAGCGGTACGTTCTCGATCTCTCCGGTGACCTTCAACGGGCGTCTTGCCGGCCAGTCACAACAGCGCATGCCGTCAATGTTCATGGACGACATGATGGAACGGTTTTTCAGCAACGCCACCATCACCAAACCCGGGAAGCGCATTCGTCTGCGCAGTGAGAGTTACAGCCTCGACGTACTGCCACGGGCAGCGGCATTTACCGGGGATGACTGGCTGCCCAGCGAGCAGCTGACCCTGACTGACAGCTGGGCCTCCGGACCACCCGAGTTTCGCAGCGGTGTACCGGTGACGCGCACACTCACGCTGGAGGCAAAGGGTCTGGAGTCAACACATTTACCGGAATTCAAGCTGCCTGACAGTGAGGGCATACGTCTGTATCCGGAACAGCCGGTTTACAAGAATCGCACCGATCGCGAATGGGTGATCGGTAGCCGTCAGCTGACCGTTGCCTATGTGCCAACGACCACCGGTATGCTGACCATCCCGGCCATGCAAATAGACTGGTGGGATACCACGGTTGGACAACAGAAAACAGCTGAACTGCCGTCCTGGACAGTCAATGTGTTGCCGGGTGATGGCCTGTCGGACACGCCGCCAGCCACCCCGGTGACATCTGTACTTGCTCCGGACGAAGCGCCTGAAGTATCGCGAATGGCAGGTGATGACTGGCTGGCAAAGGTCAGATCCCACTGGCCATGGCTGCTGGCCGGCCTGCTGTTACTGGTCCTCATGCTGTTTGTCCGGCGCCGCAAACCTGCTCGTGATGTAACAACCGCTGTCCACAGCGCAGAGCCACCAACAAGGCAGCAGCTCAAGGCGGCACGCCGGGCCATACAGCAGGCCTGCATGGAAAACAATCCGGCGGCAGCGGCTCATGCGCTGCTACAATGGGCCACTGTCCGTTGGCCGGATGATCCACCGCAAAATCTGGGTACCCTGAGACAACGGTTGTCTACCGGTTTGAATGAAATCCTGGTGCTGGAGCATGTGCTCTACAGTGCAGCAGGTGAGTCCTGGCAAGGCGATGCCTTGTGGCATGTGTTTGAAACTGGCCTGGAGATCAAGCAAGCAACAGGGGCGGCAGCCAGTACAGGCTTGTCACCCCTATACCCCGATTGGAAAACCTGAAGCCGAGCCAGTCAGCCATTGCCGTAAAAGTCCCCGGCCGGCCGCTGCAAACACTCTAATCGCGTTCAGCGAGTGCCGGCGGCAGAGCGACCTTGGCAATACGTTTTGCCAGTGTGTAGATACGCCGCATCTGATCAACGAACGCCATCTGCAGCCGTACCAGATTGACGTAATCCGGGTCTTCTACTAACCAGATGAGTGGCAGCCATTTCAGGATACCCATCACATTGAAGGCGACATGCACCACAGGGGCACGCTCGGCTTCCGCCGATTTGCTGCTGAGGATGCCCATGAAGGCAGTGGTCACGGCCATGCCGATATGGGCCCCGAAAGCGCCAGCGCGATACTTGCCGATAGCGCCAGCAGGCCTTCACTCGCCATCGCGATGGCGAGGCCAACGCTGGCGGCAGAGGATTGCACTATGGCGATGGACACCGCGCCGGCGATAATGCCGGCTACCGGAGTTTTCCAGTCTAACCAGGATTTCAAGAAAGGACGGGTAACCGCGCATGGGTGTCATCGCCTCACTCATCAGCCCCATGCCATAGAACACCAGGCCGATACCCATGATCATCATTCCGTCGATGAATTACAGGGCCAGTCCGCCGAACAGGCCAGGGCATAACTGCAACCAGTTCGGGGATGCCACCATGGTATCCACATCCACCGCGTAGGCGTAAAGGGCAGCCGCCAGCAACATCACGGCGAGTCCCGTCCGAAGCAGATGGGAGTGGTTAACAACAGCAGACTCTGGTCCAGTGTGTGGAGATCTCATCGGTATCCTCGAATGAAAGGGTCTGGCGGCTGACAGACAGGAACAGCCTGCTACGCGGCGAGCAACTGGCCAGAGAATAACTGTCTGCCGGACATCATCAACAGACCTGCCAGTCTGCAACCGCGTCATCGGGTTGTGCTGTTGCCTTGCTGGCCTGCGGGACATCGTATTCCGCTAAGCTCTGTTTGTGCTGCAACGGACGCGGGTCTACAATGGCGCGCTTGTTATTTTCGGGACCTGGATAGAGGTTTGATGTTTCGCGTAAATACCGGTTCTTTACCGCCCTTGTTCAGCAGTGGCAGGCAATACATGAACGTGATGACAAATACCTGACTGGAAAAACCATGACTGCACTGGATTTGAAATTACCCAAGCACCTTTACCAGCAGACGCTGAACGATGACGGTGAGGTCGTCGAGGTGACCTATCTGCATGACCGGCTGATTAACTGGTTTGATCATGGCAAGGGACTGCAGGAACTGTGTCAATCGATCTATGATGACGAACTCGGACAGATTGCCGTTTGGGAAGAAGAGCAGTTATTGCTGCTGGAAGAGCAGTGGCTGGAAGTCGAGAACGGTGAAGATGACGATGACAATGAAGAGCAGTACCATCTCGCATGCGACGCCGTCACCTGCGAAGCTGATGAAAAGCGGCAGCTTGCAAAATCACAAATGGCGGAACGCTACAGTGCGATTGAAAAACTGGTTGCGCAGTGCGCGGAACACGTCGAAGAGCATACGCCTGAAGCACCGACCAGCCATGTAGCGGAGTATATACTCGCCATCATTCTCATTTCGGTTGTGGCCTTTGTGCTGATTTAGTCACTAGCAGGGGGGAAAATGAAAGACAAACGAAAAACAGCCAGCAGGACCATGGCAGAGAGTGCCGATCGTCACCGTCTCTATGAACAGTCGGTACAGGGCGTCGCGGAGGAGTACGATTTTGTCAGCGAGACATTCCGCAAACTGCGACAGCGTCAGGCGCACTCGGTTCGCGAAGACTTCTGCGGCACTGCCAGTATGTGTTGTGAATGGGTCAGGCGTGACGAGAAAAATACCGCTACCGGTATTGATATTGATGCGGCAGTGCTGGCATGGGGACGCACACACAACCTGGCTGCGCTGCAACCGAATGAACGCACCCGGCTTCGTCTGCTACAGGAGGATGTCTTTCACGCCGATCAGCGCGAGCCGGTCGATGTGGTGCTGGCGATGAATTTCAGCTATCAGATATTCAAGACACGCGAGCTGCTGGGACGCTATTTTCGCAAGGCACACGACGCCCTGGCAGATGATGGCATTCTCTTTATGGATGCCTTTGGAGGCTACGAGGCCTACAGGGAAATCAAGGAAAAACGCAAATTCAAACATTTTAAATATATCTGGGAACATGCCCGTTATAACCCGATCAATGGCGATATTCTCTGCCACATTCACTTCAAATTCCCGGATGGCTCGAAGATGAAGAAGGCATTCACCTATGACTGGCGTCTGTGGTCACTGCCGGAGTTGCAGGAACTGCTGGTCGAAGCGGGCTATTCGCGGGTGTCGGTCTACTGGGAAGAGACGGATAAAGAGAGCGGCGAGGGCAACGGTCACTATTCACCGGCCACGGTGGGTGATGCCGATCCCAGCTGGGTCTGTTTTCTGGTTGCAGAGAAATAGCGCTTCATCACGGGTTGTTAATCGATGTTGAGGCCGGTTGACAGTGTCTCAACTCGATACTAGAGTCGGAACTCGAATAGTATCCTGCTGTCAATGGCGGGTTTTATCACTCAGGGGAGAGCCTCATGTTGAAACACCTTCGTACGTGTCTGTTCGTCATTGTTACATCCGGTCTTCTCTATGGTTGTTCAGGCAACCCGCCCTATAGCCCGTCACCCTTTGATCCGGTACAGCTGGATCCGTCAGCATACGTGCCGAAGGTCGCTTCCTTTGTGACGGTCGTTGATGCCTCTGCCTCCATGAACCACAAGGCCGGCGGGGAGGTCAAGCATTACAGTGCCATGGACACCGCCAGCCGCATGAACCAGACCATTCCGCCGCTGGATTACCAGGCCGGGTTGGCCGCATTTAGCTCAGGGACCTGCCTGGATGGCGCCAGTAGCGGAATGATGTACGGTATGGTGCCCTATCAGCGCGCCGATTTCGCCAGTGCCCTGAATTCTATTCAATGTGCCGGCGGTACCACTCCGCTGGCGAACACGGTCGAGACGGCATCCGCCAGCCTTGATACTGCATTGGGAGACGCCGCCGTCATAATTATCAGTGACTTCCACGGCATCGATTCCAGCAGCACAGTTGCGGCGGTCAGGCAGGCACAGGCCGCATCAGGAAATCACCTCTGTATCCACACCATAAATACCGGCGATGAGTCCTGGGACCGGGAACTTGCCGAGGAGATTGCGGCCACCAGTCACTGTGGCTCAGCGGTGAATGCTGCGGACATTGCCTCACCGGACAAGATGGCTGACTACGTGAGCGCCGTGCTGCTGGCACCGGCACCGCCTGGCGCTGTGGTCCAGTACGAGAAGAACACGATGGCCACGTCAGCACTGTTCGACTTTGACAAGGCCGTCCTCAAGGAAGAAGGCAAGGTGGCCCTGCATGAACTGGGTGATGCCATCAAGGCCAGGGGGGCACGGGTTGTAGATATCGATATAATCGGACACACCGACAGTATCGGTACTGCAGAATACAACATGGGGCTTTCGCTGCGTCGAGCCGAGGCTGTCCGTGACTACATCGTCAGCGAGGGCATCGATGCGAACATCATCGATGTCAGTGGTGAAGGTGAAAACAACCCCATCGCCAGCAACGACACAGCGCAGGGCCGTGCCGAGAACCGCCGCGTGGATATCAATGTCGGTATAGAACAGGCCACAAACTAGTCCATCACTGCTTTATCATACAGCCCACCGGCCAATTTCAGCTGGTGGGCTTTTTTTCTGCCTGTGCCAGGCTGACACGCCTGAGGTCGTTGCTGCTTGTATAATCCTTTTCATGCGTAAATTCATGATCCTTGTCCTGTTGCTGTCAGTCATGACAGCCACACAGGCAGCCGTGTCCATCGACGTCAAACTCGACGGACTGAGTCGGAAGCAGAAGAATAATGTGCTCGCCTTTCTGACTATCGAACAGCAGCGCAAGGCCGACGATCTGACGGAACGCCGTATTCGCCGTTACCACAACCGTGCAATTGGCGAGATAGAAACGGCCCTGCAGCCGTTTGGCTATTACCAGCCGGTGATCGAGTCTACTCTGCAACAAGACGGCGATAAATGGGTGGCAAGCTACGTCATTGACCCCGGCCCGCCAGTCATCATTACCGAGATCGATTTACGCTTCGAGGGTGCCGGCAAGGATGATCCGCTGGTTACCGCGGTGACGGAAAAACTGCCCGTAAAGGTCGGCGAGCAACTGGTACACGCCGATTATGAACTGGCTAAAACCCGGTTTCGTGGGGTGGCGGTTAATAACGGTTACCGGGATGCGCGTTACCTGCGCAGCGAAGTCAGGGTCTATCGTGACAAAAACGAAGCAGGTATCTTTCTGGACCTGGATACCGGCAACAAGGCCTTCTTCGGCCCTGTACGGTTCGAGGGCGGGAATATCGATGAAGAACGACTGCGTCGTTACATCCCCTTCAAGACCGGTGATACCTGGTCAGCGGCAAGGCTGCTTGAATTACAGCGTGGATTGATCGATAGCGGCTATTTTTCTTTCGTCAATATCGTTCCTCAGCCAGCTGCTGACGATGGTAATCAGATCCCCATCGATATCATCCTGACACCGCACAAACTGCAGAAATACACCATCGGACTGGGATACTCGACCAACTTCGGCGTGCAGGGTTCGCTCGGCTGGTTACACCGCAGAATCAATAACTACGGTCACCGCCTCAGTGCCGAGGCCAGTGTGTCGCCTGTACGGCAGAATATCAGTAGCACCTATGCGATCCCGTTGTCCAATCCGCGCACCGATGTGCTGGAGATCACCGGTTCGTTTCGCAAAGAGGACACCACGGATGTCAAGAGTGAGGCCACAGAGCTGCGCGTCAGCCGCAATGTCAAGCGTGGCGACGACTGGCGCGAGGTATTGTCGCTGGGTTACAAACATGAGGTCGATGACCTCGCGGACAGTGACGGCACATCGAATCTGCTGATACCGAAGGCGACCTGGACCCTGGTCAGGGCGGATAATCGCCTGCATGCGACCGACGGTTACCGGGTTGAACTGGAGACCTCGGGTGCTGCCGAGGCGCTGCTGTCTGACGCCACCTTCCTGCAGGGAATCATACGCGGAAAACTGGTGCACGCGTTCGGTAAACAGGGACGCCTGATCATGCGCGCCGACACCGGTGCAACGGCAACCGGCAATTTCGAACGTCTGCCGGCAACCAACCGCTTCTTCACCGGTGGTGATAACAGCGTGCGTGGTTATGAGTACAAGTCGCTGGCCCCCGAGAACGAGGACGGCGATCTGATCGGCGGCAAGTACCTGCTCGTGGGCAGTGTCGAGTACGACTATAACGTCTACGGGAAATGGTACCTGGCGGCATTCTATGATGTCGGCAGTGCCTTCAGTGGGACACCGATCAATGCCTCCAGTGGTGCCGGTGTCGGTATTCGCTGGGCCTCGCCGGTGGGCATGGTGCGCGTCGATGTGGCCTCGGCCCTCAGTGAAGCCGGTAATCCCTTGCGTTTGCATATCACCTTTGGCCCGGACTTCTGACCATGTACCTGCTGAAGTTCATCAGAAAACTGTTTGCCGTGTTGCTGTTGCTTCTCGTACTGCTGGCCGGACTGGTGTATTTCTTTTCCGGCACAGAGCGCGGGTTACAGTTTACCGGGAGGCTATTGCAGTCAGAATTTGGCGAGCACGTACAGATAGGTCGACTCGGTGGCCGTCTGCTCTCGGTCATTGACATCACGGACCTTCGAATCCAGGTGGGCGAGGATGTCTATAGTCTCAAGCGGGCACAGCTGGACTGGTCTCCGCTGGCACTGCTTTCCGGTGAACTCAGGGTCAATCGCCTGACTGCAGAGTCAGTAACCGTGGTCATCACACCATCCAATGATTCTGAGAGTGGCAGTTTTTCAGTGGATATTGATCTGCCCCTCGATGTCACGCTGACCGAGTCGCTTATCCAGACCTTGAGCATTGCCGGCCTGAGCGAAGATACCATCATTTTCGAACGCATCGCCCTGTCTGCCAGGATCGAAAACCGGCAGCTGGATATCAAATCATTTGAACTGCTTGCCGAGGGTTATGAGGCCGGACTTTCAGGAAGTTTCGGTCTGCAACCACAATTACCCAGTGACCTGCAGCTTGGCTGGCGTATCGACACAGGCGCTACTGCCGCGGTATCAGCTGCCGGGCAGGCAAGACTGACCGGCCTGTTAGACGCCTATAACCTGCAGGGTGAATCGAGCGTGTCAGGGACAGATATACCGGCCGGGCACTGGCAATTTACGGCGGATGGCAGCCTTGACGATCTGTCGATCAGCCACCTGGCCGGAGAGACGCTGGACGGCAGTATTACGGGCAGTGGCAAAATAGACTGGCAACAGGGTTTTGGCTGGCAACTGGCGCTGGACCTGCAGCAGATCAATCCGGGTAAACACTGGCCGGAATGGCCCGGCCAACTGACCACGCAGCTGGCCAGTAATGGCCACCTGCTGGACAGTGACACGCAGGTGGCGCTGCAACTCGAGCAGTTGCGGGGCGAGCTACGGGGTTACCCGGTTGCCGGGCAGGTCGACGTCACGCTGGATAACGAGCGGCTGGACATACAGCAACTGGACCTGACATCCGCTGACAACCGCATCACGGCAAGTGGCAGCATCGAGAAATCCTGGGATATCACCGCACAGGCCACGCTGCCCGACATGGAAGCACTGTTGCCCGGCTGGCAAGGTGCCTTTGATCTAACGGGCCGTATCCAGGGCGCACGCGATCAGCCACAGCTTGCTGCAACCGTCACTGCACAGCAATTGACGGGGCCATCGCTGGTAATCGATGTACTGGCAGGCGAGCTGCAACTGCAGTGGTCGGAATCGGCGCAGCAGTCTGCCATGATAAAGATGCAAGCTGTGGAACTGGCCGGTCAGCGCTATGCAGATGCCACTCTTGAGTTTGCCGGTTCAGTTCACCGCCACCAACTGACACTGGCCGCAAGTGGCAAGGAGACCGCCATCGATCTGCAGCTTGTCGGTGACTGGCTTGATAATGTCTGGAACGGCGAGATCCTTGCAGCAGACTGGCAGTTCACGGGAACCGGGCCCTGGTCATTACAACAGCCCGTCAAGGCTGAACTGGGGGCGCAGCGCGTCCTGCTGCCGGAAACCTGCTGGCAGCAGGACAGTGCCAGGCTGTGCATGAAGGCGCAAGGCAATCCGGCAAAACAGTTATCTCCCCAACTACAGCTCAGCCATTTTCCGCTGGCGACACTGGGCGCACTGAGCGGCTCACCGCTGACATTCACCAGCCTGGTGGATGCCACGCTGGCTGCGACAGTGGATGCCGGCAATGTGACCTTTGCTGACCTGCTGGTCAATCTCGGCGCCGGCAGTGTTAAATTTGATGATCCGATCGCGCCATCGGATTCACATATCAGGCAGGGCATGCTGCGTGTGTTGCTGAATGACAAGGGGGTGACAGGCAACGCCGTACTGGATATCAGCGACGCGGATTACCTGCGTGCCAACCTGCACCTGCCGGGTTACCAGCCGGGTATTACTCCCTGGGAGCAGCAGGCGCTGGATATGGGCTTCAGCGGTGAGCTGCATGATCTGCTGCTGGTGGAATATCTGCTGGATGAGGTCGGCAGCTATGAGGGCACGGTAGTAATCAACTTTCAGGGGCAGGGTACCCTGGGGCAGCCCCGGCTGTCAGGTGCTGCCAGCATCACAGACAGCACCTTTGAAGTTGATGACCTGGGTATCCGTCTGACCAATCTTGACCTGCTGCTGCAGAGCAAGGCTGATGGGCTGGTGATTAGCGGCAGCTGTGACTCGGGTAAGGGCAGCGTGCAACTCAACGGCGATGTGGACATCGTTGATTTCGCGCACTGGGAGGCCATGGTAAACCTGCAGGGCAGCGACTTCGAAATCATGCATTTACCCGAGGCCATCATCAGGGTTTCGCCGGACCTGCACGCCAGCATTACGCCGCCGAAATTGCAGCTGAGCGGTGAAGTGCAGGTACCCTATGCACGCCTGCGTCCACGGGACATGCGCACCCGCAGCGGGGTTTCCAGCGATGTTGTCATCATCGATACCGGCCAGGAGGGTACCGGGACCGAGCCGGCGGAGCGCTGGCAGGTGTCGAGTAAAATTCGCCTGTCACTGGGGGATGATGTGGATATCAAGGGGCTTGGCTTACAGGGCGACCTGCTGGGCTCGGTCGACCTGCGGGACAAACCGGGGCAGGCAACCACAGCGCAGGGCGAACTGTCCATAGAACGCGGCAGCTATGAGGTCTATGGTCGCCGGCTTGATATCAGCCGTGGCCGGCTGCTGTTCAGTGGTGGACCGGTTGACAATCCTGGACTGGATTTTGAGGCCAGTCGCCGGATTGATAATGTGACGGCGGGAGTCCGCGCAAAGGGTACTCTGAAGGTCCCGGAAATAACCCTCTATTCCGATCCGACCATGCCCGAATCGGACATTATTTCCTATATCGCATTCGGCAGACCACAGTCCGGGATCGGGCAGGGCGAGGGCAGTGTGACAGATGCCGGACTGATCGCCGGCGGCAATATGCTGACCGGTATTCTGGGAACTTCGATGGGACTGGAGGAATTTGGCGTGGAAAGCGGGGAAACGCTGCAAGAGGCCTCCATGGTGCTGGGTACCTATCTGTCACCGAAGCTCTATGTACGTTATCGAACCGGCTTGTACGACGCGATTAACGAATTCGAGGCGCGATACGAGTTCTCACGGCGCTGGAGTATTCGCACTATCACTAGCGTGGAACATTCTTCCGCGGAGATTCTATTCAGCTTTGAACGTTAACTGCCTCGTCGACGGCGTTCCTGCCATTTATTCACTGCAGGTGAGTCAATATTGGTTAAACTATAACCATGCGCTGGCTTAAATACACCCTCATTGGGCTGACCAGTCTGGTCATTGCCTCTGTTGCAGTGATCCTGCCCCTTCTCCTGCTACTAGACTCGAATCAATTGCGCGATGGACTTGTCCATATCGTCAACCGCACCAGCGACAATCAGCTGGAGATTCACGGACCACTGACGCTGGAGTTATCGTTGTCACCGTCCGTCAAGGTTTCCGATGTCCACTTCAAAAAAGCGACAGACGATTTCGAATTCAGCGCAGGAGACATAAGCCTGCAGATTGATCTGCTGTCCTTGTGGACAAAAATTATCATCGTGAACGAGATCCTGATCAAGGATGCCGTCGTCAGTGCCCGGCAGACGCCGAATGAAGCCAAGGGTGATGACCATAAAGCCGTGCAACTAAAAGTACCCCTCGTCGAAAGTCTGGACATTGAAGGTCTCGTCATCCATTACTTGCTGCTTGACGAAACAGAGCCCCTGGAGATCAGGCTGGAGTGGCTGAAAAAGGATGACCAGGCCGGTGCCGAGACGGCTGTACTGACAGGCGCCGGGGCGATCGACGGCATCGCTTTCAACCTTCAGGGCGAGTCCGGGACAGCCGCGAACCTGCTTCAGACGGACACGCCGTTCCCGTTTAAATATCAGTTTGATCTCATGCAGGCGAGCCTCCATGCCGAGGGAAAGATTATCAAACACCACGGACCCGTCGAACTCGATATTGGTTTGCAAATCGAGGCGCCCGATATGCAGGGCCTGCTGGAACTGCTGCATGTGAGTGCACCGGACATCGGTTCGCTGACGGCAACAGGCAGACTGGCCGGTACCCTGGCTGCACCACGGCTGGATGATCTTCAACTCAAGTTATCAAAAGACAAGGTCGCACTGCAGCTATCCGGCACCGTGGGCAACCTGCTCAGGGCAGAGGCTATCCAGCTCGATTTTTCCAGTGACATAACGGATGCAGAACTGCTGGCATCACTGCTGCCTGAACAGAGCCCGCGCTTCAACAACGTCAAGAGCGCTGGAATATTATCCGGGTCCGGTGATGATCTGTTGCTCAATGATTACTCGCTTGATGCCTCGGGTCCCGGGGGACACAAGCTGGAACTTGCCGGCAGCACCCGCATTGTCAAGGCACCCCAGCCGTTGCGTGATGTGAAGGCAACACTGTCTATGGCATCCCCGGACAGTGCATTCGCCCGCCAATTCAACGAGGCTATCCCGCTAATAGGTCCGCTGACGGGTAGCGCACGTTTATCCATGCTCTCCGACGTGCTGCTCATTGACGAAATCAAGTTGACAGCAGGAGAAAAGCAAACACTGCAGATCGACGCCAGGGGAGAGTTTAAACTGGGCGTCACAGCGGAAAGAATTATGCTCGCCGGCCTGACACTTGATCTAGGCCTGCAGGCACCCAGCACCACATCCCTCACTACACTCACTGGTACCGATATACCCGCATTGGGTCGTATCAAGGCTGCGGCCCATGTCAGTGACCGCGGCGGACCCACGGCGATCACCGCACTGGATGTCAAGGTCGACAAGGGCAATGACTTACAGCTCACCATGAAGGGTTCTCTTGCCGACCTTGAAAAACTCGACGGCATTGATATGAAGCTTGAATTGTCTGCCAGTGACCTGAATACCATTGGCCAGGTGTTTGACCAGCCCCTGCCAAGAGAGGGGGTGGTCAGGTACTCCGGGCGCGTCACAGGCAGCACGGCGAACCTCCGCCACAACGGACGTGCCAACCTCAGAAACACGACGATTGGCACCGACTTGACAGCAAGCTTTACCGGCCAGCGTCCACGCGTTGCCGGCTCGGTAAACATCCCGGACCTGGACCTGCATGACATCGGGATTTATCCGGAAAGGTTGGCTGCGGCAGCAGACACAAGCACTCCCATGGAATTTGACCAGGCAGCCAGTCATCAGGCCACTGTAACAGAAGATGTCTTCAGCAAGGAACCGATTGATTTTTCCGGACTGAATGCCCTCGATCTGGACCTGGAACTCTCGATCAACAAGCTGAGTTCAACCGCGGCATCGATTGCGGATATCTACGGCCATTTAATCCTGAAGGACGGCAAGCTCGACATCAAACCGATGAAATATACGGTTGATAACGACGTCATCAATAACGAGGTCATGATTCATTCCAACACCCAACCACCCACGGTGAGCTTTCTTGCAGGCGGTGATGACATAGACCTGGGGCTGTTGCTGGCCGACTCCGCCAGGAAAACATCACGCGTCAGGGGCACAATGACAGCCAGTGCTGATCTGAAAAGCCGTGGTCAGTCGCCGGCCGAGCTGGCGGCAAACCTGGATGGTGAAATTAATGTCATCACCGAGAACGCCAGGATCGATAAAAGTGCTTTAAATCTTGTCAACGTAGATGTGGTTGGTTGGGTAATAACGAACATGCTCTCTCCAAACGCGGATGTTAATATCGATTGTGCCATCATGATCATGCACTTCAACAAGGGCATAGGCACAACCGATCTTCATATCATCGATACACCCGATACCCTGATAAAGATCGATGCCAAGCTCGATCTGGTCAACCAGACAATGGATGTTGCCATTGTTCCCAAGTATAAGGTGAGACTCTTCAAGACGAAAAAAGACCCCATGGAAATCTACGGGCCAATAGCCAATCCGCAATACAAGCTGGTGTCTGTCAAGGACATGGCCCAGGAAGCCGGCCGGGCGTGGCTGCTGGCACCGTTAACCATATCCACGAGCTTGCTGAACAACATTACCAGCCTGATCGTCAAGCCGGAAGAATCCAAGCCGGGCAGCTGCGACAAATTCCTTAAATAGTGTGTCTGTCACCATGATCGCATTTACGTCATCGCCAGGCGCGATGGCATCGATGTACAGGCGACGTGGATACCCCTGGACAGAGTCACGGTGACCAGTGATGAAGCCTTCGATCCAGCCTATGTGTCAGCACTGTTCGAATACGGCTACCAGCGGGCCACAAACGGGGAGGCCTGGGTCGACCTCGGTGAGGAAATAGAAGAAAGATACCAGCAGAGTCGGGGCAAGACAGGGGAGGCAGCAAGCTCGCGGTGACCCGGGTTGTCGTGAGGTGAGTTGCCAGGACGACTGGAGCAGTGATGCCAGTTCAACCGTGTAAACAACTGGATTCGTGGCTTTGTCATCACCAAGGAAACGCATGTGATTAATCTTCGACTCAACAAAATATTTATCCTGCTCCTGCTCCTGCTCGTCTCAGCCTTGAGCGGTTGCGCGACCGTGTCCTTCAATGAACCCAAGCCATACAGTGAAACCCTCACTGATACGGCAGATACCCAGCTGGGCAAGGGGGTCTCCCGGTGGGTCGATAAACACGGCGGACTTTCCGGCTTTTATCCACTCAACCAGGGTATGGATGCCCTCGGCGTCAGGTTACGGCTGGCTGAAATAGCAGAGCAGAGTATTGATCTGCAGTACTTCCTGATGAAGGAGGATACCGCAGGATCGGTCATGATGAATGCACTGCTGAGGGCGGCTGACCGGGGCGTGCGGGTCCGTTTCCTGCTGGATGACATCTTTACCACCACGTCGGATGACGGGCTGCTGCTGCTCAACGAGCACCCGAATATCGAAGTCCGTTTGTTCAACCCGATTTCGCGTCGTGGCTTTTCCGCCCTCAATTTCGTTGGCGATTTCAGACAGGCCAACCGGCGCATGCATAACAAGTCATTTACCGTTGATAATCTGATCAGCATTGTCGGTGGACGCAATATCGCCGATGAGTATTTCGAGTTGAAGACGGGTTCAGTGTTCGTCGATTTCGACGTGTTGGCCATGGGACCGATCGCTGCTGATATCTCGGCGTCTTTCGACGACTTCTGGAACCATTCGCGCGCGGTACCGATGGATCAGATAACCTCGAAAAGAATAGATGCGGATCTGGAAACCGTGCGGGCCCACATCGCGGAAGAATTCGACGGCACCTATGACACGGTCTACCAACAGGCACTTGAGAGTCAGCTGCTCCAGGATCTCATGGCGGATCGCCAGCCATTGTTTCCAGCCGAGGCACGGGTGCTGTCCGACAGCCCCGACAAGCTGCTTAATGAAATCAGTGATGAGCAGATGCGGCTGGCAACAGACCTGCGGGAGGTGCTACTCAGCGCCGACGATGAACTCATCTTTATATCGCCCTATTATGTCCCCGGAGACAGTGGTGTTCAGTTCGTGCGCCATCTCGTGGACAAGGGTGTGCGCGTGATTATCCTGACCAACTCACTGGCATCCAATAATCATGTTCCGGTACATGGCGGCTACGCGCGTTACCGAAAAGATGTCATCGCGGCAGGTGCGGAACTGTATGAAGCAAGAGCGAATGCCGCAAGCGAGTTACAGGGTTCGAACGAGGCTGCGGATACCCTGACGCTGCATACAAAAGCATTTCTCATCGACCGCAGGTACCTGTTTGTCGGTTCCCTGAATCTCGATCCCCGTTCCATAGAGATCAATGCCGAGATGGGGCTGCTCATCGATTCACAGGACATGGTTGGTGATATGGCATCCATCATCGACGCGCGTCTCGCCGCAGTGACCTACCGGGTGATCGTGAACAACAAGGGGAATCTCGAGTGGCATGGACGCATCAATGGTGAAGAGGTCATCGAGACCAGGGAACCGCTCACGAGTCCCTGGTTGCGCTTCAAGGCCTGGTTTATGAGGATTGCTCCCGAACGTCAACTGTAGGCGCGGTGGGGACGGTTACCCTGCGTGATCTTTCTATTTCCTGCAGCAGCGGATCGTATCCGCGAAGCTGTCGTCAATCAGATAATCGCGCTTGCGTAGTGCTCCTGCACCCATCGGGTAAAACAGGCGGCTAGCGTGCCCGTTTGGCTGCATCAAGCTTTTTCTGCGCATCCATGACCTGTTGTTCGGCATCCTGTACGCGCTGCAGATACTCGGGTCTGAGCCTGGAGCCACCACCTGCGAGGGCCTGGCGGTCACCTTCGCTAACGACCTGGACTTCACGCAGGTGGGCGGTAGCACTGTCCAGATCCATCTGTGCAGCCTTGATACTTGCAGCCCTGTCGAAGCTGCTCGAGTCAGTTTCCTGCCCTATCTGGTTGGCCTTGTTGATTATCGCCTGTGCCTCCTGTTCGCTCTCACTGACTTCCTGACGTGAAGGCGGGGGGGCATCGATAATGACGGTGGTTGCTTCAACACTGCCAGGCACCGGCTGGTCAGAGAAGGTGACATTGCCGTTCTTGTCAACCGAACGCAGCACCTCGGATACGGATGGCAGCGAGCAGACAGTCAATAGCACCGCGAGAATCGTTTTGCTGTTCATGTTTTGCTCCTGTGTGTAGGACTGCTATGTAATCGGCGTCAGGATAATTTCAACGCGGCGGTTCAATGAGCGGCCTGCAGGCGTATCGTTGTCAGCAATCGGCTGCGACTCACCCATGCCACGTGTGACGATGCGCTGCGGGACGACTTTCTGTGATTCCAGGTAACGTGCGACACTGCTGGCACGCGCTTCTGAAAGTGTCTGGTTGTACGATTCGGCACCGGTACTGTCGGTGTGGCCATTGATATCGATATAGGTCTTCTCGAATTCGTTGATCACCAGGGCCACGGAGTTCAGCACCGGGTAAAAGTCAGCGGAGATATTGCTGGAGTCGGTGGCAAAGGTAACGTTGCCCGGCATGTTCAGGATGATGTTGTCACCATTGCGGGTAACACTGACGCCGGTGTTCTGCAATTGTGCCCTGAGTTTGTCTTCCTGCCGGTCCATGTAGTAGCCGACACCTCCACCTGCAAGTGCGCCGATCCCCACCCCGAGAAGAATGGCACTGCGGCTGCCACCGGTAGCAACGCCGATCAGGCCGCCTGCGGCAGCTCCGATGCCGGCACCCATTGCGGTTTTACTGGCCTGCTCTTCACCGGTATAGGGGTTGGTCGTACAGGCACCGAGGCCCACAACCAGGGCCAGACTAATGGCCAGAAGTGTTTTCTGTCGGATTGGGCGCGGGACAGGCTGGATCGAGTGGTCGTTTTGCTGGTTCATGGTTGCTCCGTAGCTACAGGTCGAGTGGTGTGAATAAATGTAGTGAAGTATGCCTCAAGGCATGGCTATTCTATGTGCTCGGCTGCTCAATTGTAATCTTTAATAGTGTTATATAGTACAATAGGTTATGCGGTATGTTTAAAGACACACAGAGACATTGTCAGGGCTGACTGCCAGCCGTTCTCAAAAGCGTGCGGCGGCCCATTGATGCCAGTTGATCTGTTTCATGCTGTCACCCAGTTCTTTCATGGCATCCAGCAGACTCTGGATGCTGCCAATGACGGCGTAAATGTTCCGCAGGTCCTGCCTGTCGCTATTAACCAGTTCGTTATCCTGTTGCAGCTTGTGCAGATGTTGTTCCAGATCCTGAGATAATGTTGACTCGGTGTGCCATATTTGTACAAGGGTATCTGTTTGTTCAAGTCGCGCCCATTTTTCCAGTATGTGGCATATACGCTTGCGCCATTTCTCATTAAGTGAGTTGAGGGATTGCATTAGCTCGGGAGATTCAGATTCCGCCACGGAGAAGGTCGCTTCCACGCTTTGCAGACGCAGGCGCACAGATTGCAGGCTGTTAACCAGGCGCTGGACCTTTTCAGGCGTGTTGTCTGGAAACAGTGGGTACTCCAGGTTTTTCTCAATCTTCAGCAGTTGCGTGGAGACTGGCAGGATCGCTGATTCGAACACGCGCTTTCTGCGCTTGCGTCCACGACCTTGCTGCCGTGGTGAATGAAAATGAAAGTCATCAACCATCCGGGCACTGCCGGCCAGAAAACGACGCACACCGCGAAGTAAAATCTTCTCCGGGTATATGGGGCTCAACAGTCGCTGGATAATTACCACGATGCTGATGCCAAGCAGCAGCATCTGTGCGGTCACGATCAGGACCATAAATGAGTAGGCCTGCTGGTTGTTGATATTGACCAGCATAAAAAACATCACAAGTGGCCCGATCTTCAGTATCGGTGAGCGGCCGCCCAGGTAGGCAAACACAAAGCTGTACATGAAGATCAGGCTCAGCAGGCCAAAACCGGTGTCCAGTGCGGGCATGAGAAACATATACACCGGTGCAACGACAACAAACATGCTCAGCAGCAACACGATCAGCAGGCCAAACAGGTTAGCCGGTGCCATGACCATCATGAGTCCGAAAACAACACTCATCATTGGAATGGCGGTGCCGCCCGGCGGGTTGACGTAGTACCAGAAGGCATAGCCAACGACCCAGCAAATGACAGGAAACAGGGCCCTGAGCAGCCGTTCAGGGTTCCAGGCAGAGGGCTGAAAGGGGTCAGTCATTCCTGTCTGACCCTGCAACAGGTTGCCAGTGTCGAGGTTTGCCAGTACCCGCAATGTCTGCAACAGTGCGCGGCTGCTGCGATCAAGTGTGTGTAATTGCATGATAAAGTTTGCCAGGGCGGCTTGCTGAAACCGGGTCAGCCTATTGCCTGCTTCGTTATCAAGCTGTAGTTCGATTTCTTTCAACAGGAACGTATCATCGAGGTTATATTCGGTCGTCGTGGTCTTTTGTTCCTGCCACAGCATGTGGCCACGTTGCAGTCGATGTCCCAGGGTGTCCAGTGCAGGTTCCAGTCCGGGAAGTAGTTTCTCCAGGTTCAGTTCGCGACAATCATGAATACTCTCACGCCACAGTTCCTGCGCATTACCGAGTGTCCGCAGGTTGATGCGCAGGATTTCCCAGCTGCGTTTCTTCGCGTTTACCACGGCTGTATCGGAGTAGGCAGCTTGAAGTGTAGCCAGTAGCTGCTGATACCCACCGGCCAACCTGGCGCGCAGTTCCGCCGCTTCGGCAGGCGCTGTCCCTGTCGATAGTTGCCGGCGATACTGTGAGAACAACGCCTGCAGCCCCTCCCAGGTGGACTGTCCCTGTTGTTGCAGGTTGGCCCCTGACGTACGGGGCCAGAACAAGGCGCTGACGATGGTAAACAACAACACACCTGCCGCTGTTTCCAGGAACCGGGTGGTGGCAAAATGAAACGCGGTATCGACCTTCATGTAACTGGAGGACCACACGGCGACGGCAATCAGACCGGCATTGAACCAGGTATCCGACTGGCGGGCTGTCTGTATAAAGTAGCCAACGAATGTGACGTACACGGCCGTGGCGAGCAGCATGCCGAGTGGCGATTGCGAGAACCAGAACAGCAGTACAAAGCCGGCAAGGGCACCGAGGCCGGTGCCGGAGACACGCATGATGCCCTTGTTGAAGCTGGCCCCGCTGGTCGAAAGGCTAGTGACGACGATTGCCAGTGCACCGTACTGCGGCATATCCCAGTCCATGTACAGTGCCACCCAGTAAAACAGCATCAGGCTGAGCGCCAGCTTGAAGGCTTCCTGTAACTGGATCTTCTGTGTCATGGGTGACTCACCCTGTAAAGATCGATATATGCGCCGAAATCCCCGGAAGAACGCGATAGGATAAATGCCTTAACAGAAATATTCCGTGTCCTCCGGGGATTTCGTGGCCATTAAAAAATAATGGGCACGGCGCTGGCAACGTTGAAGTACACACTGTGTTACTCGGTGGTGACAAACACGGAGGCCGTGGTACCGACACGCAGGTCCACCTGTTCCGGCACATGGGTCAAACGAATACGTACCGGGATGCGCTGTGCCAGACGGATCCAGTCAAAACTGGGATTGATGGATGGCAACAGGTCGGCCGCCGGTGCACCGTCCTGCTGGGCGATACCCCAACCCATACTCTCCACAACACCCTCAAGAGGTATGTCCGGGTAGGTCATCAGCTTGACGACCACCTTGTTGTCCGGTCGAATGTTTTCTATCTGGGTTTCCTTGAAAAAGCCATGCACCCAGAAGCTGCCGGTATCAATCAGCGCCAGTGCCGGCTGGTTGGCAACGGTTTGGCTACCGTAGCGCAGCAGCAGGTTGGTCACATAGCCATCGACTGGTGCACGCACCTCGGTAAATTCCAGGTCCAGCTGTGCGGAATGCAGGTTGGCCCTGGCGACCTCGACATCGGCCTTGGCGACCAGCAGGTCGTTTTCTTTCCTGACGAGGGACTGTTCTGAAATGGCGCCTCTGTCTTTCCTGTGCAGATCTCTGGCACGTTTCGCCTGGTCCTGCTTGACAATTTCAGATGCCAGCGCCTGCTTGAGTTTGGCCTCGGCCTGTTCCACGGCCAGTTCATAGGTGCGTGGATCAATCCTGAAAAGCAGGTCACCCTCTGCGACGGCCTGGTTATCATGGATGGGCAGTGCAACGATCGGTCCGCCAACCCGCGGGGTAATCTTGATCACCTGCGCGCGCACATGACCGTCCCGGGTCCACGGGTGGAACAGGTACTCCTGGTACATGCTGGCTAGCACCACCCCGGCAACAATGACGGCAGCGAGCGTGACGAGAAAACGCAGGATGCTGGTTATAGCTTTACTCATATTGTTTTCCTTCTGTCCCCCCTCTCACTCCGGGAGAGAGACGGGGAGAGGGGATTTCAATTTAATGGCTTTTTATACAGGAATAATATAAATACCCACCAGGCGCGTACACACCACGGCCAGTGCGATAAAGAACAGCGGCGGATGCCAGATGAAGCGGGTCAGATTGAACCGGCTTAGCAGCTTGGCAATGACACTGGCCAGTATGACACCCAGCAGAATGGCAAACATGATCGGTGGAAAATAGATCCCACCAATGGATATTTCCATGGGTATGTTTGCAGTATTCATATCATTCCCGCGTGGCTACCAGTCAGGGCTTTGCCACAGGTCTGCATCCGGTTCGAGGGCCGGGGGTTCGCTATTGATTGTATCCAGCAGTTCACCCCAGTCCGTTCTTTCCTGCATTTCATCACGCACCCCGGTCGGGACGAAATCATTGCCAAGCCGTACTTCCCAGCCACCGCCCAGTGCCTTGTAGAGGGCAATCAGGTTGGTCGCAATATTCCCTCGGGTCGATGCATAGGCGTCCTGCTGCGAGGCCAGCGAGCGCGTTGCATCGAGCACACTCTGGTAGAGACTGACACCTTCCGTGTATTGCAGCATGGAGAGATTGGCCGAACGTTGTGCTGCATCGGCGCTCTGCTTGCGGTACTGGGCCTCGACCCTGGAGTGCAGAAAACCGCTGATGGCATTTTTAACCTCGGCTTCCGCGTTCAGCACCACATTCTCGTAGTTGGTCAATAGCTGCTGCAGACGCGCATCCTGTACGCGCACCTGGTTCTTCAGTCTGCCATAGTTCAGTACATTCCACTGGAAAGCCGGGCCGGTCGAGAACGCCAGATTGTTTGCATTGAAGAGGTCGCCGAGATTGTCATTACCGGCATCATTGACATTCCAGCCAATCGAACCGAACAGGGTAAAGCTTGGCAGCAACGCCGCGTCCGCAATACCGACCTGTGCTGACTGTGCAGCTGCCTGCAGTTCTGCCTGCTTGATGTCCGGTCGTCGGCGCAGCAGCTCAGCCGGTATACCGGTCACCACCTCGGCCGGGGCAGTGGGTATGCCGTAGCTGCTGCCAAGCATGGCGTTCAGATCCTGCGGCGGCATCCCCATCAAGATGCTCAGTGCGTGCTGTGCCTGTTCCAGTGATATGAGCAGGTTGGGAACCGAGGCCTGGGTGTTGCGCAACTGCGTGGTGGCCTGCTGCATGTCCAGTTCCGTGACGGAGCCGGTTTCATACTGGTTGGTGGTTAACTCCAGCGAGCGTTGCTGAATTTTGATGTTTTCCCTGGCCAGCCTGATGCGCTCTTCCAGGGTCCTGATGAGGACGTAGTTTCTGGCAACCTCGGCGGTGAGGGTGACCAGTACATCATCGTAACTGGCGATATTGGCAATCAGGTTGGCATCTGCGGATTCTATGCCGCGGCGGAATTTCCCCCAGAAATCCAGTTCCCACGCGGCATCAAAGCCGAGGCCAGCCTGGTTAAAATACCGGTCCGATAGGGCGGTTTCCTTGCCACGATTGTAACTGTAGTTACCCGACAGCGCCTGGCTCTGCGGGTAGAGGCTGCCGGTGACAACACCGAGCTGCGCTCGTGCCTCCAGCACCCTGAGACCGGCAATCTGCAGGGTCAGGTTCTGTTCATAGGCCGTCTGTACCAGTTTATCCAGTACCGGGTCATCGAAGACCTTCCACCATTGCGTGTCCGCGGTTGGCTGACTGCTGATACCCGGGGCATCAGCAGGCACCCACTCGTCGAGCAGTTGCGCCTCGGGTGTCTTGAAGTCAGGGCCGATCAGGGTACAGCCTGTGGTGAGGATGGCGAGGATCAGCGGCAGTGCCCGGGCGGCCGTTTGCAGCCGTTGGCAACTGCCAGATTTACAGAATCGAGTCTTCATAAAACAGGTAAAATATCATCTCGTGCCATGGGCGGCTGCAACCGTTGCCTCAAAATCAATCCTGTCAACACCTGCAATGCTACATGCTACACTTGCGCGACGGGAGTCGGAACCGGGATAGTCTCTTTGCCACATATTTCTGAAAAAAATAATTTCATTTTTCTCACGGTCGGGCTGGTGTTGCTGCTGTTTATTGGTTCCGTGCTGGAATACGTCCCCGGCGATTACGGGCCGTGGATTGTGCAGGCGGCCACAATCTCCTTCCTCATGATTACTGCCTGGGGCCAGAAGGGCCAGCACAACAGGCTGGTTATCAACATTGTATTTATACTGATGATGATGCTGTTTGTTGTCGCCGGCAGAGTGCTGGATATGGCCGGTTTCAATTATGCACACCTGATCCTGTTATTGTGTTTCTTTATCTGGATGACCAAGCTGCTGCTGTACCAGGTACTCTTTACCGGCGCGGTTGATGGTAACACGATTGTGGGTGCCATCTGTATTTACATATTGCTGGCCATGATCTGGGCGATGCTGTATCTGTTCATTGCTGAGGCCCTGCCCGGTTCCTTCAATGGAGTTCCGCAGGCCTCGTGGCTCGAAAATTTTTCTACTGCAACCTACTTCAGCTTCGTGACCATTACCACGCTGGGTTATGGTGATATTTTGCCAGTCTCGCCATTGGCGCGTTTCCTCGTCACCATGGAAGCGATCGTCGGGGTGTTTTACATGGCCATCGTGGTGGCCAGTTTGATCGGTGTGCGCCTGTCATCAGCTGGTGCAGCGCATGATTAGGCAACACGCCGGTATTGAGCGGCCAAGCTAAACACCAAGGAGTAACCATGAGTAATTCTTCCCGATCAGAAGAGGACAAACTATTCCAGGCAAGGGCGCTTGACGCGGCTGTTCGCATCAGCCTGCTTGCATTGCTGGTGCTATGGTGCTTCAACATTATAAGACCGTTCATTATGCCGATTCTCTGGGGTGCGATCATGGCCGTGGCCATTTATCCACTGTATGAGATGGCATATCACAAGTTGGGTGGGCGTGAGAAACTGACGGCTACCCTGATAACCCTGATTGCGCTGGCGATATTGATCATACCGGCCGTGATGCTTTCAGAATCACTGATCGAGGGTACACAAAACATAGCGGCAGAATATGATGCGGGTACCCTGACTGTTCCTCCACCCTCGGATAAAGTAAAGGACTGGCCGCTAGTCGGTGAGGAGCTGCACAGCGCATGGTCGCTGGCTTCTACCAACATGGAGGCGACCCTTGTCAAGTTCAAGCCACAGATAGAGACTTTCGGCAAGTGGTTTTTATCAAATGCTGCCGGGGTTGGTGCCGGGGTACTGGTGTTTATCATTTCAATTATTATTGCGGGTGTATTTCTGGTCTTCGCTCGCAGCGGCAGCCATGCGCTGGAAACGGTTATCGGTCGTGTCCTTGGCGAAACAGACGGCAAGGATTTTGTCGACATTTCCGGTGCAACCATTCGCAGCGTTGCCCAGGGTGTCCTCGGCGTGGCCTTGATCCAGACGATACTGGGAGGCATCGGAATGCTGGCCATCGGTGTGCCCTATGCGGGTGTCTGGGCAGTGCTGATTCTGTTGCTGGCCATCATCCAGTTGCCACCGCTGCTGGTTCTTGGTCCAATCATCGTGTATGTCTTCTCAGTCGAATCCACCGTGCCCGCAGTTATCTTCATGATCTGGAGCCTTATAGTCAGTGTCAGCGACTCATTTCTGAAGCCGTTGTTCCTGGGACGCGGTATGGATATCCCCATGCCGGTGATCCTGCTGGGCGCGATTGGCGGCATGATACTTTCAGGCATTATCGGCCTGTTTGTCGGAGCGGTGGTACTGGCGGTAGGCTACACCCTGTTCATGGCATGGCTTCATCCGGAAGAAGCAAATTCGGAAGAAGGCACGCCAGCCGGGAGTTGATCCGTCATGCCGGCGAAGGCCGGCATCCATAGCGTTGATAATATAGACCCCGACCTTCGCCGGAATGACGATGAGGGAATTATACAGAGTTTTCTTAACATTTATAAATGACCATATAACTAAGGAGTAGAAATACCCATGAGGCCAATTCTGACTGTTGAGTTCCATGCAAAAGACAACGACGTAGAGTTTGATGAAGAAAGCGTCACCTTGCACAGTCCCGAGGAGCTTTTCGCCTTCGTGGCGCCTGGCGGTGGCTGTGAAACGATACCCGACGAAGTGGGTGAAATCAGGATGGTGTTTCTGCCGCCCGAACATCCGAATGTCCAGAATCCAATTGCCGATCTCCCCGCGACCCTGCAACTGGGCATGGTGATTTTCTACGGCCCACTGGAGGAGATTAACAGTACTGCAGAGCAGATTATGGACCGGGCAGGGCGCGGTGAGCTTTCCAGCGCATTTCTTACTGTTATTGGCGCAGCCTCTTGAGCAGGCAATGACTGGCGATGTTCCTATGCATGGTACTACCGAGCGAGGGTAATTCAGATGGCAACAAAACTTGAACTGGAAGAGTACTTGTACCGACGTGCGATTGATATTATCGAATCAACGGATACCGATGATGACAAGGATAAACTCTTGTTCCAGGAAGTCTGGCTACCGCTGGCCGACCTGTACAAGGACAAGATCCTTGCGCCGGGTGGCGACGGATAGCAGGAAGGGTATAAGAGTAACTATATAACTATTTCAAATTCAGACTGGCTAATCAGAGATTGGCCGTGAATGAGTCACTGCGGTTCCAGATTGTGTTATTCGTAAGGAGGTTCTGATCCGGTTTTCGTCATTCCCGCGCAGGCGGTAATCCAGACGCCATTAAATGTAATCCTGTGGGTTCCGGGACTCCGCCACGCTGCGCCCGGAATGAGGCATTTATCCGGGCTTCCATAATAATCACGTGAAAAACTATTGAGAGAAACAATGAGCAAGATTTTACTGGTCGAGGACAACGAGATGAATCGTGACATGCTGTCCCGGCGACTGGAGCGCAAGGCATTTGATGTTGTTATTGCGGTAGACGGTCAGGCCGGTGTCAACATGGCAACCTCGGAGTCACCGGATCTGATTCTGATGGATCTGAGTTTGCCGGTCATCGACGGCTGGGAAGCCACCCGCCAGATCAAGGCCAATCCGGACACGCAAACAATCCCGGTGATTGCACTCACGGCACATGCCATGGCGGGCGATGAGCAGAAGGCCCTGGCGGCCGGGTGTGATGATTACGATACAAAACCGGTAAATTTCAGCCGCCTGCTGGGTAAAATCGAAAGTCTGATGCGCACCTGAGCCGCAAATTCTCGGGCAATGGTCCTGTCGATCAGGTAACGAAGACATGCTCTGAGTTGTTGTAGCGTTTTGAACATGGTGATGGTCAGGCTCTGGAGTCCTGGTGAAGGGTAATGATCTTCATTAGAGGATTAATACCACTTATCCTAAAGAAGATTTCCTTTACCCGGAGGGAGGGGAGTCCAATGTCATCAGTTACTTTATTCAGTCTACAAAAACAATCAGTTTCCTCCACGCCACGGGGGGGGGATGGCCGTCACCGCCTCCACGGAACCTGAAATGGACATGAGTAACAGGCAGCCATCGGTCGGGGAGACCATCAATGCGATGAGCAATGTACAGCTCCACCGCTATAACGACGCGACCCTGGAGCCGGTTCTGAAGAGAATGGAACGCTGCACGGAGGTGTTGTCATCACCGGACAGACCGGTCACACTGTTTTTGTTCGCCGAGGCCTCAGCGACATCGAGCAATTCGAGGCCCGGCATTTCTTCAACCAGGTCCCGACCAGCTTCAAAATGATTTCTGCACCGACAATGGTTAAGATCTGCACAACATGGGGATAGTTGCTATCAACATGAGCAATGGTTGCGGACTGGCGGTCCCCTCCAAAACACCATGGCCAGGATACACATACGGGCCTCATTTCCTGACTGGCATTCCTTGACGGTCACATGAGACGTCAACTGTTCAGCCTGGCCCGGCATACACTCAAGGCTGTGTCTTACAGCACTGTCGGCGCGCTGGTGGTAATGATTACCGTCTTCATCGTCTACATGAACGGCCGTGCTGACCTCTATGTCTGGCATCTTGCCGAACTCGATGAAGAATTTACGGCGAAATCAAGTGTGCAGACCTTCAGGGAATACCTGGCACTTGAGGAGCGTCTCTTCAGCCAACTCGACGAGCTGGTGTATAAGAAAATAAAGCCCGATCAGCAACAGGCAATCAACCGCTATAATCGCGGCAGTCTCGCTGACCCGGAGCGCTGGTCGCCGAACTGGAACCGCAGCTTTACACTGAGCGCGACATCACCCGAAGCAGCGGTACTGCTGTTGCATGGCATGTCCGACTCTCCCTATAGCCTGCGCCACCTGGGTGAGCGTCTGCATGCCGCGGGGGCGACCGTGCTTGGCTTGCGAATGCCTGGTCATGGTACCGCCCCCTCGGGACTCGTAGAGATCACCTGGCAGGACATGGCAGCAACGGTACGCATCGCCATGCGTCACCTGGCGCAACAGAATGAGGGCCTGCCGATCTATGTCATCGGCTACTCCACAGGTGCTGCCCTCGCGGTGAACTATGCACTTGCCTCGCTGAAGGATGAGGGCTTGCCGCCGATTGCGCGCATTGTCGTGCTATCCCCGGCCATCGGCGTAACACGGGTGGCTATTCTGGCCGTCTGGCAGGCGCGTCTCGGTCATCTACTGGGACTCGAAAAACTTGCCTGGAACGCGATCCTGCCGGAATACGACCCTTTCAAATACGGCTCCTTCGCGGTCAATGCGGGCAATGTCGTCTACCAACTCACCAACCAGATTCAGCAACGTCTGACTGCGCTGGACGAAGCGGGCAAGCTGCAGGGGATTCCACCCATCCTGGCCTTTTCCTCGGTTGTGGACGCGACCGTATCGACCCCGGCCCTGGTCAGTAACCTGTTCCAGCAGCTGCCCGACGGCGGTCACGAACTGGTGTTGTTTGATATTAACCGCGAAGCGGAAATTGGGCCGCTCATGAACTGGGATCCGTCAGCAGTCGTTCAGGCGCTGCAGGCTAATCCACACCCTACCTTTACCCTCAGCCTTGTGACAAACGAGAACCCGCAGAGCCGCAAGGTAATCGTGCGCAGCCAGCGCCCCGGGGAACCGGGACCGAGCGATCTGGATATCGGCCTGTCCTGGCCAGAGGATCTCTACTCCCTGGCACATGTCGCGCTGCCATTTCCGCCGCAAGATACGCTCTACGGGGGACAGCCGCAGGGCAAGAGTCCCGGCATTCAACTGGGCGAGATTGCATTACGCGGCGAACGTGGCGCGCTGCAGATACCCGCGGCTGACATGTTGCGACTGCGCTGGAATCCCTTCTATCCCTATGTCGAGAGGCGCGTGCTCGAATTCCTCGGGTTGGGCAAAGAACCATAAACCCTGATGCAGCAGGTCAGTGCAGAGTATATGATGTGCGACTGCTCTGGGAACTGGCCGGGAAATACCTTAGCTTTCTGCTGTTGCTTCCGGTATAGTCCTCGCCAGTCCGGTGCACTTCGGTCTGCACCCGAGTCCTCGCGGTAACCACTTCCGGAAAACCTCGAACATCAATAACCGTATTCCGCCTAGACCGTCCCGGGACAGATGTCACCGGTAGGCCGATCCAGGAGCATTTCAACTAATGTCATTCGATACCCTCGGCCTGTCGGCCGAACTCCTTCGTGCTGTCTCCGAACAGGGCTACAGCGAACCCACGCCGGTGCAGCGCCAGGCGATTCCCGTCATTCTGCAGGGCAGGACATACTGGCCGGGGCGCAGACCGGAACCGGCAAGACCGCCGGTTTTACCCTGCCGCTGCTGCAACGCCTTGGCAATGCAACGCCCGTCAAGGGGCGACGCCCGGTGCGAGCCCTTATCCTGACGCCGACACGCGAGCTTGCTGCCCAGGTGGGCGAGAGCGTCAACACCTACGGCAGATACCTGTCGCTGACTTCGACGGTAATCTTCGGCGGCGTCAAGATCAATCCGCAGATTGCTCGACTGCGCACGGGCGTGGATATCGTGGTGGCGACACCAGGGCGATTGCTGGACCACGTGTCACAAAAGACGCTGGATCTATCTGCCATCGAGATCCTGGTGCTGGACGAAGCCGATCGCATGCTGGACATGGGGTTCATCCACGACATCCGCAAGATTCTCGGCTTGTTGCCGAAGCAGCGCCAGAACCTGTTGTTTTCCGCCACCTATTCAAATGATATCAGGCGGCTTGCCGACAAGCTCTTGGATGCACCGGCGCAGATCGAAGTGGCACGCCGTAACATCCCGACCGAGCTGGTCTCGCAGGTTATTCATCCGGTCGACCGGGAGCGCAAGCGCGAGCTGCTGTCCTTCATGGTCGGATCGCAGAACTGGCGTCAGGTACTGGTGTTTACCCGCACCAAGCACGGCGCCAACCGCCTTTCGCAGCAACTGGAAAAGGATGGCATCAGCAGTGCGGCCATCCACGGCAACAAGAGCCAGGGCGCGCGTACCCGGGCACTGGCGGACTTCAAGCGAGGTGAGGTGCGGGTGCTGGTGGCCACCGACATCGCGGCGCGTGGACTGGATATCGATCAGTTACCGCATGTGGTCAACTATGAGCTGCCGAATGTGCCGGAAGACTATGTGCATCGCATCGGTCGTACCGGCCGTGCCGGTAACGAGGGTCAGGCGGTTTCTCTGGTGTGCGTGGATGAACACAAGCTGCTGGGTGATATCGAGCGCCTGCTGAAGCGTGATCTTTCCAGGATCGTGATTTCGGGATACGAACCGGACCCGTCTATCCGTGCCGAACCGATCCAGCAACGCAGTAATGGACGCCCGGGTGGCCCGGCAAGATCACGTAACAACCGTCAGGGTCAACCAAAGCCGGGTAACCGGCGTCCGACCCAGGCGAAAGGGAATGCAGCTAACCGACGTCCGGTACGGGCTTCGCGGCACGCCTAGCGGCGTTTGCGTCCGCGTGAGGCCTTTGGGTCATCGAAGCGTACGCGCAGGGATCTGTCACTGTCCGCGACCAGGTTGCCGTCCAGTGCCGTCTGCGCGGCGCGTGCCTCGTGGCCTTCCATTTCAACGAAGCCAAAGCCCTTGCAGCGACCGCTGAAGATATCCGAGGCGACGCTGATGGAGCGCACGGTGCCATAGACGGAAAACATCGCGCGCACGGAATCTTCGGTGGCGTCCTGCGGCAGGTTGCCGATAAACAACTTTTTCATGTTCCTGTCCTCATTGGAGCGTGCGCCTGTCGCAGGCTGCGGGAAACAAAGAACCCCGCGAGCGGGGTTCTTGAATTCTGATAGTGCTGCTAATGTCGCCAAGAATATCCACCAAGGCGACGAATAACAAGGGCTTTATGAGCGCGTAGTCATATTGACTGTCCTGCTGCAGCCCTACCTGCGCGCCTGTTTTCTTTCCTCGTCCCTGATCATTTGCAGCAATTCCTGATATGCCGGGGACTGGAGCAGCAACTGCCGGCCAGCCTCGATGAGCTGGTCCACCTCATCATCCGGAAGCGAAAAGCTGGTTGCCATGTTGTTAAATGTTCTGCGATATTGTTTATCGCCAATACTCTGGAAGTCGAGTTTTATGAAGAACGGGGTCACCGTATGTCCAGGAGTGGAGAGCTCGGCCGCCCATCTTTTGTAACCCTCTTCAAGCAGTGCCAATGATTCGACATTGTAGCGTCCTATTTGCGCACTGCTGACCGCGTCAACCACCTGTATGCTGGAAGGTATGGTGTCACGACTGTCCATCGGGTTCTCGGGTCGGGTTTCTGCGTTGACAATGATAATGACGATATACTTCGGTAGGTTCTTCAGGGCCCTGGCCATATTTCTTGCGCCACCCATCAGCTCCACGCGGTCATAGAGTGCACGGATACCGAGGTTGTCAGTAATACCCCCGTCAACCAGGTGTATGAAGGGGCGGCCTTGCTTGTCCTGGTATGATGTGTAGGCAGTCAGCACTGCGCCCATCCTTGTGCTGTCCTCGAAGTTGACATGATCAGGGGTGTACCAGTCCGGATCCCTGTCAGTACATGTGTCATAATTCTTGAGTGTAATCGGGGCAAAGGCGACGGGAACGGCTGACGAGGCTGCGACGGCGCGCGCCACCTTGAAGCTACCGACATCCGAGCACAGCATATTAAAGCGTTCCCGGGTAAAGGAAAAACGTGCGCCGATGCCAAGATCCGTCGCATTGATCTCGATGAAGGGTCCATCCCTTTCAAAGATGTCATTGAAAGAACCTCCTTGAAAAATATTTGTATCGTAGTAGTTAATCGCCATCTCGGTACGACTGAAGCCGGTGAATAACCCGCGCAGCCAGTTAATGGGATTGAGGACACTGCCAATCAGTGTTTTCTGCACATTCTGGCGCAGGAAAACTGACTCGTAGTCCTCAAATATTCGATCGCCGAAGAGGCCATAGTAGGCAGCGGTGAAGCTGCCGCCAGAGACAGAGCTGATGTAGTCAACCTCGTCCAGAAGGCGCCTTTTCACGCCGTAATTGATGTAGGTCGTATCCCGCAGTTCCTGCAGCACACCGTAGGAAAAGGCTGCAGCCCGTGTGCCGCCGCCTGACAGACTGATAAAGAAAAAAGCATCATCAGAGCGCTGGCCCTTTAACCCGGTGGTGATCTGCTGCCGGTTTGTAGGCAGCTGTTCACTGACAGGCGCGTTGGTAATCCGGGCGGTGGTTGCACAGCCTCCAAGAAAAAGCAGCAGACTAACCAGTATCAAGGGATTATAGAAATTCATGTGTTTTCCTGAAGGAGGTCTGGCGCGAGGAATGTGGCACAAGTAAACAGTTCGCCCGTCTGTTGACAATCAATACCTGCGGTTTCAGTATCGTTTCCTCATATACGAAACTGTTTCGCATGTAAAGATGTACGTCGACCTGCAGGCAGTAAGCGTCTATATTGAACAACAGTAGTATATCCAGCAGTGGTGAATATGACTCAGGCTGAAGATGTCCCGGATCTTGTCGACCGCGCGCGTTTCTATGCGACCGAGGCGCATCAGCGCATCAATCATAGACGTAAGTATAACAACGAACCCTATCACGTTCACTTGAGTGCGGTCGCGAAGCTGGTGGCCTCCGTCACGGACGATAAAGAGGTCATCGCCGCGGCCTGGCTGCACGATACCGTTGAAGATACACAGGCAACACTTGAGGACATCGAGGAAGTCTTCGGGGGGGCGGTCGCGGAACTGGTGGAGGAGTTAACCGATGTCAGCAAGCCGGGGGACGGCAATCGCGCCACGCGAAAACGCATTGATCGCCTGCACCTGTCACAGGCATCCAGACGTGCAAAAACTGTCAAGCTGGCGGATCTGATCGATAACTGCAAGGACATTGCACGCCATGACCCGCGTTTTGCGCAGGTGTATCTCGGGGAGATGAATGAGCTGCTGGATGTGCTGGCGGAAGGCAACCCACAGTTGTATAAACACGCAGAGCGCATCCATGCGAAGAGCGTGGAAAAGCTCGGGCTGGTGAAGTCCTCACAGTTAGATACGCTGTCCCCGGAGAGTATTGCCGAACAATGGTCAGGGTTATCCGGGCCGAAGTTCAGACGCATGTTCATGGAACTGTTCACGGCACGGGATATCGCGGAGTCCTTGTTTTCGTTTGATATTAATACTCGCTGCGCGGAAGTGAAAAAGGTCATGGCACACCATCAGCTGGCCGTTGCCAGCATCCGTAGCAAGGGCACCGTGCAGGGGTATGTAAGCTATACCCGCTTACAGGATGAGCGGTGTACTGACTGCATGCGGCACTTCACCGCAGACCAGGTGATTAGCGGTGATGCCACCCTGTCAGATGTCGTTCATATACTGACACGCCACAATTATTGCTTCGTGTCGATGCTGGGCGAGGTCGTGGGTGTCATCTGTCGTGATGATATCAACAAGCCCATGGTCAGAATGTGGCTGTTCGGACTGATCACCATCATTGAAATGCGCATTGTGCAGATGATTCAGAAAAAATATCCGGATGACAGCTGGCAGTCGGTAATTTCGCGTGAAAGACTCCAGAAAGCACAGCAGATGCAGCAGGAACGCCAGCGCAGAAACCAGCATTGTGCACTTATCGATTGTTTGCAGCTTTCTGACAAGGCCAGGATAGCGATCGAACATCCGCAGATACTCGAGATGTTCGGTTTCGATTCGAAACGCAGTGGCAAGCAGGCCATCAAGAACCTCGAGTCACTGCGTAATAACCTGTCGCATGCCCAGGATATCGTGACTCACGACTGGGCACAGATCGCGAGAATGTCACAACGCATAAATGAGATGTCCAGGCTCTAGGGCGGGAGACTCCTCACACCGAGGCAACCGAATGATCTGGTTAAAACGCATCGCAGCCCTGTTTACCGGCGCACTCCTTTGTCTGGGGTTGCTCGTGGTCGGCGTGCTGGTATTTTTTGATGATGCCGATTACACACATGCAGCTGCCTGGGTTGCGGATACCTTCCTTGACGCCAGGCTACGCGTCGATGGTGAATTGACGCTCCACCTGGGGCAAACAATCGAGCTGAATGTTAACGATGTGCGACTGGATGCGCACGATAACAGCTATCATTTCTCCACTGACACACTGAAAACTGCGATACAGTTACGGCCATTGCTGTCTGGAACACTATGGCTGGACGAGCTGCAGGTGAATCAGCTGTACCTCAAGGTGAATGAAGCAGCAACGAAATCATCCCGGATCTTCGATCCGCGACTGCTGCCCGTCGTTATCGCCAGTGCCGACTTTCAGGGCCTGGTGTTTGAATACCAGGAACTGTCGCCCGGTACATTACACCACTTTTCCCTGAATGAGTTACGACTGGATGATATTGCTGCCGAGGGTCCGATAAGTATCCAGGGAGATGGTCAGTTTGAAGGTGAACCTTTCAGGCTCAGCGGTACATTGCCATCGATCGCGGATGCACTTGACCTCGACAGGCCAGCGGCTGTCGAGCTTGATGTTACGGGTGATAACGGACACATCAAACTTACCGGCACGATTACTGACTTCAAGAACGGCAAGGGCATGGACCTGCACCTGGCTGTTGCATTACAAGACACACGATTACTGCTGGAGTGGCTGGGAGATGGTGTGCCCGAGCTTGGAGAATTGTGTGTTAACACCCGGTTACTTGGGGACTATGCCGCACCTCGACTCGAGTCTATTGATGCGAATTTGCATCGTGGTGCGGAGGTGGATGTCAAAGTAAGCGGATCGGTTCAGGATATTTACAGTGGCGCAGGTCTGAATCTTGTTATCGAGGGCCGCTCGACACAGCCCGATGTTGCGTCCTGGTTACTGTTCGGCAAGCTGGACCAGTTGGAGTCACTTGAATTCAACGCTGCACTCGAGGAAAGGAACGGGCATTTTTATCTGTCTGATGTCGATGCTGCTGCCAGCACACATAAGGGTCTGTCGTTGAAAGTGCAGGGCAATACGGAGATCTATGATGGTGAGCAGTTTTTCCTGAAGACGGACAGTGCTATTAACGCCACAGTTTCGGCACCGACAACTGCCGCCCTGAACCTGTTTAATGTGGCCGATGTACCCGAGCTTGGAGCGGTTTCAGGCAGCGCTAAAATGCTTATCAGTACCGATTCGATAGCCTTCAATAACGCTGACATAAAAATAGGTGGCAAGGGTGACAGTACGGCCCGGCTGCAGGGACGAATCAGGGACATCCCGCTGCACGAGGATGCTGCTGTCAAGGGGATTGAGATGCAGCTTTCCGTGCAATCGACAGATGTGGCGGCCCTGGCAGGGAAACTGAACGTCAGCATGCCGGCGATTGGCCCGGGCGAGGCCAGCATGAAAGTGAGCGGTGACCTTGATAACCTGACACTGAAAGACGTCAATATTCGCGCGGGTGACAAGGACGGTCTACAGATAACGGCAAGGGGCAACATCAGCCGGGTTGTGCTTGGTAAATCCATGAGCATGGGTTCTGCATTATTTGATGTGACTGCCAATACCACTGACCTGAGCAAGCTCTCGGAACTGGCGGGAATCGATCTGCCAGAACTGGGGCAGACAGTTGCCAGCAGCACATTGACCTTTAACCAGTCAAACCTGTTGTTTGATGCGTTGAAGGTCGATATCGGCAGACCTGATCAACCGACACTACGCATGCATGGGAAAATCACCACACAGTTACACAAGGGCAGTACTGTCTATGTTGACTACAACGTGGCAGTTGCCGACCTTGTTGCTGCCATTGCAGATAAACCACCTGGCTACCTTGGGCGGCTGCAAGGCAATGCTGAAATATCGGATATTGATGGCAGCTGGGGGATCGAGAAGTTTGATCTGGCTTCCAGTCAAACCAGTCTTTACAAGATCGATATGCAGGGTGGCTATGATGACCTGAAGAACAACAACCTGGTCAATATACATGTGAACCTGGAGATTGATGACCCGGCTGCCCTTGGTACCGCACTGGGTGTGAACCTGCCCGCACTGAAAACCTACCAAGGGCAGGGTCACCTCACCAGCAATAATGATGTCATTGCCTACAAGGGCGTGATGACGGTTGGGAAAACTGCCAGCACCACGACCCTCCATGGCCACAAGCGTAAAGGCAAGCCAACATTCAGTGGGGATTTTTCCGTTCCCGTGCTCGATCTTACTGATTTCGGTTTTCTGCTGGAGGAGGAGGCTGATGCAGAGATTCTCGCGACGCCCGAACCATCCGGAGAGGACCACATCTTCAGCCGTGAACCAATGCCTGTCGGTTTCCTGAATGACTTCGATCTTGACCTGGAAATCAACATAGACGAAATCGAGAGTTACGGCAAAGCCTCCATCGACAGCGTCGTTGGACATATCAACCTCAATAACGGTGAACTCAAGGTTGATCCCTTGCGGTTTGTCTATGCCGGCGGCAATATGGATGTGATTTTTAATCTGCAGGCGACTGAAATGCCTGCCTATACACTAAAGGTCGTTGCTGATGATTTAATTCTCGGCCCCATGCTCGCACAGGTTAAAAACAATACCGCGATCGATGGTCGCACCAATATACTTCTGGATCTCACCAGCAGTGGACAATCCGCGCATCAACTGGCATCGGGTCTCAACGGAAGAATCAATATTGAATTAGAGAATGCAAGGATACCCAAGATTTATGCCGATTATCTGTCGGTTGATGTGTTTGGCTGGGCTTTATCAACCTCCACGGGTGAAAAGTACGCCAACCTGAATTGCGTGGTAGCGGATTTCACTGCTGATAAGGGAGAACTAAAAAGCAAAGTGCTGCTCGCCGATGGCCCCAACCTGTCATTGGGCGGGCGACTCGATCTGGATCTTCGTGACGAGACAATTGATGCCGTTCTGCTTCCGAAACAAAAAAGGCGGTTGTTTTCAAAAATCAACCCGGTCAGTTTGAGCGGCCCGATCAGGAAGCCCAGAGTTGTGGCAATTCCAGCAAAGGCGGCAATCCAGGAAATCGGCATGCTCGCACTCAGCCCAACCATCTATTTGTCATCACGCCTGCTGGAGAAGGTCTGGTCATCAGTCAGCAAGGGCGATGAGGTTGGGGAAGGCTGCACGAATATAGACAAGCTTACCGATGAGGCGGAAAAATCCAAAAAGAAAAGGCCGGTCTGGAAAAACCTGTTTAATACCGACAGCCTGATAGACTAAAGATTAAGCCAGAAACCATGCAAGTTGCGTATTCCTGACCCGTCGATCAATGTACCGGCGTCTTTCTTTGAGTGCTAACCCATGTTTAGTAAGAAATGGGAAATCAGGTATTTTTTGATAGGATCGACGGTCTTTTTTCCTCTGATCCATGATTGTCTCCATTATTGTTATTATCAACAGATCAGCAAATTGTGTCGCCGGCTGGTTATTACACGACTAGAACCGCTTTGACAACCTGACAGATTTCATTTGATCACCAGGAACAAAGACGCAATAGCGACCATTACAAGCATTAGCAAAATGGCCATGACGGCATCCTTCAAGTGATGTGATAACCTTCGAAAACTCATGGTGCACCTCCCATGAATGCTTTAGCGGGTAATAAGTTGCCTGGCATGCGGCATACCCGCTGATGAATTTTGCCGGTCAGTGATGTCCCTAATCAGTAAGCTCCCGCTCTTATGGCAACGACCGCATCGACAAGTACCTACAGCGTGCCAACTATTGAGACTATCCCGACTGGATACAGAGCATTGCCAGGATATGCCATTCGTGATATGTCCCAGAAAACTTTATAGCTACAATCTTGTCAACTTCGGGGAAAGAGTACTATTGTTCTAAAGTATCAGGCTTGCGTTTTTTGATTTGCCAGGGCTAGCAATGCCGACAGTCATGTTCGGTTGCACCAATGGACAATAGTCAGGCCGGGTGTGATGCCATACCCTTTAATCAAGTGACGCTCCACCTGACTCCAACGTCACCTGCAAGCCCCGTCAAGGAATAGACAGGGCTTGTTATTGTCCGCTGCATTCATACCGAGTACACCCATACTGGCCGCTTTAAGCGCCTGGGTGAACTTTTCGATAAATTCGTGGTCACTGTAAGCGTTGTAGAGTAAAAGGCCTCCACGGCAGGTTTTACTCCTCCCTCACATCCTGCCGTGGTGGCCGCTTGAATGTATATAGATCCAACTGTCACTCCTGAGACTTGATAACGATGGTGTGGCGGTGTTGTGCTGAGTAGGCCTTCATCCACATGAGTGGTGATTTATACCATGCGACAATATGCCACATAGAAATTGTCAGACTTTCAGCTAGTATTATTTACATACGTCTTCTCTCCCCCTGACCAGACGTGTGTTGAGAGATTCATTGAAGTCCTCTGATAAGGCGGCTGCCTCCCTAACCAGCCGCCTTTTTTTAAACTCTCGCAAGGTGATAATGGCTTGCAGCGGACGTAGACGCCTGCTTGCTATTTGACATGCCTAGGCCACTTTCTTGCTTTTCGCCAGGCGAATCAGGCCCGGCAATCAATCAATGATGCGGGCATTGTGGAAACAACCTCGTTGAGGCTGATCAGAGTGTTGGTCGCTGATCTTGTACTAGAGCTGGTCATCGCCGACTCATATGGCCACCTGACGGCAAGAACCTGTTCAACCCGGAGGTTCCCGATCATTCGGAGAACGTCGAATTCGAATGTGCGCCTGATAACGCGGCGATTTCCGTGGGTGAGAAACCCACGCGGTGAAGTTGCTGCAGTCGGAAGTAATCGGATTCGTCAATGGAGGTTACAAAATGGCTGAGACCTCTTGTATAGTGGGTCTCCTTGCCATTCAACCATCGTTGTGACGGAATGCTACGTGCATTTGGCAGCGGAATATCGACAGGCAGCCGTGGTGCTGCTGGACAGGGGCAGATAATGAAAGACAAGGTGAATATCGTTGACTACATTCCATACACTTCAGAAATGTCGGAAGGTGAAAAACACCTGCGTAGTTTTATAAGTGCCGCAAGTATTGACGAACTACCACCACCCGAAACAATGAAGTTTCTAACGCATGCATTCAGCAGGATACTTCGAGGAAAAGATCCTAGAATGGTATTAAAGCTGAAGCAAAAAAAAGCGCACAAATCTGCAACAAAAAGAACACAGCGCCTGAATAAAGAAATGCGCCTGGCTGTCATGGTTGAAGCATTAAGAATTAATGGCGGAAAGACAAAAGACGAAGCACGGCGAGCCGTAATGAACAAGGCGGGTCTCAAAGACTACAAAACATTCAGCAGCTTGCATAAAAAGCATAAAGCACTTGCGCGGCTGTACGTCCTGACTGACGAAATGGCACACCAGAAACCACTGAAGGGGAAATAATAAACAATTTTTACGCTATGTTATAAAGTGATTATTATCATTCAACTCGTGATCACGGCTATGCGGTCGAGATTAACTCTTCCGTGTTCGCACATGCTGTCTGTGATCCGATCGAAGCGTAACACGGTATATGTCGGGAGGGCGGTTACAAAAAAAAGCGACGGCCCAAGAAGGGGGAAGAAATAGGCCGTCGCGTATTTACTAAAGGATCAATCTAGAGTCACAGATATAGCTTAGCCAGACGCCGGATCAAAAAAACATAGGTTGTTGGTCAAAAATGGGTCACAGACCTGCGCCTGCGTGAATTGTGCAAGCGGACCATCACAACATGGGAATGTGCAGTGTTGTTATAGTAATGGCAGTTTTCTTTATGCGCCTGTACCTAAGGACAATATTCAAAGCTGGCGTTATGCCATATCCTTTTTGTCAGTGTCGTAATGAATAATAAGCACATCCGTCAGCGTCACTAACACGCCCCGCGTATCTTTCTCCTGTGAGCGTGTATCTGTCCCTCAGAGCTCCTGGGGGGTGCCCCGTCCTGTGTGACGGGGTTTTTTTATGCTACAAAATGACGACCTGCAACCCCGGGAGTGGGGGGTTGCAGGCCGAGGTTCGAGGACTCAAAAGTCCTCGTACATGGCTTCTGAAAAAGCCACGTACTCAGTATAGTTGCTGTCAGGAATATTGTTATTAGAGTTGAATAATGACACCAGCATCGGATTAACCCTGTAAACACTGCCGGCTTGTCGGGCTGAAATAATCTGCAGTTTATAAAGGTACTGCATCTGCATCCGGGATAGATACCACGCGGCAAACTGACCGCAGTGCAAGCCGGGCATAGTGGGACGTGGGGCTTGAAAAAAATTGCGGCGGCCCAAGGGGGGGGAGGTAGACCGCCGCATGTTTGCTAAAGGACCAAGACAGAGTCACAGTAGAATATTAGCCTGCAGAGTTATAAAATAAACATAGGGCGTTGGTCACAAATGGGTCATAGGCACGAGCCTGGTCGACACCTGCGCAGGATTCGTCGTGACGGGGAGGGCGCACACCGACGCAGGTCGATTGAAGCACCATACTGCCTGACCCTGGCTTTAAGACTGCATGAGAGAAATTGCTGTTGATAGTGTCGCTTGCAGGGGCAGGAATGGTGGGTATCGCGTCAAGCGGATGTGTCCCCGGCATTTCTGTATCGCGTTGTTCCAGGGTAGTCTAATTGATGGATAAATGCTCTTGTTTGCCGGTATCACGCGTCTGCTGGACTAGCGTTGCTGACATTCAAGTTCGTAGCGTTGTATGACCATGTTTCTTTGTTGTGGTCTCCCTTTTAGTTCATCCATTTGCTTGCGCAATTCATTACAGAAGTCGGCTTTTTCCTTTGTCGTTTCTTTTTTCGCCGGTTCTCCATAGATCGGATCAGGATCACCAAACATGATGGACTGGCCTTTTTCAGCCAGACTGCTGAGCGGCAGAGTAGAGAGTGCCAGTATCAGGATGAGGTGTCTCATGGTTTGTTCCGGTATTGCTGCAGATGTTTGCGCTTAATTTGTGTGAAATAGTGTCTATAATCATGACTTGCAGGATTATGCTTATCATAACATCAGGGTAACATGATGATAAATAGCCACGACATGGTTGTTCACCACAAGCATAAATTACAGCTGTCTGTACTCGTTCCTGACAACGGGGTGGCATACCGGTCTCAGCGCTGCAATGAAGCCGGCCGGTTAATATGTACCTATCACCCTGAGAACGATATCTGGAGGAAACATTGTGTGTAAATTACTAATCAGGTACCTAATTATGAAAACAAGGCTTCGAGTTACTCTCTATGCAGTGCTTGCGGTTTTCTCCGTCAGTCTGTCTGTGGCAGACGAACTGTCGTCCGATTCGGCAGATTCCATGACGTGTGGCACCAACTTCGTCTCGGTGGGGGATACCGAGGACGCAGTATTGAGTGCCTGCGGGGAACCGTCATTCAGGGAAGGCAATCGCTGGACCTATAGCCATATCCAGGGTTCGTTCATTTACGAGCTGACCTTCGGTGGTGGCAATGTATTATCGATACATACCCGGTCGGGCGACTGAAGTATTCACAGTACCGGTGCAAACAGGCGCATGAAATTAGCGGCCAGTCGCTGTGGAACGCTGCGCCGACTGAATTGTTCCTTGTCGATAAATTCCGACTGGGAAATATAGTTCAGCTGCAGTTCACGGATCTGCCCGGTAAATTGCGCATCGTAGACAAACAGGCTGATTTCAAAGTTCAGCCACAGGCTGCGCATATCCAGATTGACCGAACCGACGATGCAGAATTCAGCGTCGACGCTGATGGACTTGGTATGCAGCAGACCCTGATCGAAGCGGGCAACCCGGATGCCAACAGCGACCAGGTTGTCCAGCAATGCCGGTGTCGCATAGCGGACCATTAAAGAATCTACCCGTGCAGGAATGATCAGCGTGACATCGACGCCGCGATTGGCTGCAGCGACCAATGCCTCTATCAGGGCCTCGTCCGGAGCAAAGTAGGGTGTCGTGATAATCAGTTCACGTTGCGCCCTGTAGATAACACTCATGATCAGTTCATGGATGGCCCCCTGACGGAACACCGGACCTGACGGTACTACCTGCACCGGCACCTCACCGATGGTCTGCATCGAGATCGTCGAGATAGGGAAATCGTAAGCTTCGCCGGCTTCAACCGACCAGTCCATCGCCGTGACGTTATCGAGCGCCATCACAGCAGGTCCCTCGATCCTGATCATCAGGTCGATCCATTCGCCGACGCCGGCGTCCTGTTTAAAAAAACGCGGGTCTACCAGATTCTGACTGCCGGTGTAGGCAATGCGACTGTCAATGATGGCAATCTTGCGGTGGTTTCTGATGTCAGCACGCTGAAACAACATTTTCAGCGCATTCACATGCAAGGCATATGTGATATTGATTCCAGACTGCCTGAGGCGACGGCAGGGTTCACCTCTGAGGAAGTTTTTACTGCCGACGGCGTCCAGCAGTATCCTGCAGTGCACGCCACGCGCATGGGCCTCGAGTATCGTCTCCAGCAATTCGTCAGCCAGGCCGCCGGTTTCCCATATATAGAATTCAAGAGTGCACGATATTTGTGCGCTGCTGATGTCATTGATGAGAGCGCGAAATATTGACTGGTAATTGCTCAGTAGCGTGAGCGTGTTGCCTGGCAGGGATGGATAGCCAATAATTTTCCTGGCCTGTACATCCAGCGACTGATAGCCGGGTGGTATATTGACAGTCTGTCGTGCAGCAGTCTCACACAAGGTGTTGCGCCACGTCCTTGACTTCGCAATCACTTCCCTGGCACGCCTGAGGCGATGTTCACCCAGCCGGAGTTCACCGATAAGCAGGTAAAGTAGCGCTCCGAGGTACGGTACTGCCAGCACGATGCTCATCCAGGCAAAGGTGACGCCAACCGTGTTACCTCGCATCAGGATTCGAAATGACAGGCCTATGCGAATAGTCAGATCAAAAATGAAGACCAGATAGGCAATCCACACGGAATGCTGCATAGCCTCTGTACCGTGACAGCCGCGATCGGCATGTACTGTTATTCGCTCATCATTTCGATGCGGCACTCGGGGCCGAGCTCGAATACATAATTGGAATTGGGGCGAATGTATACATTGGTTTCACAGTTTTTAGAACCACGGGTAAAACCAAGCATGTGGTCACCTGCGTCGAGGTAGAATGAATATTGACGCGTCTCGCCGAAGCGGTAAATCGGTACATTATTCAGTGTGAACGTCAGATCATATACATCGCGTCCTGCCGGAAAGACGTTTTTCAGGAAGATCTGTGAGGAAGTATCCGGTGATTGAATCGGAGGCAACGGGTTTTTCATCTGCGGTTGCGAGCAAGCGGCAAGTAATAGAATCGAAATACAGGTAATGAGTACTTTAGTCATGTTGTCTCCGGTCACAGTATTGAATGTCAGCGCGCTTCCCAAAGGCCGTGGTGATGATAGTAGCCAAATATATGTCTTCATGCGGGCAGGGGAAAACCTGCATGAAGTGTGGCTATTACACCAGCATACCTTATAATTCGTGGCACGGTCTACGGCTGTCAGTGGTAGAAACAACAAGAGATATGGTGCTCTGCACAAATACCGGAATCAAGCCCTCAGATGCCAGTTAATCTGTTAACCGGGAAAGGCATGTCTTTCGGCATGCGGCGTCGTCTGATCGTGTTGCTGGCAACCGTGGTTGCCATGATTGCAGGCCTGGCTCCGGTGGGTTATGCCATCTATCTGGCATACAAAACGACCGTGGTTGACGCCGAGGATAACCTGCGATCGATTGCACAGGGTATTGCCGCCGATACATCGCAGCTGCTGAACGATATCAACCAGGGCCTGATAGCACTCTCGGATCTCGACTACCAGTGCAGCGCGGATGATGTCAGCGCCATGAATACCATGTCCTACGACATCCCCGGTATCAGCGAGATTGGCCTGATCAGTCCCGACCGCATGCTGGTGTGTACCAGCTGGGGACCGATCACTCCGCCATTCAAGCCTGAACTACCGCCTCCGCAGGCCGGTTTTCGACTTCTCGGGCCTCTGGAAATACGCCTGATGGAACGCTACGGGCTGATTGCCGTACGACAGCGTGAAGACGGCTCCGAGATCGTCGCCCTGATTCACCCGAGTGTATTGATAGGCCATATGGGGGCAGATCTTGGTGAACACGGTTTCGCAGTACTGGTCCGCCGTGAGGACACCCATTTATATGCATGGGAAGGCAACGTGCCTGAAATGGAAATGGTTGCCTCTGAATCAGAGGGCGGTGATGGCTCAACGCAGTTACGGGCGCTGTTTAAAGATGGTATTGAACGAACACTGTTTGCCGTCGAGCTGGACGGTTTCCCCGGGACTTACTCGGTGGTTGCGGCGGCTGATGAATGGATTCTGCATGACTGGCAGCGCATGGCGGTGTTGCTGGGGGCAATTGGTGCTGTTACCTCGGCTCTGCTGGTTTTCCTGATTGTCGGTATATTGCAGCGTCGATTGTCACTGCAAGGTGAACTCGAGCGCAGTCTGCAAAAAGACGAGTTTGAGATAAATTACCAGCCGGTGATCGAGCTCAAGAGCGGACGCTGTATCGGTGCCGAGGCACTAATTTGCTGGCGTCAGCCAGGCGGCAAACGGGTGCGGCCGGATCTTTTTATTCCTCTGGCGGAGGATACCGGCCTTATTGAGCCAATGACCGTATGGCTCATGCAGAAATTACGCGCTGAAATTGGCCTTTTACTGCAAGACAACCGCTCCTTGCATATCGCGATCAATCTAAGCCCCGGTCACTTTGAATCAGACCGGATATTGCAATCATCCAGTAGCATTTTCGGTAACAGCGGTATCCTGCCAGAACAGATAATCTATGAAATAACCGAACGTGGCCTGATAGATGATGCTGATGGCAAGGCCAGGGATATCATGCAGCGACTGCAAAGCCGCAAGTCCGAAATTGCCCTGGATGACTTCGGAACCGGTTATTCCAGTCTCAGCTATGTCGAGACATTTCCACTCGACTATCTGAAAATCGACAAACGCTTTGTTGACACCGTGGGTGTGGACGCACTGAACGCCGGCATGCTCGACACAATCATAGATATGGCCCAGCGTCTGGGACTGCGCACCATTGCGGAAGGTGTGGAAACAGTCCAGCAGGCTGACTACCTGTTGGGCAGAGGTGTGGATTATGCGCAGGGCTGGCACTATTCTCGTGCGATGCCTGCTGCGGAGTTCATAGAATTCGTACGTACGAACTCGGTACACGGGAATCTTTGTAAACGATGAAGCTCGCACACAAGTTGATTCTTGGCATGCTGATGCCTGCACTGGTTATCGCTCTTGTCGGCATATATGTGCTGAACATGGGCCAGGCATCCATGCGTGCGGTCATCAATGACACATCTGCAGCCTATGTCGGTGCCATCATGGATGAAATTGACCGGGCAATGCATTCACGAATTATTGGCTGGCAAGCCTATGCCAGTAGTCAGGATATACAGGAATATCTGGTTGACGCCAATCGCGCCATGGAAGACCTTGGTGACCCGAAAAGCATCATAGACAGACGGGATAGCGACTGGCGTGCAGCCGCAGCAGCGGGCAAGACAACGTCTCAAGTGAAGCGTCTGCTGCAGCACAGGATGTCACGTACATTGCGCGGGCTGCGTGACCGGCTCAATCAGGGATTCGGGCAATCGATTTATCCGGAAATCATCATCACAGACCGTTACGGTGCAAACGTTGCACAAACAGACCACACGCCGGGCTACCGGCAAAGCAATGAAGACTGGTGGCGGCAGGCGATGGAAAAGGGCATTTACGTGGGTAACGTCAAGTTCGACGAAGACGCGGATATATACGCAACAGTCGCTGCGTTTCGTATTGATGATGAGGCGGGTGAACCTCTTGGTGTCATGAAGGTGGTTATCAGTCTGGCCGAGGTGCAAGCGATTATTGACCAGCGAAGCCAGGACGAACGACTGGTAAATCGCTTCAATTTTATGCTGTTTACCGATGATCGGCGAATTATTCACACCAACATGCCTGATTCACCTGCTCACGGGGATGGCTCGGCTTACATCACTGAGGTGGATATACCGCCCGGCGCCACTGTCGTCACGGCAGAACGCGAGAATCGGCAATCAGGGGAAAGCCTGCTATCGGCTTACGCGCTCTCACAGGCTGACGCTGAGTTACCCGCGCTGGGCTGGGTTCTGCTGCATGAATATCATACCAAAGACATTTACCAGCCAATCTATCGACTGCAGCGCAAGTTCCTCCTGATTGCCCTGGTGACGGCACTGCTGGCCGTGATTATCGGTACTGGAACGGCCTACAGCGTGTCTCGCCGGGTCAGACGCCTTGTCAGGGCCACCAAACAATTCGGTGAAGGCCGTTATGTGCATCCGGTTGACGAGCGTGGCACGGATGAACTGGCAATACTGGGACGCAGTTTCAACGAGGCCGGCAAGCTCATCCTGAAAGAGTTCAGCAGGCGCAAGCATACCGAGGCGGAATTGCGCAAGTCCAAAGAGATGGCTGAACAGGCAAATCGTGCGAAGAGTGCTTTTCTGGCCAATATGAGTCATGAACTCAGGACGCCGATGAATGCCATCATCGGCTACAGTGAAATGTTGCAGGAAGATGCGGCCGAAACCGGTCAGCAGGCATTCATTCCTGACCTCGAGAAGATTAACGCTGCCGGCAAACATCTGCTGTCATTGATCAATGACATCCTCGATCTTTCCAAAATCGAGGCGGGGCGCATGGATCTGTTCCTCGAACGCTTTGACCTGTCGACCACGCTTGCAGACATCGTCAGTACAGTCACGCCATTGGTGGAGAAAAATACCAACACCCTTGAGCTTGATGTGATGGAAGGTATTGGCACCATGCGTGCTGATCTCACCAAGCTCAGGCAGGCCCTGTTTAACCTGCTGAGTAACGCCGCAAAATTTACCAGCAACGGTGTTATTTCACTGGTTGCGCGGCGTGAACAAAAAACCGGGGGTGACTGGATTGTTCTGTCCGTCAAGGACAGCGGTATTGGCATTGCCGCCGATCAGATCAGCAGGCTGTTTGAAGATTTCACCCAGGCTGATGATTCAACCACACGTAATTATGGCGGTACTGGACTGGGTCTCTCGATTACCCGTCGATTCTGTGAAATGATGGGAGGTGACATTACGGCAGAGAGTCATCCCGGCAAGGGGTCTACCTTTACCATCAGCCTGCCGGCAGAAGTCAATGCACTGGAGCTTGCCCGAACTGCAAGCAGGCAGCATCCGGAAGAGGGTGGCGCTGATGTGACGACTGCAGCAGGTCCTGTATCCTCCCCGCATGCTCAGACTGTACTGGTCATCGATGATGATGAGTCAACCTGTGACATGCTCAGGCGGATGATTGAAAAAGCGGGCTATGCTGTTGTTGTTGCGACCCGGGCCGAGGAGGGACTTCAACAGGCGCGCGCCTGCAAGCCGGATGCTATCACCCTGGATGTTATGATGCCGGGCATGGATGGCTGGAGTTTGCTGAGCACGCTGAAGGCTGATCCCGGGCTGATGCATATACCCGTCATCATGTTAACCATGATTGACGACAAGGGCATGGGTTACTCACTGGGTGCGGCCGAGTATCTGACCAAGCCTGTTGACCGAAGCCGACTGTTGCCGCTGCTCGAGAAATATACCCATCATGAAAGTACCGGTCCGGTGCTGGTGGTTGATGATAACCCGGAAGACCGGTCGCTTCTTTGTCGCATGCTGGAGGGCGAGGGCTGGGCTGTCGTTGAAGCTGGAAATGGCAAGGATGCGCTTGATGCGATGCCTCGGGTGTTACCCGCGGTTATCATGCTGGACCTGATGATGCCGGTCATGAACGGTTTTGAGTTTCTGCATACCATCAGAAAGCATGAGGTCTGGCAGCGGATTCCTGTGGTGGTGCTGACGGCAATGGAGCTCGATGAGCGCGAGCTGGACGACTTGAATAGGTACGCAGAAACCGTGATCAGGAAAGCAGAAACTTCGCCTGAAGGCATCCTCGAACAGATCAGACATGCTCTTGGCGCAACTGCCTCGTGACAGGTCAGGTGTGATCCCAGAAGCTCGAACAGGAGAAACGCACGTGCCTACCAGGGATATAAAGACTGCCCGCATACTCGTTGTCGATGACAATGAAATGAACCGTGACCTGCTGGCACGCCGACTTGAACGACTGGGATTCAGTGTTGACACGGCTGCTGGAGGCCAGTCCGGGCTGGATATGATACTCAGTAGTGAATATCAGCTGGTCATGCTCGATATCATGATGCCGGACATCGACGGGCTGACGGTACTGAAGCGTGTGCGCAGTGTCTATTCAAAAACGGAACTGCCGATCATTATGGCCACAGCCAAGGATGAGGGCAGCGATGTAGCCGAAGCCCTGTCGCTGGGTGCCAATGACTATGTCACCAAGCCGCTGGATTTCAAGGTGGTGCGTGCGCGCGTCGAGAATGTGCTGGGCTACGCGCAGGCCGTCTCTGAACTGACGCAAACCAACGAACGCATGAACCGTGATCTGGAGGCCGCAGCGCTGGTGCAGGCCTCACTGTTACCGAATGAGGCCATCGATATCGAGGGTGCCGAGTTTATCTGGCAATATCGACCCTGTGATGAACTTGCCGGTGATGGCCTGAATGTGTTCAGGCGTGACAGTGAGCATGTTGCTATGTACGTAATGGATGTGTCGGGACATGGAGTGGCTGCTGCATTGCTTTCAGTGTCCGTAACGCATCATTTGTCGCAGATAATCAGACAGAATGAGTCGGCAGAACACAACGGCTCATCCGGGGCCAAAATCACCAGTCCCGCATGGCTGGCGCAAAATTTGAACGTGCTGTTTCCCATGGAGTCTGTCGGCCGACACTATTTTACCTTCCTCTATGGTGTGCTCAATGTAAAGACACGGACATTTCGTTTTGTCAGTGCCGGCAGTCCCGGGCCACTGGTAGTGCACGCGGATGGGTCTGCTGATGTACATGATGTACCGGCAGTGCCGATTGGCATGTTTCCGGATTCTGAATATGAAGACACACTGATCGAGTTGCAGGCGGGTGACCGCCTGTACCTGCATACGGACGGGTTGTATGAAGAGCAAAATCCCGAGACACGTGAGGAATTTGGTCGAGATCGCATGTGCCATGAATTGTGCGCTGCATCGGCAGAGCCGTTTGGATCGAGTCTAGACGGGCTGTTCCAGTCAATTACCGCCTGGCGTGGTAGTGATGTCCTCTCCGATGATATCGCTGTTCTGGGCTGCGCAATTCGCTGACTTTTCAGGGCCCGGCATCGCTGCGTCAGAGGTTTGCAAGCATCGTCAGTTCATGGAAAATAAGCAGGGAATAAAGCGGGACCAGCGCATAGATCAGGTAGCGCACAGCGACAAACCTGTATATGCGGAAATTGAAATGCATCACCAGAATAATCAGTGCTATTCCGGTCATTGACATCTTTACGACCGTGAACATGTAGGTATCCTTGCGGATGAGCCAGTCCATCAGGCCATTGAGTTCAACGGCCCCCTTGCTAAGCAGAACGATGGTCAGAAAGGCGTCAGCGAAGCACAGCAGGATAATGATAAGGGTAGCGGCAAACGGCCAGTGCCCGTACCAGTCAGTGTACGTGTTTATCTTGTCGTCGTCGCGTCGTAAATGCCGGCGACGATAGTGTATCAACGAGCCCAGCAGGGTTTTAAGCGAAGGCTGGCGCCGGTCATGCAGCCGCTGCTCGGTTGACTGTTCGTCCGATGACGGTTGCAGATTCACCAGTAACCACCCTGCAATACCCTTCTATTCAGCATTTGAATACGTAACATGTGAATTTCCTGTGCACTGTATGACAACCTTATGTTTTACATAGTATATTTAAGCGCATTCGATGTGCATATATCGAATCGACATATAATGCGGCCCTTAACTAATTGAAATACATGTTTATAGTTTAATTATCGTTGTATGCTCTTGTTTATATCGACCTTGTCTTGCGTTTCCAAAGTCGCTTATTGAACCCTGGTCTCAAAGCGAACTCTGTCAGAGCATCCGCTGTGTGCCGATGTAATCCACGATCGATCAGGGTAGACCTTCACTACAGGGCGATAGCTCAACAATGTGCCTGTTTTCCCGGTTAACACGCAATACACTCTGGCGCCTTCGGGGCGTTTTTTTTTCAGGGACTGCCGTCAATGTGGCTGGATGCGACATAAATCTGTACACAGTAGAGTATTTGTTCTGTATTTCTGTGACTTATTTATGATATTTTAGTGTCGGCTATAAGGAATAGTATTTTTCCAGTTAAACCGCACCTTTACATTAAGTTAATCACCATTTCGGTGTAAAACCCGGAGGAGACAAAAAAATGGCAGATCTGTTTTCTGATGAATGGATGAAGAGTTTCATGGAGCAGTGGAACGCTGAACCTGAACTTTCGGATGCACTTGCAAAAATCAATTTTAATTCAATCATTGCATATGGTTTTGATGGTGAGGACACACCGCGCGGCTATATCAATGTCGTCAATGGCAAGGCGGAGGATGCAGGTATCTATGACGGCCAGGAGATGAACTGGGATCTTCGTGCGACCTTTGATAACTGGAACAAATGGCTGGCCAAGCCACCGGGAATGATGGGTCTGGGTATGGCCTACACTTCACGAAAAATAAAATTCAACGTGGGTGACTATGGTGCAATGATCAAGGATCCGCGTATGGCTGGTCCTTTTATCAAGAGCTTTGCAGTAATGGGGCGCGCCTGACCGGCGCGCGCTTTAATTATGGGTTTGTGGGTAACAAACTAAATAGTAATTGCTTTCCGCCGCCTCTTGTGGAGTACATAAGAAACCCGTGAGGGTTCGTTAATAACCAAATAGTCTTGGCCGATGTTTATAATGGCGCTGTTTCGACAGCGCCGTATTTTTAAAAATAAAGCGCTACCGGTCCAAGTTACGTCAGATTTGTGAGGATTAACAATGTTAATCAAAAAACTAGCAATATTCAGTCTTCTGTCCGGATACCTGATGAGTTCCGGTGTGGTGGCACAGGCACCTGCAGAATCCGTCATTACTGTACCGAGCATCCCTGTTGGGGCGGCAGTATCTCTGGGCGGGACTGTCGTTCCCTTCAAGGAAGTGACCTTTTCTGCCCAGATTCCAGGGCGTATTGAAAGAATTGCTGGCGAAGAAGGGGATCATTTCGAGAAAGGGGCTGAATTAATTGCAATCAATGATGATGATCTGCTTGCGCAACGCCGTTCCGCCTGGGCAAACCTGGCGAATGCAGAAGCGGCATTGCGCAATGCCGGAGTCCAGTATAACAGGGAAATCATCTCACCCTATGGTGGTGAGATGAATGATTCCATGGGCGGCATGGGCTCCATGATGAAGAATTTCACCAACCCCATGCAAGGTATAATGGGCGGCGGTTCCAACCCCGGCATGGATCGATATGCCACACGCTATCAATTCGGTACCCAGCTCGAACAGGCGCGTGGCCAGATCGTTGCCGCACGCGCGGCGATCGACACCATCGATGCGAGTATTCGCGATGCAAAATCAGTTGCACCCTTTGACGGGGTGATCACCAGGAAACTGGTCGAGGTCGGCGACCCGGTACAGCCCGGCCAGCCATTGCTGGAATATGCCGATATGTCCACACTACAAATCAAGGTCGAGATACCGGCACGACTGATGCCGGGCGTCAAGAAAGGTATGGTCTTTCCTGCCAGACTGGATGTGGGTGATGTCGATATACAGGCCCGCGTTGCACAGGTCTTTCCAATTGCTGATCCGGACCGCCATACAGTAACGGTCAAACTGGACCTGCCACAGGGTGTCCCGGGTGGTGCCGGTATGTATGCGGAGGTCATGATCAATGACATAAATGCCAAGGTGCGTGAACTGCCGGTTGTGCCCAGGAGTGCACTGGTATGGCGTGGCAGTCTGCCCGGCGTCTACGTCATGACTGAGAATAACCAGCGTGAACTACGACTGGTGAGGACCGGTGATGACGTGGGCGCTGATGGTGTGGCGATTCTATCCGGATTACGTGCGGGTGAGCGTGTCATCGTCAAGGATAGTGGCGAGGTCAACCCAAACAGCGCATGGCAATAATTAGCTGGCATGGCTGGATGCCTGTAATTGCATGCAGGCCTGATAATACGGCCGTGAAATAAGTTCAAATAGCGATCAGTACGCAATAACGACTAACTCAACAGCGACGGTACTGAACAAAGCATAGCAAGAAGGCGGAATCAAGTATGGCTGATCAAGAAAAGAAATTTTCTACCCCTATGAATTATGATGCCCATTCACTGGGTATCGCTGGTAGAACGGCACGTTTGTTTATCACTTCCCCGGTGACACCGATGATCCTCATCGTGTCACTGTTCGTCGGTTTGATCGGCCTGATGTTCACCCCCCGCCAGGAAGACCCGCAGATCTCGGTGCCGATGATCGATGTGTTTGTCCAGTATCCGGGTGCCTCCGCTGAACAGGTGGCCAGCCTGGTAACCGAACCACTGGAACGCATCCTGATGGAAATTCCCGGTGTGCGCCATACCTATACGGCTACCGAGCGTGGCCGTGCCATGGTGACGGTGCGCTTCAAGGTGGGTGAAGAGATGGGGGCCTCGATAGTCAAGGTCCATGACAAGCTACAGTCCAATATGGACAAGATCCCCCCGGATGTCTCCCAGCCCCTTGTCAAACCGGTAGGCGTTGACGATGTTCCCGTGGTGACACTGACCCTTTGGTCAAAGGATGTCGATGACGGTGCCCTGCGGCTGCTCGCGCTGGACCTGTTGCAACGACTGGGTGAAGTGAAGAATGTCGGCAAGGGATTTATTGTTGGAGGCCGGGAAGACCAGGTCAAGGTCGAAGTCATGCCCGAGCGGCTTTCAGGCTACGGTATCAGCCTGCAGCAGGTTGCACAAACCATCCAGACTGCCAATTCCGAAAAGACGGCCGGTGACGTCGAATCGGGCGGCCTGTCATTCGCTGTACGCACCGGCTCGTTTCTAACCAGCGCCAGGGAGATTGGTCGTCTGGTGATTGCGATCCGGCAAGGTAGTCCGGTGTATGTGCGGGATGTCGCGCGTGTTTCGCAAGAGCCTTCGGAACCCAACCAGATGGTCGCCTTTTTCACCGGTCCGGCTTACGAGGGCGATGCCGGGAGTGCTGACGGGTATCCGGCTGTTACTGTTGCCATAGCCAAAAAGGAAGGTAGCAATGGTGTCAAGGTGGCACAGTCAGTCCTGGCAAGGGTTGAGTCGCTCAAGGGCGACCTGATTCCTGCCAATGTCAATATTACCGTGACGCGCGATTACGGCAAGTCGGCTAACGACAAGGTAAACGAATTACTGCAGGCAATGCTGGAGGCATGCGTTATCGTTTCGATATTGTGCCTGGTGGGTCTGGGGGCGCGCGCAGCTTTTGTGGTCATTGCCGTTATCCCGGTCGTTATTCTGTTGACCATCTGGTGGGCCATGATGATCGATTACACCATCGATCGTGTCAGTCTGTTTGCACTGATTTTTGCCATCGGTATTCTGGTCGATGACGCCACCGTGGTGGTGGAAAACATTTTCAGACACTGGCTGGAAAAGGGACGAACCAGTGTCGCATTAGCCATTGATGCCGTTCGTGAGGTCGGTAACCCGACCATCCTTGCTACCTTTACCATTATTGCGGCGTTGTTGCCGATGGGGTGGGTGAGTGGTCTGATGGGACCTTACATGCGACCGATTCCGGTGCTGGGTTCCTCGGCGATGTTCTTCTCCCTGCTGGCGGCATTTGTTTTTACACCCTGGATGGCCGTGAAGGTCGCCCCCAGACTGGAAGCCCTTAAGAAAGCGGAAGCAAAGGAAAAGCGTGCGCATGAACGCATCAGTCGCTGGTACCGGCCGATCATTATGCCACTGGTCAACAATCGCAAGCTGGGCCTGCTTTTCCTGTTTAGTATTATTGGTGTCACTGCCGGACTCTGTGCCACGTTCTATACACAGCATGTCGCTGTAAAAATGCTGCCCTTTGATAACAAGCCCGAGTTTTCGGTGGTCATCAATATGCCGGAAGGCACGGCCATGCCGGATACGGCCAACGTGACCATGCAACTGGCAGAAGCCGTTCGGAAAATACCCGAGGTGACCGCGGTGCAAGCCTATACGGGGACCGCGCAGCCGTTCAATTTTAACGGCATGGTGCGTCACTATTACCTCCGCCAGCGAGCCTGGGAAGGTGACCTGCTGGTCATGTTAAAGGACAAGAATGATCGTGAGCGCGGCAGCCACGAAATAGCTGTTGAGGCACGTACCCTTCTGAAGCCCATTGCGGACCAGCTGGGCGCACGTATCGCCGTTGTTGAAATGCCCCCCGGACCACCGGTACTGAATACGGTTGTTGCCGAGGTGCATGGTCCCAATGCTGAAACACGGCGCCAGGTTGCCAGCGATTTGATGGCCATGTTCGATGCTGTTGATGACGTGGTCGATGTCGATACTTACATGGCTGAGCCCTATGAATACTGGCGCTTTGATGTAGATACCGAGAAGGCCGTCCGTCGCGGTATTTCGGTGGATACAATCAATGGTAGTCTGGCCATGGCTATGGGCAGTTTCAAGCTGGGCGACGTCAAGCGTGGATCTGTCCTGGAGCCGACCTATATTGTCATGAAAATCCCTCTGGCCATTCGCTCCCAGGTGTCCCGTCTCGGCGATCTGCCGATCCCGACCGTCGATGGCAAGACCATTCCGCTGTCTGAACTCGGTGAATTCAAGAAGGGCAACGAGGACCCCGTCATCTATACCAAGGATCTCCGTGGTATTGAATACGTGACGGCCGAGATGGAGGGCCGACTTGGCGCACCGATTTACGGCATGTTGAATATCGAGGACATGGTGAAGGAGTACACCACACCGGACGGCATCAACATGGAAACCATGCCGTGGAATTTGTTTGGTCCGCCTGCGGATGACTCCATGTCTGCTTATGAATGGACCGGTGAATGGACGGTCACCTACGAAACCTTCCGTGATATGGGTGGCGCATTCATGGCGGCCTTGATCCTGATTTACGGCCTCATCGTCTGGGAGTTCAAGAACTTCGCTCTTGCCGGGCTGATTATGTCGCCAATACCCGTGACCATGATGGGTATTGTCCCCGGCCACTGGATCATGGGTGCAGAATTCACGGCTACCTCCATGATCGGTATGATCGCGCTGGGCGGCATCATCGTGCGGCAATCTATCCTGATTGTGGAATTCGTGAAGATAGAAGTCGCCAAGGGGCGTGAGGTCAAGGAAGCGGCAATCAGGGGCGCGGAGTTGCGCATGCGTCCTATTTTCATTACTTCTCTGACGCTGATGGCAGGTGCTTTTGCCATTCTGCAGGATCCGATCTTTAACGGCATGGCCATCAGCCTGCTGTTTGGTGCCGGTGTCGCGACAGTGATGGCGCTGCTGATCATCCCGCTGGGTTGTATTAGTGCACGGCGGCAGTTCTACGTCGAAACCAGTGATGATGGCCAGATCAAGGTGAGCGCTGCTTACGAGATGGTGGAGCATGTAGCGGTACAGGAGAAGTCGGAAAAATCCGGCACGTCTCTGTTTATGCGCCTCTGGGGAGGCATATTCTCCCTGTTCTCATGGGTATTTCTCATGATAAAGGCCATATTCACCATGATCGGTAAGGGCTTTATGTCACTGTTTGGCCGATCGGGTGGCAGTACGCCACCACCACCGCGACAGTCACCGCCGGGTGGAGGAACTCCGCCACCACCCAGAGGGGGCGGCACGCAACCACCACCGAGGCAAGCACCGCCGAGCAAGGCGAAGGGAACACCACCGCCACCGCGGGAAATGCCGCCCAGCGTGGCAAAGGGAACAACCACTGCACCACAGGAAACACCGCCCAGCAAGGTGAAAGGCACACCCCCACCACCGCGGGAAATGCCGCCCAGCAAGGTGAAAGGCACACCCCCGCCACCGCGGGAGGTTCCGCCCAGCAAAGTGAAAGGCACACCCCCGCCGCCACGGGAAATGCCGCCCGGCAAAACAGTGGAAACACCAACTCAAACACAGGAAGCACCACCGCCGGCAGCCCGGGTTGATGCAGCGGTCGAGGAGTCGCCCAAGAAGACACCCGAGGCCACGGCTTCAAGTGAAGCGGCTGCAGTTGATAAGACATATGCCGATGAAAGTACCAATGGCGCTGTTGGTAACAAGCGACGCGGTATTCGCTTGAAGCAGGATTTGGACTAAGCTGTTAATAACAGTATCAATATATAAACAGTGCTATTAATACAGGAGCAGGCAATGAAGAGTCGATGTGAATTTATTGGTGGGTCAGTTGTATTATCGATGTTGTTGATGACGCTCCCTGTGCTTGCTCAAGAAACAGAATTCACATACACCGATGACTGGGCGGTTGTCTCGGCACCGCCACCACCGGGGCCTTATCGTGCGGTCAATATTGATCCCCGTGTACCCGGAGCAGATGCCATTCCGCCATTGCCGATGGATGGGGGCTTACCACAGACTGACGAAAATCGCATCCCGGCTGAAGCAATGGAAAACGCGCCCGCAGCCGGCATACCGGCTACTCGTCAGACAACTGATACACCGACTTCGGCACTGGCTGCTCCGCGGACAGCACAACCCGAAATCCCCGGGCAAACACAACGTGCCGCACCTTCTACAAATAGCTATTACTATCCTGCACCATCAGGGTATCCGGGGCAGTCGCGTTCTGCTCCACCCTCCATACCGCCCGCTGCCTACCCTGGCTACAGGAATCAACCAAATCAGCCAGCCTACGGTTATTATGGTGCACCGGCATATCGTCAGGGGCAGCAACAGGTACCGCCGCCACCCGTGTATGATTCAATGATGAGGAATCAGTACCCTGTTGGAAAAGGGACACCTTGAGGTGGAACTCTTCCGCAAGACAATTAACTGTTATGATTCAGTATTCAGTATCATTTAGATCGACATGGATATTGAGATTGCTCTTTTTGATTTCAGTCGCCTTAGTCAGTGCCTGTGAAAATGACGAAAACATCAGACCACAAACACAGTCCGAGCCATCGGAACCGGCATTACCTGTCAGGGATTGGTATCCCTCGCCCAAACACCGGCAGCAGTCACCGGTTTATGCGCCTGTCCAGGCAATACAGTTACAACCTGTAATGGCGCCATCAGCCTACCAGGGGGGGAGTATTCAACAGCCATGGGGTTACACGGCACAGCAACCCGTGTATGGTTCGCCTCAGTCTGTGTACCCGGCGCAACCAACGGTGAATCAATATCAGCAACCCGCGGCCACCTACCAGCAACCTATGGTACCCCAGTATCAATATCAGTATTCGCCGCGTCCCTGGGGCAGCCCGACACAAACCAACAGTTACCAGAATTCCAATATGTCCACCGAGACGTGGCCGCAAGGAGGCTATGTTGCACCATGGAGCATCCCGCTAACGGGAGGCAATATGAGTGGGATACCGCCAGGGCAACAGGGTCAGGTCCCGGGAAGAGTCTTTTATGATTCTGATTGGTAATACCTCCCGAGGTAGGTGGCATGGCGTTATCAACTGCAGTGCTTATGGCACTCGGTAATATTTATAGCTATGGTTCGCAAGAACCATATAACCCTGGTCGGGGTTGACAGGACATTGGATTGGAACCGGTAATACCGGTATTCTGATGTGGTCAGTAATAGTGGCTCCTCGCGGTTACTGATCTTGGCAGTTGTGCGAGGATAGCGCTTGTGGTTCAACTGCAAGTAAATTGTAAATTAAGAGAGGTATTACAAGTATGAAAATGCTAACAAGAACTCTGTGTGTGGCCGCTATTGCCGGTCTTGCCGCGCTCCCGATGACATCCGCACATGCCTGGGGTGGTTGGGGTCCATGGGGCGGCGACCGTGGCTATGGTGGTAATGACTGGGATGGCTTTGGTGATGGTTGGGGTGACGGCGATTTCGACGGTGACTTCGGCTTTAACATGAGCGGTAGTGGTCGTGGCCGTGGCAGCGGTTATGGACGTGGTTATGGCCGTGGTTATAACGATTACTATGGCGGCCGTGGTTATGGTTACGGTCCCTATGGTGGCTATCCCGGTTATGGCTATGGTGGTCCCGGTTATGGTTACGGTGGTCCGGCTCCATACGGTGCTCCCTATGGTGCACCACCGGCAGCGCCGGCAGCGCCCGCTGCAGCCCAGTAAGCAGGTTTGATCGTAAACGGGCCCGGCGCAGCAATGCGCTGAGCTCGTTTTACGTTTTTCATATAGTTGAATCAGGTAAAAGTTCAGATAATGATTACTGTTATCGCTAACCTCAAGGGTGGTTCCGGAAAGAGTACAGTCGCATTCAATCTTGCAGTTTGGCTGGAAATAAACGGCCGACATGTGGTTGGCTACGATCTGGACCCGCAATGTACCTTCAGCGATCTCGGTATGCTGCGCAGGGAGATCGGTAACAAACCGGATCTTGAAATTCATCCGGTACGTGCAGTTCTGAAAGAACAGTTGCTTTCACATGATGATGCAGAGGTCATTGTCGATGTGGGGGCTGCTAACATGGCGGCCATGAAAGAAGCGATGATGGCGGCTGACCGTATTCTGATTCCGGTACCGCCAAGCCAGGCGGATGTGTGGGCGACACAGCGGTTTCTGCATATCATTGGCCCGGACCTTGAAGCAATAAGGGTTAACGGCAGTCAGCAAACACTGGCGTTTGTCAACCGCGCCGATACCAATAAATCCATCCGTGAAACACATGAAACCGAAGCGGCATTAAAAATGTTGCCTGGTATTGATGACGTTTTGCCCTACAGGTTGAGAATGAGAACCAGTTTTCGTCGCTCACTCAGCGAGGGCCTGACGGTATTCGAAATGTGGCCTCGCGGCAAAGCGGCAGATGAGCTGCGCACACTGGCCAAGGCGCTTTATCCTGATGTTGTCAACCATTGATCTATCCAGGCTCAAGGAGCAGGCATGATGAACCTTCTTGCACGCATTCTCAGTCACGGTTTTGCATTTGCCGTTGTTGCGTTAATCGTTCTCGTTTTAATGTACCGCGGTGAGTTCCCGCTATGGGACATACCTGAGTCTCTCGCTATCAAGGGCATGCCAAGTGCTTCGCAAGTGGGCGGATCGGGGAATGTCGAGCGTACTGCAGAAGATGCGAAGCATCCAGCCGAGGCAACGGCAGTCGTGCCTCTCGAGACACCAGAAACACCACCGGCGCTAGCCACAGCGACCGATACACGTGAAGTGGCTCAACCTGATGTTGAGGTTCCAGCCGCTGACACAAAATCACCTGCGGAGGCTGCCAATGGAACGGTGGCAGAGCGACAGGTGGAAACCAGTCCGGCTGAGGCAGAAGAGGGTAGCGATACCACAGGTACTGCGATCAACGGACAACCCGTCGAGGAGTATGAGGAAACATCAGCCACGTCTACTCCGGGTAGTGACGACAGTTCGGTTCAGGGCACAGATGAAGTGTCAGCTGAAATGACTCGGGAAATATCAACAGACACGGGTGGTATTGCTACTGACGAATCTGCAATAACGGCGGAGCTTGTGTCGGTGCCAATAGATGCTGATAGCGGCGCTGACAAAGAGTTGCAAACGCCCGATGACACGCCAATGGTGCCAGATGATGCGGCGGCTGGTACTGCTACAATGATGGAGGCTGCGGCAGTGTCAGTACCAGAAGAGGCTGACCCTGCAGAAACAACACTTATAGCAGTGGAACAAGCGGACACCTCACAGGCAGCAACCGAGGAATCGGCCACGACTGCAAACAGCATAACAGCCGTTGAACCACTTGCAGCGCCGCTTGGTGATGAGGCTCAACTGCCAGTTGATAACGCGGTCTCAGGGACACCCTATGAAACCATGGCAAAGGCCCGTGAGGCATTCTGGTTGCGCGATTTTGAGCTGGCAGAAAAACAGTACCGGATATTGATTCAGCTCGAACCGGATAATCCCGATGGCTATGGCGAAATGGGTAATATGTATTTCTCCCAGGGTAAATGGGAGGAGGCCGCCGCAGCTTACTACCAGGCGGGTGCACGTTTACTCAGCGATGGTCTTGTTGAACAGGCGCGGCAAATGGTTGACGTGATTCGTGGTTTGAACGGTCCACAGGCTGACGACCTCGAGGCACAGATTAATGCTGCATCGATGTAATCACCATGATTATTTTCTGAAAATAAAATTGCGGGGAGACAAATATGATTAAACTGATTTGGAACTTGTTGGCACTGGTTGGGCTGGCCATCGTAGCAGCTGTCATTTGGGTAGCCGTTACCCATGGTTTCGGTCTGCAGAATTTCAAGGATTTTGCCAATCTCAAGAATTTCGATCCAAAGGCAGGCGAAGTCTATGTGGAGATGACAAAAAACCTCCTTGCAACCGGCAATGGTGCTGAAGCGACTGTCTGGAAAATTCCTGTAGAGGAAGGCCTGACTGCTGAAGATGTTGAAGATGCCATGAGATCCGTTGCCAATGAGCACAACTTCAAAAACGTCGGAGAGTTGCCGCTTTCTGAACAAGTTGCCCTCATGACGGGCGAGGATCAGCGTTTCTGGAAGATCTACATGTTCTGTGATCCGCTGACAGCGGCCAAGATGGTTAACTATTCCGATGCCTTCTCAGCCTACCTGCCTTGCCGCATTGCACTGGTCGAGGATAATGAGGGCGAACTCTGGCTGTATACCCTGAACATGGACATGATGATTCACGGTGGTACCGAGTTGCCTGATGAACTCTATGAGGAAGCGACCAACGTCAAGGAAATCATTCTGGATATCATGAACCGTGGTGCCGCAGGGGAGTTCTGACTGCAATAGCGGGTCAGTCGAGAAATGAGACATATGAGCCAGAAACTTCATGACAGATCCCGCCCCATGCACATGGTTGGCGGGTAAGTCAGATGCGAGCGCATTTACTATGACCAGCGCGGGTAAAACCATCAAATTACGGCTCAAGAGTCTTGAGCAGCACCTGAGAAAGGAAAATCCGGTGTTGGTTGATGCCGTACAGAGTTACCGACATCTTGACCGGGTTGGCTATTCACTCGGTCTGCTGAACGAAGAACAATCCTTTGCGACGCAAATTTCCTGGTGGCCGATGATCTCGGTGCTGGGTACCTTTTCTGCCGGTAAGTCGACATTTATCAATCACTACCTCGGTCAACGTTTGCAACCAACCGGCAACCAGGCGGTCGATGACAAATTCACTGTCATATGTCTTGGCGGTGAGCACGGTACACAGGCCCTGCCGGGAACGGCGCTCGATGCCGATCCACGCTTCCCCTTTTACCAGATCAGTAATGAACTGGAAAAGGTCGCGCAAGGCGAGGGCAGTCGTGTTGATACCTACCTGCAGTTAAAAACCTCACCCAGCGAAAACCTGCGTGGTCGTATATTGATCGACTCCCCGGGCTTTGATGCAGACTCACAACGCAATGCCACACTGCGACTCACAGACCATATCATCGATTTGTCTGACCTGGTGCTGGTGTTCTTTGATGCCCGTCATCCCGAACCTGGGGCCATGCGTGACACCCTGAAGCACCTCGTTGGTGACACTATCCATCGGGCGGATGCCACCAAGTTCGTGTTTATACTCAACCAGATGGATACCACCGCACGTGATGATAACCCGGAAGAGGTCGTCGGTGCCTGGCAACGTGCAATGGCTCAGGAAGGTCTGACCACGGGCCGCTTTTATTGCACCTACAACCCGGATGTCGCCGTAACGATTGAAGATGACGCCACGCGCCAGCGCTACGAATCGAAGCGTGATCATGACCTTGAGGAAATTCATCAACGCATACAACGCGTCGGAGTGGACCGTGCCTACCGGATTACCGGTGCACTGGAAAAGATCGCCCACCGAATAGAGGATAAGTACATTCCTCAATTAGTCGAATACAAGAGGCAGTGGCGCAAGATTGTCCTCTGGGGTGACGCGTTAATTGTCGCTGCTTTTCTAGGTCTGTCGGCACTCACCGTCTCGCTGCTGGGACATTTCGGAAGTTTTCAATGGGATCCCTCCAATTGGAAAGATTCCACCGTTACAATGGTGTTTGGGGTGTCCCTGCTCGGTGTCGTTATTGGCGTGATTACTCACTTGCATTTCCGGATACGCCAATTTGCTACAGCCAGAGTGCTTCCAAGAATCGTAAATCACTATTCAGCCGGCATTGAAGGTGAGCGCCTGAGCCAGGCTTTTATTCACAATACCCGATCCTGGCGCAGTCTCTTCAGGAAGAGTCCGGTTGGCTGGAACCGCCGCTGTCGCAAGCGCCTGCAGCAGGTGATTGCCGAGGCGAACCAGTACGTGCAGAAGCTGAATGATACCTTCACTGATCCATCAGGTGACACGCAGCCAGAGGATCAGGCCATGGCTCCACAGGACGTTGTGTCCCCTGTCAGCGATACCGATGACGTCGTCACGATAGACAAACCGAATCGATCAGTCTGAATGCCCTGATTGCCGCGTAGCCTGGGTAAAAGAGCAGTAGCTATGCGAGCGTCCTTGACCAACATCCGTGATACAAGATGAGCTACTCCATTCCCGCTAGAAATGTAAATTGTATCAGTGCTGTGTCCAGCATTCTCTGTCGGGCACGATGGCTAGTTGCCAGACTTGCTAAATGGAAACTACAACCAGAAAGTTAAATATATCCTCCTGCCAGAAAATGTAGAATGTCAGTAATGCCGACAGGCGGGGAAGCTTTGCGCGCTGTTTACTAAAGCGGTATGCACAACAAAACCAAGTATTTATAAAGAAAATTGAATAAAGACATCCTAACCGAAGATCGTCCGCTCTCGGAAGCCTACACGCAGTTGATTCAAACATTGTTACTCGATCGCCCCGAATCTGAACAGCAGATCCTGGAAAAGGCGGCTGCGTGGGCCATCAATGCCCACCTGGATCAGCAGCGCGCCTCCGGTGAACCGTATCACAGCCATTTATTCGCGGTGGCCGAAATCCTTAATGATCTGAATCTCGATTACGAAACACTGGCTGCGGCAATGCTGCATGACGTGGTCGAAGATACCGAGATCACGCTGGACGATGTGCGTGAAGAATTCGGTACTGTCATCGCCCGGATGGTCGATGGCGTGACCAAGATGGAACGCATTGGCGAATTTCAGAATGCCGATGAGTCAAGTGACCAGGCCGAGAACTTGCGCAAGTTACTACTGGCGATGGCGGAAGACGTTCGTGTGGTGTTGATCAAGCTTGCCGACCGGCTGCACAACATGCGTACCCTGCAGCATCTGGATCCCGGACAACAGTACCGTATTGCCCGAGAAACACTCGACATATACGCACCGCTGGCCAATCGTCTCGGTATCTGGCAGGTCAAGTGGGAACTCGAGGACTTGTCACTGCGCTATCTGGAACCCGAGGCCTACAAGGAACTGGTGCGACTGCTGGCTGAAAAAAGGGAAGACCGCGAGGCCTACATCGCACGCGTCATTGACATGCTCGATGTCGAACTGGACAAGGCCGGTATCCATGCCACGGTCACCGGCCGACCCAAGCATATCAATAGCATCTGGCGGAAAATGCAGCGCAAACGGCTCGATTTCGACCAGATCTTCGATATGCGTGCCGTGCGTATTCTGGTGAAACAAGAGAAGGACTGTTATGCCGCGCTGGGAATCGTGCATGGTCTGTGGCGGCATATACCGAAGGAATTCGATGACTATATCGCCAACCCCAAGGAAAACCTGTACCGCTCACTGCATACCGCGGTGGTTGGGCCGGAAGGCCATAACCTGGAAATCCAGATTCGAACCGAGGAAATGCACCGCCACGCAGAACTCGGTGTGGCGGCGCACTGGCGTTACAAGGAAGGGGGTGGGGGCGATGCCGGATATGAGGAAAAGATCGCCTGGCTGCGGCAGCTACTCGAGTGGAGGGACGAGGAGCACAGTGCCAATGATTTTGTCGATCGCTTCAAGTCCGAAGCCTTTCAGGAACGTGTCTACGTGCTGACACCCCAGGGCCGTATTGTCGATCTGCCTCAGGGTGCTACACCGCTCGATTTTGCCTACGCGGTGCATACGGAAGTCGGTCACCGTTGCCGAGGCGCCAAGATCAACGGCCGTATTGTGCCGTTGACCTACCAGTTACAGAACGGGGAGCAGGTGGAAATCATGACAGCACGTCAGCCAGGACCCAGTCGGGACTGGCTGAATACCCACCTGGGTTATCTGAAAACTTCGCGTGCCCGTTCACGTGTGCGTTCCTGGTTCAGACACCAGGACTTTGAGCACAATGTCAGTGCCGGGCGCGCTATTCTTGATCGGGAACTCAGCCGTGTTGCGATTGGGGAACTGTCTACGGATAAGATAGCAGCGCGTTTCAAATACGATCAGGTTGACGAATTCCTGGCCGCCATAGGCCACGGTGATGTGACCTCCGGACAACTGGCCAATGCGGCCAATGAACTGGTGCCTCGCGAGGATGCACTGATCACGCAACCGCGCCGCGCTTCTAAAAAAGATCTCTCCACCACTAACGGTGGCTTCAAGGTCTTTGGCGTGGGCAATTTATTAACGACTACGGCCCATTGCTGCAACCCGGTCCCCAATGACCCGATTGTCGGTTACATTACACGCGGCCGTGGCGTGACTATTCATCGTCAGGATTGTGGCAATGTGCTGCGATTACAGGGCGATGACCGGGACCGGCTGATTGAAGTGGAGTGGGGAGCAGCTGCGGATGAGACTTACCAGGTGGATATTGCCATCGAGGCCTATGACCGATCCGGCTTGTTGCGCGATATCACTGCTGTATTGGCCAACGACAAGATTAACCTGAGTGGTGTGAACACGCTGACGGACAAGCAGGATGGCATTGCGCGCATGAGCTTGACGATTAATATCACCGACATCAGTCAGCTAAGCCGAATATTAGCGAAGATCGCACAGTTGCCGAACGTGGTCGAGGCACGACGAAAAATATAGATCGAATAGTCAGCAACAAACAACGATAAGCAGTAAATTCAGGTAGGTATATTTTCAGAAGGCTACCGCTGAGTCGCAGAAACGTGTAATCAAACCACAGCAATATCTATTCCAACACTCACAACGACCAAAACGAACATAATCAGTACGAACAATAACAAACCAAGCATTGGATTTGGTTTTCTTTTGACGATACGCATAACACTCCTCCTTATTATTTTGTCACTAATAATTCGGTTGTCTTACAATCCTCGGCTGGTGGAGCCGGGATGTCAAAACGACGCTTCAGAAAGGGGAAGCCGAGCTGCCACCCGGAACTCGAAAGCCTCTGTTAATAGTTGTCAATTGCTGGATTGCAGACTACCGATGTTGCCTGAGGCTGTGTCTGGAAAACGATTATATTGTCTTTTATTTTCCAATGGCCCTCAAACTTACTTATAGTTTGGCGAGGGTAAAAAATACATAGTCATTATGGTCAAATATGCATATATACAAGCCTATACCTGTCTGAAAGTCGGGATCAGACTGGAGCTACTGGCAGAACTGGCTCACCTGGTGGCACTTGACCTGCAGCAACGGTGGATAGGAGAGGGTGTCTAGCCCGGTACCGGCCGCTTTAAGCACCGCCATCACCTGCGTCTGTTTGACTGCACCGCGCTCTGTTTGCGGTCCGGTGCTCAGCGTGATCCGTAGATGTCCTGTATGCGCCTCCATTACAGCTACTGGACAAATATACAGTATTGGAGATTATAGCCATGATTGGTGGGGCACTACCACGTACAATGCCTGTGGCAGGCATCTGGATACCTCTTCCGATGTCCCGGAATAAAGTGTTACCTATGTAACCGGTAAGGACCGTCTTAATTTGGCGTCCCGGAGAGGAGTCGAACCTCCGACCTAGCGCTTAGGAGGCGCTTGCTCTATCCAGCTGAGCTACCGGGACAGTTGCTGATTTAATGGTGGAGCCGAGGAGGATCGAACTCCCGACCTCGTCATTGCGAACGACGCGCTCTCCCAGCTGAGCTACGGCCCCGTTACAGATTACACTGTGGCTGCATCAACAGAATCTTCAAGGGGTATTCTAACATCATGGCCTGTCAGTAAATCAATCGTGGTGTGTCGGTCGGCCGTGAACAAACCGATGAATAGCAAATAACAGACCGCCTATAGAAAAAAGACTGCAATGAATGCAGCCGTATCGTACGTGACAAAGCAATTCAGGGGGCGCCGGATAGTGCCAATTCCAGATCAATGATCTTGTCTGCGATCTGCACAGTGTCAACGATGTAGTCGTCATCATCGAGTTTTGCACGAATTAAATCAACGCGGTAAAGGTCAAATTCTGGTGTCGCGGGTTTCTGATTGTACATGGCGTGTCCAGGTTGTTGTATTTGCATTCAGGTATTGGATTTGTTTTGTAACGACTGCCGGTCTTTATCGCTGAGTTATTGAAGTTATCGTCTATGCATTCTGCGAATTTAGAGGGCTTTTGTGGTCCCGTGCACAAAGTGACGAGAAACTGACGGTATGGCGGTTAAGGTGCAACTTGTGGTGTCAGGCAAGTCATTCAAACGCTTGCGAAAGCAGGCACCGCTATTACTTTGACAACAGCCGTTCCTGATGGTTAACTTCCGCATATATCGAAGGGATAAAAATAACTTTAATATTTGTCCGGTTTTTACGATAATCGACGCAATATCAACCCAACAGCAGGAAACTAAATGCTTAGTGAACCCAAGGTCCTGATTATTGAGGCGGCTCCCGAGCTAGGCAGGGAACTGCAGGCTGTTCTCAAGTTTATCAATTGCAACACTTTACTGGCTGGCAGTCCCGAGCGCTGGAAAGACGAGATTGATAATATCAGTGAAATCCAGGCGGTTTTGGTTGGCAGTTGCGGCTCTGACAATATGCTTTCCACGCTGCTCACCGAGATCCATACACTTGACGAGCATTTACCTGTTTATTTACTTGCTGAGAAAGGCAGGGAACCAACTGTCACTATCGATCCCGGGTCCTGCATCCTGGGACGTCTCGAGCTCCCACCTAATTACGCACAACTAACCAGCGCGCTGCATCAGGCAGAGGTTTACACGGATTCACACCGTGCAAATTCAGTGGCGCAAAGACCGGTTGATCTGTTTCGCAGTCTGGTTGGCAGCAGTCGCTCGATCCAGAAAGTCAGAAAGATGATCGAGCAGGTTGCCGGCAGTGGGGCCAATGTACTGGTGCTGGGAGAATCGGGAACCGGCAAGGAAGTGGTTGCCCGCAACCTGCATTACCATTCATCGCGACGCGAAGGTCCTTTTGTGCCAGTCAATTGCGGTGCAATACCCGGAGATCTGCTGGAGTCGGAATTATTCGGGCATAACAAGGGAGCCTTTACCGGTGCCATCAACGACCGTGAAGGCCGTTTTGAAATGGCGGAAGGGGGCACCCTGTTCCTTGACGAAATTGGCGACATGACCCTGCAGATGCAGGTGAAAATTCTACGCGTTCTCCAGGAACGTACTTTCGAGCGTGTTGGCTCTAATGAAAGCAGAACCAGCAATGTCCGAATTATTGCGGCCACCCACCGTAATCTCGAAGAAGCCATCAAACAAGGTGAATTCCGTGAAGACCTTTATTATCGACTGAATGTGTTCCCGATCATCATGCCACCGTTGCGTGATCGTGTAGAGGATATACCGCTGCTGGTGAACGAACTGGTACGCCGTATTGAGCATGAGAAACGCGGCTCCGTCAGACTTTCACCAACGGCCATCTATGCACTCTGCCAGTATAACTGGCCAGGCAATGTCAGAGAGCTGGCAAACCTTATCGAGCGTCTTGCCATCCTGCATCCCTATGGCATCGTTGAGGCCGATGATCTACCTGACAAGTTTCAGAATGGTCAAGGCCCTGTAGCCGAACACCTGATTGATGCCATGATTGGTTCACCGGTGACTTCCGAGGATCTTGATCCACGCCTGCCGCGTGATGGCCTGAACCTCAAGGAACACCTTGGCTACCTGGAAATCAGTTATATCAAGCAGGCGCTGACGGATTCAGGTGGTGTGGTTGCGCATGCAGCGAAGCGCTTGGGGATGCGGCGTACAACACTGGTTGAGAAACTCCGTAAATACGGATTGCAGCGACAGGCCTGATCGTCAGGATTCTGACGATCTCGTTTTTTCGCAGCATCACTAAAATATATGCTATACATGCTCTCATAAGCTTATACAGTGCCGGGTACACTGCCAGAGCAAACACGGGTATGGTTGGTTTTTTAACCTGTTCATTATAATAACAATGACGGGGAGTATTGCTTTCAACAAGCACTGATTGCTACCACACATGGTTTCCCGTGCACGGGAAACAGTGAACATTCGCTTGTTGACTCTGTTTGTTCTGTTTTTGTTGGGGAGGGGACAGGGCTCTTTGCTGACCCCGTTGTAATTATAAAAATCTAGAAATGCAGCGATCATATGGCTGATAAAAAGATACACGGAAGCATGCGGGCAGGAGAACCCCCGCCTGCTCCAGTGAGACGGCAGGCATTACCTGCTCTCCGGGTAAAAGAGTACAACTATGTACTGCGCATTTTGCCGGAGCACAACAGGTTACTGGAAGCGTACCGCGAGCAGTTGGCTGCGGGTAGCGCTGGCTTTGCCGAGGTCTATTACGATTTCCTGTTTGACAATCCCGACGTTGCCGATGTGCTCTACAGCTATGAAAAAGGTGGTGGAGATGTTGGCATGCTGGTGCGCGAACAATTGGAAACCATGCTGGCCAGTATCTCAGGCAACACGGGGAGACGGCATGAAAGTGATCTTGTAGCAACGGGCGCAGTGTTGTTTGAAAACTGTTTCCGGCCGGTGTGGGTCATTGCATCCTATAACCTGATGACCCGTTACATGAGCAGTTTGATCTGCGGGATGGAGATTCCGTCCGGCGATAAAACGACGCTCGAGTCCATTGTTACCACCCTGCTTGTGCGAGACATGGGTTTGACCATGGAAGGCTTCTGGCGTGCTTCACATGAAACAGTCCGCAAGGAACTGGTACATGTTGCAGAGGACCTTGGCACGGTTGAAGATCTGCTTTCAGGTATTCCGCAATACATCTGGAGTGTTGAGATAAAATCCAACAAGGTGATTTATGCCAACTATCCATTACAGTCCCTGTACAGAGAATGCATGGAAGCCCCGATACCCTGTCTTGCCGACACCCATGCTGACGATCAGCAGCAATTACTGAGCACCTGGCAAGATGCGGTTAGTGGTAACCAAAGCTACGCTGAAATACGCATGTCACTGGCGTGTGGAGATCTGCACTGGTACAGGATTTCGTTATACCCATCGCTGAACCGGCTTGGAAAACCGGTGCTGATGCACTGCATCCTCGAAGATATCAACCATCAGATCAGCGAGCGCAAACTGCTTGAGCGATTGGCTACTACTGACCGACTCACCGGACTCCCGAATCGTGCATTGTGGGCTGATCACCTCAATCTGGCATTGGCAGCATCTCGTCGCGTTCCCGGTTCGCAGATAGTGGTGATGTCGCTCGATATTAACCAGTTCAAGATGTACAACGACACCCTTGGACGCGATGTTGGCGATATTCTATTACGCGATGTAGCCAGTCGTCTGGATTCAATCATTCGTGAATCTGATTCGCTTGCACGGCTGGGAGGTGACCAGTTTGGTGTCCTGCTGCAGCCGGTGAATGATGCCCGTATGGCAACCGAACGTGTCATCACCCAGATTCTTGACTCATTTGATATGCCGTTCTCAACCCGGGATAAGCAATTGTGTGTCACCCTGACCATGGGCATCTCCTTTTTCCCGGATGATGGTACCAACGAGGAATCCCTGCTGACCAACGCTGAAAGCGCCATGCAACGGGCCAAGCGTAACGGTTTGCCCTATCAGTATTTTGATCCGCGCAATGATGTAAGTCCGGTGGAACAGTTACGCTACTCGGGGCAGATTCGAAGCGCGCTCGACAACAACGAATTTGTGCTGCATTACCAACCGCAGGTCGATATCCAGACATCACGTATCATCGGTGCTGAGGCACTGTTACGCTGGGATCATCCGGTGGAAGGTACGGTCATGCCACAGCGAATTATTCCGGTCGCGGAACAACTGGGCATGATCACGCCGATTACCAACTGGGTGCTGGTGACCGCCTTGCAGCAATGCAAGCAATGGTCGCATGACGGCATCTCGATACCTGTCTCGGTGAACGTATCTGCGCGCTCGTTTCAAAACCCGCGGTTATTGGAGAAGATTGAGTGTGCCCTGCAGGAAGCAGACGTAAGCGGTGACTGCCTCGAAATAGAAATCACGGAAGCCACGCTGATGCAGGATCTTGATCGTGCCGCCGACGTATTGAACCGCTTGAGTGAGTCCGGTGTTACTATCGCGATCGATGATTTCGGTACCGGCTATTCTTCACTGACCTACCTGAAGCGCCTGCCAATACACACACTCAAGATAGACCAGTCATTTATTATGGATGTCGCATTTGACCAGCAGGATGTCGCAATTGTTCGTTCTATCATCGACCTGGGACACAATCTGGGCTACAAGGTTGTTGCCGAGGGTGTTGAGAGCAGCATGGCCTGGGATATGCTGAACAAACTCGGTTGTGACACCGCCCAGGGCTTTCATATCAGCAAGCCACTCCCCGAAAATCACTTCTCCAGCTGGCTTGCAGGCAGCGGTCACCCTGTCTGATCGCGATTGACCACTGAAACATCCGTGCGTCTGCTGCTTGCAGGCTCATGACGCAGTGGAGAACGCTGCCTCGTCTTTCAGGCGCAATTGCCCCTGATTTTCGTCAATAAATAGTCACTTGGCTGGTGTTGTTTACTATAAGTCAGAATTGTGACGCCTATCTTCCTATCCTTGCAGGCAATCTGCTAGGTTTGTTTATCTCGTCTTATCAATAAGATAGAGCATTTTTCGCGTTTTTATCCGCTACTTTTTCATGTTGGTATGCATGTTGCTATAGCTTATGCAGGCAGCAGCACGACACATCGACAAGTACGGGAAAACGGCATGAGTGAAATGGACAAACAAAATTACGCGGATGAGAGCTTACATGCAGATCTCTGATATCAAGCTCGGTCAGGTGGCGGAAGCCCCGGCATGCGCCTCGTGGGGACCGGTTCAGGTGGTCGCCATCACTGGTGGTACAGACGGAACAGGAAAAACCAGCATAGCCGTCAATCTTGCACAGGCACTGGCGAAAGACGGCAAACGTACATTGTTACTGGATGCTGACCTCGGCATGGCAAATGTTGATGTTCTGCTTGAACTGGTCGCGACACACACTCTCTCCGATGTGCTCAACGGTATTTGCCAGCTTGAAGACATTATGTTGAACGTGAGCGATAACCTGCAGGTAATAGCGGCGGCATCGGGCGTCAGGCAACTGGCAAACATGCAACAGCCGGAATGTGCCGGCATGGTACGGGCACTCAGTGACCTGAAGCAGCCTATTGATTTTCTGCTGGTAGATACGGCCACCGGGATTTCTGAATGTGTAGCCAGCTTTTGCCGTGCGGCATCCGAGATTATGGTGGTTGTCTGCAACGATCCAGCATCCATCAGAGACAGCGTTGCACAAATCAGGCTGTTTTCTTCCGAGTACAGAGTGAACCGCTTCCGGGTCCTGGCCAACAGGGTGGAATCCGCATACGAGGCACAAGCACTTTTCCAGACCTGCATTTCACAACTCACAGACAACCACACCCCGCAGGTTTCCTTTGCGGGCTATATCCCGAATGATGAAAGCCTGCGCAAGGCCACATCGGAGCACCGGATTGTGGTCGACGCGTACCCGCGCTGCCGTTCTGCGATGGCCTTCAACAACCTCGCGAGGCGAGTTGCCGAATGGCCACGGCCGAATTGTGCAGGCGGGCATATTGAATTTTTTGTAGAACGATTGATAAGTCATGAAAACATGGAAACGGAGGTAGTGTCATGAAAAATAATGCAGCCAAGGTGGCCGTAGATTACAAGACTAGTAATGAACGGGTTGTGGAACACGAGCAGTTGGTAAAACGCATTGCCTTTCACCTGATGAGTCGGCTGCCCGCCAGCGTGCAGGCAGATGACCTGATCCAGGCCGGCATGATTGGCCTGATAGAGGCCTCCAGGAAGTTCGACCCCGAACAGGGTGCCAGTTTTGAAACTTATGCCGGTATTCGGATTCGTGGTGCGATGCTTGACGAGATTCGCCGTACAGACTGGACACCCCGTTCGGTACACAGGAAGGCACGCGATGTTGCCGAGGCAGTCCGCAAGATCGAGAACGAGAAGGGGCGTGATGCACGTGATGTCGAGGTGGCAGCGGCTATGGGCCTGGAACTGGAGGAATACCACAAGATTCTACAGGACGCGACGGGTTGCCGAATATTCAGCTTCGAAGATCCAGGCACTATAGGCGAAGATGGCTACACGCCATCGATGGAGCAACCAAACCAGCCGCTTGAAAACCTGCAACACAGTGATTTCAAACAGGGGTTGGCCTGTGCAATCAAGGGCCTGCCGGAGCGTGAACGACTGGTGATGGCGCTGTACTATGATGAGGAACTGAATTTACGCGAAATCGGCGAGATTCTTGGCGTCAGTGAGTCCAGGGTCTGCCAGATTCACGGACAGGCACTTATCCGCTTACGCGCCCGCATGGATGACTGGCTCACGGACTAGCAGGGATGGGTGAGCTTGAGCTTCAATCGCAGTGGTACACCCGGCGTGGCGGGGTCATCCGCGGCCCATTCGGTAGCGACGAAATCACCCGTTATTTAATCCTCGGACGAATCCGCATGGATGATGAACTCAGCGAGAACCGACTCACGTGGGCGACGGTAGGTCGTTGTCTCGATCTGCTACCAGATGAGTTGCAAAATCTGTCGAGCTGGGATGATTATCAGCAAATGGTCATTGCCCGCATGAAGGTAGATGAGCGCAAGGGCGAACGACGCTGCCAGCAATGCAGTAACCCGTCCGGCTGTCATCACGAGCGGCGCACGCATGCGCATCGACGAGGTCAGGACAATGATCGCCTGGTGGGTCAATACCTGTTCGCTCGCCCGATTTCATCAGGCATCCACGCAAAAACAGGGAATGCTATCCGCCCGCTGTTGCTGACCCTGTTGCTCGCTACGGTCATTCTTGCCTGGCTGGTGCCTGGCCAGCGTTAGGGCTGCCGCGCCCCGATGGCTCGATCCCGGTCGCCGCTGCAGCGAAGGCATCCGTGGTATAACGCCAGATTTTGAGTGTATCTGACCAGTAATCCGGCGTCAGTCCGGCTTTCATTTTCAACTGTTGTAAAAACTCTGCCGGCTTGCCCAGTGATGCCCACACAGATGGCAGGAAAGTCCCCCTGTGGCCGTTCTCCTGCAACACCCAGCCCGCGTCACCCGGTATCATCTTATCCAGTAATTCCTGCTCGGATGTGACTGACACGGGCTCCATCGGGCTCAGCACGGATACCTCGATGGTCAGGTCCTCGACTTCAGACGCATCGAGCGCAGGGAATCGCGGATCACTGAAAGCCGCGGCATAGGCATTGTCTGCAATACTTTCAACCAGGCTGGAGCGTGCTTCCAGCGTACCGATACAGCCGCGCAAGGTTTCGTCGTGCTTTAATGTGACGAAGCAAGCGCGCTGCGCTGCCAGCGATGTTGAATAATCTGCGCTATTCAGGTGTACGGGCTTGCCATGACGCAGTCCACTGTTGATGGAATCCAGTGCAATAGACAACAGAGTCGATTGCTCATCGCGGCTATAGGACATGCTACTCCGACAGCAGATAGGTGCCGTAGCCAACGACCTGATCACGCGGTCCGGCGGTATCTCCGGAGTTGCGCAGGTCAATGGCCTTGATTGTCAGGTCGTGTTCACGCGCATAGTGCAGCAGGCCATTAATCGGGTTGCGTCCACAGGCATCATGGTAACCGATCCGTTCATAGGCCAGCGCCTCTATTGCCCGGGAGGTGGCCGCATCACGTGCTTTAGCACTGTCATAGTCGAGGTAATGGCTGAGATCCGAGCTGATCACCAGCAACGTTTCGCGGTCGCCCCAGAGTTGCCGGATGACTTCGGCAACGTCTTTCGCGGAGGCATCCCCCACCAGTAGCGGCACCAGGGTAAAATCTCCCAATACATGCTGCAGGAATGGCAGGTGAACCTCGAGACTGTGCTCCAGTTGGTGTGCGCCATCATCAGTATGTACCTGCGGTAACAACAGCACCTTATCGATGGACTCGCGATCCAGCGTGATGCTACCCAGGGGTGTTCTGAAGGCACTGGCGCTGGGTACCGCGATGCCGTAGAAGGCCTCGCGATGTGAGGGACCGAGTAACACTACCCGCTCTATCGTCCCGGCAATCGGTGCCAGACTGGCATAGCCGCTGGCGGCAACCGGCCCGGAGTAAATGTAACCCGCGTGTGGCGCGATCATTGCCTTGGGTGGTGGGGGAAGGGTGCTGACACCCGCGATCAACTCATCCAGCTGTGCCTGCAACAGCAGCGGATCGGCAGGGTAGAAGCTGCCGGCTACTGCAGGTTCTCTGGTCGATTCCATGACGACTTGCTCTGAGAGTTGTTCAATTGACAGTCAGTCCGGCTGGATTTTCAACACGATGCCGGCAAGCGGTGGCAGTAGCAACGACAGCGAGTGCGGACGCCCGTTGAAGGGGGCAGGTTCAGTGGCAATCGCTCCACTGTTGCCAACGTCTGAGCCGGCATAATAGCCGGAGTCGGAGTTCAGTAACTCCTGGTAATTACCCGCGACGGGTACACCGACACGGTAGTCGTGACGCGGAACGGGAGTGAAGTTTAGAACAACAACAATAAAACTGTCGCCATCGCGCCGCAAGTAACTCAATACCGATTGCTCGGATGCATTGCTGTCGATCCACTCAAAGCCGTCATGAGTAAAGTCATGTCGATGCAGCGCAGGATTATTGCGATACAGCTTGTTCAGGTCGCTGACGAGCGTCAGCATGCCACTGTGACCTGCGTATTCAAGCAGATACCACTCAACGCTGGCGTCGAAGTTCCACTCGCGCCCCTGGGCTATTTCATTGCCCATGAACAACAGTTTTTTACCCGGAAAGGTAAACATATAGGTATATAACAGGCGCAGGTTGGCAAAGCGCTGCCAGTCATCCCCGGGCTGTTTATAGAGCATGGATTGCTTGCCGTGCACCACCTCGTCATGTGAAAACGGCAATATAAAATTTTCTGTGAAGGCGTACAGCAGGCCGAAAGTCAGATCATTGTGATGGTACTGCCGGTGTATTGCATCATGCGACATGTAGCGCAGGGTGTCATGCATCCAGCCCATGTTCCACTTCATGCTGAAGCCGAGACCACCGGTATCAACCGGACGACTGACGCCCGGCCAGGCCGTGGACTCTTCGGCCATGATCATGGTGCCGGGAAACTGGGCATGGGTAATGGTGTTCAGCTCGCGCAGAAAGGCCACCGCTTCCAGGTTTTCCCGCCCGCCATAGATATTGGGCAACCACTCGCCGGCATCGCGTGAATAGTCGTGATACAACATGGAGGCCACAGCATCGACGCGCAGGCCATCAAGATGGAATTCTTCCAGCCAGTAGACCGCGCTCGCGAGCAGGAAGTTTTTTACCTCGTTACGGCCGTAGTTGTAAATCAAAGTGCCCCAGTCACTGTGTTCACCACGCCGCGGGTCACTGTGCTCATAGAGTGCCGTGCCGTCAAAATTTGCCAGCCCGTGGGAATCTCGGGGAAAGTGTGCCGGCACCCAGTCCAATAACACGCCAATATGGTGCTGGTGGCAGTGATCGACAAAGAAACGGAAATCATCCGGCTCGCCGAAACGGCTGGTCGGTGCGAAATAGCCGGTGGTCTGGTAACCCCATGAGGCATCCAGCGGGTGCTCGGTTATGGGTAGCAGTTCGATATGTGTAAATCCGGCCTTGATAACGTGTTCAACCAGTTCGGTGGCAAGCTGGCGATAATTGAGAAAATGCCCATGTTCATCCTGCTTCCATGAGCCGAGGTGGACTTCATAGATCGAAATCGGATCTTTTTGCCAGTCTGAATTATGTCGCTGCTGCATCCAGGCCTCGTCCCGCCAGGAGTAGGGCTGCTGTGCAGGCACGCACGAGGCAGTGGCCGGACGACGCTCGAAATGCTGCCCGTAAGGATCTGTTTTCAGAATGATGTTGCCATGATCTCGAGTGCGGATCTCGTATTTGTAGGGTTGTCCGACACTGAGCCCGGGCATGAATAGTTCCCAGACGCCACTGCTGCCAAGTACCTGCATAGCATGGCAGCGTCCATCCCAGTTATTAAAATCACCCACCACGCTAACGCGTTCCGCCGACGGAGCCCAAACAGCAAAGCGCACTCCATGTACATCATCGATCCGGGCTCTGTGCGCACCGAGAATCCGGTAGATGTGCCAGTGTTTGCCTTCACCAAAAAGGTGCAGGTCAAAATCCGTGATTTGTGGTGGAAAGCAATAGGGATCGTAAGAGACGTGCTCAGCACCATGACGGTCACGCCATATCAGGTGATAGCGGTCAGGTACCTGATTCGCCGGGCCATGCCAGGCAAACAGATCGGTGTCCCCCATGCGCTGCATGGCGGCGCCATTTTCAGCGATTCGAACCCATGCGGCGCCTGGGATAAAGGCACGTATCAGGTCCGAGTTGGTAAAGTTATGTTTGCCCAGAAGACTGAACGGATCATGGTGGCGGGCATCGATCAGACGCTGGATGTCAGCGGAGATTGCTGTTGAAGAATTGTCGGGGTTGTCTTGCAACATTGAGCTTGATGATCTGCCTGAGGGTCCGGGTCGCCACTGACTGAATGCAAATTTTCAGCGCAGTCTAACTATACAGTTAAACCTCTTGGCCATACAATAACGCCCTATTTAAATTTCCCACACTGCCAGCTAATCACCGGATCCATGCCTACTACTAAAACGAATAGTTCTGAAAATCTGCGTTTCGTCAGCCGATTAACCCAAAATACCCTGGCGCTCATTCTGGCGGGTGGACGAGGCTCTCGCTTACGTCAGTTGACGCTCTGGCGTGCCAAGCCGGCGGTCCCGTTTGGCGGAAAGTTCCGTATTATCGATTTCCCGCTGTCGAACTGCGTGAATTCGGGTATTCGCATGATCGGCGTTTTGACACAGTACAAGGCACATTCCCTGATTCAGCATATACAGCATGGCTGGAGTTTCCTGCGTGGTGAATTCAAGGAATTTATCGAGCTGCTACCGGCACAACAGCGCATACAGGACTCCTGGTACGCAGGCACCGCGGATGCGGTATATCAGAATCTGGATATCATCCGCACTCACAAGCCGGATTATGTGCTGATACTGGCCGGCGACCATGTTTACAAGATGGATTACGGCCCCATGATTGCCCACCATGTAGATACCGGGGCGGACATGACGGTGGGTTGCATTGAGGTGCCATTAGAGACAGCCAAGGCATTTGGTGTTATCTCCGTCGATGCTGATGGCCGTGTGACCGAGTTCAAGGAGAAACCGGCCGAACCGGAGCCCATTCCCGGCAGTCCGCATACTGCACTGGCTTCCATGGGCATCTATATATTCAATACCGTGTTTCTGTACGAACAGTTGATCAAGGATGCCGATTCGAGCGCCTCAACACATGATTTTGGTCACGATATCATCCCGGCCCTTATCAAGAAGTATCGCGTTTACAGTTATCCCTTCAGATCCTCCGAAAAAGGGCAAAATGCCTACTGGCGGGATGTCGGTACCATCGATTCCTTCTGGGAGGCCAATCTTGAATTGATCGGCGTGCTGCCGGAACTGAACCTCTATGATGATCAATGGCCTATCTGGACCTACCAGGAACAGTTGCCACCGGCGAAGTTTATTTTCGATGACGATGATCGCCGCGGCATGGCCACAGATTCAATGGTGTCCGGCGGCTGCCTGATATCCGGGGCAACGGTACGGCATTCACTGCTGTTCTCGAATGTTCGCGTCAATTCCTTTTCCCTGTTGCAGGATGTGGTGGCGTTACCCAATGTCCGCATCGGCAGGAAATGCCGGGTCAGCAAGGCCATTATTGACAAGAACTGCGATCTGCCCGATGGTACCGTTATCGGTGAAGATCCTGAGGCAGATGCCGAGCGCTTCTATGTCAGCCCCAACGGGGTCGTGCTGGTTACACCCGAGATGCTTGGTCAGGAAATACACCATGTCCGTTGAGTTACCACTCAACATTGTCATCTGCTGGCACATGCACCAGCCCCAGTACTGCGACTTGATCAGCGGCACCTACCAGTTACCCTGGTCCTATCTGCATGCTACCAAAGACTATATCGACATGGCCGCCCACCTTGAGGCCGTGCCGGAGGCTAGGGCGGTGGTTAATTTTGCGCCAATCCTGCTGGAACAGCTGTCCGACTATGCAGGCCAGGTCAATGGTTTCCTATCGGAAAACAAGCCCATCCGAGACCCGTTACTGGCGGCACTGGCCTCGCCGGTATTGCCCGGTAGCAAGAACCAGCGCATGGAGTTGGTAAGCGCCTGTCTGCGCGTCAATGAACTGCGTTCGATTAAACGGTTCAAGCCTTATCAGAAACTTGCTGAAATGGCCCGCTGGTTTAACGAGCATCCTTCCGGCATGTTGTATATCGGGGACCAGTTTATTACCGACCTGCTGGTCTGGTATCACCTCGCCTGGATGGGCGAAACGGTACGTCGAAAGGACAAGCTGATCCAGCAATTGATGGAGAAGGGCACGGGTTTCACGCTGCATGACCGACGGGAACTGATAAAACTGATCGGAGAATTGCTCTCCAGCGTGATAGATCGCTATCGCGGACTGGCCGAAAATGGCCAGATCGAACTGGCGATGTCACCCTATGCGCACCCCATTGTGCCATTGCTGCTGGATATTGATACGGCGCGGGAAGCGATGCCGGATATTGTTATGCCTGACTTGCCGAACTACCCGGGTGGCGAGGAGCGTGCGCGCTGGCACATCAATGAAGGTATTGCCACCTTTGAACAGTATTTTGGCAAGCGTCCGCAAGGCTGCTGGCCCTCAGAAGGTGGTGTCAGTTCGGCGGCACTGAGCAGTCTTGAAGAATCCGGTTTTACCTGGGCGGCCAGTGGAGAATCGGTCTTTCGTCACAGCCAGCTAAACCCGGCCAACAAATCCATCTCTGCAAGCAGTCTCTACCAGGGTTTCAGGATGGCTGACGGTGAACTGGCCTGCTTCTTTCGCGATGATGGCCTTTCTGACCTGATCGGATTTACCTATTCCGACTGGCATGCAGATGATGCCGTGAACAATCTCATCGAGCATCTGGAGAACATTGCTGCGAGTACCCGTGAACAGGATAACCCGCTGGTGTCGATCATTCTCGATGGTGAAAATGCCTGGGAACACTTCCCCGAGAATGGCTACTATTTCCTCAACACGCTCTACAAGCGCCTGGCAGCACACCCTGACATCAGGATGACCACCTTCTCCGATTATCTGGAGAGCAGTCATAAACTTCCACGGATCAACAAGCTGGTCAGCGGTAGCTGGGTTTATGGAACATTTTCAACCTGGATTGGTGACAAGGACAAGAACCGTGGCTGGGAAATACTCGGAGATGCAAAAAAGGCGTTTGATGCCGCCCTGCAGGAAAACAGCCTCAGTGGTGAACAGGTACTGGCGGCCCAGCATCAGTTATCGATTTGTGAAGGCTCCGACTGGTTCTGGTGGTTTGGCGATTACAACTCGGCAGACACCGTCAGTGACTTTGAACGTATCTTCCGCATGCACCTGTCCAATCTCTATAGCATGCTGGGCAAGGAGCCACCGGAATACCTTTCAGAGGTATTTGCACAGGGTGGCGGAGAGCCTGTTCACGGTGGCGTCATGCGCAAGGGCCAGTACACAGCGTAGCGATACGCTGGGTCGCTATCTTTCCGGGTGAAAAATCCGCTCAATCACCGTCGTGCCGGAGTGCTGCTGCACCCGACATCCCTGCCTGGGGCACGTGAGCAGGGCAACATAGGACAGGATGCGCGTCGTTTTGTTGATTTTCTGACGTCGGCAGGCATCAGTGTCTGGCAAATGTTGCCGCTGGGTCCGACACATGCAGATCATTCCCCGTATCAATGCCTGTCGGCGCATGCCGGTAACACCGGACTGATCTGTCTGCATGATCTGGTCGATGACGGTTGGTTGTCCACGGAAGCGGCATCTCACGCATCCCTTGATGACTGTCTGCGACAGGCAAAAAGCACTTTTGATGCGACGGCAAGACCGGCGCAGAAAGGGGCATTCACACGGTTCAAGCACACCCACGCCTTCTGGCTGGACGACTATTCCCTGTACCAGGCCATCAGGCAGCAGCATGATAACCGTTCCTGGTACCAGTGGCCTGACGCATTGCGAGACTGGCAACAGGCCTGTTCTGTCAGGGATGAATATGCTGAATGGACTGAACAGGTCTGCTTTGAACAATACCTGTTTTTCAGCCAGTGGTCTGCGCTGCACCGCTATGCTGGCAAACGCGGCGTTGCATTGTTTGGTGACATGCCCATCTATGTCGCACATGACAGCGCCGATGTCTGGGCCAATGCCGGAATCTTCACTATCGACAAGTCCGGAACCCTCGAAGCAGTGGCCGGGGTACCGCCGGATTATTTTTCGGCCACCGGTCAGCGCTGGGGCAATCCACTGTACCGCTGGGAGGTCCTTGACCAGCAGGAATACGGCTGGTGGGTGAATCGCTTCAAGACCCAGCTGGAACTGTTCGACCTTATGCGCCTGGACCACTTCCGCGGTTTCGAGAAATACTGGGAAATTCCGGCCGCAGCAGAAACGGCAATAGATGGACGCTGGGTTGAGGGGCCTGGTGGCAAGCTGTTTGACCGCTTGCGGCAGGTATTCGGTGAGTTACCGCTGGTTGCTGAAGACCTTGGTATTATCACACCAGAGGTCGATGCCCTGCGACAGGCCTATGGCTTCCCGGGAATGAAGATACTGCAGTTTGCCTTTGACGGGGGAGAAGACAACCCCTACCTGCCACACAACCACGAGCGCGAATCGATTGTTTATACCGGTACGCATGACAACGATACGACACTGGGCTGGTTTGACAGCCTTGATGAAGGCAGTAGAGAGCATGTAAACGGTCACCTTGCCGAATACCATAGTGCTATGCCTTGGAGACTCGTGGAAGCAGCGCTGGATTCAATCGCCATCCTCGCGGTTTTCCCGTTGCAGGATGTGCTGTCGCTGGGTAGCGAAGGCCGCATGAATACCCCCGGGACGTCTGAAAACAACTGGAGCTGGCGCTTCAGCTGGTCGCAGCTGCAGCCGGAACTTGCCGGGCAGCTGCGCCAACTGGTGGAACACTATGATCGAAATCCCCGGCAGGGTGCCTCGTTATAGCCAGATGATGCGGCCTGTCTCAAAGGGATGTGTTAACAACGGGTGATTTGGATACAGGCGGAGCTTGTAGAACTGCAAACCGGACAGTGGTGGTGACAGGTCAATACTGAATACGGCCTCTCCATTTTCGGTATTTCCTGCTGGTTTCAGCTTGATATGTTCACGTTCGACGAAGTTGTTGTGATCGGAACTGGTGCCTATGATGCATTCAAGCACCACGTCGTCTTCTGTTAAATCACCCAGGGTAACGGCAACCTCTATTTTCAGACTGTCACCTGACATCAACCAGCTTTTGGCGTTGTCTATGCGGCGCATGGAGACACTGTCCCAGGCACTGTTGACCTTGGCCTTCCACGCGGCAAGTTCGAGCGCACCCTTGTAGCCGTCGGCACAGAGTTTCCGGTTCTGGCGGCTCGCCGGTGCATAAAAATTGGTGATGTAATCCCTGACCATCCGCTGGGAATTGAAATTGGGTATGCACGATTTCATGGAGGCCTTGGAAACTTTTACCCAGCCCTCTGAATATCCCTGCGCATTACGATCATAGTAGAGCGGTGCGACCTTGCTTTCCAGCAGGTCCAGCAGCTCACTGGCTTCTTCCTGGTTGCGGTAATCGGGATCAAAATGCGGGTCATGCGGGGTGATGGCCCAGCCGTTTTCGCCGTTAAAACCCTCTGCCCACCAGCCATCCAGCACGCTGAGATTGATGACGCCGTTCATGCCCGCTTTTTGACCGGAGGTGCCGCTGGCCTCGAGCGGGTATTCAGGTGTGTTCAGCCAGACATCGACACCGGTCACCAGCTTCCGGCCCAGCGCCAGGTCATAACCCTCGAGTAACAGGATATGGCCCATGAACTCTGGCATCAGTGAAAATTGATGAATGGTCCTGATCAGTTCCTGACCCGGGGCGTCACTGGGGTGTGCCTTGCCGGCAAAAATCAGCAGTACCGGGCGTTTCGGATTTTTCAGTATACGGCTGAGGCGTTCCGGATCGGAAAATAACAGGGTGGCACGTTTGTAGGTTGCAAAGCGCCGCGCAAAACCGACTGTCAGGATATCGGACTCGCCGCTGCTTATGTGCTGTGTCAGACGATCCATCAGGACTTCGCTGCAACCGTTGCGTCGATACTGACGCAGTGCACGGTAGATGACATTTTCAAACAGCTCTGTTTTCAGCGACTGACGCAAACTCCAGTAGCTGTGATCAGGGATTTCATCGATACGATCCCAGTACGCTTCATTGAGCAGTTCGTCGCGCCAGGCACGTCCAAACCGCATGTCATAGAGGTTCGACCAGTCGCGTGCCAGGAATGTCTGCAGATGCACGCCATTGGTGACGTAGCGGATAGGGTTTTCGCGGTAGGGTACGTCCGGCCAGATATAGTGCTCCATCTCCGAGGCAACCGTTCCGTGGATACGACTGACGCCATTATGAAAACGCGAGCCGCGCAGCGCCAGGGCCGTCTGGTTGAAGGTACCATGATTACCCGGTGTGGCACCCAGTTGCAGAAACGTTTGCATATCAATGCCCAGGTCCTTGATATAATTGCGGAAGTAACCTGACACCAGCTCATGGTCAAAGATGTCATGGCCGGCAGCGACCGGTGTATGCGTGGTAAAGACCGTGCCACCCGCAATCACTTCCAGTGCGCAGGCAAAGTCAAAATCCTTCAGGGTGCCTTCGCGACAGCGCTCCAGGATCTGGAAAGCGGAATGACCTTCATTGATATGCCAGACGGTCGGCTTGATCCCCAGTGCGCGCAGTGCCCGCACGCCACCGATGCCGAGCACGATTTCCTGCTGGATGCGGGTATTCTTGTCGCCACCGTAGAGCTGGTGTGTGATGATGCGATCGTGTTCCTGGTTCTTGTCCAGGTCACTGTCCAGCAGGTACAGGGTAATATGTCCTGCCTTTGCGCACCAGACGTGCAGGTAAACCTTGCGTCCCGGGAAATCGATCTCGATCTCCAGCGGCTCACCCTTGCTGTCAACGGCCTGCGTGACGGGCAGGTCATAAAAATCAGACGGCGAGTAGTGGGAAATCTGGCTGCCATGTTCGTCAATCGTCTGGTTGAAATAACCCTGACGATAGAGGATGCCCACCCCGACAAAAGGAAGGCACAGGTCACTGGCGGCCTTGCAATGGTCACCTGCCAGTATACCCAGACCGCCGGAATAGATAGGCAGACTCTCGTGGAAACCGAACTCTGCACAGAAATAGGCGATCAGGTCATCTTTGGCATCGATATGTTGACTGATGCCCTCAGGCATGCCCTGTTTGTGGTATGTGTCATAGGCAGCCAGGACCCGCTGGTAATCTTCCATAAACACGCGGTCATCAGCGGCTTCCTCGAGGCGTTCCTGCGAGACTCGCCGCAGAAAGGTTTTCGGGTTGTGGCAGGAATTGCCCCACAGATCCTGGTCAAGCCGGGTAAACAGACGCCTGACCTGACGATCCCAGCTGTAGAACAGGTCATTGGAAAGGTCTTCCAGTTGTTTCAGTGCCGCCGGAATGTGTGGCTGTACTTCGAGGGAAAAGCGTGTACCTGACATCTATCTGTTCCTGCCTGTTGATTAATTGCCGGATTCGAGAATCCCAGTGATGCTAAATATGTCCTGCGTGATTAATGGTGCCGAGGGCGAGAGTCGAACTCGCACGGTATTACTACCGGTGGATTTTGAGTCCACTGCGTCTACCAGTTCCGCCACCCCGGCTATTAGGAGGCATTGAACCATGCAAAGGCCGCTTAGTATAAAGATTCCGTGAGCATGGGCAAGCGCCAGACACCAGCCAGCCTGTGCTACTATCCCGCGCCATGCGGCGCAGCGACTTTCAGTACCACCTTCCCGATGCTCAAATTGCCCGTTACCCATCGAGGGTACGCAGCGCCAGCCGTCTGCTGAGTATTAACCCTGGTTCGAATGACCTGCTGGATGGCCACTTCAGTGATTTTCCCGCTAAACTCGATCGTGGCGATTTGCTGGTATTTAATGATACACGGGTCATCCCTGCACGCTTGTGGGGCGTCAAGGCAACCGGTGGCCGGGTCGAGGTGCTGGTCGAGCGCATCACTGCAGACCATGAGGTCCTTGCCCATGTCCGTGCGAGCAAAGCGCCACGTGCGGGTAGTATGCTGTTGCTCGACAACATCCTCACCGTTCATGTCGTGGAACGCGTGGATGATTTATTCAGGCTGGTCTTCACCAGTGAGCAAACAGTGCTGGATCTGCTGGCGACGCACGGACATGTCCCGCTGCCGCCCTATATAGACAGGTGCGATGAACCGCAGGACCAGACACGCTACCAGACCATCTATGCAAAGACGCCCGGTGCGGTGGCCGCCCCAACAGCCGGCCTGCATTTCGATGAAGCGATCATGCGGCAGATACAGGCACGTGGTGTGGACAAGGCCTTTGTTACCCTGCACGTCGGGGCGGGCACCTTTCAGCCGCTGCGGGTCGAAAAGCTGGAAGACCACGAAATGCACCATGAATGGTATGAAATCAACGCAGCGACCTGTGAAAAGATTGCAGCGACCCGGCGCCGGGGTGGCCGCATTGTTGCCGTAGGCACCACCGTGGTGCGCACGCTGGAAGCGGCTTGTAAAGGTGGCCTGCCGGAACCCTGCAAGGGCGAAACCAACCTTTTTATTACACCAGGTTATACATTTCGCTGCGTCGATGCATTGCTGACCAACTTCCACCTGCCGGAATCAACATTGTTGATGCTGGTTTGTGCCTTTGCCGGATACCGGCGCGTGATGCAGGCCTACGAACACGCCATAGAACAGGGTTACCGTTTCTACAGCTACGGTGATGCCATGTTTATTGAATCACGTCACACGGCCTGAGCCGGTTTATTATGAAATTCGAGCGCCAGCAGACAGACGGATGTGCCCGCCGCGGGCAACTGATCTTTGATCGGGGCTGCGTGGACACGCCGGCATTCATGCCGGTCGGTACCTATGGCACGGTCAAGGCAATGACGCCGGAAGCGGTCAGCGGTACCGGTGCGCAGATTATTTTAGGCAACACCTTCCATCTGATGCTGCGTCCAGGTACGGACATTATCAAGCGGCATGGTAGCTTGCACGATTTCATGAACTGGGATGGGCCGATCCTCACGGATTCGGGTGGTTTTCAGGTCTTCAGTCTCGGTGCATTACGGAAAATCACTGAAGCCGGGGTGCACTTCAGTTCCCCCGTCAATGGTGACAAGGTGTTCCTCGGCCCGGAAGAATCCATGCAGGTACAGCGCGCAATTGGCGCTGATATCGTCATGATTTTTGATGAATGCACGCCTTATCCGGCCACGGAGAGCGAGGCACGACGCTCCATGGAGCTATCGCTGCGCTGGGCACATCGCAGCCATGCGGCACACGGTAATAACCCGGCAGCCCTGTTTGGCATTGTCCAGGGCGGGATGTACCCGGCACTCAGGCAGGAGTCGCTTGCTGGTTTGCAGTCAATCGGTTTCGATGGCTATGCCCTGGGAGGGCTGTCAGTCGGTGAAAGCCGTGTGGAACGCGAGGCGGTACTGCAGCAAACCGTCATGGCGATGCCCGAAAATGCCCCACGTTACCTGATGGGGGTGGGCACACCGGAAGACATTGTCGAGGCCGTGTATACCGGCATCGACATGTTTGACTGTGTTCTGCCGACCCGCAACGCGCGTAATGGCCATTTGTATGTCTCTGACGGCATCGTCAAATTGCGTAACAGTGTCAATAAAACCGATACTCGACCGCTGGATGCGGCCTGCGGTTGCTATACCTGCCAGAATTACAGCCGCGCCTACCTGCACCATCTGGACAAATGCAACGAGATTCTGGGCGCACACCTGAACACCCTGCATAATCTGACGTATTATCAGGAGTTGATGGCCGGTCTTCGCAGCGCCATCGAGAAACAGTCACTGGATGCTTTCCGCAGGGAATTTTATCATCAGCGGGGTCAAATGGCGCCGGCTGTGCCATAATAGCGCGCTTTTATCGGGGGCTGTTGCCTGGTGCACATCCCGGGTAGTCAATAACGCCGTTATCACACACGGCACAGAGGAATGAGGACAAGGCATGAACTTCTTTATTTCAGATGCACTCGCGGCTGCACCGGAAGGGGGAGCGGCAGATCCAATTACCAGCCTGTTACCGCTGGTCTTTATTTTCGTGGTTTTTTACTTTCTGCTGATTCGCCCGCAGAGCAAAAAGGCCAAAGAGCACAAGCAAATGGTCGAGTCACTGGCCAAGGGAGATGAAGTCGTCACCAATGGCGGTCTTTTGGGCAAATTGACCAAGATCGGCGATAATTTCGTCGAGCTGGAATTGGCTGAGGGCATAACGGTAAAACTGCAGCGTCATGCAATAGCCAATGTGATGCCAAAGGGAACAATCAAAGAGCTGTAAGGCTTTGCAAGGACAATCTACATGATCAATCAGTACCCCCTGTGGAAATACCTGCTACTCGTTATCGTGCTGGTAATCGGCGTGATCTACGCCTTGCCCAATGTGTATGGAGAAGATCCGGCACTGCAAATATCAGGCAGCCGCAATGCGACTGTGGATGCAGCAGTAAGTGACAAGATAACCGCTGCCCTGCAAGCCGCAGATATACCGATGAAAGCCATCGAGATGAAACCCGGGCAGTTACTTGTCCGTTTTAACGATACCGAGGCCCAGCTGAAGGCGGTTGATTTCGTCAAGTCTGCGTTGGGAACCGGTTACATTATCGCACTGAATCTCGCGCCGGCCACACCCGACTGGCTGGAAAAGGCGAATGCATTGCCTATGTACCTGGGGCTTGATTTGCGCGGCGGCGTTCACTTCCTTATGGAAGTGGATATGAAGGCCGCTGCCGAGCAGGCTGTCGAGCGCTACAGTAATGATATACGTACGCTGTTACGTGACGCCCGCATCCGTTACGCATCGATTCGGGCAGAAGAGCAGGGTGTGCGCGTCATGTTTCGCAATGAAGCCGACCGGGAACAGTCGCGCAAGTTGCTCAACAAGGAACTGCCGCTACTGGTGCTTGAGGATATCGACACAGAAAACCCCGGCCTGCAGGCAAAGCTGGCGGAGCAGGAAATTCGAGACATTGAAAAATTCGCCCTGCAGCAGAATATTTTAACGCTGCGTAATCGTGTCAACGAGCTGGGTGTGGCAGAGCCGGTGATTGTTCAACAGGGCGCGCATCGTATTGTGGTGCAATTGCCGGGTGTGCAGGACACCGTTGAAGCGAAGCGCATCCTGGGCGCAACCGCAACGCTTGAATACCGGGCCGTTGATATCGAGCACGATGTGCAGAGCGCTGTCGCGGGTACGGTACCGGCAGGTTCTCGCATCTATAATGACCGTGATGGTAACCCGGTGCTGCTGAAAAAGGCAGTGATTGTAACCGGCGACCAGATTGTCAACGCCAGTTCCGGTCTTGACCAGCAGACAGGTGGCCCCCAGGTATCCGTTATGCTGGATGCCAAGGGTGCGCGCAGCATGCTGAACTTCACCAAGAAGAACGTCGGCAAGCCGATGGCCGTGGTATTTATAGAAAACAAGAGCGAAACCAAGCTGGTTGACGGCGTGCCGGTGCAGAGCAACAGGAAGGTTGAAGAAGTTATCAGTGTCGCCACTATTCGCGATGTCTTCAGCAAGCGCTTCCAGACCACCGGCCTGGACAGCCCGCAGGAAGCACATGAACTGGCCTTGCTGTTAAGGTCCGGTGCCCTGGCGGCACCGATCAATATCGTGGAGGAGCGTACCATTGGCCCCAGTCTTGGCAAGGACAACATCGAGCAGGGCTTCAAGTCGGTTGCCATCGGTTTTCTGGCCGTGCTGGTGTTCATGGCGCTTTACTACAAGGTGTTCGGACTGGTTGCAGATATGGCACTGGCACTGAACCTGGTGCTGATCATCGCGATACTCTCACTGTTACAGGCCACCCTGACGATGCCGGGTATTGCCGGTATTGTGTTGACCGTGGGTATGGCCGTTGATGCGAATGTGCTTATCTTCGAGCGCATTCGAGAAGAACTGCGTAATGGTAATAGCCCACAGGCCAGCATTCAGGCGGGTTACGAGAAGGCATTATCGACTATTGCGGATGCCAATATTACGACCTTGATCGCGGCCGTTGTGCTGCTGAGTTACGGCACCGGTGCTATCAAGGGATTCGCCGTGACACTTGCCATTGGCATTGTCACCTCCATGTTTACCGCCATTTTGGGCACTCGCGCGGTTATCAACCTCATTTATGGCGGGCGACGCATTGCGCGTCTCTCGATCTAGCGCCAGAAGGATGTACTAACGATGCAACTATTAAAAGGCAAACTGAATATCGACTTCATGAGTAAACGACGGCTGGCGATCATCCTGTCGGCGGTGTTGCTGGTGATTTCGCTCACCGCACTGGTTACCAGGGGGCTGAACTTTGGCATTGATTTTACCGGCGGCACCCTGATTGAAGTGGGTTACCCGCAGGCAGTCGAGCTTGAACCCATACGTACAGCCCTTGCTGCGTCCGGTTTCGACGGTGCACAGGTTCAGCATTTCGGCTCATCACGGGATGTGCTGGTACGTATTGCGCCGCAGGTCGACAAGGAAAGTGCCCAGCAGAGCGATGAAGTTGTCGCCAGCCTGAAACAGCAGGATGCCGGCGTGGAAATGCGACGCATTGAATTCGTTGGTCCCCAGGTGGGTGAGGAACTGACGGAGCAGGGTGCGCTGGCGATGATTTATGCACTGATCGGGATACTGATTTATATCATGGTGCGTTTTCAGTGGCGATTTGCACCGGGTGCTGTCATCGCCCTGGTACACGATGTGCTGATTATTATCGGCGTATTCGCCATATTCCAGTTCGATTTTGATCTGACGGTGCTGGCCGCACTGCTGGCCGTCATTGGCTATTCTCTAAACGACACTATCGTGGTATTCGACCGTATCCGTGAAAATTTCCGGAAAATGCGCAAGGGGACAGCGGTAGAGATCGTCAATACTTCACTCAACCAGACAATATCGCGCACCTTGATGACATCCATCACCACCCTGCTGGTGCTGGTCTCGCTGTTTGTATTCGGTGGTGAAGTGATTCATTCCTTTTCACTGGCATTGATACTGGGCGTTGTTGTCGGCACCTATTCATCCATCTATGTGGCCAGCACCGCCACACTGGCACTGGGTGTTTCCAAGTCCGACCTGATGCCGGCAAAGGTCGAGGACAAGGAAGGCGATGGCAGTATGGTATAGCTCAGCGTGCGTTTTTGTTTTTTCCCGGAAACGGGATAACGGTGGCTGATGGTTGCGCGTTGTTTTCGGCTTCCTCGACGGCAACGATGTCCATGTTGGCCGTCTCGCTGCCGCGGCAGGTATCATGGGTGAAACCGAGCATCCCTTGCATCACATCACGCATGATCATTTCCAGTGCATCACCGTTGATTCTTTTATTTCTCAAGTCGCATCACCCTGTTCGATTGCTCACGATTCGTGAATTATGCATCGGCGCAGGGTAGCCAAACTTGAACAACACTCCGCTCATGTAACCGGACAGGATGGGGTGATAATTAATCTAAATATCAGAAAGATATATGACTATATTCGTGTGGATTCTACACGCCTACCTGGCGAGCTCGGCGGTTACGAACGGACGAATGGTTTTTAGAATAGCTGCGAATACTTTTGGGTTGCCGGCAACAATGTGGCCACTCTCAAGGTAATTATGACCACCCATAAAATCACTCGAGAGTCCGCCGGCTTCCTGGATCAACAACACCCCGGCCGCCATGTCCCAGATATTCAGACCAATCTCCCAGAATCCATCGAGACGACCTGCCGCGACATAGGCAAGATCAAGTGCGGCAGACCCCGGACGGCGGATGCCGGCTGTATGCGGAAACAGCGCACGAAACATGTCGAGATAAGCATCGAGATGCTGCTGGTCCTTGAACGGAAAGCCGGTACCCAGCAGTGCGCCTTCAAGTGAGTCACGTTTTGCGACCCGTATGCGGCGGTCATCCAGCATCGCACCGGCGCCGCGTGTTGCGGTAAATAATTCCTGCCGCATCGGGTCATAAATGACCGCCTGCTCCAGGCGGCCCTTGTGGCGAAGAGCGATGGAAACGGCAAACTGGGGAAAACCATGTAAAAAATTGGTCGTGCCATCCAGCGGGTCAATGATCCACTGGAAATCGTTGCCACCACTGAGGCCACTTTCCTCCGCGAGGATTCCGTGGTCAGGAAAGGCCTTGCGCAAAATACCGATGATTTCCTGCTCAGCCTTCTGGTCAACCTCGGTTACAAAATCATTACGGTCCTTGGAATGGATGGTCAGGCTCTCCAGCTTGCCAAGGTTCCTGATAATGACGTTGCCCGCACTGCGTGCTGCGCGAACCGCAATATTAAGTGTCGGATGCATAGTGATTCTTCCTGCCTGCCAGGACATCAAAACCGGGTGGCAAAGGATACAGAGGTGTGCTGCGCGTGGTAAAGGTCTATTTGGTCAGCAACCACCAGACTGCCGTTTTTGACAGTGTGCGATTGAGTGCGCCATCAGCAACAACGAACCGTAGTTGTCAGGAACGATGTACAGGATGGCCGATAGCTTGCCCCAGCAGAAGCGGCTGCCCTGCTTGCAGACTGTCTTGCCACTCGATCCTGTCCACTCCGTACAGGAGGATCACCGTCGAGCCCATGTTGAAACGTCCCATTTCCTCGCCGCGCTGAAACTCAACTGCCTGGTTGCCGGTTTGATCGAAGACCTTTTTCTGCACAGACATGGCCATTCGCGGATTGGCGACACCTGACCAGACGGTTTCCATGCAGGATACGAAAATGGCACCGACCATAATCAGGGCCATCGGGCCCAGCGGTGTCTCAAACAGACAGACCAGGCGTTCATTGCGTGTAAACAGACCGGGGATTGCACGGGTCGTGTGCGGGGCCACACTGAATAGCCGGCCGGGAATATAGGTCGTCTCAAGCAGTCTTCCCGGGCAGGGCATGTGGATTCGATGGTAGTCTCGCGGTGACAGGTAGAGCGTCGCAAACCTGCCATTTCTGAACAGTGCGGCCTGACTGGAATCCCCGCCCAGTAGCGCCGCCAGCGAATAGTCACGGCCCTTTGCCTGAATCAGTCGCCCGGCAGAGATGTCACCGGCCTGGCTGACACGTCCATCGACCGGGCTAACGATCGCCTGCGGATCATTCGGGAACGGACGGGCAGCCGCTTTCAAGGCACGGGTAAAGAAGTGATTGAAATCGCTATAGGCTTCAGCTCCCTGGGCCTCGGCATCGTCCATGTTGACCTTGTAATGCCTGATAAACAGCCGAATGAGGTTATTTTTGAAGCCATTCATTCGCCAGCGGGTTACGCGGCGCACCAGTCTGGATAACAACTGATGGGGTAACAGGGCGAGCGGCCAGGATTTCAGCTGATCCAGCAGGCTGGCAGGGCGTGTGCACATGCGACGTACAGACTAGTGGTTATGATGGGCGTGGTCGCTTGCGCCAGTCTTGCGAACCACCGGGGCCTGTACGGTAATGCTCTCCCCGTTATCTGTATGGATCACCAGCACCACGGTATCTCCATCCCGCAGGGTGCGCAGCGGTTCAAACAGCATCAGGTGCAAACCACCCGGTTCCAGGGCAACGCTGCCGTTGACCGGTAGCTGCAGCTTTTCGACGGGGTGCATTTTCGCTATCCCGTCCTCCATGACGGTACGATGGATCTGGCTATTGGTGAAATCCGGGCTGTCGATGCGCGTCACTGATCTCGGCGTATCCGTGGTATTGTTCAATAACATGTAGGCAGCGAGCACCGTGGATGACGGCGGTGCCTCGCGTACCCATTGTCCCTCGACAACCACCGCGGGTCCTGCCATGGCAGTGGACATGAAGGACAGCAATAGCATGAACACGACAGCAGGATATTGCCTGTTGATTGATTTCATTGTGTGGCCTGTAACATCTTCCTGAAATCGCCGGCTATTTTCTCGGCAGACAGTGGCGGCGTAAATACCGCGTGGTAGCGGCCGTCCGGATCAAACAGGAAAACAGCGGCAGTATGATCGACCAGATAGTCGTCACTGCCGGCTTCAGATTCTACACGGTTGTAGAGTATACCCAGTTGCCCGGTCAATTTCTCCAGCGCCTCGTCACTACCGGTAACACCGAGAAAATCACCATTGAAGTAGGTCACATATTCGGCCAGCCGTTCGGGCGTATCGCGCTGCGGATCGACGGTGACCATGACAAAGCGAATGTCCTCATCCACATCCTGTAATCGTTGCGCAATACTGTTGAGTACAGATAATGTCGTCGGACAGACATCCGGGCAATAGGTATAGCCGAAGAACAGGAATGACCAGCGCTGTTGCAACCCGGCATTGTTGAACACGGCATGATTGTGATCGACCAGCTCAAACGGCTGTACTTCTCTTGAAACCGGAAAGCGTGTCGCCGAGAGTTCATCCTCAACGACTGTCCTCTGCAGCACGAGTCGTGCAGACCAGATGCCGGCGGCCGTAGCAAGAACGGCTATAATCACACCCTTGACGATAAGCCTCAAGGTGGGCGAGTTGCGGGGAGTTGTCATGGGCTGCGATTATTCCATAGAGCCGACTACGATACACTATTCCTGAATTGATAAAATCAACATCTCGATGATTTCAGCAACCAATACGCCGCGTGCTTTAATTCACTGGGGCGCCGAGCGGTTTCTAAAGGCCGGCCTGGTTTTCGCCCATGGCACCGATAATGCGCTTGATGAAGCAGCCTGCCTGGTAATGCAGGCCTTGCATATCGGCTACGATCAGCCGGATGCGGTGCTCGATGAGGAGATTACCGAGGCCGACCGGCTGCAGGTGGTGCAATTGCTGGAACAGCGTATCAAGCGCCGCAAGCCGGCCGCCTATCTGCTACACCAGGCCTGGTTCGCCAACCTGCCGTTTTATGTTGATGAACGCGTACTGGTACCACGTTCGCCAATTGCCGAATTGATTGAGGCACAGTTCAGCCCCTGGGTGAAACCGGAGCAGGTGGGCAGGATACTGGATATGTGCACTGGCAGCGGTTGCATCGGTATTGCCTGTGCACATGTCTTTCCTGATGCCACGGTCGATTTGACGGACCTGTCCAGTGACGCGCTGGATGTGGCACGGGAAAACATCAAGCGCCACCATTTGCGTGATCGTGTTCAAGCGCTGCAGTCGGATATATTTTCAGCATTGCGTGGGCGGGTCTATGACATTATTGTTGCCAACCCACCCTACGTGCCGGAAGAGGACATGCGGCAGCTGGCACCGGAATTTGCATACGAACCGTCGATGGGACTGGTCGCGGGCTCAGATGGTCTGGATATTGTGGTACAGATATTAAAGCATGCGGCCCTTTATCTTGGAGAAAACGGTATTCTGGTCGTAGAGGTCGGGCACACGGAGGGGTTGCTGGTTGCGCAGTTTCCGGACGTACCCTTCATGTGGCTGGATTTTGAGTATGGTGGTAGCGGCGTTTTTATGCTGGATGCGGCACAACTTGAAGATTACCAGCCACTGTTTGACCAGGTGGTTTCACAACGTAACAACGCAGATTAACAGCTGAGGTGAATAGTTATGAGTGGACGTGCCAAGACGGCAGAGGAATATGCCAGCCTGATTGAACAGGTGATTGGTGAATTACAGGATATTCTGGATGCCAGCCGGTTTGATTTTGATGATGTTGAGAGCAACACGGATTACGTTGAGGTATTGCTGAAAGAAGTACGGCAACTGCGTGCATCCATGGCAGATGGCAGTTACCAGTTTGGCCGCTACGATCTACCCTTCATGCGTATCGTGAAATTGCGCAATGACAATGATCTTCCCTGCATTCGGCTGTTTTATGATATTAACCAGACCCATCGTCTAGGTCTGGATATCGAGGAAAGCTGACTGGCTGGTCAGTTACGTCGCGGGCATCAGACCTTGGGTCGATAGATAAGACCTGGCCGAATGAGCAATTCATCCTTGCTCAACTGCTCCAGTGGAAACTCCCCGTCGATATTCTCTGCGATGCGGTCAAATACATACGTGCCGCTGTGTGATTCGATTGTCTGGTAGATGGGTTGGCCAAGGTAATTCCCTACCAGTGAAGCCCGCTGTGTCTGTGATTGTGCCACGATATTCTCCTTGGAAAATGGTTGTTGATGGATGCTGAAAAAGTATCGGTTACCGTGATCTGATCTTTAATTTAGGGGCGACGCTTCGCCTGCGAGTCGTTACAATAACCTCATGTCGGGAAACAGCTTTGGAAAATTATTCACGGTCACCGGTTTTGGCGAGAGCCATGGTCCGGCACTGGGATGCATCGTGGATGGCTGCCCGCCCGGACTGGAATTGTCGGAAGCTGACCTGCAGGGTGAACTGGACCGTCGCAAACCCGGTAAATCGCGGCATACTACCCAGCGGCGTGAAGCCGACGAGGTGCAGATCCTGTCAGGTGTGTTTGAAGGCAGAACCACCGGCGCACCGATTGGTCTGATCATTCATAACACCGATCAGCGCTCCAAAGATTACTCGAAAATCAAGGACCGCTTTCGTCCCGGGCATGCGGATTACAGCTACCAGCAAAAGTACGGCATCCGCGATTACCGCGGCGGCGGGCGCTCCTCCGCCCGCGAAACCGCCATGCGGGTTGCCGCAGGCGCCATCGCCAAAAAATACCTGCAACTGCGCTATGGCATCGAGATCCGTGGTTACCTGGCGCAACTCGGTCCCATTACGCTGCAACTCAAAGACTGGGCAGCGGTAGAGCAGAATCCGTTTTTTTCACCGGACCCGTCACGCGTGCCGGAACTGGAAACGTACATGGATGCCTTGCGCAAGGAAGGCGACTCGGTGGGTGCACGTGTCAATGTCGTCGCAACCGGTGTCCCGCCCGGACTGGGCGAGCCGATATTCGATCGCCTGGATGCCGATATCGCGCATGCACTGATGAGCATCAATGCCGTCAAGGGTGTTGAGATCGGTGCCGGCTTCGACTGTGTGGCACAAAAGGGCAGCGTGCACCGTGACGAAATCACACCGGCAGGCTTTCTCGGTAACCAGGCAGGCGGTACCCTCGGTGGCATCTCCAGTGGCCAGGATATTCTCGCCAGTATTGCACTCAAGCCCACATCCAGTATCCGCATCCCCGGGCGCACGGTCGACATCGAGGGCAAACCTGTTGAGGTGGTGACGACCGGGCGGCATGACCCGTGTGTCGGCATTCGCGCCACACCCATTGCAGAAGCCATGCTGGCGATCGTGCTCATGGACCATCTGCTGCGTCACCGTGCACAGAATATGGATGTAGACTCTGCGACCCCGACGATCCCGGCCGCGCCAGCGGACTGATACAGCAGCTCAGGGACAGCATGCACGGTTGTAGCGTGACATGATCTACTGGCGACTGTCCGGTTTCTATCTGTTTTACTTTGCCTCCCTCGGTGCGCTGTTACCGTACTGGAGTCTGTACCTGGAGTCGCTCGACTTCACTGTGACCGAGATAGGCCAGCTGGTCGCCATCCTCATGGCCACCAAGATTATCGCACCGAATATCTGGGGCTGGATTGCCGATCACACCGGTCACCGCATGGCGATTATTCGTACGGGATCATTGCTGGCAGCGATGACCTTTGCCGGTGTCTTCATGGGTGACAGCTTCTGGTGGCTGGCGCTGGTAATGGCCGTCTTCAGCTTTTTCTGGAATGCCGCGCTTCCGCAGTTTGAAGCCACCACCATGAACCACCTCGGCGATGATCAGCATCGCTACAGTGGCATCCGCCTTTGGGGTTCGATCGGTTTCATCATTGCGGTAAGCGGACTGGGAGCACTGCTGGGAGAATCGGGTACCGGTCTGTTGCCAATAGTCCTCATGGTGCTGTTTGTCTTTATCTGGTTGAGCAGTCTGACGGTACCGGAATCTGCCGCCGGGTACCTGCCGCTCGACCAGGAACCGCTGCGCAAGGTGCTGGGCCAACCGGTGGTGCTGTCGCTGCTGGTTGTGTGTTTCCTGGTGCAGGCCAGTCATGGGCCTTATTACGCATTTTTCAGTATCTATATGCAGCACTATGGCTACACGACAACCGTCATCGGTCAGCTTTGGGCGCTGGGTGTGCTCGCGGAAATCGGTATATTCCTGCTGACTCCGGTCTTGCTACCCCGTTTTGGTGCCCGTAACCTGCTTATCGCGGCGGTTGCCCTGACAACCGTGCGCTGGCTGTTGACGGCGCTGTATGCCGACAGGCTGATCATTATCATCGTCAGCCAGACCCTGCATGCCGCCAGCTTTGGCCTGTATCACGCGGTCATGATCTCCCTGATTCATTCGCTGTTTGTCGGTGCACACCAGGGACGCGGACAAGCCTTGTACAGCAGCATCAGTTTTGGTGCCGGTGGAGCTGTGGGTATCCTCGTCAGCGGTTACCTGTGGACGGATATGGGCCCGCAGGCAATGTATCTGGTCGCGGCATTGACCAGCCTGTGCGCACTGCTGGTTGTCATTTTCGCACTCAGGAATATTCCCGCGAGTTGAAAGGAATGGATGGCTTCATTACCTACTTACTATATACTTTGCGGTTTAGCGGAATTCACCGGCAAGCGGACGATGACTGATGTCCAGCAAGACACTCTACGACAAACTCTGGAACTCACACCTTGTCCGGCAGGACGAGGGGGGTACGGCGCTGATCTATATCGATCGTCACCTGATTCACGAGGTAACCTCACCACAGGCCTTTGAGGGGCTGCGCCTCGCCGGGCGCAAGCCCTGGCGCACCGATTCTATCCTTGCAGTCCCGGACCATAACGTGCCAACCACTGACCGCACGCTGGGTATATCTGACCCGATCTCCCGTCTGCAGGTGGAGACGCTGGACCAGAATTGTGCCGAACTCGGCATTACCGAGTTCCTCATGAATGACCCGCGCCAGGGAATCGTGCACGTCGTCGGTCCGGAGCAGGGTGCCACCTTGCCTGGCATGACGGTGGTCTGTGGCGATTCGCACACCTCCACGCACGGCGCTTTCGGTGCGCTTGCATTTGGTATCGGCACTTCCGATGTCGAACACGTGCTGGCAACTCAATGCCTGATACTGAAGAAATCCAGCAACCTGGAGATTCGTGTTGACGGACAACTGGCAGCAGGTGTTTCTGCCAAAGACGTGGTGCTCGCCATCATCGGCAACATCGGCACGGCCGGCGGCACCGGTTGTGCAATTGAATTTACCGGTACGGCGCTGCAGTCAATGACCATGGAGGGCCGCATGACGGTCTGCAACATGGCCATCGAGGCGGGCGCCCGTTCAGGCCTGGTCGCGGTGGATGACACCACGCTCAATTACCTGGAAGGCCGCCCCTATGCGCCACAAGGTGAATACTGGGATCGCGCCGTCGCCAGCTGGAAGCAACTGCACAGCGATGCGGGTGCCGTCTTCGATCGCAGTGTGACGCTGGATGCAGACCGGATCCTGCCGCAGGTCACCTGGGGGACCTCACCGGAAATGGTGACCGCCATTGATGGTGTGGTACCGGACCCGGACGATGAAACGGACAGTGTCAAACGCGAAGGCATGCGCAACGCGCTTGCTTACATGGATCTGAAACCCGGCACGCCTATCAGTGAGATCCGGCCTGATCATGTGTTTATCGGTTCCTGCACCAATGCACGCATCGAAGACCTGCGAGCAGCCGCGGCAGTCATTCGCGGCCGCAAGGTTGCAGCGGGCATCAAGCAGGCGCTGGTGGTACCCGGATCAGGACTGGTGAAGCGCCAGGCGGAAGCAGAAGGGCTGGACAAGTTGTTCAGGGACGCCGGTTTTGACTGGCGTGAACCCGGTTGCTCCATGTGCCTGGCGATGAATGCTGACCGCCTGGCACCGGGCGATCGCTGCGCGTCGACCTCCAATCGCAACTTTGAGGGCCGCCAGGGTCAGGGTGGGCGTACCCATCTGGTCAGCCCGGCAATGGCTGCCGCAGCGGCTGTCACCGGACATTTCACAGACGTTCGTCACCAACAGGACTGATTGAAGGGATAGCATGAATGAACAAGTTTGATAAGCATCATGGCGTGGTGATGCCGCTGGACAGACACAATGTCGATACCGATGCCATAATTCCCAAGCAGTTCCTGAAATCAATCAAGCGCAGCGGATTCGGGCGCAACCTCTTCGATGAATGGCGCTACCATGACCAGGGCGAACCTGGCATGGATCACAGCACCCGCAAAAGGAACATGGACTTCATCCTCAACCATCCGCGTTACCAGGATGCCTCGATCCTGCTGGGGCGTCACAATTTCGGCTGCGGGTCGTCCCGTGAGCACGCCGTGTGGGCGTTGATGGATCATGGCTTTCGTGTCGTGATTGCCCCCAGCTTTGCCGACATCTTTTTTAACAATGCCCGGAAGAACGGCCTGCTGACGATCGTACTTGATGAAGACATCATCGAGCAGCTGTTCACCGAGGTTGTGGAGAATCCTGGTTACCGCATACGGGTCGACCTGCCGGCACAACACATTGAACTGCCTAACCGGCATACCATCAGCTTTGATGTCGATCCATTCCACAAGGATTGTCACATCCGTGGCCTGGATGACATTGGCTTGACGCTAGAGCACGCCGACGAGATCCGTGCTTTTGAGGAGAAGCGCCGCCAGACAGTACCGTGGCTATTCAATAATCAACACTAACTTTATACTTTAACAACATGTCATGACACATAAAATTGCCATATTACCTGGTGACGGGATCGGCCCTGAAATCATTGCCGAGGCCGCGCGGGTACTGGATGTACTGCGGGACGAGCACGGTCTGTGCATCGAGACCGAGCAGGCCGATATCGGTGGCAGCGCCTACGATGCACACGGCCACCCGTTGCCGGCATCAACACTCAAATTGGCCCGTGACGCGGATGCCATACTGCTGGGTTCTGTTGGCGGTCCGCAATGGGAAACACTGGAGCGTGCCTTGCGACCCGAAAAGGGCTTGCTGGAATTACGCTCCGAACTGGCACTGTTTTCCAATTTACGTCCTGCCATTTTGTACCCACAGCTGGTGACGGCCTCGACCCTGAAGCCCGAGGTCGTCAGCGGCCTGGATATCATGATCGTGCGTGAATTAACCGGTGGTATTTATTTCGGACAGCCGCGCGGTATCCGCACACTTGAGGATGGCCAGCGGGAAGGCTTCAATACCCTGGTGTATTCCGAGACAGAGATCGAACGCATCGGCCGCTCGGCATTCGACATCGCGCGCAAGCGCGCCTCACGGCTGTGCTCGGTCGACAAGGCCAATGTGCTTGAGGTTTCCGAGTTGTGGCGCCAGGTCATGACGAGGCTCGCGGATGAGTACCGTGATGTCGAGCTGAGTCACATGTATGTCGACAATGCGGCCATGCAACTGGTACGGGAACCGAAGCAGTTTGACGTGCTGGTAACGGGAAATATGTTTGGTGATATTCTCTCGGATGCCGCCGCCATGCTTACTGGTTCAATCGGGATGCTGCCTTCCGCATCGCTGGACAGCCACGGCAAGGGCATGTACGAACCCATCCACGGCTCGGCGCCGGATATCGCCGGGCAGGGTATTGCCAACCCACTGGCAACCATTCTGTCCGTGTCGATGATGTTGCGCTACAGCCTTGACGAAGCGACGCTCGCCGATCGCATCGATAACGCTGTTGGTGCGGTGCTGGATAGCGGTTTGCGCACTGCCGATATTGCTTCTGCGGGCATGCAAACAGTCGCTACCCGCGCCATGGGTGATGCAGTTGTCGCTGCCCTGCAGGCCGGGTAGCTATCACATATATGAATATCAATCTTGAAGGGTAGTGAATGCGATGTCAGCCAAATATGATGTAGCCGTCGTGGGGGCCACCGGTGCAGTCGGTGAGGCCATGCTGGGGATCCTTGCCGAACGGCACTTTCCGGTTAACCAGGTCTATCCACTGGCCAGTGCCCGCTCGGCCGGGAAAAAAGTGCCTTTCGGTAACACCTATCTCACGGTACAGGATCTGGACAGTTTTGACTTTACCAGGGTCCGGATCGGGCTGTTTTCTGCCGGTGCCAGCATTTCCGAGAAATATGCGCCGATTGCTGCCGCTGCCGGCTGCGTGGTCATCGACAACACTTCACAGTTTCGTTATGACGACGAGATCCCGCTGGTGGTGCCCGAGGTGAATCCGCAAGACATTGCCGGCTACACGCGTCATAACATCATCGCCAATCCGAATTGCTCGACGATCCAGATGCTGGTCGCGCTCAAGCCGCTGCATGACGCAGCCGGCATTGAGCGTATCAATGTCTGTACCTACCAGGCGGTGTCGGGTACCGGCAAGGAGGCCATCGAGGAACTGGCAGCACAAACCGCCGAGTTGCTGAATGGCCGATCCGTCGAAGCAAAGGTCTATCCGAAGCAGATCGCTTTCAATGCGCTGCCGCAAATCGATGTCTTCATGGACAACGGCTACACCAAGGAAGAAATGAAGATGGTCTGGGAAACCCGGAAGATCATGGGTGATGAGTCCATACAGGTGAATCCGACAGCTGTTCGCATACCGGTCTTTTACGGACACTCCGAAGCCATTCATATTGAAACCCGCGAGAAACTGGATGCGGCAACGGCAACCGCCTTGTTGCAGAATACACCCGGTATTGTGGTGCTGGATGAGCGCAAGGATGGCGGTTACCCGACTGCCGTTACCGAAGGTGCCAACCATGATCCGGTTTATGTCGGTCGAATCAGGGACGATATATCTCACCCGAGGGGCTTAGATCTCTGGGTTGTGGCCGATAACGTACGCAAGGGTGCCGCACTCAACAGTATTCAGATTGCTGAAATTTTGGTCGAAAAGTATTTCTGATATATAGTCTGCCGCGAAGACAGCTTCGGCGCCGTCTCTTTCTCACAGGGATTGTAATTTATTACTTGTAATCAATGGCTAGTATGACAAAAGGGGAATCAGGCATGTACAGGAAATCGGCTATTGCAGCAGCACTGTTTTTTATAACCGCTTCCTCAAATCTCCATGCACTGGGGCTCGGTGAGATCAATATGGAATCGGCACTCAATCAGCCGATGAATGCTGCCATTGAATTGACGTCGGCGGCTGATACCGACCTTTCCAGGGTCACTATCAAACTGGCCTCGCAGGCAGACCACCAGAGGATCGGCCTGTCGAGGTCCAGAATCCTCAACGATTTCGATTTCAGCGTGGAAAAGGATAAACGCGGCAATGCCGTGGTCAGGATCACCAGTAACGGCGCCGTTTACGAACCATTTCTGGAGTTTTTGCTGGAGCTGACGTGGCCGAACGGGCGCCTGCTGCGTGAATACACGGTGCTGGTTGATCCGCCTATCACCATGCCGGCTACGCCTGCCAGGCCGGCAACCCCGGTCAGCCGTGTTCCTGTCGCACCAGTGGCGGTTCAACCACAGTACCGCTCCAGCCAGCCGGTAACGGGTGCAGTACGCTCGTCAGCGCCGGCCTCGGCAACATCCGCTGACAGTTATGGGCCGATCAAGCGCAACGAGACCTTGTGGTCGATTGCGGAAAGACTGCGTCCAGGTACCGATGTCTCGATGTACCAGATGATGCTGGCACTGCAAAGGAAGAATCCGCAGGCCTTCTCAAACGACAACATTAACAATCTCAATGCAGGTGCAACCCTCAAGGTTCCGTCGCGGGATGAAATTCTGGCTGTCAGCGCCTCAGAGGCCTATGCAGAAACCAAGCGACAGTATGCCGAGTGGAAGGAAGGCATTCAAACCCCCGAGCCGGCCCAGGAAGCGGCTGTTGTCGTTGAAACTGAAGTCGAGTCTGAAGCAGGCGTGGCCACGGAATCCCGCTTGCAGCTAACGGCCCCGGATGTTGATGCGGTTGAGGGTGCGGCCACGCCTGGCGACCCGGTTGAAGCCACAGGTGAGCCCGGTGAAAGCGATGCTGAGCTCCTGAATCAACAGCTTGCATTGGCAACAGAAGAGGCGGAAACCAGCAAGGCCCAGTCTGCAGAACTCCAGTCGCAGGTTTCTGAACTGGAGGAGCAGGTTGAAACCATGCAGCGCCTGCTGGAACTCAAGGATGAAGAACTGGCCAGCATACAACAACGGCTTTCGGCAGAGGCTGAAAACGAGGTCGTCGAGCCCGATGAGGCCGTGCAGGAGGCCATGGATGAAACGATAGCTGCCGAGGAGACAGCAACGGATAGTGTTGACGAGGTTGCGCCTGTCATGGACAAGAAGGTTGACGAACCCAGGGGAATCGTCAACCAGTTGATGGATAATCCGTTGCTCGCCGGCCTCGGCGTGCTGGTGGCCATGTTACTGGGTGGTTTTCTCTGGTTCTCCACGCGGAAAAAGAGCCATTCAGGTATCTTTGATGACGAAATAACGCTGGAAAAACGCATGGCCAGCGTGGCCGCCGCTACCGCTGAAGAGCAGACAACGGCTGATTTTGACGTCACTGAGAGGAAGCCGGCTGAGCAGACGGCTTCTGAACCGGCCAATGAAGCCGGAGACCCATTGACCGAGGCAGATGTCTATCTCGCGTACGGAAGGATCCAGCAGGCTGAAGACGTATTACAGGCAGCACTGGCTGCCACGCCGGAGGACAGCGCTATTCGACTCAAGCTGCTTGAGGTTTATCACGCTGCCGGAAATACGGCTGCCTTTGATCGTGAAGCCACTGATTTTCGCGATGCTGTGACAGAAGATGATGCCACCTGGATAAAGGTGGCTACAATGGGGCACGCCTTGTCACCGGGTAACGAGCTGTATCTTGCCGCCGCCGCGCAGGCAGCAGACACCCCTTCTGAGTACGACATAGGCCTTTCCGAGATTGAGAACCTGGATGACCAGGAGCCTGGTCTGGAGGATGAGGCCAGCGTAAAACCGGATTCAGAACTGCCTGAAAGCATCGAGTATACCCTCGATGATGCAATCGAGGCAGCGGGCGCTGCTGACGAGATTGATGAGGAAGATGCATCGGAAGGACTGCTCAGTATCTCTGATGAAGTAACGACCAAGCTCGATCTTGCCCGTGCTTACCTCGACATGGGTGACCCGGAAGGTGCGCGCAGCATTCTCGGGGAAGTCATGCAAGAGGGCAACGACGAGCAGAAGAACGAGGCCGAAGAGCTAATATCAAAGCTTGCCTGATGTGCATCCGCTGATACGCGTTGTCATGCTGCTGCTGTTTACCGCAGCCATGTCAACGGCACGGCCTGCGCTGCTCGCAGGCGGTGTTTCGGTTCTGCTGTTGCTCTATATCCTGGCAGGAATACCTTCACCGATGATTCTGGTGCGCATGATAAAGCGTCTGCGCTGGTTGTTGGTCGCTATCCTGTTCGTCTACGGATGGTGGACGCCGGGAGACAGCCTGTGGCCGGGCGCCGACGTATTGTCGCCGACAGTCCAGGGACTTTCACTTGGCCTGCTGCGGGTCGTGGCGTTGCTGGCTATTGTCGGCGCCGTTCATCTGTTGCTGCAAAGTACCCCACGTGAACAATTGCTGCCGGCGGTCATGCAGCTGATACGGCCGTTAACCACACAGGGCATGCGTGAACGTATTGCTGTTCGGGCACTGTTGTCGATAGAAACCGTGACAAAGGTACAATCACTAGCCAGCGATGTGCTGCGTGAGCATCCGCTGACGACCTGGAAATTCACCACAATCGCCGCGGCATCGCGACTGCTCTATAACAACGTACTCGACCGGGCAGCGCTCGCAGGTGACACCCTGATCGAGATTAACGAACTGTCTGTACCGCCATGGTGGCAATGGCTTATCCCGCTGCTAATGGCCGGCGTGATTCTTGTCGTTGTTTAGGCCCCCTGCGGTAGGTCCTCAAGCTTGATGTAAAATACCTGCATGGCTACCCCTCCGCACAAGTAATATCCATGCGTTTCGCTGCCGGTGTTGAATATGACGGTTGCGGTTTCTTTGGCTGGCAACGTCAGGCTGAAGGCCGCACGGTGCAGGGTTGTGTCGAACAGGCCATTTCAAGGGTGGCGGATCACAGCCTCAATGTGGTGTGTGCGGGACGTACCGATACCGGCGTTCATGCAACCGGACAGGTCATTCATTTCGATACCGGGACGGATCGGCCACTCAACAACTGGCTGCGCGGGACCAATGCCAACTTGCCTGACGATATCAGCGTGCAGTGGCTTGTCAGCATGGACGAGGCCTTTCATGCGCGTTTCAGTGCAACGCAACGGCATTATCGCTATGTGATCTACAACCATCCCTGCAGGCCCGCGTTGCTAAGAAATCATGTCTGCTGGCAACATGCAGAACTGGATGCGGCGATTATGGCGGATGCCGCGCGCTACCTGCTGGGCGAACACGATTTTACCTCGTTTCGTGCCGTTGCCTGCCAGGCCCACAGTCCGGTACGCACCATACATTCGCTTGACGTGAGGCGTTGCAATCATTTTGTCACCATAGATGTTATCGCCAATGCCTTCCTGCACCACATGGTGCGCTGCATAGCCGGTGTACTGATCAAAATCGGTTGTGGTGAACAATCGCCAGACTGGGTCAGCGACGTGCTGCAGGCAAAAGACCGCAGGGTCAGTGGCATGAATGCCTCGCCCGCGGGCTTGTACCTGGTAAAAGTCCGCTACCCCGACCATTTTGAGGTACCATCTGAGACCCGCTTGCCGATCTTTGGCTGATGTTCACCGCCCATGCCAACGTAACCGTGCAGCTTGCTTCAATTGAGTGCTGTGAAAGGGATTGATCCTCTGCTGATGCGTACCCGCGTAAAAATTTGTGGTATTACCCGCGCTGAAGATGCCACCGTGGTGGTGCAGGCCGGCGCCGATGCGCTAGGCCTGGTCTTTTACCCGAAAAGCCCGCGATGTGTTGATATCAGCGTTGCACAGGAGATTGTCGCAGCGGTGACGCCCTTTGTAACGGTGGTTGGCCTGTTTGTGAATGCGGCTCCGGAGACCGTTCGCCAGATCATCGCCAGCGTCCCGCTGGGTTTGCTGCAGTTTCACGGTGATGAAGACAATGCCACATGCAAATCTTTTGGGCTGCCATTTATTAAATCAATCGCGATGCAGGACGGAATCGATGTATTGTCACAGATGCAGCACTATCCCGATGCAGCCGGTTTTTTACTGGATGCCTGGCAGCCACGGACACACGGTGGTGGTGGTGAGACCTTTGACTGGCGGTTTATCCCTGAATCATCGCCAGGACCGTTGATTCTCGCGGGTGGGTTGACGGCGGACAATGTGACCCGTGCGATCAACACCTCACGGCCCTATGCGGTGGATGTCAGTAGTGGCGTAGAATCGGGTAAAGGTATCAAGTCCGCTGCTAAAATAGCAGCTTTCATGCAAGGAGTAGAGGACAGTGACACAGGCGGTTGATAACACCATGAAGCAGACGGCGCTTCCGGATGAACGCGGTCATTTCGGTCCCTTTGGCGGTCGTTTTGTTGCAGAGACGCTGATGCTTCCACTGGATGAGCTGAATACAGCCTATCAGAAATACATTCAGGATCCCGAGTTCCTGGCAGAGCTGGATCGGGACCTGGCGACCTTTGTCGGGCGTCCTTCGCCATTGTATTTTGCGCAACGCTGGAGTGAGCAGGCGGGTGGTGCACGCATCTATCTCAAACGTGAAGATCTGAATCACACCGGTGCACACAAGATCAACAACACCGTTGGACAGGCGCTGCTGGCAAAGCGAATGGGCAAGACACGTATCATTGCCGAGACCGGCGCCGGCCAGCACGGCGTTGCGTCGGCAACCATCGCGGCACGCCTCGGCATGGAATGCGTGGTGTACATGGGCGCAGAAGACATCAAGCGCCAGGCGATTAACGTCTATCGCATGCGCATGCTGGGTGCCGAGGTCGTCTCTGTTGAGTCGGGCTCAAAGACGCTTAAAGATGCCCTCAATGAAGCCCTGCGTGACTGGGTGACGAACGTCGACAACACCTTTTACATTATCGGCACCGTGGCCGGACCGCATCCTTACCCGGTCATGGTCAGGGATTTCCAGACCATTATCGGACGTGAGGCACGGCAGCAGATCCTGGAACTGGAAGGCAGATTGCCGGATGCGCTGGTCGCCTGTGTCGGCGGCGGTTCCAATGCCATCGGCCTGTTCCATCCTTTCATCGGTGATGAGTCGGTTGCGCTCTATGGTGTCGAGGGTGGCGGAGACGGTGTTGAAACAGGACGCCATGCAGCGCCACTGTGCGCCGGCAGTTCCGGCGTGCTGCACGGTAACCGCACCTATTTGATGGAAGACAGCGATGGCCAGATTATCGAAACCCATTCAATATCCGCGGGCCTCGATTACCCGGGGGTCGGTCCCGAACATGCCTGGCTGAGGGACAGTGGTCGTGCCACCTACGTGGCCGTGACAGATGCCGAAGCCATCGAGGCCTTTCATGGCCTGACACGCACTGAAGGTATTATTCCGGCACTGGAGTCCAGTCACGCCCTGGCCTATGCCGCCAAGCTGGCGCCCGAGTTGGGTAAGGATAAAATGATGATCATCAACCTGTCCGGGCGTGGCGATAAGGACATGCACACCATTGCAGACCTGGAAGGAATCAAGGTATGAGCCGCATCCAGCAACGTCTGGCCGAATTGAAGTCACAGCAGAAAAAGGCGCTGATTCCATTCATCACCGCCGGTGATCCACAGCCGGACGTGACTGTGCCGGCCATGCATGCCATGGTGTCGGCCGGTGCCGATTTGATCGAACTGGGCGTGCCGTTTTCCGACCCGATGGCTGACGGACCGGTGATACAGGCGGCCTGTGAACGCGCACTGAAGCACCATGTAACCCTGCACAGGGTGCTTGATATGGTGCATGATTTTCGACAAAAAGATGCACACACACCGGTGATTCTGATGGGTTATCTAAACCCCATCGAGGTGTGGGGGTACGCGGACTTTGCCCGGGCCGCTGCGGATGCCGGTGTCGATGGTATCCTGACGGTGGATATGCCACCGGAAGAGGCCGACGAGTTTACCGCTGCCATGAAGGAACAGGCCATAGACACGATCTTCCTGCTGGCACCCACCAGCGATGATGCCCGCATGCAAAAGGTCAGTGAAGCCGCCAGCGGTTTTATTTACTATGTCTCGTTCAAGGGTGTCACCGGCGCGAATCAACTGGATGTCTCTTCCGTCGCCGCCAAGCTCAGTGAATTACGCCGCCATACAACATTGCCGGTTGGTGTGGGCTTCGGTATCCGTGACGCTGAAACAGCCGGGCAAGTGGCGAAAATCGCCGATGCCGTTGTCGTCGGCAGTGTGCTGGTGAAACAGGTTGGCGAACTTGCCAGCACCCCCGAGGCTATTCCGGCAGCACTGGCAACAACGGTCGCGGAACTGCGTGCCGGCGTTGACTCGGCAGGATAACCCGCAGGCAGACGAATTTTCGTATCCGCAGTTGAACAGGTACAATCATACCCATGAGCTGGTTTAGCAAACTCGTTCCCTCCCAGATCCGCACTGTCGGCGGCAACAAACGCACTGTGCCCGAAGGCCTGTGGATTAAATGCGAAGGCTGCAGCGCCGTGTTATACCGTTCGGAACTGGAAAGAAATTTTGATGTGTGTCCCAAGTGCAGCCATCACATGCGTATCGGTGCACGTCTACGCCTGGAAATGTTTCTCGACAAGGATTCTGCACAGGAACTGGATGTTAACCTCGAACCGGTTGATGTTCTCAAGTTCAAGGACAGCAAGAAATACCGTGATCGCCTCAGCAGTGCACAAAAGATCACCGGCGAAAAAGACGCACTGATCTCCATGCAGGGGACACTGCAGGGACTGCCCGTGGTCGCCGTGGCGTTTGAATTCAAATTCATGGGCGGTTCCATGGGCGCTGTTGTCGGCGAACGTTTTGTGCGCGCCGCTCAATTATGCCTTGATCGTGGCTGGCCACTGGTGTGTTTTTCCGCCAGTGGCGGGGCACGCATGCAGGAAGCACTGTTTTCACTGATGCAAATGGCGAAAACCAGTGCTGCACTGGCGAAACTCTCGGAGGCCGGTATCCCCTATATATCGGTACTGACTGATCCCACCATGGGCGGCGTATCGGCCAGCTTTGCCATGCTGGGGGATATCAATATTGCTGAACCCCGTGCGTTGATTGGTTTCGCCGGTCCACGCGTCATCGAACAGACGGTCAGGGAAACCCTGCCGGAAGGCTTCCAGCGCAGTGAATTTCTGCTCGAGCACGGCGCGATTGATCTGATCGTTGATCGGCGCGAAATGAGTGCGAAGATTGCCAACCTGCTGGCGATACTGATGAAGCAGCAACTGACCGGCACCTGAATCAATCGCCATAGACAGGCTACCCTGTTGCCAGCTCAGTATGGATTGTCCCTTCGATGGTGGTTCCATGATCTGCTACACACATGCCACGCTTTCGCACGCTGGCTGACTGGCTTGCCTGGCAGGAGACCCTGCACCCGAGGACGATAGATCTCGGCCTCGAGCGCGTCATGCGCGTGGCGGAACACATGCAGCTGCTGACACCCGGGCACGGCGTGATCACGGTTGCGGGTACCAATGGCAAGGGTTCCAGTGTTGCCATGCTCGAGTGCATGCTGTCCTCCGGCGGCTACCGTGTCGGTTGCTACAGCTCACCCCACCTGCTGCGTTACAACGAACGCATACGCATTGCGGGCGAGGAGGTCGACGATGCGGCCCTGTGTGCGGCGTTCGAGTCAGTCGACAAGGCACGGGGTGACACCAGCCTGACGTATTTTGAATTTGGTACCCTCGCGGCACTCAGCCTGTTCAGCCAGGCGCACCTGGATATTGCCCTGCTGGAAGTGGGCATGGGCGGCCGGCTGGATGCTGTCAATATCCTCGATGCCGATGCGGCACTGGTGACCTCGATTGATATCGATCACAGTGCCTGGCTTGGTGAAGATCGCGAGGCAATCGGCAGTGAAAAGGCCGGGATATTCCGGGCTGGCCGGCCGGCTGTCTGCTCCGACCCCGAACCACCCGCGAGTGTATTCAGGCAGGCCAGGGCAGTGTCTGCCCGCTGGTACGCACCGGGTTGTGGCTTTGACTGGTCAGTATCTGAACATGGCTGGAGCTGGCGATCCGGTCCCAAGGTGTATCAGGATCTGCCGCGGCCGGCACTACCCGGCAGTCATCAACTGCAGAATGCCGCCGGCGTACTCATGGTACTGGAGGTTCTGGCAGAGCAATTCCCGCTGCAGCGCAGGGACATTGAACGGGGTCTGGAAGAGGTGGCATTGGCGGGACGTTGTCAGCTGTTACCCGGTGCTGTCGAGACCATCCTGGATGTTGCCCACAACCGTGGCAGTGCTGAAAAACTGGCCCAGGTGCTTCGCGAGCGCAGCGTCCGGGGACGTACCCGCCTGGTACTGGGGATGCTTTCGGACAAGGATGTTGCGGAGTTCACGGCCGTACTGTCACCCGTGGTGGATGACTGGTACCTTGCAACGCTTGCCGGAGCGCGCGGCCGGTCATCGAGGGATCTGCAACAGCTCATTCGTGGTAGCAGTGAGCCGGCAATGTTGCGTTCATACCAGGATGTGGCGACAGCCTATCAACAGGCTCACGCGGATGCAGAAGAGGGCGATCGGGTAGTTGTCTGCGGTTCCTTTGTAACCGTCGCGGAAGTACCCGTGTGGTCGAACGGATAACGTGTGCGTATCCATTTCACCACACTAGCATGTCATGTATAGTCACGCGTGACCACAGGATCTGTATGCGGATATCGCTTGATATCAGGGAGTCATCATGGACCAAAAATTGAAGCAAAGACTGACGGGGGCAATTGTCCTGGTCGCACTGGCTGTTATTTTTGTACCGATCATACTGGAAGGCCCGGATGATGACTGGGCACCGCGCAGTCACAGCATTCCGGAAAAGCCGCAAATGGATTATCGGGCCGACATGGAACTTGAGTTACCAGAACCCACGCCGGTCGAGGCGCCGCCATCCGCGAGCGTGATCACGGAGGCCCTGGATTTGCAACAGGCTGCGCCCGTTGTCGATCAACCACCGCAAGCACCGGTGCAACCCACCCCTGCGCCCGTGAAAGCACCCGTGGCGGAGGCAGCCCCGCCCAAGCCTGCCGAGCCAGCTCCGGCCCCGGCAGCGGTTCCTCCCAAGACAGCAAAAAAGGCTGAAGCCTCTATCAAGGGCTGGTTTGTTCAGGTCGGTAGCTTTGGACAGGAAATTAATGCCAGTGGCCTGAGCGAGCGGCTCAATGCTGCCGGTTATGACACCCGTCTGCAGAAGGCCGCCATCGGCAAAGGCTATGCCTACCGTGTGCTGGTCGGGCCTGCCGCTTCAAGGGCCGCGGCGGAAAAGACCGCGGCGCGCCTCAAGTCCGGACAGCAACTGTCCGGGATAGTTATCGAATATCCCTGATATCGATCATCGTAGCCGATACTGCCGTAGTTCTGGTAAAATGCTGATTCAGGACATCCGTTAAATTCCCACTGGCCGGGAAATACCGGTCCAAGACCCAGAGGTACTTATGGCATTTGCCTGGATTGATGTGGTGATACTCGCGTTGATTGCATTGTCTGCAATTCTGAGTTTGTTCCGTGGCTTCGTTACAGAGGCTGTCGCCCTGGCAACCTGGCTGATCGCCTTGTGGGTCGCCCTGGCATTTTACGAGGATCTGGCCACCATTCTGTCACAGTGGATCTCGGTTCCCACTGCACAGAAGATTACCGCCTTTGCGGTTCTGTTTGTCTGTGTCTTGCTGCTGGGCGCCATTGTCAATTATCTCGCCAGCAAGATTGTCGACAAGACCGGTCTGACAGGAACAGATAAATTGCTTGGTGTCGTCTTTGGCGTAGCCAGAGGTGGCGTCATCGTCGCCATACTGGTGTTGCTTGCCGGGCTCACACCGCTTCCCCAGGACCCCTGGTGGCAGGAGTCACAGTTTATTGGTTATTTTCAGGAACTGGCTATGTGGTTACGCAGCTACCTGCCGAATGAAATTGCTGACAACATCAGCTACGCCTGACGAAATTCTGCGCGCCATTCATTGAGGATCACCTATGTGCGGCATCATTGGCATGGTTGCCCACAGTCCTGTCAACCAGGCTATTTATGACGGACTGACGGTACTGCAACATCGGGGACAGGATGCTGCTGGTATCATTACCTGTGAAGACGAACGCTTGCACCTGCGCAAGAACAATGGCCTGGTGCGCGATGTCTTCCACACACGACACATGTTACGCCTGCTGGGAAACATGGGTATCGGCCATGTGCGTTACCCGACGGCAGGCTGTGAAAGCTCAGCCGAAGCCCAGCCGTTCTATGTGAATTCTCCCTATGGCATCAGCCTGGCACACAACGGCAATCTCACCAACTGCAACAAGCTGAAACAGGAATTGTTCCAGGAAGACCTGCGCCAGATCAATACTGACTCGGACTCGGAAGTACTGCTGAACGTACTTGCACACGAACTGCAGAAACATGCCAAGTTGAAGATGGATGTCGGCGACGTGTTCAGGGCTGTCAGCGGTGTACACCGGCGCTGTCGGGGTGCCTATGCGGCGGTTGCCATGATCACCGGACATGGTGTCGTCGCGTTCCGTGACCCGTACGGTATTCGTCCACTGGTCTACGGCAAACGCGAATCGCCGCAAGGTACTGACTACATGATGGCCTCGGAGAGTGTTGCCCTGGATGTACTCGGCTACGAACTGATCCGCGATGTTGCACCCGGGGAGGCGGTGTTTGTTTCGCTGGATGGCAGTATCCACACCCAGCAGTGTGCCGCCAGCACGTCGGTAACACCCTGTATATTCGAATATGTCTACCTGGCAAGACCGGATTCGATCATTGATAATGTGTCGGTGTACAAGGCACGACTGCGAATGGGCGATAAACTCGCCGACAAGTTACGCCGCACACGTCCGGACCATGACATCGACGTGGTCATTCCGATACCCGATACCAGTCGTACCTCTGCCTCGCAACTGGCAGCCAACCTTGGAATCAAGTATCGCGAGGGATTCATCAAGAACCGCTATATCGGGCGTACATTCATCATGCCGGGGCAGCAACAGCGTAAAAAGTCCGTTCGCCAGAAACTGAACGCCATCGATCTTGAATTCCGCGGCAAGAATGTCTTGCTGGTGGATGATTCAATCGTCCGCGGAACAACCTCTTCCCAGATTATTGACATGGCTCGCGAGGCGGGCGCAAACAAGGTCTATTTTGCCTCTGCAGCACCCCCGGTACGTTATCCCAACGTCTATGGCATCGATATGCCCACCAGCAGCGAGTTAATCGCCCACGGCCGTACCGAGGATCAGATTTGCAGGGAAATTGGTGCCGACTGGTTGTTGTTTCAGGACATGGAAGACCTGGTCGATGCCGTCAAAATCGGCAGTCCGGATATCAGCAGCTTCGATGACTCGGTATTTACCGGAGACTATGTCACGGGCGATATCGACACGATTTACCTTGATGATCTGCAATCAATTCGCAGTGACGCCGCCAAGAAGAAACGACGTGACAGTGATGACGATGTGATTGACCTGCACAACAGCGCCTGACTAAAGTCGCCCGGTTATTGACAGCAGACAGACGCTCAACTAGCCTCATAACAGTTTGCGCCGATTTGGTTTCAGCTTGCGGGCGCCTGATAAATACTGCTAAGCGACAGCACCTGCTTTCGTTTGGCTGAAAGCGGGTTTTTTTATGCCCGGGACACTGCTCGTCACTGGAGAGTGCCATGTCTGATTATGATGAATTCGAGCTGGCTACGCGCGCGGTGCGCGCCGGCCAGCAACGCACGGTAGAGGGCGAGCATTCTGAAGCCATCTTTCCGACATCGAGCTATGTGTTTGCCAATGCTGCGCAGGCGGCCGCACGCTTTTCCGGTGATCAGCCCGGTAATATCTATTCACGTTTCACCAATCCCACTGTCAGGACATTTCAGGAACGCCTCGCCTCGATGGAAGGCGGCGAGTGCTGTGTGGCCACCGCATCCGGCATGGCCGCGATTCTCGCCACTTGTGCCGGGCTGCTGAAAGCCGGCGATCACATCGTGTCATCGCGCAGTATCTTCGGTACCACGACCGTGCTGTTTTCGACCTACCTGGCGCGCCTTGGCATCGAAACGACCTTTGTGCCACAGACGGATACAGACAGCTGGGCGGCGGCGATTCGTCCGCACACGCGCCTGTTGTTCCTAGAAACGCCCTCCAACCCGCTCACCGAGATCGCAGACATACAGCAATTATCCGTGCTGGCGAACTCGAGAGACTGCCTGCTGGTGGTCGATAACTGTTTTTGTACACCGGTACTGCAACAACCGCTGGCGCTTGGCGCTGATATCGTCATTCACTCGGCGACCAAATACCTGGATGGCCAGGGGCGTTGTATCGGTGGTGCTGTGGTCGGTGACAGTGAGCGCGTCGGCAAGGACGTGTATGGCTTCCTGCGTACCGCCGGACCCTGCATGAGTCCGTTTAACGCCTGGGTATTTCTCAAGGGACTGGAAACACTGTCTGTCAGGATGCAGGCACACTGCAGCGCTGCCTTCAGTCTGGCACAGTGGCTCGAACAGCAACCGGCCGTCGCACGGGTGCATTATCCTGGGCTGGCGTCACACCCGCAGCATGACCTGGCGAGCAGCCAGCAGTCCGGCTTCGGTGGCATCGTCTCATTCGAATTGCAGGGTGGCCAGCAGCAGGCATGGGCATTGATCGATGCCCTGCGTATTTTCTCAATCACGGCAAATCTGGGCGATACCAAGAGTACCGTCACCCACCCGGCTACCACCACGCATGGACGCCTGACGCCCGAGCAGCGCGCCGATACGGGTATCTCGAATGGCCTGATCCGTCTGGCTGTCGGCCTGGAGTCGGTCAACGACCTGCAAAGCGACCTCGCTACGGGACTTGCCGCACTGCCTGGCTGACGCCCGCGCATGGCAGCAGCGGGCACAGTGCAATGATGCAGGCAACCCGGACTGCCGAGCGCCGGCTTGTTTACGAACTCTTCCAGGCCGGCCTCGCGGCAGTGGATGGCCGGCGTTGCGTCGCTGATTACCTGTCTCGTCATCCGCTGCAGCAGACGGTTTCCCTTGTTGCAGTGGGCAAGGCCGCCGCTGCCATGACACGCGGTGCCCGCGAGGTTCTGGGCAAACAGCTCGTCAATGGACTGGTGATTACCAAGACCGGCCATGGTGATGAACAACTCGCGCGCGATCCCCGCTTCCACTGTATCGAATCCGGCCACCCGCTGCCGAATCGCGACAGCCTGCTGGCCGGTGACGCACTCTGCCGGTTTCTGGAGGCGGAAACGGACGCTGGCGAACTGCTGTTCCTGATATCCGGCGGTACCTCAAGCCTGGTCGAGGTGTTGCCCGGTGAGGTGTCGCTGCAGCAACTGCTGCGTACCAATCAATGGCTGATGGCTAGTGGGCTACCCATCGATGAAATAAACCGGGTACGGCAAACACTGTCCCTGATCAAGGGAGGGGGATTGCTGGCCTATGTGAAGGCGCGCCCAACGACCGTGTTGCTGGTTTCCGATGTGCCCGGCGATGAACCGGGCACCATTGGTTCCGGCTTGCTGGTGCCGGGTGACCGCATACCGGTAACGACCCGCTTGCCCGAATGGGTACCAGGGCCGGCATCGCGCCCCGTCCCTGACAGGTGCCTGCCCGACACGGTCCATCACCACATTGTCGCCACGAACGACAGGGCACTGCAGGCGGCTGCAGACCGGGGCAGGGCACTGGGTTACCCGGTGACCGTCATGCAGGAGCCACTGGCCGGTGATGCACAGCTTGCCGGGCAGGCAATTGCATCACATTTGCGACGCCTGCCGAATGGCCTCTACCTCTGGGGCGGTGAAACAACGGTGACATTACCGGCGATCACCGGAACGGGTGGCCGCAACCAGCATCTGGCATTATCTGCCGCGCAGGCCCTGGCCGCGCATGAGGGCATCGTGGTGCTGGCTGCCGGCACGGATGGGACAGATGGCCCGACTGACTATAGCGGCGCGATCGTTGACGCCAGCACCCTCGAACGCGGCCAGGCGAAAGGCCTGGATGCGGACAGCTGCCTGCAGCAGGCAGACTCAGGCCGCTATCTGGCGGCATGCGATGACTTGTTGCAGACAGGTCCGACCGGTACTAATGTCATGGACCTGGTGATTGCAAACAAGGGCAACTGCGTGCCTGTCGATCAGGCCGGTTGAAAGGATATTTCATGAATAGAACAGGAACAAACAACTATCCTCAGCTTTTATGGCTCAGTACGGTGATGATCCTGCTGGTAACAGCCTGCAGCCGGTCAGAGGCACCCGCAGCGGGGCAGCCCAACACGGTTAGCGATGTCAGTATCGTCACCTACATGGAGCGTGAGGCCGGCACCGACACTTATCCGGTGAGAATACTGGTGAGTGCTGATTATGTTCGCTATGACGATGGCTTTAATGCGGGCGACTATGCGCTGCTTGATCGTCGTTCACGCACGCTGTACAGCGTCGTGCATGAGAATGCCAGCGTACTCGTCATCGAGAATCACCCGGTCAGCGGCCCGATACCCGCGGATTTATCCTTGAGCGAGGAACTGAACGTGGATAATGCCGCACCGGCAATTGCCGGCAAGCAACCGCTGCATGTTGAATACCTCGCAAACGGCGCCCCCTGCTACGAGGCAGTCTCGGTTGCCGGGCTGATGGCTGACGCGGTCGCCGGCATGAACGAGTATGCAACGGCACTCGGTGAAAGACAGCTGGACAACATGCACACCGTGCCTGAAGCGATGCAGACACCCTGTTTCCTGTCGCGCTATGCCTATGCGTCAGGGCGACATTACAAGCATGGGCTGCCGGTGCAGTTATGGGATGACGCCGGCTATTACAGCGCATTGACTGACTTCAGCGAGGGCGAAACAGTCCCGGCCGGGTTATTTGACGTGCCGGACGACTATGAAAGCATCCAGTTGCAACAGTAACTGTCTAGCTCGCGGAGGCCGTCGCAATACCCTGCAGTTCACACCCTGCAGGTGAACACACCAGCACACTGCCTTGTTCGTACCAGTCGCCCAGAACGATGCGCTGCGCTGCCTGGCCGGCAACCTCCAGATCGTGAATGGCAGGACGATGTGTATGGCCGTGAATCAGACGCTGGACATGATGCGCTGTCATGACACGCTCAACCGCATCAGCATTGACATCCATAATGGATTCCGCTTTACCGCGGGTCTGTTCACGGCTGCTGGCACGCATCTCCCGTGCCATGAGCCGTCGTTCCTGCAGCGGTTTCGACAGCAGCGCTTGCTGCCAGCCGGGATGACGGACCCTGTCACGGAAATTCAGGTACTCGGTGTCGTCGGTACACAGCAGATCGCCGTGCATGAGCAGGGTAGGCGTGCCGTACAGATCGATGCCGCTGGGATCCTCCAGCAGGCTGCAACCACAACGTTCGGCAAATGCAGCACCGAGCAGAAAGTCACGGTTGCCATGCATGACAAAAACCGGTGTGCCTGCCTCTGTACAAGCCTTCAGGCCATGACACACGGCGTCGTTCATCGCGCCGCGATCATCATCACCGATCCAGGCCTCAAACAGGTCACCGAGAATATACAGGGCATCCGCACTGCTTGCCCGGCCGGCAAGAAATTCAAGAAACAGCTGCGTCACCGCCGGCCGTTCAGGATCCAGGTGCAGGTCCGAGATAAACAGAGTGTCCGGCATGGGATCCGTCTTCCGGTCAGCTTATTCCTCGATAGTCACTTTCTCGATAATGACGTCCTCCACGGGAACATTCTGGTGTCCGCCACTATTCGCTGTGTTCACCTTTTCGATGGCTTCCACTACCTCCATGCCGTCGGTGACCTTGCCAAAGACCGCATAGCCCCAGCCCTGAGCCGACGGTGACTGATGGTCCAGGAAGCCATTGTCGGCGACATTGATAAAGAATTGTGATGTGGCTGAATTCGGGTCGCTGGTGCGCGCCATCGCCACCGTACCCCTGGTGTTTTTCAGACCATTATCCGCTTCGATCTTGATCGGCGGTTGGGTGGCCTTTTGATTCATGTCGCCATCAAAACCACCCCCCTGAATCATGAATCCGGGGATGACGCGGTGAAATACCGTGCCGTCATAATGTCCGGCCCGTGCATATGAAACGAAATTTTCGACCGTAACAGGTGCTTTCTCGCCATCCAGCTCCAGCTTGATAACACCCTTGTTCGTTACCATGGTGACGTTGACCATGCCAGCTCCTTTTGTGTTTGATTGATTGTCTTCGGAATAGACGGTAAGCGGCAGCAAACCGACAACGGTGGCCAGAATCAGGCCAAGTAACTGCTTCATTGCTATCTCCCGGATTATTACAGGTGCGCCAATGATATAAGCTCTGGCGTTGTTTACAAGCCCCGGGAGGGGTGAGCAGAGATTTTGTAGCAGGGGCGGCTTTCCGTTACCATCCCCGGGCAAACGCGTTCACACAGACATGGAATTGCCAGGCTCGATGCTGAAAATCTATAACTCGCTGACCAATCAGAAAGATACCTTTATTCCCATTGAAGCGGGCAAGGTGCGCATGTACGTCTGCGGCATGACCGTCTATGACTACTGCCACCTCGGCCACGCGCGTGTCATGGTGGTGTTCGACGTCGTCGTTCGCTACCTGCGCTCACGCGGATACCAGGTGACCTATGTGCGTAATATTACCGATGTGGATGACAAGATCATCCAGCGTGCAAATGACAATGGCGAGGATATCCACACGCTCACAGAGCGGTTTATCGAAATAATGAACCAGGACGCCGCCGCGCTGGGGGTGCAGCCGCCCGATATGGAGCCCAGGGCAACCGCTTCAATGGAGGACATCGTCACCATGATCCAGGCGCTTGTGGACAAGGGCCATGCCTACCAGGGCGGCAATGGTGATGTCTACTATGATGTCAGCGGCTTCAAAAATTACGGCGCGCTATCCGGCAAGAACACGGAAGACCTGCAGGCCGGTTCACGGGTCGCGGTCGACGAGTCCAAGGATGACCCGCTGGACTTTGTGCTCTGGAAGATCGCCAAACCGGAGGAACCCAGCTGGCCCTCACCCTGGGGCGAGGGTCGACCCGGCTGGCACATAGAATGTTCAGCCATGTCCACCCGCTGTCTGGGCGCGCATTTCGATATTCACGGCGGTGGCATGGACCTGAAGTTTCCCCATCATGAAAACGAGATTGCGCAGGCGGAAGCCGCGACCGGCGAGCATTTCGTCAACTACTGGATGCACAACGGCTTTGTCAGGGTTGACGACGAGAAGATGTCAAAGTCGCTGGGCAACTTTTTTACCGTCCGCGAAATACTGAAATCCTACCGTGCCGAAGAAATTCGCTACTTTATCCTTGCCAGTCACTATCGCAGTCCGCTGAATTATTCACAGGAAAACCTGGAAAGCGGCAAGGCCGCGCTGACCCGTTTGTACTCCACCCTGCGTGGTCTGGTACCTGCCGCATCAGCTGATGACAGCTGCGAGGGCTACTACGACGCGTTTAACAAGGCCATGGATGATGATTTCAACACACCGGAGGCCATTGCCGTGCTCTTCGATCTGGCTCGCGAGATAAACAAACACAAACAGGATCAGCCGCAAACCGCGAATCTGCTGGCAGGCTGTCTGTACGAGCTCGGTGGCATCCTGGGCCTGTTGCAGGTGGACCCGGAGATCTTCTTGCGGGACATGGCACCCGGCCAGACCGATACACCCGGCGCATTATCCAGCGAGGCAGTGGAAGAACTGATTGCACGCCGTTTGCAGGCACGCACTGAAAAAGACTGGGCACAGGCTGACCGCATACGTGACGAGCTCGATGCCGCCGGTATTATTCTCGAGGATGGTGCTTCAGGTACTCGCTGGCGTCGCAGCTAGACACCGCGTCAGGCATGCAGGCCCTCTGCCGCGTACAGGGTGTTTTGCAGCAGCGTGGCAACCGTCATGGGGCCGACGCCACCCGGTACCGGTGTAATCCAGGCTGCGCGTTCGTAAGCCGAATCGAATTCGATGTCACCCGCGAGGCGGCCGTCCTCAAGGCGGTTCATGCCGACATCGATCACGGTGGCCCCGGGTTTTACCCAGGCGCCCTTTACAATACCGGGCTTGCCAACGGCAACGACCAGTATATCCGCCCGCGCCACATGCTCCTCGAGATGACGGGTAAAACGGTGACAGGTCGTCACGGTAGAGCCTGCCAGCAGCAGTTCAAGGTTCATGGGGCGACCAACGATATTCGAGGCCCCCACAACCACAGCCTCGCGGCCGTAGAATGTTTCTTTGGTATATTCCAGCAGGGTTATAACCCCTCGCGGGGTACAGGATCGTAATGCCGGGCGCCGCAGGGCCAGTCGCCCGATATTGTAGGGGTGAAATCCATCGACATCCTTGTCGGGCCGGATCCGCTCGGTCACCTCGTCGGTGTTGATGTGTCCAGGCAGTGGAAACTGGACGAGGATACCGTCGATGGTGTCATCCTGATTGAGTTCGTCGATCAGGCCGAGCAACTCTGCTTCCGATGTCTGTTCCGGCAGGGCATGGGACCGGGAGATGACGCCGGCCTCGTCACAGGCCATGCATTTATTGCGAACGTAAATCTCCGAGGCCGGATCCTGCCCGACAAGCACCACCGCCAGCCCCGGGAGACGCAGCTTGTTTTGCCTGCGCAGATCAATTTCCGCTTTTACCGCCTGGCGTACTTCGGCGGCGATTGCCTTGCCATCAATCAGTTTTGCAGCCATGCGGTATCCGGGCGTCAGTCAATGAGGTGCGGATTCTCGCATGTGGCCAGCGATCAGCACAATACGGTCGCGTACTTTCGGGAGGTAAACCCTGTCCCGCTCCTGTCGGGGACGCCGCCAGGGCATGGACCTGAAACGGGTGGTGCCCCCGTCATTAGCCGATTGACCCTTATGAGGGTAGCACGTATCATCTGCGGGCCTGGATGGGTGGCAGTCTGCACACCCGGAAATAGCTTACGGAAATCGGGGTATAGCGCAGCCTGGTAGCGCGCCTGCTTTGGGAGCAGGATGTCGGGAGTTCGAATCTCTCTACCCCGACCAAATTTGATTATTTTGCTACAGTTCCGGAGACGGTTATTTGCGCCCGTAGCTCAGCTGGATAGAGCATCGGCCTTTAAGCGCACACCACGGCCGGTGTGCAAACAGGAGCCTTTACGGGGAAAGGGAACTCGTAAAGTGCACCGCACTGTATCGGGGAAACCTTAACAGGTTATGCTGATGGCAATCCCGAGGAAACCATTGGTTGACCCATCCATTGCCCGGTGTTTAGCATACCGCCATACACCGGACTGAAGATGAAGGCGACCTGGGTGTTTTCAAGGCTCGACTCGATCGAGGACAGAAACACCCGTGTATAATCAGCCGATGCGGCGAGGCTGGCGACTGATTATCGATGGGCTCCGTAGAGACTATACGTGTGGCACCTGAGAGGGTGAAGAGATAGTCCAGACCACAAACCCCGAGGGGGCGTTGAAAAACGTAGTTGGTAAGCTAAGCCGAGGGTCGCAGGTTCGAGTCCTGCCGGGCGCGCCAAACATGATGTGCGAAGATGTATCTGTGTTTATAATTCTGGTTTAATGGTGGGTGTAGCTCAGTTGGTAGAGCCCTGGATTGTGATTCCAGTCGTCGTGGGTTCGAGTCCCATCATCCACCCCATTTTGGGCCGTTAGCTCAGTTGGTAGAGCAGGTGACTCTTAATCACTTGGTCGAAGGTTCGAGTCCTTCACGGCCCACCAGGTTCAGTAATCATTACAACTATATGTACCACCGCCGAGAGGCGGTTTTTATTGCCTGACCCGGTCGAAACCTGCGCAGAACCGGTTTGTCTGCGAAAACGCATGTGATCGTACCCGGCTTGTTTCAAATCACCCGTCAAGCGTGTGCCGAAGGCAGCGGACTGGCCACTGATACGTAATCTCCCATCACTGGTAAAGGCCAACTCGTACACAGGAAGGCGAGTGACAGCCCCTCACCCTGTCGTTCGCATAAGCGCTTGCTGTCGTGTCACGGGTATCCACAGGGCGCAGCCGATTAACAGGCAGGATCGAAAAATCAGCTTCAATGAATATACCTGAGCCCGGATCGTTAACCCCGCAGAGGGGGAATGCACTCACAAGAGCCATCGGCAGAATGCTGCTGGCGGGTTACCGCTGGCGAATCGAAGGCAATGTGCATAACGCAGCAAAAGTCATCGGTGTGCTTGCACCACATACCTCATCGTGGGATTTTTATACGACGATTGCCACCATGCTGGCTGTTGGATTTCGCTCATCCTGGCTAATCGCTGATGCCTATATGTGGTGGCCGCTGGGCGTATTTATGCGCTGGTTGGGCGGCATAGCGGTGAAACGGGATACTTCCCGGAACCTCGTGTCGCAAATCGTGAAAACCTTTGACGAAAACGAGCAGTTATTGCTTGCACTGTTCCCGGAAGGAACACGGAAAAACACGCTCAGGTGGAAAACCGGCTTCTGGCATATGGCGGTACAGGCCAGGATACCGATTCAACTGGTCAGCCTGGACTACGCGAGAAGGGTTACGGAATTCGGGCCTGTCATTGAGCCATCCGACAGTCTCGAAGCCGATATGGAGCGCATCCAAACCTATTACCGGGGTGTCACGGCGAAGCATCCGGACAAGTTTGCGGGTGAGTATCTTTAAGTGCGGCCCCGCATGAACACCGAACCCGGGCCACCCGGGCCGGGTGCGCAATGATTGATTCTCTTCGAAAAATAGGTCACAAAGGTGCCGGTTATGTAAACAGCAACACCCTGGGCGTGGCAGCCGCCTTTGCCGCCAAAGGCGCGGGTACCGGCTTTGGTTTTCTGTTCAGCATCCTGTTGGCACGGCTCCTGGGCCCCGCAGGTACCGGTGTCTACTTGCTCGCATTTACCGTCGTCAGCATCGGGGCGACGATCGCGCGTCTTGGGCTGGATAATGCAGTGCTGCGCTTTGCGGCCGTCGCTCACGACCAGGGTGACCCGTCCACACTGGCTGCCCTGTATCGGAAAAGCACCTGGCTGGTTGTTGTTGCCGGGGTTGCTGTCACATTCGTTACCTGGTTGGCCATCAACTATCTACCACTGGGGGGCGACCAGGCCAGCGAGCTGCAAGCCGTCTTGCCCTTCATGCTGCTTGCCCTGGTGCCGACGGCACTCATCCAGCTGCAGGGTGAATTTTTCAAGGCAACCGGTGCACCCGGTGCTGCCACGTTCGTCCAGGTCGCGGTGTTGCCCATGTTGCTGGTTTTGGGATCGGCCGTTCTCGTTTGGTGGGGAAACACAACGGTCCAGGATATTGCGTTGCTCTACCTGATCGCTGCGACGGCATCGGTATTACTCGCGGGCGCTGCCTGGAGCCGCCGCAATCCGGGTTTCTGGGGTATACAGGGACATTTCGAGACGCGACGGCTGCTGCGAACCAGTCTGCCGCTGCTATGGGTTGCCAGCATGAACCTGTTGATGAATTGGACGGACATCCTGGTTCTCGGGGTATGGACAGATTCGGCTACTGTCGGTGTGTACGGGATTGCCGGTCGCATTGCCGCCCTCACGGCATTTATCCTGATTGCCGTCAATAGTGTGACCGCACCACGTTTTGCCGCCCTGCATGCCCAGGGGAATGATAAAGCCCTGGAACTGCTTGCCCGGCGCAGCGCCGCCTGGATGTTGCTGACGGTATCACCGATCATTGTTGTTCTGTTGTTGTTTCCTGAATGGATATTGCAACTGTTCGGCACCGATTTTGTGGGCGGGGCAGTCGTGTTGCGGATACTGGCGCTCGGCCAACTGGTAAATGTCGCCCTGGGATCGGTTGGCTATTTACTGATGATGACCGGTTATGGACGACTGATGCGCAACAATATCATCTTCTGTGCGCTGGTGAATCTCGCAGGTAACCTGGTCATGGTTCCTGCCTTTGGTGCCGTGGGGGCGGCTGTGAGCACGGCCATCTCCCTGGCATTACTGAACATAATCGCTTTCTTGCAGGTTAAAAATAAACTGGGGATCAACACAATGGGATATCTTTTCAGACGGAGTGATGCATGAGGCAGCCGCTCGACTGCCTTGCCCGCTGGTACCTTGGTACAATACAAAGACAGGGCGTCATGCCCTATCTTGATATCGGTGGCGTCATTGAGTTCCATAACAGCTCGTACGTCACAAACACAACACGCCCTGTGACCACCTTCACGGGGCGTGTTTCCTTGTGCGCTGCAGTATTCAGAATAAGCCTGTTCGCCCGCTTGGCCATCGCTTGCCAGGGCCACTGGCTCATCCCGCCCTGAAGGCGGCCACAGCGTTTTCCAGCTACCGGTTCTGCCCGGCACCGCTGCCTGTACTGATCCACAACGATCTGCTGGAGGAGTAAGGGGCGTGTAAGCCCCACCGTGTTTCACTACCGGCGATCACAACAACTAGAGACGGTAGAGGAGAACATACGGATGAAAAAAATTGCCACAGGACTATTGCTCGGCTCCCTGGGAATGTTCCTGGGCGGGGAGGCCGCAGTCGCGACGACCACAGAGATATCGCCCGGCGCTCTCCTGGACAGTGCGGGTGGAATACTGGATCAGATCTATGGTCTGGGCAACCTGCAGCGAATTGATGACGATCTCGATAAAATCTGGAGTCCGGCAATCGCAACGGCCACGACCAGAGCAATGCGTGCAGATTTTGCCCAGGAATTCGGCTACATTCCGGATCTAAACAGCGACAATGTTTTTGATGAAGCTTTTGTGCCCCTGTTCACTATGCCGGGTGTCACCTACGAGATTGGACTGGACGGGCCGGGCGCTACATTTGATTCGGGAGCCGTTGATTTCCTGATGGCGCTGAAATCAGGTGAAGAGCCGCTGTGGACATCGCAGCCCGATGAAAACAGCGATTCACTGGACCACATGGTGACCTGGCTGATTACCGGCAATGAAGGCAACCCGGAGAATGTGGTCGGCAACCATGTCATTGCCTGGGAAGACCTGCAAGGTGGTGGTGATCGTGACTTTGATGACCTGGTTGTTGAGGTTAATGTCGGGGCAGTGCCGATTCCTGCAGCCATCTGGCTGTTCGGCTCCGGTGTTCTTGGACTGGTCGGTATTGCCAGACGCAAAACAGTCGCTTAACCGTTTGCAAATCAGATCGGCGGCCTGCGTTCATGCGCTGGCCGCCGTTGTTGCTTCTGATGCAAGGTCCGGTTCCCGTGTGGGTGTGCGCCGTGCAACAATGAGGCAGCTTCAACAGCGGAGTTTGAGAATCCGCTTCAGCCCGGATTGCGATCGTCGTAGCGTGTGGTATTGAACTTGTTGTCGAACCACTGGTACAGCTCGGCGACGCTGCGCGGCTGACGCTGCCGGTTCTGGAAGACCCCGGGGTTGTTTGCCGCGACCTCCGGGAACAGTTCGCTGGCAATGGCCGTCGGCTCTTTATCAAGCGCCTTGAGAAACTGCGCCGCGTTGGCGGTGCCGAGAAAGTGGGACAGATAGAGATCGGTGCGCCCGGGTTCTCGACCGATCAACCCGGACAATTCCTCCAGATTGCGCTTGATATTATCTGCCGCAAACAGGGTGGACAGGCGCGGATTGAGGCGCAGGGCCAGGACTTCCTGCTGCAGCGGGTCGTACACAATCGGCGTCTGCTCATCATTGTCCTCGTCGATCAGCGCTACCTGGGTGACCTCCTGCAGGCCGTACTGGGCACCAAACATGCGCATCGCCTGCAGCCAGTCCTGTGATTTGAACTGAAACAACCCGGTTGCCGAAGACTTCGGTGCGCGCGCCAACGGATTGAAGTTGCTCTCGACCCTGGCCAGTTCCATGAGGAAGGAAAAGTCCACACCGGTGCGTATGCTGCCGAGGCGAATCGCGGCCAGGACATCTCTGCCAACATTGAAACGCGCGGCATCGGCCCTGGCAAGGTCAGCCGAACTGAGGATCAGCGCTGCCAGTGGTTCAGTGACAAGGGCATCCTGCGACGCGCTGTCCGCCAGGTAAAACTGCCTGAACTCCTGCAATGCCTGGCGGGTCTTGATCCCGAGTTCACCGTTCGGCCGTGAGATTCCCAGGTCAAAGCCCAGCGTCATCAGGCTGGCCTGCAATGCACGGATGTCGGATGTAATGGTTAGCGTCGGTTGTGGCTGTGTGTCGGTCTCCGTCGCCGTTGATTCCTGTGCCAGCGAGGTTATCTCGGCCAGTGCCAGGTCGCTGCTGGTCCGCCGGTTCAGCGCCTGAGTGAGTTCATTCAACACCGTATCCTGGTTATCGAGGTGCTGTTGCATAAACACGCGCATGTCGCTGACTTCCTGCTGCACCACCGCAAGCTCTCCCTTTCGGTCCTGCAGGGACTGCATGATGAACATTCCGGCCATGGCCCCGGTCGCAAGCAATGCAGCGGTGATGAGCGTTAGTTTCAGAAGCGAGTTCGCTGGCTTATTGCCCTGCAGCGACGCTGAATCCTGTAGCCGCGTGGCAACGCCCTGAAAATTGTTTGCCAGCTCCGATTGCCGCTCCAGAAGGGACTGTTGTTCATCCTGCATGCGTACCAGGAAGGTCTCCGTTGCCTGTGCGCTCTCTTCGTGCCGGCTTTGTTCCTTCTCGAGCCTGGCCTCCAGCGCAGTCATCTGTTCCTCTGTAAATTTCTGACGTTGCGTGGCATCGGCGAGTGAGCGTTCCAGGTACTCAACCTGCTCACGCGCTATGCTGCGTTCCCCCTCGAGTGTTGCTTCAACAGAAGCCACGTGTTCCTCTGTGGAATCCTGGCGTTGCGTTGCCTCGGCGAGTGTGTGCTCCAGCGCCTCAACCCGCTCATGCGCATGGCTGCGTTCCGCTTCGAGCTGTTGTAAGCGCTGCTTCAGGTCGGCAAGCAGCTGTGCGTCGTTTTCATGGGTAAGCTGCAGGTTTTCCCGTACTGAATCCAGGTCTACGCTGACGGCGGCATGCGCCTTGCGAACCAGGTCCAGTTCACGTTCCAAAGCCCGTGTTTTCGGGAATGAATATTGCCGAACGGATTGCAGATATTTTTTTAGTGGGTTCTTATTTAGAGAGTTCATTATGATCTTATACCGGCCATGTGTTTTATTATATGTTTTATTATTTGATCTGACGCCAATAGATTACACCGGGTAGATGCTTAACACAAAACAAAGCGATTGACAGGCTTTGTGATACTTTCCGGGCAATGGATCAAGACAATCTACAGGTCGTCACTTGAATGGCCCTGGCAGCGGACCCTTCAGCGCAATCAAAAACGGCTCCCGAAGGAGCCGCTGTTGTAAGCGCTACGAACGTTAGGTTGCTTTCCTGCGCCTGGCGATACCCGCCAGTCCCAGCAGACCGGAGCCGAACAGCCAGACGGCCGTGGGCACCGGTACCGCGGTTACCGGTACCAGGTGGGCATCAAAGCTGGTGATCTGTCCCGCTGCGGTGTGATTCAGTGCTGCAAAAATGGTCAGCGAGTAAGGACTGCCCGTGGCAACGGCACTGCTACTGCTACCGCTGAACGCGCCTGCGCTGTCTGCAGCAGGGTCATAAAACGAAGACCCGCCAAATTCGCTGTTCCCGGCATCATGAATAAAATTGAGATCGACGCTAGCGCTTGTCGTGCCACCGTAATTCGCCGTGTATGACGGTACTGCACCCGTATAACCGGTATCTGTCAGCCCGATTACCAGGTTGCCGGCACCACCGGTGACATTGATACTGTTAAGGTCCATCTGTCCCGGGCCTATCACCGGCTCGCTGACACCGGTCACCACGTTGACGTTGAAGCTGCCAACACCGCCGTTAAAAAAGATAAGTCCATCTGGTGCAATTCCACCGTCAGACACCGTTGTGACTAGACCGGAATCTGTTGTAGCTCCAACACCCAGTCCATCGCTTACTATGACATCCACTCCTGCAGTGCTTGTGTCGTCGATTGTCATGACGAAGGCTGCTTGAGCCGCACTAACCGATAAAATGCCCAGACCGAGCCCAGCAGCGAGTGCTGTAAAATGTGGTACCTTCATGTTGTTACATCCTCCGTGGTACAACCTTGGTTTGTTATTCAAAGTCAGAACATTTGTTCTCTGTTATAGTTATTCATGACTTCCTCAACGAATTACTCCTGCAACTTATATGCCATGACTATAATAACAGGATATTCAGTTGCTTACTGGATGCTCTCGTAAATGTAAGGTATCAGTAAGTGTAAGGTATTCCAGACGGCGATTGGCAAACTTTACAGATAACTTACCGATTGGGTCATGCATCGAGGATTCTCAAGCGCGCATCGATGGACGCGGCAGCCCGATGCAAGCGCCGGTCTGGCCGGGGTGACTCTCTTCTGCCTGATCCCGGTTTTTTGCTCATCTCCCTGAACGACTGACGGGTAATCGAGCGGTTACAGAATAACGTGGGTGCCCCCTGCCGCGTATTCCGTACCCGCATTGCCCGCGCGGCGCGCGTGTTCCTGCTCATTCTGTACCTAAGGGTACTATGCAGCCAGGCAGTCAGACGCTATGCTGGACGGAAATGCTATAAAAAAAATTGCTTGCTAATTCACGGTAACCAGTGACTCGCGCGCGTCCAGCACGCGGCGCGCTGCTGTTGTTACCGGCCGGTTACCGGCATGATGATGAACTATATAAAAAAACATCTGCAATCCATTCGGCAATACAGGCTACCGGGAACGCGTGCGCTGGTGCAGGAACTGGACGGGGTCCGCGAGGCGCACACCGCCGTCAGCATGCAGCTGGCTCAAGTACGTGAAGACCAGCAGCGTACCCGTGAAGCTGAGGCACAGCTGCTTGCCGACCTGCGGCGGCAGCTGGCACAGGTTAAATCGGAACGCAGTAGCGCTCATCAGCAGATTGAACAGCTGGAACGCTCGGTAGCCCATGCCGAGCGACGTCTGCAGTTGACCGAGGCACACGCAGAGTCCCTCGAGTCGAAGCTCGAGGCGGAACGCCAGCGGTATGAAGACAGTATCCAGGCCACGGATGCCCGCCAGGCTCAACTGCAGGCCGAACAACAGGCCCAGATGTTGCGGCAGACTGAACTGGCGAACACCTTTTACCAGGTCAGCACCCGCCTGCTTGAGTCGGTAGAGGAGGGGAACAACAGGCAACGCCACTCACTGTTGCCGCTGCTGGTTATTGCCGGCATGTTGACTGTCAGTGGTGCCCTGTTCGGGGTGCTCTTCATGCAGGGATCGCAAGACAACAGCCAGATACTTGCCGCGGTGGAACGGGACATCCGTGACCTGCGCGGCTTCATGAAAGCGCATATCGATAATCAGGATGCGCTGCTGAAGGAACTCGCACTGACAATCAACAGCCAGATGTCCAAGGAGCAGGCACTGCTTGGGGATACGCCGCCGCAGCTTGAGGGGCCGGCGCCAGGGGCCGTCACACAATCGCAAACGGCGGTGACCCCCATGGTGGATATCCATGCATTGCAGGCCAGCCTGATGGCACTGGGTTTTGACCTGGGGATCTCAAAGCCGGACGGTGAGCCGGGTATCAAGACCCGCCAGGCATTGCAGGAGTTCAGGCAGTTTTACCTGCCGGATAGTGATGTCCGGGATGATGTTGTCACCGAACCCCTGGCGACGTTGATCCAGGATTCGGCCGACCTTGCCAGGGCCGATGCGGCGCGTTTCGATATTGACCATGATGTCCTTGCGGCGATACGCCTCGGCAGTATGCGCACCGGTGTGGACTTTACCTTCCTCATGGAACTGGCCAGGGTTGAAAGTAGTTTCAACCCGGCGGCACGCGCACCCACGTCCACGGCGACCGGGTTGTTTCAGTTCGTGGACTATTCCTGGGTTGAGGCCATTCGTGACTACGGTGGTAACTATGGCCTGCAGGATTATGCCAAACGGGTGCAAATGATCGATGACCTGGAACAGGGGAAGCCGTCAAAGCACTATGATCCACTGCAGTCGGAGGTGCTGGCCATGCGTCTCAATCCGCGCCTGTCCACCCTGCTGGCGGCAGAGAACATCAAGCGCAATAAACGCAGTCTGTCAAGCAGGCTCAGTCGTGAACTGGGCCGCACCGATCTCTACCTGTCCCATTTTTTCGGTTTGTCCGGTGCGGCGAAATTTCTCGAGACACTCCATGAGAAGCCTGCTACCATCGCAGGCGAAATTTTTCCGAAAGCGGTTATCGCACGTAACCGGGGCGTGTTTCAGAGACGGCAGCAGCCTCGTACCGTGGCGGAGGTTTATCAGTGGTTTGACAGCAAGTTCAACACTGCACTCTACTCGGACAAACAATAAACCGGACTGGATGCATCCGGTTCACTTTCAGCAATCAATCGCTGCAAGTTTGCGCAATGGATGGCGTGACAGGTAACGTCGTCCAGTAGCGTGAACTTGGAAATCAACCACGACTAACTTAAACAGTCCCTCGGTTACTCCGGGACTGCAGCTGAGTGGTGTAGGTGCAAGCAAGCGTGGTGACAAGAAACAGATTCAACAGCGATCCTTTGTTGCCCGCTGTGCAAAGAGGCCTTGATAGATCTGCCGTGCCTGCCCATACTGGCGAGCGTTTTTTTTTACTGGCATTCGTTGAGGTGGTTTAGACTTTGGAACGGCTCAAACAACAACTGTCAGTCGCCCGCAAGCAGCGGGAGCGCTTGCAACTGGGGTATGCAGCCGCTAATGAAGATGAGGGACATCAACAGCAGGATGCCTTCAGTCAACAACTGTCACTGGACCGCAAGCAGCGGGAACGCTTGCAGCAGGTATATACAACCTCTGCTGAAGATGAGGGCCATCAACAACCGTATGCCTTCAGTTCGAAAAAGAATCGAAATACCAAAGCGAAGGACAATACTATGCGATTTTTCCTGGGGATGACCGTACTTGTCGTGTCGGTCATGATTGCCTGGTGGGGTATATCACGTCAGCAGGTATCTGAAATCCAGTTATCCACCTCTCCCTTGCCTGACCCTCCACAAATGAGTGCAACCAGAAGCCGGGCCATCGATAAACTGGATGTGAGGATCACCGGCCTGGTTCAGCGTATCGAATCATTGACCGATTCGATCACCTTTCTCGAATCCAAGCTGATGAGTGCTCACCTGATCACGGATTCCATCCTGGATGCAGAAAAACAACTCGCCTCCACGACCATGACAGAACGGGAGTTAATGGCCAACAAGGCAGAGCAAATGCACGGCATGCCAATGCCGTCCGCTGCCGACTCGATCGAACCCGCTGAGCAGCAGGCAATGGCCGAGGCAGAACTCAACAATGAGACACTGGCGTCCTCCGCTGCCGACTCGATCGAACCCGCTGAACAGCAGTTAATGGCCGAGGCCGAGCAAATAATGGCCGAGGCCGAGCAAATACTTGAGATGTCACCACCGGCCGCGGGCCACTCGGCTGGCGAGGCGGGCGCAGTCACAACACACGGGCAACCCTCTGACGGGACAATGCACACGGAACCAATCAGCGCTAGCGCTTTACACGATGCGCCCGACACGATGCTGTCCGAACCACCCGCCCCGGATACCGATACCGTGGGGAGTCAACAAGCGAGCAACCAGACCCTGGTGGCCATGACCCGTCAAGTTGAGGTACTGGAACCTGAGGACCCGGTGAGCCATCAACAGCCTGTCGCCAGCCTCGATTCGAAGAAAGGGCCCTGGGTGATCAATCTTGTTTCAACACCGAGCAAGTCCGAGGCGGACCGCCTGGCGAACAAGGCCGAGTCCAGGGATATCGAAACAGAACTGGAGCAAGTCACGGTAAAGGGCACAGACTACTGGCGTGTCCAGATTACCGGCTTTGCAACGGCGGATGAGGCCAGGTCCTATGGTGATATCGCCATGGAGAAACTGGGGATGAAGGACGTCTGGATAATGAAGCACTGAAGTTTACTGGGTGTCACCAGCCACCCCGACTGATCCCGCGTGTGAGGTGAGCCTCGCAGGACGACAGCTGTAATACCTTACATCTTGCATGATAAATAGTTACTGGAACAGACTGTAACTTATTGAATTATAATATTAATAGCCTTGTGGCACACGGCTTTGCTGGATTCCGGTTTTGGAGTATCCTGCCGCCAGGAAAAATACTAACTAACGTGTTGTTCTGAGGAAACGCCATCCGTGTTGTTGCGGGTGGGTCGCTCAGGATTCATTTCATTCCCGCTTTGAATGATGTCGAAGAATAATACATCTATTAATTGGCAAGAGGTGGCAGATGCGCTGGAATGCGCGCCTGATCATTTCCTGCAAGACGCGAGCAGGTTTTGGCGCAGCAAGCTGAGCGAAAAACGGCTGCATCAGTCGCGGACATCAAGACGCGATGTTTCCGGTGATCTTCTTCGCAAGGATGCTGAACAGCAGGCACGCTGGAAACAGGCGTATCACACGGCTACTGAAGAGTTGCTTTATTTTGGTGAGTTCACGGACAAGAACGAACATATCCGCCTGCTTCAAAACGTCAGGGTTATCAAACACACGGCAAAACAAATTCACATCATTGCGGCATACAATCTGTATTACACCTCGATGCAGGGTGGCAGCGAGCCCGTTGCCTGGTCTGCAAGGCCGGACGGCGATCTGTTCGGTCACTTCTATGCGCAGTGGATACCCGTTACCCGCTACCGCTTGCGCCAGATATCCAAAACCAGGCTTTTCCAACCGTCGGTACTGAGAACCCCCCGGAGTGGCGCATCAAAGCGCAATAACGATGCACATCATCGCGCATGGCAGCGCCTGTGTGGCATCTGTCTGTTTGCCAATGAGGGCGAATATGCCGACTGGCATCTTGCCCGCTATGAGCACTCGGCTGAGAAGGCAGAAAAGCCGAACGTAAACCCGCGCAGGTCGGGAAGAAAAGTCCCTTCTGCCCACGAGTTACTCGGGCTTTCCAGGTATGCCTCCAGGTCCGAAATAAAGGCAGCCTACAGGCGACTGGCAATGAAACACCACCCTGATCGTGGCGGACGTGCCAGCGAGTTTCACAAGGTAAGGGCGGCCTATCATTCACTGCATACGAACCGCTACAAGGCAGGTTCCCGCTGATCGTGTGAACGGATTGATCCTGAAAGCGGCTGCTGCCGGATGACGGGGGACATTCCTGACAATCAGCGCGGCGGATGCAATACCGCGCTGCAATATAACGAAGCGGGGCGCTTCATGGTTGACGTCCTGTCCGCGAAGAATACGCATATTCCACAATTTAATCGCTGCGCCTGATGCGCTAGGCTTCATCTTACTGCCAGCAAGAAAATACGCTGGCCCTGATTGGCGGACAGTCACCATGAAGCAATCCTATCGGTGGGGTACTGTGCTTGCCCTGATAATGTTCGCTGTGATCAGTCGCGCAAATGCGGCAGTGATTGCGGGTGAAGATGCGTCTATTCCCCTGACGAATGAGTCAACGACTGAAAAGATTGCGCTATCACCGCCCATATTTTCTGATGATGCAGCGCCATTGAATGTACCTGGGGTAGCACACCAGGTACAAGCGGATAAGCAGTTTAACTTATTTAAACGTAGTCACTTAGCATCGCATTCTCATGCAGATTCTCATATGAGTTTATGGCTGTTAATGCTTGTGGCGTCGCTATTCGGCCTGTTATCGGAAATCTATCATCGAAGGCCTTTCTATCGATAAGGGGTTTATTCTTGAATAATAGATAGTTTTTCCAATTGTTTCTTGATCTTAAAAATCATATGATGAAGTTGCGTGTTGCTTATATGTTTTTGTTGTTTTTTCCATATAAGCACTCACTCCTAACGGCGACCCTCGGGTCGCCGCTTTTTTCACTGATCAGGTGTAAAATGACCTTCACTGCCTGTAAACGGGTGCAAGGGACGTCATATGAAACGGTTATATCGACATCGCGAGGATTTGCTGGAGACCCCTGAGGTTACCAAGGGAGCCAGCACGGCCGACGACCGCAAGCGAACAGACACGCATGCAATGTGCACCCGGAAACATACGCCGGGTTGCTATCGATGAAGTACTTCGGCTGGGCTGTTGCATGGGTGGTCATCATTGGCCTGCTATGGTTTGCGAAACCCGACAAGACAATCGAGGATGTGAGCCTGTGGGCGCCAGAAGTCGCTGACACTGTTCGGGCAACCGAAGACGCCGCGCGTCAGTCAGTCATCGCTGAGCAAGAACAGCCGAGTGAACGCAGCGCGGGTCCGGTTATGGGCGCGAAGCCGTCGAAGAATTCGATGACCTATATAGAATCCACATCGAGAGGCCAGTGCTTGTTCTGCGGCGAAACCAGCGCCCAGATAATCACAGACTCGGTTGTCGCTACTAATCAGGCACCCACCTCATCGACGTCTACCAGGCCGTCGGACATGTCCGGGGTCGTAGAAGAACTTGAGTCACTGCCGCCCCCTGTTGCTGGCGTCAGGAGCGGCGAAGGATCCGTAGCAAGCTACTCGCGTTCAGAGACCGTGGTGGATGGCACTTCAGGCAGTGACAAGTACCTGACTGCCATGGTTGCTGGCGACACGGGCGACGCAACACCCGTGGCGACTGCCCCGCGATCAGAGACCGTGGTGGATGGCACTCCAGGCAGTGACAAGTACCTGGCTGCCATGGTTGCTGACGACACGGGCGACGCAACACCCGTGGCAACTGCCCCGCGATCAGAGACCGTGGTGGATGACACCTCAGGCAGTGACAAGTACCTGACTGCCATGGTTGCTGACGACACGGGCGACGCAACACCCGTGGCGACTGCCCCGCGATCAGAGACCGTGGTGGATGACACCTCAGGCAGTGACAAGTACCTGACTGCCATGGTTGCTGACGACACGGGCGACGCACACCCGTAGCGACTGCCCCGCGATCAGAGACCGTGGTGGATGTTACCTCAAGCAATGACGAGCCCCTGCCTGCCATGGTTGCTGACGACACGGGCGACGCAACACCCGTGGCAACTGCCCCGCGATCAGAGACCGTGGTGGACGGTACCTCCAGTGACGAACCCCTGCCTGTCGTGGCCAGCATAGCCGCGGGCATGGACCGTCAGAAAGTGGGCGACAACGAGCAGCCTGCGGCCAGTGTGGATACAAAAGGTCCATGGGTAATCAATCTGATGTCTTCAACCAGCCAGGCGGATGCGGATCGCATGAAGGACAAAGCCCACTCCGTGGGTATTGAGACCGAACAGCAGCAGGTTATGGTGAAAGGCACGCAATACTGGCGTGTCCAGATAACCGGCTTTGTCACGGAGGAGCAGGCCACTGCCTATAGCACGACCGCCATGGAAAAGCTGGGACTCAAGGACGTGTGGATACTGTCACGCTGAGTGTATTACATCGCGGTGATGAACCGTTCCCCCATCTGTTTTTGCCGGCCAATTTTCAATTACTACCCTGACTATATTCTTCCACATAAAAAAACGGCGACCATCGAATCAACGAAGGCCGCCGTGGTTGTGAGTGCTGCGATGGTCAGGATTTCTTGCGTCGTGCCATTCCGGCCATACCCAGCAGACCCGAGCCGAACAGCCAGACTGCCGATGGCACAGGGATTGTGCTGACTTCGAGTGACATACCGCCCGAATTGTCAGTCAGAATACCGTCGCCGATAAAGAAACCTACATTACCTGCAGCGCTGACAGTCAACGTTGATGAGACTGCTGCTGCCAGTGCCGTTAACTCATCAGGGTAATCGTTTTGAGGTACTGGCTACCGCAAGGGAATGCCATGCCAATCCTTGCTGCTTAATAAAAGTAGATGTACTGCTACGGTTGAGACGTCACATCCCTGGACCCAACGCAGGATTAACGCTTCATCGCCACTCGCCCGGTGCGGGTAGCATCCAGTAACTAATGAAGTAGAAGATAAAGTCTTTCCGGTAACTGCCCCTTTTCGGGAAAGTATTAAAATGCGAGGTCAATGAAAATGATAACTTACGTTAAAGTGGAACCCCTGTCCCAAGCATCGTTTTCCGGAAAGTTGCCCATGGGTGTTGTGGAGCGATTAAACAGGCTGTAATCCCTCTGGTGGAATCTTGCTTAACTCGGTCGTGAACTACGGTGTCGGCTTGTCTTTTTTTTTGCTGAAAACAACTCCGTGGCATCGTTATGCGTGTAGTGGGAAATTATCGATATGGGATAGAAACATAAGAAACTATTTTGAAGTGCAGACTAACGCAAAGGATGGGCTATGCTTGACCTTATTCCTCATCTGTAGATACATGCACTGCGGTGTGTAATTGCATGTTGCTTATGTGTTTTTGGTGTTTTTTTCGTCTATGTACTCATGCCTGACGGCGGTCTTCGGAGCGCCGCTTTTTTTACTCATCTACTTATAATTCCACTCGCTGTCTGTGATACATTCGCAGCCTGTAAACCGGGGGAGTGGCAGTGAGTATGGAACAGGTACATTTACAACGTGAGACTTTGCCTGAGACCCCCGAGGTAACAACAGGAATTCGCACGGTCGAGCTTAAGCGAACAGCCACGTCTGCAACGATTACCCAGAAACTCACCCCGGGTCGCAATATCGCGATGTTCTTTGGCTGGGCGGTTGCAGGGGCGGCAGTTGTCGTCCTGCTTTGGTGGTTGAAACCTGTCAGCAAGACAGATGAGATGAGTCTGATTGCGACGCAGCTCTCTGAATCTCTTCAGACAAGCGAAGACGCCGAACGTCAGCCCACCATCGCTGAGGAAGCGCTGCCGAGTGACTTCAGCGCTGATTCAGTGGCGCCGGAACCCATTGAAACTGGTCAGACAACGGAAGACGCCGAGCGACAGCCCTACAGCGCTGAGGAAGATCTGCCGGGTAAATACAGCGCTCAGGCAGAGATGAACGCGGACAGGCTGACGGATTCGATCACCTACCTGGAATCCAAACTGACAAGCGCCGAGGTGATCACTGATTCGGTTATCGCTGCTGAACAAGCGCCGGCCTCATCGACTTCTATCAAGCAGCCGGTCGTGTCCGAGGCTGCAGAAGACCTTGAGCCATTGCCGCCCCCCGTTGTTGCCGATGACACGGGCAGCGAAACATCCGTATCAATTCACCGCGGGTGCAGAGACCGTGGCGGGTGATGCATCAAGTAGTGACACGCCCCTACCGGCAGTGGCCAGCAAGGATGCGGGTACGGAGCGCCATAATATTGGCGACAGCGAGCCACTTGCAGTCAGTGTCAATAAAGAAGGTCCATGGGTGATCAACCTGGTCTCTTCAACGAGCCAGGCGGATGCGGATCGCATGGCAGAGAAGGCCCGCTCCGTGGGTATTGAAACGCAACAGCAGCAGGTCATGGTGAAAGGCACGCAATACTGGCGTGTTCAGGTAACCGGTTTTACATCGCAGCAAGCAGGCCCGTGCCTATGGCGACACCGTCAGGGACAAACTGGGACTGAAGGACGTGTGGATCATGGCACGCTGAGTGAACTGAGTCCGTGCAGCCTTCCTGTGTCCAAATCTATTTTCAACAGTTTCACACAGTCATTCATGTCTAAAACAAACACATAGCCTTGTTGTACGTAGAGTCCACAATTTCCAAGGTGCTGGTGAGTTTGCTACGGTACTTACCCGGTGGGAAATTGACGCCGAATCGGCATGCAAGTGTCCGGTTCGCGTTCCCTCGGGAGTACCCCGAAACAACAATGGATGGATGTACGGGAGTTAGTTTGCAGTGTTGAAACACAAGGTGTCTGCGGTCGACGCGCAGTTGTTTATTGACGGGTTGAATTCAAAAATAACAAACGGTTGGAATTAAGTACATGGATGTCTATTCAGGAAACCTGATTGCGTTATTCGCAACGTCGTCGTTACTCTATTTCCTTTCATCGCGCGCCCACTATCTGGGTCTTGTTGACAGGCCCTCAAACCGCAAGGTCCATGAGACCGATATTCCGACAGTGGGTGGGATCGCGATCTTCGCTGGTTTCCTGCTGGCACTGTTTTCTTCACCGATTTCCCATGTCTACCTGGTCGGTTTTGTTGTGCCCGCGCTGCTGCTGGTGAGTGTGGGGGCCATCGACGATGTCGTCACCATGTCACACAAACCGCGTTTCGTCGTGCAGATCCTGGCAGGCCTGTTGATGACGGTCGCCGGTGGCGTGGTCGTCACGCAGCTTGGCGAGCTGCTGATACCCGGTAAAGTGATCACGCTGGGCGTGTTGGCGATCCCGTTTACGGTGGTTTGCGTGGTGGGACTGGTCAATGCCTTCAATATGTCGGACGGCATTGATGGGCTGGCGGGCTCACTGACACTGGTTGCATTGCTCGGTTTGGGGACCGTTGCCTATCTCGGTGGACAACTCGCCATGGTCGCGGGCCTGTCATTCCTGGGCTTTAGCCTGGTGGCGTTTCTGGGATTCAATGCGCGCTACCTGTGGCGCAAGCGGGCCGATATCTTTCTGGGGGATTGTGGCAGTACCCTGCTGGGATTTGCCGTGGTGTGGTTTTCCGTGAGCCTGTCGCAGGGCGAACACGCCGTCATGACGCCGGCCACGCCACTCTGGTTTGTGGTGTTGCCGTTGTTTGACATGGCAACACTCCTGATCCGACGCCTTAGAAATGGTCGGCATCCCTTTGAGGCGGATCGGGAACATTTACACCATATATTCCTGGCGGCAGGGTTTTCGGTCGGACAAACCGTGCTGATGTTGACTGCCGTGGCATCGCTGCTCGCGTCAACGGGCATCGCCGGCCTGTACCTGGGTGTGCCTGAAAGCGTCATGTTCGGACTCTACCTCTGCCTGTTTGCCGGCTATTTTTACCTGGTGGCGCAGACCTGGAAAACAAGGCGATTCCTCGGTCGTGAACTCTGTCGCAGAGCGGGGCAGGAGCGCCGCTCGGGAGAGGATCGGAGACGCTCCCCGGGCCTTGCCGATGAGAAAGCCTATGAAGGCGTCAATCGCCGTTGCGGCCCGTGCCGGCGTGTGTCGGAGGATTGTCGTCGCGCTTCCGAAGAGGCGGTCAGTACCGTGTTCACTGCAGCGAAGCCACTGCGGGAATCCGGTCGAGTCGCGTCCAACAGCAGGACTGTTTTTGTCAATCGCTTTTTCTGGCCCGACCATTCGGCGACCAGCCAGTTGCTGGCGGACCTGGCCTTTACGCTCGCGGTTCATGGCAGGCCGGTGTCGGTGATCACCAGCCGGCAACGCTATGGCGAACCCGAGGCACGGCTGCCATCCTCGGAAACGGTCAAGGGGGTGACAATCGAGCGGGTGTGGACCTCGTGCAACGGACGTCAGAACCTGTTAGGCCGCGCGTTCGATTACCTGACCTTCTACCTGAGTGCGCTGTGGCAGATGTGGCGCACGCTATCGAAGGGCGATGTCGTGGTTGCCATGACCGATCCGCCACTGATCGGTATTCCGGCAGCGATGGTGGCTTCCCTGCGGGGGGCAAAGCTTGTTATCTGGCATCAAGATCTGTTTCCCGAGGTGGCCACCGTCCTGGGTGTCAAAGGGATGCAGGGCAAGTTTGCTGAGCTGCTGCTGGGGCTGCGCAATATTCCGGTTCGCCGGGCATCGCTGAATGTGGTGCTGAGCCGCAAGATGGCACAACGTCTCATCGATGAAGGGACCCCGATGGACAACATTCGGATTATTCACAACTGGGCAGACGGCAGCACCATCTATCCCAAGAAAACGGATGAAAACCCGCTACGGGCCGCATGGGGCCTGCAGGATCGTTTCGTGGTGGGGTATTCGGGCAACATGGGGCGGGTACATGAATTCAGCACCCTGCTCGAGGCGGCCGAACGGCTCAGGGACGATCCGCGTGTGGTTTTCCTGTTTATTGGCGATGGTTATCATCGTCCCTGGATCGAGCGCGAAGCGAAACAGAGGGGCTTGAACAATATGATGTTCCAGCCCTATCAACCCCGGGAGCGCTTGATCGACAGCCTGGGGGTCCCGGATATTCATGTCATTTCCCTGCGTCAGGATATGGAAGGGCTGGTGTTCCCGAGTAAACTCTATGGCATCCTCGCCGCGGGTCGCCCGCCGCTCTTTATCGGTGCCGAGCACGGCGACGTGGCCCATATCCTGCGCAACGAACGCTGCGGCCTGGTGGCCGCTGAGGACGATGCGTACAGCGTCGTGGAGGGCATCAGGCAACTGCAGCGGGACCCGCAGCTGAAGCAGGCAATGGGAGAGCGGGCAAGACTGCATTTCGAGCGCCATTACGATATCGAACACGCACTGTTAAACTGGTGCCATGTACTCTCACCGCTGTATGCGGAAGCCGAATCCTGTAAAGCCTATGAAAGGCAAAACGAGTGGGTGGAGGCCAGGCGGGAGGCATAAACACCGAGGACCTTATGTACCGATCATTTTACAAACTCCGCGAAAAACCGTTTTCGTTACTGCCTGACCCGGCATTTCTTTACGTCAGCAGCAAGCATCGCAAGGCGCTGGCAAAACTCCGTTCCGGCATTCTGAACCGTGCAGGCACGACAGTGATTACCGGGGAGATCGGTTCCGGCAAGACGACGCTGATTCAGCACCTGGTTCGCGAGCTGGAAACCGAGGTAACGATCGGTCTGATCAATAATGTCCATTCCCGGTTTGACGACCTGCTCGAATGGGTGCTGCAGGCCTTTGACATCGAGGTGACCGGATAGCAGCGACGCAAAGCTTCATCGCGCCTTCGTCAACTTCGTGAAAGACCAGACTGAGCAGGGGCGCAGTGCGCTGTTGTTCATCGATGAGACGCAGAATATGTCCGGCGAGCGGTTCTTGAAGAACTGCGGCTGCTGATGAATATCAATGTCGACTACCCGTCTTTCCAGGTGGTTCTGGTGGGACAGCCGGAGTTGCGGGCTATTCTGGAGCAGCCGGACATGCGACAGTTTGCGCAAAGGGTTGCGGTGGAGCATCACCTGCAGTCCCTGGACGCAGAGGAAACCGGACAATATATTCAGCACCGGCTGCAAGTGGCGGGAGGCGATCCGGACTTGTTCGATGCAGAGGCCTGTGAACTGATCTATCAACGCAGCCAGGGTATACCGAGACTGATTAACTCGCTCTGCGACACCGTGCTGGAATATGGTTACGAAGAGCAACGGGCGAGTATTGATGGCGCACTGGTTCAGGATATTCTCAACGACAGCGTGAACGGGCAATTGCTCGCCTTTGCAGGGCCCCGCAAGGTTTCAAACGGGGTGACGTCGATTCATGCCGAAAGAGCGTCGCTGCTGGCGAATGTAGCCGAGGAGTTTGACCGACTCGGGGTGGATGAGCGCGAGCAGGATGACAGAGGCATCTACAGGCTGAATGCTTCGAGAAACAGCGAACAGCGTTTCACAGGGCGCTCGAGAGGTCATATGCCTGTCAGCGGGCAAGCATCCAGTGAACGGCCAAAAAATCTGGACGCTGCACTGCAGTCATTAGCCGATTTTCTGGATTGAGACGACCGTGAAGGTTTTGTGCATGGGACCCATGATTACCGTAAAATTGGGCCGGTTGAACGGAGCGACACGTTCGTCACCCCGACGAACCAGTCTCGTCACCCCGGGCGAATGCTCGGGCGTCCAAGGCGATTCGACGCTTCCTGGTTCCGGCCTCCGCCGGAATGACGGGTCAGGATTAGCGATCAGGATTCCGAGCCTTCGCCGGAATGACGGAATGAGTTAGAAAATGAGGGAGTAAACAGTATGCGTATTCGACCAACACAAGCCTTTATAGGACTAGTCACCACATTGCTCTGCTCGATGGCCATTTCGTCGCCCGGGCCCGTTCAGGCGGGTGATCCAGCCTGGATGGATGTCATCGCTGGCAGTGAGTCTATGATGCAGCAACCGTTGTTGCTCGCAAAGAACGATGACGATGACAAGAACGATAAGTACGACAAGAACGACAAGAACGACAAGGACGATAAGTACGGCAAGAGCGACAAGAACGACAAGAACGACAAGAACGACAAGAACGACAAGAACGACAAGGACGACAAGGACGACAAGGACGACAAGGACGACAAGGACGATAAGTACAGCAAGAACGACAAGGACGACAAGTACGGTAAGAAAGACAAGGATGACAAAGATGACTGGGACGAATGGGATGATGACAGAGGTGGATACGGCCATGGAAATGGTCATGGCCACGGTCATGACAAAGTCTATGTCTGCCACTTTTTACCAAATGGCAAGTTCCATACCCAGAAACTGCCTGAAAAGACGGCCGACAAGCTGGTTCACAAACATCCCGATATGTGGGCCTACGGGAAGTGCGAAGACATTCCCAGTCCCGCGTAGTCTCTATTTCGCCAGATATCATCGGGCGCCTGTTTTTAGCCAGGCGCTCGACGGATGATGAGCGGGTTTGTTCCTGAATGTAATCGGAAGACTTGAAAACCGTCCAATCTAGCCATGGCAAACAACCTGAGATAATCCTTCTTTCCAACCGCCAGCGGCTTCGACGAGTTCGTCGAAGATGAGGGCATCAACCTGCTGCATTACTGGCGGGTCGTGCTGCGCTATAAATGGGGCATTCTCGGCCTTGTTTTTTCGGTCGGTTTGTTTACCACCGTGTGGGCCTACTCGCTGCAGCCGGTTTATCGTTCCACCGCCACCCTGCTGATCGGCGGGAATGACAGCGTGACGCTGTCCAGCCAGGATGAAGGCACGAACTGGGTCGACAAAAGAAAGTTTTCTCGGTACCCAGTATGAACTCCTCAAGTCTCGCCAGGTTGCAAAGACGGCTCTGGAGCAGTTGGGTACGGCCAGGGGCGCTATACCTGAGCAGAACAAAAAGGATTCCACGTCCGGCTTTAACTGGCGTGACTGGGTTCCCCGGTCGTGGCTGGAACAGGCCAATGTTGCCCGGCCAGTCCGAACCCATTGCCGCGTCCGATCCGGACAAGGCCTTGCTCGGCTGGCTGAGGGGTAATCTCAGTGTTCAGCCGGTGCGGGACACCTCCATGGTGCAGGTCAGTTTTGAGTCGACCAATCCGCAACTGGCCGCACGGGTCGTCAATGCCTTCACCCGGGCTTATATCGACTACAACCTGAAGCAACGCATCGAGTCCACGGGCGAAGCCTCAGAATGGCTGCAACAGCAGCTCGAAAAATCCCGGCAGCAGGTCACGGAATCGATGGATACCCTGCAGCAATACCGGGAAGAGGCCGGTCTGGTCGATGTCGAGGGGATGCACAACGTTCAGATCGAACAGCTCAAGGACCGCGCCGCTGCACTGAGTGCGGCCCATCGGGAACGCAGCGAGGCAGAGAGTCTCTATCAACGGGCCAAGGAGTTGCGCAGTCTGGGACAAATGGAGGCTATCCCGGCCGTGCTCGACAATCGCCGGATTGGGCGCCTGCGGGATCAGGAGGAGGAACTGGAACGCAAGATCCAGTCTGATCTGGATCGCTACCAGGAAAATTATCCCGGTATTGTTGAATCGAGGAGTCATCTCCAGGCGGTTCGTGACCAGATCGATGAGGCACTGGATAAGCTTGTCGAGGGTTTCAGGACCGACTACCTGATTGCCAGGGCCAACGAGGAGCGGTTGCAGGCGGAAGTCGATGCTCTCGAGGCAAGCGTGCAGGTACTGGGTCGCAAGCAGCTGGAGGCCCAGGCGCTGGAGCAGGCCGTTGCGACGAACAGCCAGTCCTATGAAGCCTTTCTGAATCAGATAATGAAAACCAGCACACGCAGTGCGGATACGGTGTCGATGATCGCCCGCGTGGTCGACCCTGCGGTGCCAGAGCAGACACCGGTCAAACCCAACAAGCGGCGCATGGTGATGATTGGCCTGCTGCTGGCCCTGATGGGCGGGGTCGGTATTGCCCTGATGCTGGACAAGCTCGACAACACCCTGAAGAGTCGCGAAGATGTGGAGGAGCGTCTCGGCATCCCGGTACTGGGCGAATTGATGTTGCTCAAGGGTAAACGGGCTGACGGTACGCCCATCGTGCCGGCCACGGAATTTATGGACGAGCCGACATCGAGCTTTGCGGAAAGTGTGCGCACCATCCGTACGGGTGTCGCACTCTCGGGTCTCGATCAGCCACAGCAAATCCTCGTGGTGACCTCGTCGATGAGTGGGGAAGGGAAAAGCACGGTTGCATTGAATCTTGCCCTGGCCCTGGGGCAGCTGGGCAATGTGCTGCTGATCGATGCCGATCTGCGGCGGCCTTCACTGGCCAGGTTGTTTGGGCAGGAGACCCGAACACCGGGCCTGACGGACCTGGTGGCCGGTACGGCAAAGGTGACGGACTGCATCCGTGCGGTGGTGCCCGGGGGCATTCATGTGTTGTTCGCCGGCAGCACGATCCCACCGGATCCACTCAAGGTGCTGTCCTCGGAGCGCTTCTCGAAGCTGCTGGCAAAGGCGGCAACCAGCTACGATACGGTTGTGATCGATTCGGCCCCTGTCGAGCTGGTGAGTGATGCGCGGCTGCTGGCGACCAAGGCCAGTGGCGTCGTCTATGTGATCAAGGCCGGCGAAACCGCCCACCAGGCGGTGCGCCAGGGATTGAGTGCACTGAGTGATACCGGTACGACGCTGCTCGGTGCCGTATTGAACCAGGTCAATCCCCAGGAGGCGCATTACTACGGCAAGTATAAACACGGCTATTCCCGCTATGGCCGTTATGGCCCCTACAGCTACAGCCAGGACCCTGAATCCCCGAGGCAGCCGAGTTAGCCGGCAGATACCCGCAGCATGGCTTCAGCCGCAGGGCATAAGCACAGCGCATAAACTGCCATGTTCTCGCACGACTGACACTACTCGAGCGTCTTGGTTAGCATTAACCGCAGCCATGATCGATATCCACTGCCACATGCTCCCGGGGATCGACGACGGCCCTGAGGGCGTTGATGAATCCATCGAGATGGCAAGGCTCGCGGTCGCCAACGGTATCACCGAGGCGGTCGTCACCCCGCACATCCATGCCGGACGCTACGAAAATACCCGGGAAAGCGTTGCCTGGTCCACCCAACAGTTTCAGCAATCCCTGCAGGACCATGATATCGCGCTGCGCCTGAGAATGGCGGCAGAGATCCGCATCGGCCCTGAACTCATGACCATGGTCGGGGCACAGCAGGTTCCCTGGCTGGGCAGCCTGGATGGCTACCAACTGGTGTTGCTGGAATTTCCCCACAGCCATATTCCGGTGGGGAGTGACAAGCTGGTCAACTGGTGCCTGCAACGCAAGGTCCGCCCGGTGATTGCGCACCCCGAACGCAACAAGGACGTGATCCGCAATCTCGAAAAGATCACACCCTTCGTGAAACTGGGTTGCCTGCTGCAGGTCACCGCCGGAGCAGTCGCCGGGGACTTTGGGCCGCATCCCCGAAAGCGGGCCCACCAGCTACTCGAACGTGGCTGGGTCAGCTTCCTGGCCTCGGATGCCCACAACACCCGCTACCGGATTCCGGATCTCGAGCCCGGCCGCGCCGCGGCGGCGGCCATTATTGGTGAAGACGCCGCCTGGCGCCTGGTGCGCGATAATCCCCGGCAAATCCTGCGTGCGCCGACGCTGGTTTACTCCGCAGGGAATCACGTCGCCCAATGATCCATGCGTAAAGCGCTCCCCATCCTGCTGGCGTTCCTGTTGCTTGCGCTCAGCGTCGTGGCGGCGGCATTCGGGATGGCCGACATCTACCGGGGCGAGGCGGCAACCCTCATCGGAGAGTGGGACGGGTTCGCAGACGAGGAGGGGCCACCGGCATGGGCCTGGGAGCAGGTGCATCGTTACCTGTGGCTGGCCAGCCACCTGGCGCCGTTTGATGCGCAGATCCAGGGTGATCTGGGTCAGCTGTATGAACGCCGGGTGGGTGAAGCTGCCGGCGCCCGATGCCAGCTGACCTCGATCGCGCCCTCGACTATTACCGGCAAGCGCTTGCGCTGCGCCCGGCCTGGCCCTATGCCTGGGCCGATGTCGCGCTGCTGAAGATTACCCAGCAACGCATCGATGCCGAGTTTGCATTGGCCATGCAGCGCGCGCTGACCCTGGGCCCCTGGCAGACGAGTGTGCAGGCCAGCATCGCCAGCGGCGGTCTCACTGTGTGGGACAAGCTGCCCGCAACGCTGCAGACCAGTGTCGAGCACACCATTGCGCGCGGCCTGTTGAACAACTCGCGACTGATGATGGCGTGGCAAAACGCTTCGATCTGTTTGAGTCGGATGGGTCATAGCTCGCCCGCGCAAATGCGAATCAGAAACTAGTCATTCACGAACAGCCGAAGTTGGCCGAATAAATCGGCCCTAAGGCGCATACCAGGAGAGTGTTTACAATCTCATCTGCGAATCGTATCCAAGATACCCAGTACGAGATACAATGAATCAGAATACCCGGGAATGCCGAGCACCTCGGGTCTGTTTGTCGCATTCCTGATCCTCCTCGTCTGGCTACCGATCCCTCTCGGCAGCAACCGCCCCTGGTCCTGGGCGCTGATGGAGGTCTGGGTCTACCTGATCGCGGCCGTGTGGCTGTTCAAATACGCACGCGGCCGGGTAACCCTCACCGAACCCTTCCGCCAGGCCCGACCCGCACTCATCCTGTTCACTCTCTGGCTGGGCTATGGCCTCCTGCAGATGATCCCCCTGCCGGGGAGCGTGGTAGCGGCGATTTCCCCCAACACCGCAGCCCTCTACCAGCAGGCCCAACTCGGACCCCAACTCGCTAACCAGGACCTCGTGCCCAACCCGGTCTCACGGCCATTGCCGTCCTTTCCGGAGAGCACCACACCCGCTGATCGCCATACCACGGATGCCGAAGGACAAGCGACGATACAGGCCAACAGGCACCTGGCCCGACCTTGCCACAGCCGATGACCCCAACCCGGCGTTGCTGATACCCTCGAGCTTCCAGCAGGTGTCCAACCACCCGCCATGGCGAACGCATACAGCGCCCGACTCACCCTCGACCTGTCCGCCTCCCTCACAGCCTGGCTCAAATCCCTCGCGTATGTGCTGCTGTTCATGTTGACGCTGTTGCTGGTCGACTCGATGCAACGCTTGAAGACACTTGCCTACGTCCTCGTGCTCAGCGGTCTGGGGCAGGCCGTCTACGGCAGCCTGGCACTCGCTGTCGCTGGTAGCGGCAATGCCAGTGGCACCTTTGTCAATCGCAACCACTTCGCGGCCTACCTGGTGTTGTGCCTGGCCACCGGCATCGGCCTGCTGATCGCCTCGATGGGGCGGAGTGCACCGCACGGGTTCCTGGCGAGACCGACTGCGGCATATCGGTACGCTGATACTCAGCGCCAAGGCCCCGCTGCGCATCTTCCTGGCCATCATGGTCATTGCCCTGGTGCTGACGCACTCCCGCATGGGCAACACGTTCGTTTTTTGCCAGCCTGCTCATTACCGGCACCCTGGCCCTGATCCTGTTCAAGGACATGCCACGGCCCGTGGTGGTGCTGATCGCCAGCCTGATCGTGATCGACATCATCATCATCGGCAGTTGGGTTGGCATCGAGCAAGTGAAAGATCGCATCGTAGAGACCACCCTGGCAACGGAGTCACGCGACGAGTTCGGCCTGCACAGCTTCCGACATGTGGCAGGACTACCCGCTGTTCGGGGCAGGGGCGGGGAGTTACTACGGTGTCTTCCCGCGCTACCGGGAAGGTGGACACGGAGCGGGGTTTGCTTGTGGACACGCCCACAACGACTACCTCGAATTTCTCTCCGAATACGGCATCCTCGGCATCGTGTTCCCGGCCGGCATCATCATCCTCGCACTAGGAAACGCGATCCTCGCCCAGCGCAAGCGCCGCAGCCAATTCGCACGCGGCATCGGTTTCGCTGCAACCATGGCGATCACCGCCATGCTGATCCACGCCACGGTCGAATTCAATCTCCAGATTCCCGCCTATGCCGCCACCTTCATGGTGATCCTCGCCATGGCCTGGCTTGCCCGCTATCTGAAAGCAGAGAATCAACAATCATCCCCGAAATACTAAGGATTTTCTGATTAGTTGGTCATACCGGGTGTAGCGCAGTGTAGACCCGGAATTCACTCCTCACCGTCTTCGTCATCCCGGAGAAGGCCGGGATCCAGAAAGACAAATGCACTGGGTGGTGATTCGCTTCGCTCACCTGCAGGATCGCCCTTCGGAGCATTCAACGCGCTACGCACATTTATTCGGCACACACCGGAATAACGAATGATGAAATAATCAGAGTTTCTCCAGCTTATACGTACTCCCACAATTGATTCTGCCAAACTTATGACATCTAATACCCTTGCGTTCAACAATTGAACGCAACGCCTTGCCTACCCAAAAACCCCAGTTTTAAAGGGTAATAGCAAGACAGCATTCACTCACCCATCCCGCTGTGTATAAACGACACGGTATGGCGGTAGCGTGCCTGAATGCCGCAAGCGAGATACCCTACGATGAACGAAGAAATCTCCTACAAGCTTTTCAAACTCATCGAAGAAGATCCCGATATCAGCCAGCGCGAGCTGGCCAAAGAAATGGGAATCAGCCTGGGCAAGACCAACTACTGCCTCAAGGCGCTGATGGATAAGGGCTGGTTGAAGGCGCGCAATTTCAAAAACAGCAACAACAAGATTGCTTATGCCTACGTGCTTACACCAAGAGGTCTGCGCGAGAAGGCAAAGATCACGGCCCGATTCCTGAAACGCAAGGTAAGTGAATACGAGACACTCAAGAGTGAAATTGAACAACTCCAGCAAGAAGTCTCGGAACGATCGTAATTACCTTTACGGTTTCATAAGGGCCATTATCGGATGCTAGCCATTACTGTACGACGTCAAGTATCTGTTTCCTGCCAATGAAACCGATGGTCGTCTATGATCTTTAATCAGTCTTACTTTTTAATCGACAACTGAAAACACTCCCCATGTCCCGATACGACGAAGTTAAATCCCATTTGCTGAAGAACCGCTCCACCTGGCTGATTACCGGTGTGGCCGGCTTTATCGGCTCCAACCTGCTGGAAACCCTTCTCAAGCTGGACCAGGAAGTGGTGGGACTGGATAACTTTGCCACCGGGCATCAATACAACCTCGATGAAGTACAGTCCCTGGTGACGCCGGAACAGTGGAGCCGGTTCCGCTTCATCGAAGGCGACATCTGCAACCTGGAAGACTGCCGGGCAGCAATGATCTTCAATCGTCATTCCCGCGAAGGCGGGAATCCGATGCGCCGGCCATCCGTGGACTACGTCCTCCACCAGGCCGCCCTCGGCTCGGTGCCCCGCTCAATAGAAGACCCGATCACCACCAACGAAACCAATATCGACGGCTTCCTGAACATGCTGGTGGCGGCCCGAGACGCCAGGGTAAAGCGCTTCGTCTATGCCGCCTCCAGCTCCACCTATGGCGACCACCCGGACTTGCCCAAGGTGGAAGACAAGATCGGCAAGCCGCTGTCACCCTATGCGGTGACCAAGCTGGTGAACGAGTTGTACGCGGAGGTATTTGCCCGGACCTATGGCTTCAAGACCATCGGCCTGCGATACTTCAACATCTTCGGCGCCGCGGCAGGACCCCAACGGCGCCTATGCCGCCGTGATCCCGAAGTGGACGGCGGCGATGATCAGCAATGAGCCCGTGTGGATCAACGGCGACGGCGAGACCAGCCGCGACTTCTGCTACATCGCCAACGCCGTGCAGGCCAACCTGCTGGCCGCCACCGTTGCCTCACAGCGCCCGCAAGCGGGAGAGGGGCCGGGGAGAGGGCTGGCGAAGCGCAGACCCCACAACAGGTCTACAACGTCGCCGTCGGCGATCGCACCACGCTGAACGACCTGTTCGAAGCCATCCGCTCACCCTTGGAGCCGCGCTTCCCGCATCTGAAAGGCTTCAAGCCCAGCTATCGCGACTTCCGCGCCGGTGACGTGCGCCATTCCCTGGCCGACATCAGCAAGGCGCAAAGCCTGCTTGGCTATCAGCCCAGTCACCGCATCAAGGAAGGGCTGGTAGAGGCGATGGACTGGTATGTGGCTGATCTGGTATGAGTGTGTCGGCATCGACCATACGCCACAAAACTACCTGCAAACGGTTCGATGCTATTCTGCCGCTGGACATATCGTTAGTTACGATCCCGATCTACCTAGACCTGATCGGTAAGGCAATATATACGGCGCTAACCACTATATATTTCTTTAACCCGGAGTCTTAGTAGCTAGATTGTTGTGCAGAGATTTCAGTAAGGCTAATATCAGATGTTGGGACGGTACCGATTCTGTTCATCTGGAGAGCAGGGCTCGCTCCAATCATGCTGTAGAACATTTATAACCAACAATTAGCTAGATGATCAAACGCAACCTCATTGCAAACTACGTCGGGCAAGGTTGGCGAGCCGTCATGAGTTTGGCCTTCATCCCTCTCTATATTAAGTACCTTGGTATGGAGGCATACGGCCTGATTGGCTTCTATGCCGTCTTACAAACAATACTGGGGCTGCTCGAAAACGGTTTGGAATTCGGCACTTGGTCGTGAGATGGCGCGATTGCACCGGCGGTGGTCACAATGCACAGTCTATCCGTGATCTCTTGCGTACCATCGAGATCATAATCGTGATTCTGGGTGTCATTGTAGCCGTCGGTGTTTGGCTCTTGTCGACTTGGCTGGCCTCTGGCTGGCTTAACTCTGGAAATTTGCCGGTGGAAGTCGTTGCCCAGGCTCTAGAGTTGATGGGGGTGGTTATGGGCTTGCGATTCATCGAAAACATATACAGTAGCAGTCTTCTCGGTCTCCAGCGTCAGGTAACACAGAATATAGTGACCAGTATCATGGCAACTGCGCGAGGTTTGGGTGCCGTCGCTATTCTGGCTTGGGTGTCACCGACACTCGAAGCCTTCTTTCTATGGCAGGCCCTTATCTCGTTTCTTACCGTCGTCTGGTTCGCTGCTCTTATTTATCAAATGTTGCCTGCAGCGCCACGAGTCGCACGCTTCTCGGTGCCGTCCTTGGTTGGAATCTGGCGCTTCGCTGCGGGCATGATCGGGATCACAATGCTCGCGATATTGCTGACCCAAGTGGATAAGATTTTGCTGTCGAAGATGCTTGACCTCGAGAGCTGGGTATTACACCTTGGCGACTGTCGTCGCGTCAGCCTTGTATCTGTTTACGGGTCCAATATCGAATGCAGTATATCCCCGACTGACGCAGCTGCTGACCCGGGAGGACAACGACGCTCTCTGCCGGATATATCATCAGGGCTCCCAGTTGATTGCGGTGCTCATGGGAACTGGTGCGATGTTGCTGGTGTTTTTCGGTGACCGCATTCTATTTGTCTGGACAGGTGACACTCACATTGTAAAACAGGTCGCGCCCTTGCTCTCGGTGCTGGCGGCGGGGACATTGCTTAGCGGTCTTATCTTGATGCCGTACCACGTGCAAAATGCCTCTGGTTGGACATCGCTTAGAGTTTGGATAGACAGCATCGCCGTCTTGATTTTCGTCCCGGCTATCTTATTGATAGTGCCCCACTATGGTTCGATTGGTGCTGTCTGGATTATGTTTACCTTGAATGCTGCTCGTATGCTAGTAAATGTTCCGCTCATGCATCGTCGTTTGCTAAAAACCGAGCGAAATTATTGGTTCTTTCAAGATGTTATGTTTCCACTGGCTGGTGCGTTGCTCGGCGCCATTATTCTGCGCTGGCTTATGCCCGCGAACATGGGGCGGCTGGGAGAAGCAGGTATATTGATTGCGGTGGTGCTAGTAATGCTACTTATATCCAGTATGTCATCTACATTGGTGCGGAACGACGCAGAAGCTATCTCTTAGGAAGGCTTGAACTGCTCAATTTAAGAGATGCCTGATCTAGTACGAAATGCCAGAGCCTATCGTGACTGTAGAGTAGCTGCTCATGCAAACTGCTGAGAAATTATGATTTTTACTGACTCTGCATTGACTGATTTATGGATTCTCCTAACGCTTGCGCTCTTCGTGGCGCACGTGTGGAATCTCAAGCGTAAGCGGCGATGGCTAATATTCGATACGCTAAATTATTTCTGGGTTGCTGTCATTGTCATTTATGTGCTCGAAACCGTCTCAAACTATGAGGTCTATGTGTCGTGGTATGGTGTACCTGTTGTCGAGGAGACTTGGCAATGGATATTTTTCGGGCTATTGTTCTTGCATGTCGGCTATAGTCTGGGGACAGGCAGGCAGCTTGCAGCCCGACTTCCGTCGTTACCCCCGCGTCTGTCGCCGAATGCACTTCTCGGTGCTTCATGGTCTTGATTACCGCGGGTCTGTTGGGCTGGAAATTGTCAATTGACACGGCTGGGAGTT
>CAVWDM010000002.1:0-188601 GCA_963753755.1 uncultured Gammaproteobacteria bacterium
GAACTGGCAGGGGATCTTGACGCAGTGGAGCCCGAACTGGCGGTGGCGACGGAGCGCACCGAACAGTCAGCCGCCGCGCTGCAAGAAGCCGAGCAGGCGATGCATGCGTGGCAGCAGGAATGGGACGAGTTTAACCGGCGTTCAGCGGAGCGTGCCCAGGCGGCACAGGTGGAGCGAACCCGGCTGGATCACCTTGATCGACACATGCAACAACTGGACGAGCGCTTGCAGCGTATGGACAACGAGCAGCAAACGCTCGGAGAACAGTCGCTGGAACAGGAGTTGCAGCAGCATGCGCAGGCATGCGAGGCGCAGGAAACAGGTCTGACCGGGTTACAGGCAACACTCGATAACGCCGTTCGGCGTATTGCGGATGTGCGCGGTGGGCTGGAACAGCGGGAACAGGAACTGTCCGCCCTGCAAAGCATTCACCATGATACCCGTGGTCAGCTGGCCTCCCTGGAAACATTGCAGCAAGCGGCACTGGGGCAGCGTTCGGAGCAGGTTACCGGCTGGCTGAAATCGAATGGCCTGCAGGGTGCACAGCGGCTGGCGCAGGAGATAGAGGCCGAACCAGGCTGGGAGCATGCGATAGAAACCGCCCTCGGGTTCTATCTCGAGGCCGTCTGTGTCGACGGGCTGGATAGTGCTGCACAACTGCTCGGCAGTCTGGAGCAGGGGGCGCTGGCACTGTTTGATACCCGTGTTGTCGCAGATAACTCCCATACCAGCGACAAGGGTGTGCCATTGGCCGGCAAAGTGACGGCAGCCTGGTCTGTGGGGACGCTGCTTGATGGCATCTATGCCGCGGAATCGCTGCCGGAGGCCCTGTCGATGCGCGCCGGACTGGCTGGCCACGAGTCCATCATTACCCGGGACGGTGTCTGGGTAGGAAAAAGCTGGTTACGCGTTGCACGCGACAGCGATGAGAAGGCGGGTGTACTGGAACGCGAGCGCGAAATCAGTGAGTTGAGCACGCAAACCCGGGCACAGGCCGCCAACATCGAGGACTTACGCCAGTTGATTGCAACCGCCCGTGAGGACCTGCGGGCGGTGGAAGCCGAGCGTGAGCAGTTGCAGAGCGATTACAACCAGGCACAGCGGGCAGTCAGCGATCTGCGTGCCCGGCAGGCGACGCTGCAGTCGCGTCTCGAGCAGCAACAGCACCGCCGCGAGCACGTCATGATGGAGTCCGAGGTGTTGCGTCTTGAAAAGGCCGGCGAGGCAGAGCAGCAGGCGGATGCCCAGAGCCGGCTACAGGAAGCGCTGGACGCGGTCGCCGCCCTGTCCGTGGAACGCGAGGAGCGCACGCGCCAGCAACAGCATCTCAGCAGCTTGCTTGATGCCAGCCGGGAGGCCGCGCGCAACGATCAGCAGGCCATGCACCAGCTGGCGATCCGTGTGGAGTCCATGCGTACTGCGCAGGGGGCCACTGAGCAATCACTTCAGCGCTTGCATGAGCAATGCGAGCAGCTGATCACTCGGCGTGATGAACTGACCGCGGTACTGGGCCAGGGCGATACGCCGATTGTGGAGCTCGAGGCCGAGCTGGCAGAGATGCTATCCCGGCGCATGACGGTCGAGGCGGAACTCGGTGAGGCGCGCAAGCAGGTCGAAACAATCGAACACCGGACGCGTGAACTCGACCAGGAACGCATCAGGAAGGAACGCAATGTCGGCAGCATGCGCGAACAGGTTGATCAGGACCGCATGGCCTGGCAGGAAATCAAGGTGCGCAGTGATACCCTGCTGGAGCAGATAACGGCATCCGGTTTCGAGTACAAGCCACTGCTGGATGAGATAGACGAAGCGGCGAGCGTCGAGGTATGGGCCGAGAATGCGGAGAAGCTGGAGCTGCGTATTCAGCGACTGGGACCGATCAACCTGGCCGCAATTGAAGAGTACGAGGAGGAATCCAAACGCAAGGTGTATCTCGATGCGCAGCACGCCGACCTGATCGAGGCGCTGGAAACGCTCGAAGGTGCCATTGGCAAGATTGACAAGGAAACCCGTGCGCGCTTCAAGGAAACCTTTGAAAAGGTGAACGAAGGTATGCAGGAAAATTTCCCGACGCTGTTTGGCGGCGGGCAGGCCTACCTGGAACTGACCGGTGACGACCTGCTGGATACCGGGGTGACGGTGATGGCACGCCCGCCCGGCAAGCGAAACAGTACCATCCACCTGCTGTCCGGTGGTGAAAAGGCGTTGACCGCGATTGCGCTGGTGTTTGCCATTTTCCGGCTGAATCCGTCGCCATTCTGCATGCTCGACGAGGTTGATGCGCCGCTGGATGACGCCAATGTCGGGCGTTACTGCGACATGGTTCGCAAGATGTCAGAACATGTCCAGTTTATCTTTATCACTCACAACAAGATCACCATGGAAATGGCGAATCAGCTGACGGGTGTCACCATGCATGAACCCGGGGTGTCGCGCCTGGTGGCTGTTGATATTGACGAGGCAGTGAAGCTGGCTGCCGTCTGATACGGAGGCACTGTTGAATTCAGTCCAGCATTTGCAGGAAAATACGGTTACTCTATACTTTGATTGCTTAATGCAGGTCAGGTAGCCCTCACATGGAAAATTTGCGCTGGATACTTCTCATCATCGGGGCCGGGATCGTTCTCGGGATCTACCTGTTCAGTCTGTACCAGAACAGGAAAGACACGCTGCCGCGGCACGATAGCAGTCAGCGTGCGGCACCGATACTCAGTGATAACGACAGCTTTGACGATTTCGACTACGATGACGATCTTGATGATGTAGTGAATCAGGTCGGTGAGTTTTATGCTGACGATGGCTTTGCAGCAGACCCGTTTGAAGAATACACACCGGGCACAGCGAGGTCTGAAACAAATTCCGTTGCGCATTCGAATGACAAGGGGCAAGACCACAGCGCCCGACAAGGTCTTTGTGCTCTATGTCATGGCGCCACGCGGTGTGCCGTTTCGCGGTCCGGTGCTGCTGAACGCGCTGTCTGCTGCCGGTCTCGAGTACGGTGATATGCAGATTTTCCACCGTACCGATATACTTGACGGCCAGGAGAAGGTCCTGTTTTCCGCCGCCAATATCAAGGAACCCGGCATATTCGACCTCTCTGCAATGGACAGATTCACGACGGAAGGAATCGTGCTGTTCCTGCAGATACCCGGAAGCGTCGATGGCGTATATGCCTTTGATGCCATGGTCGAGTCGGCACGGATACTGGCAGATAACCTTGACAGTGCGGTGTGCGATGCTTCGCGCAGCGTCATGACGAACCAGACCATCAGTCACATGCGTGAAGAGGTGATCAGCTGCCAGCTGCAACAGCGGGTGGCGCATGCGGCATCATGACGGTGCCCAAATCCGTGCGCGAACGTGCACGGACACTGCATGCCGAGTTACACGAACACAATTATCGTTACTACAGCCGGGATGATCCCGCCATTCCTGACGCGGAATACGACCAGCTACTCCGCGAACTGCAATCCCTCGAAGCACAATATCCGCAACTGATTACCCCGGATTCGCCGACACAGCGTGTCGGTGCGGCGCCGCTGAAGGCCTTTGGCGAAGTGCGTCACGAGCAGCGCATGCTGTCCCTTGACAATGCCTTTTCCGATGAGGAACTGCTCGACTTCGACCGGCGCGTGCGTGAACGTCTCGAAACGGACGAGGTGGAGTACGCCGCCGAGCCGAAGCTCGATGGCCTGGCCATCAGCCTGCTGTACCGGGATGGCTCACTGGTACGTGCTGCCACCCGTGGTGACGGTGTCACCGGCGAGGATGTGACACAGAACGTGCGCACCATTGAATCGGTGCCCCTGAAGCTCGCCGGCCGTTCGATACCCGAGGTGCTGGAGGTGCGTGGTGAGGTGTACATGTCGCATGCGGGTTTCGAGGCCCTGAATCAGCAGGCCCGCGCCGCTGGCCAGAAACTGTTTGTCAATCCGCGCAATGCCGCCGCCGGGAGCCTGCGCCAGCTGGATCCTGCCATTACCGCGAGTCGCTCCCTGGAGATGTTCTGTTACGGCGTTGGCAAGGTCAGCGGCGGTACCCTGGCACCGACGCACACGGGCATCCTGTCGCAGCTCCGGGACTGGCATCTGCGTGTTTACGATGACGTGCAACAGGTTTCCGGGGTAGCCGGGTGTATTGGGTACTACCAGCGCTACGAACAGCGACGTGAGCGGCTGCCTTTTGAGATTGACGGCGTGGTGTTCAAGGTCAATCGACAGCAGCAGCAGGAATCACTGGGGTTTGTTGCACGTGCGCCGCGCTGGGCGATTGCACGCAAATTTCCCGCGCAGGAGCGTGAAACCCGGGTGCTGGGGATCGAGGTCCAGGTGGGGCGTACCGGTGCGCTGACGCCGGTTGCACGCCTGGAGCCGGTGTTTGTGGGCGGCGTCACCGTCACCAATGCCACACTGCACAACGAAGAGGAAGTGCAACGCAAGGACGTGCGCACGGGTGATAGCGTGATTGTGCGGCGTGCCGGTGACGTCATCCCCGAGGTGGTGCGCGTTATCATGGAAAAGCGTCCCGGGGGCACGCGGAAATACCAGCTGCCGAGCACCTGCCCGGTGTGTCATTCACACGTGGTGCGGGTAGAGGGGGAGGCCATTGCGCGCTGTTCGGGGGGGCTGTTCTGCCCGGCGCAACGCAAGGAAGCGATCAAACATTTTGCCTCACGACGTGCGCTGGATATCGAGGGTCTGGGAGACAAGCTGGTTGAACAACTGGTCGAAAAAGGCTGCGTCAGTCATGTCAGTGATCTTTACCGGCTCACGGTGGACGATCTTGCCGGACTGGAGCGCATGGGCGAGAAATCAGCAAGCAACCTGGTCGAGGCCCTGCAGCGCAGCAAGTCAACCTCGTTGCCACGTTTCATCTACGCCCTCGGCATCCGCGACGTGGGTGAAGCGACGGCACAAATGCTGGCGCGGGAATTCGGTGATCTCGACACGTTGATGGCTGCCGACATCGAGACACTGGAAGCGGTTCGCGATGTCGGGCCGGTTGTCGCAAAACGCATACGCGAGTTCTTTGCCGAACAACACAACCGTGAGGTGATCGCAGCACTGCGCGAGGCAGGTGTTCACTGGCCGGCGCTGGAAAAGCCGCAGGCGCAGCCGTTTGCCGGCAAGACGTTCGTACTGACCGGGGCGCTCTCCATGCCGCGCGCGGAGTTGAAGGAAAGGTTGCAGTCCCTGGGTGCCAGGGTGACGGGGAGTGTCTCGAAACAGACGGACTATGTGGTGGTCGGCGACAATCCGGGATCCAAGTATGACAAGGCAATCAAGCTCGGCGTAGAGGTGCTGGATGAAGCGACTTGTATTGCGATGGTCATGAAGTGAGTGACTGCCCAGTGCATACTCCGGTTCTGCTGCAAGCATGATGAAAAACCTTGATATCAGCCAGCTGTTTGGGTTGCTCCTGAAACCGTTGAAGGAACTCGGTTACAGGCTGCGACACCCCTGGAACAGAGATACACCTGTCTCAGACGCCATAACAGTCACCGGTAAAGACACACCGGTCAGTTTTCGTGAGCTGGGTGAGCTCTATGAAACCCTGCATGACATGGCAATCCGGGACCCGTTGACCGGTATCTATAACCGTGCATTGCTATTCGATCGCCTGAAACAATTATTTGTTGAATATCGACGCACACCGGGTCGTGCGGCGATACTGTTGATCGATCTGGTGCGTTTTAAATATGTTAACGACCTGCTCGGCCACCATACCGGCGATATGCTGCTAAAGAATGTCGTTGAACGGGTCTCCGGAGCCTTGCGTGAATCGGATACGCTGGCCAGGCTGGGTGGTGATGAGTTTGTCATCATTCTTCCGGATACTGATACGGAGCAGGCCATACAGGTCGCACAGAAGATTACTCAGGCAATGCAGCCCGAGTTCAAGGTGGAGGGGCATCGATTGTCAGCGGCGGTGTCTATCGGCATTACCCTGATGCCCGATCATGCTGATGACGTGGATATGCTGCTGCGCAATGCCGACTACGCGATGTATTCTGCGAAGGATAACAAACAGGGCTATGCGGTCTTCGACCCGTCGATTACGGAAGAAATTACCCTCGCCAGGATGACGCTGGACGGCATTCTCAATGAAGAGATTGAACGTAATGACCTGTTTCTCGTCTACCAGCCGGTGCTGGAATTAGCAACAGGTGAGATCAGCTATATCGAGACACTGGTACGCTGGCGTCAGCCGGATGGAAAGATTCTCATGCCCGGGTCCTTTATTCAGGCTGCCGAAAAGAGTGGTCTGATCAGGCAATTGTCGGAATGGGTCGTCGAGACGGCTTGCCGGGAACTCGCCGCAATGCAGAAAAATGCCCCGGGGTTGCGTGCGGGCATCAACCTGTCGATGCATAATCTGCATGATTTCAACCTGATGGATAAAATCCAGGCCGCGCTGGACAAATACCAGCTGTCTCCTGCCTCATTACTGCTTGAAATAACTGAGACCGGGGTTATGCTGGATCCTGACCAGGTGATCGATACGCTGGGTCAACTGGCTACAAAGGGATTTCAGTTGTCAATTGATGATTTTGGTACCGGTCACTCCTCGCTGGTGTATCTGAAGCGGTTGCCGGTGCATACCCTGAAGGTGGACAAGTCCTTTGTGGTGGACATGGATAACGATGAAGACAATGCTTCGATTGTGCGGGCAACCATTGATCTGGCGCATAGTCTGGGCCTGACGGTGACGGCAGAGGGTGTAGAAACGGTTACTGTCCTGAACAGGCTGCAGGGAATGGGCTGTGACTATTATCAGGGCTACTATGTCAGCAAGCCGATGTCGATGACCGAGATGGCCGCATGGTTGCTGGAACACAGGGAAAAGATGCAATGAAAACCGGTTTCATGTGTGCAATGTTGCTGCTGTTATGTGCCTGTAGCGACGGCGAGTCTGAAAGCGAGGCTGAAGTCTGGAAAGATCAGACGGATATGGTCGACAAGGCACATGATGTTGAGGATTTGCTGGGCGCCGCCGATGCACAGCAACGACAACGTATTGAGGAACAGTCACAGTAGCGGCGTGTGTAGTGCGCGATGAAAGCCGCTTGGTTCTCATGCGCAGGGTAGGCGGTAATGACAAGAATAATGACAATTACAAGTGGTCTGCCAGGTGTGGGGAAAACACAGCTGGTGATCAATATTGCGCTTGAGCAGGTCCGTTGCGGTCATCAGGTGGGTGTCTTTTATGCGCGTGAGAGTGCCACGCCGATTGAAAACCTGCTGCAGGTACAGCAACCCGTTAATATGCTGCGGCGCGTGGACGATCTCAGGGAGCGTGGCCTGTTACGCAGCGGCTACCAGGGGGTCGATATTATTTCCTGTGGTACGCCACTGCGCGAGTGGCCGCTGATCGAGGCGGAACACCGCGTGCTCTGCCTCAAGGAAATGGATGTCCAGGATGGCGGCTATGACGATTTTTTGATTGATACCTCCGGTATGGATGCGCGGACCCTGCTGGCCTGCTGCAAGGCTTCCGGTGTCGTGGTGCTGGTGATCACCCCCGAGCCACAGTCACGTGCGGAAGCCTTTGCCCTGATTCGGGTGTTGCAGTTGAACGGCTTCGCCGGGTTGTTCCGGTTGATTGTTAACAAGGTTGCCTATCCTATTGATGCGGAAGGCTTGTATGATGAATTGTTTCGGCAGGTATCTACCCGTCTCGGTCTGGATGTGCCGTTGCTGGGAGTGTTGCCACAGGATGAAAGCCTGCAAAGGGCACAACGCATCCACCAGGCCTTCACCTCGGTTTTTCCGGAATCGGCAGCAGCCCGCGGAATTATCGAGGTTGCTGAGGCCCTCGATCGAATCCCGGTGCAGTTATTCACCGGTCCCCGAACATTGCCGGCACTCTGGCATGCCCTGATTGACATCATACAGTTGCCGGTCAGCCTGGGAGGAGACGCGTTGCTCGACGACGGGATTGAAACGACGCAGGAACTTGAGCCATTGTCGGAAGAACCACTGCACAAGCAGGATAATGAAACAGGCCTGCTGTACTATGAGGGCGATCTCGCCAGCCTGGCTTCAGTACAGGAAAGACTGCAAGGCAATCTGCAGGTGTTGCTGGCTGATGTGAGTGCGATAGTTGAAACAGCAGGCCGGGATGTTCGTGTGCTGACGGATGTCAATCACGGGCTACTGCAACGTGAGCAGATGATTAACCTGGTCGCGAGGATACTTGGAATCATTGCTGTGGCAGATCCGCTGCTGTCATTCCGCTTTCAGGTGTTCGATACTGTTGTTTCCCACACGGACACACAATGGCTGAAGACAGGCCGTTATCTTAAGTATGTTTTTCATGTGCTGCAGTCAGAGTTGCCCGACAACGCAAAGACCCTGTTATTGAATATGCCTGCAATGTCCGTGATATCGGGCACGGACGGAGAAACCATTTACGAAATGATTGATGCACCACGCCACTGTTGTTTGAGTATTATCAGTGATCCGCAGGAGGGGGTGCGTATGCAGGTCTGGTTTGATAACGAGGCAGAGCAGCCGGTAAACATGCTGTCACTATCCGAGCGGCGGGCACCTGCCGGATGATAAGCGGCTGGCGGTATGCTGCTTCCGCCAGCCGCAATCCGGGGTTACTGCTTGATATCAATGGTTGCTCCGCTCTTCATCGACTCGATATGTTGCTGCAGTTGCTGGTTGGCCAGCAGCATCTTGATGCGGTCCTTGACCTCATCAAAGGGTGGCGGGGTGCTGTCGCGGACATCATCGAGGATAATGACGTGCCAGCCAAACTGTGTCTGTACCGGTTTTTTGGTATAGGCGCCTTTCTCCAGTGCCGCCGTGGCTTCGGAAAACGGTTTCACCATCTGATCCGCACCAAACCAGCCGAGCTTGCCGCCACTGGGACCTGACGGACCGGTCGATTTTTCCTTGGCGAGTTCCGAGAAATCACTGCCGCTGTCAAGCAATTCGATCACCCCGTTCGCGGTTTCCTCGTCAGCCACGAGAATATGACGGGCGTTGTATTCCTTGCCAGCGACGCCTATCTGCTCGTCGTAGAGGGCCTGAGCCGCCTCATCGGTGACCGGGTTGTTGGCCATGAAGTCCTTGATGGCAACACCGGCAAGTGCGGTGCGTGTCTGCTGGTCAAGTGCTGCGATGACAATCGGTTGCTTATTCAGGCCCTTGCTGACAGCATCCTGGCGCATTAGCTCGAGCGAGATCAGTTCATTCAGGATTGCCTCCTCGGAGTTTGCCTGCTCGTTACCTGCCTGCGCCTTGCGCTGGCTGCTATAGACGTTGAGCTCATCCAGGGTGATCGGGCTGTTATTGACTGTGGCAACGATGGCGCCCTCGACAGCCGGTGCAGCAGCGGTAGCGGTGTTTCCTGAATCGGTATGGCTGTCTGACTGCAGCTGGTCGCAGCCACTGACGGCTGCCAGTGATGCGATGAGTACTAGGGTATGACGATAGTTCATTGAGTTATCCTTGCTTGGGTTGAGATTATGATTCTAGCGGTGTCTTCGCCTGGATGCTGAGGGCGTGGATTTCACTGTGCATGATATCACCGACTGCATTATAGACCAGGCGATGCCGCTGAATCAGCGTTTTGTTTTCAAATGCTGGGGAGACGATGGTAACAATAAAGTGGCCGCCGCCGCTGGCAGCGCCGGCATGACCGGCATGTTTAGCACTCTCGTCGATGATGTCTAGCTCCACGGGTTGCAATTCGCGCATCAGGCGCTCGCGGAGCATCGCGGTACGGTCGATTTTCATATCAGGGTAGTACCTTTCTGAAGGGTTTAACGGTGACCTGTGCGTAGACGCCGGCGCTGATATACGGGTCGGCATCTGCCCATGATTGTGCCTCGTCCAGGGAGGGGAACTCCGCAACGACGAGGCTGCCGCTAAAGCCCGCTGCACCGGGATCGTTGCTGTCGATGGCGGGATGCGGGCCCGCAAGTAACAGGCGGCCTTCATGCAACAGGGCATTGAGTCGCTCGAGGTGTTTCGGACGTGCTGCGAGCCGCCGCTCAAGCGTGCCCGGTTTGTCCTCGCTGATAATGGCATATAGCATTACCTGATTTCCTCGTCGCTATTTGCATCAGCTTCCATGTAGCGGCTTAGGTAGAAGGCCTGTCCGAACACGAATACCAGTGTCAGGCCCATCATGCCAAACAGCTTGAAGTTTACCCAGGTTTCTTCACTGAAGTTGAAGGCGACATACAGATTGATCACACCCATGAATATAAAAAACACGATCCAGGCCCAGTTGAGCCGTTTCCAGACCGGGGCCGGTGCGGCAATGGCGTGTCCCATCATGCGTTCAACCAGGGGTTTCTCGCCGATAAACTGGCTACCGAGGAAGGTGATGCCAAATAACCAGTTCACTACGGTGGGTTTCCACTTGATAAATACCGGATCGCGGAGGATCAGGGTCAGGCCGCCAAACAGCACCAGTATCCCCAGCGTGATGATGTGCATCTTCTCAAATTTGCGGTGCTTCAGCCAGAACAGCCCGGTTTGCAGGAACGCGGCTGCGATGGCAACGGCAGTGGCAATATAGATGTCGTACATCTTGTAGGCCACGAAAAACAGGATGATCGGAAACAGATCAAAAAGAAACTTCATTGCTGGGATTGTCCGGAATTTTCAGGGGGATTACGTGTCGATCAGTGTACAAAAGAAGAGGGATAATAGTCGTTTTATCGGGCGGGTGAAAGCGGCTGCGGTCCTTGCTCCCTGCAAAATATGTGGTATTTGGCGCAATCGCACGGTGCGCGCGTCAATGCAGTGACCGTTTTAGCGGCCACTGCCTGTGGTATTTTTCCATTACCCCGCGGACATGGGGCGGGTAATCGAGCGCTTCCATTTGTTGCATGCCCTCGCTGAAAAAACGTGTCGCATCTTCCGGCAGTTTGCGGCATAACAAGCTGAAGGCGTCCTCCATCAGGTCGGTATCGTAACTGCGTGTCGCGACGATACCGTGATTGAGCAGCAATACCCGCCAGGGACGCCCGGGGTTCATTTTTTCCAGGTCCTGACTGATAACGCCGGGTACGGCAGCAATGATTTCCTGTATAACGCCACTGAGTTTAGCCAGTTCTGCCGGTTCCCTGCTGCTGTTGGCAACCAGCGCCAGCGCATTCGCCACCGGTTCAAGGGTCTCGACCTGGCCGCCATGATGGGCAATCCAGAGGGCCATATTGATGGCCAGACTGGCCAGTGGCAGCTGCTGTCCGCTCAGTCCCCGCTGGCTGGTCGCCACAGACAGTGCCTCATGTAACTGCTGGGCGTATTCGCCGATCTCCGTGATGTCTGCGCTGGTGGAGTCCTTGGTGGAGAGCGCGTCGCTCTCGGCCCGGGTCATGACATCTGTCAGCTGCGCCAGTGCCTGTGTCAGTGTCGCCAGCTCGGCCGCATTGGCTGATTGTGTCGCGGTTGCCGGGTTGTGCTGCTTGCAGGCAGCCAGGACTCCGTTGATGTCGGCGAGGATAGCGGCAAGTGCTCCAGTGGGTATTTGCATGATGAATTGCCCGATAAAAGAATGGCGTGCTGTCAGCGTGACAGCGACGCTGCCAGCAAGTGTTCAGGGCACATTATAAGGCAGTGTCCTGTAGAATGTAGCGTATGACACTGCACTACGATCTTCACAGCCACTCGATTGCCTCCGATGGCACCCTCAGCCCGGTCGAACTGGTGACCGCTGCGCATGATGCCGGTGTGGATGTGCTGGCACTGACTGACCATGACACCCTGGACGGTTTGCTGGATGCCGCTCGTACTGCACGTGCGCTGGGGGTACAGTTGGTGCCGGGTGTGGAAATATCGGTTAGCTGGCAGTCGCAAACCATCCACATACTCGGTCTGGGCGTCGATCCGGGCAGCGAGATATTGCAGGCAGGACTCGCCGGTCTGCGTGAGTTTCGTCACTGGCGGGCAGAGGAGATCGGACGACGCCTGGCCAGGGCTGGCATCGGTGGCTGTTATACCGGGGCACGCGCCCTTGCCAAAGGCAGTATTATCGGACGCACGCATTTTGCCCAGTACCTGGTTGCGGCCGGACATGCGCGCTCGGTGAGCGATGTGTTCAGGCGTTTTCTGGTGAATAACAAGCCCGGTTACGTGTCCGGGCAGTGGACGAGTCTTGAGGCTGCGCTAGACTGGATTCATGCTGCCGGCGGACTTGCGGTGGTCGCACACCCGGCAAGGTACCGTATGACGGCCAGTAAACTTCGCCGTCTTGTCGATGAATTTCGTGCCGGTGGTGGTGCGGGAATAGAAGTCGTGTCAGGCAGTCATAGCCGGGACAATATCACGGCCATGGCGTCACTGTGCCGCAATGAAAACATGCTGGCATCCTGCGGATCCGATTATCACGGCCCGCAAAATCCCTGGATCAAGCTGGGACAGTTGCCGGCACTGCCGCCTGGCTGCCGACCTGTCTGGGAAAGCGAGCACTGGCCGCTACAATGAGATCGTGTTTCAATGAGCCAGTTTTTCCAGATTCATCCGCTTAATCCGCAGGTACGTTTGATACGACAGGCAGTAGAGATCATTCGTAATGATGGTCTTGTTGTCTATCCAACGGATTCCAGTTATGCCCTGGGCTGCCATGTCGGTGACAAGCGCGGCATGGAGCGCATACGACGAATCCGTGATCTTGATAACAGGCATAACTTTACCCTGATGTGCCGTGATTTGTCCGAAATATCAACCTATGCAAAGGTAGACAACAGCAGCTACCGCCTGTTGAAATCGCTGACGCCGGGCGCCTATACCTTCATCCTGAAAGCGACGCATGAAGTGCCGCGGCGACTGCAAAACCCGAAACGCAAGACCATCGGCATTCGCGTACCTGATCACCCCGTTACCCAGGCGCTGCTGGATGAACTGGGTGAGCCGTTGATGAGTTCCACTCTGATTCTCCCGGGCAAGGTGATGCCGGAGACGGACGCCAACGACATCCGCGAGCGACTTGAACACGAAGTCGACCTGGTGATCGACGGAGGTCACTGCGGGGTGGACCCCACCACGGTGGTGGAGCTCGTCGACGGGGTTGCGCAGGTGGTACGGCAGGGTTGTGGCAGTGTTGAAGGGTTCTAGATACTGATTTCACCCGATTGAAATAAAAAAATTGGCCACGGAAGTACACGGAATAACACGGAAAAATTATTCAGTACGGGGTTTTTTCTTCCGTGTCTTTCCGTGGCTATTTAATAACAAACAGGCGCCTGGCTTGATGTGGCTCGGTAGCGCAGGTTGAGCCAGGCGCAACGTTCTGGCGTTTGATCGACCCCCGTTAATGCAATCAAAATTCATAAGGTTATAATCCGCCGATGCTCGAACTCAGTCTCGTACAGAAAATTGCTGTCTGGGTAGTACCGGTGGTACTCGGTATTACCGTGCACGAGGTGGCGCATGGCTGGGTTGCCCGCAAACTGGGTGATAACACGGCCTTCATGCTGGGTCGCCTGACGCTGAATCCGCTGAAGCACATCGACCCCATGGGGACGATCCTGATCCCCGGCATGCTGTTGTTGTTGCAGGCCGGTTTTCTCTTTGGCTACGCCAAACCGGTCCCTATCAACTGGAAAAACCTGCGTCATCCGAAACGTGACATGGCGCTGGTGGCCGCGGCAGGTCCGGGGGCCAATTTATTAATGGCGCTTGCATGGGGCTTGTTGATACGTCTTGGCCTGTCGCTTGGAGAGCCCGGTCTTGCGCTCGTCTACATGGGGGTTGCAGGGATAACCATAAATATTATCCTGATGGTGCTGAACCTGTTGCCCCTGCCGCCACTGGATGGCGGGCGCGTTATGACCGGCCTGTTACCCGGACCGTGGGCCTACCAGTTCAGCCGCATCGAGCCCTATGGGTTTTTTATCCTTATCGGCTTGCTGGTAACCGGGGTGCTGGGCATGGTGTTATGGCCTGTTATCAGTGTGGGTATGTCGATGATGGTGCCGGTGTCCGGGTTGTCTGCACAGAAATTTCAATTGCTACTGCTGGCATTAATGGGCAGATAGGAGATTATTTTGCCTGGAATACACACAAGCAGCCGGGTGCTTTCCGGCATGCGGCCGACCGGACGTTTGCACCTCGGGCACTATCACGGTGTACTTAAAAACTGGATCAGGCTGCAACAGGAATTCGAGTGCTTTTTCTTCGTTGCCGACTGGCATGCATTGACTACACATTATGAAGAGTCTCACATCATCGCTGACAGTGTCTGGGACATGGTCATCGACTGGCTGGCGGCCGGCGTCAACCCTGGATCGGCGCAACTCTTTATTCAGTCACATGTACCGGAACATGCCGAGCTGCACCTGCTGTTGTCCATGATCACGCCGCTGGGTTGGCTGGAGCGGGTGCCGAGTTACAAGGACCAGCAGGTCAAGCTGCGTGAGCGAGACCTGGCAACCTACGGTTTCCTTGGCTACCCGCTGCTGCAAAGTGCCGATATCCTGATCTACGGTGCCGACAAGGTGCCGGTTGGTGAAGATCAGGTGGCCCATGTTGAATTGACCCGTGAAGTGGCGCGTCGTTTTAACCACCTGTTTGGACGTGAGCCCGGTTTTGAAGCGGCCGCTGAGGCCGCGATCAAGAAGATGGGCAAGAAGAATGCACGCCTCTATCGTGATTTGCTTAAACGCTACCAGGAGCAGGGCGATCATGAGGCGGTCGCAGTGGCGCAGGCGCTGCTGGCAGAGCAGCAAAATCTTGCCATCACTGACCGGGAACGCCTGCTGGGTTATCTGGAAGGTGGTGGTCGTATTATTCTGACCGAGCCGGAAGCGCTGCTCACACCGGCATCGAAAATGCCGGGACTGGATGGTCAGAAAATGTCCAAGTCCTATAACAATACCATCACCCTGCGCGAGGATCCCGATGAAGTGCGTGAAAAATTGCGCACCATGCCGACCGACCCGGCACGGGTGCGGCGCACCGATCCCGGTAACCCGGATATCTGTCCAGTGTGGCAACTGCACGAGGTCTATTCCGGTGACGAGGTGAAGGCCGCAGTGCGCGCAGGCTGTACCACGGCCGGTATTGGCTGTCTCGATTGCAAGCAACACATCATTGACAGCGTACTGCAGGAACTGCAACCGATACAGGCGCGTGCCCGGGAATTTGAACAGGACCCGGGCAGGGTGCGTGCCATCATTCACGAGGGTTCTGAAGCCGCGCGCAATGTGGCGCGTGAGTCACTGGAAGAAGTTCGCCGTGCCATGGGACTCAGCTATAGCTGAACGGCTTGTGCGCGGGGTAAAAAAAGCGACAAATGACTGAAAATAGGATAGTATCCTCCGGACGATGACAGTCGTCCCTCGGATACGACGCCGTTACCACGTGCCAGGGTACTACATGAGCGAAAACCAGAGCCGCGAAGCACCGTCGGACATCCATCCCCAGGAAGAATTACCCATCGCCGTTGTTCAGGGCAAGGCCTTCGACTCCCTGCCCAAGGACCTCTACATACCGCCACAGGCGCTGGAGGTTTTCCTCGAAGCCTTCGAGGGACCACTGGACCTGCTGCTGTACCTGATTCGTCGCGAAAATATCGATATCACGGATATTCCCGTTGCCGATATTACACGCCAGTATGTTGTATATATCGGGCTAATGCAGGAGATGCAGCTGGAGCTGGCGGGTGAGTATCTGGTGATGTCCGCAATGCTGGCTGAAATCAAATCCCGCATGCTGCTGCCCCGGGCGGCTGAAGTCGAGGAAGACGAACTCGATCCGCGCGCCGAACTGGTACGGCGCCTGCAGGAATACGAGCGCTACAAGCAGGCAGCGGAGGATGTCGATGCGCTGCCGCGACTGGGGCGTGATGTCTTCCAGGCAGCCGCGGAGCCTCCGGAACGAAAAATCATTCCGATGCCGCCGGAGGTCGACCTGCAGGATCTGATTGCGGCCTTTCAGGAGGTCATGAAGCGTGCCTCAATGTATGCCCATCACCATGTGCAACTGGAATCCCTGTCTGTCAGGGAACGTATGTCCAGCGTGCTCGGCAAGGTCAATTCCACGCACTTTACCCGATTTGTCGACCTGTTTACCCTCGAGGAGGGCCGCATGGGCGTGGTGGTATCATTTCTGGCGATTCTTGAACTGGTGAAGGAATCGTTGCTCGATTTGACGCAGACCGAGCCGTTCGCACCGATACACGTGAAGGCGGCCGCTCGCGCGGAAGATTCTGCCAATGTCGAGGACGTGGCGACAGAACAGGCAAGTGCCTGATACCGGTCTGACTCGCAGGGATAGAACCATGGAAATTGATCAGCTCAAGAATGTCATCGAGGCCATCCTGCTGGCGGCCGGCCGTCCATTGAACATTGACCAGTTACTGGCAATGTTTGCCGAACATGAACAGCCTGAACGCAGTGAGCTACGTGATGCAATCAGCGCTCTGCAGGCGGATTACGAAACACGGGGTATCGCCTTGATACAGGTGGGTAGCGGCTACCGCATACAGGTGCGTGAAACGATGCAGCCCTGGGTCGAACACCTCTGGGAAGAAAAACCGGCGCGTTATTCGCGTGCCTTGCTGGAAACACTCGCATTGATTGCCTACCGGCAGCCAGTGACTCGTGCCGAGATCGAGGAAGTGCGCGGTGTCAGTGTTAGCAGCACGATTATCAAAACCCTGCTGGAGCGGGAGTGGGTGCATGTGCTCGGGCATCGTGAAGTGCCCGGTCGCCCCGCCATGTATGGAACCACGAAGAAGTTTCTCGATTACTTCAGTTTGAAAAACCTCAGCGAGTTGCCATCGTTGGCAGAATTGCGTGATCTCAATGAAATTGGCAAGGAACTGGAACTGGATCTGTCAGATATTCCTGGCATCGGCGTCGAGCAGTCTTCCGCCAATGATGATGAAGCCACTGCCGCCGTTGAAGAATCAGCCGGGGCCGAGTTAACAGATGACGTCGCATCAGCTGCTGATATGGCTGACAGCGACAACGTCGCAACCCTTCATTAAGCATCCTGCCGTTGGCTGAGCGTCTGCAAAAAGTTCTGGCGCGTGCCGGTCACGGCTCCCGTCGCCAGGTGGAAGCCTGGATACGCGAGGGCAAGATCACGGTGAACGGCAAGCTTGCCGAACTCGGCGTCAGTGTGTCTGCGAGCGACAGGATTCAAATCGACGGGCGCTCGGTGTCGACGGCCACGGGGCCTGACAACAGCCCACGTACCCTGATTTATCACAAGCCCGCGGGTGAACTCACGACCCGCAAGGACGAGGCAGGGCGGCCAACGGTTTTTGATAACCTGCCGCGGATTAAACACGGGCGCTGGGTCAGCGTCGGGCGGCTCGATTTCAATACCTCCGGATTGCTGCTGGTGACCACCGATGGTGAACTGGCACACCGTCTGATGCATCCCTCGTGGGAGGTTGAGCGGGAATACGCAGTACGCATTCTCGGCAAGGTCGACGAGGAGGTGCTGCAACGTTTGCAGGAAGGCGTCATGCTGGATGACGGAATGGCCTCATTCGCATCAATACTGGATGCAGGTGGGGCGGGTGCCAATCACTGGTATCACGTCATCCTCCGCGAAGGAAAAAACCGTGAGGTGCGCCGCCTGTGGGAGTCACAGGGCCTGCAGGTCAGCCGTTTGATCCGTGTTCGCTATGGTCCGGTTGAGTTACCCCGCAACGTGCGTGCCGGACGGTTCAAGGACCTTGGTCCGGAAGAAACCAGGGCGTTATACGCGCTGGTCAAACTCGATGCGCCCGCACCACAGGCCCGGTCAAAACCGCGGGGCAGGGATTCGCGACGCCGACGATAGCAGCTGTGCAGATTAGCCGAAAAAGCCTGTTATCGGTTTACCAGCAACTGTTCGAGCATTATGGCCCCCAGCACTGGTGGCCGGCTGATTCACCCTTTGAAGTCATGGTGGGCGCTATCCTGACGCAGAATACCGCCTGGAGCAACGTGGAAAAGGCACTGGCCAATCTGCTGGCGCACGACCGGATGGATGCGGCGAAGATCATCGCTACCCGCAAGGACCATCTGGCAAACTGGCTAAGACCCTCCGGTTATTTCAATGTAAAGGCCGAGCGACTGAAAAATTTTTGTTGCTGGTATCTCGATGCGGGTGGCTTCGAATGCTTGTCCAGTGTGGAGACGGCGCAACTTCGGCAGCTGTTATTATCGGTAACCGGGATCGGGCAAGAGACGGCCGATGACATGCTGCTGTATGCCTTTGAGCGACCGGTGTTCGTCATTGATGCCTATACACGACGGCTGTTCGCACGGCTGCAGCTGTTTGCCGGTAATGAAAGTTACGAGAGCTTGCGTACTGGCTTCGAGTACGCCCTCGGAGCGGATGTTGCATTGTTTAATGAATACCACGCGCTGATCGTGCGTCACGCCAAGGAGGTCTGCCGGCAGAATCCACAGTGCGCATGCTGTTTACTGATCGGCGATTGTCCCGCGGGAGCTGAATAACAGGACAGCTCTGCTAGACTCCTGTTGCAGGGGCGGCTTGCGACCGCGATTGGGCCGTATCAGGAGTTCATATGCTGATCAAACTGTGCACACTGTGTTTTGTGACTGTTGTTTTTGTGATGGTTCCCGGGGCGGTCCCGCGAGCTGAACCGGCCGAGCAGGGGCTGACGGAGGGGCTGGTCAACCCGGGCTATATCGACAAGCCAGCCTGGTTCGCCAATTCCTTCCTTGATATCCGTGAGGATGTCAGCGAGGCAGCGAGCGCCGGCAAGCGCGTCATCCTCTATTTCTACCAGGATGGCTGCCCCTACTGCAGGAAACTTCTTGAGACCAACTTTGCCCTGCAGGAGACAGAAAACAAGGCCCGCAAGCATTACGAAGTCATTGCCATTAACATTTGGGGCGACAGGGAGGTTACCGGTTTCGATGCCGGGATGACGACAGAGAAGGAATTCGCGAAGTCACTGCGCGTGATGTTTACGCCGACGCTGTTGTTCCTGGACGAAAAGGGCAACGTCACGCTCAGGGTGAATGGTTACTACCCGCCACACAAGTTCACTGCGGCACTGGATTATGCTGCCAGGCATAATGGTGTGTCACCGACGTTCCGGGAATACTACGCGGCTCTATCTCCGCTGCCGGCCAGCGGGGTACTGCACCAGGATGCGACGTACCTGTCAACTGCTGCGGCACTGGATCAGCGTGAAGATCGTCCGTTGCTGGTGCTGTTTGAGCAAAAGGACTGTGCGCCCTGTGACGAATTACATCTGGATATTCTGCAGCGCCCCGAGAGCAGGGAACAGTTGCAACGGGTTGATGTGGTACTCGTCGATATGTGGTCACAAAGTCCGATAAGGCGACCGGATGGCAAGACCAGCAGTATTGCCCAGTGGGCCAGGGAGTTGAATGTGCAGTATGCGCCGTCACTGGTCTTTTTCGATGCGCGCGGTGTCGAGGTGTTTCGAGCGGAGGCCTACCTCAAGGCCTTTCATACGCAATCAGCGATCGATTACGTGGCCTCCGGTGCCTACAGGGATCAGCCCAGCTTCCAGCGCTTTATTGCCTCACGTGCCGACGCACTGGAGGCCGGGGGTGTCCATGTGGATATCATGAAGTGAACCTTTCAGTCTGATTGTTTTCCCAATTCGTTACCTGATACCTCTTTTGAGGCGTGACCAGCCCTGCTGCCAGTGGATAATCGTCTACAGAGCGTCTATAACTTGACTAGTAGTCAGTTCCGGGCAGATAATGAGGTGTCATAATAATGACGCCCAAGACGCGTGCTTGTCCACACGGATACAAACTAGAACAATTAAATGGGTGTATAGGGAGAAGTTATGTACCAAGATTTCTATCAGCTGACCAGTAATCCCTTCCGGCTCGCGCCCGACCCGAATTTCTGTTTTAACCATTCTGGCTACAAGCGTGCCAGGGAATATCTCGAATACGCACTGGATCAGGGCGAAGGTTTTGTCATGGTGACCGGCCGGCCAGGCACCGGCAAAACGATGCTGGTTGAGACATTTCTCAGGGGGATCGATATCAGCACGGTTGTAGCAAAGCGAATCGCTGCTTCCGATTATGGTGCAAAGGAGTTGCTGCGTGCCGTGGCCTATGCCTACGGGTTTGATGCCGCCGATATGGACAAGGCGACACTGCGTCATCGCATACAGCAGTATTTCTTACAGCAGGAGCAGGCGGGGCGACGCGTTTTACTGATTGTTGATGAAGCCCAGACACTGCAGTACACGGCCCTGGAAGAACTCAGAATACTGGCGGACTTGCAAACCGAGTCCCGCCAGATGCTGCAGTTGTTTCTTGTCGGCCAGGAATCGTTACAGGACCTGATGAGCACGCCCGACATGGAACAGTTCCAGCAGCGCGTCATTGCCAATTATCACCTCGTGCCATTAAGTCTCATGGATGCCCGGGCTTACATAGAGTATCGCCTGCTACAGGCCGGCTGGAACGGTAATCCGGAATTTACCAGTGCTGCGGTGTTATCCATTTACCAGCTCAGCAAGGGTGTGCCGCGCCATATCAATAAAATCTGTAATCGCCTGATGCTGCTTGGCTTCGGCAAGGGCAACCATGTATTTGACAAGCGGGATGTGCAGGCAATCTCGATTGAGATGAGTAACGAGCAATTAACGCCCATGGAGGAAAACCGGGCCCACTTTACTGAAGCTGACACTATTAGCAGTATTCCGGAAATCCGGGATGGCCGGTTATCCATTGCCGACCTCGCTATACGTGCGGACAATGTGGACGCTGAGGTCTTTGCCATCACCGAGGCATCGCGGCACGCCGCGAATGAGAAAGCACACTTTGTTGATCGCCACCATGGTGTTCCGGTTGTGTGGAATCAGCAACAATCGTCATCGGAGTGCGCGGTGGATAGTTCTGCCGCTGTGACGAATCAACAGGCGAGTGGTTCCGGTAATACGGCTTCCACTAATCGTCACTTTGGCAGTGCCCTAGCAGAACAGCTACTGAGTCACTTCAAATGGCGGGAGGCGGTTATGGTAACGGCTGCAACGCTGGCGATTACGACGATCTCAATCGCGGCCCTGCCGTCGTTACTGGGTAACGTGCCCGCACACAGTGCTCTGTCAGACACGAACCATCCCTTGCGGGAATCCCGGGATACAGGGACGGCCAGATCCAAGCTGCCCGGTGCTGATGCGACTGCGGATAATTTCTTCGCGGAGCGAATGACAGCTCCCGTGGTATCGGGGGTGTCAGGTACAGATGAGCCAGAACAGCGAGTAACACCCATGAGACATGAGGGTGACACACGGGTTGAGGCAGGCGGGGGGGTACATTCACCCGAGACCGGGGATGCTGTGTCTGCTGGTTCTGTGCTGGCCAGTTACAACCCGCTGACTTTGCAACAGCCGTCCAGTGAGTCGCTGGCACCTGCCGGTGATCTGATTGAGCGGTCATTGCCGGGGCTGGGCCAGCAACACATGCCTGTGTTGTCGGCTGAAACGTCTTCAGTCACTGCAGTGCCCGGGCACTATGATGAGGCGGATGACGGCACACTTGCCGGCGACTTTTCTAAACAGACGCAGGTGCCCGCTGATGATCGCCGATTGATCGCCAGGGTGCATACTACCGATGCTGATTTACCGCAGGCTAGCAGTGACCTGTACAGAACATCATTAGCACCGCCTGTGTCTGCCGGACCGGTTCAGACAGAAGCGCTTGCTGTAGCGGCCGGGCCGAGTGGTGTCAGTCAGGACGAGACCATTGCAGAATTACTTTCGCTCGGTCGGCAGTCGCTTGATGAATACCGTTTGTTAACGCCGGAAGATGATAATGCCTACATTTACTTCCGCTCGGTCCTGAAGCTGGATTCTGACAACGAAGATGCGCACGCGGGTATCCAGGAGATTGTCGATCGTTATGTGTTACTCACACGAAAGGCCGTTAACCGCCGTGACCATGACAGGGCGCAGCGCTATATCCGCCGTGGCTTGAGCATTCAGTCGGGGAATCGTGAACTGCTGGCATTGCAGGAGAATATCGATCGCAATCCGGGTAGTTCACCCGACGGTACGGCAGTCACCGCACGTCACGCGCCAGCGTTGCAAGGGTCGGTGAGTGCTAAAGAGCGGGCGGTTAGCGAAGGCGTCATGTCACGAATCACCACGTTCTTTTCTAACCGCAAGGCCGATGCCGAAAGGGGAGAAGTGATAGTTCCTGCCGGTTGGGACGGCTGATCAACAAACGTGGTCGCGAACAGCACACTGTGTGCCTCAGAGCATGTCTTTCAATGTGAACTGCTGTCCGGTAATGCCATGGCTGTCAGATCCGGCCAGATACAGGAACGGCCGGGTAATGTCACCAGGCGCATTCAGGGAATTGCTCTTTTCTGCCGGATAGGCTGTGCGACGCAGTGTGGTGCGTACCGGTCCCGGATCAATACTGTTGACCCTGATTGTCGTGTTGGCTTCCAGTTCATCGGCCAGTATCTGCATGAATGCCTCAATTCCTGCCTTTGATACCGAGTAGGCGCCCCAGTAGGCCTTGCCATGACGGCCGACCGCATCTGATGTAAATATGATAGAGGCGTCACTGCTGGCGTTCAGCAGGTTGAGACACGCATGAGTCATCAGGTAGGGGGCATTCAGGTTTGTCTGTAATGTCTGGAACCAGAGTTCGTGATCATAATTTGCAAACGGCACCAGTGCGCCCAGCTGTGCGGCGTTGTGTATCAACCCATCGAGTCGCTTGAATTCCATCTCCAGTGTTGCCGCGAGTTGTGTGTAATCATCCGGTGCGGCGCCCTGCAGGTCCATCGGGTAGATGGCCGGTTGCGGGTGACCGGCCGTGACAATTTCATCATAGGTCTGTTCCAGCCCCTTGACGTCCCGGTCGAGTAGCACCGTGGTAGCGCCATGTGCGGCCAGGTCTTTAACCACAGCCTTGCCAATGCCGTTGGCGGCGCCGGTCACCAGGATCACGCGGTTCTTTAACAAGTCCCGTGATGGTGACCAATTGCCGAGATCTGCAGCTTTACTGTTCATGAGTGGCACGGATTATACCGGTGTTTGCAGTGAACGGCCCAGCATTGCGAAACACGGAACAACACCTGACAACGCGGGCAGTATGAGGCGTTCTTGATATCATTCCTGGCATGAGTGGGTTACTACTCGTCCTGTAACCGTAAACAACCGCCGCCGCTACAGATGCCCTGGTTGGCATCCTTGCAGTGATGGACGTCCACAGGCGTTTCTATTGCTGATGAAAATCACTTTGGCCCCTGTCAATGAATACACAACACGCTATCCTGCCTGGATGTGCGGAAATTACACAGATTGAACCCGACGGGTAGCCCGCTCGACTTGTACCGGCTGTGCCGGGTCCTTTCTGGCGTGGATTCCCATATCGACGAATTTGCGCGCGCCAGGCAGAACGCGTGAATCGTAGGAGCCGACGGCCTTGTTGAAATTGTCCACACTGCTGTCAAGGCTGCGGCCCAGCCTGGACAGGTGTTCAGCAAACGTGATCAGTCGGTCATACATGTCCTGACCGACCTCACGTATGGTGTCGGCGTTTTCAGCCAGTGCCTCCTGACGCCATCCATAGGCAATAGCCCTGAGCAATGCAACGAAACTGGTCGGTGTAGCCAGGATAACGTTTTGCGAGAGTGCCTCTTCAAGCAGGGTGTGGTCTATTTCCAGTGCCGCGCTGAGAAACTGGTCGCCGGGGATAAACAGTACCACGAACTCGGGGCTGAACCTGAACTGCTGCCAGTAGGCCTTGCCGGAGAGTTCCCTGATACGGGCACGTACGTTGCGTGTGTGGTGTTCAAGATGGCTCCTGCGCTCGTTGTCATCAGTGGACTCTACTGCGGACAGGTAGGCATCCAGCGGGGTTTTCGCATCGACAACGATTTCACGTTTGTCCGGCATGCGTACTACCATGTCCGGGCGTTGCTGTGTCCTGCCGGCCTGCACGGTTTCCTGCTCATGGAAATCACAATGCTCCACCATGCCAGCAAGTTCGGCAAGTCGCTTCAGTGTCAATTCACCCCATTGCCCGCGCACCTCTGGGCGGCGCAGGGCCTGTACCAGATTGCGTGTTTCGGATTGCAACGATCGATGTGACTCGGCGATGCTCTGCAGTTGCTGGTTTAATGCGCCCTGAGCCTGTTTGCGCTCATTTTCCATGCGTCTGATTTCTGCTTCGGTCTTGTCGAGCGCGTCCCTGATTGGCTTGACCAATCCTTCAATGGCTTGTTCCTTCTGGGTGAGATTATCCTCCGCCTTTATCTGGTACTGCTTCATGCTTTCACGCGCCAGTTGCAGGAATTGCGCGGTATTGCTTTTCAAGGCATTACCGGCCAGTGCATTGAAAGTATCTTTCAGGGAACGGGTGGTCTCGCGGTAGGTCGCTTCCTTGTGTGCGGCGGTCATGCGCTCGTATTCAAGCGCGGTGAGTAGCCGTGTGTACTTGTCACGCAGCTTGATATATTTCCTGTTCTCAATGAGGTAGGCGGCCAGTGCCCCGATTTCCAGAGAGATAACAATGGCAAGAATCAGAAAGGTGATCTCGTTGACCGTCATGGGGGCAGATCATAGCATCGATAGTTACCTGTGTACGATTGACGGTTGTTATGCCCGGGTAGGGTCGTTGTCGAGCCAGGCGAGCAGTTCGCAGGGTTCTTCGATCGAGTAAGTTGCACCCCAGCTATGCGGTTGGTCCTGATCCGTGAAGTAGCCAAACAGGGCAACCATCGTGTACATGCCTGCATTTCTCCCGGCCTCTATATCACGCTGCGCATCGCCGACATAGAGGCACTGTTCGGGCCGGCAGTTCGCCAGTTGGCAGGCATGCAGCAGGGGCGCGGGGTGCGGTTTGCGTTGTTGCAGCGTGTCACCGCTGATAACGCATACCGCGCGGTCATACAGCTGCAGATCTTTCATCAGCGGGTCGGTCAACCAGCCCGGCTTGTTGGTGACCACGCCCCAGTCAAGTCCACGTTGTTCAAGGTCGCGCAGCAGTGCTTCCATGCCAGGAAATAATGTCGTGTGACGGGAAATATTCTCGCGGTACAGCGTCAGCAGCCGCTGACGCAAGGGACCAAAATTCGGGTCGTCCTGTTGCAGTTTGAAGCCGGATTTGATGAGTGCGACAGCGCCGTGCGATACCAGCGGTCGGATCGACTCAAACGGCAGTGCCGGTAGCTGGTTTTCTTCAAGAACGGTGTTCAGGGCAGCCGCGAGGTCCGGTGCGGTGTCAAGTAAAGTCCCGTCCAGATCGAACAGGACGGTACGAATATCAGCACCCGGCATTATCCGCGGTCTGTCAGGCCTTTCGGAAGCAGGCGAGGTAATTGACCGATACATCGGTGCCCAGTGTGTATTCCTGCGTAAGCGGGTTGTAGCTCATGCCGGTGAGATCGACCAGTTGCAGGCCAGCCTCGCGTGCCCAGGTTTCCATTTCCGAGGGACGGATAAACTTCGAATAGTCATGAGTGCCCCTGGGTAACAGCCGCAACAGGTATTCAGCACCTATCACGGCAAACAGGTAAGCCTTGGGATTGCGGTTGATGGTGGACAGGAATATCCGGCCATCGTCCCTGATCAGTTGTGCACAGGCGGCAATGGTTGCGGCTGGATTCGGAACATGCTCGAGCATCTCCATACAGGTGACCGTATCGAAGCTGCCTGCCTTTTCGGCTGCGAGTTGCTCGGCTGTTACCTGCCGGTAATCGATATCAAGTCCCGATTCATGCTGGTGCAGTCGCGCGACACTCAGGGGGGTCTTGCCCATATCAATGCCGATGACCTGTGCACCACGCGACGCCATACCTTCGGTGAGTAGTCCACCACCGCATCCGACGTCGATGACGTGTTTGCTGGCGAGCGGTGCAAGCCGGTCAATATAGTCTAGCCGCAACGGATTGATATCATGCAGTGGTTTGAATTCGCTGTGCGGATCCCACCAGCGGCCGGCCAGTTTTTCAAACTTTTCAATTTCGCCGGGATCGACATTGTGTGTGCTTGTCATTGCCATGTCACCTAGAAGGAGGACTGATGTCCTGCGATGTGCTGATTCGCGCATGCCAGTTGCGGGTGCGTGCTAGTATGTCATTGCCATCGAGTGTTGTCAGGCGGCGTTCCTTTAACAGCTGCTGACCCGCTACCCAGACATCGGTAACCTGCTCACGGCCTCCAGCGTACACCAGTTGCGAGACCGGGTCATATAGCGGCTGCGTTTCAATGCTATCCAGGCATACGGCGGTGATGTCCGCCCATTTCCCAGGCAGCAGGGAGCCGGTGTCCCTGTCAATGCCCAGTGCCTGTGCACCATTCAGTGTCGCCATTTGCAGGATGCTGTGAGCGGGCAGGGCACTGGCATCACCGCAGACGGCCTTGCCGAGTAGTGCCGCGGTGTGCATTTCCCCAAGCATGTCCAGGTCATTATTGCTGGCAGCGCCATCTGTGCCGAGCGCAACGTTGATACCGGCAGCCATCAGCGCGTGGGTCGGGCAAAAGCCACTGGCCAGTTTTAAATTGGATTCGGGACAGTGCACCACGTGGCCACCGCTGGCTGCATACTGACTGATTTCCTCTGTATTCATCTGTGTCATGTGCACGGCCAGCATGGCCGGTGAAATCAGCCCCAGATCGTGTAAACGCGCCAGCGGGCGTTTGCCGGTCAGCTCCATGGCCCTGTCGATTTCATCAACAGTCTCATGGATATGCATATGGATACCCATATCCAGTTCGTCTGCAAGCACGCGGACGTGTTCCAGTGGCTGGTCAGAGACCGAGTAGGGGGCATGGGGTGCAAACAGTGTCGTGATCAACGGGTCACTGCGGTACTGGTCGTGTACCGCAAGCCCTCTGGAAATATATTCATCGGCATCATGTGCCCACACCGTTGGGAAATCCAGCACGATCAGTCCGACGCTGGCACGCATGCCACAACTGGCAGCAGCGCGCGCAGTCGTATCCGGGAAGAAATACATATCGTTGAAACAGGTTGTGCCGCCGCGCAGCATCTCTGCCATCGCGAGTTGTGTGCCGTCATGTACAAATTCTTCATTGACCCAGCGGGATTCGGCAGGCCAGATGTGATGATTGAGCCACTCGTTCAGTGGCAGGTCATCGGCCAGTCCGCGTAGCAACGACATCGCGGCATGGGTGTGTGCGTTGATCAACCCGGGAATGAGCAGGTGGCGACCCAGTGAGTGTTCAATACATGCTGTGTAGGACGTAAGCGCCTGTTCGGTGGGCAGGATACCCAGTATGCGGCCTTCATGGATGGCTACACTGTGATGCTCGAGGAGCGTCGCTGCCGGTTCGACCGGTGCAATCCAGCGGCTATGAATCAGTGTGTCGACAGCAGTCATGCGTGGGTCCTGCGCTGATCAGGGGCTGGCGGCAGTATAACGGAGCTGCATGATGGCAGGTAGCCTCCTGCCTCTGTATGTCTCGGGCAAAAAAAACCCGCCGGCCAACAGCTGGACGGCGGGTTTGATACCGACTTACTGAGTAAGTTTAGTTTGAGGGCTGTTCTACACCCACGTTGACATCAACACGGCGGTTTTCGGCACGTCCTTCACGCGTATCGTTGCTGGCGATCGGGTTGTTTTCACCTTCACCGCTGACATCAATGATACTGGCATCGATACCCTCGCTAATGATGTAATCGGCAACAGACTGGGCGCGACGCATAGACAGGCCCATATTGTATTCGGCAGGACCGGTGCTGTCGGTGTGGCCGATGATGTCGATGTCGACAACCTTGGCACCCTTCGCCTTGATCTCGTCACCAAGTTCATGCAGCGCAACCTTGCCTTCTTCTTTCAGTACATCACTGTCAAAATCGAACAGTGCGGCGGTCGACATGGTGGTCTTTTCATACACGACGACAGGCGGTGGTGGCGCAATGATAACTTCTTCTTCTACGACTACTGGTTCCGCGCCACATTCGACGGTCATGTCTTCGGCCTTCCAGGAGCTGGTGCGTACACAGTCACCACTGCTGTCCATCACGTTTTTGCCTTCTGAGTCACCGACATAACTCTCATTCGCCATGCCGCCTTCATAAGCTATCGCTGAGCTTGCAAACAGCATGCCGGCAGCAATTGAGGTGATCAGACCTCCGATGCGATAATCAATCTTCATGTTTATCCACTCCTGTGGTGTAGGTAGTTGAGGGGTAAGTGTCATTGCTGGGGTCGCATTCTAGACGTAAATTTATTCTGATGCTAGCCCCCCGGACAACTGTTTTTTCACATGGAATCAGTAGAATACCCTGACTCCGATTATATACTACTGGCTAAATGCCTTACAACTTATGATGAAATCTTTATTTCAAGCGATTAACTGGACTGGTTCGAGCCTGCAATTACTCGATCAGCGTCGCCTGCCACATGATGAAATCTATCTCGATTACACAGAGGCAAAGGCCGTTGCGGGCGCTATTCGTGACATGGTGGTAAGGGGGGCACCGGCTATCGGCATTACCGCGGCCTATGCCGTTGTGCTGTCGGCACGGCAACACACGACTGCTTCCGCCGGCAACTGGCGGGCGCCGCTGCTGCAGGATATTCAGCAGCTGGCTGCAGCCCGGCCAACGGCGGTCAATCTGGTGTGGGCCCTGGAACGTATGCAGCGGTGCCTGTCCCGGGCGGGTGATGCCCCGGTCGATGCCTTGCTGGATGAGGCGAAACAGATTCACCAGGAGGATATCGAGGCCAACCACCGGATCGGTGAGCATGGTGCAAACCTTATATACAAGGGTGATTCCGTACTGACCTATTGTAATACCGGTTCACTGGCGACAGGTGGCTACGGTACTGCATTGGGTGTGGTGCGCAGCGCCTGGGCGGTAAACAAGTTGGCGAGTGTGTTTGCCGGGGAAACGCGACCCTGGTTGCAGGGCGCGCGATTGACCGCCTGGGAGCTGATTCGGGATGACATACCGGTGACTCTGATTACCGATAATTCGGCTGCTTTTTTGATGCAAACAAAACAAGTGCAGTGGGTAATCACCGGTGCTGATCGTGTTGCTGCCAATGGCGATGTGATCAACAAGATAGGTACCTACCAGTTGGCCGTGGTCTGTCGTTATCATGGTGTAAAGATGATGGTTGCCGCACCCCTGTCGACGCTGGATATGGGGATGCCGAATGGCTGCCAGGTGACCATCGAGCAACGTCCCAAGGCGGAAGTGCTCGAAATGGCAGGTCAGCGGATTGCCGCCCGTGGCGCCACGGCCTGGAACCCGGCCTTTGATGTTACCCCGGCGGCGCTGGTGGACTATCTCGTCACCGAGGCGGGCGTGATCGCTGCACCGGACACGGCCAAACTGGCCGCGTTTCATTCCGGTTTGACAGCACTCTGACCAGGGTTCCGCGATTTTCAAAAAAAAGCCGGCAGGCGGCCTGAGTGACGCCATAAAGCCTTATATTGCGGGTGTGGTGGGGTAGTCGACTGTGCTAAAATGCGCCCTCTTTACTGCTGTCGTTACCGTTAAGCACGGTTTTCGGCCTGAAACCACAACAACAGGGATGTTGGTTACCCCATCTGATGAGTGACTTCGCGAAAGAAATTCTGCCTGTTAATCTCGAAGATGAGATGAAGCAATCCTACCTCGATTACGCCATGAGCGTAATCGTGGGACGCGCCCTGCCGGATGTGCGCGATGGTCTGAAACCGGTGCATCGGCGTGCGCTGTTCGCCATGAGCGAACTCAACAACGACTGGAACAAGCCCTACAAGAAATCGGCCCGCATTGTCGGTGACGTGATTGGTAAGTACCACCCGCACGGTGACACGGCAGTGTACGATACGATCGTGCGTATGGCGCAACCGTTTTCCCTGCGTTACATGCTGGTGGACGGGCAGGGCAACTTCGGTTCCGTTGACGGCGACTCTCCGGCCGCCATGCGCTACACAGAAGTGCGCATGGCAAAGATCGCGCATGAATTGATCGCCGATATCGACAAGGAAACGGTCGATTTCGTTGCCAACTACGATGAAACCGAGCATGAACCCTCGGTATTTCCGACGCGGGTGCCGAACCTGCTGGTCAACGGATCTGCCGGTATCGCCGTCGGCATGGCGACCAATATTCCACCACACAACCTGACAGAAATAATCAACGCCTGTCTGGCATTGATTGAAAACCCCGATATCGACATTGCCGGCCTGATGGAACATGTACCTGGCCCTGATTTTCCTACCGCCGGCATCATTAATGGCGTTCGGGGGATACACGAGGCTTACCGCACCGGTCGTGGCCGCATCCATATACGCGCCCGCAACCACATCGAGGGAGATGAAAACAAGGGTCGCCAGAAACTGGTGTTCACCGAGTTGCCCTACCAGGTCAACAAGGCGCGGTTGCTGGAAAAGATTGCCGAGCTGGTCAAGGACAAGAAGATCGAGGGCATCACCGGGTCTGCGCGATGAGTCGGACAAGGACGGCATGCGCATGGTGGTGGACCTGAAGCGCGGTGAAGTCGCCGAGGTGGTGCTCAATAACCTCTACCAGCATACCCAGCTGCAGAACGTCTTCGGGATTAACATGGTTGCGCTGGTCGATGGCCGACCGCAGTTGCTTAATCTTAAACAATGCCTGCAGGCATTTATCCGTCATCGCCGTGACGTCGTCACCCGGCGCACCGTCTTTGACCTGCGCAAGGCACGGCAACGCGCCCATATCCTGGAAGGCCTGTCAGTTGCGTTGTCGAATATTGATGAAGTTATCCGTCTCATCAAATCATCCCCGAACCGCTTGGTAGCCAAACAGGCATTGATGGATCGCACATGGGAGCCGGGTGCGGTGACCGGTATGCTGGAGCGCAGTGGTGCCGATGCCTCACGTCCCGAGGATCTGGAAGCCGGCTTCGGGATGGTGGCAGACGGTTATCGCCTGTCGGAGACACAGACACAGGCAATCCTTGATCTGCGCCTGCACCAGCTGACCGGCCTGGAGCAGGACAAGATCGTCAATGAGTACAAGGAACTGCTTGACCTGATCAATGAGTTGTTGATGATCCTGCAAGACCCGGAGCGCCTGATGCAGGTGATTCGTGATGAACTCGAGGAAATACGTGACCAGTTCGGTGACGAGCGGCGCACGGAAATTCTCACCGATCATCTCGATCTGACCCTCGAAGACCTGATCACCGAGGAAGACGTGGTGGTCACACTGTCGCATGCCGGCTATGCAAAATCGCAACCACTGTCCGATTACCGTGCGCAGCGCCGCGGCGGTCGTGGCAAGAGTGCCGCCGGCGTCAAGGAAGAGGATTTCATTGACAAGCTTTTCATTGCCAGTACCCACGATACCATTCTGTGCTTTTCCAGCCGTGGCAAGGTCTACTGGTTGAAGGTCTACGAGTTGCCGCAGGCCAGTCGCATATCCCGCGGCAAACCGATTGTGAACCTGTTGCCGCTGGAAGCGGATGAACGCATCAATGCCATACTGCCGATTCGCGACTTCACTGATGACCACTATATATTCATGGCTACCGCGATGGGGACCGTCAAGAAGACTGCGCTATCGAGTTTTTCCCGTCCGCGCGCCAACGGTATTATCGGTATAGATCTGCGCGGCAACGATTACCTGATCGATGTGGCGATTACGGATGGTTCGCGTGACATCATGCTGTTCAGTAATGCCGGCAAGGTGATTCGCTTCAAGGAGTCAGATGTGCGTGCCATGGGGCGTACTGCCTGTGGTGTGCGTGGCATCAAGCTGCAAGCGGGGCAACACGTTATTTCCCTGATCATCGCCAGTGACAGCCCGGTGCTGACTGCAACCGAGAACGGCTATGGCAAGCGTACCTCGGCAGATGACTACCCGGTCTATGGCCGTGGTGGCCAGGGTGTTATCGCCATCCAGATAAGCGAAAGAAACGGTGCCGTCGTCGGTGCCGTACCGGCCGACGACAGTGACGAGGTGATGTTGATCAGCGGCGGCGGTACGCTGGTGCGTACCCGGGTCAACGAGATTTCAGTCATGGGCAGGAATACGCAGGGTGTACGCCTGATTTCCCTGGTCAATGGCGAGAGCCTGGTCGGAATCGAGCGTATTGTCGAGGACAAGGATGACGACGATGGTGATGACGATGGCGAGTCTGTCAATGAGGCGGATGACAGCACTCAATGATGTATTTACCGGAGGAGTCATACCTTCCTTACACTAAATCCTCTGCCTGCGGGAGAGGAAACCATAAGGATCAGTAACAATGCCCGAGATCTATAATTTCAGCGCCGGACCTGCGGTACTGCCTGCTGCGGTACTGGAACAGGCGCGTGAGGAACTGCTGGACTGGCACGGCAGCGGTATGTCGGTGATGGAAATGAGTCATCGCAGCAAGGAGTATCTGTCGATTGCCGAGCAGGCAGAGGCCGATTTGCGTGAGCTGTTGTCTATTCCAGCCAATTACCGGGTGTTGTTTCTGCAGGGTGGTGCAACCAGCCAGTTTTCGATGGTGCCCATGAACCTGCTGCGCGGCACACAGCAGGCAGACTATGTGAATACCGGCGCCTGGTCGAAAAAGGCGATTGCCGAGGCGCGGCGTTATTGCGATGTCAACGTGGTGGCGTCATCGGAAGACAGCAATTTCACCAGCATTCCTGCGTTTGATGGCTGGCAACGAAATACCGATGCCGCCTACCTGCACTACACCCCGAACGAGACGATCGGTGGTGTCGAGTTTCACTGGGTGCCGGAAAGCGGTGATGTGCCGCTGGTCGTGGACATGTCCTCAACGATACTGTCCCGGCCGCTAGATGTGTCACGCTTTGGCGTCATTTATGCCGGCGCACAGAAGAACATAGGCCCGGCAGGCCTGACGGTCGTCATTGTCCGCGACGACCTGCTGGGCGAGACCCTTGCAGGTACGCCTTCCATGTTTGATTACAAACTGCATGCCGATAACGGTTCCATGCTGAATACCCCGCCAACCTTTGGCTGGTATCTCGCCGGACTGGTATTCCAGTGGCTGAAACAGCAGGGTGGACTGGTGGCAATGGCGGCGATTAACGAGCGCAAGTCGCAGCGTCTGTATGATGCCATCAAGCAGTCGGGATTCTACCGCAGCCCGGTTGATGTCGATTGTCGATCATGGATGAACGTACCGTTTACGCTCGCCGACGCAGAACTGGATGGCGAATTCCTTGTACAGGCCAAGACAGTCGGACTGCTGAACCTGAAGGGCCACCGCTCCGTGGGCGGCATGCGTGCCAGTATTTACAACGCCATGCCGGAAGCGGGCGTCGATGCCCTGATCGACTTTATGGGTGAATTCGAACGTACCCGGGGTTGAATCCCTGCACGGCGCATTTTTATTTCTGATGACCTGGTAATTACCTTAAACTATGTACAAGATTCTGACGCTGAATAATATTTCCCCCGTCGGCCTGGATCATTTTCCTCGTGATTCCTATGAAGTGGCCTCCGAGATACAGCACCCGGATGCCATCCTGCTGCGTTCCTTCAACATGCATGACATGGTCGTGCCGGTGTCCGTCAAGGCAATTGGCCGTGCCGGTGCCGGGGTCAACAATATTCCGGTTGATCGCATGAGCCAGAAGGGTATCCCGGTTTTCAACGCTCCCGGTGCGAATGCCAATGCGGTGAAAGAACTGGTCATTGCGGGCATGCTGATGGCGTCCAGAAATCTCTGCCAGGCGTGGGACTTTTCGCGCTCGCTGGAAGGGGAAGATACCGCCATTCACAAGGCAGTTGAGGCAGGAAAAAAGCAGTTTGTCGGTTTTGAACTGCCTGGAAAGACGCTTGGCGTGATCGGGTTGGGTGCGATCGGTGTACAGGTTGCCAATGGCGCCCTTGCACTGGGTATGAATGTCATCGGCTTTGATCCGGATATCACTGTCAAGCGCGCCTGGCAGATGTCGTCGGATGTTCGACAGGCCGCGAATGTCGAGGAATTGCTGGCCAATGCAGACTACGTGACATTTCACGTGCCGCTGGTCGATGCCACGCGCAACATGATCAATGTCGAACGTCTCAAGCTGATCAAGGACAACGCGGTTATCCTCAATTTCTCGCGTAATGGCGTTGTTGACGATGAGGCGGTCGTGACTGCGATCGATGCCGGCAAGGTATATTCGTATGTGTGCGATTTTCCGAGTAACCTGCTGAAGAATCATCCACGCGTCGTGACCCTGCCACACCTCGGTGCTTCCACTCAGCAGGCCGAGGACAACTGTGCCATCATGGTGGCTGATGAAGTGCGCGATTACCTTGAAAACGGCAATGTCAGAAATTCGGTCAATTTCCCGGAGATGCAAATGCCGCGTAACGGTGCCAACCGTATTGCCGTGGTCAATGAGAATGTACCCAATATGCTTGGCCAGATTTCAACCTGCATTGCAGCGGCCGGCTTGAATATTCTCGACATGTTGAACAAGTCGCGAAATGAACTGGCCTATACGCTGGTCGATGTCGACTCCGATGTACCACCCGAGTGTCTAAAACATCTGACAGACATCCAGGGCGTGCTCAATGTCCGCCCGCTCTAGGTACGACAGGGCGACCCCGGGACATGTCAATGCATAACGCTGTGTTCAACGGGTGGATGACCTGAATGCCTGTGGCACAGTCAACATGCGGCCAGAGTTGCAGACAATTGAATGCGGCTGATGAAAATGAGTGCCGAGAAGAAACTTGACAAACTGCGAAGCAGAATTGATGCGCTGGATGAACAGATCCAGACGTTGATCAATGCGCGCGCCCAGTGTGCGGCTGAAGTTGCCGAGGTCAAGACAGGGCAGGGTGAAGAAACCCATTTTTATCGACCGGAACGTGAGGCAGCCATCCTGCGTCGCGTCAGCGCGCGCAATACCGGTCCCTTGCCGGATGAGGAAATGGTGCGCCTGTTCCGCGAAATCATGTCGGCCTGCCTGGCCCTGGAAAAGCCGATGACGATTGCCTATCTGGGGCCTGAAGGGACCTTTACGCAGGCGGCGGCTCTGAAACAATTTGGTCATTCTGTGCAGACGCTGGCGCTGGACAGTCTCGATGATGTGTTCCGCGAAGTGGCTGCAGGAAGTGCCGACTACGGTGTGGTGCCGGTAGAAAATTCCACTGAAGGCGTCATCAGCCACACGCTGGATCTTTTTCAGCAGTCGCAGTTAACGATCTGTGGCGAAGTCGAGTTGCGTATCCACCATCATTTGCTGGTGAACAACAATGATGCCGAGGTAACACGGGTGCTGGCACATCAGCAGGCCCTGGCACAATGCCGTGGCTGGCTGGAAGCCAACCTGCCGAATGCCATGCATGTCGCTGTGGGCAGCAATGCAGAGGCGGCGCGCCTCGTCAGTGAGGATGATACTGCCGCAGCCATCGCCAGTGACATGGCAGCCGAAATCTACAACCTGGCAATCAGACACCCGAATATCGAGGACCAGCCTGATAACACCACGCGCTTCCTGGTGATAGGTCCGCAGGCAGCACTGCCCAGTGGCGATGACAAAACCTCACTGCTGGTGTCCGTGAATAACAAGCCCGGTGCCCTGTACGCCATGCTGCAGCCGATCGCACAGCATGGCATCAGCATGACGCGGATTGAATCCCGTCCGTCACGTCAGGCGATGTGGGAATATGTTTTCTATATCGATGTCAACGGTCATCGCGACGATGCCGATGTCGCCGCCGCGCTCGCGGACCTTGAACGGGAGACCTTTGCCGTAAAAGTGCTGGGTTCCTACCCGAAGGCGGTTATCTAGGTTGGAAACAAAGCTGCAGGCGTGCTGCACAAGCGCGATTCCATGGACCAAATACAATTGCGGATGCCATCCGTTACTGCCGGTATATCACTCGATGGCATAGGCTCGATTCGCAAGTGCGACTTTAAACAAGAACACTGGTATTTATGTCTACATCAATCAACAGTTTTCTGGATCTGGCTACACCCGGGGTGCGCGCCCTGCAACCGTACCTGCCCGGCAAGCCGGTAGCTGAACTGGAACGTGAATACGGTATCAGCAATGCCATCAAGCTGGCCTCCAATGAAAATCCGTATGGTCCTGGTCCACTGGCGCTGGTTGCTGCCCGTGCCGCTATCGAAGATCTGGGCCGTTACCCGGATGGCAGTGGCTATCTGCTCGCCGAGCGACTGGCGAGGAAACACCAGCTCGACCAGGCCTGTATAACGCTGGGCAATGGTTCCAATGATGTGCTCGATATTGTTGCACGGGTATTCCTGACACCGGAACACGAGGCCGTTTTTTCACAACATGCCTTTGCGGTCTACCCGATTGCCGTACAGGCGGCGGGTGCCACCGCGCGTGTTGCACCGGCTCATGACGGCAGTCGTGGGCCGGCCTACGGCCATGACCTGATGGCCATGCTTGAGTGCGTCGGGCCGGCGACACGACTGGTGTTTCTTGCCAATCCCAACAATCCCACCGGTAGCTGGCTGGGCAGTGATGAACTCGAGTCGTTTATTACAGCCTTGCCGGCATATGTCATGGTGGTCGTTGATGAGGCCTATTTCGAGTACGTTGTAGAAGACAGCTACCCTGATACGTCTTCCTGGCTGGCACGTTTCCCGAATCTGATTGTGACGCGCACCTTTTCCAAGGCCTATGGTCTTGCCGGTCTGCGGATTGGCTATGCACTGTCGCACCCGGACGTGGCCGGTCTGCTGAACCGGGTACGTCAGCCTTTCAATGTCAATAGCGTTGCACAGGCTGCCGCACTCGCTGCGCTGGACGATGATGATCACCTGCAACAATGTATCCGGCGTAACCGTGAAGGCATGGCGCAGCTGGTTACCGGATTTGAGGCGCTGGGACTTTCCTGTATAAAATCCGCCGGTAACTTTGTGTGTGTCGATACCGGCAGGTCTGGGGTGGATGTCTATGCATCCCTGTTGCGCAAGGGCGTGATCGTACGCCCGGTGGCAAACTATGCCATGCCCGGACACCTGCGCGTGACCGTCGGCCGCGCCGATGAAAACGCCCGTTTTCTGCATGCGCTGGAGCAGGTGCTGCATGATTGATCGACTGTGTATTATCGGGGTAGGCCTCATTGGTGGCTCGCTGGCACGGGCGCTGCGGGATGCAGGGGCTTGCCGGGAAGTGGTCGGTGCCGGCCGCAAGGCAGGCAACCTGCAAACCGCGGTTGAGCTCGGTGTTATCGATCGTTACGAGACCGATCTGGTGCAGGCCGTCAGCGGTGCCGACATGGTGGTAGTGTGTGTGCCCCTCGGTGCCATGGAGGGTGTTTTCAAGGCCATCAAGGGACAGCTTGCCGATGATGTGGTACTGACGGATGTCGGTAGTGCCAAGGGCAGTGTCATCGAGGCCGCACAACGGGCGTTTGGCAGTGTGCCGGAATTCTTCGTGCCGGGGCATCCGATTGCCGGTACCGAGCAAAGCGGGGTCGAGGCATCGTTTCCCGGACTTTATAATGACCGTCGGGTAATCCTGACGCCATTGCCGGACACCAGCGCCCATGCGACCGAACGGGTGCGCGACATGTGGCAGGTCGCCGGTGCGCAGGTCGTGAATATGAACCCGGCACACCACGACGCTGTGCTCGCGGCTACCAGCCACTTGCCCCATCTGCTGGCCTACTCGCTGGTGGATACCCTGGCCAGGCTGGACGACAACGATGAAGTATTTGAGTACGCCGCCGGCGGCTTTCGTGATTTTACGCGCATTGCCTCCAGTGACCCGGTCATGTGGCGTGATGTCTGTCTCGCCAATAGTGACGCCATCCTGCTGATGGTCGAGTGCTACATTAATGACCTGCAGGTGTTGAGCGAGGCAATCCGGAACCACGATGGTCAGCAGTTGCTCGATGTCTTTTCGGCAGCCAAGGCGGCGCGTGATCGTTTCATCGACAAGACAACAGGATGACAAGTGACCCAGTCTGAAGTCGCAGATATTCGTTTCAAGGTAATGCGGGGCGGGCCGCTCACGGGCCGCTTGCGTGTCCCTGGCGATAAATCAATTTCCCATCGTTCCATCATGCTGGGTTCGCTGGCCGAAGGGCGCACCGTGGTGAGTGGTTTTCTGGAAGGTGAAGACAGTCTCGCAACACTGTCTGCCTTTCGTGCCATGGGTGTGAAGATCAGCGGGCCGGATGCCGGCAAGGTAGAAATCGAGGGTGTCGGCCTGCATGGCCTGCAGGCACCGGCCGCGGAATTGAATCTCGGCAATTCCGGCACCTCCATGCGGCTGATGTCCGGGCTGCTTGCAGGACAGTCATTCTCATCCACACTGGTCGGTGATGCCTCCTTGTCCGGTCGTCCCATGAAGCGGGTGGTGGCACCGCTGGTATCCATGGGGGCGCATATTGAAACAACCGCCGCGTGGACCGCGCCCCTGCACATACACGGCGCCTCGACACTCACCGGCATCGACTACCACATGCCGGTGGCCAGTGCGCAAGTAAAATCCAGCCTGCTGCTTGCAGGGCTGTATGCCCGTGGTCAGACCTGTGTCTCCGAGCCGGCGCCAACGCGCGATCACACCGAGCGCATGCTGACCGGCATGGGGTATCCCTTGCAGCGTGATGCAAACAGGGTGTGCATAGAGGGTGGGCACCGCCTGCGTGGAATCAACATTGATGTGCCGGCCGATATCTCCTCGGTGGCCTTCTTTCTGGTAGGCGCCAGCATCGCACCGGGATCGGATTTGACGTTGATGCATGTCGGCATGAACCCGACACGTACCGGCATCATCGATATACTGCAGCAAATGGGTGCGGATATCAGCGTGATGAATGAACGTGACGTCGGCGGTGAACCGGTCGCCGATCTGCGCGTGCAGTCCGCGCCATTACATGGCATCGACATCCCGCCGCGGCTGGTGCCGCTGGCGATAGACGAGTTCCCGGTGATCTTCGTGGCAGCAGCCAGTGCGCAGGGCCGGACAGTGTTAACCGGTGCCGAGGAGTTGCGCGTCAAGGAAAGTGATCGCATCCAGGTGATGGCAGACGGCTTGCAGACACTGGGCATCGATGCGCAGCCAACCCGTGACGGTATGGTGATCGAGGGCGGTACGCCCGGTGGCGGTTGTGTTGACAGTCACGGTGACCACCGTATTGCCATGGCCTTCTCCATGGCCGCGCTGCGGGCACAGGGTGAGATTGAGATCAGCGACTGTGCCAACGTCAATACCTCGTTTCCCGGTTTTGTCGAACAGGCCAGCGAAGTGGGTCTGCAGATCAAGGCATCCACGGTCTAGGCTGGAGTCGCACAGCGTCATCAGACCGGGACCGTCGCGACATGCTGAGCGGAATACTATGAACAATCCACATCACCATGCCGGGCAAGCAGTGCCGGTGATCACCATCGACGGCCCCAGTGGTTCGGGCAAGGGCACCATCAGCCAGGCGCTGGCCGGGCAGCTTGGCTGGCACCATCTGGACAGTGGCGCCCTGTACCGTCTGCTGGCCTATGCGGCATTACAGGAATCGCTTGATCTTACGGACGCAGAGGAGCTAACGGCGCTGGCTGGCCGCTTGAGCGAAAACTATCGCTTGCCGACGCCAGCGCATCCGGGCATTTTCCTGGATGGAGTAGACGTGAGCGATGCCCTGCGTACCGAACGCTGTGCTGATGCGGCCTCCAAAACAGCGGCCCTGCCGGCGGTTCGCGAGGCGCTGCTGGCATGGCAGCGGCACTATCGCCAGTTGCCCGGCCTGGTTGCTGATGGGCGGGATATGGGCACGGTGGTGTTTCCTGACGCCAGTCTGAAAATATTCCTCACAGCGCGACCTGCCGTTCGTGCGCAAAGACGTTATAACCAATTGATAAATATGGGAATAAAAGCAGATCTGGATGATCTTGTCGAAGAAGTGGAAGCACGTGATGCGCGTGATTCCGCGCGCAAGGCCTCACCCCTGAAACCGGCAACGGACGCGCTGGTCATCGACAATAGTGATATGGATGCAGCTGGTACCCTCCGGCAGGTGTTGAATGCGGTCCCTGCAGCTGTGTGAAAAACCCTGTACAATTAAGCAGATACACGTATAATCAGTTTTCCGTTTTGGCCAGTGACAGTGCGCTGGCCATTCTTTTAACCTGACCTGCAGTATCGCCAGATACCGTAGCTATTGATAAATGGACCGTGCTTTAACGGTTCTAGGATGAAGTTTCCCATGACTGAAAGTTTTGCTGAAATGTTTGAAGAGAGCCTCGTTAACCAGAATTTAACGCGGGGTGCTGTTGTGACAGGGACAGTTGTTGATATTCAATCAGATAGTGTCATTGTTAATGCTGGATTGAAGTCTGAAGGCATTATTCCCATTGAAGAATTCAAGAATGCGTCTGGCGAGATAGAAATAGAAGTTGGCGACGAAGTTGAGGTATCACTGGAAGCGGTTGAAGACGGCTTCGGTGAAACCAAACTCTCCCGTGAAAAAGCAAAACGTGATGAAGTGTGGCGCCGTCTCGAAAAGGCGTACGAAAATGGAGACATCATCAAGGGTGTTATCAGTGGCAAGGTCAAGGGTGGCTTCACTGTTGATATAGAAGAAATTCGTGCCTTCCTGCCAGGTTCACTGGTTGATGTGCGGCCGGTGCGCGACCCGGTATTCCTCGAAGGCAAGGAACTCGAGTTCAAGCTTATCAAGCTCGATCAGCGTCGCAATAACGTCGTGGTTTCACGGCGTGCCGTAGTTGAAACAGAATTCAGTGCAGAGCGCGAGGCGCTGCTTGAAAGTTTGCAGGAAGGCATCACCGTGAAGGGGATTGTCAAGAACCTGACTGACTATGGCGTATTTGTTGACCTGGGTGGTATCGACGGTCTGCTGCATATCACCGATATGGCATGGAAGCGCGTCAAGCATCCGTCTGAAATTGTCAATGTCGGTGATGAAATTGATGTCAAGGTGCTCAAATTTGACCGTGAGCGCAACCGCGTATCCCTGGGCATGAAGCAGTTGGGGACCGATCCATGGGCTGATTTGGCACGTCGTTATCCGGCCAACTCACGCCTGTTCGGCAAGGTGACCAATATTGCCGATTACGGTTGTTTTGTTGAGATTGAGGAGGGTGTTGAAGGTCTGGTACATGTTTCGGAAATGGACTGGACCAACAAGAACGTTAACCCGTCGAAGATGGTTCACATCGGCCAGGAAGTCGAGGTAATGGTGCTGGATATCGACGAGGAACGTCGCCGCATCTCGCTGGGTATCAAGCAATGCTACCCGAATCCGTGGGACGAGTTTGGTGCTACCCGGAACAAGGGTGATGTGGTCAAGGGCACCATCAAATCGATTACCGATTTCGGTATTTTCATCGGTATGGAAGGCGACATCGATGGCCTGGTGCATCTGTCGGATATTTCCTGGCATGAACCAGGGGAAGATGCGGTTCGCAAGTTCTCCAAGGGTGACGAAATCGAAGCCGTTGTATTGTCAGTCGATCCTGAACGTGAGCGTATCTCGCTGGGCATCAAGCAACTGGAGAAAGACCCATTCTCGAATTTTGTCGCGGAACATGGCAAGGGCAGCATCGTCAAGGGCATTGTCAAGGAAGTGGATGCGAAGGCGGCCATCATTGATCTTGGCGACGGCGTCGACGGTACCTTGCGTGCCTCGGAGCTGTCCCGTGACCGCATAGAAGATGCGCGCAGCATGCTGAGTGTCGGCGACGAGGTCGAAGCCAAGTTCATGGGAGTTGACCGCAAGAGCCGTGCCATCATGTTGTCCGTCAAGGCAAAAGACAGCGAGGACGAGGCGGCCATGATGCAGGATTACGGGGCGGGTTCTACGGAGGCCACAACAAATCTTGGGGATGTGCTCAAGCAGCATATGAACGGGGACGAGAGTTAGTCACTCGTCTGCTAGGGGACAATGGCTTGTTCATCGGATTATGACTGGAACGGAAACTATCATCCGGGTTGGTGGATAAAATGACAAAGTCTGAATTGATCGAGATACTCGCGGCTAAAAACGGACATCTGAATCACAAGGATGTCGAGTTGGCGGTCAAAAGTCTGCTTGAACAAATGAGCTGGGCACTTGCGACCGGGCAGCGGATCGAGATCAGGGGGTTTGGAAGTTTTTCCCTGCATTATCGTCCGCCGCGCATTGGCAGAAATCCGAAGACCGGTGATTCTGTTGCTCTGGCGGCCAAACATGTACCCCATTTCAAACCGGGAAAGGAACTCAGGGAGCGCGTTAACGAGGGACTTGCTCGCGAGCGCGAAAGGGAAAGAGAAAGGGAAAGGGAATTCTAGGCTTTGCCGGGTCACCCGACCGTAGTCTTGCCAGATCAGAAATCTGCTCTGCTTGACTGCAGGTCGGGCACAGCTGTTGCTTGTATCACCTGTTAGGGAAGAGGGGACTTTCGTGTCTCTACCCGTCAACATTTCTCACTCGTTATCATCGTAATGCAGGAACTGGTCTGGTTTCTGTTGCCTGTTGCCGCTGCCTTTGGCTGGTTCGCTGCGAAACGCAGTTACGGAAAAGCTCCCAGCTGCTCTGATTCGATGCTGGGTGCTGACTACATCAAGGGCCTGAATTACCTTCTCAATGAGCAGCAGGACAAGGCCATTGATGTTTTTATCCGCACGCTGGAAGTCAACAGTGATACCGTTGAAACGCATCTTGCGCTGGGCAATCTGTTCAGGAAACGCGGAGAAGTCGACCGTGCCATCCGTATTCACCAGAATCTGATTGCACGTTCCACACTGAATACCGAGCAGCGCAGCGATGCCGTGCTGGAACTTGGGCAGGATTACATGAAGGCCGGATTGTTTGATCGTGCTGAAGGCTTGTTCAAGGAGCTGATTGAAAGCAATGTGCACTTGTCGACTGTGCTGCCACTGTTGCTGGATATCTATCAGCAGGAAAAAGACTGGGACAATGCTATTGGTATTGCCGGCCAGATGGGTTTTGTGGGTGATCAGTCGGCTAAATCGGTGATTGCACAGTTTTATTGTGAACTGGCCGAGAATGCCAGCGCACGGGAGAACAACGAGGAGGCCGTGAGCCTGCTGATGAAGGCCAGCGAATACAACCCGCATTGCGCCCGTGCTCGTTTGATCATGGGGAACATCGCACGGCTACGCGGGGATAATCGCGTTGCACTGGAAGCCTATGAGCAGGTTGCTGAACGTGATATCGAGTTGTTGCCGGAAATTCTCGATGACATGCACGCCTGTCACCTGGAGCTGGGTACAGAAAAGGCTTTTATTGACTATTTGCACGAGGCAATTAATCGTTATGCGGGTATTTCACCTGTGCTTGCTCTTGCGGATATTATGAGTAGAGACGAAGGTAGTGAGTCGGCTGCGCACTTCATCGCCGGTGCACTGGTTAAACGGCCGTCAGTGCGCGGCTTGTCCCGCTTTATCGATCTCAGCCTTTCGAGAAGTGAAGGTGCTGCACACGAGAATCTGCTGCTGCTCAAAAACATGACCGACCAGCTGTTGGAAAACAAACCGGTTTACCAGTGTCGTGAGTGTGGCTTTTACGGGAAAATGCTGCATTGGCAGTGTCCGAGTTGTAAACAGTGGAATACTGTCAGGCCGATTCACGGCGTTGCAGGCGAATAATGTCGTTACTACTCAAGTACTCATACAACTTACATGACTGATATGCATAATTCAAAAGTGATTGTTGCGCTGGATTTTCCAGATGCGCCCTCTGCCATGCAACTGGTTGCTCGCCTGGCGCCGGATCTGTGTCGTTTAAAGGTTGGTAAGGAACTGTTTACACGCGCTGGTCCACGCCTGGTAGAAGAGCTGTCTGCGCGCGGTTTTGATGTCTTCCTCGATTTGAAATTTCACGATATTCCCAATACGGTAGCCAGTGCCTGTCATGCGGCGGCCGATCTGGGTGTGTGGATGATGAATGTACATGCCCTGGGTGGTGAACGCATGCTGCAAGCGGCAAAGGAGGGGGCTTCCAGGTCCAGGTATTCACCCTTGCTGATTGCAGTCACCATACTGACCAGTATGGATGAATCAGATCTTGCAGCCGTGGGCCTTGCCGGGTCACCGCTGGATAATGTCCTGCGTCTCGCGCAGCTTGCGCAGCAATCCGGTCTGGATGGCGTAGTCTGTTCTTCCCGGGAAACCCCGATCCTCAGGGCACATCTTGATCCGGGCTTCAGGCTGATTACACCGGGCATCAGGCCAGCCGGCAGTCAGGCCGATGACCAGCGCCGGGTGATGACGCCTGTTGATGCGATCAACAGTGGCTCGGATTTCCTTGTCATTGGACGTCCGGTGACCCGGGCTGATGATCCTGTGGGTGTTTTGCGGACAATCAATTCAGAACTGTCCGCTTTCAACTGACCAGCCCTGGCTGGCATTGTGTCTGCGGTGGGGCTGCAGCTTTCAACAGGGCTGCTGATTACCACGTCGAGTTGTTTTTTCAGGGAAGACACTACACAGGAGGCAGGAATGTACAAGATTACAAGATTGTTATTATCACTGCTGGTTTCAACGTCAATGTTGTTACCACTACAGGTGAATGCCGGTCCGGTTGACATCAACTCGGCCGATGCCGCGATGCTGGCCGGTGCTATCAATGGCGTGGGTGAGAAAAAGGCCGCAACGATTGTTGATTACCGCAATGTGCACGGCCCCTTTGCACGTATTGAGGACCTATCCAATGTGAAGGGCATTGGACCGGGTACGATTGAGAAAAACCGCCAGAATCTGGTGGTTGGGCCTGTAGACGAGCAGTAGCGAACGGGCTGCCATGATCCGGGTAACCGGTCCGGATCATGGCGGCTTACCGGTCCGAAGCAGATTGCATTTCCACAGATTTATGGACATTATTAGCAAAAAAATAACACTGATAGAATATCGGAATACCAGTTAACATGATTACTGGACTAGTCGTCTGCTTTGGTGCATCTTCATGCTGATAACGGGAATATAGTGTCATGCACAGTCAAGGTTCACATGAATTCAATATTTGGCCTAGATCGTCGATTACTGAAAGAGTATTCGAGCATCACTTTAATAATTTCCGACCATACCGATAAGGAAGCAGTTGAATGACACTCTACCCAGTTATCTTGTCCGGTGGTTCAGGTTCACGCCTGTGGCCGTTGTCACGTGAATTTTATCCCAAGCCGCTTTTGCCACTGGTATCTGAAAATACCCTGCTTCAGGAAACGGCCTGTCGACTGGATGGCCTTCCGAACCTGGGTGATGCAGTGTACGTGTGTAACGAAGAGCATCGTTTCCTGGTCGCTGAGCAGATTGCACAGATTGGCAAGACGCCGGCCACCATCATTCTGGAACCAGAGGGCAGGAATACCGCACCAGCATTGACCCTGGCCGCCCTGTACCTGGTGAAGCAGGATCCCGATGCCATGATGGTGGTGATGCCCGCCGATCATGTCATGACTGACCCTCAACACTTTGTTGCCGCGGTTGAGCAGGGCAGCAAGCATGCCGAACAGGGCGCGTTGGTTACCTTTGGCGTAGTTCCCGGGTTGCCGGAGACCGGATACGGATATATCAAGCGGGACACTCAGGTCGAAGGCAGTACGGCATATACGGTGGCACGCTTCGTTGAGAAACCGGACAGACAAACCGCTGAGCAGTATCTTGGCGAAGGCGATTATTACTGGAACAGTGGTATTTTCCTGATGCGTGCAGATCGCTGGCTGGATGAAATCAGTCAGTACCGCCCCGATATCCTGAAGAGCTGTCGCGAGGCAATGAATACGGGGACCAGGGACTGCGATTTTTTCCGTGTTAACAAACAGAAATTTCATGACTGTCCCGGTGATTCCATTGACTATGCAGTCATGGAAAAAACCGACCGTGCCGTGGTTGTTCCGATCAGTGCAGGCTGGTCCGATATTGGTGCCTGGTCAGCCTTGTGGGATGTCTGTTCGCACGATGACGATGGCAATGTGCTACAGGGTGATGTGCTTGCAGAGGATACGCATAATGCGTTTCTGGTCGCGCAGCACCGTTGCCTTGCCACGGTGGGACTCGACAATATTGTGGTGGTGGAGACAGCAGATGCTGTTCTGGTTGCTAACAAGGACAAGGCGCAGGACGTCAAGGCGATTGTGGATCGCCTCAAATGCAGTGGACGAGATGAGAGCAAGGTTCATCGGCAGGTGTACCGTCCCTGGGGTTCCTACGAAGGTATTGATGCCGGTTCTCGATTCCAGGTGAAACGCCTCTCGGTCAAGCCTGGTGCCCAGCTTTCATTACAGCTGCATCATCATCGTGCGGAACACTGGGTGGTCGTAAAAGGAACTGCACGTGTGACCTGTGGAGACCAGGTGTTCAACCTGCATGAGAACGAATCGACCTACATACCCATCGGTGAAAAACATCGTCTGGAGAATCCGGGTAATATTCCTCTTGAAGTGATCGAGATACAATCAGGCAGTTATCTCGGCGAGGATGATATCATTCGTTTTGAAGATGTTTATGACAGGGTTCAGGAGAACTGAGTTCGGGAAACCATATGGAAAAAATTATCAGAAAAGCGGTATTTCCTGTGGCGGGTCTGGGGACACGCTTTCTGCCGGCAACCAAGGCAAATCCCAAGGAGATGCTTACGGTTGTAGACAAACCATTGATTCAGTATGCAGCAGAAGAAGCAGTCAATGCCGGCATAGAGGAACTCGTCTTTGTGACCAGTAGCAGCAAACGTGCCATCGAGGACCACTTTGACAAGAACTACGAGCTGGAATCCGAGCTTGAAAAAAAGGGCAAGACGGAGTTGCTCAAAATTGTCCAGGAGGTTGTGCCGGCTAATGTGACCTGCGTTTATGTTCGACAGCCGGAAGCCCTGGGGCTGGGGCATGCCGTGTTGTGTGCCAAACCGGTCGTGGGTGATGAACCATTTGCGGTCATTCTCGCAGATGATCTGATTAACGCTAGTGGTAGTAGCTGCGTGCTCGGCCAGATGGCAACTGTTTACAACCACTATCACGCCAGTATACTCGGTGTCGAGGAAGTGCCGCCGGAGGAAACCGACAAGTACGGTATCGTCGCTCCGGGTGAAACGGATGGTCGCGTCTCTCATGTGCAAAACATTGTAGAGAAACCATCGCCCGAGGAGGCTCGCTCCAACCTGGCCGTGGTTGGGCGCTATATTCTGACGCCGGCGATCTTCAAGCATCTGGAACAGATCCCACGCGGCGCCGGTGGCGAAATACAGCTGACAGATGCTATCGAAGAATTGCTGCGTGAAGAACAGGTGCTGGCCTATCGCTTTGAAGGCAAGCGTTATGACTGTGGTAGCAAGCTGGGGTACCTGCAGGCCACGGTGGAATTTGCATTGGAACACCCTGAGTTGCGTGACGAATTTCGTGAGTACCTCATGACCGAGTTTGGCCAGCGTGCCAAGGAACACCTGCGAGCGACCAACGACTAGATCCATGCACGGTTACCGTTGCCTTTCGACAGTTCTGGTAACCAGGTTGCAGATTAATGCTTCATTCTGCTCCCCGTTTAACGAATGACTCGTGGTGTGTGAATAGGGGCTATTGCTGCCTCGTGGCAGGTCCGTAATCCTTATGAACGAATAGCGAGTTTGGCGCGTACCTGTATGTACATTGATGTAACCTGTGTTGGCTGCCTGCTTGTCGTCAGGTAAAAGCCATCCTGCGAAGATCATCGGATGCAGACAGATCAGTAGAATTTAAGAAGCAGCAGGTGAGTGTTGCAGGAAGCGTTGATATAGATGTGTTAACCAGTCATGATTTTACATGCGCTGCTTTTCTTCCCGTCTACAGCTATCAGAATGCCCGGTCTGCTGCCTTGACGCACCTGCCTCTTCCAATATGCGTGCCGGAAAAATAATGGTCAACAGACCCGGTTGCTCTCGAGAATTCCAGTAAATATTCTTCATCATCACCCTCGGCACAGGCAGTCGAGATCTGAATTATCATTTCGTTAATTTGCGTGTCCCAAGTTGGATTAGGGCATCTATCCTTATTTGTAAAGAAAGGTACTTCATTGCTCGAGTATAGCGATGCTCCCACTTTAATATCGTACTGTTTTATGCTGGATGTATTTGCATTCATATCAATGACTGCCACAAGGTGGTGTGAGGATTGCAGCAGAGGAATCGTGCAAATTAAATAAAGTTCTTCAGCCCGAACGACATTAGATGAAGTTACCGTTAGTACTGATGTCAGTATAAAGACATAAAATCTCATCATGTATAAATTCCCCCTGATTAATATTGGCAACTGAAGATTGTGTTATTACCGGCATGTTTGCTATTGTGCGCCAATTAATCGTCAGGCGTAAGAACCAGGTTAATTCAACCTGTGCTCTCGGCATAGCCTGACACACCCCATAGATTAATTAATGCACTGCCTCTTTTCTAGGAAATAAAGCCATGGTCGCAAGTGAAGCCAACCATCAATGATCAAAAAAACTGGATAGCATGCAGGCTGAGGGTGTTGCTTGCGTGCACTTCGTAGAGGCTGTGTGCGTTACAAGCTGATTTATCCGCTTGCTCGCGATGGGCGGTGCAGTCTCGCCCTGGCGGTGTGGGGGACTATGATTAAAAAGCCGGCGACCCGAAGGGCGCCATAAACACTTACAAGAAGGTACCATGGATAACAGGACATCCGTGTAATCAAGTCTACCGTGAAAAAGAACGGGTGCTATATATTGTGTTGTGTTCTGCAATGATTCGACGGAATACTAAGGCTGAGATGCGAGCGGCCGCTAATTCAGTGATTCAAAACAACAAGCACTGGTGGACGTATTATGTATAGGATTACTCAAGAAGATATGCTGGTAAGAGTTGATGTCATGACTACTTTGGAAGCCGTTGCATACGCTAACCGCTTGAGCAACAGACTGAAATGCGATGATTGCTCTGACGAGGAGCGAGAAAGGGGAATGGAGTTATTGTTGCGACTTGATGAGAGAGTGAAGTTTCTCAAAATTACACTAGAGGCACCAACATTTTGCCGGCTCGGGTGGGGCTATTTTTCCAAGTCGGGTGGAGCCAGGCAATAGCACCGCAGCTTGTTTAAACACCTGCCTGTGAGACGACCGAGACAACAGCCGGGAATGTTTGGCAGGGCTATAATGATCCCGATCTTGTGATATGTGGTATTCCACTCGCGGTAGTTAACATTTTCATTTTGCACCTGCTGTCACACAAATGTCCCGTTCCAGGAGGTATGTTTACCTCAGCCGCTGCACTTTTCTGAATATCCGGGCAGAGATGACTGTATTGAAGATACTAACTGTATTTACTGTGTTGCTGATGCTCCAGGGTTGCGCAGCCACGGTGGTGGGGACTACGGTTGGGGTGGCCACTACGGTAGCTGTTGAAGCAGTCAAGGTTCCATTCAAGGTCACAGGGGCCGTTATTGATGTGGCGACCGATGACGATTAGCTTTGCAGGTCGCAGGTGTTGGAACGGGGCAGATTGCCGCCAGGCAGTTGCTAATCACTGACCGTATGACAGCTTCGCTATATACCGGTTCGGCCAGAAAAAACCTTTCGCACAAGGAGAACGGCTCCGAAGGAGCCGTTACTTCAATGTAGACAGCGTTGTTGTGAGAGTGTCTGTATTCGTGCCAAATGCGCAATCCACAAATTTTATACAGTGACATAGAGAGCGCAAGTTCCTGCGCCCCGTTTACAAGTCGTCATTATTGGTTCGCCAGGGCATCGATATCAACAACACAATAAAAAAAGCAAGCAACAGACTTATCGTTATCAAGGCCATCATAAAACCTCCCATATTGCCGCCTGTTCAGATCAGTTCACAGTAACTTGTTACCGGTGACAGATACGATATATGCAGTTCCTGACTTTTCCGCTCCTTTAGTTGCGGGTACTGTCAAGGAACATGGTAGGTAAATCGATATCATCGATGAACACATCATATATACGTCTGGTTGAAAGATGTCGCCGCTCGGACATAATGAATTTACCGTGGTGATTGATTGCAGGAAAATACCTGTGTGCTTTATAGCGTCGGCGTTTAACTTTTCTTCTTTCGGTCATACTTTTCTCCTCCTATTACTTATTCTCATTAAATAGTAATAACGGCAAAGTAACCTGTGTCGGACGTCGCAGTTGGAAAAAAAACAGCCAACACAGGGTTTAACCCAACATAACCACCCTAGCATCAAAATGTGAAGAATTTGTTACGTAGAGACACGACATTGTTTCTGTTGAAAATAACCGGGGATAATGCAACCGGTGCAATAGAATATCCAACCAATTTACCGTTCAAATATGCTGAGGTCATTCAACCTTGTCCAGGGTTTTCGAGATCAGTTGCTTGTGCTCGTATTTCAAATCCTGATAGCGCACCCACTTGCGCTTGCCATTAACCTGAAATGGATAATGCTCCCAGGGATGTGGCCAAATACAGTTCCATTGCAGTTGACTGGCTGATTTTTGTTGTTCACGAATGAGCGCCAGAACAGTATCAACTTCTAAAAGCATCATACTCACATTATTTTTTGAGGATTGATCCGTCATGTACCAACAAATCCATATCGGCCATCACAGCAGGGAGTCGTAATAAGCGGTGCCAGGTTGTTAAAGCATAATTAACCTAGCACTGAAATATTTTCGTTTTGTTAGTGATAAGCATTCAATGCTGAATAGTGTTTCAGCGTGAAGCCACCGTTTATTTTATTAGTTGAGTGACTGCAACTGTTAATTAGCCACTCCGACAGAACTGAATTTCACCAAGCCAGCAAAGAACAGGGCTAGTGGGTATACTTTCTCCGCAGAATTTCCAGGTCATTTTCGGGGAACCAATAGTCACCAAACTGCTGGTCCTCAGCAGTTAACACCCACTGGTTGGAGTACGGGGTATCATCTTCTTCCATAAATTTGTAGTATCGGAATTCTGCCTCTTTACCGACAAGATTAATCAGTTCCGAATCCAGATCATCTGTAATCATTGGTCTATAACGGGCCAATACCCTGAGATTTCTATGTTTCTTCATTCGACCGTATCCATTAGACATTACTGTTGGTTTCAAGGTTAAACCCCATGCCAGAGGTGGCGTCCGGTTAAAGTGTCACACATGGGCGGTGAATATGTATTGAGCCTGATCAATAATTTATTACCAAAGCATGCGGCATATTGTCGCGCTGCCTCAAAAAACCAGCAGCCAGGAATGGCTCTATCGAAGGGTGTGTCGGTATCCTGTTTTAACTGCGGCAACTATAAACTCAACTAAATCCGCCGTCATTTCAGGATCTTCGTGGATTCTTTCCTAAGGAAACGCTGATTAATCCTCTGTTTCGTCATTCCCGCAAAGGCAGGACTATCGCACGCAGCGCATTGAACGCCCAAAGGGCGGCCCGGAGGGTGAACGCAGTGAATAATCCATAACGCATTGAATATATACCACTGGATTCCGGGTTTCCGCTGCGCTGGGCCCGGAATGACGAATTAATCAGAGTCTTCCTAATAAAACACTAATAATTCATTGTCATCATGACTACTGACAACAGCACAAGAAGTCTGACCATTATCAGGAGGTGCCCTATGGCCCTTAGAAGAACAACATTACGTTGGGAGAGCCTTGTATTTGCTCTGCTATTTGTACTTATCCTGGTCATGATCTCGATGATCTGACATATGGGTTTTGACGTTAAAGCAAAGCTCTAAACCATCAACGCAGCTTCCCGGTTCTGCAGCTACAGCGAGGTGCGGGACAGCGGATTAACCGCTGTCTTCTTCGGGAACCGTTTGTTATTGCCGGAAATCAGTGCAACAGCCAGCAGGTGCCCAACAGGAACACGACACATGGGTGTCTTCTGTTTTGTAAGGCAATGGTTCGTTTCTACCGGTTCAAGCCATTACTTTGTGCCAACCCTTTCCGGGCAAAGCTGAAGGTCTCTCCTCATAAATTAAAATACCGATATTTATTGCCAATCATTGTGATTGGCTGCCAACGATCCTGCTCAGCTCTTCGCGATTCACGCCAGGCCATCAGGTCAATTCGTAATTACCCATATTGCGTTTTTTTGCTTTATTGATTAATGTAAGTCATTAAGAGCCTGTATAAACCAATAAGCGGCCTCAATCAGGTTCAAAACAATAAGGGCCAATAGTTAAGAATAAAACATAACAACAACGCTTGTGCCAATCTATCGGGAACCACGTACAAACAGGTGTCCGGTGAGCGTTGCACATGGAAGGCAGGGCAATGATGGGGATTGCAACTCTTTATATCAGCAGGGCAGGGGCCCTTGGAACAGGCTTGTGCGCGTGGCTGTTGGCCTTTGCGGCCGCCATGCCTTTTTGGGCTGTAGCGGCACCATTTGGCCTTGATAACCGGCCAGCAAACACGACCTGCCTGGCCTTCGACCGGCCCAACACTGATGCCACCGTCGACCTCCAACGTGTTTTCCCTTCACTCCTGATCAACAATGTCGTTGTGCTGACCCAGCCACCCGGCGACTCATCGCATTGGTACTTCACCACACGCGATGGCATCATCGGACGCTTTGTAAACACCCCGGGGGTCGTGAACTGGGATACCGTGCTCGACCTTAGGAGCAGGGTTTCGGCTCCCCCTGACGGCGGTTTGATACAACTGGTCTTTCACCCCGACTACCCGGCTGACCCTCGTGTTTTCGTCAACTATTCGGTGCCCGGCAGCTTTGGCGAGCCCAACGACATCATCATCTCCAGTTTTAATGTACAGCCCGGTGGCGCAACAATTGATGAGTTTTCCGAGGTTGTTTTCATGACTCAGCCTCGGGGTACCTATCATCAGGGTGGCTTCCTGTCTTTTGGTCCCCTCGACGGTTTTTTGTACTTTGGCATCGGTGACGGCGCACCTCAGACGGATCCCGATAATAATGCACAGAACCTAATGGATTTTCGGGGAAGCATCCTCCGCATCGATGTAGATCCAGCCAGCGTTCCACCTGGCGAGGTCTATGGCGTCCCGACGGACAACCCTTATGCCGGCAATCCACGTTGCGGCCCGGTCGGGAATTTATCTCCATGTCCAGAGATCTTCGCTCCCGGATTCCGCAATCCGTTCCGCGGCGACATTGATCCCGTGTCCGGTGATATCTGGGTGGGTGATGTGGGTTACACTGCTCGTGAGGAAATTGACAAGGTCATCAAGGGCGGCAACTACGGCTGGAACGTATACGAGGGCAAGCTCTGCAGGGAATTCAGCGGTAGCTGTACAGCTACGAATCTGATCGGGCCAGAGGTCGAGTTTACCCATGCGGGTGGACAATGCGCGGTCATCGGTGGTTATGTCTACCGGGGTGGCACCATTGAGGCGTTACAGGGCAGATATCTGTTTGCAGACTTCTGTACCAGCAAGGTCTCGGCGGTCCAGTACGACACCCTCGGAGATCCCATAGAGGAGATACTGCTGCCGGGTGGCTCGGGTATCGGCCGTATCAACACTTTCGGCAAGGACAATGACGGCGAACTCTATGTGGTTACGGGGTCAGAAATCTACAAGATCGTCGACAACAGTGGCGGTGGTCCACCGCCGGCGCCCGCGCTGCTGAGTCAGACCGGCTGCTTCGACGTGGCGGACCCGACGAATCCCGCACCCGGGTTGATTCCCTATGATATCAATTCTGCGTTGTGGTCCGATGGTGCCTCAAAGCGGCGCTGGATGGCCTTGGCCGAAGGCGCAACAGTGGGTATAGACGCCGAAGGTGATTTCCTGTTCCCGCCCGGTACAGTCCTTGTCAAGGAATTCTCGTACAATGGCGTACCGCATGAGACTCGACTATTTGTGCATCATCTGGACGGTATCTGGGCTGGTTATTCCTACGAATGGAGAAATGGTGTCAGTGGATGGGACGGATACCTGCTGCCGGCAGGTCTGGTAAAGGACCTTGATCCCGGCATCTACGGCCCCGGGCATACCTGGACCTACCCCTCACGTGCCGAATGCTTGCGCTGCCATACCGATAGCGCCAACTTCTCCCTCGGTCCGGAAGTCGGGCAGCTGAACCGCGATATGCTTTACCCGAGTACCATGCGCATTGCCAACGAGCTGGAGACGCTTGAACATATCGGGGTCTTCACCACAGGGCTGACGCCAGGAATCGAGGACCTTCCCGCTTACGCAGAACTGGATCAGGCGCACCATTCCGTTGATTACCGTGCGCGCAGTTATCTGCATTCCAACTGTTCCGGCTGTCATCGACCGGGTGAGATTACCCAGGCACCCATGGATTTCCGGTTCAGTACCCCGACGTCGGACATCAATGCCTGCAATGTGACCCCGGTCTTTGGTGATCTCGGTGTCACGGGCGCGACAATCCTCTCGCCCGGTAACCCTGGCCTGTCGGTGACCAGGCTGCGCGATGGATCGCGTGACCCCCTGGTCCAGATGCCACCGCTGGCTACAGCGATTCTCCACGACGAATGGCTAACACTGCTCGACACCTGGATCTCCGATACATCCATCTGTGACCTGGATATTGACTCTGATCTTGATGGCGTGCCTGACAGATGGGACAACTGTCCTGCTTCCAGCAATGCCAGCCAGCGCGACACAGACAAGAACGGCATCGGTGATGCCTGCGAGCTTACAGCGAATGCAGGTGTTGACCAGTACCTGTCGGATCTGGATGACAACGGCACTGAGCAAGTCAGTCTGGATGGTGCGAGGAGTACCAGCCCTGATGACCTGATAAACACCTGGATCTGGCGCCAGGGTGCTGCCGTGATCGCAAGCGGCGAGACTGCATTGATCACGTTGCCAATAGGGGCGCACGCTATCCAGTTGGAAATCGTAACATCGCTTGGTGACTCTGATGTCGATACATTATACGTCAAGATTGCTGACAGCAGTGGCAACTTCCCGGACAGTGACAATGATGGTGTTAGCGATGATCAGGATAACTGTATTTATGTTGCCAACGGTCCGGTCATCCCGGATGCAGGTGACAATAGCCAGCTAGATACCGACGGCGATGGCTACGGCAATTATTGTGACGGGGATTTTGATAACAATGGGCTTATCGATCCGTCTGACTTCTCGGCCCTCAAGAGTTTCATTGGACAGCCCGGGCATCCGGGTGAGGATATGAATGGCAACGGTTTAGTGGATCCGGCCGACTTCTCTCTTCTTAAGTCTAAACTTGGACAGCCACCCGGTCCCTCCTGTTGTGCACCATGACTTCCGCGCCTTCCGCTCATGGTGCAGGACCCTGGATCAGGGGCTTCATACTCGTTCCGTCTCTATCTGACTTGGCCACGGCTAAACGTCCGCCCGGAAACGCCTGTCGATTGGCGGCATCATCTATAAAGATGACCAGAATCGATGCAAGAGGATTAGCGTGATTCGTTCCGCCAGTTAACTGCAAGGCTTCGTCCGGATCATCAAACTGAGGCACTGAAAGCCCATCCAGCACGGGTATGATTAAAGACACTTTTCGCATTATGTTCAGCCAGTAAGCCGGCTTTTCCTGCAAAGGGCAGCATCGAAAATTTTAAGGTGTCAGGTGTTGCGCCGATGACCTGTCAGGTTGTCTATTCAACAGGCCCTGGTACGGTGAGCACCATGCATGAACACACTTTCCCATCCATATATACGCTGGCTGGATTGCTACTGGCATTCAGCGTGTCAGCTGAAAATTTTGGCACATCCATTCCAATGCAGGATAAAGGTGCTGACACATTCTATGTCCAGACTGAAATCGAAGGGCTGGGTGCCGTTGACTTTATGGTTGACACCGGTTCCGGTCACGCCACGATCAACGAAGCAACACTCACCATACTGATGCAGCAAGAGAATGCTACCTATGTGAAAAAACTGAAGGGCATACTGGCAGATGGCAGCCATATTGTAGTCCCTGTCTATTCCATCAAGCAGATGAGCATTGGCGGTCAGTGCGAGCTGAAGAATATAGAAGTTGCTGTCTTTCCCGGCAAGACACGCCAAATCCTGGGGCTCAGTGCATTACGACAGGCCTCTCCGTTTATCTTCTCCATTAATCCACCGGAATTGATACTGAGCAACTGCTCGACCGAGGTTATGGATACTAGACAGGACTCCGGGATAACCGCTTCGCCTTCATGATCGATAGACAAAAAAATGCCCGCATACCCTGACGGTATGCGGGCATTTTTTACATCTGTATAAACTTACTGAGCAGCCTCGAACGCACTGAACTCAGACACATCCAGGGAACCATCCTGATTGCTATCAGCTGAGCTAATGCCACCTGACAATGTTGTACTGCTCTGGGCTTCCTCAGCGGTAATCATGCCATCACTATTGACATCGATTGTTGCAAAAGTCTCAGTGACTGCATCTGTGGTATCTGGTGCCACATCGGAAATATCCGCTGCCGAATCTTTCATGTACTCCTCAGCCGCAAGACTGGCCGTTGATAACCCCCCAACAAACAGGGCAGCCACAGATGTAATCAAAATCTTGTTCTTCATGATTTGCTCTCTCCTTAAATAATTATTGTCTTATTGACAAAACCATTCTAGTACGGGAAATGAATAGTTCAATGCCAATCCCGTTAAAAATAGGAAAGACGATTAGAATCACGATAATACGCCAATTAATTGACGGGTTATCGTGAATTCCAGGTGTAGCAGAAAAGGCAGCTGCTTCTTTCGTAATCACTATTTACTATCAATCCCGAGGTCATAGCGGCAACTTGCTGCCATACCCAATGCTTGTTTACGATCTATTGGAGCAGTGAGTTGACTTTCGAGTCACCAATAGAGAGTTTGCCTCTCCTGAAGGGGGCTCTTCAGTCAGTCCAGGGAAGGCAGGTATCCTGATTGAACGAGGGGGATATGGGTACAGGAATCTCGCGGTCTTGTGTCGTGCAGGTGGTTTACTGTCGGGTATTCAGTTGAGAGGTTGTTTCCGGCCCATGAACGCGGTTGACGCACGAACGCTACCATCTTCATCAACAGCCTGGATTGTCGAATAATCGCCCGTTGGTATTGACACCAATATGCAGGGACTGGTTATAACCTGGGCTGATAAGGCATCGCCAGATGGCTCGATCCACGAAACTGGCAATGTCAATTCGTTATGCTCCCCGAGCTTGGCTGTTGTGGATGCCAGATTGACCTGGTAACCAGCTGTTGGACGTTCCCCCATGTAAACAGCAATGACTCCCAGGCGGTTAAAATCCACATGTGGCGGTTTGCTTGTATCACCAAGTATATGTGTTCTTGTCAGATTATAGGCTGACTTGTATGCTTCATTATGGGTTATCCATTCCACAGACGGCTCAACATTCCTGTTAGTGCAATGAGAACTCTGTATCAGTAGCGTCGCTTCAACGCCTGGTGTTTCTGTAATTCCATCTACCCTGCATGCAGACAATAAGGTCAGTAAAAGCAATCCACAGCCATGCTTTATCTCTGTAGTTGGTGTGTCGCATTGTTTTTATCCGGCCTTCTGAAGGCTCGTCCAGTGATGTTGCCATGTTCTCTCGAAAGTTCAGAAAAACCCGAGGAATAGCTCGTTGAGAAATCATCCAGTGACTGATTTGCATTTACATTGATTTCTAATAGCTGGTCAAGGGTGAGATATCCGCCGCATGACTCGCCTGCATCACAGATAATGGAATCATTATTACTATCACTACCCGAGATAATCTGATAGGTACCGCTTGGTACATCTGTAAAGCTATAGGAATAACGGCCATTATTCGCGCTTGTGGCGACTTCATCTATTACATCCCCCGTTGCTGGGTCAATCAGTAAAATATGCTGAAAACCTGCGTCACCTGGTGCAGCCATGCTACTGACCTGCATGATCACGGGGACAGAAACGGTATTAGCAGAGGATGCAGTCGTTATCGTTGCTGTATAGGTCCCTGATTCAGTGTTGGCACGATTCACAGAGACCCTGTACGTGCCATTCTTGTTGGTATCCACATCACTCTCCGTTACAGTCAACCATGATGCGTTATCTGTGGGCGTATTGACAATCAGCATGCCGCCACCACCATTCTCTAGGGTTAACGATAAGGATGTGTCTGAAACTCCAAAATTAAGTGACGAAGGACTGGCGACCAGGTTCGGTGCTACTGGTGTACCTCCTACAGCGACGACTGCCTTATGAGCATCAATCAATCCGTGTCCGTAGATATCATCACGACCTGCTGGCCCCAGGTCATCTGTCAATTGTCCGCTGGATAACAGGCTATCAAATATTGCAGGAGACAATGCAGGGTTCACTGCCTTCATCAAGGCTGCAACACCGGCAACGTGTGGGGAGGCCATTGATGTCCCTTGAGCGAAAGAAAACACCGGCATGATACTACCCGAGGCGTCATCGCCGGCTGTACTCAAGACGGCATCTGGATACCCGTCGCCATTAATATCGGGAGTGGAATCACCACCTGGAGCGGCTACATCAACACTGGCACCAAAGTTTGAATACGATGCTTTTTGCTTGTTGATATTTACCGCGCTCACTGAAACCACTCCACTATAAGACGCCGGGTAGGAGGGTGTACTGGTGTTGTTATTACCTGCGGCTGCTATGACAATGATGCCCTGGTTCCTCACCTCGGTAAATAAATCCTGGGTCTCCTGGGAGAAGCTACCGCCTCCGATACTCAGATTAATTACATCAGCCCTTTGTGCTGGCAGCATACCCGAGTCGTTATCAAGACCAGCGGCGTAGCGAATCGCCTGCGATACGTCGTAAAGGGTTCCCCCCAGGAATCCCAGAGCACGCAGAGGCATGATCGAAGTTGACCAGGTAACACCGGAAACACCGGTCTCATTATTGGTGGCGGCACCGATCGTGCCCGTGACATGTGTTCCATGAAATGTAGAAGACCCATTATTATTCAGGTCTCCTGGATCATCCGGGTTGTCATCTATGCCATCTCCATCCCTTGAGGTTAGTGGAGATAGTATAAAATCATAGCCCTGTATCAGTTTTCCCTGTAAATCCGGGTGCGACAGAATAACGCCCGTATCTATTACGGCAACAATGACCTCATTACTACCCGTGGTAATATCCCACGCCTGCGGAAGGTTGATCATTGGATAGTGCCACTGAAAAGGATAGGCGTTATCGTTCGAGTCTAATAAAGACTGAAGAATATAGTTTGGGTCTGCGTATTTTACATCAGGACGTTTCCGCAATGCCTTGACCATCCTGATCGTGTCAATCTTCTTTAAATCGATATTTGCATTTTGCATCAGGACGGATTGATGCTTTTCCGATGAATCTATATTCAGTGTCTGAATCGCATTAGTTGTTTGTTTGCTGCTGCCGAGGCTGAGTAATACTTCCCTGTCGACGGCACCTGCTTTGGTGACCAGACCCATGGTACCTGCTTGCGATGGCTGGCTGTTAGCGCTACTGGATTTGACAGCGCTCACATCCCTGAAGCGAACTACCATATCACCAGGGACGAAATCATCCAGTACACTTATAGTATTAACTGAGCGGGTAAGGGTCTCTTGGCCGACCGTCAGGACATAGGCCGATGCCCCGGAGAATGCGAAGACCTCTATAAGATAGGTGCCTGTAGCTGGTGATATGATGGTTTCTGTATTACCAACGCCTTCTGAACTGTCTATGAGGTTGCCATCACTATCACCCATAAACAGGTCAAGATCATTCGGGGGCGAAGAATTACCGATGATAAGGTTAATCCGCTGGCCAGCAACCACAGAGATTCTATAGATATCTGACGCATCTCCAGCGGCTTGCGAACGACCTGGCTCTCCCTCACCCGGCTGATTGGCGTAACCCCCGAGATTGACAGGATTGGGTATGTCCTGAGGCGTCGATATGGTGTTGTTAGAGGTAAAAGGGGCGGCCGGATCATTCACATCCCCATCAGCAACCGTTCCGCCGGTTGCAACAACATCTCCATTTATCGTGAAGGTCGTTGGAGGAGGTGTCGGAGTTGATGATGTGTCATCCGATCCTCCTCCTCCTCCTCCGCATCCAGATAGGACTAAAATCAGGGAAAACAGGGCTGATGTAATGATGCCTCTTCTACAATAGTGACTCATGGCCTTGCTTCCTTGTTCTTCAATTTTATAGCTCCAGCGGCGCAGTGCCTTACTGCTTCGGGATAATAAAGGCAGGCATACGGTATTGGCGTGAGTCAATGTTCATAAATATGCGCATAATGAAAGAATGACTTCGTGACGATTACGTCCTGTATAGTGTATGTGTGCGTGTGAATAATAATCATTATCAGCACGTATATCTTTTTGTGCCACATTATCGTCACTATTAGAGTATATGTGAAGAGTCGTTCTTGGAGAGGTTGAGGATCAATCTCTACACTGGAATCAGATTTCTCTACAGACCACGAGCACGAAGTCGCCTCCGATGGCATCATGGCTACCTCATGCCGTTGCGATGGCGTGATTATAGTAGCTTATTCGTTTTATCACAGTCCGGGGCACTTTCGGACGAACAGCGCAATCAAAAACGGCTCCCGAAGAGGCTATGTGTGAAAACCAGTTCTTTGAAGGAAGGTTTTCAAGAACCCCGTTCGGAAGAGCGGGATTCTTGTATTTCTGAGGATAATTGCTTCCGGGCGTGTAACATCCGCTATCTCAACGCAGCCAGCCGTGCAGGAGCCCATTCTCGATTTATCATGCGTTTCAAGTTGTAACTCAATACGCCCATCCCCATCTCCGATCGGGCATTATCAATCCCCCAACAAAGAAAACGCCGCAAATCCATTATCTGCTTGAGAATCGCAAACGGCCGCTCCACGATGGCCATGCGCTGTCGCATCAAGGCGGGATTTTGCTTCAATCTGACGTCACAGCGTTCAAAGGCATCCTCATGAAAATGACGGCCAACCCATCGCTGTTTTGACTTTGTACACTGGTTATGTACTGCATAACAAATACCCGCATCATTTGATGCGGGTATTTTGACAGTCCTTACTCCGTTTTCACACAGTCTTCGAAGGAGCCGTTTTTGATAATGCTGTAATGGTTAAGCTGTCTCATGGCGTCTTGTCATGCCAGCCAGTACAGGCAGACTGGGTCCGAACAGCTAAATGGTTGCCGGGATTGGCACAACTGTCGTCTCAACTATCATCGCATGCGCGATGGGAGTCTTAAAATCAGCTGTCCAAAGGCCATAAAGAGGGAGCAGTTTCCTCTTCATTTTCTGGGTCTTGGTTGTTGCCGTTTAATCCAGATCAGACAGGCCGCCAGTAGAAGTAAAGCGCCAGCTGCATATCCGGAGGGACTTTCAAAGAAGAACAGTGCCGCCAGCCCTGCAACTGAATAAATATAGGGTATAGCCTGATTAAGCCAACTAGGTTTACATTTGATAAGCAGTTCCAGCACGGTTTTGTCCCCACATGATTCTATTAAGGTCTGTGTCGGCTAGGTGCATATTTAATTAAATACAGGTAAACAACTGCCTCTGGTGGCGAGATTAGACAGGGCTTTGCCGTTCCATAGTGCGCGGTAGAATAATGTCCCACTTTAGAACCAGCAGTTTCAATAAGGAGGCACAGATGAGAGTCTGGCAGACTCAGACTCACGAGTGTATTTATTGCAGATCCGCTTGTTAAGCAGCAACAGGATTGTTCAAGGCTTTAGAATTTCCGAAACAGAGATATACTATCAAGATTGATAGCCTGCGTTGAATAGAACCAGAGGCTTATCCGTCAAAGGATCATGACCATACTATTAGTCTTTTAAGACCGGGGGAGATTTGTGAGAGCCACCCCCGGTTGGCATAATCGATAGTAAGGATTACTTACTGTGCAGTAGTCGCAGGTGCTACAGGTGCTACAGGTGCAACACTTGCGACGGGTGTATAACCATAAGGCGCATAACCATATCCATAACCGTATGGGCCATATCCATAATGACGGCCATAGTAATCGCCATAGCCACGACCATAACCACGTCCGTATCCACGGCCACCAAAGTGCATGCTGAAGCCGAAATCGGCGTCACCGAAGAAATCGCCAAAGCCGTCGTCCCCAGCCATCGTTGTAACCTCGATAAGGACCCCAACCACCCCAAGCAGAAACGGCGGTTGAAGCTACTACCAGAGTAAGAGCAGTCATTACTGTAGTTAACTTTTTCATCGTGTTTCTCCAGAGTTAATGTAACAAGACTATTTCCGAAATGCGGATCTTGCTGTTACGGATATATTATATAAGAATGTGCTTATATAATCAATATCTGAAGGTGTTTGTGGTGGTTACAAACATGCTTAGGTTAACGTCGTGGGCCAGGCAAAAAGCCACGGGTTCTGGTCGTGTGCAGTCGTCGGCAATGGAAACGTTGGCTGGCGGCGGGTAGTGAGCCTGCCATACGATATATTCAACTCACACCGTATGGCTATCCACGGCTCGTTGCCTGCGGGTGTAATATGCGGCCTAGAATACCTGGTATTCAAACGGGACATCCTGTGGCGTAGCTGTGAACACGCAGAGCCATAAGGTGATGGTCAGATAGGCCAGAATGCAGCCAGCCATGTACCATTTATAACGCCGTAAGAATTCGATCATTGCCGAACTCCTCGGCGGCTTGTGGTGCCAATGGTGACTTTTCAGATTGCAATGGACAACAACTTCCAGAAACCTGGTTAAATAACAATTGAAAAATTCAGGCCACAATTGACTTTGCCTGCGATCAGTCGAGAGACCGCATCATCACATAGAAGCAAGGCATACTTGATGAGCAAGGTGCTGGATAGTTTAAATCCTACATTCGCTCATCGGCACTGTTGCCAGTAGTGTATCTGGTAGAATCTGATGCAGGTAATGAACTCCACCCAGATCACACATCAGCTGCAATATCTTGTCACGGCGTCCTAGCACATACTCTGATGGCTGATCAGCGTTCATTTTCCTCGGGTTGGGTAAAACAGCAGCCAGCAGAGCAGCCTGTTCCGGGAGCAGGGCATTAGCCGGTATGGAAAAATAACGCAACGAGGCCGCCTGCATCCCAAAGGTGCGCTTGCCCGTTTCTGCAATGTTCAGATATATCTCCAGAATTCGCTGCTTGGGCCAGAAAATCTCTAACAGGACGGTCATCCAGGCCTCCAGACCCTTGCGTATGAAGCTGCGCCCCTGCCACAGGAACAGGTTTCTCGCGACTTGCTGGGTTATTGTGCTGGCACCCCTCAGGCGGGCGCCTTTTGCCCTCTCATCAATAGCTTCCTTGATGGCTGCAAAATCAAAACCGTTATGTGTCGGAAACTTCTGATCTTCCGATGCTACAACGGCCAGTGCAATATAGGGCGATATCTGTTCGATTGGCGCCCACTGGTAATCTTGTGGTGCTCTTTCGCTAAGCCGGCGTTCCAGCATAACCGCGCTGCTCACAGGCGGGAGCCAACGCAACAGGATAACAGGAGTAATACTAACCAGGAGGAATGCGAGTGCAATCCAAAGCAACCAGTGCCGAATTCGCTTCATGTGTATCAGACTTCGTTTCCAATAATGAACTTGTAGTGGCGATCCACTCATCCCGACAACAGATTATAACCGCTTATAACCAGCAACTTCTGACCAGGGGTCAGAAATTGAATCGTGTTAAGGGGCCTGAGGCATTTTACGGGTAAGTCCTGTGATCGATGGCGGGTCTTGCTTCAGGCATGTGCTTGGTCGGCTGGATATGCGGACAGTATGTGTTTATCCTTCCGTGTCGAGGCGCCAGGCTTTCAGCTCCTGTCGTCGGAAATACTATTGCAAGGCTTTGCATATTTGAGGAGTGCATGTGAAAGAACGCAGGGTAGATGTGGCAATCATAGGCTCCGGCAGTGCCGGACTGTATGCGTTGGGAAAGGTGCGTCCCTCAGGAAAATCATTCGTGCTGATCAATGGCGGTGAGCTGGGGACTACCTGCGCTCGTGTGGGGTGTATGCCTTCCAAGGCTGTGATTCAGGTTGCCGAGGATTATTATCGTCGCAATGTCTTCAATCGCTACGGGGTCGAGGGACATGAGGACATGAATCTCAGTATCCCGGAGGCGATGGAATATGTACAGGATTTGCGCGACATCTTTGTTGAGCGTGTCCTTTCCAATAGTACCGACAAGCTGCCTGAGGAAAACTTCATCCAGGGTTATGCCCGGTTTATCGAGACAAACCTGCTGGAAATCGACAGCGGTGAGCGTATACGTGCGGAGTACATCATAATCGCCACAGGTTCTCGACCGCTTGTGCCGCGGGCCTGGGAGTCTTTTCGCGATCATATCATTACAACCGATGAATTCTTCGAGTTGGAGGAATTGCCTCGATCGGTAGCGGTTATCGGACTCGGTGTGATCGGACTGGAAATCGGCCAGTCGCTCAGGCGAATGGGTCTTGAGGTCACAGGTATTGATCAACTCATGACGATCGGTGGACTGAGTGATCCGGAGGTTGTCCGGACTGCCATCGACGTCATCGGCAAGGAGATGCCGCTATGGCTTGGGCATGCCGCAGAGGTAAGCGAGGTAGAAAACGGTATGCTGCGTGTACAGGCCGGTGATCAGGTGGTCGAGGTCGAGCGTGTATTTGCCAGTATGGGACGCTTGCCCAATCTGGATAAACTCGGTTTGGCAGATATCGGTATTGAGCTGGATGCGCGCGGCATTCCGGTGTTTGACGCCGCAACAATGCGCATTGGCGACACGTCGATATATATAGCCGGTGATGTCACCGGCGAGCGACCCTTGTTGCACGAGGCCGGTGACGAGGGACGCATTGCCGGTCACAATGCGATTTCCGCCGAGCCGATGGCCTTCAGGAGAAAGACGCCACTCAGTATTACTTTCTGTGATCCAAACATCGTGGTGGTCGGTACACGCTATGCTGACCTCGATCCAGCCAGCACCGTCACGGGTCAGATTCAGATGGGGCCGGTTGGCCGTGCGATGATCATGGCAAAGAATCGCGGCTTGATACGGGTCTATGCAGACAAGACCAGTGGCTGCTTGCTGGGTGCCGAGATGGCATGCCCAAAGGGTGAAAACCTGGGACACCTGCTGGCCTGGTGCATTCAGCAGGAAATGACGGTCGGCGAGATACTGCAGATGCCGTTCTACCATCCGGTTATCGAGGAGGCGTTACAGGCCGCACTTTATGATTTGTATGAGAAGGTCGATGTGAAGAATTCAACGCCCATTACTGAGTTGATGCCCCTGTAAATTGCAGCGTGACAGTCAAGCAGGAATAGCGGGTGCCCGCCTGGAGTAGTCGTCACCATGGACAGCGAATTTCTCTCTCGGCAGGGACACGCTCTCGTTGCTAGTTTGCAGGGGAAGTTCACGCGTGTCCCGGGTTCTCCGGCCCGGGGTGGATAGTCCCCGGAATTTACATTCCATGCGGTCTCTTTCTCAACAAGACGTTTAGTTTGACCTGTGCTGGTTGAGTTAATTATGACTATCAGTCATAATATGACTGATAGTCACATTCAGGAATCGTACAATGGCACGCCAAGACAGGAAGCAACGTGAGTTCGAGCGCCGCGAAGAGGACATTCTTGATGCAGCACTTATGCTGTTATCAAGTCCCAAATGGGAGTCGGTAACTATCGAGCAGATCGCCCAGGCGGCCGACGTGGGTAAAGGCACGCTGTACAAGCATTTCACTAGCAAGGATGAGTTGCTGTTTCGCCTGATGCTGCGCTTCTATCAGGGCCTTTTACGGTACATTCAGCACCAGATCGGCCAGGATGACAATGTTTTGGAACAGTTCCGCCGCATTTTTGAGTGTGCCTTCCATTATCACCTGGAGCGCCGCGAGTATCGCTATGTCGTTGAGTACTGCAATCGGATTGATTTCAAGGAACGCGCGGATGAGTCCTGGCATGCTTCCTTCATGGAACTCGACCAGGCATTCAGCGAGTGGGGTGATCCCATGATCATTGCTGGCATGGAGCAGGGTTTAATCGAAAAGCGACCCCTTGGGCAGATCCAGATCGGGATGCATGCCTGTTTCGACGGCGCAATCAACATGCTGTGGGCGGGCAAGGACTGGTGCCTGCAGGGTGACGAGGAAATGATCGTCGAGTCGGTTACCGCATTTATGATGTCCGGTTTGATTGGCCGCGGGTAACTATTTTTCTGGATTTATGACTGGCGGTCACAAACTGACCTTGGGTCATTAGAGAGGTTCTTATGAAAAGCTCGTTCATTCTTTCACTGGGGTTTCTGTCAGCCGTGGTTATCTGGATGCTGAGTGGTGCGACTGCCAGTGTGCCAAAAACGGAAGCGCCGGAAGATGCAAGTCAACCCGGGCTTGAGATAATGAAGGTCAGGGTAGTGGATATCATGGCGCAGGAGATCAGTCGCGAAATAGTGATCCAGGGTGAGCTGGAGCCATTGCGCCAGGTAGAGATCCGTGCACAAACAACATCACGGGTCACCGGTCTGCCAGTCGCAAGGGGAGAACGGATGGATGGCGGCACATTGCTGATCCAGCTGGCGCAGGAAGATCGCGCTGCCCAATTGAAGCATGCCCGGGCCGAGGTGAAGCGCCGGCACTTTGAAGTGGAGGGTGCCAGGAAGCTGAACAAGGATGGTCTGGTGGCTGACAATCAGCTGAAAGCGGTGGAGGCAGAGTTGGCAGCTGCTGAGGCTAACCAGAAAAAGGCCAGCCTTGAACTTGGCTACACGGAGATCAGGGCGCCATTCGGAGGTGTTCTTGAAGTACGTGATGTCGAACTCGGCAGTCATGTAGAGGCCGGTGAACGCGTGGCCGTGGTGGTGGATGAGTCGGTATTGAAAGCGGTCGGGCATGTGTCACAGCAGAAAGTCGGTGAGCTGAAACCGGGTCAGACTATTCGCGTGCGTTTGCTGGACGATCGTGAAGTCGAGGGGCAGGTGACTTATATTGCGCGCCTTGGCGATAGCAAGACGCGCAGTTTTCGCGTCGAGGCTGAAGTGCCCAACCCGGATGGTCTGCTGAATGCCGGTGTAAGCGCCGAGTTATGTATCGTTACTGGCCGTGAATCGGCACATTTCCTGTCACCCGCCGTACTGTCGCTGAATGATAGCGGTGACGTGGGTGTGAAAAGCGTGACCGATGATGGGGTGGTGCATTTTTATCCTGTGGACCTGGTGCGTACCGAGGCGGATGGTGTCTGGGTGTCGGGTCTGCCCGAGCAGGTGCAGGTGATCACCCAGGGTCAGGGTTTTGTGAACGCAGGCGAATTGGTCATTCCGTTACCGGCGACGTGAGGCTGCGGTTATGAACGCTATTATCGATCTCGCTTTTTCCCGCAGTCGCACTGTTCTGCTCAGTCTGCTGTTCATACTGGTAGCCGGCTCATTGGCCTATATCAGCATCCCTAAAGAGTCTGAGCCGGATATCGCCGTACCGTTCGTCTATATATCCATGACCCATGATGGTATTTCCCCGGAGGATGCCGAACGCTTGCTTGTTCGTCCAATGGAAAAGGAACTGCAATCCATCGAAGGGCTGAAGGAGATGAAGAGCACTGCCGGTGAGGGGCACGCTTCGGTACAGCTTGAATTCAGTGCCGGTTTCGACAGCAAGCAGGCCCTGACGGATGTGCGTGAAAAGGTGGACGTCGCCAGGGTCAAGTTGCCCGACGCTACTGATGAGCCGGAAGTGATTGAAGTGAATGTCGCACTTTTTCCGGTGTTAACCGTTTCGCTCTCTGGCACGGTTCCCGAGCGCAGCCTGGTAAGCATTGCGCGAGATCTGCAGGACCGCATCGAGGCATTGTCCGGTGTGCTGGAAGCCGTGATCGGTGGTGATCGCGAGGCCTTGCTTGAAGTGATTGTTGATCCGGCCGTGATGGAGACCTATGGCATTCAATACGACGAACTGTTCACTCTGGTCAGTAACAACAATCTGCTGGTTGCTGCCGGCGCCATGGATACGGGTGCCGGGCGCCTGGTACTGAAGGTCCCCGGTGTAATTGAAGGACTGGAGGATATCCTCGGTATGCCTGTCAAGGTCGATGGCAACCGCGTGGTGACGTTTGGTGAAGTTGCTACCGTACGCCGCGGTTTCAAGGACCCCGAGAGTTTTGCGCGGGTCGGCGGGCAGTCTGCAGTTACCCTCGAAGTGAAGAAGCGAGTGGGTGCCAATATCATTGAGACCATCGCGCGCGTACGCGAGATTGTCGAGGCAGAACGCGTGCACTGGCCGGCTGGTATCCAGGTCACCTATATGCAAGACAAGTCGGACCAGATCCGCGATATGCTATCCGACCTGCAGAACAATATCCTGTCAGCCATTATCCTGGTCATGATTGTTATTATTGCTGCACTGGGGATGCGTTCTGCAGTGCTGGTGGGACTGGCGATTCCGGGTGCCTTCCTGACAGCGATACTGGCGCTCAATACCCTCGGTTATACCCTGAATATCGTGGTGCTGTTCAGCCTCATCCTCGTGGTGGGTATGTTGGTGGACGGTGCCATTGTCGTTATTGAATTTGCCGATCGTCGTATCGGTGAAGGACTGTCGCCGATTGAAGCCTTTGCCTCAGCTGCCAGGCGAATGTCGTGGCCGGTTATAGCCTCAACGATAACGACGCTTGCCGTGTTCACGCCGTTGCTGTTCTGGCCCGGCATGGTGGGTGAATTTATGAAATTCCTGCCAATCACCGTCATAATTGCCTTGACGGCGTCCCTGGCCATGGCGTTGGTGTTCATACCCGTGCTTGGTAGCGCTATCACGCGGCGGCGCGCGGTTAACAAGGTCGTACCGGAAGGTGCTGTGACCCGGCGGTATGTACAGCTGTTGAATCGCCTGTTGCACAATCCTGGAAAAACTCTGATCGCCGCATTGCTGGCGATGATTGGTGCTTATGTTGCCTATGGGCAGTTCGGCAAGGGGGTGGAATTTTTCCCGGCTGTGGAACCTGAGTTCGCGCTGATCCAGGTGCATGCACGCGGTGATCTTTCGGTATATGAAAAAGATGCCATCGTGCGTCAGGTTGAACAGCGTGTGCTGGATATGGGGGAGTTGCAGTCGGTCTACGCACGTTCTTTCAATACTGCCGGTGGTGAAAATATGGCAGAGGATGTCATCGGTGTTATCCAGTTGGAGTTTATCAACTGGGAGGTCCGTCGTCCGTCAGCTAAAATCCTGGAAGAGATGCGCCGGCGCACTGTCGATATTCCCGGTATTCAGCTGGAGTTCCGCAAGGCGGAAGAGGGGCCGTCCGGTGGCAAGCCTATCCAGGTCGAGTTCAGCGCACGGGATTTTCAGCAACTGTTACCCGTGGTTGCCAAGGTGCGTGAACAAATGGCCATGCAGGGCGGGTATGTGGATGTTGAGGACGACCGCCCACTGCCTGGTGTCGAATGGCGTCTGGAAGTGAATCGTGAACTGGCAGCTCAATACGGTGCCGATGTGGCCATGCTGGGTAACGCGGTGCAGATGATGACCACCGGCATCAAGGTGACCGATTACCGCCCGGACGATAGCGATGACGAGGTGGATATCCGCGTACGTTTTCCTTTTAGTGAGCGCAATTTGGGGCAACTGGACCAGCTGCAGGTCTCGACAGCCAGAGGCATGGTGCCGATCAGTAACTTTGTCACCATCAACCCGGCGCCCAGGAGTGGTACCCTGACGCGCGTGGACGCGCGTCGCGTCATTACCATTCAGGCTGATGTCGCCGAGGGTCTCTTGCCGGACAGTCAGTTGAGAGATTTGCAGGCGTTAATCGCAGAGGCACAACTCGATCCCCGGGTGACCATCAGCTTCAAGGGTGAAGACGCGGACCAGCGTGAGGCCATGGAGTTTCTCATTGGCGCGTTTATCAGTGCCATCTTCCTCATGGCGCTGGTGCTGGTCACGCAGTTCAACTCCATCTACCAGTCTGTACTGGTGCTTTCGGCCATCGTATTCTCGACTGCCGGTGTCTTGATTGGTCTGTTGATTACTGCGCAGCCTTTTGGGGTGGTAATGGTCGGACTGGGTATTATCGCGCTGGCGGGTATCGTGGTGAATAACAATATCGTGTTGATCGATACCTATAACCGGATGCGTCACAAGGGTCTGGATGCCATCAGCGCAGCCCTGGAGACCGGAAGACTTCGCCTGCGTCCTGTGTTTCTAACGGCTTTTACGACAGTGCTTGGGCTGATGCCCATGGTACTGGCCATGAATATAGACCTGATTCATCGCACCATCAGCTTCGGTGCGCCTTCCACGCAATGGTGGACACAATTGGCCAGCGCTATCGCCGGCGGACTCTCTTTTGCCACCCTTCTGACCCTGGTGCTGACACCCTGTCTGTTGGTGCTGGGTGAACAGACATCAGACAGATTCCGTGGCCTGACGAAAAAACTGTTGTATTCAGTATCCTTCAGAAGGTGTGTTGGGGCGAAGCAGTAATGGAGTGCACGCAATACTGCTACAGACGAGAACGTGTGCAGTGAAGCTGACATATCTCACGCGTGTGGGTTCTGTCTTGCGTCACCACGGCAGTAATCAGTGTGAAATTACATGAAGTTGTGGCGGTGCTGCATCGAGCTGTTCAGGAATATATGGATTTGAAAAATAGAAAAGAGTTGATGGGCACGGGTATTCTTCAAGTCGCAGTTCTGTTGTCTGACATGGCAGTATGAGCGACAAACTTGTGTACAGACGGGCACAGACGTGTGACAGTCGCTTGATTGCCGAAACGGTTGATATGTCCCTCATGGGGTCGCACTTATTGAATGGGAAGAGGCTGCAATCGGCTGTATCCAGTCCGGATAGCGGCAGCCGCGCGATTTAACGGGTTCAGAATGCGCATTTTCCCCTGAATTATTTTCGTGGCACAATAAAGGCTAATAACAATAATCAACCAGCCTGCATGCATTGCCAGCATCAGCTGAAAGACCCGTCATAAGGCTATAGCTGCCAGCAGTAGCCACCTGTACTTCCCCTGGCCCTGGAAGGCGCTAGTAAAGGGTATGTACGTATTCTATAACTTTGTAATGACGCCAAAAGCAAGCTTGAGGATCGCACTATTCAATATGAGACAGGTAAAACAATGACCCCCCCTCGACTCATGACCATCCTGTTCGCCGATGTCGCAGGCAGCGTTGATTTGTATTCAAGGCTGGGAGATATTCAGGCCCACCAGCAAATAGGGAAATTCCAGCAATTGCTGTTTATGATAATTGAGGAGAATCATGGCCGGGTCATCAAGGTTATTGGCGATGAAGTTATGTGTGCGTTCGACCACGCGGATGCTGCCTTTTCTGCCGCCTGTTATATTCAGGAGAGACTGTGCCACCAGCAAGGTCACGGGCTGCATGTCAGAATCGGTTTTCATTCCGGCATGACCAGTGAGCATGACAACCAGCCTTTTGGTGATACTGTTAATGTTGCAGCCCGTGTCGTCGCCATAGCCAAGGCTGGCCAAATCATGCTGACCGATCACTCCTGGCAGCACTTGAGCCCGGATAACAGGCAGAATACAAGCGTATTCGACAAGGTCTCCATGAAAGGTAAAAGTGAACCCTATACCATTCATCAGGCGACATGGGACCAGAATGACCGGACTGTTTTCTTTCGGCATGAAACCTCCGAGCCTGCTAACCCGGGTCACGAAATCACTTCTGTTTTCCTGCAGACGGATAACATGGAAAGCAGTATTGAGTATGGTTCGGAGTTGTTGATAGGGCGCGGAGAACAGTGCCAGATAAGAATTGATTCAAAGTTTGCGTCAAGAGTCCACGTCATAGTCAAGTGTCAGAAAGGCAAAATGGTTCTGACCGACAGAAGCGCCAATGGTACTTTTATCAGAATCCTGCCAGGGCATCACCACTCTGATGATGGCGAGATGTTTCTTCGCCAGGATGAATGGTCAACAACCAGTGACGGGGTTTTCAGTCTGGGGGAGCCCATTACTGATATTACGACACGGCTGATCTATTTCAGGTGCAGGTAGAGAGTGAGTGAGATCAGGGGATAACAAAGTATAACAAAACACTTATCGGAATCGCTTCCAGCCAGCATGCTTGAAGCGGCTAAATCAACATGAACGAATTACAGTTAACCTGCGTTGTGTAGATTGTTAATGGAGGCCAGGAACTGGCCGTACTCGTTACTACACGCTCTTCTTATATGAGATTCCATACAGGATGGTGGATAACCCAACCCAGACGCAGAAAATCTATCTTTGTCGGTCAGCACTGTAAGCCGTCGTTTCGCGAGAGGGACGCTGGGGTAAATATACGCAACTTGCTGATATCACCCCCGGCGTGTGCAGGGTGATACTGAAGCGCAAGGAAAGCGGAGGTCCGGGGACCTCCGCTGGTTGCCAGGTGGTGGTGGATGGCTGAGCCGTACAGGATCTAGCCAATGTTGTTTTGTGCGGACTGGCTCGGAGTCACGACGCTCTTCAGGTGGTCGGCGAAGGCGACGTTGATGCCGGTCGCGACGTCGACGTTCTGTTCCTGGCCGATGAACTGCTCAGCGGTGAACTTGCTGATGTTGATATCGGTGGATTGGTGTGACGAGTAGCGCGGGGCGCCCCAGTGGTATCTGGATCGTCCGCCGGATACGGTTGCCATGGCTTCGCTGTCGAGTTCGGTGCTCAGTGTGAGGTCAGAGATCATCAGTGTTTTCATGTCTGTACTCCTGTGTTGGGTCAAGGTTTGGTTTGATTGCGATTAACGGACGCTGTGCGAGTTGCCGCGACGGTTTGTGCTGGCATAGTTGGCCGCCCACTGTGAGGGGCTGACGGCGAATTTCAGCGGTCCGAGGTCGGCGCCAAGGACACCGATGTTATTGAGTGCATTGACCTCGACGTTCTGGAACTGTGCGATGTCCTGGTCGATGTTGACATTGACGTTGGCGATGGTGCCCAGGTCGGTGAGGGCGTAACCGCCTGTCACCTCTGTCATGGCCTTGCTGTCCAGTTCCTTGCTGTTGGGTAGATCGTTGATTGAGAGCATGGTGTTTCTCCTGCGGGTTGTGGTTTCAGGGAGGCGGAGGTCCGGAGACCTCCGCCGGGGTATGTGTTAGCGGTAGATGTTGTTTTGTGCGGACTGGCTCGGAGTCACGACGCTCTTCAGGTGGTCGGCGAAGGCGACGTTGATGCCGGTCGCGACGTCGACGTTCTGTTCCTGGCCGATGAACTGCTCAGCGGTGAACTTGCTGATGTTGATATCGGTGGATTGGTGTGACGAGTAGCGCGGGGCGCCCCAGTGGTATCTGGATCGGCCGCCGGATACGGTTGCCATGGCTTCGCTGTCGAGTTCGGTGCTCAGTGTGAGGTCAGAGATCATCAGTGTTTTCATGTCATTACTCCTGGTGTTGTCGATGGGTTGGGTGGTTTGTGTTAGTCACGACCAGGGTATTGCAGGTGCTGTGCCAGGTTGGTGCTGGATGGGTTGAATAATTATTAAGGTGATGTAATTAAAGAGGAAAAAAGATTGCCCGGGTTGGTGTTTGTCAGGCGGGCGGGGTTTTGGGGATGATGGGTGTAGGGTGAGGGCCAACGGATAGAGGGGGGCTGTTGGCGTTGAAGCAACACAGGGGGAATAGTGAAGCACCTGCTGAAGCGGCGTCGCCGGCGGCTTCTGTTTTTTGCTGATAATCAGTGCATCACCGGGTGGTTGTTGTGGGCTTAACCCGGATTCGTAGGCGGTAAGTTATCTAAAAGGTTTCAGTCTCGCGATTCATTTTCTCATCTCCTGGTGAACGGGTGAGAAGCATCCCAGGGCGGATTGTCGACGATATTCTATTTCCACGCCCACTCGCTCTTCGGCTCTAGTAAGCGTTGGCTACGAAGTACTCCTTTCACAATTAATACTCAAGCTACGTGACCTAGTGCCGATGTTGCGTCGTGTAGTGTTATTTGATCGGTCAAGAAACAAGAACAATGAGGCTGTGTCATGAATAGAGAAAAACGCATGGGCAATGTCCCGATTCCAGATAATTTGAAAGAGCTGCTGACTGATGAGCAGCTTAACGCACTGTCCGGTATGACTTATTCAGGATGGGAGATTCTGTTCTTGCGCAGACCGTTGTTTCAGGAACCTGTGCTGGTGGTGCATAAACCCAGTGATGGCAGGATAGGGGTATTGGATAAGGATGGCAGATTCATTGTTCAAGCCGATATCGATGTGCGTGTACGAGAAAATCTAATCCAGACTCCATTGCCGAAAAATCTTCATTACTACTAGGGCCGTCTTCAAGACGCTGTTTTTGTATTGTGGACTCCCGAACCTGCCGCCTCACGTCAGATAGTCCAGACATCTTCAGCCGATGCGGGTTTTGACCATCGACCAGTCCGTTTTTGCCATCGAGGTAAAAAGATATTTTTCTCAGCAAGCGATGGGTCGGATATTCTAGAGAACACGCATTGTTATGAAGTGCTGGTCATACAGTGGCCAATCTCCTGAATTTTCCCATTTCTGGGGCGTTATGAAACCGCTTCGATAGTCTGGTTTGGCGGCATATGGCCGGAAGGGCAAAATTTATAAAAATATCTACTGATGCAGTTAACAACATGCTGCGCATAGCTATCTTCCAAGGCACATTGCAGTGCGTGCCTGGCGTTGTCCTGGTTGGTCATGCCGCACCTCCGTTACGTAATGCATCAAGCTCGTCCTGCAACCTCTCGACTTCCTTTTCAAGACTCTCGACCTCATCGTGTTTCTCGGAATACATATCCCAGACCGATATGAACTCAAGTCTAAGGTCCTCAACGTCATCGCTAGTTAACGGGTCCAGGTATTCTGGCGCATTATCACCAATCGCTATTAGTAGCTTGAGGACATCAGCAGCAATGATTTTGTTAGTTTCAATCTCCATTGCTTGTTCGTCTGGTGACTTACTACGTGCTGCCAGCTTCTGTCTAAACTCCCGTTGTTCCCTGCGGATCTTCTCGTTACGAATTGCCAGCAGTTCTTCGCGCTCCAGCTTGCGCTGTCGGCGAAAGACACGTTGGCGCTCTGCATCAGCCATCGGTTTTGTAGAATCTTTCTCAGTCATGATCATTCTCCGCTTCAGTTTGGTTTTCGTCAGGAACGCGGTGAACCCTATCCTCGCGAGACTGTGGGGTATCTTCAATAGAGTCTGCTGTGGTCGCTTTCATTGGTATATGCAAGATAATACGTATAAGGTATACAGCCAGCAATGGTAGGGCGTAAGGTGATAAGTAATTGTAAAAGAATGCGTAATATATTGCTCACTAACTCCATAGAGCATGCAGGACAGGTCTGAATCAATATAAACCAGACACGGGGATTATGCCTTTCTTGTTTGTGGTTGTAATTATTACGGGTTGGGCAACAACAGCTAATTGTGAAGGTATGTTAAATACGTGATCGTCCTGAATCAGGGAATGTCTGGCGTCATGCCGGAGCACTGTTTACTGCACTCGCCGGTACCGGGGTATCGGCGCAGCAAATGGATTGTCGAGTTCGTCTATGTCAGTGTGTAGTCGTGGCTGCAGGGATGAAATTGTCTTGACCGGGGTGTACTAGTCCGGGTCGTTACCCCCTGTAAACCAGTTCAACTTGACCGAATTGTTTCCAAACGGGGCATACAGCGGGTCTCCCCATACACTCCCTGTAATATAGCCACCACGCTCTGATCCGCCGCTGCTAATCATAGCCTCCGCCACGGTTGCACCACCAACCAGCTGCCGGAATACACTGAACCAGGCGTGGGTGCGGGCATTTTGCGGATGCTGAATGTTGACGATGACCGCAGTAGCACCGCGTTTCAGGATCGAGCCGGCAAATGAACGCCCATTGCTCACCACGGCGGATGCAACCAGCCCGGGCCGTATGTGGAGACTGTTCGTCCAGGGCTTCATCGCCTCAGTGGTATTGCCGACACCCCCTGCCGAGAAGATCAGCGGGTTCATTGCCGGCTTGATACGCCCATCACGAAACTCGGCATGGCTGTAGTCCCAGTCCGGCTCCTTCAGGCAGCTCTTGCCACTCCAGCTCCCGCGCGGCGCTATCCGTACGATACGGTCCGCGGCTATGCCCTGCATGATCGCATCCTGTGCCATTGCCTCATTTATGCTCGCCTCGACGTCAATGAACGGTCCTGAATTGTTCCCCCTGCCGTAGAACAATAGGCTGCGTTCCGATTGATCGTTGAATGCCGTGATGGATGTGGTGGCCGCCATGCCGCCATTAACAAGCGCCTTTACGAATGCTGTATTCTCGCGTGGGACAGCCATCGCCGATTGCTTGTCGTGAAATACCTCCAGATAGTACGGTAGACCGATGCGACCATAGGGACGCACGGACGGATGGTCACGCAGGTCTTGCATCAGGGTGTCATACCACTGCCGGTAACCCTCAAGCTGTCCACCCTCCGGACACCAGCGTGTTGCATCCTTGCTAACAGCGACGAACGGGCTAGCACCATCCTTCATATCGACATAGGGAAAGTACAGGTTGCTGTTATTGGGTACGATCGATTTTACTGCTGTACAGGCAGGAGCTGCCTTCAGGACTTTAGCAAACCACAGGGCGTGACCGGCGAGACTGTCCAGGGCCAGATGAGCCTTGTTGTTCACATCGCGTACCAGCAACGGTGTGCCGGGCGCCAGCAACACCACCTGGATATCATGTTGCTCGATGTAGTCAGCGACGGCCTTGAGAAAATCGAACGCCCCCGGGTTTTTCCATCTCACCCGAGTACCCATGTCATAGCCGAACAGGTGTGTCTCCGGCATCCCGTGGCGCTTCATGTACCATTCGCCAGTATCACGTGAGAAGCTGTCTGCCTCAGCAGGATCTACACTGTCCAGCCGGACCGTGTTGTAAATGACCATGACCTTGGTCGGATCGATCCAGTCGGATTCCAGTGCATGAGTTTCACTGGCAAGTAACAGTATCACCGGAATATACAGGGATACCATCAGGGGTTGATGTCGCATATTCGGGTTCCGGTTCCAGGTGAACAATCGCGTACCGGGCGTGTAGCAGAAGTATAGAACATACAGGCGTTGTTTACCGGTTGGACTGCGATGCAGATAGATACCGCGGCATTTGCACTGTTTGCATTTTTGTCCGGGAAGGGCAATTACGAAGCAAAGCTGACGCATTTCTCCCGATGGCCTCACAGTTAACGAGCAGGACAACATCACCGACTGGGCCATGCAACCTGATGACGCCTGCGTAGGCCGCTCACCTGCGTGGTGGGGAGTCGCTGCGGCCATCGCAGCAGACGTTTATCCGATTGGCTGCGGGGGAGGCTTGTGACGCCATTGCTTGATTGCTTTCTGATAAACCGATGCAAATCCGGCATCACGCAGTAACGATGTGCTGGTGATATTTCCTGGCCCGGCACTGTATGCCGCTATCTGACCGGTTATCAGCATTTATGAATCATAACTCGTTGTCTTTTCTCGGTCAGGGAAGGACTGGTGTATCCTGTACTAGGACTTTAAAATGCTAAAATCCGGCTGTTACTTTCGATTACTTGCGATCAGTAGATACTAAACAAACAGTTCTGCTACAAGGACCACTGCACAGCACAGTGGCCTGCATCACCAGCACAATAACAACAGGCTACAGAGAAATGAGGACATGATGTCAGAAAATCAGGCCCGGATATCGATTCGTTACTTGTTTTCTATATTGTTACTGGTCTGCAGCACATTTGGCTTGGCTGCAGATGATCGACGTCTATATCATGTCGATTACAAGGTTCAATTCCAGCCGAAAACACACTCTGCCCAGGTGGAGGTTAAACTGGGTAAGGGCGCTGAATATGTGCGCTGGATTCGGCTGCAGATCGATCCCGAGTACCATACCGGCTTTAAGGGTAGCTGCTGTATCGAGAGGCAGGGAAATTATGTCCTATGGACACCGGAACCGGGAGGAGGAACACTGAGCTTTAATGCTCGCATCGACCACCGCCGAAAATCCGGTACCTATGATGCGCTCTACACCGATGATTGGGCGGTATTTCGTGGCGACGATCTGGTGCCGCCGGTTCGGGTAGATATGGAGGATGGTACAAAAGCGCGGGCAAAGCTGTATTTTGATTTGCCAAAAGGCTGGACAATCGTAACTCCCTATCCACGTTACACTAGCGGCGCTTATAAAGTAGATCGCGCACATCGACTATTCGACCGTCCAACCGGTTGGATGGTAGCGGGAAATATTGGTGTTAAGCGCGAACAGATCCAGGAGGTTAGTGTCATTGTGGCGGGCCCCAGGGGACAGTCTGTACGTCGGATGGATATACTGGCTCTGCTCAACTGGAATCTACCGACCCTGCTTGAAATCTTTCCCGGTTTTCCCGGGCGTATCCTTATTGTAAGTGCAGGTGACCCGATGTGGCGGGGAGCTCTATCCGGGCCCGACTCTCTGTACGTACATGCCGAGCGCCCACTTATTAGTGAAGATGGCACCAGCCCCTTATTACATGAAATGGTGCATGTCGCCATGGCGGCACGCTCCGGGGCCAGGTCAGATTGGTTGGTGGAAGGTCTTGCCGAGTATTACTCCCTGGAGATCATGCGCCGTTCAGGGACTATAACGCCTCAGCGTTATGAAAAGGCACACGAGCAACTTGCGGAGCGTGGGGAACAAGCATCAACGTTGGAGGTGGAGCGTGCTTACGGACAAATAACTGCAAAAGCGGTGGGTGTGTTACGTGCATTGGATAATGAAATCCGTACCATTACCGATAATAGTGCCAGCCTTGATAATGTTGTAACAGCGCTAGCGGCACAACGAGGTGAGATTACTCTGGAACGCGTACGTATGCTTGCCGAGCAAGTGGCGGGAAGCCCTCTCAAGACCCTGGATGAAATCCAGTAATAGAAGAGTTTGATACCAAGATGGAGCAGGCTGGCCGCCGCATTAGAATGACCTCGGTCTGCTACCAGTGCGGGCCACAGAGCGCACGCATGATGTGTTGCAGGCTTTGGCAAGCGACGGTTGTAGATCCGGTCGGCGGTCTCTCTTTTCTCTCTCGTGTCGTGAGCAACTGATTTCGGGCGATTTATCAAGGCTCTTCTCGCAATACATCTGACCTGCCCAGCCTGTATTCAATTGTGTTTCTTGGCCCTTGTTACAGAGCGCATACGTTTCTCGCACTTTTCCCAATCACTCATTGCACATTGTGATTTGTGACACTCGAATTCACACAATTGAATATCTTCAGGTACGTCCTGAACTACCTTGCTTCTGAATCGTTGCAACAGCCTGTAAAAGTTATTGATTCCTTTCCCGTTTGATTCAGTCATAAGCCCCTCGCGTTTGTGTTCCTGGTTATTCAGTCTGAACGGTGCTTGCGCTCCTGGCTGTGAAGCCATAGGTATCAGCCGCAGGTACCCTATGATTTATCCTGTTGCTCCAGTATTTCATCGCAAACATACACTGTGTAATGAGTAGTCAGTCCTTAACCGCAATAATTGCATTTTAACATTATTTTGTGTATGGTTATTTTATCGCAAGGTGGGCTTGCTGTTCTCATTGAAGTCTACAGGCGCAAGGAGGCGATATGACTGCGTTACTTACAGGATTAATGCTGATCGCCGCATTATTTGGGATAGTTACCATGGCTGGAGGGGTGCTCTGGTTCTGGAAGAATCGTCAACAACTGCCTCGTCGGCAGCATTCTAAAGCTAACGAAGATCAACAGGAAGATTATTACCTGAATCATCAGGGTACGAACCGACAGTCGCCCGGTTTAAACCGTTATGGATACCGTTGATTGACCCAATCGGGGTCTTCTCGAATTTTTCAACTCCATTCCATTGCCTTTAGTGTCCATGGTGAAGCAGGAACCGACGATGTCGGTAATGGGACATTGCAAATGGACGCAGGGCGTAATTACCCCGTAGAAACAGCCAGCCCCCCAGGGGTAATGTCAAGTGTCGCTCTGGAGGTCAGCTAGCATTTACAGTCATGCCGGTACTACCCATCACCAGGCCGATGGTGGCACTGGAAATTGCTTTCCTCTACATTATTACGCGCTCAGATACGTTTATTCTTTATTGACAGCCTTCGTTATCTCTCTTGTTAAGCCGATTGCTTGCGTCTAGCCACCCCGGCTAATCCCAGCATACCTGTACCGAATAGTCATACGGCGGGAGGCATTGGAATATTGCTGTTTGTACCTTCCATGTGAAGAGCGTAGTTGGTTGTCGTGTGGCCTCCAAACCCAGCGTGCCCGGTATAATCGAGCGTATAGGTACTGCCATTAGAGCAAGTGACCTCGCTGCAAAATATATCAACAATACCAATATCAGAAACGGGAACTGGCGTTTCATTTCCGTAGATGATGTTCCATCCGCTAAAGTCCAGGGTCATGTGACCGCCACCGAGATCGGATACAGTAGTTACTGGCGAACTCGTGGCATGCATGCCGGTGCTACCGAGAAATGTCCATGGATAGTCAATATTCGGATTTTCTGAGCCATCAATAGGTCCAATATAACCAAACGCTAAACATCGTGTTCAGGTCGACTCCTGATCTACACTATCCGCTAATATTCGCTATTATCAAATGATGCCGCTAAGAGGGCTGCCTTACGTCGTCTGTAGGGTGGTGAGAATGGCAGTTTTTCGGATTGTCCTGTATTCCGGACTGGATTGATTGGACCGCCGCTTTGAAACGTGCTGCCTGCTGGGTTTGAGCAGGCTGTTTTCACCCAAGCAATGATAATTACGTAGTTATACGGATTGGCTAAAATCTGAACAAATTTTATCCTCCAATATCAGAATAAATTTTTAACACTAAAGAACATAATGATGCTCTTACAATGACTTCGCAGACAGAAAGACAGACAGATACGTTAGATCAGTCCTGTCCGATGTGCGGGCAAATAACGTTGCTGACGATATTATCAAAGCTGGTAATGGCTCTGGTGATGAGCATTGTTCTCTTAATCGTTTATTTTGTGTACTGAGAGCAGATCACGTTAGAGCAGGACCCGGTCTTTTATTGTCTGCAATTCCACCATACCCTGCTGGTAGTGTCCTGCAGGGCCTCTTCCATTTATCAGGTGACACTGTACCCGAGGCAAGCGCCTGTCTGCGATCCGTCATAACGGTGAGGGTGTAGCCTAGTGCTGGTGGTTGGGGGATTTGCGTGAATAAAAACAGCGACCCGAAGGCCGCTGTTAGGAGTGGGTGCTTATATGGAAAAAACAACAAAACCATATAAATACAGTGCAATTATTGCATGTTTTTAATTTAATACAATTGTGGAAACTACTTATGGTCCGCTTCGGATGGCTTTGTTCTAACTGCTATCTGACCAAGGGCAATCAGGAATAGACGGGGCAGGACTGTAAAAAAAACGGCGGCCAACGAGTGGGAAGACACAGGCCGCCGTCGATTACTTGAGTATTTGTGAAGAATCACAAATGGATACTATCCTGACGTTGAATCAGGAAACTGATCGAGATGGTCATCAACAGGTCATAGATTTGTTATCACAGCCTGTGACACTGGCGGACGTGAGTGTGCATGCTCGGACGTGTGTTTCCGTAATGGCTATCGGGTCGAATTTAATGTGATGCCGTGATCTTGCGGCTATCCCGGTCGCCCTTAGCGTCAAAGTGCTTGTAAGACAAGAACACCGACGTAAGGTGACTTTACGTGCGCAGAAAGGACGGGTTGTCTCTATGGTCCTCGCCGGGAATTATATATCCAGTGTTTTGCCGTGCTGGATAAGACATCCGATGTGCTACGATAAATTAATACTCCTCATCAGTAATTTTCCACAAGCCGTTATTTTCTCTCAGAAGAAACTCTATTGTCGAAGAACCCTGTGAAGGATAGTCAAAGCGGACCTTTGCACGAACCCCTGTGCCATCCGCGGCGATTTCTTCCAGCGTCATCTGTACTCCAGCATAGTTCGTCTTCAGAAACTGTGAGTAGGTTTCCGGGTTGAGTTCAAGCTGTTTGTTGTTTTGCTTCATGCGGCCATCAATCAGCTGCGCGAGTTTCGACGTGTCGCCATTGGCAAGGCTGTTCAGGTATTCGCTGATCACCCGGGTGGGGGCCGTGAGATCCTGGGCGCTTGCCTGGGGGGGAGGGTTATCCATGCTGTCATCACTATCAATAGCAAGGACACGAGTATCCTGTTCAGTTTTTGCGGAAAAACCTGCAGAAGTCCGGGTGTGTATCTCTTCATAATGTCTGCTCTCATGTTTAGAACCATTGTCGGGTTGAATCGGACCTCACGGCATTTTTCTTAGCAGAATCAAATCCTGCAGATTGATCACTCCATCCGGAGTTCCTGGCGGGTAGAGATCTCCGTGTGCCAACTCCAGAGCGGTAGCCGTTATCAATCCAAGCACCATTCGCATGCCCACCAGGAAATCACCTGCATTTATGTGTCCGTCCGGCGCACCCAGGGGTGCGATATCGCCATCGGCCAGGGCAGGCCAGCTGTTCGCGTCAAGTGGATCTGCACTATTGGCTACCTCCAGTCCATCCTCAAGACGGTCGCCATCGCTGTCTGCCAGCAAGGGATTGGTGGCAAACAGCTGTTCACCATCGACAAAACCATCGTTGTTGATATCCACGCCCCCCGGGATATTGCCGACCGGGACAAAACCGTCGTCTCCATCGACGAGGCCGTCCCCGTCTGTATCTGCCAGCAGGGGGTTCGTGCCAAGCTGTGCCTCCAGGGAATCAAGCAGGCCATCCTTGTCCTCATCAAGACAGAACCAGCCCTGCTGACCGTTGAGAGCCTCGCACCACAGGCGTGCCATCGACTGGTAGCCGGTGCCGTTGGGGTGAATGAGATCACTGGTTATTTCTGCCGGGTTGTCTGTGAAGTAGCTGTGGAAATCCGGTGGCGTATAGTTCAGATAACGTGACGGATAATCGAGCTTCAGCCGGGTGACAAGCTCATCGATCACCAGGTTGTATTGCTGGATCATGGTCTGTGACAGGCTGGGCGTGTTGAGGTTGGGAGGGATCTTGGCTATAAACACCAGCTTGCCGGCACCCACTACAGCATCGATGATCTGTTGCATGTAGTCCTTGTAGGAACCGGCGTATTCGATATCCGTAGTGGTCAGGCCGAGTCCGCTTGGCAAAGGCATGGACCCGCCGCTGTCATTGGTTCCATAACCAAGCAGATACGCCTGCGCAGCAGGGGTTCTTGCCAGAACCATCCCGATGCGTGCGGCGCCTGTGGGTGTCAGTTCCCCCGAATTGCCATCGTTAATGACGGTAACCGGTATGCCATCGTTATAGATACTGAGATAGTTATTCAGGGCCGGCGCATAGCCACCGCCGGTATTGCGAGTGTCCACGGAAATATCATCAGCGGCAATATCATCCAGCAGGCCGTTGGTGATGCTGTCACCCATGGCATGCAAGTGTATTCCTCCTGTACCGACATGTGGGATGCTGGTAGTGGCCGTACCTGCAGTGAGGCGTACTCTGCTGGAATCCAGTAGGTACACCTTGATATTATGCTCACCTGGAACAAGAGAGCTGAACTGGCCGCTGTAAGGTGGTAGGTAGTCTGTTTGCGAGTTTTCACTGCCGGTTCCCTCGTCAAGGACAAATTCCAACCCACCGATACCCGTTGCGATGGTCGTCATGCCCGTGACATCCAGGGTATTGCCGGTGGTGACATGATATTCACCTGAAGCGTGCACTGGTGAACTACTATCAGGCAGGTTCAGTCCCGGCATGGGGATGGCGGGTGCGGTAAATACCGTGAGGTTGTCAAAACTGCAGGATGCATTGACGGCGCAAAAGAAGGCTATTTTTCCACTGTTGTATGTGGCGTCGATCGCTGCCATGACTTGTGTTCCGTCAATGTATATCAGGATTACGCCATTCTGGTGGACGATGCGAATATCCATCCACTGGCCACCCACATAGCTTTGTGGGCTGGTACCCAGTTCTGTAAAGCCCCCGCCCTGAACACGCCACAACTTGCGGTGACCGTTTTGTGCATTCAGCTCAAAGCGATAGTAATTATTAGCATCCTGGTAGCCGAAGATCATGCCAATGGTGCCAAATTTCAAATTACTGGTGTCATTTGAAGTGACGGGGTCAAGCAGAGGATCTTCCGAGCGTAGCTGTAACTGGATATCGATATCGTCTGTAAATGTGGCATCCGATAATTGATAGGTGCCTGGGGCGATTCCGACGGATGAGAAGCCAAAGCAGTTCCTGGTTTGCATCAGTACATTGGTCTGCACTGACCATTCAGGTTGACTAAAGGGACAGTTATCGACAACGGTCCAGCCAAGCATGTCACCATCGTTAAAATTATCTTCCAGCAGGATCGTGCCTGCAGCCAATGAGGCTGATGGAGAATGTACTGATGAGAACAGGAGCAGCACCGCGGTCAGCAGGGTTCTCAACCGCAGGTTTGTGTAATGACGCTCAAGCATTCGTTTTATTATTTTGATACGCAGACGCTTAATTCTAACCATATTGACGTATGCGGACTATAAGTCTGTAGTTCTGGTAGTTAGGCCAGAAGCCAGTAAATAAATTAATAACCCGTAGAAACTTCTCGTGGGGGCTTGCGTGTAGGAGAAAACAGGCCAGGTTGGCCAGCTGTTATTAATGGTCAGTAGAAAGTATACAGAAATCTATCAGGTGGTACTGGCCGCAGGCTTTATGTAATGTAAAACAGTTCTTTATCAGCTGACACTGCGCTCCAGGCGGACGCCTGCCTGCGATCTGTCATAACGGGGGAGGGCGCGTCCATACATGGGATAAAAGCGTTCGGGTGAACTTTTTGATCGGCTAAAGGTCAATGTAGAGAGTTGTAGAGTAAAAGGTCTCCACGGTAGGTACTCCTCCCTGCCGTGGGGGCCACATCGATTTCTATAGCCGCCGGAATTTACTCATCTCCATGACGACTGGAGGGTCGAGATGCAGTCCCGAATATTCCTTCGCGCTATACCGACCAGGCCCGGCAGGTCGAAGCCGACCAGGCCGGAATAATGTCCGTAGCAACGACCCCAAATGATACGCCAACCGGTGCTCGACTCATCTGTATATGTGTCATGACGCCACCCGTGTAGTTGTACGCTTATCGCTCCTGTCCTGGTGACAGGGTTTTTACATACCGGTGTCAGAAGCCGGTTTTATCAATAATGACAATTGCGATTGGAGTAAAGGCTGCAATAACTATTAGTGCGCCGAATGTTGCAACATAGATATTCTGTATCATAAAAGCCCCCCAGCTCTAGATAACCGCGTTCTGCATATAACGGCGACCCTGGTCATTTCTGGAGAGGAAATTAGTACAAACCTGGCGTAACTGCAGAGCCCATTATTAATTTTTGTAAATACTTGTTATCCACATTTTGTGTGGATAACTCTGTGGATGAATTGTTTTTAACCGCGACAGGCAGTTTATTTACCTGCGCTCATATTTGCTTGATCAAATATTGACCATATTTACATATGTATAAATAACATGTAGATACATTAACTATCTATAAAATACATAGCATTAATACATGTTGATACCAGTAAAATAAGAGCCCTGTAAACGGGATGTGTGTAAAAATGCTGGTTTATCGGACACGTTAAATGAGTGATTGAAAAACCACAAAGGGGCCGGTGATGGATGCCAGCGCCACACTGATGTGCAGCCCGTTTACAGGTCGAATGCGTTCCTGATTTGTAAGATGCTGTGTGGGCTGAAGGCTGTACACCCCGGGGCAAGCTCGAACCACCGACCAGGTGATTTACAGTAGCCGCACCCCTTTGTTTATGCGGCAGTCATATAAAGACCCCACAGTGATTTTCTGTGGGCCGTATTATTTTTTAGCGACCGCGACCAAACTTCTGCCAAACCATTACGAGCATGTGACGGTAAAGGGTGCATCAATTGTTCGAAAGAAATGAAGCACAACGAGTTGTGACTTGCAGGTGACTGAAAGTTTACCGAACTGTCGTCGGAGTAGCGATATTGGTTAAGCAAACAATGGTCTCATCTCCGAAAGGAGGTAGGGCTTTTCTATTGATCCGCTTCGACCCCATATAAGGGACGTTCACCAGCATCACCGTGAAGGCTCACTGTTGGGCCAAAGTGTGAGTACATATTGCCTGGCGCGAACGGCAATTTATGCTGCATGCACGACCTGCACCGGATTCCAGGATAGGGTGAGTTTAGGGTGGTTTTCTACCGATGCACTGAAAGCTCTGAGTAAACCTGCTTGGCTGAGCCGACACCTGATAGTTGTCATTCGCTGATGGGATTGTTGAGTGATCCTGCCCGCAATCTCGTCAATGTCTGACTGACACCGGTACCTCACAAGATCGCACCAGCACCCGTGATGGACACCTGACTGCCAGCTGACCAAGGCGCAAGCTGGAAGGAGCCGGGGAGAATGTAGTGCTATCTGTCAGGTGAAACGGGTGCCCGGATATATAATCCGGGATTCAAGCGACGTTGAGTACTTCTTCTTCTGCGAGTTTGTCGATCACCAATTCACACAGTAAGATATCGGCTACTACCTCTGCCGTGAGGTCACCGATTAATCTGGATTTCTTGTCCTGACCATATTCAACTGTGACAAAATCCTTCCCAATAATTGATGGCCTCAGATACTTGCTACCGTCTATTTCAACTTCCACAATATGTTTCCTTATATAAGCCATAATGATTCACCTGCAAGTTGATAAATATGCTGCTGAGTTGGTGTCGGTTGACGACTGAATAAAACCAATCCAGCAGACACCGATCCCTTCTCCTGTGATACTGCACCCGAGGCAGACATCTGTTTGTAATCCGTTATGGCGTGGCAGGGTGCAGTCCCGCACAGGTGGCGAGGTTTTAGAATTTCACATAACGCTGTCTTTTCCGATTTGCCCAGCACCAGAGTAGGCTGCCGCTCAAGACAGCTATTCAGATTGATGTGCGGATCAACACCAGACTATTTAATTTTTCAATCATGTTGCCTCCAGGATCAAACTGAGGACGATTATGAGTGTTGAGGAGGTAATGACGTTTATCAGCACAGGTCACTGAGTTATCTATTGAGGCCAATTGTACACGGTCAGATTGACGCTTTAGTAAGTTGAATAATTTGAATGGCTGGCTTGACTGGACCTGCCGGTTGATCTCGATCATGTGATGAATTTCCGTAATCCCCTATCATCGATCTATACATCTGCGTTTGGCAAGCAAGTGTTTATCCAGGGACCGCGAGGGTATATCTTGTGACTCCGTCGATGACCGACATAGCGATATACAGCGTCACGCTGGTGCCGGTCGGCATCCATTGCATTGTGCAGTATGGATTCCGGCCTGTGCCGGGATGACGAAACATGTCTGTTGCCGTTGTGTTGGCTGACGCTACAGCCGCTCCGGGAATTGCTTGCGGACCTCCCGTGCATCATAGTGCCCGAGATGTTTCTCGATTGCAGAAACCCCCAACCCGGTGAGTGTACTCAGTGGCTCGCGCAGCAGACCCTGAAGCGGTTGGCCGGTCCGGGGTCAGTGCCTGTTCGCGTTCACGTGCCTGTGGATGTTCCGGCACAACCTCGTCCTGTAATATACCACGGGATCTGCAACGGTAAAAAAATCGCGCCTTGCTTTTGTCTGCAACCATTGCCCGGTGTTTTGACATGACTGCGCCACACGCACCCGTGTGTATTGAACTATTATTCCCGTATGTCTCACTATAAATATAGTCAGCGCTTGCCAGTTAAACCAGAATTCTGGATCCGGTCCTTAACGGGATATTGACGCTATCTTTACAACCGACAACATCATGATGATCGTGCAGGCGCTGGGTGGGCTGGGCCTGTTTTTGCTTGGCATGATTGTCATGACCGAGGGCTTGCGTGAACTGGCGGGTGATACAATTCGCTCAGCCTTGATGCGCTTTACATCCAGCCCAGTTAGTGGTGCCGCGACTGGCGCCATCAGTACGGCAATCTTGCAATCCTCCAGTGCCACCACGGTTGCCGCTGTCGGTTTTGTCGGTGCCGGACTGATGACCTTTGGTTCATCGCTGGGCATCATCTTCGGTGCTAATGTCGGAACCACGATAACCGGCTGGCTGGTGGCCCTGTTCGGCTTCAAACTGAAGCTTGGCGCTGTGATGCTGCCATTGATACTGGTTGGTGCAATATTGAGGCTGTTTGCACATGGCAGGCTGGCCTCAAGCGGTTTTGCACTGGCCGGTTTCGGGCTGATCTTTGTCGGCATTACCGCCATGCAGGATGGTATGTCTGCCATGCAGGGATTGATTACACCCGAGACTCTGCCCCCGGATACCTGGATCGGCCGTATCCAGATTGTGCTGCTGGGCGTGCTGGCTACCGTGATTACACAATCATCAAGTGCCGGTGTCGCGGCGACCATGACAGCATTGTATGCCGGTGCAATCAGCTTCGAACAGGGCCTGGCCTTGATTATCGGTATGGATATCGGCACGACTGTCACGGCCATGCTTGCAAGCATTGGCAGCACCACCGGTGCACGCCGGACTGGCGTGTCGCACATTATCTATAATCTGTTTACCGGTGCCTGCGCGCTGCTGCTGATTACTCCCTATATTTCAGGCTGGCAGTATTTCAGTCCCGGTGGGCTGCTGCAAAATGCCGAGATTGCGCTGGTTGCCTTTCACACGCTTTTCAACACCCTCTGTCTGTTGCTGATATTACCGGTCACTGACTACTTCGCACGTTTCATGGAGTACCTGATCCCTGATAGAGAATCACCGCACGCACTCAGGCTTGACAGCAGCCTGCTTGAGACACCAGGACTCTCGCTTACCGCGGTACAGGATGCGATGCTTTCTGAATACCGGCAGTTGTTGCGCCATGTCGACGCCATTCTTGACGCTAACCATCAAGAACCACGTGCAGACCTGGTGCGTATGCAGGCCGATCTGGATGAAACGCATGAATATCTTGATGCAATCCAGCTGCCCGGCACAGCAGACGCCAGCTGGGATCGAATGCTCGATCTGATACACGCGCTTGATCACCTGCAGCGGCTGCATGAACGCTGCGAGGAGGACGAGGATCGTGCGATGACTGCCAGCGAAAGTGGCGAGTTGTCCTCGATGCACGAAATGCTGCTGACCCTGGTGCATGAGACGATAGAAAACATACACAACCAAAACTGGGACGCGCTGGTCAGGCTGTCCCGTCAGAGTAAGGACACGATTGCGCAACAGGTCGATCCGCTGCGTGACAGGATAGCCGCGAACATTGCTGATGGCAGCATGACCGTGCCCGTCGGGACTGGTTGCCTTGAAGGCATACGCTGGCTTGATCGGGTCAGCCATCATATTGTGCGGATAAACGGCCACTTTCATAAAGCATTAATGGCCAGTGGCAAGTAATATAGCGTTGCTGTTTGCCAGCAGCAGCATGTCCGGACGATGACGCTATAGCCAATCCCAGCGTGTTCTCTTAAGATGACTGCCTTGAAAATATCGGATATTACAAATGCAGCAGGGCAGATCCTTGAAAGGGAAGGGCGCTGTGAGCTTTCCTGGCTCATTGTTGCTGTTATCGGCTCAACCCCGTGAGTTCAAGGAGACAGCTGTCAGGTGTCAGTTGATGGTAGGCCGGTGCGTCCGCTCACGCATATCAGCCTTGCATGCAGCCATGTTCAAGTATCGTAGCTACTTGTTTAGCTGCATTGAAAAACCAGATCACGATATTGTTTTCCAAGTGTCACTGGAGGGGAAAAAGACAATGAGACGTTGCGTTCAAATACAACAGAGTTTTACCCCGCTATATAATTATCGAGGGTATGAAGGTGTTTCACTGTTGCCGCTCTAGATCATGAAGCCAAATCAAAACAAGACCAGGATCGTTTGTACTATTGGGCCTGCATCTGGTTCACAGCAGGTCCTGGAAAGCATGATTCTGTCCGGCATGAATGTTGCGAGACTCAATTTTTCCCATGGAGATTTTAACTCACATGCCGCCACTATCAAGAATATCAGAGCTGCCGCTGCAGCCGCAGGTCGCCACGTCGCAATCATGGGGGATCTGCCGGGCCCCAAAATGCGTATTGGCTGCTTGCAGGAAGAGCCCCTGTGGCTGAGGGCGGGCGATTCATTCGCGCTGTCCACCAGGGATATTGTAGGTGACAGGCGGCGTGCGGCGGTAAGCTTTCACCGTTTGCCGGAGGTCGTGAAGGAGGGCGACCGTCTGTTCCTTAACGACGGAATTATCCATCTGCAAGTGACTGCTGTGGAAGGGAGCGAGGTGCATTGCCAGGTGCTGGTTGGTGGCGAGCTTAGATCCAGGAAGGGCCTGAATCTTCCCGGTATCAGCCTGGGGATTAGCGCATTTACACAGAATGACAATGATTGTCTGAGGTTCGCAAGCGAGCACGGGTTAGATGCGATCAGTCAGTCTTTCGTGGCCAACGCGGCAGATGTGGATGCAGTTCGCCAGGCGGCAGCGGAGCTTGACTACCAGCCTTTCATTATAGCCAAGATCGAACGCAGCCAGGCCCTGGACGAGATTGATGATATTCTGGTCTCGGCCGACGGGATTATGGTGGCGCGAGGTGATCTGGGTGTGGAAATTCCTATAGAAAGAATGGCCATTGTTCAGAAGGCACTGGTGGAGAAAGCGGTTCGTCTGGGTAAGCCAGTAATAACGGCAACCCAAATGCTGGGATCCATGGTAAAGAACCGACGGCCAACCCGTGCAGAGGCTACGGATGTAGCCAATGCAATTCTCGATGGTACGGACTGTGTCATGCTCTCGGAAGAATCCGCTATGGGTGAATTCCCGATAGAGACAGTCGGCATGCTGGCAAGTATCGCGAAGGAGACAGAACCATGCAGGACACCCTGGAAGCTACAGGCGACCCTTCAGAGCTACGGGCGGGACGGTAATGTCAGTGTAGTCGATCTTATTGCCCTGAATGTGGAGCTCACCATGCAGCGGGTTACACCGAAAACACTGATCGTTCCCACTCTCAGTGGTGCCACGGCCCGTAACATTGCACGTTTCCGGCTCCCGGTATGGATTACCGCTTTTACACCTGTTTTTTCCTCCTGCCAGGCATTGCAGTTTTCCTACGGGGTCAATCCGGTATTAGTGGAGCGTAATCTTAGCGACTGGAATCCGTTTTCACGGGCGTGGTTGAAGGCTGAAGGACTCGATAGTGGTCTGGCGCTACTGGTTCAGGGACCGTCCGAGGAACATCCGCAACAAAACCATCGGCTGGAAATCATGGAACTGGTTAATAGAGCTGCAGGTTCCCGGGATGTGGCTTCGAGTTTCGCAACTGACAGGCAAGATGGACATATACATGGCCCATCCATTGAGATCGACACCGACCGTGCCCACGAGTGATGGGACGGTTATGATCAGGTGCCATAGCCGGGCCAAAGAGCGATTCATTCAGGGAATGTTTTACTCTACTCCTGCACTGACTGACTACAACTCATCCCTAAGCCAATGTGCCAGGTTGACGGCGGTCAGGTATTGTTTGACCTCTTGATCGTTAACAAACCGTTTGCTGATCCGGTTGGGGTTCTGTTTTTTTATATCCGAATAGGTGAATTCATCCCGGATCGTTAGAAAGGAAGCGATGCGCGTTAGCAGCGACTTTATGTCTGAAAAGTCGGCGTAGGTCACATGCAGGACATTGACCCTGTCAGAAATGGCAAGCTTGAAGAGGTAATCCAGCGTCTGTGCCATCCGGATATACTCGTTATAGCCGTATCGATTGAAGCTGGTTTTGTGCTCGACATCAACTTGCGCAGATTCACGTGTTGCCCATATCCGGTCATCCAGTGCCCGGAACCACGAGGAGGCCTGGGCGAGTTTATTTTTCCTCTCGAGATAGATAATCTTCAGGTCCTGGTCTTCTATGATGGTTTTTAGTACATCGGCGTGGTGCCCCAGCATGAAATTAAAACCGAGCGCATAGATGTTCTTTGCAAAATCAGATTCGTAGAACTGGTGGTAAAAAGACACCGGATCCCTGTCACGGTACTGCACCGCTGCCAGATCGGTATTGTCATTTTTTGAATCCAGGCGTGCGATCATGGCCAGGTTATACAACTCATTGTCGCAAAATGCCTGTTCATTGCTGCTGATTGTGTCGATCAGAAAGGTCGATCCACTCCTGGGCTGGCTTACAATAACAAAGTTTACTTTTGCCATGCGTTGGTAAAATCCAGGTCCTTGCATGAACAATCCGGTGATGGATTGAACGCAGTATCCAGTATATCGGGCGGGTTGTTGCCTGTATCAGTCACAAGTATATCGATTATTGTCTTTAATAACGCTCATGGTTACTGATGGAAGCGTTAAGCGTCCGCTAGCGTTCCTCTTTATATATTCTTTCCAGTTGCCTTACATGGTCATTAAACGATACCAGGGGCATTGCTCTCTCCCAGAACTCTGAAAGCATGATCTCTCTATTAATTATCTGCTCTAGCTTTACTATGAAATCCTTGGTATCACCATTGTGAAAAATAAATTTCGGGTTGTTGCCCAGTTCACAGGCCCCACCAAGGTCACTGGTTAGAACAGGAATCCCCCTGCTTACCATTTCTATAGCCACCTGTGGTAAATTGTCTTCCCATAAAACAGGTACGATACCAATGTCAACTTGACAGAGGATTTCATCTAGCTGCTCATGAGTGTACCCGTTGGTATAGAATACTTTATTAAAATTTCTGCACAGTAATTCGATTCTTTCATATGCCTTGTTATCCCTGTTTGCCGCCGCGAACAGGACATTAATGCGTTTCGCCATTTGCGCTGGCATGCTCTCCAGTGCATTCAGGAGAAAATAAAAACCTTTATCCTGTCTCATGTATCCTAGATAACATATAGTCAAGTTATACTTGTAATCCTGCCTTAAGTCATATTTAGACTGGTTTTCCGCGTGCGTTGTTCCGATGTATGAAACCTCGATTATATCCTTGTTAATGCCATAGTGCTCCGCGAGCATTGCCACACGTTTCGAAACGGCCAGTACCTTATCGATATGCTCATTAACAAGAGTTATAAATGTTTTTCGCCTGCACACAAAGAAGTCCGCCTTTGTGGTTAGTTCATTCAGGGTGATAGTGTTTTTGACATCATCCTGATGCTTGAATCGATTTTTCAGCAACCAGGTAATAGATCTGTATGGTGTGTACAGCAGCCGGGCATTCTTGAATATCGTTCTAAAGAACCATGAATCTGGATGTATTCCGACCGCCTTCAAGTGAAATGCAAGACGGTGCGCTGTGATGACAACATTCCTGTCAACCTGATGAGGCAAGCAGCTTATACAATCACGCCCGGCATTGTAATCAGAACAGTTTTCCTCTTCTCTTTTCCATAGATTTACCTGGGGGCAAAAGGGGTAGTAATTATGAAGCATCAAGATGAGTTTTGTTTTTGGGTGAATCGCTTTCAATTGAACTACTTCAGCTGGTATGCCTTCCAGGTTGTCAAAATGAATAACATCAAACGGCCCATGTGTTCTCGCAAAGTCATGAAAAATACGGGTCGTTTCAAGATTGCTCAGCACCGAATCCTCGTCGTAGCAAAATTGTCCAGGAGCAGTTACTGCGGAATTGACAATCTCGAATGACCTGCATTTCTGACCGAATATATTTGTGGTAGGTCTGTAATACACCTGTCGTCTAAAAGCATTGTATGCAATACCGGATGACAAAAAGAAGATATCGTTGTTACTGTCTTCGGACATCTTCGCGATATGATGCCTTTGATAGATGGCTACTCCTCCTCCGCGTTTCTCAGCGTCGTCGAATTGCACCCAGTTATAAAATAATATTTTCATTCCGGTGCTCTTGTCTCAATGATTCTTGCCTGCAGGATGCAGGGAGTATACGGAGCTCGTTCATTGTCGGTTGCTGGGTCCTTTCAGTTGTGTCACATGTTCCCGCCGGACGCTAAACCAGGGAATACAAGGCTGGATCTGCTGTGTGTATCCGGTTTCAAGCAGGTACTCCACAGCGCGCAAGCGCGGCGGCTATGACCTGATCCATATTGTAATAACGGTAATTGGCCAGCCTGCCAACAAAAGTTGTATTGTTTTCACTTGCGGCGAGCTGATCATAGCGTTTGAACAGGTATTCATTCTCTGCTTGTGGCACTGGATAATATGGGTCACCTTCTGCCACGGGATATTCCCGAACGATGGCCGTTTCCGGGTGATGCTGGCCCGTGAGGTATTTAAACTCTGTGATGCGGGTGTAATCATGGTCATTCGGGTAGTTCACTGTACCTGAGATCTGGTACTGCTGCTGTGAGAGATTCTCATGCACAAAATGCAGGCTGCGATAGGGTAATTTGCCAAACCGGTAGTCATAGTAGGCATCAATCGGGCCAGTGTAGAATACCTGCCTGGCACTGATCCGGTCTCTTATACCGAAAAAGTCCTCCTCGGTGTGGACAGTAATATTGGGATGATCCATCATCCGCTGAAACAACGATGTATAACCCTCACTTGGCATTGCCTGGTAAATATCCTGGAAGTAGCGATCATCACGGTTGATGCGTACAGGCACTCGAGCAGTCACCAATGGTGAAAGCTCCTCCGGCCGCAATCCCCAGTGTTTGGTGGTGTAGCCAAGAAAGACCTTGCGGTAGACATAATCCGCCAGTTCCTGGAGATCATCGCTGGCATTTTCACGCATTTTCAGAATTGGCACCTTGGCATCTTCGCCATACTGGTCGATCAAGAGTTGTTCCAGGCGGTCTGCCTGACTGTTCGGGAACAGTGTATGCAAGGTGTTGAGATTAAAAGGGACCGGGACAAGCTTGTCATCGATTTGTGCCAGCACCTTGTGTTCATAGGGCCGCCACTCGGTGAACCGGGAGAGATACTCCCAAACCCTGCGGGCATTGGTGTGGAAAATATGCGGTCCGTACGGATGAATCAGTACCCCGTTAGTGTTCGTTCTGTCAAATGCATTGCCGCCGATATGGTCACGTTTTTCCAGGACCAGAACTTTCAGGTCCAGCTCCGCTGCCATGCGCTCGGCGATCGTGGCACCACTGAAGCCGGCGCCAACAACCAGACAATCTGTTTTGATCATTGCGAAGCCACTATGCTGGTTCGTATCATTTGTATGATATCAATTTTGCAGTAACCGACTATCGAGGAGACACAAAAGTATGCCTTATCCCAGCAGCGTTCGTTCCTGGCACAAGGGGCGATAACGTGGGGTCGGGGATGCTTGAACAATATCGACAAGTTACCGTTAGAATCAGGTTGACAGGTTTTGTCATGAGGTCTTCTGCATTTCTGTATAGGCCGCGAGCACAGTGTCAGGATCACCAACCAGCCGGGTGCGGCCTTTATCTATCCATGCCGCCCGGTCACAAAGGTTGCGGATCGTTAGCGAGTTGTGTGAAACCAGGACCACAGTCCTGTTGGAACGGATTTTCTGGCGCATGGCACACGCCGATTTTTCACGGAACTCGGCATCACCCACACCGAGTGCTTCATCAAACAGTAGAATATCAGGATCAACCTGGAATGCCACAGAGAAGCCCAGCCGTGCCCGCATCCCGGTTGAGTAGGAACCGATTGGCTGGTCAATAAAATCACCCAGTTCGGAAAAGGAGATAATATCGTCCATACATGCCTCGATCTCCTTGCGGTGCATGCCCAGAAGCATGCCACTAAGTACCGCGTTTTCCCGTCCGGTAAGCTGGGGTATAAAACCGACCTGCAGCGATAACAGCGAGATGTGGCAGTGGGTATCGAAGTGGATGGTTCCCTTGTCAGGATTGATGATGCCCGCCAGCAAGCGGAGCAGCGTGCTTTTACCGACGCCATTCCTGCCGATGATACCCAGTGTTTCGCTGCGATAGATTTCCAGGGAAACATCTTCAAGCGCCCAGTATGGCGGCTGTCGATGCAACCCGCCACGCCGCTGGTAGGAAACACCGATATTCTTGAGACTTGCCAGGCGTTCGCCATGTGTTATTTTTGTCATCACGCAAGACCAATCTTGGCGAGTTGTCTATCATAACGTAAATGCAGCCGGAGACTGACAAGCACAACAATTACACTGAATACCACAACAATGCCGAGCATGCCCCAGTCAGGCCAGACACCCTGGACCAGGACCTTGCGGTATGACTCGATCAGCGTAGCCATCGGATTGAGACGCAAGTAATCGGCTAACTGCGCAGGGAGTGATTCGATATCAAAGAAGATGCCGGATATGAAGAAGAGCAGGGTCAGTCCACTATCGATAATTACCCTGATATCCGGCATAAACGGCACGATAACGGAAACAAGCCACGTTGAGGCAACGATGAGCAGCAGCTGGACAGCAAGTAATCCGGGAAGCGCCAGCCAGGTAATGCCGGGATCAATATCGTAGAACAGAAGAAAAACAAGCAGTATCGTCAGGACAACGAGGAATTTGACGGTATTGGTGACAATGGTGACTGTCGGGAACACGATTTTGGGGACATAGACCTGTTGCATCAGCCCCATGTTTACAATCAGGGAACTGGCACCCAGTTTTATCGTGTTGTCGAACCAGCGCCAGGCGACCAGCCCGACCAGCAGAAACGCAATGTAGTCATCACCGCCGCGCTGAAACAGGATTCCGAATACAAGATAGAAGGCGCTCATATAGAGTAGCGGCTCCAGTGCCCACCAGAAAATACCGAGGTAGCCACGGGATGCTTCAACCCGGAGGTCAGCATAGGCCTTGTACCAGATCAATTCCATATAATGCTGCATTTATTGTACTTTCACCGCTCTCCCGCAAATAGGGATAACAAAGGATTAAACATCGGTTAGCCATTTACAATGGCCGGGCTCTAACCTACTGTAATAAGGAGAATCAGGCCATGGCCTGTGATGATACTGTGTCTATACAAATACTCAAACTGATTCCGATACACGGATTCCATAAATTTCCCGGCCAGCACCAAAGCGGTCGTTATATTCATACAGTCGCGTCGCCAGTATCAACTTTGCAGTACCAGGTTCTCACGCTTCAGCCTATGGCACAAAAACAAGGGCAACCCCGACGATGCCCTGCACGATAGCCTGACTAATCGGACATTAACCCGATGTGCTTGCTGCGTAAGTTACCGGGATAGCAACGATATAGGCCGACCATGCGAAACGATCTTGTCTCAATAGTTACTCCACTCTATAACGGAGCAAATCACATCGCCGAAACCATAGAATCGGTTCTCAAGCAAACTTTTCCTTTATGGGAAATGATTATTGTGGATGACAGCAGTAATGATCAGGGGAAAGGTAAAAAAATCGTACAGGAGTATCTTGACAAAGATTCCAGAATTTCATTGATTGCGCTTGAGAGAAATATCGGCTCTTCCGGCGCAAGGAATACGGGGATAAAAGCTGCGTGTGGCGAATATATAGCCTTTCTTGATGCTGATGACCTCTGGGATGCAGAATTTCTGGAAAAGCAGCTCTCATTCATGAAACTCATGAATGCCAGTATCGTGTTTTCTTCATACAGAAGAATTTCTGAAGATTCAAATAATGAGATTCTTGACCCGTTTATTGTGCCCCTGCGGGTCGATTACCATGCCATATTAAAAGCATTACCCATGTTAACTTCCACTGCAATGATAGACAGAGGGAAACTTGGGAAGCACTATTTCAACCAACACCTGGGTAGCCTTCGCGATGATTATGTTTACTGGCTATATTTATTACGCGAGCATGTTGACTATGCGTATGGTAATCCGGAGATTCTGGCTTCATACAGGTTAAGGAAGAATTCTGTCACCGCAAATAAAACAAAGATGATCCTCCCGCATTGGAAAGTTCTGCGTAAAATTGAAGGTCTTTCCCTGGTAAAGAGTTCTTACTGTATCTGCTGGTGGGCATGGATAAGTTTCTGGAAATATATAAAGTGAAGAATAAGGCTAGGAATAGGATTTAAGCCCTTATACACAAAGCTTGATCGATTAACGGATCTCGCAGCACTTTGTGCGAATTGTTGTCTCATGATGCACATGTTTGACTTCAATTGTGTAGCAGGGTTTCGTGCATCATGTTGATGACGATTCAGAGTGTCTGTTCTGCGTACCGGACATTATGGTTACAAGCTACCTGAACGGCCATTGCAGGCCATGGATTCACGAATTGACGTTCCCGCCTGAACCTACTCCCGGTGACCTCGACTGAATTGGCGCAATCGTGTATTTACCCGGGATTGACAGTTTCTGGAGTTCATTGCGATCGTGCTTATTGCAGTCTCTTGGTCGCGTATGGACATCTCTTGAATTCCAATGACCAAGCACCGTATGTATCGCATCCAAATACATCTGGACAAATGCAAATGATTATCATTAGAATATAGTGCTGTCAGGTTTTTCTTTCACCGCCAGCAAGGAGTACCAGACCATGGCAGTATCCAGATTTATCAGCTTAGTCACCCTAATCTATTTAACGATGCCTTGCTTGATGGCGTACGCGGCAGTGTCTGTGGGTAAGGTAGAACTGAAAGGAACCAACCTGCGCATAGAAGGTGAAGATGCGATTCCAGGCGGTACTGTGACGGTGCATTCATCTGGCAGTCGGGCGCAGGCTCGGGCTGATAGTCGCGGACACTGGCGAATTCAGGCAAATGATTTTTCGGTGCCAGATTGTGTTTTGGTGGTTGATGATGGTACGGGCGCAGTGGATCTTGCCTTTAATGACTGCACAACTACCGCTGTCACGCCACCACCTCCCGAGCCCGTTCCTGTGCGAGTACCTGAGCCTGTATCCGCCAGTCCGGCACTAAACTCAAATGTCGGCCCGGACCAGAGGCTTGATGCAAACGTCACAGAGCTGGCCGTTAACGATAATAATGGGGTGCAGCCCGTTGACATTGTCACACTGACTGTTGCAGCAGTCACGCCATCAGTGCCACAAGCTGCCATGGTTGTGCTTGAGTCGAATCAGGCCTGGTCCGGAAGCTCTGATTCAGCACTGATGGGGGCCAGCGTGGCATCGGCCGGTGACGTGAATGGTGACGGCTTTGATGATGTGCTTGTCGGTGCGCAAGGTTATGACGCGCCGGGTGGCTTGATCGATGCAGGGGCTGCTTTTGTTTTCCTTGGTGGTCCGAAAGGTGTCACTGGACACAGTCCGGCTACGGCGCATGCGGCAATCATCGGCAGTGACGCAAGTAGTGAATTCGGAACCAGCGTCAATGGAGCGGGTGACATCAATGGCGATGGTTTCGATGACATTATCGTGGGGGTGCCTTTGCAGCATAGTTCAGGTCTTTCCGTTTCAGGTGCTGCCTATGTTTTTCTGGGGGGACCTTCAGGAATCACTGCGACATCACCTGCCGGCGCTAATTTTATTCTGGAATCACTGCAGATTCAGGCCTGGTTCGGGAAAGACGTGGCAGGGGCAGGTGACATCAACGGTGACGGCTTCGATGATGTGATAGTCGGGGCCCCGCGTTATGGGCAGCCATTTAATCCACCGATCCCGAACAAGGGCTCGGGTGAGCAGGGTGCAGTTTTTGTCTTCCTTGGCAGTGCATCCGGTATTGTTGGTCGTAATCCCCGTGATGCGCACGCGATGATCACTCCTGTCTCGAATGGTGCACCTTCGCAATTACGTGCGTTTTTCGGTGGATCTGTCGATGGTGCAGGCGATATTAACGGTGATGGCTACGCCGATATTGTAATCGGCGCGACCGGCTGGAACCGGAATCGTCCATGGCCGGGTGTAGATACAGAAGATCCGCCTGGTGAAGGTGCAGCCTTTATCTATCTCGGTGGTCCTTCAGGAATTACCGGAACGAATCCGACCAGCGCTGCTGCCAAGATTGAAGGTAATCAACTTGATGCGTCCATGGGCAATGATGTCGCGGGTATCGGCGATGTGAATGGTGACGGCTTTGATGATGTACTGGTTGGTGCACCAGGATACCCGGCCGGTGATCCATTACTGAGAAGACAGGAAGGCGCAGCATTTCTCTTTCATGGTAATTCTTCCGGCATCAGTGCTAGCAGTGCTGCTCAGGCGCATTGGTCAGTGCGGGGAACGGTTGCTGGCGAAAAGCTTGGGCGCGTAGTAGGTCACGCCGGCGATGTCAATGGAGATGGGTTGTCTGATGTCATTATCGGTGCCCGGACCTTTGCCGGGGCGATTGCAGACGATGCTGTGTACGAGGGCAGCGCTCGACTCACGGGTGAGGGTATAGCTTATGTGTTTACCGGAAGTCACGCAGGTCTGGCAATAGCTGCAGTAACGGTGCGTTCGGGGCAGGAGTCTGGCAGCGCCGGCTACAGTGTGGGTGGGCCGGCAGATGTGAACGGCGATGGCTTAAGTGATCTCATCGTAGGTGCCCCGGGTTTTTCGCGCAATCACGTGCGTGAAGGAGCTGTGTTTGTGCATCTCAGCGATCGTAGCAGCCAGATGCCACAGCCGGCGAAATAAACCAGCACTGGTATGTGGAGCTTTAGTCGATCGCTGCGATCGAGAAAAAGACAGCCGTTTCATCGTTAACACAGAGTAGTTTCAGACTAGCGCCCCGCCAGGCCGCTGGTTAGGCAAACAACAGCAAGACACCACCGTTTATATGGTGCAGCCAGGCCGGCAGTATCCTGCTCAGGCACCCGGGCGGCCACACCCGAACCGATGTACCTAAGGACAATATGCAGACCAGGCGTTATGCCATAAAGTGTAAGTCAGTGGCATTAATAATAACTCCACGTTGTCACTACACGTCCCGCGTCTCCTCCGACTTGGGCGTGTATCAATCTACCCACGGCAGTTCTTGGGGTGGGGGGTTGCCTCGCCTTGGTGGCGAGGTTTTTTTTCGGCATACAAGGCGCCCGTAGGGTCGCCTGCCGGGGACTACCAGCCTTCGCTATCCATGGTGGGCAGTTTTTGTTGGTTAACTACAAACTGGTGCGCAACTGTTACGTTATGCTCATGGATACGAGAGAAGTAAGTTACCTGATCGAGCGTCTCGGTAATCTGGTACGTTCCGATGCGCGCGCGGCATGCAATGAATATGGTCTGAAGCTGGTTCATTTCGAAACCTTGAGGTATCTGTCACAATGCAATCGCTATTCCGATACACCACTGGCTGTCGCTGAATTTCTGGGAGTGACCAAGGGTACTGTTTCACAAACACTTGAGATGCTGGAGCAGAAAGGCTTACTGCGCAGGTGGAGTGATACCAAGGACAAGCGTCTCGTTCATCTCGATCCTACTGCAAAGGGGCGGGAGCTCATCGGGCGCATAGTGTCGGTATCGGCTGCGGTACGAGAGAGAGTGGTACAAGGTATCGGAAAGATTCCGTTTGCCGACAATCAAGTGAGTGTGGACTCATTACGGGCTTTATTGCGCTCTGTTCAAATCGCAAATAACAGCAAAACTTTTGCTCCCTGTTATACCTGCCGTTTCAATCTGAAGCGGGAATGCGACTATCTCTGTGGGCTAACCAATGAGCCGTTGGCGGAACATGATGTCGCACTGCTGTGCCGTGAACACCAGTACCCATTAGCGCTGGCAAAGTAGGAACCTGATTCCGGAGTTATGGTGTTAGTCAGAAATACTGTCTGATGTCTGTTTGCCTGATTGATTGTGTGGGGACGATGTATAGTGAATGGCTGCATATCGCTATTGTCTAAAGTACCAACGGCAGGTATCTTCGCGCATAAGCGTACAGTTCCAGCGTTGCTTATCACCATAATGTGCCTCAGTCTGGTGAGCGTACAGATAAACGGCTTGCATTTGCATGTGGGCACAGCTAGTGAGAGTGGCGCATTTCACGGTATGCACCTTCACAATGCGGTTCTCGGCGAGCATGGACACGACAACGATGCCGGTGTTGAAATTACACCCTTCGACGTGGGTACTGTATCGCCTAAACTAATCCTGTTTCTCGTTACCCTCGTACTTGCCTATCTGGCTGTCATGTCGGCTGGCAAGACGGTTTGGCCGCCAGTTGTCGATCGTTTTTCCTCTCGCGGCCGTCACCGCTGGCGACCACTTCTGCGCACACCTCCCAAACATTCCTGTTAATACACCCGTCGATGGTCTTATGAGTGCCTGACAGTTGCTCGTTAGTCCTACCCCCTGCCTGATATTGTGCTCTATAGCGCGCAAATGGGAGATGTATTTATGTGAGACTATTGCACACGCCAGATAGGTGCATGCCTGATTCTATCGTTGTTGAACGCGATCATTGGTGCCGAATCCGGCCTGGCTGCAGCTGGTCGAGCGATCAGCCTCGATGATGCGGTCGTCAAGACCATGGAGCGTAATCCAGCGCTGGTCGCCTTCGGATATCAAATCGAGGCGCAGGACGGACGGGAAATGCAAGCCGGGTTGGCACCCAATCCTGAACTGAGTTTTACAGTTGAAAATACACTCGGTACCGGTGAATTTTCGGGCTCTGACAATGCTGAAGCCACCTTGAGCATTGTCTGGATTCTGGAGCGTGGTGTCCGTCAGCGTCGTCTGGATATGGCTCGTGCAGGGGGGCGCTACTCGCTGTAGAGGCCGACATTATGCGCCTTGATGCGGCCGCTGAAACAGCTCGCTTTTTTTCCTCGTGCTTGTCCAACCAGACACGAAGGATCAGTGCAAATAAAGCCGTGCAACTCGCACAGGAAACTGTGAGTGAGTTTCAACAACGGGTGCAGGCGGGCAAGTCGCCGCAAGCTGATTTGTCACGTGCTCAAGCTGAACTGGCACGTATAAAACTCAACCAGGAAGACATCGAGCACGAGTTGCTATCGGCCAGGCGCCGATTGGCCGCGTAGTGGGGTGAAATTGAGCCGTGTTTTACTCGCGCAAGCGGGAACCTGTTGATGTTCCCCGAGATGGAGTCCTTCGCTACCCTGAAAGCACGGATTGACCAGAACCCTGAGTTCGCTCGATTCATGTCGAAGCAGCGATTGGGCGAAGCGGAGTTACGCCTTGCCGAGGCGCAACGCAAGCCCAGCTGGCGTGTGTCAGCGGGTGTGCGCCGGCTCGAGACCTTCAATGATGAAGCTCTCGTTGCGAACATTAGCGTCCCACTGACTCTGCGCAACAGGAACCAGGGCAGCATCGCTGAAGCCCGCGCGGGCCTGGCACAAGCGGAAGCTGTCGCTGCACGCATTCGTATCGAAACTTCGTTATTTGTTATCTATCAGGACCTGCAACACAGCTTGCATCGCGCCAAAGCTTACCGTGATGAGGTCATCCCGCGGATAGCACGGGCGATGACTGATACACGCAGTGTTTACGAGCGTGGGCGTTACAGCTTCCTCGAGTGGCGCACCGCACAGGAGGACTTGCTCACGGCACGCAGTGCCCAGGTCGATGCGTGCCTCGACGCGCATCTGAATTGTACCCCGTCAGCGAAAGTTGGACATTTAACCTGATTGCCTAAGAGAGAACTTTAGCTCATCGTTAACCATAAAGAGGAAACGATAATGACAAAAAGAAGACCTGGTGTAGAAAAAGCAGTCTGTGATATTCGACGCGACTCGTGAATTAATACGGCCGGTGCTGTTTGGTGTCTTTATCATTACTGCCGTGTATCTTCCGATCTTTGCCCTGAGCGGTGTGGAAGGCAAGATGTTTCACCCGATGGCGATAACTGTTGTCATTGCGCTGGTGAGCGCCATTATCCTTTGCGTATGTGAGCTTACCCGTCAGCGAGCTGGCTGATCTCAATGTGCTCACCGGTTACAACCAGGTCTATCGGGAAAATGGCAAGCGTCATGTTGTCGTTACTGCAAATGTTCGCGGGCGGGATCTCGGCTCTTTCGTGAGCGATGTACGTCAGGAAGTGGGGCAACGTGTTGATGTGCCGGCTGGCTACTGGATCGAATATGGCGGCACCTTCGAGAAGCTGCAATAGGCCATCAGCGGCTATCAATTGTAGTCCCGGTAACACTATTACTGATTGTCGGATTACTCATCATGGCCCTGGGATCGATTCGGGATGCCAGTATCATTATTTCGGGTGTTCCCCTGGCACTAACGGGTGGTGTACTTTCTTTGTTGATGGGTGGCATCCCTTTTTCTATCTCGGCAGCGGTAGGATTTGTCGCGCTTTCCGGCATCGCGGTACTCAATGGAGTGTGTCCAGGAGCGGTTGACATCGCAGTCAGAAAACGACATTCCCTGTGTGACAAAACGGTGACCGAAGCAGCCGTCGTTGTGAAAACTCCCGGTGTGTTAATATATGAGCGCTTGCTTGCAAGTACTGGACACGTATTGCTACGGGCAATCACTCGTTGCAATTTCGATTTTCCTGAAGGCTGAGTTACCGCTATCCATGAATGCTCCAATCTCGACCTTGCCCTGCAAGCCACAGTCGAGGAAATCCCCTGGAAGCGTTGCCATTGTTGTGGGAGCCAGGACATCAAAGTTCATCACTTTGCCGTCGCCGTCTACGTTTTCGAGTTTCACGTTAACGCTGCATTTCACGACTTCATCTTCAGGGTCACAATAATCAAGCGCAGCACCCACACCAGGCCCGTCCTGATCATATTGTGTCGTAACCTCGCTCCACATGACGTTCCAGTCTGTGCCTGCGGGTAGCGGTCCGACCGGGTCGGTAATTACCGGGCCGTCCGGAAGACAGTGTGTCAGTTGATCCTCATCCCTGGCCTGTTTGGGATGACCGTTGATAAACTATTCGCCCGCGGGAAACCGCTGAATAAAATCTCCCGACGTAAATTCATCGAACATCGGCTCAGCACTCTCCCATTGATACTCGGTTATACCCTGTTTTCTTGCATAGCCTTGCGCATCGACTTTCAAGTACCTCTTTCCATGATGACCACATCCGTCCGGTCCCGAAATTCCGGCAGATTTCCACGGACTTGCATCCAGGATGCCTACCATCCCGCATCTTCATCGGTAGCGTTGATCGCTATAAAAAAACATCGCACTCACTGATTTCGTTGTGTTATTCGTTGGCCCAGGCAGTATTTCCACCGCAAGGGTGAGCAGCGTAACCACGGATACGGGCAACACTCTAGCGATAAACGTTTCGTGTTTCATAATCTCCTCCGTACTCTTAAGAAATACATACGTAGATCGCACCCGGCAATAGTTCCGTACTTACTCTCGGGTACAGGATATAAATCCCTGGTTCTATTGGCGAACAGATGCAACAGCCTGAACTCTAGTGCAATATTACCTGCCAGGGGGTTACCATCTGGCAATGTGGGAAACCAATGAGCGCAATGTCGTAAGGCAGGCCAATCGGCTAACTGCTAAATGTGTCACCAATCCTGTTCAGGATTACAGGGCTGCAGGCGATTGCCATTTACCGTAATCCATTGGATGAATGGCCGATTAGGGTTGTTTCTTGTTGATAGAAAGTTATTGAGAATCTGCTGGCAGGGCCGGTCTCAGCCCGTTTCTTTGGGAGAGGGTGGGGCACAAAAACAGCAGCAGCCCAAGAAGGGGGAAGATCCGGGCTGCCACTGATTTCTAAAGTGCCCAAGCAATGACAGGTATATATTACTCAGATACTGGATCATAAAAACATATTCTGTTGGTCAAAAACAGGTCTATAACTGCACCTGTACCACTGACTGGTACCCGACACCATGTGGCGCCGCTTAATCTGATATCACACCTGATTTTAACGGGGCAGGGTGCGCACACGTTTTGGTAACGGGGATGTTTTGCAAGCGGTAAAGGTGGTGGAGGACATCTATTACCTGAAATTAATCGAGGCCCTGCACAAACGGATTCAGTTGACTAACAAAATAAATGAATAGCAGCGACGTTGAAGCCGGGGAACAGCCATTCCCGTTCATTTGTTGGTCGCTGTTTTTGACTGTATTTCCCCGAAAAGCAGAGACCATCTCGAATGGTGTTCATAAGTAGTTCCCACAATTGTATTTATGTCAAGAACTGTAATACTTGTATTGCACTTGTATGATTTGTTTATTTTCATACAAGTGGGTACTCCTCACGCGGCGGCCTTCGGGTCGCCGCACTTATGCATTGCAAAACACCGCAACCAGGACTGGGCTTCAATACTCAGTGTTGTGATTCGAGGTACTCGTCCAGCAGGGCAAGTGCGCCCTCCGGCTTGATTTCATCGTCGCATACCATGCGGAGTATCTCGGTGGCACGTTTGTCACCTTCCGATACCAAATTAATAAATGCACTAATCTTTCTGTGTGTCTCTGTCGGTAATGTTGCCATCGCCTGCACAAACCTGACTGTCTGCTCATTCGATACCCAGCTACACATGACTGCGTCCTCCCTAACATAGCCAGTCAGGAGCATATCTTACTTAAACACTATCAAAATTTGATTTATATCAACAAATGTCATTTGATCTATGATGATGTTCGATAGTGGACTGAATCCGGATGAGATACTGCGGAGTACCAAAAAATCTTTCACTCAGTTTGTCAGGCGCAGCAGACATGCATGCCTTGTTGAACAGCCAGGCATCTGCAATCTCCTTTCCGGAGGTTGCCCACTGTTCACTGTAGGCATTATCTCGAACCCTGAAATCGTACATAATTCGCCCTTGAATCCGGCAAAGCATAAAGCGACTCAGTGATCAGTATTTCTCTTACAGCCCGTATTATTTTGACGCTATGCTTCATGGCCTTGCTGATATTTGCGTCACTCATTCCTGGTGAGCACAGGCCTGGCGACTCTGTATTCATCTGGCTGGTTGCAAGTACGCCAACTTTAATCCAGAAGTTATTGCATTTCTGTCTCTATGGAATACTGACGCTGCTGCTGGCATGGACTCTTGATGGTATTCAGTCAAGGACTTATCGCTTCCTGGTGGCCTTCATTATCGCAGTGGCGTTCGGGGTTGTAATGGAATGGTGCCAGACCAAGGTACCGGGCCGTTTCGGTACGGTGTCTGATGTGGTTCTGAACGTTGCGGGTGCTGTTGTTGGACTTTTGTTTGCCATCTTCCTGCTCTGAAGTTCACCGATCAGAACGTAGCTGGAGGCCGCGACGATGGTACATGTCATTGCACTAAAGCAGCGTATAGGGCCCTGCCCGAAATATCTCATTGAGCACCTCAAGTGCGCCCTGCACCGGGCATTCGGCCTTGTCATCTTGTGTTTGGTGTGGCGGCAGCATTGATACGATCCAGCGCCCCTTCGTCCGCATCCAGCAGTCCGGCCTCTACCAGCCGAGGCAGCAGTTCGCGCCAGCGTTCATCCTCCCTGAAAATTGCTGCAAAGATAAGCGTTGCGGCATCAGTATGGCCGGCATTGACCAGCGATACGGCATGCCAGAATTTCATTTCCAGATTGTCCGGTTGCAACGCCTCGGCCTGTCCATACTCCTTCAACGCAGCGTCGACATCACCACTTTCCAGCGCATGATCACCCTGGTTCATATGTTCGTAAGCGGTATTTAGTATCAGTAATCGCTTTAGTTCTTTCAGTGGTTGCAGGTTATCTTCAACATGTAGATCCACCAGGCGATCTTCCCAGGGCCGACTACTGGCCTTACCGCTGACGACCAGAATGGCTGCCGACTGCTTGCCGCGTAGATCACCACCGGCTGCTTGAGCCGCTTCCAGTGCCCTGAGCATCCGTTCCGCGAGCGGACCTGTTGACTGCAGAAATGCCTCTGCCATGGCTTGCGGCACACCCGGCTTGATCATCAAGTTTGATTGCACCGAAAAATCTTTACCCGCCAGGTGCCCCGCATACTGGATACAGTTCTCGCCAGTGTGTACGGCGACCTCACCGCTCGAATCAATCATGGCAACCTGGCGAACACCGGGACTGGCATCTGCTGCCAGCAGTGCACTCAGGGTGCGTTGTGCACTCAACCCGGACGCCATCAGGTCAAGACCGGATGTCCCGTAGCGCACCTCGACGAATGATTGTGTTGCGATCGCACCCACCCCTGCCTGTGCCCAGGGAACCAGTGAGCCGACCGAAAACCAGTGTGACTGAACAGCCACGCCCAGTTGCCCACTTTCCGGATCGCGGGCAACAATTGAGTAGGTATGGACCGGTCGTCCGCTGACATGCGCTGCGTCATCCTCTGCCCACACGCCGGGCATGACCAGGATATACAGAATAAAGGTAACGATAATTCTGTGCATACCTTGTTCTCCTCTTGCAATCTGTGCAAACTCGGAACGAGTCACGTATTAAAGAGGCATGGTATGCGAATCAGATTACAATATCTAATTGCTGCACTGAGGTTGTGCGGGGTGCTGATCAGCACATTGCTGGCAGCGCCTGCCTTCGGCATTGAGCGGCCCTATCCTGGTCCGTATGTAGAAAATGACGATATGCTCATGGTGCTCATTCCGCATACCTCTGAACAAATAGCAGCCTTCTATGAAGCGCGGGGCTTTCCGAAAACTGCCCTGGAACTCATCGGCAACGCCTGTTTTGTTACTGTCCATATAGAAAATAAAAGTGAGCGAGTAATCTGGCTGGAGACAGCGAACTGGCACCTCAGCAGTATTAACGAGGCACTCCAGCTTCTGGGTAAAGACTACTGGGATACCCGATGGGAAGAGATAAGTCTGCCGCTGGCCAATCGTGCAACATTCGGGTGGACCCAGTTGCCAGTGCGACGCGATTTGCAGCCTGATGAGCCGGTGGGTGGAAATATTGTGCTTGATGGCAATACTAGGACATTTAACCTGGAGGCACGCTTCCTGACCGGCAGGGATAAACGTGGTGACATGCTGGAAGTCCGTTTTCAGGATGTTGAGTGTCCAGAAGAGGAGCCACGCCCGTAACAGATGGCGCTGCAGGAAGCGTTTAGTGTGATTGAAAAGAAGGTGTCAGGTCTTTGATTGGAAATGAGACAGACTCCCTGCGGATACCGAACAGGGAGATAGGCAACATGAACAAGAAACAGCTGGAAGCATTTGCCGCACCCGGCGATTCATCCGCGGACGTGGGGATCGGTACCACCGGTCTAACCCCCTGGTCTGTTTGCCGGAATCTTTCGGTGAGAAGAATGCCGAAAAGCTGGTATCGCCCAGCTGCATGATTCCTGGCAGTGCAAGTGCCAGTACAGCCAATACAGTGTTTGCACCTCTGAATCTCGTTTCCCCGAATTTGTCTGTGCTTAATCACGGTACAGGCGCATCAACAATAATCCGCAAGTGTAAACTGATCGTTATCTGCTATGAACAGCTGCTACCGTCAGGAGACTTTCCTGAAATATGATAATCTGTCCCCGGTTGGCGGGGTTACCAGATTACTTCTCGGAAAAGACAGGTTCCAGCTTATAACTAACCGGTCTTTTGAGTTCTATATCCAGCAATCTGGCAAGCTCTTCAGTATCACTCAAAACCTTGTTGACTGCTTCATACCCGGCTTCAAGGCCGAATTCTAATGCCTCGTCCGGATCGACAAAACTCTGCAAATCTTTTGCCATGTTAACGGTCTTGCCCAAACCGATTGAGGTGACTGCTGTTTTACTGACAGAGTAGATTGATTGCAACAGTTCAGTCACGCGGGTATCGATTGTGCTATTCGTGGTATTGACTTCCATAGCCTTGGGAGGCTTGGCGACTGAATGTAGAATGGGATCGACCATCAAGTTCTCCTTAACAGGTTGTTTTGGTCAGCCTGGTTGGCGCGCAGACGCGCTCCGAATAGGCGCTGATTATCCAGTCTTTCCGACCAGGTTGTCAAAAAATATCCGTTCATCGTCTCTGCATATACCATGCTGCGGTCACTCATGGCTTGCCTGGTAATATTGGTTTCCGCTTTGGAGTTGGACGGAACCTGTAGAGGCCAACGGATCTACAATTTACACTACGCCAAAGGTCAGCTTCGTGCTTGTTCAGTTGGAACACTCTGGGTGTAAATTAAATCCGACCATGACGGGTGCTTGCCATGTGATGTCGGCTTATGTTCTGTGAATAAAGATCTGCCGGCACTATTCCTGGCGGCCGGAGTTGTCCTGATTGGTTATGGAGGCCATTGCCGGGAACTTCCATGGATGGTATACCCGCCAGAAATCTTCCCCGATGACTCCAGATATGTCACCTCGATGGTTTCCAGACTCTTTCACGCGCCGAGTTGTACTATCCCGATAATTCGCCGTCCATGCTGCCCGATATGGCCATACCGATGGATTATGAATCCCCCGGTCTCAACGGCATAACGCTATGATTTCTTACCAGGTCCGCCTTTGTGTAGCTGAGGTGTCGAACTGGGAGTCACGCTGGTTGCATCGATTTCACCAGCACGATGATTCCGTACCGGTGTGGTTGTCAGTACGGTATTGAGGATCTGATACTATCCGGGTGTCCGGGGAGAACCAGTGGTTGCTATCGGTAGATAGTGGGGCAAGAATATGAGCATGCTTGACTCTGACAGCCAGTACAGAACCCTGTCCGCAAGACAAATTCTCTCATGGGTTGAAGACGATACACAGATTATGCGTCTAAGAACCGATCGCGACATCATCCCCGGAGGATATATGGCGGCTGCGATCCCGGGTCTGGTTGACTGGCGGGCCAGTGATCCACACGGCGAACCAGCTACAATGGTCCTGCGGCACGTCAATTACGGCGGCAATCCGTTTGAGAAATCTACCGTACTGCACAGTGTGCGGGTCCCGCTCGATGGACTTGAGAAAGTCGAATTTACCCTGGTCCCCTTTGGTGAAGGCGGGCGGTTGGGACCGCTGCAACATGTGCAGTTGCGGTTCCTGTTTGAATCGGGCAAGGAACCCGAACTGGTTGATCTTGCCGGTGCCGGAACCGGCGCAGATCCACGCATACCAGACCTGGTGTTCGGCTGGGTATCCTGGCGGCGTCCGGATGTGGGTTGGGACTTGCGCAGGGGTATGGACGATGATGCGCAGATCTACTGGCTAAGCATGCGTGCCTTTGCTGGGTCGCAGATGTTCCTGGAAGACGTGTTAAAAGGACGCGACTGGTTCAGCTACCCCTTGCGCTTACCGGGCGGGAAGCGAGGACTGGTTGAGCTGTTCAAGTCAACAGTAACACTGGGAGACAGCGTAGCGCGCAATACACTGGCGCATATGCTGGCGGACGGGGAGGGCGACTGGCTGAAGCACACACCTCCCGCTAGCGATGCTGAGCAGGATATCCGTGGTCGCTGGAATGAACTGCTCGGGCGTATTCAGACCTCAGATCCACAGGCTCTGCAACCAGTCTGCCTGCCCTCGGAGCAGGACACCTACCACCCGTTGGTGCGATCCTGTGCAACCATGGCACGTTACACCGTGTTACTGACAGTGAAACGGCTGCTTGCCAACGGGCTGGATGATGGTGTGCTGCTGGATAAACTGCCCGAACCGTTTCTGGGCTCCACAGAAGTCTGGATGAAAGAGTTTGCTCATACTGACCTGAGAGGTCTGTTTCTGCGGGCGCCGCTGGCGATGCGTTATGTTATGAGACACCACGAGTCGCTACCGCCGGATATTCCCGCGGAACTTGACGCCGCCGGTCTTCTTGAAAGGCGCGCTGGCAAGCGTTACAGGATTCATTACAGCCATAAGGGCATCACGCCCTACGGACCCGCATTTTTTGTCTAGTGACCGGCTGCCTTCGTGTCTTTTCCAGGTTGGTTAGCGGATAGGATCATTCTTCAGCCTACCCGGCACGCTATTCCTGTGCCTGAAAGAAGGCCTTTGCGGTTGTTTCATGGCGATGGTGAACTGGAAGTGTGGGTGCACCGTGTTGGGGTGGATACGCAGAGCGCACCGGAGCTTTACCTGCTCGAGTTTCCCGGAACGGCCAGTCGTGCCGAACACAGAACTGATTTTCTCGAGGGTTGCTGGTCGCTGCGGTGCGTAGAAATATGGGCCGTCAATCCTCCCGGTTACGGTAATAGCAGCGGTACGGCGGGTCTGAAGAAACTGCCGGCAATGGCTGATCGTGCTCTGCAGGCGATTCGTTCAATAGCCGGAGATACCCCCGTGATTGCGGCCGGCGGCAGTCTCGGCAGTGTGAGTGCACTTTACCTTGCCGCTCACCATAAGGTTGACGGCGTGATGGTACAGAACCCGCCGGCCTTGCGCGAGGTGATTTTGGCGCAATCGGGTTGGTGGCACTTTAAATGGGCAACCCGCATGATTGCCAAACAGGTACCCCGAGAACTGGATAGTCTGGCAAATGCCCGACGGGCGACAGTTCCTGCTCTTGTTGTCACTGCACAACAGGACAGGGTTGTGTCGGCCCACATTCAGCGTGAGATCATCAATGCTTACGCTGGTTCGTTAAGAGTGTTTTCCATGCCTGATGCCGATCACGGTACGCCCCTGGCGGAGAGCGACCTTGAACAACTGCGTCCACTGGCAAGCTGGCTGTATGATCTGGTTACTCGCTGAATAAGAAGCATCAGCTATGCGCTTTTCGTATTCATTCCTGCGCATGTTCTGATTCATGCTCAAGGCGGTATTCAATAGCTGCCCGGATAATCGTGTTGAGCTAACGGTCGTGTTCGGGACCGCTCTGGTACTACATGTAATCCTTGATATAAGATTCGCTAATCGGTCAGCACTATCGAGACCTCTGGATATCTTAATTAGCACAGGAGAGAGATGTGAAAGAACATACGTATAAACATATTGAGTTAACGGGTAGTTCGGCGATTGGGACAGATGATGCCATCCGTAATGCTATTACTAAAGCATCAAAGACAGTAAGAAATATGCATTGGTTCGAGGTTATTAGCACGCGTGGGTATATTGACGCTGACGCAGTCCAATACTGGCAAGTAACAATCAAGATAGGTTTTAGACTGGAAGACTGACTAAGCAAATACCTGGCAGTTTTTACCTGGGCGTGAATGCAGGAGTTTGGCCGGTTCACGTGTTAATCCTAGGCTAATATAAGCGTTACTAAACGAGGAGTGTCGACCCGGACCTTTAGCATTTGGTGATATATGCATGCCGGGTGTATGCTTCTGCCGTTCGCGCATACAAATCAAATGTAGCTGGAAACAATAGAAAAACAAGCTAGTGGAGGCTGCGACCATATACAGGAAAGCAACTTTAGCTACTGCCATTGGCCTGGTTCTGGGCGGTGTTTCACTACAGGCTGGCGCAAGTCTAACATCCAGCACAACACTCGATTTTACAATGGGCGTCACTGGCTGTGACGATGGAACACCTCTGCCTTGCAACCCGTCAGTCTATCCCGTCAGCGACATCATCGGTTCCTGTTTCACCATGGATACCAATGGCAATGGAATTGAAAAATCCGAAAAGACCCCGATGGGTTCATTCAACAGCGGAGGCTTCACGACTGTTTCTTATACATTGTATCTGGAGGCCACGTGTCCTCCGTACCGCTGCCAGCTGCGACCTGGCTTTTTGGGTCCGGTCTGGTCGGGATGATCGTAACATCCAGACGCAAGAAAACGGCCTAATGGTTTTTCTCACCAAACTTGCAGTTTGGGCAGCGGTATATGTTGGATATCTTTATTCCTGACCGAAACTCGCTATACGGGGAGTGATCAGGGAAGTATTTCGCACAAATCCTTGAGGGACAAAATCATGAATAGTAATGCCCGGTTTATACACCGCCTCGCCAATTTGTGTATCACCTCGTTTTGTGTCGCACTGCTTGTATCGTGTTCGCCAGATAAGCCTGCAACTGATGAAGCAGAGATAGCATTCGATACTATGGAACCGACTGCGTCCGGAATAGCCCAGACGAGGCATGAAGGGGAGGGTGACTTTACCCCGACACATACGGTGAAGGTCAACCTGAATCTCAGACCATCGGCATCATTGAATACCACTCCAATCGTCGTACTGAAAGCTGGATCAGAGGTTGAATACATTAAAGAGGCTGATGGTTGGTATTATGTAAATACACAATTTTATGGAAAAGGTTGGTGTTCTTCCGAGTACCTGTCTTCCTTGTCGCGACCTCAAAATAACACAAGTGTCAATTGACCACGGGTATTCAGTCAAATTCAGGGAACGCCGATTAATTCGTAACAGGGGAAGGTGTGTCACCACCGTTGCCGGGTTTTGTTTCTGCTATGGAGCAGCTTGAAAGACGGCTTTGCACAACGCAGGTGGACTCTGAAGGCATCTTGTCTGTAACTGGATAGCCAATCAAGAGCCTTACCCGTTATCTGTTAAATTATAACTCCTCAGTTTTCGGCCTAGCATGCGTTCACTAATACTCAGTATCTCGGCAACCTTGCGGCGATTACCATGATGCTCTTCCATTAACCGGGCGATATACTTGGCTTCTGTCGCAGCTGCTGTCGATCGTTTTGAGTTCTGTATTGCCGCACCTGGCGTTATAGCTGTCTGTCCGATTTCCTCACCTATGATTTCTTCACCCAGATAGCGATTGCCATCTTCGTCGACAATAAGATAACCCTTGATACAGACACACTCGGCGTAAAATTCACGGTTATGGTGCAGATGATTTACCTCGCATTTGTTACCGGTTTCCATAACCATGCGCATTGGACATTTCTCTCCATGGCTAGGGCACGGAAACTCACTGCCATGGTGAGCCATGTGGCACTTTGAGCCTATTACTTCACTCGGGGAAGTGTCGTAATAAGTACAGTAAGCTCTGTTGACTCCTAAAATGGTGTAGTTATCATCAATCAGAACAAATGGATTGTCATGCGAATCCAGAAATGATTGCAGATTGAAGTTTGTTATCTTCTTTTTAGACATTCTGGAGTATTCAACAGTTGAATTATAACAGGCCCGCCAGAAGATGGTTTCATCATGGCTGCGCTCTAATGAGTTTGCTTTTACATATCCAGCCATAGCCTGATTGTTGCTATCTGCCGTATGTCTAAATGTAGATCGCAAAAGTACATTTGGCAATGCATCGAAGTAAAGTATTGCAGGTAATCCGGAGATATCTGAATAGACAGGGCTTTACCACGTGGGTGGAGTGACTGTTGATGTGGGTCAATCAATGAGTGTAATAGCGGATAAAGTCTACCGGCACTCCTGGCATTTTCTGGCAGACACTACTGACTCTCACCAGGTGATAACGTTCCAGTCACCCGAGGAGGTACCTGTCTGCAGGATATCGTAGCGGGAGAGGGTCCCCGTCCTGATGGCGGGACTATAGTCAGGCGCAAAAAAAAACGACGACCAACGAATTAACGATGATCGCCGCTCGGGGACTCGAAAGCCACCGTGTTGCTTTTTTCTATAGCTTTCTGAAAAGCTATGTTTCCACATTAGTTACAGCGTGGTTAAAAATACATAGTGATGTAGGTCAAATTTGCGTCAATGACCATGTACCTGAACGTCAGCTGTCAGAGATCCGTCGTAATGGTAAGGGCGCAGTCACGTCCTTATGGCGGGTTTTTTTTAAACCTGGTCAGTAATTGTACTGATGTGCTCCTGGCAACAACTACGTTATGTTGTCATGCGATATACTCGGTGAGGCTGGGGCCTTTCCCGGTGACGGTGCCTATTCTCTCAGGTTGTATCCTGGGGGCATTATGCAGACCGAATGATTGGCATAATTTAAATGAGGATTTTTAACCGCGACACTGATGCTGTATCGCACCTGTCACCCCCTCCTGATCTACAGGGTGGCTGTCGCACCCCGGGTGAAGTTTATTCTCTGGACTGGCTTACCAGGAGCAAATCATGAAAAAGTATTTGTTTCTAGTTGTTACGTCCCTGTTTGTTCTCGTAAATCAGTTAGCATTGGCATGCAACCCGGAACTCGATGGTTGCCTGGGTTGTAACGACGAAGAACTGCCTGCTTGCCTGCATGTGCTCGTCCAGGATGTTTGCCAGTCCGCTGTCAATCCAGGCAACTGTGATACCGCCAGCAGCTACCATGATGCAGAACATAATATCTGACCAGCACCGGTCATCATATGATCCGCATACGAGCCATGCATCGGAATCCCGGCAAGTACCAGATTCATTGAAGTTGGCTGGGCATGGTGACGTATTGGTGACAGGGTGCCCGTCACCCGTTAATCGATAGGTAAGACCTTATGATGAATGCACTTCGCAACATTTGGGCGGCACTTACAAATGCAAGGCGATGCCCCGGTTGCAAGAAGTATCCATTAGAGAAGCACAGCGTACAAAATGGTAAACCAGCGTGGGTGTATTTGGGTTACTGCGATGAGTTAGGTCTTTATATCTGCATGTGTCCCGCGTGTGGTTTGTTGGTTCGTGATGACATTTACTCCGTGCTTACCTCAGAGCATGTAGACCGGTTCAATGAATGGTTGATAAAGAAGGAAGAAAGTAATACTGAATAATCTACCTGCACTGTCGGCTATGTCTGGCAGATACCGTTAGTTCATCAGGTGATACCGCACCAGAAAGCGAGGCAGACACCTGCCTGCGATCTGACCAGGACGCAATACATGTTATCCACATTGTGTGTGGATAACTCTGTGGATGAATTGTTTTTCACTGCACCAGACAGTTCATTAACCTGCGCTCATGCTGGATTGATCAAACAGTGACTATTTGTCTATATCTATATAATACAAATAGATATGAAAATTATATAGAAATTGTCTAACCTGAAGCCATATTGATTCTAAGGAAACAAGTGTGCTAGCAACCGGATGTGAGTAACTGTGCTGTTTCAATTGAGCGCAGTTATTGATATTGAAAAACGGTTGAGAGTGCTGAGGTCTCATTCCTCGGGGTTTTCTTATTTAGCAGAATGCTGGCGGCAGAATGTGGAAGTGCGCCCCGCCGGGATTCCTGGCAGCTGACCCGGTGACTTCTGTTCCTGTTGCCCGCGCTCGATACGTGACCGTTCTGGGTGATGCTGTGTAGGCTGAATTTGCATGGCTCCCCGGGACGGGCTCGATCGGACCTCCCGTTTCCTGCCCCGGCATAACTATAATGCGTTCACCGACTGCGTTCGGCAGGATGCTGGTGCCGCTCAATCTATGATGGTGCGTAGTGTGAAATTTACGGTCGAAAAAGTACTACCATTAATATCCGCTTTCTTTCTCATGGCCATGCTTGTTTTTGGCTATGGACTGGCTGCTGGCAAATATCAGATCTGGCCATGGGGGCTTCTCTTTATTATTTCTGTTCATGGCAATGGCGGTGTTCGCGGTGCGCCTTGCTTTCGTACACTTTTTCCCTGGGGTGAAGGCTCATTTAGACCAAAGTATTCTGTCTCACGTCGTCATGGTCCTGCTTACGATAAGTGCAATAGTTTATGTCTGGTTACGGGGGGCAATTGAAAGGCGACTACAGTCCACTTGATAGGGCTTTGCATCATCTCGCGTTTCGGAGCCCCTGGCTGCAGCGAATTCTGGCTGAGCTGGAATCTGATATCTTTAAAGGGAAGATCAATTCGATAACAGGCAGAAAAGAGATCTTTGTGACAGGCTTGCCCAGAAGCGGCACGACACTGTTATTGAACGCGCTTTACGGTACCGGTGAGTTTGCATCTTTCACCTACAGGCAAATGCCATTTCTTCTGATTCCGATCCTCTGGCACAAGGTGTCAAGCTGCTTCCGATTGTCCGGAGTGGCCAAAGAGCGAGCCCATGGTGACAAGGTATTCGTATTCTTTAACAGCCCTGAAGCCTTTGAGGAAGCGGTGTGGCTGGCTTTCATGCATGAGCGCATTGAGACTGATCAATACCTCGAGACTGTCGAAGCTGATGGATATTCGCATGATCTGGAGCAAGGATTACGAGGTATTATCGCAAAATTGATTGCATTGTCGGAGATTGAACATTCCGACGAAAGACGGCAATATCGATACAGCGGCAAGGGCATGTTAACAACAATAGCTGATCTCGCCATGGTGACCGAAAGGGAACGCTTGACTGCGACAGCGGATATGTTACGTGCCCCAACGACTACGCCTGTAGCATATGATCGTTTTTCCACGTACCTCTGGCAAAGGGCGGTCGAGTTGCACGAACAACTGGTGGCCTTGGCAATCAAATGATGAATGCCAACACCAGCGGGTGCCAGTGGATTCGGTTGACCTCGGTCAGGTGATTAGTGCGTAGGCTACAATGGCGATGGCCATGACGGCAGAGATGGCAACTACCAGGTATCCGACTAAATGTTTTTCTTCCCTGGGAGGTGTCTGGGCCTCGTCGACGGTTCTGGTTTGCTGTACCAGTTTATCAATGGCTGCCTTGTGTTCGGCCATCTGTTCTCTGGCAATAGCGCGTTTTCTTTCTGCATCTCTGGATACAGCTTCACAGGCCAGGTGGTAGCGATTTTCTTCCTCGTCCTCTTCGTCTTCCTCGACGTTATTTTCGGACGATACCCATTCATCTTCCAGTTGTAGAATCCGATCGTCTTCCCATGTGTTGATCGCAGCTATCTTCTCGTCGCAGATTTGTTTGCACCAGTTGTCTATGGCATCACCAGCGCCGACTTCTGACCAGGCAATCAGCTTCTCAGGCACAACAGTAACCTGGGTTGCTGTTCCGTCAGGGGCTGTGGATTCGATATAGAGCTGCCTGGGGAGAATTGGCACTGATGTATTCATGTGTCGCAGTGTGCGGTTGAGTTATAGGCTGAAGAGTGCGCCACTTTCTGGCTGAGTCGATAATACGCGATACCATAACTGATCCCAATACGCGGTGCCGGATCTCTTTCCCTGTTCAGGGAGAGGGTGCTCTATTTGACCTAATGCCAGACAAAGAACAGGGTTTTGTCTTGTGCTCAATCTGCCAATTTCCCACCTGTCATCAACAGTATCTACTGATCTCGAACGTTCAGATACAGGTGGCCATCGGTTGTCTCTGTTTTTCTGTCGTTCCGTGCCTTCACCTTATCTTGAGCCTGGTAAATACCCCCCCGGCTTTGCCGGGGGGGTATTTACTAACCTTACTATCAACATAAAATTCGCATCATGATGGGTTACCTGGGTTCGTTCCGGTAAATCCGTTCCCTGTATAGTGGGGCTTGAAAGTAAAAATCCAATTATGGTTAACGCTCGTGTTACCCGGGCGGTGCGGCACGCAACCGTCTGAATGCCTCTATTTCGCAAACACCACCGGTTCGACATCGCTGTAATGGGCGGCAAAACGCACTGTCATGCCTTCCCTGATATGTTCCGGCAATGCCTCGAAATCACCCCGGTTGGCCTCCGGCAGAATCAGCTCCCGTAGCCCGATGCGCCTGGCAGCGATCACTTTCTCCTGAATGCCGCCAACCGGCAGTACCTCACCGGTCAGGGTCAGCTCCCCAGTCATCGCCAGTGGTCGCACCGGCCGCCGCCCCCGGGCCAGAGACAGAATCGCGCTGGCCATGGTGATGCCGGCGCTGGGTCCGTCCTTCGGTGTTGCGCCGGCCGGCACATGCAGGTGAATGAAGGCGTTTTTGAAATAATCCGGCTTGACGCCCAGCTTATCTGCATTCGCCAAAATATAACTGTAGGCGATCTCGGCCGATTCCCGCATCACGTCGCCGAGCTGCCCGGTGAGCTTCAAACCACGGCTGTAGGTATGAATCCGGGTCGCCTCTATGCTGAGTGTAGCCCCCCCATGGCGGTCCATGCCAGCCCGGTGACCTTGCCGACGCCGGTCTTGCGACGCTCTTTCTGGAAAATGATCTTGCCAAGGTAGTCCTCGACATCACTCGCCTTCACTCGAATCGGTGCAGCTTCGCCCTTGAGCAACCGAACCACAGCCTTGCGTGCAATGGTGCCCAGATACTTCTCCAGCCGTCGCACACCAGCCTCGCGCGCATAGCCGTCGATAATCCGGCGCAGGGCGCTTTTGTCGATGCGCAACTGGCCGCGTTGCTTGAGCCCGGCACGCTCGCGTATCCGCGGTAGCAGGTGCTTCTCGGCGATGGCCAGTTTCTCGTTGGCCAGATAACCCGACAGCTTGATGATCTCCATGCGGTCCAGCAGTGGCCCGGGAATGGAGTCGAGCTGGTTGGCGGTGCAGATGAACAGCACCTTGGACAGGTCGAACGGCACGTCCAGGTAGTGATCCTGGAAGTCGGTGTTCTCCTCCGGGTCCAGCACCTCGAGCAGGGCCGAGGCCGGATCGCCATGGTACGAAGCACCGATCTTGTCGAGTTCATCCAGCATGATGACCGGGTTGGCCGAGCCGGTGTTCTTGATGGTCTGGATGAACTTGCCGGGCATGGCGCCGATGTAGGTGCGCCGATGCCCCTTGATCTCGGCCTCGTCGCGCATGCCCCCCAGCGAGAAGCGGAAAAACTTGCGCCCCAGAGCGTTCGCGATGGAATGCCCCAGTGAGGTCTTGCCGACACCCGGTGGCCCGACAAACAGCAGGATAGAACCGGACACCTCGCCCTTCATGATGCCCACGGCAAGAAACTCCAGGATGCGTTCCTTGACGTCTTCCAGCCCTTCATGATCGCGCTCCAGGATTTGCTGGGCCGTCCCAAGGTCCAGCGTATCACTGGTATGTTTCCCCCACGGCAACAGCGTCAGCCAGTCAAGGTAGTTGCGGGTCACGGCATATTCGGGTGAACCGGTCTCCAGCAGGGACAGCTTCTCCAGTTCCTCTTCGATGCGTTCCTGTGCCGCCTCCGGCACCGTGAGTGGCTCGATGCGCTCGCGGAACTTGTCCACCGCGGCCGTCCTGTCGTCCTTGGACAGCCCCAGCTCTTTCTGGATCGCCTTCAACTGTTCGCGCAGGAACATCTCCTTCTGGTGCCCCTGGATCTCCGTCTCCACATGCTTGCGGATCTTCATCTGTGCCCTGGCAACTTCGAGCTCGTTGTTGATCAGGCGCAACACCTTCTCCAGCCGCGAGAGGATCCGGGTCGTCTCGAGCACCTCCTGCAACTCCTCCTTGCCGGCCGTGGTCAGGCTGGCAGCAAAGTCGGCCAGGGAGGAGGGATCATCCGGACTGAAATGCTCCAGAAACACCTTGAGCTCCTCCCCGTAGAGGGGATTCATCGGCACCAGTTCCTTGATGGTATTGATAATGGCTACGGCATACGCCTTCACCTCGGAGACGTCCTCATGCCGGGACTCAGGGTAGTATTTGACACGGGCAATGTAAGGCTGGCTGGTAGAAATCCAGTCCTCGATCCGAAAACGCTGCAAGCCTTCCACCAGCACCTGCAGCTTGTCCTTGTCCTGCTGCACCCGGAGGATGCGACAGGCCGTCCCCATGTCATAAAAATCATCGCGACCAAGGTCCTCCAGCTGTTCGGTCTTGACCAGCGTGAGGCCGATGATATGGTGACCACTTTCATGCACTGCCTTGAGTGTCTGCTCCCACGGATCACGATCCACCACCAGCGGCATGACCTGGCCGGGAAAGAACGGACGGCTGCCCTGCGGCAGCAGGTGGATCACACCCGGAAGGATGTCCTTGGCACGGACAATCTCGCCTACCGGGCTGTCTTCAGTAATTTCCTTGTTGTCTTGATTTATATCCATGGTTGAAATCCATTTGCCGGGGGCCAACCTAGTAAATTGAGGCAGATAGGAAAATATCAAGGACTGGCCGGGAACACGTTGCCGTTTACACCGCATTCGAGAAACTGGCCACTATCCGTCTGTTGGACGAATCAGAGTTGTTCATTCGATGAACCCTGCAGGAGATCAAGGTCAGTCGCAGCAGTTTCTACCGTTGTTAGCCGGCCTACGCATAGACGGGGCTGGACGGCCTTGAGAATCAAAGTATGCTTTCCGACACAAATGAAGCCTCTTCTGATTTGGTAACTTCGTATGTCCAGGTAATGGTCATGCCCTGTCGATGTTCTCGGTAGTCGCAGGGATCATGAACAGGTACTAGAGGTACGTGATTTTGCGGAACGTGCCAGTACACCACCCTGCACGGCTTTGACAGGCACTGGCGCCATGCTGACAATGAACGGCAGGTTTGTGGTTCTTCCCGGAAGCAGGGCATCTAGGCCGCAGTGATTCCAGCTGTACGGGAAGAGTCTGGACCCAGAACAGCCGGATAGTCCTTATTGATATTGAAGGTGCACAAGGATTTACATTGATTGGCAGAAGAGATGCTGCCATGCAGTAGAGCTAGGTTTGTAAAACCTTTTGGACCATGTAATATTAAGCCATAAAAAGAACTGGAAAATAATATATGAGGGACTTTAGCAGAATTGGGCATAAAGCGATTACATGGGTAGAGGACGTTGGCCTGATAATTATTGCCATCTCTACTGTAATCGCGGTTGGAATAGAAATTTCATCCATGTTCGAAGCAAGGACGGTCACCTTGGCGGACTTGCTGCTTCTGTTTATATATCTCGAGGTACTCGCAATGGTGGCAATGTATCTTGATTCTGGCAAGTTGCCAGTTCGAATGCCGCTTTATATCTCGATTGTTGCACTGGCGCGCTACATGATTTTGGACATGAAAAGCCTTGATACCTGGAGAATGCTGGGTGTTGCTGGTGCGGTGTTGCTTATCTCGTTAGCTATCCTTGTAATCAGATATGGACATACTCGCTTTCCCTACAGCAAAGAGGATAAAAGCTAACAAGATTACTCCAGGCCGAGGACGACTTTGCTGCCGTATGGCTTGAATGTTGAATGACCGAAGTTGCTGCTACTCGGAACTAGACAAGCTGCCAGGGAACGGCAATTTTCTGTATGATCCGCAAAACACACTCTGTAATGAATGACACGATGAACAATCAAGATAGCAAATTTCAATCCTATATAAAAAGAGCCTGGGCGATCTATGCACTAATAACAATTGCCCTTATCGTTATACTGGTGCTCTTTGTCGCTCAGGATAACGAAGAGCGGTTTTTCTTCACAATAATGCCTGCAGCAGCAGCTTATGTTTTTCGTCCGACTAACAGGTACCTCGAAAAACTCATTTTCAAGTTCACTGGCGTTTCTCATCCCCCGGAGAATGAGTGAACTCGCACTACCTGGCAACTTGCTAAATCACGGACGTTCATAAGCGTCACGCGCGTTAGCGCAATCGTTACGAATGATCGTAGTGGCTCCCTGCGGGCCGGTTATCAAGATCAAGCGCTTGTGCGCTTGTGTTACAGACCCGGATCTTCCCCGGTGACAGGATTATGTCACTTCCAGAATCGCACTCAGTGTCCATTACGGATTCAGCGCCCGGCTGACTGTCAGCGATAATGATTTCTGCTTCAGAAATGAACCCCTCTCCTGGGTTGGTAGCTTCCTGTCACCAGGTAACGGTCATGCCTTGAATAATCTGCGGTACATCAGGATCGTTGGCAATATCTGCCTGATACCTGTTTGTCAGCTTTTCGATATCGGCAGATGTGGGGGAGGGGCGGTTGTATTACCAGCTTCGTAAGTGTACGTACATGTTATCCACATTTTGTGTGGATAACTCTGTGGATGAATTGTTTTTAACTGCAGCAGGCAGTTTAATTACCTGCGACACTATTAGATTGATCAAATATTGACCATTAACGAATGATATTATAATACATATAGTTATATAAATTATCTAGAAAATACCTGACTTCAAGGCATGTTTATGCCAAGGAAATTACAGCGCTCACAACGGGATGTGTGTAATCGTGCTGTTTCAATTGGCCGCAGTTAGTGAAAAACGACTACGAGTGCTGTTGGCCATCATCCTTCGGGGTGGCCATATAGAAGAACACAGGTGGCGGAAAACGGCGGTGCACCTCGCCGGGAACCCGGGCAGCTGACCCGGTGACTATCCGTTCTTATGGTCACTGACACTGCCGGATTATGGGTGACGTATGCTGAAGAACGGGCTTCACGACTCATAGGTTACACCGTGTTCCTGGCGCATAGGTTACACAATATGGCAGTTGGGGCCGTCCTCAAATGCCCTGGAAAGAGTGTAATGTATGGATGAAGGTCTCTGCTTTGTGGCCCGCCTGCTCGATGGCGAGAAGATGGCCGGAATGTAACGCAAAGCGCAGCGAGAAGCTCTTGAACAGGAGCTCTGTATAACGGATAAAGTTAGCGGTAATTCTGCATGAATGTTACACACTGAACTTCGTTAAGTAGATTACTAATCCATCACGCTAATCATTAGGGAGAATCTGATTACTTCGTCATTCCGGACGGAGCGCAGCGGAGACCCGCAATCCAGTGATTTATTCAATACGCTACGTGCTTGACCCGCCTTCGCGGGAATGACGAAAAACAAGATTTATCAGGGTTTCCTGGATTAAAACAACAAGGAATAGAAGCACAGATTATGGCTAGCGGTATATTTGCAATTCTCGATGACGTGGCCATGCTGCTTGATGATACGGCGGTCATGAGCAAGATCGCAGCGAAAAAGGCCGCTGGCTTGTTGGGTGATGATCTGGCCGTTAATGCAGAGAAGGCGACCGGCTTCAGTGCATCGAGAGAATTACCTGTTATCTGGGCGATCACCAGGGGCTCATTCATCAATAAACTCATTATCCTTCCTCTTGCCTTTCTTCTGAGCGCCTATATTCCCTGGCTCATTGTGCCCATACTGCTTCTTGGCGGTGCCTATCTTAGCTATGAGGGGACAGAAAAAGTTGTTGAGTGGTTCATGCCACACGAGAAACCGGTAATTGTCGCTGAAGAGACAGCGGTACCCAAGGAGATCGTTTCTCGTGAACAGGCGAAGATAAGAGCGGCCGTCCGAACGGATTTTATTCTTTCCATTGAGATTGTCGTGATTACGCTGGGCACGGTTATCGATCAGCCTTTTGCTGTTCAGGTTATGGTGGTAAGTCTTATTTCCCTGCTGGCGACAGTTGGAGTATATGGGCTGGTGGCGCTATTGGTACGCATGGATGATACCGGGTGTTACTTGATGACTCGTGCAGCTTCTATCAAGGGTGTCTACGCACGCCTGCTGAGTTTTACTGGCCAGCTACTGGTAGATTCCCTTCCGAAGATTATCAGGCTGCTGGGCGTGATCGGTACAATTGCGATGTTGCTGGTGGGTGGTGGTATGTTTGTCCACAATATCGAGGCCGTTCATCATGCACTTAAGGTGTTGCCATCACTGGCAACCGAGCTGCTTGTTGGGCTCATGGTTGGTGCGGTTTTGCTTGGTATCATGCACCTGGTAAGACTTGTAAAAGCAAGCATGTCCTGAGGACTCGGATTTACGCCCCTGTTCAAATCTACCCGGCCAAATACCCGGGTAATTTAGAAAACCCGGGCATAATCAGGTTGAAATGACTCTCTAGTGGTTTGGTACGCCATCTTCATGTACCAGACACGTTAGGCATTAGGGAGCATCTGATTAATTCGTCACTCCAGGCGGAGCGCGGCGTAGAACCGCAATCCAGTTGTTGCTATTCAATCGGTTGCTAGATTATTTGCTGTGCTCACCCTGTGGGCCGCCCTGAGGGCGTTTCACGCGCTACGCGCTTTTGTCCGGCAAGCGCCGGAATGACGAAAGATGAATTAATCAGATCCTCCCTGGAATTTCCATTAATCTCTATGCGGTTGTGATCCGTGATGCCACTGTGCTTAACGGTGTGCCTGCAACAATTGCATACCAAGAAACGAAGTCTGGTCATGGGGAGTGGTGGGCCAGGCAGGACTTGAATCCACGACCGCACACGCATGAGATTTTACTCGAGCTGTCAGGCTGTCTACTATGGGGATGACAAGGGTGACAAATACTCAGAAGCACATCAGTTTATCTGGAGCAGTTCGGTATCCAATTGGTGCCAACCATAAATCCTGGGCATTATTAATGTTTCCACCAAACCGGGGTAAAGCCTGTATGTCTAGACTATTCACCCAGATTAGCGTGCTCGCCGCTATTGTCATGATGCTATTGCTCTCCGGCTGCGGATCACTCCCTGACAGCGAACAGAACGTGTATGCGCAGCAACAACGACAGTCCCTTGCCCATGTTTTCTATCGTGACAACCCTTTGCCGAAGCAGCCTTCTGCAGAAGAAATAGCCGCAACCCGGGAAAAGATGCGCAATGCGCAGCCCTGGGAACGGTCGCTGCTCGAGGCGCTCTATCCTGATGATGTTGAACTGTGGGTCTACGCGACACGGGACAGTGACGGCGACGGACTGCTGGACTTCTGGGTCAGTGATTACTATGGCCGATTCCTCGAGGGGGACAGCGACCTCGATGGCGATGGTATCGACAACGTGCTGGATGTCGAACCGTTTATCTTCACGAACGGCGAACAGGATGGCAACGTCATTCCGCCTCAGGCCGACTGGGGTCAGCAAGGGAAGCCGCCGGAAATGGTGCGTATCCAGCGTGAACTTTACGACAATCACGGCATTCTGCTGGTGGAACGGTCCGCAGGGTTTACCCCCACACTGGCGCGCTCGGTTTATGATGTTGTTACCCGTGTCTACCGGGACCTGTTTGCAGACAACGGTAGCCTGGCTACCTTGCGCGTTATTGCCACCGAGGAATCCTCGCTGCTCGATCCCGGGGACGAGGAGGGTGCATCCGATTTTGCACAGGTGCTGCCGGCCTCCCGGACACTGGAGATCTACCGGCGAGGCATCGATGCGCCAGCAATTATCCAGCTCGGCTACCTGGCGCACGAGATTGCACACAATATCCAGTTTTCCTACGATTACGATGCACAGCGGCAGGATGAAATCATGCGCCGCAACTATTTTGCAGCCACTCATTTCCTGCAACTGGTGGAACCCTACGGCTGGACCTCCGTTCCCGTCGAGCTTGAACCCGAGACCGAATTTTCATTGTTTCGGCCACACTATGTTGTGCTGGAACCCTACGAATACCTCTATCTCGATGAATCAACTGAGGACTGGGAGCAATGGCTGGCTGCCATTTTTGACGAAGTCGGTGCGCAGAATTACCTCAGCGATGCGCGCATTACCGAGCTCAACATCCTCGGTGATTATTCCCTGAGCGGGCCATGGGAGTGGTACAGCGACTACATGATCGCCTACCTTTACATTGAAATACTCGACTCGCTGGCCGGTCAATGTTCCTTGGCCGAACGCAGGGCATTGTCAGAGGCACTGCAAAGTGAAACCGTTTCCAGCGAGTGGCCCTATTTCCGCTTTGAAAATGGCCGCGGTGCGGAGGTCCTGTCGCACCTGCGCGCGCAATATCCGCTGGATCCGGCGGATCTCGTTTACCTTGCTGAACACTATCTGCTAAGCCAGCACCCTGGATACTGCAGACACCTGTCCTGATTCTTGCAAGCGTCAGGTGGCCTTCCTCAGCCACTTTGGCCTCCAAGGCCTTCAGACGGCTCTTGAAGTTGGCCAAGTCATGGCGCAGTCAGATACTGCGAAACCCGCTGGGAGAAACAAAGACTCCCTGCTTGCGCAGTTCATTGCTGACTCTCACTTGGCCATGGGCCGGGTAGTCAATCGCATACTGCGTGACAGCTACCGCAACGGCAGGATCTACACGGTTCTTCGGATTGGGTTTGCGTCGGTCAGACTCCAGCAGCGCTTCCACGCCACCGTCCTCGACGGCATCCTTGTAGCGATAAAAAGTGTCTCTGGACAAGCCCATGACGTGACAGGCTTTGGAGACATTGCCCAGTTCTTCGGCCAGATTCAACAACCCGACCTTTAGCATTACAACAAAATACGAGGAGGTAATAAAATGCGAATATTTGAAGGCATGTGTGTAAAGCAGCACAACATTTCCAGATTCGCCGCCAGATGCGGGATACTGGTGACAGCAATGGTGCTGACTGCTGACTGCTGACTGCTGGCTCTGTGCTTGCGAGTGGCAGCGATGATGACAATGACGACCATGGCCACCATGGCGGTAAACGCGGTGTCTGCTCGCAAACAGCAAAGCTGGCTGCGCAAGCCTGCAAGCCTGCAAGGCCGAGGCGAGGGATGATTATCTGATCGCCAAGGCGGTCTGCATCAACATGACTGATCGTCATGACAGGCGAGACTGCGAGAAAACAGCACGGGTAGAAGATTCAGAAACCCGGGAGCTTTGTAAAGATCAGTTCGATGCGCGCCTGGATGTCTGTGGCCTGGTCGGTGAGGGTTTTTATTACGATATGGTAATGCTTCAGTAATCATCGACTCTGGTTCTGTTAGCTATACTTGTATTTGCAACAGTTCAAGTCGAGTGGCGGTTATTGCTGATTCTCAAAGTGGGCAACGTAATATAGGGACTCTGTGAAATCCTACCGGGTTTTTTCTATTCGAATAACGTTATACATACCGCGGCATTATTTATTTGCTAGCAGACTGAGTATCAGAGTCTTTCAACTGGAGTAAGGATGTCAGTATGAACAACATAATAAAGAATGTGCCTGAACTGGAGTTTTCCAAAAAGTACACGGATGGACATGCAAGGGCCTATTTTCATAAACACACGGTTGGATATTGGCGAATCCTCTCGAACCGGCGTGAGATAAACATTGCTCGTAAAGCGCTCAGGCTGGCTGGTTGTCCACGAACAATACTGGATTTGCCTTGTGGTACGGGCCGATTCTGGAGCATGTTGACTGAAGACAGTTCGCGCAAACTGTATGCCGCAGATTACAGCCAGAGCATGCTTAAGGTGGCACTGAAAGAACGTCCGCAGTCAGATGTTGAACGTTTTGAGACCTTCCAGGCCTCTGCCTTCAGCATCCCCAGTCCGGACAACTTCGTAAGCTGCATTTTCAGCATGCGATTATTACATCATATTGGTGAGCGTGATGATCGATTGAGGATGTTGCGCGAGTTTCACCGCGTTACGTCTGATTACGTGGTGGTGTCGCTATGGGTGGATGGAAACTACAGGGCACGCATGCGTGCGAAGCAGGAAGGTGGCCGTAATAAGAGGCGATACCAGAATCGTTTTATACAGCCACGAGAGAAGATCGAGGCGGAGATGCATGAAGCTGGCTTTGATATCGTCGACCATGTTGATTTCTTCAAGTATTTCTCCATGTGGCGCATCTACATTCTGCACAAGCGTTAGCTGGACGGAAAATGGAATTATTACAACAGTGCAGCACCGACCAGTGGAGTGAATCATTCGTGTGTGGTATAGCCGGGTGGTATCGGCGAGGAAATCCGCCGGTCTCGAAAGAAACCGTGGTCAGGTAGTGAAACGCACTGCGTCATCGGTGACCGGAACGCGGTTACTTCATCGATGCTGATATGGGCATGGGAATGCGCCGCCTCAGCATCATTGACGTCGAGGGCGAGCATCAGCCAATGGCGCTGCATGATGGTCGTTATACGATCGTATTCAACGGGGAAATTTACAGCCACCAAGGTACTGTGAATGCCCTCGCCTCAACGCCAAAACACCATCGTTTCCAGATGTGAGATGATGAATCGCAGGACTCGAACCTGGGGATGTCGGATAAGACGGCCTGCACTGTTGGTATAAGCTGAACATCAGCCGGACATAAGCGGCTCACGACTTCCTTTCTGCCTCGGCCCAGTCCTGCAATTCGCTACCCGGCGCAAATCCCCTTTTTTCGGCCCTATGGTAGGCAGCAATGGCAATCATCTTCCAGCGCTCCTTCTGACGAAATGCTGATCGACGATGTTTGCGGTTTAGAGGTTGTTATGGACTTCTTTGCCACCTTTTTCGCGGTGGTTTGCTTGGGTTTCACAGCTGTCTTCGTGGTTACTTTTTTCTTTGCAGGTTTTTCGTTTCAGTCTTTTTCTTCTGGCAGGGTCATGAGGCTTCCCTGTTGGATGATAAAAGAGTCTCTGGATTGGCGGATATTATATATATGTTGTCCAATGATCCAGCCTTAAAGTCCGTGAGGATGAAGGGGTAACTATCTCATCAATCAAGACCTTGATCGACTGCTGCATTGACGTTACCGGCACCCAGGGTCGTCCAGCCCCGGCTCGGTAGAGTGCCCGGATCCTTGTGCCATGTGGCTTCCGCGATGAAGTGCACCGATGGATTATGAGTCACTGGCCCCGGTGGCTTGCCAACCATGCCATTGTTTATGCCGGTTTCTCGATGTTGATAGAGGCGGGGGGGTGGTTTTATTATCAGCTTCGTAAATGTTATTACACGTTATCCACATCTTGTGTGGATAACGCTGTGGATGAATTGTTTTTAACTGCACCAGACAGTCTAGTTAGAGCGCTCACGTTAGATTGGTTAAATATTGACCATTATATGTTTATATATTACAGGTAGTTAAGAGACTACCGTGAAATATATAACATGAAGGCGTATTCAACTGAGGAAATGAGGGGCTCACAACCGGTGTGTGTAAAAGTGCTGTTTCAATTAGGCACAGTCACTGAAAAACGACTGGGACTGCTGAAGTCCATCATCCTTCGGGTTGGCCTTTTATATAAGAACACAGACGGTGGTACGCAGCGGTGCGCCTCGCCGGGAACCCTGAACAGCCGACCTGGTGAGTCCCCTGACAGTCGCTGTTTTCAACCACAGCCACTGGTATACCTGTAAAGGTGAGTTTTTTGATCGCATCAATGCATTATTTTCATTAATCATTAAAATATTCTTATAAACTTATGCAGATTTATCCATGGGAGATGCGATCATGAATGTAGACTATATCAATACATACGACGGGTACCAGGAATCGGAATTAATTCAACGGGCTCACCTTGCGGCAATTGAACGTGCTGCGTGAGCGTAAAGCAGAGGCGAAGCGACAGTACTCGAGTTGGAAGAAATCGTCCTGCAGCAGCCAAATGATTTCGCTGACTGAATCTGTTCCCGCCAGGTGCCTGGATCGGGTGCTCGGCGTCTTGTTCCAACGATTGTGTCGACGTATGTAACGTGCACGGCGCGATCTTGAGCAGGTGCCAGCTTGCGCAAGACAGTGAGGTATTAACAGGGCAAATGAAAGTGTGATGCGCATGCAGAGAATTTACTGTCCGGAATAAAGTCTTCCACCAGATCAACACTGCTGTCTGCGTCAGCAATACATCAGTATCCAGGTGTTTCTATAGGTATTGAAGATAACGCTCTCCGGGTTGACAGGTTCATGTTGAATCGTCTCGTGAACCAGTCCAAAGTATTCGAGCCCGCGAAGAGGTGCTCCCCGGAACCGCCTGTTGGTAATGGCCACGCTGTTAGAGACAGCAAGAGTTATATTCAATCATTCACTAATGCTTCAGTAATCATCGACTCTGGTTCTGTTAGCTATACTTGTATTTGCAACAGTTCAAGTCGAGTGGCGGTTATTGCTGATTCTCAAAGTGGGCAACGTAATATAGGGACTCTGTGAAATCCTACCGGGTTTTTTCTATTCGAATAACGTTATACATACCGCGGCATTATTTATTTGCTAGCAGACTGAGTATCAGAGTCTTTCAACTGGAGTAAGGATGTCAGTATGAACAACATAATAAAGAATGTGCCTGAACTGGAGTTTTCCAAAAAGTACACGGATGGACATGCAAGGGCCTATTTTCATAAACACACGGTTGGATATTGGCGAATCCTCTCGAACCGGCGTGAGATAAACATTGCTCGTAAAGCGCTCAGGCTGGCTGGTTGTCCACGAACAATACTGGATTTGCCTTGTGGTACGGGCCGATTCTGGAGCATGTTGACTGAAGACAGTTCGCGCAAACTGTATGCCGCAGATTACAGCCAGAGCATGCTTAAGGTGGCACTGAAAGAACGTCCGCAGTCAGATGTTGAACGTTTTGAGACCTTCCAGGCCTCTGCCTTCAGCATCCCCAGTCCGGACAACTTCGTAAGCTGCATTTTCAGCATGCGATTATTACATCATATTGGTGAGCGTGATGATCGATTGAGGATGTTGCGCGAGTTTCACCGCGTTACGTCTGATTACGTGGTGGTGTCGCTATGGGTGGATGGAAACTACAGGGCACGCATGCGTGCGAAGCAGGAAGGTGGCCGTAATAAGAGGCGATACCAGAATCGTTTTATACAGCCACGAGAGAAGATCGAGGCGGAGATGCATGAAGCTGGCTTTGATATCGTCGACCATGTTGATTTCTTCAAGTATTTCTCCATGTGGCGCATCTACATTCTGCACAAGCGTTAGCTGGACGGAAAATGGAATTATTACAACAGTGCAGCACCGACCAGTGGAGTGAATGATTCGTGTGTGGTATAGCCGGGTGGTATCGGCGTGGAAATCCGCCGGTCTCGAAAGAAACCGTGGTCAGGTAGTGAAACGCACTGCGGCATCGGTGACCGGACGACAGCGGTTACTTCATCGATGCTGATATGGGCATGGGAATGCGCCGCCTCAGCATCATTGACGTCGAGGGCGGGCATCAGCCAATGGCGCTGCATGATGGTCGTTATACGATCGTATTCAACGGGGAAATTTACAGCCACCAAGGTACTGTGAATGCCCTGGCCTCAACGCCAAAACACCATGATTTCCAGATGTGAGATGATGGATCCGCCAGGACTCGAACCTGGGGATGTCGGATAAGACGGCCTGCACTGTTGGTATAAGCTGAACATCAGCCGGACATAAGCAGCTCATCAACTTCCTTTTCTGCCTCGGCCCAGTCCTGCAATTCGCTACCCGGCGCAAATCCCCTTTTTTCGGCCCTATGGTAGGCAGCAATGGCAATCATCTTCCAGCGCTCCTCTGACGAAATGCTGATCGACGATGTTTGCGGTTTAGAGGTTGTTATGGACTTCTTTGCCACCTTTTTCGCGGTGGTTTGCTTGGGTTTCACAGCTGTCTTCGTGGTTACTTTTTTCTTTGCAGGTTTTTTCGTTTCAGTCTTTTTCTTGCTGTCAGGCGTCATGAGGCTTCCCTGTTGGATGATAAAAGAGTCTCTGGATTGGCGGATATTATATATATGTTGTCCAATGATCCAGCCTTAAAGTCCGTGAGGATGAAGGGGTAAGCTATCTCATCAATCAAGACCTTGATCGACTGCTGCATTGACGTTACCGGCACCCCAGGGTCGTCCAGCCCCGGCTCGGTAGAGTGCCCGGATCCTTGTCCCATGTGGCTTCCGCGATGAAGTGCACCGATGGATTATGAGTCACTGGCCCCGGTGGCTTGCCAACCATGCCATTGTTTATGCCGGTTTCTCGATGTTGATAGAGGCGGGGGGGTGGTTTTATTATCAGCTTCGTAAATGTTATTACACGTTATCCACATCTTGTGTGGATAACGCTGTGGATGAATTGTTTTTAACTGCACCAGACAGTCTAGTTAGCAGCGCTCACGTTAAATTGGTTAAATATTGACCATTAGTCTATGTTTATATATTACAGGTAGTTAAGAAAACTACCGAGAAAGTATATAACATGAAGGCGTATTCAACTGAGGAAATGAGGGGCTCACAACCGGGTGTGTGTAAAAGTGCTGTTTCAATTAGGCACAGTCACTGAAAAACGACTGGGACTGCTGAAGTCCATCATCCTTCGGGTTGGCCTTTTATATAAGAACACAGACGGTGGTACGCAGCGGTGCGCCTCGCCGGGAACCCTGAACAGCCGACCTGGTGAGTTCCCCTGACAGTCGCTGTTTTCAACCACAGCCACTGGTATACCTGTAAAGGTGAGTTTTGCTTGATCCGCATCAATGCATTATTTTCATTAATCATTAAAATATTCTTATAAACTTATGCAGATTTATCCATGGGAGATGCGATCATGAATGTAGACTATATCAATACATACGACGGGTACCAGGAATCGGAATTAATTGAACGGGCTCACCTTGCGGCAATTGAACGTGCTCTGCGTGAGCGCGAAGCAGAGGCGAAGCGACAGATACTCGAGTTGGAAGAAATCGTCCTGCAGCAGCCAAATGATTTCGCTGACTGAATCTGTTCCCGCCAGGTGCCTGGATCGGGTGCTCGGACTCTTGTTCCAACGATTGTGTCGACGTATGTGACGTGCACGGCGCGATCTTGAGCAGGTGCCAGCTAGCGCAAGACAGTGAGGTATTAACAGGGCAAATGAAAGTGTGATGCGCATGCAGAGAATTTACTGTCCGGAATAAATTCTTCCACCAGATCAACACTGCTGTCTGCGTTGGCAAACATCAGTATCCAGGTGTTTCTATAGGTATTGAAGATAACGCTCTCCGGGTTGACAGGTTCATGTTGAATCGTCTCGTGAACCAGTCCAAAGTATTCGAGCCCGCGAAGAGGTGCCCCCCGGAACCGCCTGTTGGTAATGGCCACGCTGTTAGAGACAGCGAAGAGTTATATTCAATCATTCACTAACTCCTATTTGCAGATACTAAAACGAACAGAAGTAAAAGTAACAAAGTAATCAGCAATACCCCATCAGCAGGCATAATAAGCGAGCCCGTACAGCTCGCTACCACCCAACCGATGTGGAGTCCGCAGCAAGGGTGCTGGTGGTACTTGGATGCGAATACCGCTGAGTGACCACGGGATTAGAGTGCCCCCAAATCTGCAGGACTTCATAGAGACTTCTGCCGCTGTTCACGAGAAACGATGTGTAGGAATGTCGCAAATCATGAATGCGGACGGTCTCCAGATCGGCGGCCTTGCGTAACCGTTTCCAGGCCTGCTGGATTTTGGTATAGGGCTGTCCAGTTTTTCGGTTGATGAATGCGTGCTCGAACTCGCACCCGGTCGTCTGCCGAGCCTGTAATGCACCATTATACGCTTGCAGCGATGGGGCAGATCATTGCCTGGGGCGGCCGTCTGCCTCCAGTACTCGTCTCAGCTCGCGCAGCTCATTGTGCAGGTCTTGCAGAGTCGGCTCTCCGGCAGCCTCTGCATCTTCAGCAGCCTGCACCCGGTGTTCGTTCTCCAGCACGTTTACCACAATACCGATCACCATATTCAGAAAGGCGAAGGCGGTGAAGAAAATAAAAGACAGGAAATAAAGCCAGCTGATCGGATATACCTCCATGGCCTCGTACATCACGTCGGTCCAGTCTTCAAAGGTCATCACCCTGAACAGCGTCAGCATGCTCAGGGCTATATCGTCCCACAGCTTCGGATTGATTTCGGCATAAAAGGTACTGCCAATTGCGGCATAGATATAGAAGATGATAAACATCATCAGCATGATATAGCCCAGCTGCGGCAGGGCGCGCAGCAGCGAGTTCAACAGCATGCGCAATTCTGGAATAATCGAGATCATGCGCAGCACACGGAAGATGCGTACCAGACGGCCCACCAGCGCCATATCCGAGTTTTCGATAGGAATTACACTCACCAGCACAATCAGCGTATCGAATACATTCCAGGCATTCAAAAAAAACCGTTTCTTCTCAGGTTCGCCCAGAAAGCGAATAGTGATTTCAGTAATAAAAAAGAAGGTGATCGCCCAGTCCATCGCCACCAGTACGGTCATGAAGGTATCGGGCAGATCATAGGTTTTGGCGCCGATCATCAGCGCCGAGAATACGATGACGAAAATCACCAGCAGTTCAAACGCCTTGTTTGACCGAATACGGTAAAATATTCGATACGCTCTCGAATCATTAACCTCAGACATCGCTCACAAGCTCATACAAAAACGGAGTCCAAGGATAATCCCGATGCCGCGTTTTAGCCAGAGTTCAAGGGGGAGGGGCTTGGCGTGGAATACGCACCTTCATGCCAAAATACCACTGGTTGCTCTTTAGGGTCTGGTGCATCTCCGCATCACGTGCCTTGTCTTTGTTCTTGGTGGAACCCGTCGCATTGCCTGTGAGTCATTCAGCGCCTCTTCAGCAGCCGGGTCGGACAGTTCAAACCAGTGCAGGAGAAAATGAATGCGCAGCATCCGTTCAATCCCTTTCGGTCGCCGTCCGGTACCCTCTGGTTTCGGGTAGAAGGTGTTAACGATGGCTGACAGCGCTTGCCAGGGGATAATCTGGTCCATCTCTTCCAGAACTATCTCTTTGCGTACCTTCTTCAGGTGTTTATCGAAATTGCCATCTGTCAAACTTTGTTGTCGCATATGTAATCTCTCTTGATCAGTGAAAGATTGCAGTATTACCCCAGATCAGGTGAATTAACCATAGACTCCCTGACCGGACTACTTTTAATTACTTGGACAGCGTCATTTTTATATTACGAAATGCAACGCTATTGGGATAGGGTATGCTTAAAAAGCATCATAAATCGCCCAACCAGTTTACTGTAAATAACGCGCCTCCCGGTTAGCTCAACCGTTAGCGACGAATGGCCAGAGTTGCTGCTACCCGGTCACTTACAGAACTGCAGAGAATGACCTGTTTGGCCGTACGCGGTCTTTCTAATGGCTTCAAAATATCAGAATTATTCATCATGACCAGAAAAGACCACCAACATATTATGGGCGAGGGTGGAGAATGCATCTGTCCAAAGTGTGCTATTCGGGTTTTACACAGACGTAGCGTGCCTTGCCAGGATGAAGTTTGCCCCGAGTGCGGCACCAAGATGCTCAGAGTGGGCTCAGAGCATTACCGACTCTGGTTAAAGAAGAAGGGCAAGACCGAGTTGTAGATGTATATGAAAACAGCAGAAGCGACGCTCTGGATCGGCGTGCCATGGTGAAAGTTCGTACGATAATCCAGAGGAAATTGCGCAACATGCGATTAGCAGGCTAAACTAATCAATTAACTGGCAGAAAAATGTCTCTCAGAAATAGAGGCAGTTGGGCCTAAATGGTTCGACGACATACAGAAGTCAGCCTAATATTATCAAGCTGGGATGGTTGCAAGTCTGTGTATATGTTGGGAATATGGCTTGGTTTGAGAGTACTTTTGCAGTGCCACATAATAAAATGCTACATAAAATCTCTGATATCAGAATATCCTGCTGTAACTGCAGCCTGTCCAAACTGTGTCTACCATACGGTATGAGAGCAGAGGATATGAATGCGCTGGACCAGATAGTCAAGCATCAGCAACCCTACCAACCCGGGCGACACGTGTTTCGTGCAGGCGATCAGAGTCGCGCCCTGTTCGCTGTCCGTTCCGGTGCTCTGAAGTCTTACCGCACAACAGAAAATGGCGATGAGCAGGTGCTCGGCTTTAGACTGCCGGGTGAACTGGTAGGACTGGATAGCATGAGCGATAAAACGTATGCGAACAATTTGGTAGCGTTGGAGAGAACGAGTATCTGCGAGCTGTCCTATGACGATCTGGAGGAGTCGTGCCGTTCCTTGCGCGGTCTCATTCACCAGTTAATGCGATTGGCCAGCAAGGAGATTACCACCGATCAGAAGATGCTGTTGTTACTCGGCAAGTGCACGGCGGAAGAAAAACTGGCGGCATTCTTGCTCAGCCTGTCGACCCGTTACAAGCTGCGCGGCCTGTCATCCACAAATTACAGCTTGCCAATGTCCAGGCGTGACATTGGTAATTATCTCGGCTTGACGATTGAGACAGTGAGCCGCCTGTTCACTCGTTATCAAGAAGAGGGGGTTCTCAAGGTAAGCCGGCGGGAAATTACCATTACAGACTTGCCGCGACTCAAAGGGAAGGTAGAAGGCTACCAAGAACACGCTTTCACATCTGCATCCTAAATTCCTATAAACATTAGATCACCCCGTACGTAGACCTTCCTACGCAAAGGCAATAAGAGTGCTCACCTCGGGTAGCCTTTTCGGGGTGGCCAAATATCAAGAATGCAGGCGGGGATCGCGGAGGTGCACCTCGCCGGGAACCCTTTCCCCATCCAGGGAGAGGATGCCCATTTGACGTAATTTCCCACAAGGAGTAGGGTTTTACACCTTGCTCAATATCCTGAGGGGGTGGGTACAATGGAAAATAAGAGATTCCAGTTTGGCGACAGGCGGTGGAAAGATGCGATACCCATGTTTCCCTTCAAGGACAGTAACGGGGTGACAGTAAGGGAGTGTCGCAGGAAGATTCCAGGTCGACGAATGACCATATTAAACGGTGAGTGGAATGATGAACTCGTGATGGGCTTAGGCCATCATTCGGAGTGATCGTAGCCGGCATACCAATGGCCGGGATGGGACGATAAGTTTAACATCCCTTTCGTCATCCTCTATGGGCGGCCGGTCTGGTTGACGCTTTGTTAGCTGAAGAATTTGAATGGCTCCCCGGGACGGGCTCGGACCGCCGACCTGGTGATTATTTTATGGTGCGCAGCAGGATGGACCCGGTTCCTGCCCTAGGACTGATTTCAGGTATGAGAAATCGGATGGATCAACAATCCCGTTACCATTCATATCCTGATCCGGTGCCACTGTTGATCCAAGAACCGATTTCATCAAGGAGAAGTCAGCCGGATCGACGAGATTGTTACCGTTGAAATCCCCGTCACAGACATTTCCGTAGCCATCCGCATCCGTGTCACGCTGGCTATTGCCGCCTGCATCCGGGATCAGTGGGCCATTGGGTAGATGGATGCAGTTATCGTTCATGTCACTTATGCCATCGTTGTCGGTGTCCTGTACGCCGCCGTCACTGACAACAGTGGTTTGCGCACTCGCAATCAGTTCATGTTTCAGCGATTGTGCCTCATACATTGCCTTGAAGGCCTGTACCTGTTCCAGCTGATTGTCACGATACAGATCCTGTAAATAGGCATGTGCAAGGGTTTGAAAGTTTAAAGACACACTGACATCGAGGTTGCCTGAAACTGAAACCGGAATGCGGTATATCACTTCATCGCTGCCCATGTTGAAGTCTGCATCGGTGTTTGCCTGTCCATAGACTGCAACGTCGGAGGGTACAGCAAATTTGTCAAAGCCTTTCGGTGTCAGGCGATTGTCTTTCAGGTACTGGGCCGCACGCAACAGGGTATAGGTTACATTGCCATCCGAATCCCCCATTATGGTTTCGTATATCTGCACCTGATTGGCCGAAGTAATCTGGTTATGGTGTGGTTGGTATGAACTCTGGTCTACATCATTATCGTTACCGGTAATCGAGCCATCTGCATTAATTCGACCCGATTCGAAAAGGGTAGTGTTGTTAATGTCCGTTACCTTGAAATGCACCCACATGCGGCGTGAGGGATATGATGTGGGTGTCTTGTGACCTGAATTGTTATCTACTTTTACACGGACCACAAGAATACCATTGCTCACTGAGGCCGACACAATCTCGAGAGTTGCGGCACTCTGAAGCATGCTGCGGGTACGATTGATACTCAAATCCAGATTCTGTGTAGTGACATCTAGTTGTGCTGCATTATCCTTCAGCATGGTCAGCATTACCGTGTTGGCGCCGACTAGATGATGTTTGGCAAAACCGGTTTTGGCACCCAGCCAGGGTGGGCGGTTGGATACCTTGGATGTGGTCTTCGGCAAATGACAGTCCTGACAACTGGTCGGGTTGCTGCCGGCATCATCGAAAATAGAGTGCTGCCATTCGGTGTACGGCATCTGTTCGGGGAATTCTGATTCCGGAGTAGTCGTCAGGATATTGCCATCTGCATCCACAAACGGTGTTTTCAGGTTGTGACAGGTCGCACACAGGGCCGAGTCAGAAATGTGTGCGCTGTAGGTGGGTGTATAACCCGAGGAGTTAACCATCGGTTGGCCAAATATGTTGCTGAACTGCCCGTAGATGGTCTTCGTATGGTTGATGTTGTAGTGACCGGAGAAACCCGCCAGTGTTCCCAGACTCGCGTCATCGGTGATCTGATGGCAGAGGGTGCAGCTGACACCGTTCATGGCCGCATCATGGAGTGCATGATTCGGGTTTAGAATTCCCGCCGGGCCGAAGAGCGTGACGTCGTCGCCCTGGACCTCGGTAATTTCGTAATTCGCCATGGGTGCATGGCATTTGCTGCATTTGTCGTTGATCAGTGTTGCCAGGTGCGGGTTGCGCTCCAGTTCTGTCGCCACCTTGGCTCGCCACAAGGGATCCTTGGCCGCGTTCGCCATCATGGAGGTACCCCAGTCCCTGGCTATGGATACGTTCGTACCTGCCGTATCTGTCAGTCCATCGTGACAAATGGCGCAGTTTCCAGAGCCGGAAAAATGCGAGCTTGTGAAGGTGGTGTTTTCTGCCAGCGCGGTCGCCGACACGAATATGAAGATACAGACTGATACACGGAGCAACATGTTACTCATCTCCTCCCTGGAGAATATGCAGCCGCACCATTTCGACAAGGTTATGAACCCGAATGGAAACAGGTCCGTGCGCATGTTCGCTGGCGGTGGCTGCTGGACGGCAGAACGATGTTTTTACATTACAGGCAATCGGAAAAACAGTAGCGTTAGTATATAACGCCGTGAGCACGTGGACCAAATGGTTTGTTCGTCAAAACACGTACCTTTTCGACGAGCTGTAAACGTTCTGTATATCAACAAGAAAGCGGTCACGAAAGCGGCATCGCAATGAAAATCAACCTGTGGGCGAGGGACGGATGCAGGCGTTCCACCGTCAGGATTACGTATGGCCCCGGTACGCTATCCAGGCTGATTTTTGCGGCTAACTGGTGATCTAAAAACTATGTCACTTCGGGAGTGATGATGGCTGATGTGACTCAATAGTACGTAGATGCAATCGACTTGATCTATGTTGAAACTACCGTCGACATTGTCTGGCGGGCACCAGTTTCTCACCCGCTTATACTGTCCATGCCATGCACCTGATCGATGTTAGTCTGCGAACCAGCATAACAGAATGAATTAATGTCTGTAACGGAGCAGATACTTGCCTCACCCCGACATTCAGGGGACTTCCGGAACGTACTGAATGTGGCCGTACCCGGCATCCATTCCGGCATTAGATTTTGTTCCGAAACAGGAGCTTCATTCGTGGGCCCTTTCTAGCCTGGCGCTATTCATCGGGGATCCAACTCTGGGAAACAAATGAACCAAAGTGTTCCTGGTTCGTTGATTACGTGACAATTTGTGTGTTACATGGTGTCTCAATGTTAAAGAAATATTGATGCAGAGGTCTTGGTTATTAAACTGTTCGGCAAATGTGAACGGCTCGGTGCGAGAACTTTTTTCAAAGTGTCGTATTCATAGGAATACTATTTTTGCGTACCAGGAGGGGTGTCCAATGAGAACGTTTCTGGCATTGACTTTGGTCTGGTTGCTACTGACCTCAAATGCTGTTGCTCAGTACACCGGTCCGACGGCAGCGGGCCGAACGAGTACGGTTGAACAGGCGCGGAACGCACGCGTCGATACGTATGTGACTGTTACCGGTAATATCGTTGCCCATCTGAGGGAAGATTACTACACGTTTCGCGACAATACAGGAGAAATCCGCGTCGAGATTGAATCCCCAGTCTGGCGAAATCGTGAAGTAGGCCCCGACACCACTGTTCGACTACTGGGTGAGGTTGACCGCAATGCAGCTGGCACGGTCTATCTCTGGGTCGAGTCGCTTGAGATTATAGAATGAGAGCCTGCTGTGCTTCTGCTTTCCCCTTACGATCAAGGCGACTCACTTGGATCGTCTGAGCCCAGGCTGCACCCGTTCAGTTCGAGATGGCTGTAGAACTGGTTGTTTAACTAATGCCCATTTACTCACAGGCTGTTCGGTTCTGGTCAGCTTCGAATGCGGGATATCCAGAAAAAATGCGGCCTAATCGTTCCTGAGAGTATCAGCAGAGTTAGTCCTTCAGGGCGGTCTTCTTGGGTGGTCGAATGTCATCTACTGCTGTATTGCTGTGCTCCAGTATGAACTGATGAACGGCAAGTTTCAGCTCAATCCCGGTCCTGAAGGAAATGGTTATATAAGATTTCGCTAAAGGCCAGGAATCGCTGCATACCCAGAAGTTCAGAATTTTTGCCTGTAGGTCAGGAAGGTGCTGGAAGCAGTCATTCATACTCATGTAGCCACCTCGGCGGCTCGACCGCATTTGCCGGGGAGCTGTCCGAGACCAAAGACCTAAAGGACTCCAAGTGCAAGGACGTCATGATCCTGTCCGGGGACGATCGGGAGATCGCGATTGCGCTTGCTCATGGCTACATGCTGGGAAAGAAGAACACGACCCAATACGTGCCGGAAGTACTTGGCGTGGCCACTGACAACTTCATGGACTATTGCCTTGATCATCCTGCAGACAATGCCTTAGAGGTGTTTGAGAAGTTCACTAAGTAACCCAGAAATATCGGAACGGCAGAAATTGCAGCATTTTCACCGTTCGCATATTGCTCGCGAAGGGCAGGTTGTGGCGACCAACCTGAGGTGGTGACAGTCAGATAGGGCGCTATGGGGTGGCGGAAAGGCCTTAGTACCCGGGAAGCCGGGTAATGCCGGTGGAGGGAAGGGAACCCAGTTCAAGACAGACGCAGGGCGTAGGGAAGGCCAGGAGATTGGGTAACCTATCAACTCCGAGTAGTGTTCAGAAACTGCAGAAGGCGTTACATGCGAAAGCGAAGGCTGAGCCTGACTTTCGTTTCTATGCCCTGTACGACAAGATTTACCGGGAAGATATCCTGGCCATGCCTATGCCCGGTGCCGCTCCAACAAAGGGGCACCGGGTGTGGATGGTGAGGACTTTGCGGATGTTGAGTCGTACGGACGGGAACGGTGGCTGGGTGAACTGGCGCTTGCGCTCAGAGAGGCGTGATGCGCAATACTACATACTACTGGAAATGCCCCAATTCACGCGCCGATGAAGATTCTGCCAGGCTGAATATTGTTGATGGTGCCCCCGCCGACACCACCCCGTCACCATCGCCTGAGTCACCCCGATCGGCCAACCCATTCGTCCCGCCCCGAATCGGTAGGGTCCCAGGATCCTTGTCCCATGTGGCTCCCGCCATGGCATGCACCAAGAGACTATGAATCCCCATCCCAGGCGTCTTGCCAACCATGCCGTTGTTTACGTCAGCTTCTCGATGCCGATAGATGAGGGGGAAGGGTGCGGCTCTAGTATTTGCTTCGTAAATGTAAATACATGTTATCCACATTTTGTGTGGATAACTCTGTGGATGAATTGTTTTTAACTGCACCAGGCAGTTTATTTGCCTGCCCTCCTATCAGATTGATCAACTATTGACCATTTATATATTCATTTAAAAACAGTTAGATAGGATGACTGTCCAGAAAGATTCTAACATGAAGTCGTATTCATACTAAGGAAATAAGAGTGCTCACCTCGGGATGTGTGTAAACGTGCTGTTTCAATCCGCGATTACCATCCAAAAATAAGCTCTGCAGCCTATTCAGCTCGAACACGCTGCCAAACCGGCAGGCAACTGAGTTACTTCCGCTTCGTTGGCTTGTGGAGGGCATATGCTGGCGTCCGCATATCTGTAATACTGACGCCCATGAGCATATGTATCCCCGCCAGGCAAGGCTTCAGGCAGATCATGGGACTCGCGATCAGCTTTAGCGTGTTTGCCATCGCTACCCCGGTTTTCGGACAAACGTCAGAGGCTGACTTTGTGGCCTGCACTGCGCGCCTCAAGCAGGAAGCGCAGACAGCAGGGATCAGTACCGACGTCAGCAACGATGTGCTGGACAACGTGCAGTGGGTCGAGCGCGTGATCGAGTTGGACCGGCAGCAACCTGAATTCACTACCACCTTCTCCGACTACTACAACAAACGGGTAACGCCCACCCGGGTGAGGAGGGGCCGCGAGTTGTTGAAAGAACACGCCGAGCTGCTGCACTCGATCAGTGATCGTTATGGTGTACCGCCGCAGTACCTGGTGTCTTTCTGGGGGCTGGAAACCAATTTTGGCAGTTACCTGGGCAAGATGGCCATCACCGACTCGCTGGCGACACTGGCCTGCGATGAACGGCGCAGCAAGTTCTTCACGGCGGAACTGATTTCAGCGATGCGCATCATCGAAGCCGGCGACGCCAGCCGGGAGTCCATGATCGGTTCCTGGGCCGGGGCGATGGGCCACGTGCAGTTCATGCCGTCGGCCTTTCTGCGCTACGCGGTGGATGGCGACGGAGACGGCCGACGCGATCTCTGGGGCAGTATTCCCGACGCATTGGCCTCGGCGGGAAATTTTCTTGCGATGCTTGGCTGGCAGCCCGGTCTGCGCTGGGGTCGGGAAGTTTTGCTCCCGGCAGGTTTCGATTACACGCAGGCAACACGCGACATAAAAAAGCCCCTCAGCGTCTGGTCTCGGACCGGTGTCACCGATGCCTTTGGCACTCGGCTACCTGACGTCGACCTGCTTGGATCCATTCTCGTTCCGGGCGGCGCTCAAGGACCGGCATTTGTCGTCTATGACAACTTCGACGTGATCATGCGTTGGAACCGCTCGGAATTTTATGCATTGTCGGTGGGCCGCCTGGCCGATCGCATCGCCGGCGCCGGGAGTCTTGCCCGACCACCGCCTGAGGATGGGCTGCGTTTGAGCCGGGAGACAGTGATGACACTTCAGGTCCATCTTAATCAGCTGGGTTACAACGCCGGTACGCCAGATGGCATCATGGGCTCCGGCACGCGCCGGGCGCTGAGAGAATTCCAAAGTGACCGCAATCTGGTTGCCGACGGCTACCCCTCAGAACAGATCATCGCGAAGGTTGCCGCAAGCGCCCGCAGCGAAAAAAATTAGCGGCGACCCCGCGCCTATTGAACATCGTCCGGGGATAGCCGTAATAATCTATCGGCTGCTGGACCTCACTCAAAGTGTGCCAACGATGCGTCGGATGCCAAGGTGGCTAGGCCGGTGTGGGCAGCGGTTCGGAACAGCGGCTTTTCGCGGCCCGGCGCACGTCGGCGACGTGCGCGGTGCTGGTGCTGATCGTGGTGATACCACAGCTCAAGATTCTGCAGGTCAGTTCGGGCTTGCCGGCCAGTTCGCCACAGATTGCCATCGGTTTTCCAGCGCTGGCGGCGGCGTGCGACAAGGCGGCGATCAGTTCCCACAGCACACTGCTGGATTCGAAGTCGCTGTGAATGCGAGTGTCGGTCCCGCCCCTGTCTGCGCCAAACAGATATTGGATAAGGTCGTTGGTGCCGATACAGCCGAAATCGGCCACCGCCATGATCTCTGCGGCAGCAAGACAGGCTGCGGGAACTTCGAAGAGCACGCCATGCTGCAGACCGACTGTAGGCATGTCGTTAATGGCCCCATCGAATCGCCTGCGGAGATCGAGAAATTGTTTGGCACTGATAATCATCGGGTAGAGCACATGGATCGGACCATGCATGGCAGCAGTTGCCAGCGCCCGGGCTTGCGCCTGCAGCAGTTCCGGGCGCGCCAGCAGTATATGTTTGCCGGCTTTTCCGTTGTCATCGCTGGATTGTTCACGGTTACTCAGCCAGACGGCGTTTTTATCGTGGTGCAGATCCAGCAGGCGGATGCACACCGGCTTGCCGGCCATGGCCTTGACCACTTGGGTGTAGCGCAGCGCCTGTTCGTTCTCGCTCAGCAAGCGACCCGCCGCCAGCAGTTCCATCTCGGTGCGATACAGACCAACGCCCTCGGCGCCAGCCGCCAGCGCCTCACGCACGTCGGCCGACAGGCTGATGTTGGCCATGACTCTGAGGCCGGTAACCGGTGTGCTCACCTGCACGTCCGCGCTGTCGTTGTGAAGCCGTGCCTGGTAGTGCGCGAGGGTCTCCGGCAAAGGGTTGATAAAAACTTGGCCCTTGGTACCGTCGATCAGCAACCGTGCCTGCGCCGGGATGCAATCGGGCAGGTTGCGGATATTGCCGACCACCGGGCGGAGCAGGGCGCGAGCCAGGATGATCGCGTGCGAGTTGGGACCGGCTTTTTCCACGATGAAGCCGGTGGTATGCGCATCGGTTTCCACCGGAAGACTGGCAGTGATTTCCCTGCCGACGAGAATATGATCGTTACCGAGCTGGCAGCGGTCGATACTGCAATTGTACGTCTCCCTGCAATAGCGACAGGGGACCGTGCGTTCCAGGTCGCCGAGAATCGTTTGGCGGATTTCATCTATATCGGCGACGCGCTGTCGCAGGTACCCCGAATCGCTGGCGGACAGTAGCGCCTTGTAGCTATCGAACACCTGCCGGACGGCTTGCTGTGCGCTGCAACCCCGGTCTTGTATTGCCTGAACTAGCTGCGTCTGCAGGGATTCGTCGTCCAGCATAAGGCGCTGGGTGGTGAATATGTCGGCATGTTCGCGGTCGAGTACGGTAGCGGTTTCCTCTGCCAGATGCGCACGCTGGCGGGCCACCCGCTGCAGGGAATCGCGCAAGCGCTGGACTTCATCGCCTCCGGCGGATGACGCGGGTGAGTCCGAGCTTTTGTGCCAGGTGAAAAAGCAGGGTCTCCCGACTGAGACGCCCGGTGAAAGCGCCGTACCCCTCAGCCGGACCTCTGTAGATGCGTTGTCAGTTGCTACTGGCATGTCCTACCCCCGCACGGACCATGCAGAATTGATCTGCCAGCAAAGTTCTGACAAACCTCTCAGATGTGCACGATTTCGCTAAAAAGGCTTATATGTTTATTATAGACCGGCTTGCTCACAAGGATCCGGTGGTGATCCAGAATTTCTTCGCTCACCCGAAGGACAGAGCTGAAACAACAGCGCATAATCCGTTGCTGGGGGTGGGGCAGGCACCGCCGGCCGGTCTGTTCGGCTGATATCCAGAACCGAATGCTCTAGCGTCGGTTCGGTCAGGTGTCATCTCTTTCGCTCGCTGCGCACCCCGACAGAACCCGCGATGGACCTCCTCAAGTCAGCAGATGGACAGGGTGTTTTATGCTAGCTGGAAGGGTGGACACAGATCTCGTCGGATTGATGATTGTGGCAATCCAGTATCCCCGCCACCAGTGAAAGAGGTTCGAGTCCGTTCCGGGTATCCCTGGAATGGTGATAAAAAAAACAGCGAGTTAGTATGGCTCCCCGGGACGGGCTCGAACCGCCGACCTAGTGATTAACAGTAGCCGAAGCCGAAGCCCTTTGTTTACGGGGCAGTAAGATGAAGACCCAAAAGTGATTTTCCGTTGCCCCGGTTTTTTGACGGTCAAAACCGAAACACTACCGAACCTTTCCGGGCACTAGATGCATGAAAGTGTCCCCTGATTGTTGAATAAGTAATTGTGCGCAACGAGTTGTGTTTTTTATTCGGCCGAACCTTTACTGAACTGCTGCCAGAGTTGCCGCATGGCGGAGGGCGTGGTCGCCGGAGACAGCGGTATGCACGTGCCGGAAACGCCCGGGAGCGGACCACTGTGGGACCGGGGGTGGTGCGTCCGTGGATGGCCGCCGAGTTGTGGTCCCGATGACGGTGGTGTCGGGTCACCTGCTGGCAGAACTCAAGAAGGGGCATGATCAGCTGATTGAGCGGATCGAGCGCATTGAGGTCTGGATTAAGGCCTGGCATGCTAACAACAGTGTGAGTCAGCGGCTGGCGAGTATTCCGGGCATTGGCGTATTAACGGCAACCGCGTTGGCCGCTACGGTCGGTGAGGGTCAGGACTTCAGAAATGGTCGTCAATTGGCCGCCTACCTGGGTCTGGTGCCCCGTCAGATCTCATCGGGCGGGAAGGAGCGGCTGTTGGGTATTAGCAAGCGGGGCGACAGTTACCTGCGTGGACTCCTGATCCATGGTGCGAGAGCTGTGATCTATCACATTCAACGTCGCCTGAAGGCCAGTCAGCCTGGTGGGAACCCCTGGGTGGAACAGTTGTTGCTGCGCTGCCACCCCAATGAGGTAGCGGTCGCGCTGGCCAACAAAATGGCACGCATCGCCTGGGTATTGATGGCCAGAAACGAAATCTGGCGTGCGGTGCATCCTGTTTGATTGGATGCGTCAATATGGATAACTGACTAACGAGTAACGGAGGTCACACACCGATTGCACAAGTGAGACATGGCGAAACAGGTCGAACCGCGGCGGGTCAAACCCGATAAAGGTCCCGAAGCAACGACTTCGGTTTTCAGATAGGGCCCCGTCGGCGAATACCATAGAGGCCAGGAGACAAAACTCCATCAACAGGCCGGATGTAAGACTGCTGTCGATCCTCTTCACCAATACTCACTTGGCAAACGGGCGGTGTCCATGTAGGACCTTTAGGGTTGGCTAATATAAGATGTCACTAAACGAGAAAGAACGACCCACTCATGCCATTCAGCCTAATAGCCTGGACGGCAACAATCTACGGTGGTTTTAGACATTCGCTGCACTGAATAACGCTTCTAACGACAGATTTATTCCCGTCAGCCAATGGTCCTGTTGTTATGCTGACAGGAATCCAATAACTTGGTTGTCGTCATGTTGGATATTCCGAATATCCGTAAAACTGAATGTCTACTTAGGCTGTGCCAGCGGCCAGCCAAATTCCTGTAAGCCGCCCTGACTAATGGAGACGAAACGTGTTACTTCCGCTTGGAGACGTATGTGCAGCATGGTGGTCTAAGGTCGAGCCGGGGATTGAACGGAGCCAGAGATGTCTACGACTTTTGATGCAATCGTTATCGGCGCTGGCCACAATGGACTGACTTGTGCGTGTTACCTTGCCAGGGCCGGGTTGCAGGTCCTGGCCCTGGATCAGTACCACACGGTGGGCGGTATGGCGACGACTGAGGAGGTTACGCTCCCCGGTTTCCAGTCCGATCTGCACGCCTTCGGCTATCAGTTCGCCAGCCTCTCCCCCGTGCCCCAGGAGCTGGAGTCTGTCGGCCTTCGGCTTCGAGCTCATCCGGCCGGAGATCAACTTTTCCCACGTCTTTCCCGACGGTGGAATCATCTCCATGCATCGGTCGGTGGAGGATACCGTCCGGAGCATCGGACGTTACTCGAAGAAGGACGGCGAGACCTGGCGGCGGTGGGCCGAGCGTTTCGTGCAGGAGCAGGACCAGATCGCAGCCTGGATGAATTCCCCACCCCCTTCACTCGCCGAGGCGACCAGCTTGCTCTCCCGGATGCCGAACGGATTGGACGAGTACCGCTTCGAACTCCAAAGCCTGCGGTCCTGGTTGAATGAGCAGTTCGAGGCGGAGGAGACCCGTCTGTTCCTGGGTTCGTTCGCGTGCCACGCCGCGCGTCGGACCGGACGACATGGGCGGTGGGCACCTCGCCTGGCTCTTCGCGAGCCTGATTCAGGCTCTGGGCAACCGCGTCGTCAAGGGCGGCATGCACCGTCTCCCCCTGGCGTTGGCCGCCTACCTCCGTTCGAAGGGCGGGCAGATCCGTACGGGGGCCCGCGTGAGCAAGATCGTGGTGAAGGACGGCCGCGCGGTGGCGGTTCGGCTGACCGACGGCGAGGAAATCGGCGTCAGGCAGGTCGTGGCTGCGAGTACCGACCCGCGGCAACTCATTGTCGATTTTCTGGGCGAAGCGCACGTCGGCGGCGATCTGATCCGGAGGATGCAGCGATACGAGTGGGGCGATGCCTATCTCGCCATCTATCTCGCCCTGGACGGTCCGCTTACTTACCGGGCAGGTGCGGACGCCGGCCGGTCACCCTATGTCCACCCGACGCCTCCGACTCTTGAATACTTTTCTCGCATATACAGCGAGTGTCGCAGCGGGCACCTCCCGGCCGCACCGCTGATGCTCATGTGCAACGACTCCGCCATCGATCCGGGGCGGGCCCCGTCCGGCAAGGCGGTGATGAAGTTGGTCGTTCTCAATGTTCCCTACGACATCAAGGGCGATGCGACGCGAAAGATCGCTGGCCGCACCTGGGACGAGGCAAAGGAGGCATACGCCGACCATCTGATCGACCTGGTCGCGGACTCCTATGTTCCCGGTCTGCGGAACCTGATTCTCAAGCGCGTAGTCCATTCGCCGATCGACATGGAGCGCGCGATTCCGAGCGCGGTGCGCGGCACTGTCACCCACGGTGCGTCCTTGCCCTATCAGTCGGGAGAACAGCGCCCGATTCCGGGGCTGGGGCACTACCGCATGCCGGTCCCGAACGTCTATCTGTGCGGATCCGGGGCCCACCCCGGAGGCGGCGTGTCCATGGCTCCCGGCCGAAACGCGGCCCACGTCATCCTTGCCGAGCTGGAAGCATATTGAGAAAAGGGATTGTCTGGTTATGTGGTGGTGCTCGTATTACCGAGCTTATTTGATGACAAGGTCACGTCTGTAATAAACAGCTACCGGTTCGCGACGAGGGGAGAAACCGGGAAGGGCAAGTTGTGGCGTGCGTACCTTGAAGTTCCTTGGGTAAGAGCCTATATATTTTTTACCGAGTAGATCAAGGGGCGGTAACAAAGGCCGGGCATTGTTTTCCCGGCGCTGCCGAATTATTGTAATCAATGAAAAAATAAGCAAATAAGAGGAGATGCTTCATTGCTATCATGGCGAGTTATTACACAAGAGTCATGCTGGCATTAAAACTGCCATCCATGAAACACACCTTCTGGAGTCGCTTCAATGTCAAAAGCACCTGAGTCTCTTGCTGGTCTAAGCCTTGAATGGACTGGTGTTCACCATTCCAGGGATGGAGACTTCAGCGAGATCAGCACTCACACAGTCACATATGAAACGGAAACGACTGATTATCTGACGGCTTTCGGAAAGTTCCTCGGCCAAGGCACTTACGAGTACACGAAACTGGATGATCAAATCGGCGTGGTGATTTACAAGCCCGAGCTTTATCGTGGGCGTACTGGTGTGACACTGCATGCCATCTTTGATTTCGTTGAGGGAACCGACCGGGCGGTGCTGGAGTATGAGGGTCAGGTGTTTGCAGTAGCAGAGGGCAATTTTCGCGAGGTTCCGACTCCACCTCGGGTATAGGTGTCCTGATACGATCACTACGGTTCGGTAATTGTAGTTAGAGCACGATTAGGTGGAACCCGACCCACGCCTCACTAACTGTGAATCAGACTGCTATGGTACTTCACACAACAGCTCAGCACTAAAACGGCTCTCCTGGGAAGAGGCATGTTTGCTTGCACTAGAGGTCCAGAGTTGGCCGGTTGTACCCCTTGCCGATCCAGTAGCAAACCGTTGGACAAGCATCAGCGAAAGGCAAGTTCACCGGCCGGAAGTTCTCATTTAGTGGCTGATTATATTCGCGGTTGGTGTAGTTCAGTTGTCGACCCGAAACGGACATACAGCGCTATTGCTCGGATGACCGAAGTGTATTGGATTTTGACTTTATGTTCCTTAACGGTCATCGGTGATCAACCCCATACACTCCTGGGCAAACCGCAGGCATCTTGCCTGAAGAGGTAGATAGGTAACAGTGGGTCACTATGTCTGTCACTTTCACTCCTTGGGTGACATCCTCTATCCTGATTGAAACCTTATAGGGTTTGTTACTTACCCATGGTCTTTCAACTGAAGACCGCATGCGGTAGGTGTGCCCTTGTATAAAATGCACACTGAGCTCGTCATTAAAAAGCTCAAGTGAATGCCACGGGATGCCTCTGTAACGGATTTTGTAGTTGCCAGTCGGTAACTTATAGTGGCCATAAGGCTCGCCATTATTCCATTAATAACCCACATGACCTTTCGTGCGATCATGCCTTGAAATCAAGGTGACCTGAAAATATTCGGGCGTCCATTTAAAGAATGTGACTTTGCTGTCATCCGAGGTGCCTGGGTATTCCGTTGGAGTTTTATATTCCTCTACCCATCCACATGCAGGAAGGGAGAGTATCAAGATCACTATTAGAACGCGCATTGTAATGGGTTATGATTGCATGGCTAGAAAGGCAACTATGCTGCTACTCAGAAGTACATAGCGAGCCAGAGACCGATATCCCACGCTATAACCTACAATCATGTTGGCATTGATTTGGGTCAAAGTAGCACATTTTTTCATGCGCTTGATTTTACCTGACATGTATAAAAGTATAGTAATACATAGCGCGATGCTAGTCTCTCGAGTATACATATTATTATTCATATTCCTTAGAGTTATATAACGCAAGTATCGCTGTTATCGATGGACTACAAGTGAAATATAGTGACTACGACAAGATTCAATTGTTGCCGGGTAGTCACCATATCAACTGGACATCAGTACATGGTGTTAGCGTGTTAATTGAACCTTCCGGATTTGCACAGAAAGAATCTCAGTACGACGTTACATTGGAGGAGGGTCATACATATCGGCTTCGTTCAGACAGGACGACCGGGCCAGGGTACAGCATCTACCATTGGATAGAAGACTAACAACTGACAGCGTGATTGCTGGCACTAAAAAACCATGATTATGGGATCGGGAACAAGTAAATATCTTTTGTGGTCGAGACTGATGAAGTCTATGGCTTCGATATTATTCATAACCGTTGGAATGTCATCCTGCATCATGATTCCCTACAAGCCAAGGCCCGAGGTATCTTTGTTAGACGAGAGTCAAATGCCACCTGGTGAAGTAATTGTGTCAGTGGGGCCGCGCAATTTAATAGAACAAGTCACTGAAGAAATAACGAAGGCAGATGCGCGAATTGAAATTACAGATCCTATGATTTTTCGAGATGCGGCTTTTCCAGATGGGGGCTGGACAGTTTCACTGTAAGTCGTCAAACCATTTGGGACCAATTGACCCTGTTTCCAAGAGACACTTTTCTGCCAGTAGCTCCTCCAGTTTAGCCTGCTAATTGCAGGTTGTGTATTTTTATCTGTGTCATCGTGCGGGCCTCCACTATTGCACGCTGATCCAGAATGTCGTTTCTCCTGCCTTCATACACATCCGCTGGTGTCACAATATTCAGGGACTCGTGGTAGCGCTCGTGGTTGTAATAATCTACCCACTCCAAAATTGCGCTATCAAGTTCCCAGGGGTAGTAATAATGCTCTAGCTTCACCACATTTTTCATCGATCGGTGATACCGTTCGATCTTGCCCTGCGTCATCGGATGATACGGTGCGCCACGGGTATGTTCTATGTCCTGGTCTTTGGGCCAGGTCTTCAACTCCCCACTGATGTAGCAAGGGCCATTATCTGACAACAGGCGGGGCTTGTGGCATACCCGGGCTTCAGATAACCCGGTAGCTTTCAACGCATCCTCCAGCGTATCCGTCACGTCTGCAGCTGCCATCGTGGTCGTTAGGCGCCAGCTGATGATGTAACGCGAGAAGTCATCAAGCACCGTGGACAGGAGGTACCAGCCCCAGCCCACGACCCGGAAGTAAGTGAAGTCGGTCTGCCACAGCTCGTGTACCCGGCTGGTCGGGTGCTGGAAGCTGTCAGCGGCACTCATCATGATGAACTGGGGGCTGACAATCAGGTCATGGGCCTTGAGAATGCGATAAACACTGGATTCCGAGACAAAATAGTCATGGACATCCGTGATATGCCAGGCTAACTCCCTGGGTGTCCGGTCAGGGCGCTCCAGCGCCACACTCACGATCAGTTCCTTGATCGAGTCAGGAATCCGGTTCCAGTACTGAGGGCTGCGCGGCTTTGATTCTCCAGGCCGTCCAGACCCTGCTGTTCGTAGGCCCAATACCAACGGTAGAAACTGCTGCGTCTGACCTTGATCTCCTGCAGGGTTCGCCGAATGGACAATTCCGAGTCCTCCTCAAGCCGAATAAAAACCAGTTTTTCGGATGCGGTGTACATCATTCGTCGTCCAAGGTCACACCCTGCCCAATCAGACTTTTTTTAAGCCAGTCATTGCGTAAGTACAGCTCGGCTACCGCTTGCTTCAGGCCCTTGTTCTCACGCTTGAGATCAACGACTTCGCCGCTATTGGCCTCGCGAACAGTATCGCCAGCGAGACGCTTTTTGCCGGCTTCCAGAAAATCCTTGCTCCAGCGGTAATACAGGTTGGTATTAATGCCTTTCCGGCGGCATAGCTCCGCGACCGATACCTCACCGCGGAGACCATCAAGCACAATGCGGATTTTCTCCTCGATAGAATAATTACGGCGGGTCTTGCGGCGGATATCTTTGGCCGCCTTTTCAGTATTTGACATGCTCATGTTGAGACTCCTCTGCTTCAGGTTGGAAATAGCAGATCTGTCTCTTAGTGATCCAGGTCAATGGGTGTTGCATGCTTTGACGGTGCACAGCCAATGCAAACGCCAGAGGATGGCAAACAAATCTGAAAGGAGAAATTCGTAGCTTGAATTTCAACTGACAGTCACCATCATCAAGCAGGTAAGTCCCACTCCTCCCCGGGCCGTAACGGCCCAAGGCTGTTTCGTTTACAATAATGCGTTAGCCAATTAATGTCCGCCACCACCTCCTGTCAACCTCACCTGCATGTCCACGGTGACGGTGTTGTTAAGAGGATTTACATCATCTGCGGCCTCGACACTTGCCGTCCACGTGATGGTGGTAGCATAGCCAAGGTCAATCATGATTGGCACGGTCCAACTAGCGGCGGTCCCTTCAGCAAGATCAGTGAAGCTATCGCTCCAGGGGAACCCGGCAACAGGATCGTCAATTGTGGTGACGGCAGACACCGTGACGGTGCCCGAAGCTGCATCCGGACCTGCGTTCGCTATGGTTACCACGATTTCCCTCTCCGTGCCGGCCACATAGCGTGTGGGTACCTGTAACCCGGATACATCGCTGATCGAGACATCATAGCCAACTGCTCCAGAGTCTTCGCACTTCAGTGAGGTTACGAACTCATCCGGCACGGCCCAGTTATGCATGAAGTCAATAACCGCACGGGTATCGTCCACTGCCTGGGCGAAACCGCCAATGTTGCCTTCGGTGAACCCGGGGTCAATACCGAATACAGCTTCCAGGATGGGCCCCTGCACGATCCGGAACATGGGCGGGTTGGAGTCGGGTACCTGCGAGAGGTACTCGAACCAGCCGTAGCTTGTATCGTCGGGGATATAGGCTGGATAAGGCAGCGACTGTACATCGGTTGAGAAGTTGCCTGTGCGTGCATAACCATAGGCCCCGTAGTTCAGATAGCACTTGTTCACCAGCTGGGGCACGCCCATCACCTCTTCCCAGTTATACTGGCATATCGGGTCTCCAAGTATCGTCGTTACACCAGGTTCTGTCAGGCCCATGATCTGGTTGAGGTAGGCCACCATGTCGACGTTGACCTTGCCGGTCTTGTCGGATGCCGCACCGAGCCCTCTGGCTGCCATGATAAGCGGGTCTTCATCCGTTGGTGGCTGGAAGGCATCATTGAGCGTGCCCTCCCGAACCAACTGGCGGTACATGGCCAGGTTCTGCAATGGTGAATCGATGGTGGCAGAGACTATTTCCGGGACATCGCCATCTACCACCGTACTGGCGACCAGTCGCCCCGCTGGGTCCAGAGTTCTGCAATCGGCAGTGGCCAGCTTGAAGACAGCGTCTTCCAGCTGGGCTTCGAATACCTCATCCGGGGACCGTGCCTCGTTGATACGGCCAAAATCGACTTCCTGTGTACAAGCCGCGCAGCCCGTCATGATGGCACAGGTCTCGGGCAGCACAGCCACGACACCGACTGTTGGATCCGGATATCCGCCTACTATGCAGTCCGATGCGCACATTTGAGACGGAAAGGCGATAGGCTGTTGACAAAGGTCAGAAGTGAGCTCAGGGACACCATAATCATCACGATAGAGGATGATGAGATCCCCGAAATCCGGGGGCTCATTACCACCGCCACCATTACCGGCGTCCGGCGGTTTTGCCGCCAGTGCACCACTGCTGAACATAAGTAGTGTCGCCATTGCTGCAAAAATAGTAAGTTTTATGTTCATGGTAAATCTCCAGTATTACTTTGTTACCGAAGAATAAAAAATCTGCTTATAAAGCTCTGCTTTTCTCCGCGTTTTAGCGCACCTCCTTTCCCGTTTCGGTTAATTGATAAAAATACGCTGGAGAAACCAGCATCATCGCAAACGTTGTTATGGATCACATGGGTAGATGCCAGTTCTTCGTATAGATGCGTTATTTGATAAATGGACATGTCAGGATATTGCCCTCTTATATAAAGCTATAGCATCCAGGGGAATGATTGGGGTGCGGCATAGTGTCGCAGAGGTTTATACAGGAAGTAAGATTGTGACAGTCTGGCCGGATAGGCGCTGAAGTATTCAGCTCCGTCCTGGTGACCGGGGTTTTCTATGTAGACAAAAACAGCGATCCATTGTGAGTCGGGCCGCTGCTCGGTAATTCGCAAGCCATCGAATTGCATTTTACGGGTGACAATGCGGGCAGAAATACAAGTTACTGATAATAGTAAGGCAGTGCTGGAAACTGTTTTACTTGAGTAGTATCAAGGTATCAGAGGCCAGGGGATAGACATAAAAAAGGCGGCTGGTTATGGGTAGCCGCCTTACTCGGAGGGACTTTCATGAAAAAGTCACTACACACGTCTAGTGGAGTTGGGCCGACGTGATAAATTAATACAAACTAAATAACATTTAAATTACATTAGCACCGGGTGTGACATAGCGCCGCATAGCCAGGAATTCAGCGATCGGGGTTTTTCTAAGGACGCTGCGTAGTCAATAATTACCACTTCGCCACACACACACAGAGGGCATAATTATGCGCAAGCGAATCATCGCCTCAGCTCAGCAAGAAACTGCAACTCCCGGTCTGGAGTGGTTGGATATGGAAGTGCTCGCGGAGGTGGAACTCACCTCGGAGGACGCCGATCATCCAATTGAATCAGCGTTGTTGCCCGGCCGAGCCCCAGGGTGGCGTGCCGCAAGTCCGGGAGAGCAGACAATCCGTATTCTCTTTGCCGATCCGCAACAGCTTCGGAGGATCTGGCTGAACTTTGTGGAGACGCATACTGAGCGTACGCAAGAGTATGTCTTGCGCTGGTTGCCGGACGGAGGGCAGTCGTACCGGGAAATTGTACGTCAGCAGTGGAACTTCAATCCGCAAGGTGCAACCAGCGAGACCGAAGATCTGCACGTTGAGCTGCCGGCGGTCACTGTGCTCGAGTTACGTATCATTCCTGACATAAGCGGGGGGAATGCGTTCGCTTCTCTGGAGGGGTTGCGGCTTGCCTAACCGGTACATTTAACAGACAGTCAAATGCGCCAGATTCACTCGCCCCGATCGGTCACCTGAGCGTTGCCGCCTTGAGTCGGATGATCCCCGGAATGCCCGTCCATGCCCCCTGCTATGAGATACACTAAGGGTCTATCAATCCCCTGGCCACAACGACATGACTATAAGTATTTTATGAGGATGGTGGGCCCGGCAGGACTCGAGCCTGGGTACTAGGGGTTTGAGTCGAAGTACCCAGGCTTTGGACCTTAGCGTCGCCTCTTGGCTGATTTCAAAACTACCCTTCAGAAATTTCGGATTATCCATACCTGCGCGAAGCTGACAAAACGCTGACAAGGCTGGTTAGGGAAGCGTCAGGGTTGTCATGGCTAAATGTCCGCTATCGATAAACCACGGTCGCCATCGGGCTGCCGTATCAGTGGGGAGGCCGCAGGGTGTCAATTTTAAAATATGCGCAACGGTGGTTGCCGTTGGCTGCAGTAGTCCTTTATTTGGCAGTGACAGGGCATGCGCAGGCTGACACACCCTTGTCAGAGTTCGTCGTGGCGACGTTTGTGCGTCATCAGGGTCGCGAGCTGTCGCAAAGCGAACGTGACATTGCCAATGCTCTGGATCAAAAAGCCGCCCAGCCGCTTGCGGGTGATCCTACCTTCAATCTGAAGTACGAGACCGATGCCATTGGCAGCGATCTTGGCTATCGGGAATGGGAAGGGGGTGTGGAGCTGCCCCTGTGGTCGCCGGGTCAGTCACGCGAATATAAACGCGAGGCAGAGCGGACGGGTTTTGTTGCTGACGCCATTTTGAATGCCAGGCATCTTGAGGTCGCTGGCAAGGTGCGTGAGCGTATCTGGACACTGGCACTGGCGCGCGGTGATCTGGAGCAGGCGCAGTCGGCACTGCAGACTGCACAGGGACTGGCTGATGACGTCAAGCGTCGCGTCGATGCCGGTGAACTGCCACGCAGTGATCTGCTGCTGGCGGATAAAGACGTGTTAACGCGTACCGATGCGGTGGCGCAGGCAGAAAATCGTGTCGCCCAGGCTGAAGTTGCGTTCAGGAATCTCACCGGAATGGAATCCGCGTTGGCACCCCGTCGGGAGCCACTGCCAGCAAACACAGAACTGCCTGAAAATCACCCGCAACTGGTCCTGGTCGATGCAAAGGTGGAGCAGGCGCGAGCACACCGCGAGCGGGTCGATGGCGAGCGTCGCAAAGGTCCCAACGTGTGGCTGGGCGGCAAGCGCTTCAAGGAGCGTTCCGGTGCCGGCTACGACTCCGCGGTTGGTGTTGAGATCAGCATCCCCCTTGGCAGTGTCGCGCATGCGGCACCGGCTCTGGCAATGGCAGGTGCGGCGCTGACAGAGGCGCAGGTTGAGCGTGAACACCGCTACCATGAACTGGCTGAGGCACTGTACATCGCAACACTGGAATATCAGCGTACGAACGAAGCACAGCAACGCGCACAGCGTCGGCAGGAACTGGCCGAGGCCAGCCTCGACATAAGCCGTCGCGCATTCGAGCTCGGGGAGACCGATCTGGTCCGTCTGTTGCAGGTGCAGGCCGATACCATTGATGCTCGTCATGACCAACAGATTCGCCAGCTGGATGTCGGTCTGGCGATTGCACGACTAAACCAGTCCCTGGGAGTAATACCGCAATGAAAACGATCATAATGACAAGCCTGTTACTGGCGAGCAGTGTTTTACCTGCGCAAACGCTGACCCTGGACACGGAACAGCGCGCGGCCTTCGGTATAGAGACGGCTCCGGTGCAAATTGCGACCGAGGCCCTGAGCAAACCCTATCCGGCCAAGGTGCAGGTACCGAATGCCCAGTTGCGTGTGCTGAGTGCACCGCTTGAAGGTGTCGTTGAGGCCTTGCTGGTTGCTGAAGGCGAGTCCGTCGAGCAGGGGCAGACATTGGCACGTGTGCGTAGCCAGGGATTGCTGGAGCTACAGGCGACCTATCTGGAGACTTCTACGCGTCGTGCTTTGGCTAGTGAGACTCTTGCCAGGGATAAAAAATTGTATGCGGAAGGCATTGTTGCGAAGCGTCGTTTGCTGGAGTCCCAATCTGCCTATCATGAACTGTCAACGGCAGAGGAGCGGGATCGACAATCCCTGCTGCTGGCAGGTCTGTCGGAGAGCATGCTCAATACTCTGGTTCGTGAGAAAAACCTGAGTGCCGTGCTTGAAGTGAAAGCGCCCCTTTCCGGGGTTGTGCTGGAGCAGATCGCGACTGCAGGTCAGCGTCTTGTGGTGTCCGATCCACTGTATCGCATCGGCCAGCTTTCCCCCCTGTGGATCGAGGTGCATGTGCCTTTGAATGCCCTGGGAACGATTGCTCCCGGCAGCCGGGTACGCATTGCAGAGGGCGATCTTGATGCTGAGGTCATTACTGTCGGGCGCATGGTACATGGGACCGATCAGGGTGTGCTGGTCAGGGCAGAGGTGCGTGAAGGCGTTGAGCATCTGCGCCCGGGGCAGTTTGTCGAGGCACAAATCAGTCAGGGTGCCGGCAACGGTGCATTTGTAGTGCCCGCACAGGCGGTCGTGCGCATAAACAGTCAGGACCGGGTGTTTGTGCAGCGCGCCAATGGTTTTGAGTTATTGGCTGTCGAAATCATGTCGCGCGAGCGTACGGTCGTGGTCGTGCGCGCCAATCTGGAATCCAGTGACAGCGTCGTTATCAGTGGCACTGCAGCGCTGAAGGCCGCATGGGCCCGGGGCGCTGAGTAATGTTGGCACGTGTGATTCAATTTGCGCTGACCCAGCGGCTGCTCGTCCTGCTTGCTGTGTTGCTGCTGATTGGCGGCGGCTGGTATGCCTTTACGAATACCCCCATCGATGCCTTTCCCGATGTTTCGACCACCCAGGTGAAGATCATCGTCAAGGCGCCGGGGATGACACCGGGTGAGGTGGAAACCCGTATCACCGCGCCTCTTGAGGTCGAAATGCTGGGTATTCCCCGTCAGACCATGTTGCGTTCGGTTTCCAAATACGCACTCGCGGATGTTACCGTTGACTTTCAGGAAGGTACCGACATCTACTGGGCACGTCAGCAGGTCAGTGAACGCCTGAACGCGATCTGGGATGATCTGCCGGCAGACATCAGCGGCGGCATTGCACCCATGACTACGCCGCTGGGTGAAATGTTTATGTTCACCATTGAGGGTGGTGAGCTGAATAATATGGAGCGTCGGGATTTGCTCGACTGGGTTATTCGACCGGCGTTGCGCACGGTCGCCGGTGTGGCAGACGTCAATGCCCTGGGTGGTGAGGTAAGAACCTTCGAGGTGGTGCCGGACAATGCGCGCTTGAATGCACGCGGCATCAGCCTTGAGCGTTTGCGTATGGCGCTGGAAAACAACAACCGTAATGACGGTGCCGGTCGCCTGGCTGATGGTGAAGAAGTGCTGCTGGTGCGCACCGAGGGCAGTATCGTCAGCCTGGAAGATGCCGCATCGATTGTCATCAAGCCGGATGAGGTCCAGCCGGTGCGCGTCGGTGATGTGGCCGAGGTGCGTCTTGGTGCGCTCACGCGCTATGGCGCGGTGACCAAAAATGGCACGGGTGAGGTAGTCGAAGGGTTGGTACTTGGGCTGCGTGGTGCGAATGCGCGAGAGGTGGTACAGGGGGTGCGCAGCAAGCTGGAAGAGCTTGCACTCAGCCTGCCGGAAGGTGTCGAGACCCGGGTCTTCTATGACCGGGGAACACTGGTGGATCGTGCCGTAGGCACAGTCTCCAAAGCGCTGGCCGAGGCTATCGTGCTAGTGTTTATTTTGCTGGTTTTGTTCCTCGGCAACCTGCGGGCGGCCTTGACCGTCGCGCTGATTCTGCCGCTGTCTGCACTGGTGACCTTTATTCTGATGTATGCCTTCGGCCTGTCGGCCAATCTCATGTCATTGGGTGGACTGGCTATCGCGATTGGTATGCTTGTCGATGCCGCAGTTGTGGTAGTAGAGAACGTGGTGTCCTCACTGGCGCAGCAGCGCGGCAAGCTGCCACGCCTGCACCTTATCTACCGCGCGGCAAAGGATGTGGCAATACCGGTCACCTCAGGGATTCTCATTATCATTATAGTATTCCTGCCGCTGCTTAGCCTGCAGGGACTGGAAGGCAAGTTGTTCGTGCCGGTGGCGTTGACGATTGTGTTTGCATTGGGTGCTTCCCTGTTGCTGTCGCTCACTGTCATTCCGGTCATTTCATCCTATCTGCTGCACACTGCCAGCCACAAGGAACCGTGGCTGATGCGCAAGCTTTCGGGGTTTTATCTGCCCGTCCTGGGCTGGAGCTTGCGTCATACCCGCACCGTGGTCGGTGTCGCACTGGCACTGTTGATTGCAGCCGGCGCACTCTACACCCAGATTGGCAAGACGTTTATGCCAACAATGGACGAGGGCGATCTGATTGTGCAACTGGAAAAGCTGCCGTCTATAAATCTTGATAAGTCGATCGAACTGGATCAGCGTGTGCAGCGTGCCATCCTGGAACAGGTGCCGGAGGTAACCGGTATTGTTGCCAGGACGGGATCGGATGAACTGGGTCTGGATCCCATGGGCTTGAACCAGACGGATTCATTCCTGGTGCTCAAGCCCCGTGACGAATGGCGCATGGCCACCAAGGATGAACTGGTCGATACGATTCGTACCGTGCTGAAGGATTATCCCGGTGTGGACTATGCCTTTACGCAGCCGATTCAGATGCGTGTCGATGAAATGCTGACCGGTGTGCGCGGCGATCTGGCGATTAAGGTGTTTGGTAACGACCAGGATGCGCTGAACCGGACTGCCGAGGCGATCGTCGCGGTCGTCAAAGAAATCGACGGCGCAGAGGATGTGTATACCCCGCGCAACGAGGGCGCACAGTATTACCAACTGCAGGTCGATCGGCTGGCAGCCGGGCGCCTGGGGCTGGATGTCGAGGCGTTGGAGGACAGTCTGCGTGCGCAGGTGGAAGGCATACAGGCGGGTACTGTGTACGAGGGTGCTCGACGTACGCCGCTGATGATCCGCGGCCCGGACTCCCTGCGTGGTTCGGCCGCTGTGCTTGGTGCGTTGCAGCTGACGCTGGAAGACGGACAATCTGTGCCATTGTCATCCCTGGTCACAATGGAACGTACCGAGGGCCCGGTCGCCATACAACGTGAACGTGGTAACCGCATGGCGGTGGCCGTGGCCAACGTCAGTGGACGTGATCTGGTCGGTTTTGTTGAAGAGGCCAGGCAGCTTGTTGCTGCACAGGTGCAACTGCCGACCGGCTATTATTACGAGTGGGGCGGTGAGTTCGAAAACCAGCAGCGGGCGGCGCGGCGATTGTCCGTGGTTGTCCCGATTGCCGTGGGCCTGATCTTCCTGCTGCTGTTCAGCACCTTTGGTTCTGTACGCCAGGCCGTGCTGGTGTTGACCAATGTGCCGTTCGCCATGATTGGCGGTGTCGTGGGGCTGTGGTTGACCGGAGAGTATCTGTCCGTGCCGGCCTCGGTGGGTTTCATTGCCCTGCTGGGTATTGCGGTATTGAATGGCGTGGTCATGGTGACCTATTTCAACCAGTTGAAAGCACTTGGCTACTCGATCGGTGAACTGGTTGTAGAAGGTGCCAGGCGTCGCCTGCGTCCGGTGTTGATGACAGCAAGTATTGCCGCTTTCGGGCTGGTACCCCTGCTGTTTGCCAGCGGTCCCGGTTCGGAAATCCAGCGGCCGCTCGCCATCGTTGTGATCGGCGGATTGATTTCATCAACAGCGTTAACGCTGATTTTATTACCGATCCTGTACCGCCGTTTCGGAATAGCCGCCAGGGAGGCCTGATTATGAGCGAAAACTGTCTTTTGAACCTTGTGGTGACGCCGGAGGTCGAGGATGTGGTTGCCGACTGGTTGCTGGAGTACCCGACCGTCACCGGGTTTTCCAGTTACCCGATTTCCGGTCACGGCAGCTCGGAGCAAAGAATGACCCTGGCCGAACAAGTGGCCGGCCGGCGTCGTCAGCTATTATTCCAGTTGTATCTCCCCTGTGTTGACGCCCGGGCCTTGTTGTCGGACATTAAGCAGGCATTCCGTGGCAGTGGTATGCATTACTGGTTGGTCCCGGTCATCGATGCGGGCCATGTGGATTGATGTCGTCCCGGATCAGGTGAGATTCAACAGATCATCATGCTGTCGCTGTTAACAAGGGGTGAAATTTCCGGACGACAGGTTCGAGTCCTGGTCCTGGCCGCCATTCTTGTCCTGGGCACACCGGCTCCGGGCTTGACGGCAGAGCCAGTATGGGAAGACTATAATCTTTCCTATGACCGCGCGCGACGCGCGGTGAGACGCGGTGAGGCAATACCTCTGTCACAGGCAATGGCCCGTTTGCGTGAAACGATACAGGGGAAATTGATTGCGACAGAGTACGAGTATGAGTTTGATCGCTGGGTCTATGAATTTACCGTGATAGACATGGAAGGCAAGCTGCGTAGAGTCCATCTGGATGCGCGTAGCGGTGAGCTTGTGCAGGTGACGGACGACTGATGCGCATTCTTCTGGTGGAAGACGATGACGGTGTCGCAAGCACTGTGACGCAGGCGCTCGAAGCGAGCGGTTACGTGGTTGATCGTGAAGCGGACGGTGAAGCTGCCTGGTTTAAAGGCGACACCGAATCTTTTTCAGCGGTTATTCTGGATCTGGGCCTGCCGGTTTTGGATGGACTCACGGTGTTGAAGCGCTGGCGGGAGGCCGGGCAGACTTTTCCGGTGCTTGTGCTCACCGCGCGTGGTAGCTGGAACGAAAGAGTCGAGGGTATTGACGCGGGAGCGGATGACTATTTGCCCAAACCCTTCCAGGTTGAGGAACTGCTTGCACGCCTGCGCGCCATTCTGCGCCGCACCACCGGACAAACCAGTCCGCTGATAACTGTGGGTGCGCTTACTCTGGATACCCGGCAGATGCGCGTGACAGTCAATGGTCTGCCGGTGCATCTTGCGCCCCAGGAGTACAGGCTTGTCAGTTATCTGTTACAGCATGCCGGGCGCGTGATTACCCAGCTGGAGCTGACGGAACAGTTGTATTCGCAGGATTTCGAACGTGCATCCAATGCGGTCGAGGTGCTGGTTGGGCGCGTGCGCAAGAAACTCGGTGTCGAAGTTATTGAGACGCGGCGTGGCTTCGGCTACATCATAGAGAAGCCGACATAGTGCGTATTCGTTCGCTGCGATTTCGTTTGCTCGCGGCCGCAGCTGTCTCTGTTTCCCTTGCGCTGATAGCCGCGGCGTTCGGTCTGGTTCTGTTATTTGAACACCATGTGGGAAGACGGCTGGACCAGGAGCTTGAAACCGACCTGCGACAGCTGATCGCGCGTATACAGCTTGATTCGGATGGGCGGATTCATATTGGCAGCGAATTATCTGATCCGCGTTTCGAAGAACCGCTAAGCGGATGGTACTGGCAAATTCAGGACGATGAGCGCCTGATGCTGCTGCGTTCACGTTCGTTGTGGGACGCTAAGCTGGAGCTGCCAAAAGATCAACTCGATTTGGGAGTTGTGCACCGACACGTGCTGGTCGGACCTGTTGATCAATCTCTCATGGTTAGGGAGCAGCAGGTGATTATGCATCCACAAGCCGAGTCGCGCCGGTTAAGGGTTGCCGTGGCCATGGATCGCAGTGAACTGCTCACCGCGCGGCAGGCCTTTTCTGCAGATATGCTGCCGTATTTGGTGTTGCTGGCTCTGGCATTGATGGGTGCAACCTGGTTCTATGTGCGTATGGGTCTATCCCCACTCGACCATGTACGTCAGGGGGTTCTGGCAATCAGCTCCGGTGACGCACGACGTCTGCCTAACGAGTTTCCGGATGAGGTCATGCCGTTGGTTGACGAAATCAATGAACTGCTTGAGGCGAGAGATGACGCTGTTGAAAGAGCAAGGGCATGGACGGCGGACCTGGCGCACGGGCTTAAAACACCGCTGACAGCGCTGGGTGCTGATGCACAACAACTACGAAATAAAGGTCATGCTGATATGGCCGAAAATCTGGATCAGCTTGCGCAGTCGATGCGCCGGCGTGTTGATCGAGAGTTGATTCGCGCGCGCTTGCGCACAGCTGGAGTTTTGGTGTCACGGCATACTGATATGGTTGCTGCGGCAAATGGTGTGATAGCCACACTGGTGCGTACTCCGCTCGGGACGAGACTGACCTGGCATACAGAGTTACCTGAATCTTTGGAAGTGGGGATGGCATGTGACGATCTGACCGAATTGCTTGGCAACCTCATGGATAACGCCTGCAAATGGGCACGTGAACAGATTTGGATAAGCGTCGCACACAATGACCGTGTAAGAATCATTATCGAAGATGATGGCCCAGGAGTACCTGATTCAGAACTCACTAATCTGGTCAAGCGTGGTGTGCGTCTGGATGAGCAGACTGCGGGTTCAGGGCTTGGTCTGGCTATTGCCAGAGATATTCTGGATGTTTACGATGGTCAGATGGCTTTTTCAAGATCTAAACTGGGTGGGTTGGCAGTTTCTGTTCAGCTTAAAAGGGAAGCACGGTTGACTGGCTCGCAATAGGGGAGGTGTCCTTAGCTGAATGTGATTCAAGGTCAACTGCCACAGGAAAAATACAGGGTGGTCTCTGGAGCATAAAGGAGAGTTTTGCGGATGCTTTTACCCGCTCATCCAGAAGGCCAGGCATAGGATGCTGAAGTGACAACAACTTCTAATCAATGTGTAAAAAATCAGGGGATTGAAAATTAATACCATCAATCGAGAAATAACTTTCTTCTATTTGATTCTGGCTACAATAGTTACCTTGCATGGTTGCGCGGCCAAATCGCTGGACCTAGCCGATGAGGGTAGGGTGAATGTTGAAACCATCCCGTCGAAGGCTGGACATGTAGGACGAGTATCTGTAGTAGCCAGTGATATGGGTATAAGGATTACTGGTGAAGTGCATGGATCATTCCATCAGCGTAGCAATATCTATGGTCATCTGGATGTCGAGGTTATCTCCCCAAATGGTGACATGCTGTGGAAGGAAACATTTAGCTACCGTAACCGTGGTGGTCAGTCCCGAACCAGTCCATTTTCTGTAGAGATCCCGGTCGTTATACCAGACGGAAGTACGATACGTATCATCCACGATGCTAGTCTTATTTCAGAAATACATTAAATATTATTCGCATTTCAGATGCTGTATTTCATGATGCGAACCGGCATTACTGACATGCACTGTCCTGTTTCCGTCCGGCAGTTCCGCCTATGACATTGCCGTTGAGGAAAAGGACGTCAAAATCGGCAAGAAGCAATATTCGCCTTACCTCTATCAGGTGCAACCGAACAGGGTGTTCTGGGGAGACACCCATCTTCACACCTCCTACTCGACCGACGCCGGCATGATCGGCAACCGGCTCGGGCCTGACGAAGCGCTCCGCTTCGCCCAGGGGGAGAAGGTGATCTCCTCCAGCGGAACACCAGCCCGCTTGATTCGACCGCTCGACTTTCTCGTTGTTGCCGACCATGCCGAGAACCTCGGATTGGCCCCTATGATCGAGGAGTCGAACCCGGATTTGCTCAAAGACCCCTGGGGGAAAAAGGTGTACGACTTGGTCAAGGGCGGAAAACCATGGGAGGCGTATGCCGCATGGGCGGAAGAAGGGATGGCCGTGGGGAAGGACCCGATGCCGAATCCGGATCTGTGAGGGGAGAAAGTTGCTGAATACGCTTAAAAATAGCGGGTGGGAAGGGGCGCATGTCATTATGGATAAAGCCTATGAAGGTGATGAAACGCGCCAGTTGGTATTGGAACTTGAAATGCTTCCGGTTGTGCCGCCCAAAAGCAATCGCCTGACACCTTGGGAATATGACAAAGAAATGTACAAGAGGCGCAACGAGGTAGAACGGTTATTTCGTCGGTTGAAGGGCTTCCGCCGCATCTTCTCTCGATTCGATAAACTGGATGTCGTTTTTATGTTCTTCATTCATTTCGCGCTAATCACTGATGCCATCATTAGTGTTAACACGCCCTAGGTCAATGTGGAGCCGCATTGTCGACGCCGTGGACAAACACAACCAGCCAGGCGTGTTCACGGCATTCCACGGTTTCGAGTGGACCTCCTCTCCCGACGCTCGTAACCTGCATCGTAACGTCATCTTCCGCGACGGCAAGGACGAGGCCATGCAGATCATCCCCTTGTCGAACTATGACACCACCGATCCTGAAGAACTCTGGAAGTGGATGGCGGAGTCTGAGGCGAAGACGGGAGGTCGCGCTCTGGCGATTCCCCATGGTGGCAATCTTTCCAACGGGGCGATGTTCGACGTCGAGACCCGGTCAGGCAAACCGATTGACGCGGACTACGCGAAGCACCGTATGAGATGGGAACCGATCTACGAGGTCACCCAAATCAAGGGTGACGGCGAAGCACATCCGTTGCTCTCGCCCAACGACGAGTTCGCCGACTACTACAACTGGGACAAGGGCGACTTCGGCTTCAACGCAAAGACGCCCGAGATGTTGCCGGGTGAGTACGGTCGCTCAGGCCTCAAGCGCGGACTCGAACTGGAGGCCAAGGTAGGGATCAACCCTTACAAATTTGGCATGATTGGCGCAACGGATTCGCACACCTCTCTGGCCAGCACGCGGGAGGAGAATTTCTTCGGCAAGTTCTCCGGCGTCGAACCCGGCACGGGCGAAATCCGCTACGACGATGTCGTGGTCACCGATCGCCGCCCAGACAACAACGGCGAGCTTACCATCCGCCACTGGGAGTCCACCGCCGCCGGCCTGGCGGGGGTCTGGGCCCGCGAGAATACTCGCGAGGCGATCTGGGACGCCATGGCCCGCAAGGAGGTCTACGCAACAACTGGCACCCGGATGCTGGTGCGCGTCTTCGCCGGCTGGGACTTTGAGGCCGACGAGGTCCACCGTCCAGACTTCGCCAAGCAAGGCTATGCCCGCGGTGTGCCGATGGGCGGCGATCTCAACAATGCGCCTCAGGGGCAGGCACCGAAATTTATGGTCCGCGCCCTGCGCGATCCTGATGGGGCCAATCTCGACCGGGTCCAGATTGTCAAAGGCTGGCTCAAAGAGGACGGAGAATCAGAGGAGAAAATTTATGACATCGCCGTCTCCGACGGGTGCGAGATTGCGGCTGATGGGCGGTGCAAGACTCCGGTCGGTGATACTGTGAATGTCGAGAAGGCCACCTTCACGAACACGATTGGAGACGCGGTGATGGCAGCATTCTGGGAAGATCCCGATTTCGACCCCGCCGAGAACGCGTTCTATTACGTGCGGGTTCTCGAAATCCCCACTCCGAGCTGGCTCGCCTACGACCGTGTTGCATTCGGTAAGATCGATGTCCCTGACTCAGCTGTCATGAAACAGCAGGAACGCGCTTACACCTCTCCCATCTGGTATACGCCACAATCCTGATAAATTGAACGGATAGACAAAAACCGCTAGCCTCATCTCTAAAAGGAGGTGGGGCTTCATACAATCAGTAGATATAAAAGAACAGGATTAATTCCAACACTTACAATAACGGTGACTGTTAATTTGCATCCATATATGCCCCACTGTTTGCACAGAAATATCTACCACCTGAACTGCAGTAAGTAGATGGACTCAACGCAACTGTTCTCGGCAGGTGTGGGTCAAAGCAAAATGCAAATATCTGCATTTTTTGGATTAATACCGGTGCAAATCAACAATCAACAGCATTTTCGTGAATTTGTATACCTTTTGAGTCATAACGCTTCCAGCCTCTGGCGGGCGGCTATAAACCAATGCTGAATGCTTTAGATTATTCTCGAACTTTACGTTAGCAGGCATGCACAAACCTAACCTGCTGTTGTAAGTATGGACAGACATATCTACTTATCAAGCAATATATCCCCACGGATAATTGTGTCTACAATCTGCAACAGTTCTGCAGTGGATTTACGGAAGTCTATATCATGGTGCCCGGAAAGCCAGAATACAGCGAGACCATTCCACTCCGGTCGTGATACCTATCAGTACAAACCGATTGGACTAGACTTAAGAATGTGTCATTACTGGACGCACCAAGATGGAAAATCCCTATGGCTTTCTGCAGTACTCACGCCAGGAAACCGGTAAAGAGCGAGTTCCCCGACGGATCAGGCATTGGCGAGAGTATGTACGCATCATGCCTGACAGACAGGTGTCCTGCCAGGCTACTCGCTGCATGGATTGTGGTACACCCTACTGTCATCATTATTGTCCAGTCCACAACCTGATTCCAGAGTGGAATGCCTTGGTGAGCGAGGAGAGTTGGCAACGTGCCTGGCAGAAACTTGACTCTACCAACAACTTTCCAGAGATCACGGGACGTTTGTGTCCGGCGCCCTGCGAGGATGCCTGCACGCTAAGTCTTGCGAACCAACCCGTAACCATCCGATCCATTGAAAATGCTGTCGCGGAACGCGCCTGGCAGGAGGGCTGGGTGCAGCCACAACCATGCCAGCGGCAACTCGGGCTGCGCATTGCGATTGTCGGCTCAGGCCCGGCGGGGCTGGCCTGTGCACAACAACTTGCACGGATCGGTTATCAGGTTACAGTGTATGAACAGTCAAACCGGCCCGGTGGCTTGTTGCGTTATGGCATCCCGGACTTCCGGTTGGAGAAGAAGATACTGGATCGACGGATAAATCAGCTTGTGGCGGAGGGCATCCGGTTTATCACCGGTGTGCGGATGGAAGCAACGCGCGAGATAACGAAGTTACAGCGCTCTACAAACGCAATTGTGCTCGCCTGTGGGTGTCGTGAACCACGCGATGTACCTGTTCCAGGTCGAGAGCTCAAGGGAATCTATTATGCGCTCGACTACCTGTCACAACAGAACCATCGAATCGCTGGTGATGCCATAGAACCGGAAGCAGCCATCCTGGCAAAGAACAAGGATGTTGTTGTGATTGGTGGCGGTGATACGGGTGCAGACTGTGTAGGTACAGCAATTCGACAAGGCGCGGAAACTGTCACACAGGTCCAGTATCATGATCAGCCTTCGGAGCACACCGACATCCTGCAATACTGGCCGAAACCGAAGCCAAAATTCCGCAGCCCGGACATGGAAGACGAAGGCTGTCAGCGTATCTGGGGTTGGAACACCATCCGGTTCGAGCATCTGGATGAGCACGTGACGGGTATCAGGCTACAGCGTCTGAAGTGGACAGAACGCAGCAACGGCCGTAGTGAAAAATGGCCTCTTCCAGGTCAATTCCTGTGCCTGCCCGCACAGCTGGTACTTCTGGCGGCTGGCTATGCGCACCCGTTTCATGATGGCTTAGTGGAACACCTGGGACTGCAGCTTGATGGGCATGGTAACGTATCTGCAAGTGATACGGATTATCAGACCGATAAAGACGGCATTTTTGCCTGTGGAGATATGCGGCGTGGCCAATCACTGATTGTATGGGCAATCCGTGAGGGGCGGCAATGTGCACATGCGGTGGATGCATGGCTGATGGGCTGTAGTAATTTACCGATAGTGTAGTTCAGTGCCCAAAACGATTTTGGATTTAACCAGAAGCGAAAATTCTGGCTATTCTTCCCAGGCTATGACTTCTTTTCGTTCTCCAGAGCCTTTTCTGCAATCTCTTCGTAGAAGTGGATAACTTCAGCACAGAAATCCTGCCATTCCGGATGTCGATCTATCAGCCGCTTACTCCGCTGGGCATCAAGCGTAACCTGGCGCATAAATTGAATATCCGACTCAGTAAACACTTCACCCTTATCAACCCTTTCCTTAAGCTCAAGTAATCGAGGAAGTCTCTGCTTCTCGAACCGCTCAATTAGAGCGTAAATAACGCCAAGTTCGTCTGCTGATTCATTCATGTACTTGGAATGGTCAGCTAAACATGATCTTACCTATCTGGACAGCCTTGTATGTTGTTTATGCGCCGGTCTGCAATCTTCCTGCGACACTGATTGATTGTTACTCCCATACTGTCCGTGAATGGAACTCTGGGCATGTATTTATACTGCCGCCTTTTTCCAAACTCTGATCTCTTATTCTCCATCACTTCCCGCTTCTCGGCTTTAATACGCTCATAAATCTCTTCTCGATGAACGGCCACTTCTTTTGGTGCAGTGATAACAATTCGTACTTGATTCCCCTTAATAGCGAGTACGGTTACCATCGCACCATCACCGATCATGAGTTTCTCACCTGTCCGTCTTGTGAGAATTAACATGTCTGCCTCCATGGTTGACTTCATATTCTATCTGGTAACCTTTCATTTAGTTTAGAACATAAATTCTCATTTCTCTGCGGTGCACCTCACCACCGTTCGTGACTACTGATCTTCCTTGTGCTGTTTCCGCCATATCTTGTAGCACTCAAGGCCGCAGAAGTGCAGTACATAGTCACTCCCCTCATCATGCTGTGCTTCTGTGTAAGGAACTTCCCTGAGGCAGACACCACACGCCACGTGTACCGGGTCAACAAATATTTTGGCTTTATTCACTGGAGCCTCCGTCATTCAGACAATCGTTGCATGCGTCCAGCACTACATATTGCAATTATAGTATGCCTGCGTGCCGGCAGATATTGGAAATATACTGTGAATAATAAGGCTTTCTGCAGCATAGTGTTGTAATGCGCTGCTGGATTGTGCCCGCCACCGTTTTCAGCAATTTACCTATCAGGCGTGCGGTATCGAGAAGTGATACTCGTTTCGAACGACTGATATCAGACATCTCCCCGGCTAAGTCAAAGGCGGATCAGAACTGCTGTGCTACGCTGTAGTTAACAGCAAATTTTGCATTATTTTTAAATAAGGAGGACTTATGGCTGATATCAATACCTACATAACCAGACCGAGTTCTGATGCACCCGAGCGTATGGACCGGCACATCGAGTTGGCACACTGGAACCGTGACAGTACCATGGAATCTGCAGCTCACGAGGGGATCGAATTGACTGACGGGCACTGGGAGGTGATTACCTGTCTACGCAGATACTACCTTGATTATGGATGGCCAACCCATCCCCACAGACTGGTACGCGAGCTGGACAAGGCATTCTCCGGTGCCGGCGGTACCCGTTATCTCTACCGGTTGTTCCCGCGGGGACCCTTGGCACAGGGCTCACGCATCAGCGGGTTACCTGCGCCAGTCAACGTCACGAACGAGTCATTCGGGTACATGCAGTAGCGGTACAGATCTTGCCATCGGCAACACTGTTGTCCTCGGGCTGATACCCTGTTTTGTTTGCGGAACCCCCGTGGACATCCTGGATGTTTACACTCAGGCGGTAGCCGGCAGCGCCCTGCCGTGCAGCAGGCTATCATATCGATTAAACAGTAAAATGTACCACTCATCCCGCATCAGCTATCCCTCTTTAATACTTGACTAAAACAGTCAGGTATTCTAGTCTTTAGAGTGAACCGTCGTGCAGGGTACGTGCTTCATCAATCCCTGATGAAGTCGCTTTCCAGCATCGGTTTGAGTTCAGATGGTTGCTTCAAATCCACAGATTAGTCAGCTGCTGGACCAGGAATACCCGGCAGGATTCGTTACCGACATCGACACTGACAGCCTGCCGCCCGGCCTCAATGAGGAAGTCGTTCGGCTGATTTCTGCTAAGAAACAGGAACCGCCATTTCTGTTCGACTGGCGTCTCAAGGCCTACCGTCACTGGCAGTCCATGCAGGTGCCTGAATGGCCGAGGGTGAGGTACAGGGCTTTGAAATCGAATGCCCGCGCCACGGTGCACGTTTTGATCTGCGCAGCGGTTGGGTGGCGGCACCACCGGCGTACGAGGACGTCACCACCTTTCAGGTCCGCATTTATGATAACCAGGTGCAAGTTCGCGAGGTATCTGATGACAGCTGACGAACGAACCAGCCGTAACGATGTCTCTTTATACCGGCGCCGCACTCCGACACCGTAGTGATACTGGCATTAACAGTGTATGGATTCATAGAGATAGAAAGACCATGAATACAACAGTCACAGCCACCACAAACATTGAAGACCTGCTGGACACCGAAGGATTTATCAGTGATCCGGAGACATGGAGCGAGGACCTCGCCAGGATAATTGCACACAACGATGGTTTGCAGCTACTGACCCGGGATCACTGGATCATTATCCATGCATTGCGCGATCACTATCACCGCTTCGGCGCGGCGCCGCCGGCGTTCAGTCACCTTTGCAACGAACATCACCTTGGCAAGCACTGTGTGGAGAACCTGTTCCACAGCGAACGCGAGGCATGGCGCATCGCCGGCCTGCCCGACCCGGGTGAAGAGGCAAAAACCTATATGTAATGTCGCCGGCGGGTATCAGCACCCCTGGCAAAGAGGTCATGATGAAACGTCGTCTCTATTTTCTGTTACCTGATACTGAACATACACGGGCCGTGGTGGATGAGCTTGAGTCAAGTGGTATCGATCGCAAATACCTGCATGTCATCGCCGCGCAGGGGGTTGATCTGGAAGGACTACCCGTTGCCTCACGTAATCAACGCAGGGATCTCGGCGCACGTCTGGAAACCCTGGTCTGGGACGGTAATCTGGTGCTGTTCTTTATCGCATTGCTGGCAATGGTTCTGATGGCCCTGATGCAGATCAGTTGGTACTGGCTGTTATTACCGGCAGCCGTCATGCTGGCGACATTTTTAACGGGCGTGGAATTCACCCGTCACTTACCCAACGTTCACCTGTCCGAGTTCAGCGACGCCATCCATCACCGGGAAATTCTGCTAATGGTCGATGTACCAGTGGCGCAGGTACCCCGGGTAGAGGAAATGGTTCACCGCCATCATCCCGAGGCGGTCACAGGGGGCGTCGGCTGGCACATCGACGCCTTACACATCTAGACATGCTGCCCCGCCAGAACATAGTCACTGGCACTACTGCTTGTACAAGCAGTCATCCGTAAACAATCAAGGAGGTAAATCACAATGAAGATTTCACATCACACACCAGCAATCCGCTTCGGGGAACTCAACTGGGTCGCAACACCGCCACTGCCACGTGACCAGGAACAAAGTCACCGACTGCATGAACCGGACCACCTGATCGGCACCATTGATCCGATCACAGGTCGGGACATCGAGGATGTGCGGGGCCACCCGTCGCTTGTGGATGGCAACCTGACCATCTACTTCGAGTCCTTGGAGACCAAGGCAGAGTTTGAACATACACCAGTGAATCATCCTTATGTACATTCAATCGGTGAGCCATCGGCTGATATCGACCGGGGTGGTTGATTTGAAGTAAACCGCCCACATTCCATGAATGTGGGCTATTTAGCCATTCACTTTTGAACGGGAGGCTCGACCAGGGGACGCATGGCGGGTGAGGCCTCATCTGCGGGCAGGTCAACATTAATCAGGCTGGCTTGGGAGGAGGTTTCCAGGGCATTTCGCAGTGCGTGCTCGAATTTATCCTTGCAATCGTCATTGGCTTGCCGATCTCGGCATCCGGAAATTCTGGCAGTGGTGCCCTCGGCGGCCAGTTGCACGAATGAACCCTGATGGAGCCGTAAAACGCCGTCCTGTCTAAAGTGCCCAGCTAGCTGAAGCATGGAGGCACTGTGAGATAAAAAAAGCTAATGAGAAACGATCGGTGATTATTCTGCTGTGACCGCCTTATCAAGCCACCTGCCGGGACGGTGTCTGGCACCGGCAGGAACAGACAACCCCTGCCATAATTTATCTAACGGCGATAACGGAGGGCGGACCGATGAACAGCGATACGGTAACTGTCACAGACAACAGGAATGGCCTACAGTATCAATTTCCCATCAAGCATACCTCGCAGGGGCCCGATGCTGTCGATATTGACCGCCTTTATCGAGATGCCGGTTTTTTCACCTACGATCCGGGCTTTCTGTCAACTGCCAGCTGCCACAGCTCTCTCACCTATCTCGATGGCGAACAGGGAGTGTTGCAGTACCATGCTTATCCCATTGAACAGCTGCCTGAACACAGCAGCTTTATCGAAGTCGCTTATCTCATGCTCTATGGAGAGCTGCCAACATGCATGGAACTGGATGAATTCAGTTATATCATTGCACGCCACAGCATGCTCAATGAAAATCTGAAAGCGTTTTACCGTGGTTTCTACCATGACGCACATCCCATGGCCATCATGGTCGGTGTCGTCGGTTCATTGTCTGCCTGCTATCACGATTTCACGGATATAAACAATTCACGACACCGGGAAATCGCAGCACACCGCATGATCGCCAAGATGCCCACCATCGCTGCCGCGAGTTACAAACACTCCATGGGTGAGCCGCAGGTCTATCCGGACAATAACCTGAGTTATGCGGGCAGCCTGTTACACATGATGTTCTCTGTGCCCTGTGAACACTACGACATTGATCCGGTCGCCGAGAAGGCGCTGGACCTGATCTTCATGCTGCACGTCGACCATGAACAGAATGCCAGCACCTCAACCGTGCGTCTTGCCGGCAGTTCCGGGGCCAACCCGTTTGCCTGCATCGCTGCCGGCATTGCCGCATTATGGGGGCCGGCGTATGGTGGTGCCAATGAGGCGGTGCTGAACATGCTTGCCGAGATCGGCGATGTCAGCAACGTTCCAAAATTCCTGGCGCGCGCCAGGAATCCCGACGACCCGTCCCGACTGATGGGGGTTCGGACACCGTGTCTACAAGAATTATGATCCGCGCGCGCATCATCCGGAACATGTGCCATGAAGTACTGGCACAACAGGGAGACGGGAACGACCCCATGCTGGAGCTGGCACTGTCCCTGGAGGAGACAGCGCTGAGTGACGACTACTTCATCGAAAGAAAGCTCCATCCCAATGTCGATTTCTATTCCGGTCTTATCAACAAGACGCTCGGTATTCCTGCCAACATGTTCACTGTGATGTTCGTTATTGCCCGGACCGTTGGCTGGGTTGCCCAGTGGATGGAAATGATCGGTGAAAAAAAGCAGCTTATCGGGCGGCCACGCCAGTTATATACTGGACCGATGCAACGGGATTATATCCCTATACCAAACCGATGAAACACACGGCATGAAGATGCTTTTCAATGGATCCTCAGATTGTAGTTATTCCATTCACGAACCATTCTAATGATAACGCTGAGGCTGATCTTCTCACTCAGCCTGTTTAATACTCACTTTATCTCACGGACTTATTGGCGCAGGCCATATCTGAATGATGGTGTCATGTAGGGAAGGGCGTAACGTAAGTTGCGAACCAGGCAGAGGACGTCTCAATGCCCTGATCGATGCGGTACAATACCGGAAACTCCGCAAACGCCGGAAAGAATCCAGCTGTTCATTGCGCCAGAGTATTCTCCACCCGTTAAGTACTGAATATTTTGGCAGAACGCGCAGCCCTCAATATCTTGGGTGGCCGCATGGCTCAAGCCGTTTTGTTTCATGGAGGTGAATGCAGTTTGTAGATGCCAAACCTAAATAATATGAATTTCAGCTATAGGACAGGTCCTCATGGCTGTCTTTCACATCATGGCCTATTATGTGATTTTCCAGCTTGATCGTAGTCCACAATTGACCACTGAGTGCCGCCACATAATCTATACTCGAAAAAGGCTCCGAAATCCTGAGCTGACCATGGCTCGTAGAGTCAATTGTAAATACATTAGGAGGAGGAATCATGAGCAAAATTGTAGAAGAGGTTCTTGCGGCAAACTCCGGCTATGTAGCAGATTTTGGCGAAAAGGGTGGTCTTCCAATGCCACCCGGTAGGCATTTTGCGATCCTGACGTGTATGGATGCACGTCTCGACCCGGCGAAGTACGCTGGACTGGCCGAGGGGGATGCACATGTCATTCGTAACGCGGGTGGACGAGCTAGCGATGATGCAATCCGTTCACTAGTCATCTCGCATAAGCTTTTAGGCACCGACGAGTGGTTTGTGGTTCACCATACCGATTGTGGAATGGAGACCTTCAACAACGACATCATGACTGACCTGCTGAACAGCAGCCTGGAAACCGCCACTGTTGATGCCAGCGGTTGGCACGATACTGGAAAAGGACCAGGCTCACCTGAGGGGCGTTACATAAATTGGTTGACTATCGAAGACAATGCAGCAAGTGTGGTCGAAGACGTGAAGCGCATAAAGGCCCACCCACTGGTACCCGGCAATATCCCAGTTTACGGCTACATTTACGATTGCAAAACAGGAAAACTCGTGGAGGTGCCTGAGGCTACGGCTGCCGGAAAGGCAGACTGACAAACCATAGCTGGTTGGATTAATAGATTAGGCCGGCAAACCGGCCTTTTCTTTTTATGGCCAGGTGTCCCAGTTTGACACCTCATCAACAATCTCTATTCGAGAATACATTGAACGGCAGGTTCTGCTGCGTTTAGTAGTCATCGTCTGATACCAGAACCAGATTAATTCTACCTGTACAGCCGGCAATGTCTGACTGACTTCGCTGGTGCGCTTGGCGACATGGCGTTCGAAGCCGAACCTCTGCCGAACCATTTCGAGCATTGGATGCATGAAATTGTCCCTTTGTCGTTGGAAAAATAATTGTGCTCAACGAGTTTTGTCTTTTATGCGGCCGAACCTTTACTGAACTGCCGCCGTAGTCGCCGCGTGGGGGAGGGCGTTGAGCAGGGGGTGGTGCACCTGTGGATGGGCGCCGAGTTGTGGTCCCGATGACGGCGGTAGGCCGGTGCCAGATTTTCACCGCGCCGACCCGGGCCGGGAAACTGAAAAACTGGAAATCTGAAAAACTGACAGCCCGACCGAACTCCCAATGGGGCAGTTGGTCAGAATGCCATATTTCAGATTTTCAGGAATTCAGGTTTTCACCCGCACCTGCCACACACGAAATTCTGTTGAATGAGCGGAGGTGGAGGCATGGGGCGGGGAATCTCCTGAACGGACGGTTCGCGCTCAAGATCGGACCTTTAGGGTTGGCTAATATAAGATGTCACTAAACGAGAAAGAACGACCCAACCCTGCCGTTCCCGAAATTCCTGGGAACGGTGAAAATGTACTGTTATCGGACCTTCATGAACGGGAGTGCATTGGCAACCCAAAGTGGGCGTTTCGTCGCTACTGATATCCAACCACTTAACAACATCAGCGTTGTGATCGATTTACTCTACGCAGACTCGTGTCCTTCAGACGATCGTTTGTGTTCAGACACAACCAGTTGGTTTAGGAAGTCCCCCGTACTTTGTGATCGGCTTCATCGGGCCGGTCATCCACATTTTGAACATCGCTTTCTGGTCTTCGCCCATGTATTTGGAAAACTTCCGAATGGGTGGCACCACAGCGTGTTCCTCGTAATACTCGCGCGCCTTGAGTATTTGCTGCCACTTTGTATCATCCAGTTCCACACCATCAACTTGCGCCATGGCGCGTGCGATCTCCGACGTCCACACACTGCTGTCGACCAGGTATCCATCACCATCGCGTTCCGGTAATTCCATTGCTTCACCTCACTATAAATAATGTTTATCTGCTGTTGCAGATTTTCTCGTTCCTGCATATTCGCCCGCATGGCTAACATCGTCCTCGGGAGATCCCGAGAGATAAAATATGCCTATCTCTGACTTTCTACTAAATGTACTTCCAGGAAAAATACCAATGTCAGGGAAAGTACAATGGATACAAACATCAGTATCCATCTGGTAAACATGAATGTTTTTTGAGTCATAACGCCTGCGCCCTTGTCGCCGTTGGATACCGCCAAAAAGAAACGAACCCAGTGTTCAGCCACAATGGATTTATTGATTCAAATCAGCCGCCACGATCCATATCTGCAGCAGGTTTACCGAGTGCGTGCTCATAGGGGTGATTCAGGGGCATTTGCTTAAACTCCACCTTGGTCTTTTCGGATTCGAAGTAAATGGTCAAATTACCATCCACAAGTGACGGGTGCCTGATCACATCGATAATGTCCCGACCTGTCATCGGATCGATCGTGCCGATCAAATGGTCCGGTTCATGCAATCGATGACTTTGTTCCCGGTCGCGCGGCAGGGCCGATGAGGCAACCCAGTTAAGCTCTCCAAACCGGATGGGATGTAATGGTTTCTGGTTATTCATGATTAATCTCCTTAGTTATTGATGCCTGTCCGCTAGCACGGAAAAGGCATTGATGTCAGTCGCAGAACCCGGCAGTCCTCTCGCTAGATCTGCAACGCGTTGATATGCCAACCGACGCCACCGGCGACGGCTTCGGGGTGATTGTGGTGGATCAGTTTCTCTACCCGGGCTACCTGCCCTGCGGGTACATCGACCATGAGCAGGATTTCCTGGTGACGGAGTGCATCGGCAAACTCGGACAGATGGACGTTGGGTATGTACTTGGTGAATCCGACTCCGACTATAAATGTAGTCAGCATGATGATGGCTGGCAATAACATCCAGAACCCACTGACGTTCATCAGGATCAGAACAGTCAGCGCCATTAACGCCAGGAAGAACAGCACAAGATTCCCATCCCAGAAAATAGTTTCCAGGCGAGCGCCAAGGTCCATGCGTTGATTGGTCGATGCATGGGGCAGACCTTCCAGGTCAATTCCCTGTGGGGCGATGACATGCGTATATTTGCGCTCGATGCCATTAGTCTCGAGCTTGGCCACTACAGCTCTTGGTATGTGCCACATCAGGTAGCAGAAAATAAAGACGTCGTTCCACAATGACCTCCTTGCCAATGGTTCTGGTGTTAATTTACTGGCTGATAGGACTCTGTTTCTCCATCACTACCAGATGATCCATAGATACGCCTTGCTTCTACACGCATTCGGGTGGGTTTGAGAACTGCTTATGTCTTCGTTCTTCGATTGCGGTAAATCTGCCGGATCGGTGAAAAAGCTGCGGGATACTTCTGCCAGGGAGGCACTCTGATCGGGAGTTTCCGTTGCCGTTGCGGCAACCTCGTAGGGCTCGGAATGGATTTGCAACCTGAGCGAATAAATCGTTCACATAGCAAATCTTCTACCAGTAACCATAGAATACCTGACTAAATAAGTCAAGTATTATTAGGGGTATGGATACCTGCCCAGTATGCTCATGCGCGCTCACTTAAGGGCGTTCACCTTCTGCCAGTGGGTATGCGTCGAGTGACATCTTCTGCCCGAAATGCAACCTATGGGACTGATTCAATAAATAAGATTATTTCTAAACAGCGGGAGGTTAACCTTTTGTTACCGTTCAGGGCGGTCTGCACTCCATGTGAGTACATATACCTATATCTATCTTGCGAGAAAGGACTACACTCGGTTCACTTTCCCTTCCTTATTTGCTTCCACAGAAATACTGACCGGTCAGCGCTATTCAGCTCGATCATTCGGTCAGGTTTAAATGTCAAAGTCGACAGTTACTCCTTACCACCCAAAAATGGATTTAAGGCATAACCTTTACGAAGGGATAAAAGGCATGGAAATCATAAAGCACGCACAAGTAGGTTTATTTCTATTTACAATCACATCAAGCGGATTGGCATTGGCTAATTGTCCAGGGTCAATGCCGGAGCAACTACTGGAAGACTGCATTGTATACGAAGGTGCTGGGGCTAATTTCCCGACCAGTGATTACGCGCATATGGACCAGTATCAAGACTGGCTGAAAACACAGCAACCGCTAGCGATAACTCAACCGACAACTGCAGCTATGCCATTAGCTAAATAACCATTACAAAATGTTGGAGGTAATACGCCATGAGCCAAGCATTACATCGCATAGAGAGCGAACCCAATCATACTGTCGAGATTGTTGTGCATATAACCGAAACCTTGGGAGAGCAACAGCGCGGGGATTTAGTTGCTGCGCTGGAAGGTAATGGTGGCATCGCAACAGCGGAGTTCTGTCCGTTGCGCTACCATCTGATACTGGTTAGATACGACAGAGATTTATATTCCTCACAAGATGTGCTAGAACGAGTCACATCGCATGATGTAAGTGCCAGACTGATTGGGCCGGTATAGTTAACGATACAGTAACCACTCCTCACACGGCGGCCTTTTGGTCGCCGTTTTTGATGTGCGCCCAGCATGGGCGCGATTCTGGAGGTGGAAGTCCTCCCGTGAGTTGACCACAGCGAACGAAGTGAAGCGCAACTGCATGAGGGTGACCGATTGTGGGGAGGAAGCGTGGAGCGAAGCCGTGAGCCGATGGACAAGAACCGGATACGAGGCGGTGCCGAGCAGGGTGAGCGGGCATGAAATCGCGAAGCTCTTGTGGTCAAGGCTCAGGCGGCGTAAATCCGGCGGTTGTGCGGTGAAGGATCGCGTTCTTACCTGGGGAGATCTCGCCTTGTGCCTGAAAGGGCGACGGTGATGAACCGGAGCGAGAAGTCAGCAGAGGTCATAGTAGCCGCAAGGCGAAGGACCGAACGAGAAGGAGAGTCGACTGTCATGTCGCTTGGCACTGCAAGGCATCAGAAGCCCGGGCAACCGGGGCGAACTGCCGAGGGGGAAGGTGAAGCCCGACCCGAAGCATTTCGTGATGAAGCAGGGCTGGCGCGGCATGAATCGCAAGGCTCGGGGCGAGCTGACCTGCTTGGGCAGGTGCTCGCGAGAGGGAACCTGGTCGTGGCATGGAAACGTGTCAAGGCCAATCGCGGCAGTGCGGGGGTAGATGGACTGACGATCCAGGCCACGGCCGAGTACCTCAAGACCCACTGGTCCCAGATCAAGGAGGCGCTGCAAAATGGCAGCTACCGGCCTCAGCCGGTGCGCCGCGTGCAGATACCCAAGTCTGGGGGCGGTATGAGGGAGCTGGGGATACCGACCGTGACGGATCGATTGATTCAGCAAGCCCTGCTGCAAGTCCTGCAGCCATTGATTGATCCGACGTTTTCCAACCATAGCTATGGCTTCCGACCGGGCCGACGGGCGCATGACGCTGTGCTGACTGCGCAGCATTATGTTCAAGAAGGTTATCGGGTGGTGGTCGATGTGGATCTGGAGAAGTTCTTCGACCGGGTCAATCACGACGTGCTCATGGATCGGCTGGCGAGACGTATCGACGATAAGGCCGTACTGCGGCTGATACGGCGATATCTCAACGCGGGTGTCATGGATAACGGTGTGGTCATGGAGCGGTACGAGGGTACGCCGCAAGGCGGGCCACTTTCGCCGCTACTGGCCAATGTGTTGCTGGACGAGGTGGATCAGGAACTGGAGCGACGGGGCCATCGGTTCGTGCGCTACGCCGATGACTGCAATGTGTATGTGCGCAGTCAGAAGGCCGGCGAGCGAGTCCTCAATGGTTTGCGCAAGCTCTACAACCGGCTCCATCTGAAGGTAAACGAAGCTAAAAGCGCGGTGGCCAGCGCCTATGGCCGTGCCTTTCTCGGCTACGAGTTGTGGTGTTCGGGCGGGGACATGGTCAAGCGGGGTGTTGCGCATAAGGCAACGGTCGCCTTCAAACGGCGCATCCGGCAGATTACCCGCCGGACGTGCGGGCGTAACCTGAGCGAGGTAGCGGAGGAACTGCGACGATATGTGCCGGGCTGGAATGGTTATTTCAAGCTGGCACAGACACCAAAGGTCTTTCGCGAACTGGACGAATGGTTGCGACACCGTCTGCGTGCCTTGCAGCTCAAACACTGGCGCCGCGGAACGACGGTTTATCGGGAGTTACGGGCCTTGGGTGCGAGTTCGGATCAAGCGGCACGAGTGGCGGGTAATGCCCGCCGCTGGTGGCGTACCAGCTGCTTGCTGCTGAACTGGCTCATGCCTATTGCCTACTTCGATCGTCTCGGTGTTCCCCGACTCTCATGACCTCAACTTCTCGAACCGCCCGGTGCGGACCCGCATGCCGGGTGGTGTGGGAGGGGCTCGGTCAGGTATCCTGACCGCCCCTATCCCGATTGTGCACTATGACCGGAATTGCGGCATAGTTGCCCTTCGCTGATCGTCCGGGAAGGGCAAGTTGTGGCCGGTTTTCCCCCTTGCCGTTTCCATAAACGATCGCTGTTCATGGCATGACGAAGGGCAGGTCACTGCTCCAAACAGGACATGCAAGGATTCCAGCCCATCTATTATCGCCCATGATCTGGACCCTGAGGGGTGGCAGAATTTCAAGAACAATGCTCACTCAAATGTCATCTGGCTCGCCCCCACCGCTGGAAATGATGGCTTCCGAGCTTGCCACCACCTGCCCCCCTAGGATGCGCTGTAAAATCCAAGCGGTATCATCGGCTTAATGCAGGGGGTGGGGAGGGGTAGCAAAAAATGAAAAATAAAAAATGAAAAATACATAAGGACATCACACGACCCGGGCTCGCCGTCATCTTCAGTCAGAAAAAGTTTTCCAAATTTGCTACCACCCCCCCACCCCTTGTCGAGACTCCCATGGAAATCATCGGCTTTGCCAGGGGAGGGAGGTGGGGGGCAGCATCCCCCTGGCACCGTCAGTCGGTAGCGCCCAGAATTGCGCTCACCTCCGGATGCTCCATCATGTACTCCCGCAGTCGGTGGTAATGGCAGGCACATACCCGAGCAAATCTCCCGTCACCGAAAGACAGATGGGAGTATGCATACAGACACGCAGTGATTCCCAGTGCATCCGCCGAAAGCTCACCTTCAAACATGTTGTCGCAGGTGACGTGAAAGACATCGTCTGTACCTGGCGCCATGTAGAAGCCCCCATTGCTCAACGTGTAGAAATCCCAATAGCCTCCTTTGTAGTCGGTGGCCATCCGCTCTGTGATGCCATAGACGATTGGTTCCAGTTGCAGCGGGAAGTGCAGCCCGAAGAACTTTTCCGCGACGGCCATCCGCTGTGCCTCGGGAACAAGTCTACGTTTGATCAGTGTTTGTGTTTACATGAGTATGTCTCCAAAAGTTGGCTCCACCTGCCTCTCTCAAAAGTCACAGGCGAACGGAAGCCTCCGCAACATTGCGGATGCATACAGTTCAGTGAGCGATTTGAAAGAGGAGGGGAGTGTTACAGGAAGGGGTTGTATGAATAGTGTCAGCTAATGCAGTCTGGTTGGGTCCTCTCAGATGTCTCCGTAGCTGATACCCGCCAATAACATCGCTTGATCAGCGATTGCGTCGGCCAGGTCTTCATCAGGCAGGTCCCTGGTGCTGACCATTTCGAAAGTGCTTCAATGATGTAGTTTTCAATATGCATTTGATTTTCTCCTTTTGTATTGGAAATACGCGATCCCTGCAAGTGGCAGAAGACCGAGTGTGTAGTAGGGTTGGAAGTACAGCAGCACTCCCGACGCCGACGACTCCATAAATCCTTGTGGTGGTAAACACTAGGCAAAGCGCAGTGATCACAGCGATGGTTATAAAGATCATGTTTTCTCCGTTTAAAGTAAGACGTTGAAAGGAAAAGAAAGCACCGGGATCGGTATACGGTCGGTATTGCTGTGGTGCTCATGGAAGGCTTGGGGAAAGCCTTAAGCTTCTTGATCTATGATGTGTCCTTATCGTGACACACGGGGAAAGAGACTCCCTCGATCAAGCCGTGGCCTTCTTGCGCCTTGCCGCAGCACGCTTCTTAACTGCTGCCTTCTTCGAGACAGCTTTCTTGACCGTTCCCTTGGGTTTTACACCAGTCTTGGTAGAAACAAGCTTCTTCACTATCATGGTGAAGTCCTCCGAGATTGCATGATGGCGTTGCTTCCCTTTCAGTGGACGCAGCAGTTTCTCGTTGACCAGCACAGCCATGAGGAACGCCGGCGTGTTCACCGAGCGGCCTTTGAACAGGGGCTGCAGCACGATCGACGTCATGGGCTCTCCTTCAGGGCACTCAGCAAATACATCCTGGACGTCCTTCAGGTCGATCCATTCGGTGCTGAAGTAGCCGCCGCCGGTGTTTTTCGAGATGTGCACATGGACGCTCGAATCGGTCTTGCTTCCGATCTGATACGTCAGTGTGGACATGCCGGAGAGCGTCTTGCAGGTGGCCGTTTTCAGGATTTTGGTCGGCGCGAATGGTGTATCTTCAGATTTACTCATGGTATGTCTCCTGTGTGTTTTCAGGTAATGGGTCGAGAATGTCCTCGATCAAGGCTCGCAGTTCACCGTTGACCCAAGGGGCGTCCGGGATGACGAAGCAGAGGCCGTATTCGTTGTTGGCCAGATAGATGGCGATGAAGAAGTCACCCTGCAGCATGATCCCCTCCCAGGGAATGTTGAGCAGGGTGCAGCCGTCCCAGAGTTCGTCGAGTTCACGATCGACATCGGTGGGTTCGATCAGAATGACATAACCGTAGTCGTCGGCGTTGTAAGGCTGGCCCGGTGGTGTGTACTCAGTGATGAGCCGGTCGACGAGGTCCTTGACGGTGGTATAGGCAGGGTCGGTGGGTGGGAGCTTGCCAAGGTCTTCGGTGGATCTGAAGGTGATCATGAAAATGTCCTCAAAGAAAAAACCCGCCGGGGTGGCGGGTGGGTTAACGGAATAGGGGTTTGTTTGGGATGTTGCTTGAAGGGTGTTGCTGAAGGGATTGAACGAGCCTTTGGGCCTTTCAAATAAGATACCGAGAGAGCCGCGGTTCACGGCGAGGAATGTTCATGGGGTGCTATTCATGGGTACAAAAAAATGCCGCTGATTAAGGGGGGGGCAGTCAGCGTAGTTGCTGTGTGGGTGCCCCCACACTTCTGCTGGTTCCTAACCTCTTGAATGTCCTTTTGTGGACTATCGCCATGGCTGTCAACTCAGACGCCCATTTCAATGGGGTCACAGAAAGTCGGGTTTGCGGGTCGAATCAGGACGTCCTTCTGTAAGCAATTTCAACAGGATACCGTTCTGCATCATTCTATTGACCACTTCGCCTAGCATAAATGGACGTATAGAATCAGTGAAGAACGTCTGTTTTTTGGCGCTTACTCTGTTATATTTATACTGATGAATAGTTGTTCGTGTTTTTTACACAGGCATCGACTCAATAATTCGAACGGAAAACAGAAAATTTTAACTAAATGACTTATATGGAATTATTGATGATTCGTCATTTTGATTAACCGGCATATGTCAACAAATCGACCGTCTGGCTTGTCGGGAATTTTAACGCGGGTTGTCTGCCACTAAACGATGAATCCCGATGAGGTCGGTTCCGCTACGCAACTTTAAGGAGAATAAAAAATGGCTATTGGGAAACAATCAAAACTATTGCCGACAGCCATCGGATTCTTCAGCCTGCTGCTACTGCAATTGAACAGTGCATACCTATACGCTGATGGAACGGAAACTCTGGGACTTCCCTCTGTTGCCATCGGTGAAGGTAGCGGGCTTATTACCGCAGGTGTCGGGCTTTCGGGAACAAAACAGCCCGATGTTATCATCTTCACAGTTCCTCGCGGAGCCACTGTAGTAAAGGCCCTGTTGTACTGGGAAGGCTATATGCTGGATCCTCCGAACAATGATGGTGATAACGAAATTACGGTTAACGGTACTGCGATTACTGGCACCCTGATCGGTGGACCCATAGATATCGCTACGACCCCGGTATATATGTCATATGTCTATCGCGCGGATATCACGACACTGGTCAGTGGCGGCGCCAATAGCCTCAGCATTGATGACATGGATTTTGACGGGGTCAATCATGGCGCCGGCGTTCTGGTGATTGTTGATGACGGCTCCTCGATTGCAGACATTGACGTCAGAGATGGCAATGATTTTGCTTTTGGTCCTTCTTCAAATCCTTACAGGAGTACCACGGTAGCGCAGGTGTTTAATTTTGTACCCAGCTCGAAAGCGCGCACAGGCAAAGTCGAGATGATGTTTGCCAGTGTTTTCGGCGACGCTTCAGGAGGAGGCGAGCGCCCCTCAGCCATTGAGATGACTGTTGGCGGCAATCCCCCCATCGTATTTCATAACCTGCTTGACAGCGTTGATGGCGAGGAGTGGGACACAATCTCACTACCCTTGAGAATTCCGGCGAATGTCGATCAGTTGACACTACAGGCATTCTCAGAGAACAGGCTCGGTCTAACGGATGATCAGGGGAATCTGCTGTTGGAAGCTTCATTCCACTGGCTTGCAGCCGGACTGGCCATCACACCACCGCGATCACCAACAGGAACAACCCGGACGCTGGGGTACTGGAAAAATCATCCGACGGTGATAAACGGTGAATTTGGCGGTGCTGCCAGCCTCCTGCCACTGACATTCTGCGGGGAACTCATTGAGCAAAAGGAGGTCTGTGAGGCGGTTTACTTCCTCAGGTCGAAGGGTGGAGGACTTGGCAAGTTCAAACGTCAGGGCATGGCTGCACTGTTGAATTGTGAAGCATTCGGTTGCTCACCAAGAATCGGGGCGTTGGTCAGTACGGGTAGTACCGCCTGTGCCGCCAATGATAAAAGCTTCGATTTTGGCTCAGCTGGTAGCGTGCTGGATGAATTCAACAATTCTGGAGATTATCTTGATCTGCCATTCCATTCTCCTTCTGCACAACCAAAGTACTGTAGTACCGGGAGTGACAACAAAGCAATAAAGGCTAAGAAATGCAAGAAAGGCAAGGAAGGTAAGAAATGCAGGAAAGACAACAAAGCAATAAAGGCTAAGAAATGCAAGAAAGGCAAGGAAGGTAAGCAATGCAGGAAAGACAAGAGGGACAAGAAAGGCAAGAAAGGCAAGAAGTAAGTAATACTCTGGCGGCTTTGGCGGCTGAATAAAAAGGCCCTGCTATTTGGTGGGGCCTTTCCTTTTTATGGTTATAAATAATCCAGAGTGCATTCGCGGAAACTGAAAAACTGACACCCAGACCGCCGACACAGATCTCCAGGATTTCAGGTTTTTATCTATCTCTGATGCGCAGAGTACCGGGGTGTTTGAATCTACTGCGGATGTAGCATTCAGCAAACCGACTTCTGAGTTATTCCAGTTTCTTATTAGGGTCTTCCCCCGGTCAGGTGGGTAGCCCCTGTTGTTTGATCCCGGCGGGGTAGAGATCGAGCCCGCCGAGATGGAAGTAAATTGCATTGCGGAAACGCGCCTTGTTCCGGAAGCCACGGCTACGCACCTTGATCATCTTGATCCGGCTGTTGATGCTCTCAGCTCCACCGTTGTCAGCTTTGAGCACCACGGCATTGATAATGCCCCAGAGGTGATCCTTGATTGTCCGGGCGACCTTCTTTACGGGTTCGAGGCGGCTCCTCACCGCCCAGGCCAGCCAGCGCTTCCAGGCCCTGGTGGCCCAGCTGCGACTGGTGTAATTCCATAACGTCATCGCAAACTCCTTGAGGGCCCAGGCGCGAGCAGTTTTCAGGGTGCTTTCGCGCAGTGCCTTGAAGCCGCGCCACTGATCGAGACTCATGTTTTGCGGATTCATCAACCAGCGATGCCGGGTCCGTGTCAGATCATCACGCCCGTCGGCCAGCAAGACCCGGTGCTCGGCCCGGCGCACCTTGTCCACCGCATCTCCCAGGTACTTCGCCACATGAAACTTGTCGAAGGCGATCTTCTCCCGGGCATCCGGTATCGCATCCAGTGTGGCCCGGATGTAAGCCGGCCACATGTCCATGGAAACACTCTCGATGCCTGCCTTCTGGCCTTCTGAAAGCGTCTCGTAGAACCCAGCCAGGCTGTTCTGCCCCCGATCATCAGCCACATGGAGTACCGTCTGTCCCGCCTGATCAGAAACCACCGTCACGTAATCATGTCGCTTGCGGAATGAGGTCTCGTCCACACCGATGTGCGTCGGTTGAATCTCGGCGCGTCGTTCCAGACCTCGCTGCACCGCGCGTTGCATGATCCGGTCGATCGCATTCCAGCTCAACCCCAGCTGCCGTGACACCGCGGCGAGCGAAGCCTCCTTTAACCAGTCGATCACCAGCGCCTCAAACAATGCAGTAAAACCAGAGCCCGGCTCGGACCACGGTACACCTACCGTCACGACACCATGCTCCTGGCACTTGATCCGGGGCACGTCAGCCACCAGGATCGTCCTGAACTGACAAGTATCCAGATGCCGCCATGACCGCTGACGCCGGTCATATCCCGGACAGGCCTGTCCGCACTTCGGACAGTGCTGCTCAGCACCCACCTCTTGCTCAACGAAAACCTTGACCTCGCCGTCCTCCAATGCCAGCTCAACCTCAGACACCTTCCACGGCGAACGGATACCCAATATCTGTGTATACAGCTCTTTGTCTCGCATGCCCCATACGGTAATCTACCCACTCAATTCGGGGAAGAGCCTCTTATTATTTCCGACGTCGCATTGTGCTGCCATGCAGTGACACAAGCCCCGCACGAAATAACCAGATTGCCGCAGGCAGTGGTACGTAGAGTTTTGTAACAATGCTTATGTAGGATCGTTGTTTCTGCGTCACGGTTGAGTACTACTATCACATGGTCTCTATGCCATAACGCTATGATTACCTACCTAGTTCGCTTGTGTGTTGCTGAAGTTGCAGTCGCCAGCACCATTAGTACCTAAGGCCAATTTTCAGGTTTGTTGTGACATCATATATTGGAATTGGTAACAAAGCTGATTCTGGTGTCAGACATTGATCTAATACCTGTATTGTAAATGCGGCCATTGTTGCCAAGTGTTGTTCTGAATTAACCAGTTTAAATGAATAATAAAAAGTTGGAGATCTATATGAAGAAGTCACGCTTATTAAGTACTGTGCGCCTCTGTATCCTCGTGCTATTTTCATCATCCGTACACGCGCTGACTATCTCACCGGCCGATTGCGGTGACGGT
>CAVWDM010000003.1:0-248709 GCA_963753755.1 uncultured Gammaproteobacteria bacterium
ACCTAAGGCCAATTTTCAGGTTTGTTGTGACGTCATATATTTGAATTGGTAACAAAGCTGATTCTGGTGTCAGACATTGATCTAACATCTGTATTGAAAATACGGCCATTGTTGCTACGTGTTGTTTTGAATTGCCCAGTTTAAAAGAATAATGAATAGTTGGAGATCATTATGAAGAAGTCATACTTATTACGTGCTGTGCGCCTCTGTATCCTCGTGCTATTTTCATCATCCGTGCACGCGCTGACTATCACACCTGCCGATTGCGGAGATGGAAGCGGTGGCACGCTTGTCTGTGAGACAGGCACCGAAACAGCTGAATCAGTCATCAGGGCCCATATAGAATCTACGTATGGTGTCACCGAATTGTATAAAATGAACGTCGGTGGTGGTGAAGAGGGCAGTTTTGCAGGGTCCTATTCAACTTCGTTCGATAATACGCCAACTGATCCGGAGGATGCCTGGATTCAGTATGACGGTGAGCCATCGATCTCTTGCCCGACATGTTACTTGCTGGTCAAAGATGGCAATCACAATCCGGCCTGGTATTTGTTCAGTATCGACTCATGGAATGGAATGGATGATATTCACCTTGATGGGTTCTGGCCTAATCAAGGTGCTATCAGTCACGTATCAATTTACGCTGGAGAAGTTCCGGTCCCTGCTGCGGTCTGGCTCTTCGGTTCCGGTCTGCTGGGACTGGTCAGTATTGCCCGACGTAGGAAGTCTGACCAATAAGATTATCATCAACAGCGGCGACCAACGAATGATCGAAGGTCGTCGCTGAACAGCGAATGATTGATCAGTAGCTATGGCGCTGATGGAATCTGAAAAACTTGTTTGGTAAGTCCGGTTCGCCGTGACCGTCACCCGGTGACGTCGCCTCAGTAACCCTGGTCAGACGAATCAGCCTCGAGCTCCGTGCATCGGTCTTATGGGGGCGGCAGAGGAACAACGATGAACTCGGAGTCATCCACAGGATCCGTCTGATCAGAGTCGACCGTTGCCGTATTCTCAATGGATCCGCCCTCATCAGTCATCTTCACCACATAGGTTGCCGCGCAGGTTTGTGATTCGCCAGGTACCAATGTGGCTGGTTGCTCCACGTCACATACCAGTTCACTCAAATCAGTCAGCGGATCAACGATTACCACATTAGTCAGGGTGACGTTGCCGGTATTGGCTGCAACGAAGCGGTAGGTCAATGTATCACCTGCTGTGACAGTGTCCGAGATGTCCTCGTCGGCATTGGATGAAAGGGCTTTATCAAGCGTCAACTCGACGACATCATCAAGCACAAAGTCCACTGGACCTGTACCATTCCGATTGTCAGGATCAGAGGCATCAACCTCGATTTCACCAATAAACCTCAGATCCTCATCCAGAGTTGGGTCATCATCTTCACAGGCCAGTGCGACCGTGTAGATATCGGGCAACATGAAACCGGTCTGATATTCGTTCAGGCCTGGTGTCACTGTTTCTTCCACTATTGCTTCAAGTAAAGGCCGGTCTGCATCGGGACAGAACACATTGTCAATAGCGACCGTGTTACAAACATCATCTGGGTCAATCTGGGCTATGCTGCCGTTGTAAACATAGACCCAGCAGTCGGTTGGCTCTGACCGGTTATCAGTGACATTCCCGAAAATGAAGGCATTTGCCAGTTCAGTTTCAACGATGCGCAGGGTAGGGCGCAGCTTGTAGGCATAATCCGGGCGCGGTTGCTTGGATTTTGGCATCTTGAGGGTGAGGGACTGGCGCAGATCAAAGTCGATGGTGAAGGCGGTGACACCCCCCTCTTTGAGAACAAAGCTCCGGTTAAGCTTCAGATGACTTTCGTCACAACTCGAACAATCCAGCAACGGTGTGCCACCTAGTGTTTCAACGACGTAGGTATACGTTGGATCAATAACCAGCCGTATCCAGCTGTAGTTTCCGGCAGCTAGTGGTTCCTGTCCCAGGAGTAACTCGGACTTGCCCGATGCCAAAGATGTCAGTTCGATGTCGCGGTAGGCATTACCTTGATCGTCAGTCACATCAATGACGATTGTATCACCGCCTGCGGGCTTTACTATTACTTGAGTGAAACGCACCCACACCTCAGAAATATCCTCATTGGAGACTGGTGCATCGGTGATGCTCAGCGATATCGTTCCGGTACCATTTGAACTGGAGGCGTCTCCGTCACCACCTCCGCCACACGCAGTTAGTGACAAGGCGATCACTGCAGCCACAATGGAGTTGATAAGGACAAGATTGTTTCTTTTCATGATTTACACCAATCAACAGGGATTGATCTGAACAATTAGCGGCTGGATCCAAAAGGCCTTATCGACAGCTTGCTACAACGGCAGCACGCCAGGTTGTCCGCTGACTATGCTGGTAAATCAGCAACGCCCCTTTTTCGCTTGTCCAGGCGGACAGAAGCGGGAGCGAGGATGCTGATATTGTGGATAAGCACTTCTATAGTTTGGATGCTTGTAATAATAATGATCGTGGTTATAGCCCTGATAGTGGCGGTGATAATGTTCGTCCCTATCGGGTGTTTCCCTGTGGATACTGGCATGTTTCGGTTCTTCTTCTGTGTTGACTGCAGCGCCAACTGCACCACCTAGGGCTCCGCCGATGATTGCGCCATCACGTCCGCCAACTTCATTTCCAATCGCCGCACCGGCGGCACCACCAATGCCACCACCTATTGCTGCATCAAGGGTTGAACTATCCGCGCTCGCTTCAACTGCTATCAGTGAAAGAACCAAAATGAGATAACGTGTATTCATGTTTGCTTGCTCTTGAAGATGTATGTGCCAAACATTATCGGCACTCATCTCCAGTTATTTTGTGACAGTGATCGCAGAGTGTGATTTGTGTGTGTCACCCCGCGAAGTCATCTTCCCTGTGATGTCGTGACACCCTGGTCCCTGAGTCTTCCCGTCAAACGCTCCCTCGGAACTACCCGTCCATCCACCCCGCCAGGGGAATGCTCAAAGGGATTCCGACCCTCTGGCTTCAATGCCATAATGCGATGAATTCTATGTTCAATGATGGCCCCGGTAGGACTTGAATCTGGTGACATCGCTTGGGGCAGCCTGCTTGTTTCTTGAGGCACGATCCTTTTGCCAAAGGTTACAGCAATTTTAAGAGATAACCTTAGGTTCTATGAAATTGGTTCATCGTCACGGTGTACTCCGCTGCGTTCATATCCAGCACGGTCATGGCCATGAATGCTATACCCATCTTCATCATACCCATCCGCATCGTACCCGTCTTCGTCAAACCTCAACACAGCACACGTGTCTTCAGCGTACACATCAGTGTCTAAGAAGTCCTCGTAAAACTCGTCGTCACGTTTCAAATTATCCATAGTAATGCCCCCCATGTGCGTTTGAAACAATCAGCTCACTATCGGCTTGTGTATTTGAGGACTAGATACCATTTACTGTCTTGCTTTTTTGTTAATTTCAGACGCTACAATCATATGTTTGTACAGCTGAGGTGCCCCATGAAACATCAAAACCGTTCATATATTCATGTCTTGATCCTGTTGGCTTCCTTTATTGCAGGTGAGACTGCTGCAGCACCGCCTTTCAAAGATATAACTGCTACCATCATCAATACATCCGACGATCCTCTGCCTGTGGACGTTCGAGCATTCAGTGATAATCCACCAATTCCTTTCGAGTTCATTGGGTTTCCCAGGCAGTATTGCGCTTCCTGGAAAAGAACTGGTGTTATTTCAGAAAATGAAACGAGGCGTCTTGTAGAATATGAAGCGATTCTTCCTACCATTCGATTTGATCAAGAAGTGTTCTGGCAGGGTAGCATTTACGGAAGCTTGTTCGGAACAGCAGAGTACGTATCGATAGGACATACAGGAAAGGTGCCTGTAGTAACAGCGTGCGTTGATGAGAGCCCATCTATAACCTACGACGGCAACTTCCTTCCGAGGCTTCTTGTTGGCAATCAATATGAGATTGATACAGTTGTGAGCGGCTTTGCCTGCTATTTTGACGGGATCTATCCCGTCGATATTAGGGTCCAGGCATGGATTCTCGAACACAAAAATTTACCACTTCCAGCGTCAGTTGCAACGGGTGACGAAGGAGATGGGAACGTATGTTTTAACTTACAGTCCGTTGATACCCCCAGAGGAGACTGATTACTTATGTCACATGATCCGGTATTGGGGTTGAACCTGTTTGTCCAGCCAGATGTCATCTGGACTTACGTATTCGTCACGTAGATCGAAGGGCACGTCAATATGGTTAAAACAATCGTAAACCAGCTCCGAGCAGATGTACTTGCGATCGTGTGTGTGGCGGCTGACGTGGAATAATATACGCAAGCCGATGCGCACGATCTCGAAGTTGTCGTAAGGTTTAGTGAGCTCATCCATGCCATAACTGATTGCGTGGTTGAGCTTTTCCTCATATATCTGCGGATGCATGCGCGCGACCACGATGTTGCCTTTATAGGGCCGGTTCTTGCCATGGTAGTCGCGTAGATATTTGGAGAGCGGGGCCAGACGTACCCCGATCAGGGTCTCGCTCTCCAGGATAAAGACTCGATGCAGGGTAGGATCCCTGTAGATCATTCCGACGTGACTCCATACCGAGCGGGTGAACTTCTGTATGGCCTTTGAGAAGAAATACGAACCGGAACAGAATACCAGGTCTCCGGTTTGCAAATCGTGGCGCATTGCGTCATAGGGATGTAACGGGAGTTGCTGGATCTCTTTTTTCGTTAATGGGGCAGCCATAAGATTCCCAGAGTAGGAAGGTGTCCGGTTGGGGAATGATGGCACGTAACAGACCGGTGCATAAGAACGAATCTTGTAATCCTTGCTTGCCGAGCCACGTATCTGTGAACCTGCAAGAAGGATAATTTATCTCTTGTGCCGAAATCCAGATATTATCCAAGTCGGCCTTCGCATTGACTGTCTCCCGGCGACTCACGCTATGAAGCCCCCGCCATGAAACACACCAAGGGATCCATAGTCCCCCGGTCTCAAGGCTATAACACTATGATTTCCAAGAGAGAGATGGTGGGCCCGCCAGGACTCGAACCTGGGACCAGGGGATTATGAGTCCCCTAGCTCCGACAACTTGTCAACCATACCTTTGTGTTCGTCAGCTTCTCGATAGATGAGGGGAGGGGTCGGCTTTATTTTCGCCTTGTAAATGTATATACATGTTATTCACATTTTGTGTGGATAACTCTGTGGATGAATTGTTTTTAACTGCACCAGGCAGCCTATGTGCCTGCGCTCATATCAGATTGATCAAATATTGACCATTTATGTATGTGTATATATTACAGCCACATAAGAATACTACCTAGAAAAGTTCTAACATGAAGACGTATTCATACTAAGGAAATAAGAGTGCTCACATCCGGATGTGTGTAACCGTGCTGTTTCAATGGGGCACAGTTATTGAACAACGACGAGGAGTGCTTCTGAGCATCATCCTTCGAGGTGGCCTTGACACAGGCTGAGGAACGCGGAGGCGCACCCCGTTTAGGTTCCCGTGTTTGGAAGCTCCCTTCCTGATATTTCAGAGAAAGCCATAATGTTGACTGATATCAGAATCTGGGGGGCGTAGAGGTTCTATACTTCACCGACTGTATGTCGAGTCTGTTGATTCCAGCCGCCAATGTGTGTGCAACTATCAGGATATAGGACAGGTAAGCCGGTATCAGTTCGATATTAGCAGCGCAGGTTAGGGCGGATACACCTAATGCCTGAGAGCGAAAAATGAGCGATAAAATAACAATCGTAGACAAACAGGCCACAAGAGAGGCTGCTGGCAACAATTCCACGCAGGAACTGCTTCCTGAAGGTAATGCGATGGACCGGTTCGTGAGGGTGTTTGAAGCGAGCGCACGTCGTTGGGAACTGGTCATGTACCCAGCCATGCTGGCTTTCGGAGTATTGGCTGCATATGGCTTCTTCATGATTTATAACCTCAGCAAGGATATCAGTACGATGGCGCAGGGAATGGACCCGGAGTTGGGCAAGCATCTTAACCAGATATCAGAAAGCGTTATCTATCTTTCAGAAAATATGCGTACCATGACGCGGCGTGTCTACCACATGTCCGATTCTGTGGAAGCCATGACAGGCAGGATGGAAGCACTGGAATATATGGAACCCATGCTTACCAATATGAACGGTATTGGCCTTTCAATGGACAGTATTAACAAGAAGACATATATCATGATCCAGAGCATGGATGCCATTCGGCATGACATGGATGACATGAGTCACAGCATGCGTCCACTGGGCGACATGAACAACATTATGCCGTGATAAAAGCCCTTTCTCCAACATCCTACGAATGAGCCTTTCCTGAAGCACTGCTAACTTCTGGAGCTTTGACATTCGTTGAGTATTCTCGCCGCAATGGTCTTTTTCTCGTTTCATTGCGATGTAAGCTGGAGAAGGGCCCCCTGGACGGACTCGATCTGGCCTCCTAGTTGGCCGCAGTCAAGCATATCCCCAGGGTGTCCATCGGCAACTGACCCGGTGACTATCGGTCTTAGGGTCACCGACAATGCCGGATGATGGGTGGCGTAAGCCGAAGAATTCACATGTGATTTGAAATGGCTCCCCGGGACGGGCTCGAACCGCCGACCTAGTGATTAACAGTCACCCGCTCTACCAACTGAGCTACCGGGGAATAGAGAACCTTCAAGAGCGCGCATCATACTGGATTTGCGTGTTTTCGGTCAACGGAGTTTCCCTGTATTTCCTGTTACTTATCAACAATCAATCGTTTTTCCATCGCATCGGGTCAGGCTCAGGCGAGGTCGGCCTGTATTTGACAGGCAGATAACACGCGGTTTTGCCAGCTTGCGTGTGTCGCAAAAGGTGAAGGAGGCATTTGAACCTCCGCTGCTGCCATCCTGCTGATAGACAATACGTTTCCGGTGATTACTACTGCGCAGGTTGATCCGGGCGGACAGGGGGTTGCCGACCTGCAGGATCGTTTCATCCGGGTCGCGCTCCCTGTCATCACTCGCGAACAGTATCCAGCCATTGACCCAGTCCGGGCTGCTGCCGCAAACGTTTCCCTGCTTGCGGGGGCAGAGCACAATACGTCTGCCATGTTTGACGGCTTCACTGCGCGCCAGGTGCAAGGCTGTAGTTAACTGGTTGATTTCCACCGCCATGCGGTTTTCCTGGAGGGCATGCTGAAACAGGCTGATGCCACTCACTGACAGCGTTGAAATCACTGTCAGGCTGATCAGTAATTCGGGCAGCGTCAGCCCCTGTTGGCGTCTGTGTACAAATGACATCCTGTCATTCCATCCCTGTTGTGTCGTTTCGCGGGTACGTCAGGAAACCGGACAGTGTTATTCGTGTTTGCCAGGCGCTGTTGTGCTATCCAGTTACGCTGGTAACGGATCGTATCCACTACCTGCAGACTATTTCAGGGAGGTATTGTCGGTGGGGACAGTCGTGCTGAGTATCAGGCAGCTGTGTAATGTTGTGTCAGCAAAAGCCTCTTCAGGTTGCCAGTGCCTTCGCGATGCGGGTGATGGCATCCTTTAATGTGTCCATGCCGGTTGCAAAGGAAAGACGAATATAACCCGGTGCACCGAAGGCGGATCCGGGCACCGTTGCAACACCGGCCTTGTCCAGCAGATATTCGGCGAGCTGTACATCGTCGTTGACGTTTTCCAGGCGGTCAATGACGGTCTGTACATGCGGGAAGCAATAGAATGTCCCATCGGCCGGCAGGCATACTACCCCGGGGATGTCATTCAGGGCCGCAATGACATAATCGTGGCGTTCCTTGAAGGCCTTGATCATGGGCTGGATGCAGGACTGGTCTCCCTCGAGGGCAGCCTGTGCTGCGACCTGTGAAATCGAGGTCGGGTTGGAGGTGCTTTGTGACTGCACCTTTTTCATCGCCTTGATCAGTTCGGCCGGGCCACCGGCATAGCCGATGCGCCAGCCGGTCATGGCATACACCTTGGAGACGCCATTCAGTACGATGGTTCGTGCATAGAGTTCCGGGCAGGCATTCAGGATGTTGCTGAATGGTTCCTCGCTCCAGATGATGTGTTCGTACATGTCATCAGTGGCGATCAGCACCTGTGGACACTTCTTTAAAACCTCGCCCAGTGCCGCCAGTTCATCGCGTGTGTAGGCAACACCGGTCGGGTTGGATGGGCTGTTGATGACGACTATGCGTGTTTTCGATGTAATCGCCGCTTTCAGTTGTTCCGGGGTGATCTTGAAACGTGTATCGACACCGGCGCGAATGATGACCGGCTCTCCATCGGCCAGACGCACCATGTCCGGGTAGGACACCCAGTAGGGTGCCGGGATGATGACTTCATCACCTGGATTGAGCAATGCCTGGCAGAGGTTGAAAAAACTCTGCTTGCCGCCGCAGGACACCAGTATCTGGTCAAGGTTGTAGTCCAGCCCGTTATCGCGCTTGAATTTCGCTATAATCGCTTTTTTGAGCGCGGGTGTGCCATCCACCGCGGTGTAGCGAGTGAAACCCTCGTTTATGGCCTTGATTGCGGCGGCCTTGATGTGGTCGGGGGTGTCAAAATCGGGTTCGCCGGCACCCAGCCCGATAATGTCTTTGCCAGCAGCACGCAGCTCAGCGACCCGCGCTGTGACGGCGAGCGTCGGTGAAGGTTTTACACGTTGTACCCGGTTTGCAAGCTTCAGTTTTTCCAAGTTTGTTTCCCGCTAAATATGGTTCGAGATGAACAATGTCAATCATACTCAAAGTAAGCCATGCGATCATAGCCTGTGAGCGAACATTTCCAACTGAAATCCGGGTTAAATCCTGCCGGTGACCAGCCACAGGCGATCAAGGCCCTGGTCGAGGGCTTGCAGGATGGCCTTGCCCACCAGACCCTGCTGGGTGTGACTGGTTCGGGAAAGACCTTCAGCATCGCCAATGTGATCCAGGCGATACAACGGCCAACCCTGATCCTTGCTCCCAACAAGACGCTAGCAGCCCAGCTCTACGGTGAGATGGCTGAACTGTTTCCGTCGAATGCGGTGGAATATTTCGTCTCCTACTACGACTACTACCAACCCGAGGCCTACGTGCCGGCCTCTGATACTTATATAGAAAAGGACGCCTCGGTTAACGAACATATCGAGCAGATGCGTCTGTCGGCGACCAAGGCGCTGCTGGAGCGACCTGATGCCATTATTGTCGCTACTGTCTCTGCCATCTATGGCCTTGGTGACCCGCGTGCTTACCTGAAGATGGTGCTGCACCTGGTGCGTGGTGAGAAGGCCGATCAGCGTGTCATACTCCGGCGTCTGGCTGAGTTACAGTACACGCGCAATGACCTTGAGCTGCACCGTGCCACCTACCGGGTGCGTGGCGAGGTGATCGATATCTTCCCTGCGGAGTCAGATGGCGAGGCCGTGCGCGTGGAGTTGTTTGATGATGAAGTCGAGTCGCTGGCGTGGTTTGACCCGCTGACCGGCGAGGTTTTGCGTCGTGTGCCGCGCCTGACGATCTATCCGAAAACCCACTATGCAACACCACGCGAGGTTATCCTCGGGGCCATGGAGCATATCAAGGTGGAACTGAAACAACGTCTTGAGCAGCTCCGCGATAACAACAAGCTGGTTGAGGCGCAGCGGCTGGAGCAGCGCACGTTGCTGGATCTGGAGATGATGACGGAGCTGGGTTACTGCTCGGGCATCGAAAACTATTCCCGCTACCTTTCCGGTCGCCAGGCGGGGGAACCGCCACCGACCCTGTTTGACTATCTGCCGGCGAATGCCCTGCTGGTGATTGATGAATCGCATGTCACGGTACCGCAACTGGGCGGTATGTACCGCGGTGACCGTTCCCGCAAGGAGAACCTGGTCGAGTACGGTTTCAGGCTGCCCTCTGCACTGGACAATCGGCCACTGCGCTTTGACGAGTTCGAAGCGCTGGCGCCGCAGACGATCTTTACCTCGGCGACTCCCGGGCCCTACGAGGAAGAACACGCCGATGCGGTTGTCGAACAGATGGTTCGACCGACGGGCCTGATCGACCCCGAGATAGAAGTACGCCCGGCCGGTACCCAGGTCGATGACTTGCTATCCGAGATCCGTGAACGGGTTGCCGCGGGCGATCGTGTGCTGGTCACGACGCTGACCAAGCGTATGGCGGAAGACCTGACGGAATACCTCGGTGAGCACGGGGTGCGGGTGCGTTACCTGCATTCTGATATCGATACCGTGGAACGTGTCGAGATTATTCGCGACCTGCGGTTGGGCGAATTCGATGTACTGGTTGGTATCAACCTGTTACGTGAAGGACTGGATATGCCTGAAGTGTCGCTGGTCGCCATCCTCGATGCCGACAAGGAGGGTTTTCTGCGCTCGGAACGTTCCCTGGTCCAGACCATCGGTCGGGCGGCACGCAACCTCAACGGCAAGGCTATCTTGTATGCGGACCGGATTACCGGCTCCATGCGCCGTGCCATGGACGAGACGGAGCGCCGCCGCGAGAAACAGCTGGCCTTCAACAAGGAACACGGCATTACCCCGGTTAGCATCAAGAAGGCCGTGACCGATATCCTCGAGGGGGCGCTGGGGCCGGGGAGGGCTTCCGGGCGGGCGTTTGACCGGGTGGCCGAGGAACTGGTGCAGTACGGGCACCTCACACCGAAGCAACTGGAGCAACAGGTCAGGCAGCTGGAGCAGCAGATGTATGCACATGCCCGCGATCTGGAGTTCGAGGAAGCTGCCCGCGTGCGTGACCAGATCCGACACCTGCAGGCAGGCAACCTGGGTTTGCCGGAGTGACTGAGATTGCGTCTGCGAAGTGCTCCTGTACCAATAGATACATATGCAGGCGCGGGCCGCATTCGCGAATGGCGACTTGCAACCAATAGTGGATTTCTTGTATCGTTCGCCTCCTTCGCAGGCGCGTAGCTCAGTTGGTTAGAGCACCACCTTGACATGGTGGGGGTCGTTGGTTCGAATCCAATCGCGCCTACCAATTAAATCAACAAGATAGGCCGCTACCCAGCGGCCTTTTTTGTCGTTGAGGTGCTACAGAATATCCGCTAGATCCCTTGTTCGGTTCTGTATTCCCCCAACCATGGGTACCAACCGTGATAGACGGCCGGCCATTTTGCTTTATGTTATGACAGGGATAATGATTAGATCGAACAGTTCCTATCTCTACACCCGCAATAATTTTCCTCGGCAAAAGGTGACGTTTTATTTGTTCCGTAAATTGCGGGATGTTGGATGAACAAAGCCAACAGGCACATTTTCATCTTCCTGGTGAAGGCGCTGATCACGGCAGCCTGTCTGTGGTGGCTGTCCCGTTACTTTGATTTCGAGCAGGTTCGTGCCGCACTAGCCGGTATCAATCCTTTGTTATTCATCGTTGCGATTGCGCTGCACGTCCTGTCATTTGTGCTCGGTGGTGTGCGCTGGTGGTTGTTATTCCGGCATCTGAATGGCTCTATCGCCTTTCGGAAGCTTTGGCCAAGTTATTACCTGGGGGTGTTCTACAACAATCTGCTCCCGTCTATCTATGGTGGTGATCTGGCGCGTACAGCACGGCTATACGCCGCCGGTTTTGGCGGCAGCGCACTGGTTAGCTCCGCGTTTGTTGATCGCGTGCTTGGTTTGGCCGCCTTGCTCTGCATGGGGGCGATCGCCGTGCTGTTTGCGCCGGCCGGGTTTGAAAGTCATCTTGCACAAGGCGTGTTGGGATTGAGCCTGCTGGCGTTAGTGCCAATGGCGGTTATTGCTGTGGTACCCCAATGGACAACGCGGCTGGACGCAGGTTTTGGTAGCCGTTGGCCACGCTTGCATGCGGTGTTGTCGTGTTTTCCGCGTTATCGGAGTGCCCCGGGACTGATGCTGATAGCCTTTGGCCTGTCCGTGGTGAATCAACTGCTGGTGGTGCTGGTGATTTTGATGCTGGCGCCGGGATTCGGTGTGCACCTGCCGGTGTTCCAGTTCCTGGTGGTGCTGATATTGGTATTCCTGGTAGCCAGCCTGCCAATCTCACTAGGCGGACTGGGTGCGAGAGAGGGTGCCATGATGGCCCTGTTGCTGCCGCTCGGCGTTGATGCAGCCTCGGTGCTGGCGCTGTCTGCGGCGTATTTGCTGGTGCTGTGGTGTGCCACGCTGCCGGGCGCATTTATGCTGTTGTTGCGTGAGCCAAATGCGCTCGAGACAACGCATCCATAGATATCAGGCAGGTCATTCCCGGTGAGAAATAAATGCATGACAGCGTGTATCCTTCAGGCTGGTAACTGACTTGGGCGGTCTACTCGTGAATTATCGCGGAATTATCCAGTCCTGTATGTTCGCAGGGAGTGATGGCGCTGTATGGCTGAAACCCTTGCGATACGGCATGGTCCTGATCATTATGCTGAACTGCACCCAAGCATTCGGCGCGAATATTACCCTGGTAACAGAATTCCTGGTCCGTATGAAACCGCAGGGTCTGGCGCTTGAACTCATGACTGGAAACCGCGGGGATGTGCCTGCCCATGATGTGCAGTTTGAAGTTGTTGCAGGGGACGAGGTGCTGGTAGCTCCGGTTGTCAAGAAACTGGGCGTCGATGAACAGGCAACCGTGAATTTGACCCTGGCTGATGTGCCCGGGATGCCCGGGCGCTACCCAGTGGTCATCAGAACAAACTACAGGGATGCGAATGGTTACCGGTTCACGGCCCTGACAGTCGGGTTTCATGATTACCAGTCCAGCGTCACGTCGGCTGTTTCCATTAGCAGCGAAACAGTCAGGATACCGGTTGGTGGCAAGGGGCGGCTGAGCTTTGTGCTGCGCAATAACGGACGGACGGCACAGGAAATTGATCTCGCGCTTTATGTTCCAAATGAATTGTCGGTCGCTCATGAACCGTCAGTGATTGTATTAGGCCCGCAACAGGTACAAACGCTGGAATACGAGGTGGGCAATTATTCGGCATTGGCGAACAGTCGCTACCAGATCCCGCTGGTAGGGCAATACGAGCAGAACGGAAAGCATTTTAGCGTAGCCGGATCGGCTGTCGTCCTGCTGGTCGATGATGCCAGGCCGGCCATTAAGCCGTTCTGGATATGGGTGCTCCTGGGCGGGCTGATGCCGGGCATTATCAGTTTTCTGCGATTGAAAAAACAATGGGCATAAATCGCATATCGACACAGGTGATGTGTCGCGTGCTGTCGACGTACCTTGTCTTGCTGCTTTTGTGTCTGCCGTTGTCCGCTGAATGCGCCACACCCCGATTCGAATACACGGCCACCATTACTGCAACGGCTCATGAACTTGACGGTACACTCGAACTCACGCTGTCTGCCGACACGCCGGTTTACAACGCTGAACTGATAATGGGGTCTGCTGATGAAATCATCAGGATAGCCGGTCCACGCACATGGATGCCTGATGCGACACATGCGTTTACAATAGAAATCCCGTCCAGTCAGCCAGTGCCTGGCAAATATCACCTGTTGCTCAGCATCGAATATCAGGATGACGACAACGCCTGGCACAGCTATCCTGTTGCCATCGAGTACCTTTTTGGGGAAGCACGCAAGACGTCATTGCGGAGCCCCCGGGTGATGTTCAAGGGGGATCAGCTGCGCTGGCAGTTGGCCGGTCTCACTCCCGACGATGTATCACTGACGTTAACGTCTGCGCCGAACTGGGAAGACGTTGACCGTTTGACACCGGAGCATCACACCTTCAGGCTGGTGCAGCGACCCGATCGCATGGCCGTGCCTGGCGACAGCTACCCACAGTTGGCCCGGCTTGACTGGCGTGACGGCGGCTTTCATCACAGCAAGTTGATACCCTGGTCCATTCGTACGGACCAGCGTGGGCAGTGGCTCAGGTATACCGGCATTGCTCCATCGCACAGCTGGTGGCGGTCTGCGCACTGGCTGCAACTACTTTCGATTGTCGTGGCTGGTGTGGCGTTGCTGTGGACCTTGTTTACATGCAGGCAGCGCAAGGGTGTTTGTGCGCCTGTTGCGGAATCATCCCTTGTCCGTTACACGGGCTGGCTGCTGGCGGCCGTGATTTCCTTGTGGGTTGCGGGTCATACCCGGCTGGATCTCTGGATCTTGCCTACCTGGGCGACCGGTGGCGACACTGCTTCGCATATTCTCTACGCCAATGTATTCAGGGACTGGTTGGCGCAGGGCAAAATATCGGGGTGGATGCCTGAAGTCTTCATGGGATTTCCGGCGTTTAGTTATTATTTTCCGATGCCCTTCGTGCTGGGTGTGGGGCTCTCCGGCTTAATCGGGTTACCCGTCGCGTTCAAATTCATCGCCATGTTGCCGGCAGTCCTGTTGCCGCTGGGTACCTACGCGATGGCGGCGTTGCTGCGTTGGCCGGTTGCGGCCCGGTTGCTGGGTGCTGCGGGTGCTGCGGGATTCGTCCTGACCACCGGTACATCCATCTGGGGCGGTAACCTGATGGCGCAAATGGCGGGTGAATTCGCCTACAGCTGGGGATTTCTCTGGACGGTTCTTTTCTGGGGCGTGTTGGGCCGGGCGCTGAAAAGAGGAGGGCGTAGCTGGATACTGGCCGCCCTGCTCGAAGTGCTGGTCGCATTCAGCCACGGTTATGCATTGCTGGTGGCCGGTTTTGGTGCTTTCCTTTTTCCGTTGCTGTTTGGCAACTGGCGGCAGGCGCTGCCAATCATCCTGCAGGTACACACGCTGGCATTCCTGATATTGGGATTCTGGTTGATCCCGCTGATAAGCAATCTACCGTGGACCATCCCCAACGACACTTCAATGTGGGTTGAACACTGGCAAACGCTGTGGCCAAAACAGCTTTGGCCCATGTCACTTGGACTACCCTATCTGGTTGCCATCCTGTTTTTATCCAGATCTGCGAGAACCGGCCTGGGTTTCCCGCTGGGGGTATGCGTATTCGGCCTCACGGCTTTTCATGCTGCGCACCAGCTGGGTTTGGCGGATATACGCTTCTTTCCGTATGCACAGTGGGGCGCGGTAGTGGCACTGGCTGCGGGCATTGGATGGCTGATCTATCGATCGGTGCCCGCGTCGCTGTTATGGGCGGGCAGTATCGTGCTTGCGTTGATGTCCTGGTGGGAGCCGGATAGCGGCGATGTGGAAAACTGGGCACGCTGGAATCTGGAAGGCTACGAGCTCAAGTCACGGTGGCCGGCCTATCAGGCGGTTGCCGAGACACTATCGGGTGGCTTGATGAATGCCCGGGTGATCTTTGAGCATGACCCGGATAATAATGATTTCGGATCCACACGCACCGTGGAGGCCATGCCGTTGTTTGGTTCGCGTCCGGTCCTGGAAGGTCTGTACATGGAATCGGCGATCAGTTCCGCTTTCATTTACCAGCTACAGGCCGAGATCTCGAACCGGCCGTCTTCGCCGCTATCGCGTTTTCCCTCCAGCAAGGGGAGCATCGATGCGGCGGTCGAACACATGAACGAATTCTATACCGACACACTGGTACTCAGGTCGCAGCAAATGAAGCAGCGCTTCAGTGCTGACCAGCGTTTCGAGGTGTTATCGCGGCAGGATCCCTTGCTGGTACTGCGGCTGAAAAACCCCGGCTCTCATCTCGTCGACCTTGTCGATGAACCGCTCGAAATAAAGTCACGGGAGCAGTGGATGAACCGTGCGTTTCGTCGTTTCCGGCTTTCCCATCCCTATGACACGCGTGAGATCTATCTGAGTCCTGACCAGGCATGGCAGACTCCACCCCCGGCTACCGCCGGGGATGTCCGTATCCTCAGTATGGAGCGGGAGCGGCTGGTATTCGAGACCTCTGCCGTGGGTCAGCCTCATGTCATACGCATGAGCTACCATCCAAAATGGATGAGCGTCAGCGGCGAACCCGTGTTTCTCACTGAGCCTGCCTTCATGCTCATTATTCCGCAACAGCAGCGTGTGGAGTTGCGCTATGGGGCGACCACGGCAGATCATGTCGGTGTCGGGCTGACGCTGCTCGGCTTGCTTGTGCTGGTGTTGCTGGTGATCTTGCCGCGGGCATCAATCGGGCCTGTTGTCGTGCAAGGTCCGGCGTTAATACCGGTGATAACCATGCTGGCGCTGGCGTTGGGTGTGTCTCTCTGGAACTGGTGGAATAACCCGGAACGGGTATACAAGCATGGCCACGAATGGCTGTCAGGCGAACGCTACGAGTCGGCCGCAAATGCCTTTGATCGTGCCTACAGCGCCCGGAAAGTACCAGGTAAAAAGGCTGAAGCTTTGTTCTGGGCGGCTCGCAGTCTTGAGTTTGCGGGCAATCATGCGCGGGCGCTTGAACGCTACAGGGAACTGGCCCGTCTGTATCCTGATAATTACTGGGCAGCCGAGTCGCTGTACAGGATAGTGCTGTTAGCAACACAGACAGGCGACGGGCGTGGTGCCGGGGATGCCTATCATCAGTTGTTGCAGGATTTTCCGGAGAACACCTGGACGCAGAAGGCCATCGAGGCGTCAGGCGCGGAACAATAACAGCCGGCAGCGAGCGGGCCTAGTCGTTTCTGCCGGTACTGTTATCCATGCCGATAAAGCGACTTATCAGGCAAACCGGGCGGCCCTTGATCTCATCGAACATGCGCGCCATGTACTGTCCGATGATGCCGAGTCCGATCATGATCAGGCTTCCGGAAAACAACAGGGTAATCTCCAGTGTTGCGAAACCGCTGATAGCATTACCCGCGAGCTTCGACACGATTGCCTCGATACCAAGTATCAGCGCGATGATGAGCATCACCAGCCCGAGAACTGGCACGAGCATCAGTGGCAACGAGCTGAAGGCCGTCATGGTATGGATCGCGTAACGGATCAGGCCGAGACCTCCCCAGCGGCTCTTGCCCGACTTTCTGGGGACGACATCAAAGGGTATGGAGACCTGTCGGTAGCCAACCCAGGCAGTTAATCCGCGATAGAACCGTCCATATTCCGGCAGGTTGTTCGTCAGCACATCAACAACGCGGCGGTCCAGCAGCTTGAAATCGGAGCTGCCGCGCAGGTCAAAGCCGGAGAGTCGCGAGAACAGGGTACTGTACACGGTTGCCGCAAAGCGTTGCAGGCGCGTATCCGCACCGCGATCCTGTTTCACGCCATGAACGATTTCAGCCCCCTTGCGCCAGTGTGTGAGCATCTCGGGTATCAGGTCCGGCGGGTGCTGCAGGTCTGCATCCAGCGTGATGACAGCCTGTCCGCTGGCATGCTTTAAACCGGCAAACAGGGCCGCCTCTTTTCCGAACTGGCGGGAAAGTACAATCCCCTTGATCTCCGGGGTTGTGGCATGAGTGGCATCGATCAGATCGGCTGTATCGTCCAGTGAGCCATCGTCCACAACGATAATCTCGTAGCTGATATTCTGCGTCGCGGCGATTGCCTTGATGGTATCCAGGGCGCGCGGCAGAACCTCTCTTTCACTGAAGGCCGGGATTACAATGCTCAATTCACAAGGCATGGGATCATTTCCTGTTTCTACTGTGTAAATGATGTACGGAACGAGATGCGATGCAGGCAGATGCTATCCATATAGAGCCGTGGGCGAGACCATGCTCCAGAACAAGATCCTGCCATTCTTTCAGGATCGCCGGTGTAGAGTACCAGTACAGGGGTGCTGAAAAACAATGACGTCATGCTCATCTGTATGTCCGGTGTCGAAAGTCTCCGATCAGAGCCCGCCCCGGTAACGACAGCTTCCAGTAACATTTCCGTAAGTCCACTAGCGGTTTCTGATGGACAAGTATGGGATCCATACGAGACCATTCAGCCAATGACCTGAATGGGGGCCGCTTCGGTCGTTCTGGGCACAACCCGACCGATAATAGCGGCATGCGAGTAACCCCGTTCATGCAACTCGTCCAGACAGACCGAGGCCGCGTCTGCAGGCACCGAGGCCAACAAGCCGCCCGCGGTCTGCGGATCGAATAGCAGTGGATAGCGTGTGTGGCTACTCAGGGTTTCCGGGTTGCGCACCGCCCGTCGCAGACGCACGTTCTCTGGTTGCAGCGAAGAGAGTATGCCCGCGGCTACTGTCTGCTCGGCCCCGTCGATCAGGGGCACGGCCTCGAGTTCGAGCTGCACATCAGCATACGAGGCGCGGGTCATTTCGACCAGATGCCCCAACAGGCCGAATCCGGTGACATCGGTGCAGGCCGTCGCGCCCCACCGGTGAAGGCAGGCGGCGGCGGCCTGGTTTGAAACCAGCATCGATTGGATTGCCCCAGCAACCCAGCGGCCTTTCGCCTTGCCTCGCATGTTGGCAGCAAACAGCGTGCCGGTGCCGATAGGCTTGGTCAGGATCAGGGTATCTCCCGGCTGCATGCCCCCCTTGCGCAGCAGGGCGTCCTTCGCGATCAGTCCGTTGACCGTCAGGCCAAAAGCCAATTCCGCCCCTTCGCTCGAATGACCGCCCGCCAGTACGGCCCCGGTGGGCGCCAGGGTGTCCAGGGCGCCGCTCATCAACTCGGAAAGGGTCTGTTCGACGATCTTCTCCAGTCCATAGGGCACCGTGGCTATCGCCAGGGCGGACTGTGCTTCGGCACCCATGGCAAAAATGTCACCGAGCGCATGGTTGGCCGCAATGCGGCCAAAGGTGTATGGATCATCGATGAACGCGCGGAAGTAGTCTACGCTCTGTACCATGATAGTGCCCGGTGGCACCTCAAAGGCTGCCGCATCATCGGGTGAATCCAGGCCGATGAGCACATCATCACGGCGCTGCGCCGGCAGGCGGTTGATTACCCGTCCAAGTACCGTGCTGCCCACCTTGGCGCCGCAGCCCCCACAGCGCATGGCCAGGGTGGGAAGCTCGCGGATGGCTTCCGCATCGGCGATGCCACCCAGGTCCGGCCCGGCCTCCTGGTCCATCTCCGGCAACTCGTTGAAACGCAGCATGAAGCGGCGATCGATCCAGTCTTTCCAGGTCCAGAGCAATCTGCCTTCCCAGGACCAGTTGCCGCGCGAGGCCACGGCATAGGTATCGCCGGTGCTGATCAGACCAAGGAAGCGCTTCTGCGGCCGGTAGGGCTTCAGCGGGCGACCCGCTACCGCGCGGCGCAGGTTTTCGGTCAGGATGCGGCCCTGGCGAACGGCGAATACCCCCGACTTTGGCCGCGGATCGGGCATGGAGGCGATGTCACCGGCAGCGAAAACCTCCGGGTGGGAAATCGAGCGCAGTTCATCGTCGACGGTGATAAACCCCGCCTTATCCACCGCGAGTCCCGACTTCCCCGGCCATTCCGGCGCGGCGGCATAGGTCACCCAGAGCACGGCATCAGCGGCGAGGAAGTCGCCACTTCCGACTTGCACACCATTGGGTTCCACGCCGACAACTTTACTGTTTGGATGCACGGCAATATCGCGCTCATACAACACACGCATGAAACGGCGGCGTACCCCGGCATTATGGGTGGGGAGAATCTCCGGCCCGTCCGTGAGCAGCTCATAGTGCAGGCGTGATGCCTGATCACCCTGTTCGCGCAACAGGCCTTTCAGGTGATGCTGGGTGGAGAGCGCCAGCTCCACGCCACCGGCACCGCCACCGACGACAACAATACGAAAGTCGCCGTGGTTGCTCAGCACCCGCGTCTGCAGTGTCTGCCAGTCATGCAGCCACTGGTCGATAGGTTTGACCGGCAAAGCGTGTTCCAGCGCACCCGGCACGTCGATGGTACGGGGCCGCGAACCGGTGTTGATCGAGAGCAGGTCATAGTGCACGGGAGGGCGGCCCGGCACGTGTACCAGCCGCTCACCCGGGTCGATGCCATCGACCTCTCCATGGTAGAGACGTGCAGCGGCGAAACGAGCCAGGGGACAGAGGTCGATATGTACTTCATCGTAGTCGTAGTGACCGGCGACGTAACCCGGCAACATTCCAGAGTAGGGCGTATGGATGTCGCGGGTGATCAGGGTCAGACGCACACCGGGTATGGGCTTCATGCCGAACATACGCAGCACCGAGACATGCGCATGACCGCCGCCAACCAGAACGATATCTTTCAGAACCGGGATATCAGTCTTCATCCGCGTTCCCGGTTTGCAGCAGGTGGAGACTGAACAAACGATCGGCATCCACCCAGACGGTGTCGGTGGCGAAGCCGGCCTGAGACGCCAGGTCGCAGAACTCCGCCACAGTGTACTTGTAGGAATTCTCGGTATGGATGGTTTCGCCCTCGGCAAAGTGGAAAGTCTGCCCCTGCAGGTTCACCTGCTGGGCCACGCGAGAGACCAGGTGCATCTCGATACGGCCTTGAGCCTCATTGTACAGGGCCTTGTGTCGCCACTGTGCGAGATCGAAATCAGCGTCTAGTTCGCGATTGATTCGCGCGAGCAGGTTCAGGTTGAAGGCCGCTGTGACTCCCCGGGCATCGTTGTAGGCCGCCTCCAGTACCGCCTTGTCCTTTTTCAGGTCGACACCAATCAGCAACTGTCCGTCCGCACCGAGCATGTCTGCGATCATGCTCAGGAAACCGACCGCGGTATTTGGGTCGAAGTTGCCGATACTCGACCCCGGGAAGAATGCCAGCAGCCGGCCTTCAGGGCTGGTCGGCGGTAGTGTCATCAACCGCGTGAAATCGGTGCATGCCGCGTGCACCTCAAGCCAGGGGAACTCGATGGCGACCGCCTCTGCGGCGACGCGAAGGTGGTCGCGCGAGATATCCATGGGCACATAGGCGCAGGGCTGCAGGCTCTCGAACAGGATGCGCGCCTTGGCACAACTGCCACTGCCGGGTTCGACCAGCAGGTGTCCGGTACCGGCCGTCTTTGCAATCTCGTGCGCATACTCACGCAGCATCGCTGTCTCGGTGCGGGTGGGATAGTACTCGGGCAGCTCGGTGATGGCATCGAAAAGCCGCGAACCCTCGGCATCGTAGAAATACTTTGGTGAGATCGATTTCTGCGCCCGCGAGAATCCGGCCAGCACATCCGCCGCCAGGTCGTCGGCGCTCGGGTGCAGGTCGTGGAAACTGATCGACGCCTTGTTCATGCACCTATTGCGCGCAGCTACGGAAACCGGCAAACACGTCGTTGCGCTCCGGGCCGTAATAGGTGCGCCAGGTGTTTCGGATCATGCGCCCGCGGGTGGTCCAGGCTCCCCCGCGCAACACCCTGGTGTTTCCGAACAGTGGCTGGGAATAGTCCTCGTACATGTCGGGCGTGAAGCCCGGGTACGGCACGAAGGTATCCTCGGTCCACTCCCAGGTATTGCCTATCATCTGTCGACAACCGAATGCACTGTCGCTCGCCGGCAACGCGTCCACCGCAATCGTGCCGAGTGCGTGGCCTTCGAGGTTTGCCAGGTGTGGCGCAGGCTTTGTGTGCCCCCATGGGTAGTGGCGCTTCTTGTCTGACAGGCCGCCGTCGGCATTCATCTGGCCCGCTGCTGCCACCTCCCATTCCAGCTCGGTGGGCAGGCGTCGTCCGGCCCAGCGGCACCAGGCCCGGGCCTCATGCCAGCAGACATGAATCATGGCCGCATTCGGCGGCAGTGTTTCCCAGCGGTCAAAACGTCGCATCTCCCAACCGTCACCGGCGCGCCGCCAGTAGCGTGGACAGTCCTGGCCAGACTGCTGCAGCCAGGCCAGACCCGTCTCGTCCCAGTAATGCGCATCCTGGTAACCGCCGGCATCCACGAAGGCCGCGTACTCGGCATTGCTGACGGCTGCCCGGGCGATGGCAAAGGGCTGTACCTCGACTGCATGCGCCCATTTTTCGTTATCGAATACGAAGCCGTCTTGCGGGCTGGCACCGAGCATGAAGGTTCCCCCGGGGATCGGCGCGTCCCCCGCCAGTCGGCCCTGCATTAGCTCGGCCTGCATGGGCCCATCTGGCATCGCGCCGATCGCCGGTGTCGGGTACGCCAGTGTCTGGCGCGTATAGGTGAATGCCTCGGTGTGCATGTCCTCGTGGTAGATCGCATACTCGAGCAGGTAATCCCGCCTCGGATCAGGACCATCCTGCTCGACATGGCGGCGCACCCGGTCGTGCACCGTGCGCATGTAGGCCAGGGTGTCGTCGAGGCTGGGCAGAGGCAGGTCCCAGCGATCAGCGTGGGCGATGCTGATGGAATCATAGAGACTGTCAACCGAGGCGAGCACGGGTTCCAGGCCCAGGTGCTGACGCAATATCCAGTATTCATAGAAGTAGGCGGTGTGCCCGATCTCCCAGCGCAGGGGGTTCACAATAGGCAGTCTGGGCCCCAGCAGCTGCGTTGCATCCAGCCCGTCGATGAGTGTGAGCGTGCGCCGGCGGGCGTCTTCCATGCTATCGATCAGGAACCGCGACATACTCTTCCATGCTGTCGACCAAGAACCGCGACATGCGATGATGACGACCAGAAAAGTTCGCGTGCTATGATCGCAGAGATGCTGCGGAATGTCACATGAACATCAGGCTTGTCACCCCCGCACCGCGCGGCTCACGCGCCGGTAACCGGGCCTCGGCCAACCGTTGGGCGGCGATTCTGCGTCGGCTCGGGCACCGGGTGAAGGTCTCCACGGACTACCATGGTGAACCCGCCGATCTGATGGTGGGGCTGCATGCCTGGCGCAGCGCGGATGCCATCGCCCGCTTTGCCGCCACGTACCCGGATTGTCCCCTGGTGGTGGTGCTGACCGGGACCGATGCCTATCGCTTCATCCACAGCCACCGCGAGACCACTCTCGCTTCACTCGATGCCGCCGACCACATCGTCGGACTACATCCGCTGGTCGGCAATGTCCTGCCAGAACGGCTGCGCGGTAAACTGCGCATCATTGTCCAGTCTGCTCGCCCCCTGCAGCAACGACAACCCGCCCGGCGCAGTTTCCGGGTCTGCTTTGCCGGGCACCTGCGCGAGGAAAAGGACCCCTTGTGCCCGGCGCTGGCGGTGCGCGGGCTGCCGTCAGACAGCCGTATTCGTGTGGATGCTTACGGCGGGGCCCATACCGAAGACTGGGCAGCTGCCGCACTTGAAGAGATGCGCATCAATCCGCGTTACCACTGGCATGGTGAGATTTCACACGCCGATTTGCGGCGGGTCTACTCGCGCTCGCATCTGCTGGTCTTGCCCTCCGTGATGGAAGGCGGGGCGAACGTCATTTCGGAGGCGGTGATGGCCGGCCTGCCGGTGATCGCGTCAGACATCGAAGGCTCCGTTGGGCTGTTGGGTACAGACTATCCCGGCTACTACCCGGTTCAGGATGCAGGGGCCCTGCGCGAACGGCTGCTACGCGCCGAGTCCGACGGCGGGTATTACGCAGAGCTCGTGGCCGCCTGCGTCGCGCGCCGGCAATTTTTCACGCCGCAACATGAACATGCCGGTTGGGAAACGCTGTTGGAGCATATTCAGTCTTTCGGTGTATCGTCAAATTCTACTTACAGCCCTGCGCCTTTCCGCGATCCGTCATAACAGCGAAGGGTGCGCCCCCAAAAACCACGGCTGTTGTAAAGATTCTCCAATAAAATTGTGTCAATAATATTTACATCTTCCATTCGTTGGAGAAAAAAGGATGATAAGTCACCGTAAATGAAGGGTTTACCAAGATCCTGGAATGAGTTTAAACTGCGCCGACCACTTGCAGAGGATATGGTCCGCACTGTAATAGTGTAAAAAATATAAACAATCCCCAGGCTGTCGGACTGCCGCCAATTATAGTTAACTGTAATATATACAAATTATAACTTGGCGCGTATTTTGCATAGTTATTCTTGGCTTATTGTCCCCTGGCAGTCGCTAGCAGAGGTATCGGAATCACCTGGAGCAGTATTCAATCAGTGGTCAGCTACCATCTTGATCGTCTTGTATTCTCAATGGGTGTTTTGATAATCGTAATTTCAGTCTGATTGGTAGCCGAGAAGCCTGAAAAACAATCTTCATGGCTGAGTGAAAAACAAATACAGCAGGTTCTTAGCAAATGCACAATTCCTCAAGAACTGAAAAGCACGCAGCGGCAACAACTGGTTTCGGGGCAATGGTAAGGACTCGCCCATCTCGATCCGGAGAAAATATTACGCTCAATCGTGTATTGCTATTTTTCCTGTTACTGACGTTTGTCGGCCTGGCACAGGCGCACCGCCCGGGAGAGAGCTATATTTACCTCGATGTTTCTGAAACTGCACTTACCGGCCGCTTCGAGATAAGACTCAGCGACCTCAACAAGGTTTTTCAGCTGAGCGCGAATGAGGATAACCTGGAGCAGGATTTTCTTGCCCGATCTACCGAGGTACAAGATTATCTGCAACCTCGATTGATCTTCTATGATGAAAGCATCATGCATCCAGTCGTGACAACGCATAGCGAGGTGCGTGATTACGGAGCCAAATTTGCCCTGATCTACTTTGAGGTCCCTTCCTTGAAGTCGGTACCCTTACAGATCGAAACCGAGTACCAGTATCACCTTGATGGATTCGAGCCAGAACACAGAAGTTTGCTCGTCATTGAGAATAATCCGCGCACCGGCACTGTCGACAACGAATCACAGGTAGCACTGATTTTCGCTCCTGGCGCAGAACGCCAGGAACTAAGACTGGACGGCCTGCCCTGGCAAGATGTTATGTCCGCTTTCATCAAGCACGGCGTGTGGCATATCTGGATCGGTTTTGACCACATCCTCTTCATTATCTCGCTGCTGTTACCTTCGGTCATGATCTTGCGTGCGGGGGGATGGGAGCCGGTTGGCAATTTCAAAAGTGCGCTTCTCTTTGTGATTAAAGTCATCACCCTGTTTACGGTCGCGCATACCGTTACGCTCAGTCTTTCGGCCCTGGGCATCATCAAGCTGCCGGTCCGGCTTGTTGAGGCGGTCATTGCTGTATCAATTATTGTCGTGGCACTAAATAATATTTTTCCTATTTTCAATCGCCGCATCTGGTGGGTGGTATTCGGTTTCGGGTTGTTCCATGGTTTGGGTTTCGCGAACGTACTTGCTCCACTGGGCGCTGAGCGGAGTTCACTGCTGACGGCCCTGATTGGATTTAATCTTGGTGTGGAAATTGGTCAGCTCGCGATAATCCTGGCTCTATTCCCGTTACTTTTCTTGATAAGGAACTGGAAGTCCTACCAGTTTCAGATTCTGGGGCTCGGGTCAGTCGCGATGATCGCGATATCCTCATTCTGGTTCGTTGAGCGGGCGTTTCTATCATGAGTGCCGAAGACCTATTCGCGCACGCAGCAATGACCTGCCATTGCCAGGGTACCGATACGCTGGCTGGGATATCGGTCTGCGGTTTTGTTGTTGATCGACTGGTGCATGCCGACGGGTGTGTTAAATAGCGGGCGGATAAATTATGCAAACGACGATTCTGACAGCAAGTGATGTGCGCGATATCGTTCATCGGGTAGGACTTGATGCCTTGATGGATGAAACTATCGCACGCTTGACCGAGGCATTTGCCGGCTTCGATCCGGCAAAGATTGCAGTCCCCACCCGCGATGGATTTCAGTACGATTCACCGGACATGGGGCTGATCGAGTGGATGCCATGCATGCGTGCGGGAGAAAATGTGCATATCAAGGTCGTTGGCTATCATCCCAACAACTTTGAACATCACGACCTGCCGACCATTCTCTCAACGCTGAGCATGTATGGTGTTAACGACGGTCATTTACGAGGTGTAATGGATGCAACCTTCATTACCGCTCTACGTACCGGGGCTGCATCTGCGGTGGCCAGCCGCATCCTGGCGCTTCCGGAATCATCAAGGCTTGGCATCATTGGCTGTGGCGCGCAATCAGTTACCCAGCTACATGCTCTCTCCCGTATATTCCGCTTCAAGGAGGTCCGTATCTACGATACCGATGCAAGAGCGATGGCAACCTTTGAACAAAGGGTATCTTGCCTGGAGCTGCCGGATCTAGAGATACTTCCGGGGGTACCACAGTCGTTTCTTGATGAAGTGGATATTATTTGTACCGCTACCTCAGTTGCAATCGGAGCAGGGCCTGTATTTGAACGCGGAAACTTCAGGCCACATCTCCATGTCAATGCTATCGGCTCGGATTTCCCGGGCAAGATTGAGCTGCCTGAAGACCTGATCCGGAAAAGTCTGGTGTGCCCTGATTTTTCGAACCAGGCACTCAAGGAAGGCGAGTGCCAGCAGCTGAATCCCCAGAACATCGGGCCGGATATACATACGCTTGTTAAAGATCAGGCCAACTATCTATACGCCAGAGAGAACCTGACCGTGTTCGATTCCACAGGTTGGGCGCTCGAAGATATGATTTGTATGGAGATGTTTATGGAGTACGCGGCAGCATTCGGTATTGGCAGGGTCCTTGAGCTTGAGAGCATCTCGTCCGACTGCATGAATCCATACCAGTTTCTCCTCGAGTCGTCTGCGGAAACCGAAACAACTGCCGCGAAACCCGATCCTGGCCTGAAACAGGTCATTTAACTGCATCAGGGGTATCGCCACATGGACTTCGGGTGGACCGACAAACAAGAACAAGATTACGCATCCAGTGTCTCATTTGCCCAGCAACATCTGAACGATGATCTAAGGCAGCGTGATGAGAATGCCGCCTTTGACATGGCTCTATGGCTTAAGTGCAGTGAATTCGGCGTGCTGGGTTGGTGCATGCCGAAGGAATATGGTGGCGCTGGCCTGGATGTAGTAAGCACCATTCGCATGCTCGAGGGTGTAGGCTACGGCTGTCGCGACAACGCGCTGACTCTCGGTCTGAATGGGCAGATCTGGAGCGTACAGGAACCACTGCTACAGTTCGGCAGTGAACCAATGAAGCAGCGCTACCTGCCGCGCCTGTGTTCCGGCGAACTACTGGCTGCCCATGGCATGACTGAAGCCGACAGTGGTTCGGATGCGTTCAGTCTCAAGACCACGGCGGAAAAAGTCTCCGGCGGGTACCTGCTTAACGGTAAAAAAAGCTATATCGGCCTGGCCCCGGTCGCCGGCATCACGCTGGTGTTTGCAAGTACCAATCCAGACGCAAGGCAATGGGGCGTCTCTGCCTTTATTGTGGAAAGTGGTTTCGACGGCTACACAGCGTCACCGCAGCGGCAAAAGATGGGACTGCGTACCAGCCCGCTGGGCGATATCGTACTCGAAGACTGTTTTGTTCCCGAAGAAAATCGACTCGGTCCAGAGGGTAGTGGTGTCAATATCTTCAACCACTCGATGGACTGGGAAAGAAGTTTCATCTTCACGAGTCATGTAGGATCCATGGCTCGTCAGCTCGATGAATGCGTGCAGTACGCACGGCAACGGGAACAGTTTGGTAAACCCATCGGTGATTTTCAATCCGTTTCCAATCGTCTGGCCAACATGAAACTGCGTCTGGAAACTGCACGCTTGCTCTTGTACAAGCTGGCATGGATGAAGCAGCGAGGTGATCATGCTGCACTGGAAGCTGCCATGACCAAGCTGCATCTGGGCGAATCCTTTGCTGCCAACAGTCTGGATGCCATGCGCATACATGGCGCACGCGGATATCTGAGTGAATTCGAGCTGGAACGAGATCTACGTGATGCGCTTGGCGGTGTTATTTACTCGGGTACATCGGATATACAGCGCAACATAATCAGCAGATTGCTTGGGCTTTGAATTGACCTACCTGTTACATCATGCTGTCGACAGATCTGCCGAACGCTTCGCAGAGCGTCCCGCGTTTCGCTATCTCAATACCAGCCTCAGTTACGGCGAACTGGTAGAGCGTGCTAACAAACTTGCCTGGGGGCTGGTTGGCGAGGGTATCAGACGAGGCGATCGGGTTGGCATTTTCCTACACAAGTCCCTGGAATCGCCATTGGCTGTCTACGCTATCATGAAATCCGGTGCAGCCTATGTGCCCCTGGATCCGGGGGCACCTGTTTCCCGTTTGCGCAAGACCATTCAGCACTGTGGCATTCGTTGCCTGATTACCCATACGCAGAAGGAACAGGATACACTGGCCCTGCTTGACGGTGAGACGCCGCTCGAATGCGTCATTGGCCTCGCTGCACTCGATCGCCCGGGTATCCGTGCCCTGGGTTGGGATAGCTTCGACGCTGCAGCAGGTGACCGGGCTCCGGATACCGGGGTGATGGAACAGGACCTGGCGTACATCATGTACACATCGGGTTCCACCGGTGTACCCAAAGGGATTATGCATACCCATGCGAGTGGCCTCAGCTATGCGCGTATGGCGGCAGAGACCTATGCAATCACCCATGAGGACAGGCTGAGCAACCATTCACCACTGCATTTCGATATGTCTACCCTGGACTATTTTTCAGGGCCGCTGCGCGGTGCATGCACCGTAATCATACCGGAGGCTTACACCAAACTGCCCGCGAGTCTTTCCGGGTTGATCGAGGATGAAGAGCTGACTATCTGGTACTCGGTACCCTTCGCATTAATCCAGCTTTTATTGCGTGGCAATGTAGAGAAACGCGATCTGAGCAGCTTGCGCTGGGTCCTGTTCGGCGGAGAACCTTTCCCCCCCAAATATTTGCATGCCCTTAGACGACTCTGGCCACAGGCCCGTTTCAGTAACGTCTACGGCCCTGCGGAAGTCAATCAGTGCACCTATTACCATGTTCCCGACGATGAACCGGAAAGCGATATGCCCCTGCCTATCGGCCGGGTGTGGCCAAATGCGGAAGCACTGGTAGTCGATGAGCGCGATCAACCGGTGGCCTGTGGGGAATCCGGTGAACTGCTGGTTCGTACCCCCACAATGATGCGCGGTTATTGGGAGCAGCCGGATTTGAACAAGCACGTATTCTACAGACGTCCGGCCGCTGGCGGAGCCAGCAATGTTTTTTACCGCACCGGTGACCTGGTGCTGGACAGGGGCGATGGAGTTTTTACATTCCTCGGACGCAAGGATCGTCAAATCAAGATACGCGGCTATCGTGTCGAACTGGATGAGGTAGAGTCTGTACTGGCAGCCCACGAGTGGGTGGAAGAGGCGGCAGCGTATATCGTCACAGGCAGCGAGGACGGTAACAGTATCCAGGCGGCCGTGATCCTGAAAAGCCGGCAGGGCGGGATTGCAGATGAAATACGCCAGCATTGTGTACAGCAATTGCCCTGGTATGCGGTGCCGGAATCAGTTTTATTTCTCGAATCTTTTCCACGCACGACCTCCGGCAAGATTGATCGACGGGCACTGCAGCGACAGGTTATCGACAGACAGGCGGCGGAGGCAGTGTCATGAAAGCGGCAATAAAGGAGTATGTGGTCGGCGAATTACTGAGTGGTAAGGATGTCGGTGACGAAGATGATTTGTTATTGAGTGGCCTGGTTGATTCGCTCGGCGTTATGCGCCTCGTTAACCATCTGGAGCAGCAATATTCGATCAGGATACCGCCGGAAGATGTCACCATTGAACACTTCATGAATATTGAAGCGATCAGCCTCTATCTCAAGAGGTGTACCAGCGTATGAGTCCAGCGGCGCCAGGGGGCAGTGCCGGCAGCGGGACAGACGCTGACATAAAAACGTCAAAACAGATGAGAGCTGATATGTCATCGAATCTCAGTCGCAGTCAACTCATGATCTGGACCGGTCAGCAACTTAATTCAGGCGTCCCCCTCTACAATATGGCGTTTCGCTTCGATCTGCATGGCGATATCGATGTCGAAGTATTCCAGTCTGCTTTCCAGGCGCTTGTCAACGACTGTGATGCGATGCGCACGGTATTCGTCGAACAGGCGGGTTTACCCCAGCAGCATGTTCAGCCCCGAATGAGCTACCGTCTGCAACTGGTAAATCTTGCTGAAGAGCCGGATGTTGCCCGCTCAGTGGAACAATGGATACTGCAGCGTTGCCAGCAGGATTTCGATCTGGGTGTTCGCTGTTTTGACTCCGCGTTGATTAGAACCGGGTCGGCAAGCTTTGTCTGGTTTCTCAATCAGCATCACTTGACGATGGATGCCTGGTCGACAGCGGTGATTTATAGGAGATTTGCACGACTGTACGCGAGGCTTAGTGAGGGGGGGCTGCCGAACAGTGAACCTGTGCCTGCATACGCGGATTATCTCGCCTATGAACGCAGTCAGCGAGGAACCCCGGTTTACATGAATGCTACAGCTTACTGGGATGCGCTCGCTGCGTCTCCAGCGCCGCGCGTGAAGCTGTACGGCCAGAATCCGCAGGTGCGCGGGAATCGCACCGAACGTTTGGTGTGTCCGCTCGGTCCTGAGCGCTCGCAGTCGTTGCGAAAGCTTGCCGAGACACCCGGAATTCGCATGCTCAGCCTGGATATGACACTGTTCAACCTCTTTGCTACTGTACTGTTCGCCTATCTCTGGCGTGTCAGCGGTAGCATAACCCAGGTTATCGGGACTCCTGCGCATAATCGCTCCTCGCTGGCATTCAGGGAAACAGTCGGACTGTTCATAGAACTCTTCCCGTTGCGTGTCGAACTGGAGGAGGCAGAGTCGTTTCGTTCATTACTTGGAAAAGTTGCAACCGAGACCCAGGCCTATTTGCGCAATGCCATACCGGGAACCAGTGGCCCAAATGTCCTGCGCCTGTTCAACGTTGTGTTGAATTATATCCACGCTTCATTTGAACCCTTCAATGGTATCCCGATGCATCCGCAATGGGTACATACCGGCTACGGTGACCCGGAGCATGACTTGCGCCTGCAATTGCACGATTTTGAAGGCAGCGGGAGTCTGGTTGCCTGTTTCGATTTCAATTGTGCGACTTTTTCCACCGGGTTACGTCAGCGTGCCGTGCACCATTTCCTGCAGGTGCTGGATGCCTGCCTGGCCGACCCGGATCGGCAGATCGGGACAGTAAATCTGACCCGTTCTGCAGAACGCCAGCGACTTGTCGTGGACTTCAACCATGATGCGAAGCGGGTTGCAGCTGAGCAGACGGTGATTGGCCTCTTTCGCCAACAGAGCCGACTGAACCCCCAAGGAACGGCTGTTGCGTTAGGGAATACTGCGCTCAGCTACAGGGAACTCGATGAACGTTCAGATCACCTCGCACATCTTCTCATCGAACGCGGCGTTGGCAAGGACGTGCTGGTTGGTATCTACATTGAACGATCCATCGAGATGGTGCTGGCTATACTCGCTGTATTGAAGGCAGGCGCGGCATATGTGCCTCTCGAATCCGGCTTGCCGGTAAAACGACTCGCTTATATCCTCGAGGATACCGCTGCACAGCTGGTATTGACCCGCCACGGCCTTGGAGCGAATCTGCCGACAACGGGTGCGCAAATATTCTACCTCGACTCGAGCTGGAATCATGCAGCTGAGCAGCACATCTCACTACCAGACCCGGAGCCGACATCAACAGCCTATGTAATTTATACCTCGGGTTCGACTGGTATGCCGAAGGGTGTGGTGATCGACCACGAGGGGCTGACTGCCTATGTAACATGGGCACGCGAGACCTTCACACCACAGAACCAACCAGTGTTTGCCCTGTACTCATCTTTTGGTTTTGATCTGACTGTAACCTCCATTTTCGTGCCTCTTATCTGTGGTGGTTCAATCGTTGTCTATCCTGAAGATGCCGGCACAAACGATCTGGCGGTACTCCGTGTCTTCGAGGAGGGGCGGGTGGATACAGTGAAGCTGACACCCGCGCACCTGAGATTGGTGGCGAACCTTGATTTACGAGATACCGGTATCAGGACATTGATACTGGGAGGAGAGGATTTGAAGTCCGTGGACGCTCGCAGGATTATCACTGCGAGTGATGGAGAGATCACTGTTTTCAATGAATACGGACCGACGGAAGGCGTGGTCGGCTGCATGGTCCATCGCTTTGATCCCGACAAGGATAAAGCTGTTTCTGTTCCGATCGGGGTGCCGGCGAACGGTGTGAGTATTTACCTGCTCGATGCCGGCTGCAACCCTGTACCTGAGGGCGTTACAGGGGAACTCTACATTGGTGGTGGCCGCCTGGCACGGTCGTACCTCAATAGGAAGGATCTAACCGCAGAACGGTTTCTGCCGGATCCGTTTTTACACAACGGTCGGATGTATCGCACAGGTGATTTAGGCCGTTTTAATGCTGATGGAATCCTTGAGTACCTGGGACGTAATGATGAGCAGCTGAAAATTCGTGGCGTGCGTATAGAACCCGCGGAGATAGTGCGTTCATTACTGGAACATCCGGCGATTGACGCCGGCGTGCTTAACGTCACCCGTAGCGAACGACACGATACCCGTGATGATGTGCGCTACTGCAGCCAATGCGGCCTTGCTTCAAACTGCCCGGGCACACACATCGATGCAAACGGTGTATGCAATCTCTGTAATGATTACCCGAAATACCGCGACCGCGCACAGGCCTATTTCAGTTCCATGGAGGCGCTGCGGGAAATTTTTGCTGAAGCAAAGGCCAGCCAGACGGGTTCATATGACTGCATGATGTTGCTCAGCGGGGGCAAGGACAGCACCTACGCACTGTATCAAGTAGCCAGTATTGCACAACGGGTACTGGCCGTTACCCTTGACAACGGCTTTATTTCAGATGGCGCCAAGGCCAACATCGGCCGTGTTGTCAGTACACTTGGCATCGATCACCGCTATCTGCATACGCCCGCAATGAACGCGATCTTCGTCGATAGCCTGGAGCGTCATTCCAATGTTTGTCATGGATGCTTCAAGACACTTTATACGCTGGCGGTTGAGGCAGCGCTGGAAGAGGGTATTCCACTGATCGTGACGGGTCTGTCGCGGGGACAGTTTTTTGAAACACGGCTGACACCGGTACAGTTTCAGGAGAGCAGGTTCGACGTGGCAACGATAGATCGAACCGTGCTGGAAGCACGCAAGGCCTACCATCGTATCGATGATGGAGTGTCGCGCTTGCTGAACGTTGATATGTTCAAGGATGACAAAGTCTTCGAACAGATAAAGTTCGTGGACTTTTACCGTTACAGCGATGTTTCACTGGAAGAGATGTATCGTTTTCTGGCAGAACACGCACCCTGGATCCGGCCAGCGGATACCGGGCGTTCCACCAACTGCCTGATCAATGATGCCGGGATCCATGTACACAAACACAAGGAGGGATTCCATAATTATGCCCTGCCATACAGCTGGGACGTACGCCTCGGGCACAAGCAACGGGAAGCCGCCCTCGATGAACTCAACGACCGGATTGACATCGAAAAGGTTCAGCAGATTCTGCAGGATATTGGTTATCACGAGGAAGGCTATCTGGGCGAAGGCAGTGATACCCGGTTGACAGCCTTCTTCACTGCCAGTGAGAAACTGCACAGCGCCGACCTGCGTGCCTTTCTTGCCGAGCGCCTGCCGGCAGCGATGATTCCTGCGAGCATGGTACAACTGGATACGATGCCACTGACGGCGAACGGCAAGATTGACCGTGAGGCACTCCCCGATTCGCGCCCGGGACGCCCTGTGGTCGAAGAGGTTTACAGGGCGCCGAGAAAACTCATCGAGGTGCAGTTAGCCGACCTGTGGCGAAAGGTGCTACGCATACAGCGTGTCGGCATTGATGATAACTTCTTTGACCTCGGTGGTGATTCGATCACTGCGATACAGATTGTGGCGAAGGCCAATGACGCCGGTATTCCACTGACCACACATCAGCTTTTTCGACATCAGACTGTTGCGGATCTGGCCATTATCGTGCAGGACAGCGCACCGATCAATACCGGGGAGGGCGCACTTCAGGACGCAACCAATGTGGCTGGAAAACAGCGGCAGCCACTGATTGACCGCAGTATGCTGGACGTGGACGAGAAGCAGCTGGATAAACTGGCGGTGTTGCTCAAAAAGAGTTGACCAGCGTGGAACTGGAAAATGTAGAGGACATCTATCCTTTAACGCCGGTGCAGACGGGCATGCTGTTTCATACTGCCAGCGCACCACATTCCGGCGTCTATATCGTGCAGATCCGTTGCCTGTTGTCCGGTGACCTCGATGTGGAAATATTCAAGACTGCATGGCAAGCGGTGCTTCAACGCCATGCTGCTCTGCGCACGGCTTTTCTGTGGGATGGTCTCGAAGAACCGTTGCAGGTTGTCAGACAGCATTTGGATCTGTGCTGGGAAATACTCGACTGGAGTAAAGCGACAGAAGAAGAGCGCACTACCAGGCTGGAATCATTGTTATTCAAGCAACGACGTGCAGGATTTGACCTCAGCGACGCACCCCTGATGCGTATGCTGTTGATCCGTTTGGGTGACACACGGCACCGCTTTGTATGGACTTGTCACCATCTCCTGGTGGATGGCTGGTCTGTCGCTATCGTACTAGACGAGGTGATGAGACTCTACCAGGCGCGTGTCGAGGGTAAGGATTGTACCCTGCCTGTCGCTGCTTCGTACCGTGATTACATTGCATGGCAGCGCTCTATTGAAATTGAAGATACTGCCGGTTTCTGGGGTGAATACCTCAAGGGATTTGTTTCCCGAACGTCTTTGCGGACGCCGCTGGTACCCGTGAATCCCGGTCAGAAGCCTCTCCATCGTATGATAGAGACCCGCATTCCGGCTGCCACATCCACCGCCCTGCTGCAGTCTGCGAGGCAGCTGCGTGTGACGCTGAACACGCTACTGCACGCTGCATGGGCGATACTGCTGCAACGCTACAGCGATGAAAATGATGTGGTATTCGGAACGACAGTGGCGGGGCGTCCGCCAGACATACCGGGTATAGAACAGTCCGTGGGCCTGTTTATCAATTCTTTTCCGGTACGGGTCAGACTGGATGAAAACCAGGTTTTTGGAAACTGGCTTGTTTCCCTTCAGGAAAGTCTTCTGCAGGTGCGTCAACATGAATATACACCGCTTGCAAGAATCAATGAATGGAGTGACATGCCGCGGGGAGAAGCGCTTTTCGACACACTACTGGTATTGGTAAATTATCCGCTGCAGGAAACTACAGACGATAATCCTTCCAGTCTGAAGATCGTCGAACGCGACCCTGTAGACCAGAGTAATTACCCGCTGGCAGTTCTCATGGTTCCGGCAGAGGCGCTTAAACTGGTGATTGTCCATGATCCGTCTATCTACTCGGATGAAACGGTGGCGGGGATTCTTGACCATCTGCAAACCCTGCTCTCGGCGATGCCCGGTTATCTGCAACGTCCGGTTCGAGAATTGCCGATTCTCCCGAATGATGTGAAGCATAAACTGCTGGTGACCTGGAACGCCACAACAGTCGAGTTGCCACGCCGGATAAGTGTTCTCGACCTGATTGCGGAACAGGTCGTGCGTGCACCGGATGCGGCCGCAATCACCTTTGCCGGTCAATGCCTCAGCTACCGGGAACTTGACATTGCATCCGATTGCCTGGCACGACATCTTCTTGATCATGGTCTGCAAAGCGGCAATCGTGTTGCAATCTACCTGCAAAGGGGTCTGGAACTTGTCACCGCAATACTGGCCATTTTGAAGTCCGGTGGTACATATGTGCCTCTTGATCCCGATTATCCGGGTGCTCGACTCGAGTACATGCTGCTTGATTCAGGAGCAGCACTATTATTGAGCAACAGGGAGCTGGCGTCCGGTCTTTCCGGCTCTGGAGTCAGGCAGGTACTGCTGGATGACGTGGCGCTTTCCACCGGGGACGATGACAGGCATCTGTCGTTGCCAGGTATTGAAGCAGAGCAGCCAGCCTACCTGATCTATACCTCGGGCTCCACCGGAAACCCCAAAGGCGTTATTGTCACTCACCGGAACCTGCTCAGTTCAACGCTCGCCCGGCATAGCTATTATCAGGATCGTCCATCCGTATTCCTGCTGCTGTCTTCGGTGGCTTTCGATAGCTCGGTCGCGGGAATCTTCTGGGCATTGACGTCCGGAGCCAGGCTGGTAATTTCCGAGCACCGTATCGAGCAGGATATCGGACGTCTTGCAGCGTGTATTTCTGAACAGGGGGTGACGCATACCCTGTGCTTGCCGTCGTTATACGGCTTGCTACTTGAACATGCTGCAGCGGATCGACTGGCAAGTCTCCGCACCGTCATAGTTGCCGGTGAGGCTATGCCGAGGCGACTTTTGCAGCTGCATCGAACCAGTTTGCCTGGAGTGGCGCTGTACAATGAATACGGACCAACAGAGGCCACGGTCTGGTGCAGTGTATATGACACCAGCGATCACGATCCGGGCATACCGGTACCAATTGGCAAGCCTGTTGCAAACGCGCGTATTTTTATACTGGATAGCGAGCAACGGCCTTTGCCCCCCGGGATTCCGGGCGAGTTGTATGTGGGTGGTGCGGGCGTTGCCTGTGGTTACCTGAACAAGCCGGAGGCCACGGCAGAGAAATTCGTGACCGTCAATCCAGGTACTGTTGAAGAGCGCCTTTACAGGAGTGGTGATCTCGCTCGTTACCTGCCCGACGGCAATATAGAGTTCCTTGGCCGTGCCGACCGCCAGATGAAGCTGCGCGGTTACCGAATCGAACCGGCAGAGATCGAGTCGGCCGTGCTGCGATACCCGGGTGTTCAGCAGGTTGTCGTGGTACTTGGCGACAAGTCGGATTCAGGGGCAGATATCGGACCTGGCAGAGCCGCCAGACTGATCGCTTTTTTTACCACGGACCCAGGTGTTGTTGTCGATTCAGATGTGCTGCGTGACCACCTGGTCAAACTGCTGCCAGCCTACATGATTCCTGCCTCATTCCAGAGGCTGGACACGATGCCGTTGCTGCCCAATGGTAAGGTAGATGTGGCAGCGTTACACGAGTTGCCTAACGAAACTGATGATACCGGCGAACTATTGGTGGAACCCCGCAATTCAACCGAGCGTCTGCTGGCAGATATCTGGTGTGACGTTCTGCAGCTGGATACGGTCAGCGTATATGACAATTTCTTTGAACTGGGTGGAGATTCCATCCTGAGCATCCACGTGGTCTCAAAAGTCAATCAGCAGGGCTTGTCGTTATCGCCGAATGACCTTTTCAACTTTCCAACCATTGCCAGGCTGGAGGCGCGCATCAGAGCTGCGCAGACGAAAGGCAGGCCGGTTGATCAGCCGCATGGTGTCTATGATGTAACGCCGTCTTTGCGGAATACGGCAGATTCGCGCAACGGGGTGGTATTACCCTCCATAGTCGCGGAGTCCGCCCGGCACCCTTTAATCCTGGTTCACATGGGGAACAAGATAGCCTCAGAAATACAATCCCATATGCATTGGGATCAGCCGGTTTACATTCTCAGTGCGTACTGGGAGTTTGCAGACCTTGATCGTCACATGAGTGTCGAGCAGTTGGCTGACCGCAATATTGCCGAGCTGCGTGCGCTTCAGCCACTTGGTCCATATTATCTGGGTGGCTTTTCTATGGGAGCGACGATAGCACTGGAAATGGCGCACCGTCTGCGTCTTGCCGGCGATAAAGTGGCGCTGTTGTTTCTGCTTGACCCTCCTGGTCCGTTCGCATCAAGCAGCAGAAATCCTTCGCTGGTTGTCGGCCTTCGGGACGAGGAAGCAAAGATACTCTCTTCGCAATCTCCGGCGTCAGACGCTGCTGCTTCTGATGCGGCCGGAATTACCGCAAACCGGCTGGCTGTGAAATTCAGGTACATCACTTATCGTATTCTGAAACCGCTGCGTGTTTTTGTTCGCAAACGCATGATCCAGCCGGGCGCGGCCGGGCTGGCTGCCGTGTATCGCCGCTGTGGACTGAAGATTCCGATGCCGTTGAGAGATAACTACTTGAGCGCTATCTTTGTCGATGCATGGCGCCGTTACGAATTTAAAGCCTATGATGGGCCTGTGATCATCTTTCATGCCTGCAATACACCAAGAGACAAACAACTCTGGCAGGGCCTTATCACCGGTGAGCTGACATTTGAATGTTTCCAGGGAAGGACGCACCTTGAATTTTCCATGGATGAGGAACTTGTGAACCAGTGGACGTTGCGTTTTGCTCAGCTGCTCATGAACTTCCAGACAACAACTTGCGACCATGATACCGATACAGCTGCGTAAAGACCGGTCAGGGAACAAGCCCCAATGTTCTGCCGCATCACGTCGGGCATTCGACAATCGGCCCGACAACCTGATTTCCCGTTTTCTCATTGCGGATATCACGGGAAATCTGACTGATAAATGGTTACTCTCACAGGAACTGCGCAAGCCTGTCCTTATCGTTCATGAGTGAATTTACAGGTCCTAAGCGTCGCATAGTTCATGGTTATGAAAGGAAAATTACGCAATATTGCAATGTTTGTTGCGCTGTTCACGCTCATGCTGGCGTTGCTGCCGGTACGGCTCGTTCACGGACTGGTATGCAGACTACGCTCACCGAGCGTCGGCTCCCTGCGAGCGCTGAAACGAGTCTCGGCATACGACGTGGATCTTTCACGGATTATGCGCGCTGGACAACCTGTAATCATCGAACACCTGCTGGACAGATTGGAGGTGGAACAACCCCCCGATCTGCCGACTTTCAAAAAGTTGGCCGCAACCACTGCGTATAACTTCGCCGTTCGTTTCGACAAGGATGAGTTTCCTTATTACCTGTACACCGGGGATTACGGGCGCAAGGCCGATCATGTATCAGAAGTTACACTGCAGGATTTTCTGAATTTCATGTTTGTGACGTCACCCGGACCTGGATTGTGCGTTTATCAATATTTCAATGCCACGTCGCTGAATGGTGTGGTTGGATCAATGATGGATTCCGTGGCAGATAAGCTTGAAGCAGTGGTCGGGAGGGTACACGAACAGGGCGCAAGCGGTGTTTGGGTCGGTTCCAGGGGGGTTGTAACGCCGCTCCATCATGATGCGTGGCCAGGACTGCTCTTTCAGACTTATGGAACCAAACAGGTCGCCATGTACGGTCCGACTGAATATCCAAATCTATATTTCCTTTCGCCTTTTGCCTACGGTGACCGCTGGAGCAATCTTCCGCCCCGATCCAGCCAGGCTGACCCGGCAAAGTTTCCGCGACTCTCGCGGGCGTTACGGTACGAAGGGGTGCTCAAGGCAGGCGACACCCTTTTTATCCCTCCTTTCTGGCCTCACGAAATGGAAGCCCTGGAGGCCAATATCAGCATGCCATTTCGTTTCAAGGTGAAGAAGACCGACTACCTTCGACCGGGTGCACTCCGCCCTGTCTTTGAGATCTTTCACCGCAGGTTTCTTCCAGACCCGGCGCGTTAGCGCCGGGTGTGACCGGAGGGATCAATATATAGTTATACAAATAGTATACATTAAGCGATTTATGTGTCATATTGTCACAAGGATTGTATGAGGTATGGGCGCTCGTCGATATCGAGGAGACCGACGACAATTCTCGATACCTGCAATCTGTAGCGTATTGACAGACCCATGACTTTGATAAGTATGACAGGTGCCATTGATGAAACTATCGGGTACAACCGGTACCAGCAGCTGCTTTATCCTCTCATTGGTTTGTTCGTCAGCCAGCGCTGACCTTTTTGATCGCGGTGGCGGGTTGATCTATGACGATGTGTTAGATATCACCTGGCTGGCGGACGCCAACCTTGCGTCCACCAATACCTTTGGCCTCACCGGTATCGGAGCAGATGGTGCTCTTAACTGGAGCACCGCCCAAAGCTGGATCGCAGCAATGAACGCCGCTGCTTACCTCGGCTACAGTGACTGGCGGTTGCCTGTAACTCTCGATCCGGATAGTAGTTGTACCGATGACATTGCCGGAACTATTCCTTCTACGGATCCAACAGGACTGAACTGTACGGGCAGCGAAATGGGCCAACTGTTCTACATCGAACTGGGTGGTATGGCCGGTGATTATATAATGACGAGCAGCGATCCGGATCTGGCTTTGTTTTCTAACATCCAGGAAGGCCTGTACTGGTCCGATACAGAATTTGCCCCGAATCCACTTGCCGGCGCCTGGCATTTTCATTTCGACAGCGGTTTCCAGAACACCTTCAACAAGCTGGCAACGTTGTTTGCCTGGCCTGTACACGATGGTGATATTGGCGCTGCAACAATTGCAGACGGTGATATGAACCTGGATGGTCAGGTTAGCGCTGGAGATGTCCTTATTGCTATCAGGATTGCAACAGGATTGTCAAACCCTACCACAGAGCAAATGGAACGCGGGGATGTTGCACCCTTGATTGGTGGTAAACCGAATCCTGATGGTGTGATTAATACTGCCGACGTTCTTGTCATTCAGAGAAAAGCATTGGGCCTTGAATCATTTCCCTGATGCCCTGTGTTCGAGCACCGCTACCGACTGCTCCAGATAAAATATATCATGATGGTCACTTCGATGAATCACCAGAACCTCTTCGAAAACATGTCTAGTATTTTCACCGATCGCTAGAACACGTGCTCACCCTTTTTGGATATTCCCTGGTCGCGCTCGCACTGGTTCTGTTTCTCGGCCGCAACCAGTCACGCATGACGAGGCTGCTGTTGTCACTGGTGACCTTGATGCTGCTGAACACACCAACCTTGGCTGTGTTGCTGCTCCATACATAGCCCCCCACAGATACGAAGTGTGCCACGACCAATATCGGCATCACGCTCAACTACGCCGATAGAATATATCTCATTTGTATCAATGGCTTGAATTACATGTACGATGAATATGTGAATGACCACCTGCTATGCCGGCTACCTAACTGCTATCTCTGTGCCTTGTTGATGCTCTTCTCTCGTTTTTAACTGTGACAAAACCGCGTCACGATTCACGGAAACACAATACATACAGGGTTATACGTGCTGAGGAGTCGAAACTGGAAATTACCTCGATTGTGTCACCGGGTATTATCGCCTAGAATACTGCCGCAACATTATAGCGGCAGATTAATTCTGCAGCTGTTATCAAACTGCCCCCGTTACTTAATGCAAGTGGCCTCTCGTATCGGTCACCACTGGAGCACAATATGCCTGCAGTTATACTCCCCGACGGTAGTACCCGCTTATTTGATCAAGCTGTAACCGTGCATGATGTTGCCGCCGACATCGGTCCGGGGCTTGCCAAGGCCGCACTGGCCGGCAAGGTGGATGGCCAGCTGGTGGATACCAGCTATCTGATCAGTACCGACGCCGAACTGGCCATTATCACCAGCAGGGATCAGGAAGCACTGGAACTCATGCGTCACGATGCGGCGCATGTCATGGCGCAGGCCGTGCAGGAACTTTACCCGGGTACCCAGGTGACCATCGGACCGGCGATCGAGGACGGCTTCTATTATGACTTTGCACGTGACGAGCCGTTTGCACCGGATGATCTGGAAAAGATCGAACAGCGCATGCACGAAATCGTGAAACGCGATCTGCCGATTGAACGGCAGGTGTGGGACCGCGACGAGGCGCTCAGGGTCTTCGGCGAGATTGGTGAAACCTACAAGGTGGAGATTATCGACGACATCATTCCGGAGGGTGAGGAAGTCTCCGTGTACCGCCAGGGTGAGTGGTTTGATGTTTGCCGAGGTCCGCACCTGCCGAGTACCGCCAAGCTCGGCAAGGGTTTCAAACTGATGAAACTGGCCGGCGCCTACTGGCGTGGTGATTCGAACAATCCGATGTTGCAGCGCATCTACGGGACTGCGTGGCGTGACAAGAAAGAGCTGAAGGCCTACCTGCAGCGCCTGGAAGAAGCGGAAAAACGCGACCACCGCAAACTCGGCAAGGTCATGGATCTCTACCATACCCAGGAAGAGGCACCGGGCATGGTGTTCTGGCACGACAACGGCTGGCAGGTGTACCTGGTTATTCAGGATTACATCCGTCACATGTTGCGTCAGCAGGGTTATCAGGAAATTCATACCCCGCAGATCATCGATCGCTCGTTGTGGGAGAAATCAGGGCACTGGGAGAAATTCTCCGCGGACATGTTTACCACTGAATCGGAGAACCGCACCTACGCCATCAAGCCGATGAACTGTCCGGCGCATATCCAGGTCTTCAACCAGGGGTTGAAGAGCTACCGTGATCTGCCGCTGCGTCTGGCCGAATTTGGTTCCTGTACCCGCAATGAACCGTCCGGCACCCTGCATGGCCTGATGCGGGTGCGTAATTTTGTACAGGACGACGCCCATATTTTTTGCACCGAGGCACAGATCGAGAGCGAGGTGTCAGACTTTATCGACTTGTTGTACCGCGTTTATGCCGATTTCGGTTTTGAGGCGGTCAGCGTGAAATTCTCCACCCGTCCCGAACAACGTGTCGGTGAGGATGCCCTCTGGGACAAGGCTGAGGCCGCCCTGCAGGCGGTGCTGGATCACAAGCAACTGGACTGGGAACTGCAGCCGGGCGAGGGCGCCTTTTACGGTCCCAAGATCGAGTTCAATCTGAAGGACTGCCTGGAACGGGTCTGGCAGCTGGGTACCATCCAGCTGGATTTCTCCATGCCGGGCAGGCTTGGAGCCCACTATATCGCCGAGGATGGCAGCAAGCAGGTGCCAGTCATGCTGCACCGGGCAATTCTTGGCTCGCTGGAGCGGTTTATCGGGATTCTGATCGAGCATTATGCCGGTTCGTTGCCGCTGTGGCTGGCGCCGGTGCAGGCGGTTATCCTTAATATTACCGATAATCAGGCGGACTATGCCCGAAAAGTGGAAGAATCCTTGAATAATCAGGACTTGAGGGTTAAATCGGACTTGAGAAATGAGAAGATCGGCTTTAAAATCCGCGAGCACACGATAAAACGCATTCCCTATTTGCTGATAATCGGCGATCGGGAGGCTGAAGCTGGAACCGTGGCCGTGCGCACGCGAAGCGGTATGGACCTGGGCAGTATGCCGATTGGGCAACTGGCCGAGGGACTGAAAACCGAGTCTGCGAGCCGCGGCCGTCATGTTTTGGAGGATTAGAATATCGCCGCGAAAAAGCCGCAGCACCGGGTTAATGAAAAAATTATTGCGCCTGAAGTACGGGTAATCGATCAGGGAGGTGAACAGGTTGGCGTAGTCTCTATCGATGAGGCCCGCTCGATTGCCAATGAGGCCAGCCTGGATCTGGTGGAAATTTCACCAAACGCCGAGCCTCCTGTTTGCCGAATCATGGATTACGGCAAGTTCCGCTTTGAAGAAAGCAAGAAACTTCAGACCGCCAAGAAGAAACAGAAGCAGACGCAGGTCAAGGAAATCAAGTTCCGGCCCGGTACGGATATTGGTGATTACAAAATCAAACTGCGCAAGCTGGTGAGTTTTCTGGAGGAGGGCGACCGTACCAAGGTGACGTTACGCTTTCGTGGCCGGGAGATGGCACACCAGGAGCTCGGCATGGAGTTGCTGCAGCGGGTGAAGGCCGACCTCAGTGAATACGGTACCGTTGAGCAGGAACCGAAAATGGAAGGTCGTCTGATGGTCATGGTGCTGGCGCCGAAGAAGAACAGGTAGGCCACATAGGCTGTTTTTAAGATTCAAGTATGCTGGAGTAACAGGAAATGCCAAAGTTAAAGACTAATCGGGGTGCTGCAAAGCGCTTCAAGAAGACCGGGTCTGGCGGGTTCAAGCGCGGACAGTCGCACCTGCGTCACATCCTGACAAAAAAGAGCAGCAAGCGTAAGCGTCTGCTGGGTTCGCCGGCGGAAGTGCATGAAGCCGATGTCGCATCCGTGCGTCGCATGTTGCCGTTTGCTTGAATACATTTTTCAGAGGTAGTTAGCAATGCCAAGAGTAAAACGTGGAGTCATCGCGCACGCCAGGCACAAGAAGGTGCTGGGTAAGGCGAAAGGTTATTATGGTGCGCGCAGCAAGGTCTACCGCGTTGCCAAGCAGGCCGTTACCAAGGCAGGGCAGTATGCCTACCGTGACCGTCGTCAACGCAAGCGCCAGTTCCGCACGCTGTGGATTGCGCGCATCAATGCCGCTGCCCGTGAGAACGGCATGTCCTACAGCCGCATGATCGATGGCCTGAACAAGGCAAATATCGAGATCGACCGAAAAGTGCTTGCAGACCTCGCTGTCTATGATGCAGCCGGTTTTAGTGCATTGGCAGAAAAGGCCAGGGCCGGGTTGTCGGTTTAACCCCTTTACCCGAAGAAGACACAACAACAGGGGAAAGGGTTAAACCTTTCCCCTTTTTTGTTTCTCCCGGGAACAGGATCATCCATCCCCTCTCCCGCAGGGAACCAACAATACCAAGGAGTGCAAACAGGTGAGCAGCCTGGAAGAACTTGAACAACAGGCACTGCAGGCGGTCATGGAGGCCGGAAGTGCCGCAACCCTTGATGAGGCGCGGGTACGCTATCTAGGCAAGAAGGGTCTGCTCACCCAGCAGCTCAAGCAACTGGGCGCCTTGCCTGCCGAGCAACGACCGGTTGCGGGACAGGAAATCAACCGTGTAAAACAGCAGGTTCAGCAAGCCATCGAGATGCGTGGCGAGGTGTTGCAGGCCGCGTTGCTAAACGAGCAGCTGGCGAGCGAGACGGTCGATGTCACCCTGCCGGGGCGCGGGTATCCCCAGGGTGGGTTGCACCCGGTCACCCATACATTGCGCCGTATCGAGGCGTTGTTCCGGCCGCTGGGCTTCACTGTCGAGGAAGGTCCCGAGATCGAGGATGATCATCACAACTTCGGTGCCCTGAACATTCCGGAGCACCATCCTGCACGGGCCATGCACGATACGTTTTATTTCGATGCGCATACCCTGTTGCGCACCCACACGTCACCGGTACAGGTGCGCGTGATGGAGCAGCGTCAGCCACCACTGCGCATAATCGCCCCCGGCCGTGTCTACCGCTGCGACTCGGACCTCACGCATACCCCCATGTTTCACCAGGTCGAGGGGCTGCTGGTTGATGAGCATGTCAGCTTCGCCAATCTCAAGGGCCTGATCGATGAGTTTCTGCGTGCCTTCTTCGAGCGCGAGGATCTGGCCGTGCGTTTTCGGCCGTCTTATTTCCCCTTTACCGAACCATCCGCGGAGGTGGACATACAGTGTGTCATGTGTGCCGGGGAGGGTTGCCGGGTGTGCGGCCAGAGCGGCTGGCTGGAAGTGCTGGGTTGCGGCATGGTGCATCCGAAGGTGTTCGAGCAGGTTGGTATCGATAACGAGCATTACACGGGATTTGCCTTTGGTATGGGGGTAGAACGGCTGGCGATGCTGCGCTACGGCGTGAATGACCTGCGCCTGTTCTTCGAAAATGATATGAATTTTCTCACGCAGTTTAATTAAGCAGGCGTTTGCCGGGTATTGCAGCTTCCCGGAAAGCTGTATTCCCTTTCCCCATGGGAGAGGGCCAGGAAGAGTGGACAGGATGATTGATGCCCTCTCCCCAACCTTCCCCCTGAGGGGGAGGGCGACTATCGGATCAGGTGTGTTATGAAATTCAGCGAAAAATGGTTGCGGGAATGGGTCGATCCGCCGGTGTCGACGGACGAACTGGTTGAAGAGTTGACCATGGCCGGTCTGGAGGTCGACTCGGTCGAACCGGCGGCTGTCGGACTGGGTGATTTGGTTGTCGGTGAAGTGGTGTCCGTTGACGCACATCCGGATGCGGACAAGCTGCGCGTATGCCGCGTTGCAGTTGGCGAAGGGCAGTCGCTGCAGGTTGTTTGCGGCGCGCCGAATGTTGTCGTTGGTGGCAAGTACCCGCTGGCCCAGGTGGGTGCCCGATTGCCTGGCGATTTCAAAATAAAGAAAAGTAAATTACGTGGTGTCGAGTCACACGGCATGTTGTGTTCGGCACAGGAACTGGGTCTCAGTGAGGATCATGCCGGCCTGATGACCTTGCCGGCAGATGCGCAAGCCGGGCAGTCATTGCTGGCGCTGCTGGGCCTCGATGACACAATTATAGAAATCGATCTGACACCGAATCGTGGTGACTGCCTGGGTATAGAGGGCATTGCGCGAGAGGTCGGAACCTTGCTGCGTGCACCGGTAACGGCGGTTGATATTACAGCGGTGGCGGCCACCATTGAGGACACTTTTGATATAGCCGTGCAGGAACCACAGGCTTGCCCGCAATATCTCGGGCGTGTGATTCGCGGCATCGATGTAAAGGCAGCCACGCCAATGTGGATGCAGGAGCGCCTGCGACGCAGCGGATTGCGTAGTCTCGGTATCGTTGTTGATGTAACGAATTATGTATTGCTTGAGCTTGGACAGCCCATGCACGCCTTTGATGTTGCACAGCTATCCGGCGGTGTACAGGTGCGTTATGCACGAGAGGGTGAGCAGCTGACCCTCCTTGATGAACGTGTCATCAGCCTTGATGACAAGACGCTGGTTATTGCTGATCATGAAAAGCCGCTGGCGATCGCCGGTGTCATGGGTGGCCTGCATTCCGGTGTTCAGGATGGGACCACCGATGTATTACTGGAGTGTGCGTTTTTCCCGCCGGAAGTTATCGCGGGCCGGGCACGTGCCTACGCTATGCATACAGAGTCAGCCTATCGCTTCGAACGCGGTGTTGATCCAGCTCTGCAGCAACGGGCGGTTGAGCGTGCCACTGCATTGCTAATCGAGTTTGCTGGCGGTGAAGCAGGTCCGGTGATGGCGCATGCCGCTGCAGACTATTTACCCGCAAGCGTTCCTGTCATCCTGCGAAAAGCACGCATCCTGAAAGTGCTGGGTATCCTGCCGGATGCAGATGAAGTAGTGGATATCCTGACCCGACTCGGTATGACAGTTACGGCACAAGGCGAGGACTGGCTGGTGCAGTCTCCGACGTACCGCTTCGATATCGCGCTTGAGGCTGACTTGATAGAGGAGATCGGTCGTGTCTATGGCTATAACCGCTTGCCCAGCGTGGTACTGCAGGGCGCGCTGGATGTACAGCCGCTCACTGAAAGCGAGAATACTATTGAAGACCTGTGTGATGTGCTGGTGTCCCGTGGCTACCAGGAAGCGGTGACCTATAGTTTTGTTGATCCCGGTTTGCAGGCAAGTATTAATCCGCATATGACACCCGTGCCGCTGGCCAATCCCATTTCATCAGAGATGGCCGAGATGCGCACCAGCCTGTGGCCGGGTTTACTGACCGCGGTACAGTATAATTTAAGACGGCAGAAATCACGGTTGCGCTTTTTTGAGCATGGTCTGCGCTTTTATTCCCGGGATGAGGAAATCCACCAGGATATGATGCTTGCGGGTGTGGTCACCGGAACACGGTTACCCGAACACTGGGACGGCAAGGGTGAACCGGTCGATTTTTTCGATATGAAAGCTGATATGGAAGCCTTGTTCTCACTGACAGGTAATGCCTGTGCATTCACCTTTGTCGCGGCAGAACATCCGGCCTTACATCCCGGCCAGTCCGCTCAGATAACCTGCGGAAAAAGATCGGTTGGCTGGGCAGGCCGACTACATCCAGGGCTTGCCAGCCAGCTTGATCTGAACACGGACAGTTTCGTTTTTGAACTCGAGTATGCGGCCCTTGAAGCAGGTCAGCTGGCGAAATTTCAGCCGATTTCCCGCTTTCCCTCGATAAGGCGTGACCTGGCCGTACTGGTTGATGACATGCTCAGCGTGGCAGATTTGCAGCTTGCGGTGCAGCAGGGTGCCGGCGATTTGTTGCAGGAGCTGTTGATTTTCGATGTCTATCGGGGAAAAGGTATAGAAACTGGGCGAAAAAGCATCGCCTTTGGCTTGATTCTACAGGATTATTCACGCACACTTACGGAACAAGATATAGAGCGCGTGGTCACGCAAGTGACTGATCGGCTGGGAAAAGAATTCGGGGCAACATTAAGAGATTAGAACTATGGCACTTACTAAAGCCGACATGGCAGAGAGGCTGTTTGAAGAGCTTGGCTTAAACAAGCGCGAGGCCAAGGAATTGGTGGAACTGTTCTTCGAGGAAATACGCGTTGCACTGGAAAATGGCCGCCAGGTGAAACTCTCGGGATTCGGTAACTTTGATCTCAGGGAAAAAAATGAACGTCCGGGACGTAACCCGAAAACAGGTGAGGAAATCCCTATCTCGGCACGTCGCGTCGTTACCTTCCGATCAGGCCAGAAACTCAAGGCGAGGGTAGAAGCGTATGCTGGAAGCGAGCAATAACAACGAACTTCCAGCAATTCCGGGCAAGCGTTATTTCACCATTGGTGAAGTCAGTGACCTGTGCGGGGTCAAGCCGCACGTTCTGCGCTACTGGGAGCAGGAATTTCCACAGCTGAAGCCGGTAAAGCGCCGGGGTAACCGACGTTACTACCAGCGACAGGACGTGCTGATGATACGCCAGATCAGAAGCCTGCTCTATGAGCAGGGTTTTACCATTGGTGGCGCACGCCAGAAAATGTCCGGTGACGATGCGCGTGAAGATGTTACCCAGAGTCAGCAGATTGTGCACCAGGTTCGTCTGGAACTTGAGGATGTGCTGCAACTGTTGAAACGTTAACCTGCCGGGTTTCCTGTATAATCCTGTTTTGCAAATCGGGGCGTAGCGCAGTCTGGTAGCGCACTTGACTGGGGGTCAAGTGGTCGGAGGTTCAAATCCTCTCGTCCCGACCAATAAATACACATTTCAGGCAGTTAGTTAGCGCTTCTACTTCATTGCGTTTCGATGAGTGGGTTGCCTGAAATAATGGTGCCAGAATGCGATTGTAGCGAACATTATCATTCGCCATTGGCCCTGATGCATACCTGGCAAGAGCCGTTGCTACGCGTGCTGCCTGCTGTTTCTGAATAATCATTTTCAGTACTGACCCGGCCAGCGGCTAGTCAGTATCGGCTTTTGGCGCGCTGCCGGGGGGGATTGCGGCGTACCCTTGAGTTGTTCGATCTCTTCCTTGGACAGGTTGGGCAGCGGCAATTCATCACTCTCTTTCCACAGTTCGACTTGTGACTGCGCGGCGTGTGCAGAGGCCTCGTCAAGCTGTTGCATTATCTGCAGACCAAGAATGTCAATGACAGGCAAGGCGCGAGCCAGCTTCTCGCCTATGGGCCCATAGCCGTACGCCGCAAACAGGTCTGGGATGAGTTGCAAAGTTATCTGGGTAGTGGAAATGAAAGGCCCATATGGCTGGGAACGTATAGCCATAGCCTTCATGAAAAACGGTGTATATCTGGGCTCGGGTCCCAACTACTACGCAATGGGAAGTTACAAGGAAGACGGCGATAATATGGAGATGATCAGTTGTTGTGACACAATATGGTCAGTTGAGAACCATATTCGGAAAAAAGTTTGCGGGAAAATAACAAATCGCATCAAGGTGCAAGATCGAGAAAAATAGAATTCACGGCCTTGGCAAGGCGAAAGGTATAAAGAATTTCGATATCATGATTCGTCTTGCCAGGGTTGACAGCCTCGATTAACTGTCAGTGCGATACGCAAGCTGCATCGGCACAACTATTGTATTGCCGGAATTGCACAATGCCCGCGGCTAACATTTCGTCATATTGCCTGGATCACTGCTATCCGGCGATCTGCCACACGGCCTTGTGTGAAGAGTCGGTTTGCAGAAGGAACTGGCGGTACGCCGGTTTGGCAGGCCGATCAGTGAAGGTGATGAATAAGCAGGCGGCTTAAACGGCCGCCCTCTGTAATGGACAATATGCCATGAGCGAGAAGATGAAAAACGGGGATGGCTTGCTATACGCCTACTCACTCGACGGTACCGGTGGTGCCCGTCGTCTCGACATGGCGGGCATTGAATCCTGGACGCCCGAGCAGGGTGACCTGTGGTTGCATTTTGACTATACCAATGAAGCAGCCCAGCGCTGGATTCGGAAAAAAGCCGGGCTGAAGAAACTGGTGGCTGGTGCCCTGTTAACGGAGGAGACCCGGCCGAGGGCCACGGCGATGGGCGACGGTCTGCTGCTGGCGTTGCGCGGAATCAATCTGAACCCGGGAGCAGAGCCGGATGACATGGTCGCGGTACGCTTGTGGGTCCAGAATGAACGTATCATCAGTACGCGGGATCGGGCTTTGTTCTCTATTCGTGACATCGCTGAACAACTGGATACCGGAACAGGCCCGGTTGATACGGCGGATATCCTGGTTACCCTTGCCGACCGGCTGGTGTGGCGCGTGGGTGAAACCGTGGACCACTGTGAAGACCGGGTGGCGCATCTCGAGGAACAGGTTCTGGATGAGGCCTGCAGTTCCCTGAGGTTCGATCTGGCAAACCTGCGCAGACAGACGATCGCGCTGCGCCGTTATCTTGCACCGCAGCGCGACGCCTTCAATAAACTGATTACCGAGAAGCTTGACTGGCTCGATGATGACAGTCGACTGCGACTCAGGGAGGTCAGTGACCGGCTCATTCGCCATATCGAGGACCTGGATGCGGTGCGCGAGCGCGCAGCCGTTACCCAGGAAGAACTGCTCAGCAGGCTCTCGGACCAGATGAACACTCGCATGTACGTGCTGTCGGTGGTTGCCGCTATCTTTCTGCCACTGGGTTTCCTTACCGGGCTGCTGGGCATTAACGTGGGTGGTATACCCGGAACGGATAACCCCAGGGCATTTCTGCTGTTTTTACTGTTTATTGTCGTTATTTTTGTCGCGCAGATGCTGTGGTTCAGACACAAAAAATGGTTCTAGATCCTGGCTGCACCTTTATTCTGACTAACTTAACAGGGTTTGATTACGTGGCCATGTATTGGAATATCTACTCATTGTCCGGATATGTCCACCGCAACTTAAATCAGAATGATATATTCTCGCGCAATAGCCGATGAGCGGAGGACGAGTGATGATGAAGCAACCATGTTGACGGGAAGGCACGATGTCTGCCGATTCACCCTTGACTGAAGGATCGCCAGATGCGTCTGTGAATGGCGCACCCCGTTATCGCTTCGCGGACTATGTTCGCGCCAGCGGTGCCGGGGTTTTGCATGTCAGCTATAACACCCTGGCACCCCGCATCGAATACACGGCTGATGGCCGGCCCTTACCCTACCAGCCGCCGGCTCTACGGCTGCGGCCACGCGAAGTGGTCCAGGTACTTCAACCCTATGTGTCGGTTCGCTTCATGGACCAGGTGCGTGCGGTGGTGCCACTGGCCATCTACCTCGCGTTGTTCCAGATTTTGATTCTAAGGCAACTGGTGCAGGACCCCTGGTTGGTCACCGGCGGGATGTTCGCGGTGATCGTCGGACTGATGTTGTTCATGGAGGGATTGAAAATCGGTCTGATGCCCTTCGGTACGGTCATCGGTGAACAGTTGCCGCGCAAGCTGGGTTTGCCGCTGGTGCTGATAATTACCTTGCTGCTGGGTATTGGCGTGACCTTCGCCGAGCCTGCAATCGGGGCCCTCAAAATGGCCGGACAAATTGTCTCGGTCGAGCGGGCGCCGTATCTGTATGCACTGCTCAACCAATGGTCAGGTGCCCTGGTGCTGGTGGTGGGTGCGTCGGTGGGACTGGCCGCGGTGATCGGAACACTGCGCTTCCTGCATGGATGGAGCCTGAAACCCTTGATCTACTTTTCTTTGCTGCTGGTGCTGGCGCCCACATTGTATATGGCGGGTGATCCAGAACTGGTTAAAGTGCTCGGTCTCGCCTGGGATGCGGGCGCCGTGACCACGGGTCCGGTAACTGTACCGCTGGTGCTGGCGCTTGGCGTCGGTATTTCCGCCGCTGCCGGCAAGGGCAGCGGGGGGCTGTCGGGGTTCGGCATCGTCACCTTGGCCTCGCTGTTTCCCATTGCCGGTGTGCTGTTCCTGGCGCTCTATGTGGCCTCGACACAGTCGCCAGCCGAAATTATCGAGGCGGCGCGACAGGCAGCCGCCGTAGCGAATGCAGGCGTGGGTGCATGGTACACCCGCAGTCCGGGTGTTGAGATCGTCTCGGGCGTGCGTGCCATTTTGCCGCTGGTGATCTTTCTGTTCCTGGTGCTCAGCCTCATTCTGCGCGAACGGCTCGCCAACCAGGCGGAAATCTTCCTCGGCATCGGGCTGACCATTCTGGGGATGTGCATTTTCAATATCGGGCTGACCTACGGGCTGTCGATGCTGGGTAGCAGTGCGGGCAATCTGGTGCCAACGGCATTCATGCAGGTGACGGGTATTGCATCGTCACCGCTCTATGATTACCGCGTCGGGCTGATACTGGCGCTGGCCTTTGCCTGGTTCCTTGGCTTCGGCGCCACGGTCGCGGAACCGGCGCTGTCCGCGCTGGGCATGACGGCCGAGGAACTGACCAACGGGGTGTTCAAGAAGAAGACGCTGATCATGGCGGTTTCCATGGGCGTGGCCTGCGGCATTGCGCTCGGTCTCGCCAAGCTTATCTTCGATCTGCCGCTGATGTGGCTGCTGCTCGGCGGTTACACAGTGGCGGCGGCGTTGACACTGGTGTCGAGCGAGGCCTTCGTCAATGTCGCCTGGGACAGCGCCGGTGTCACTACCGGTCCCGTTACGGTTCCGCTGGTGCTGGCCATGGGCCTGGGCTTTGGCAACGCGACTGATGCGGTAGAAGGCTTCGGTATTCTGTGCATGGCCTCGGTCGGTCCCATCATCACAGTCCTGATCTCGGGACTCTGGTCACGTTACAAGAGCTACCGTGAGGTGCAGGCGGCCACGCGGGTGCAGAGCGTATCCACCCTCGAAGCGGCAGAGGATATCCTATGAGCGACAACAGCATTTCCTATCTCACCGATGTGATCCTGATCACCTGCATCGTCGCACACGGCCGCGGCGATGAGGTTGTCAAGGTGGCGCGCGAGTCCGGCGTCGCTGGAGCTCTCGTCTATCACGCCCGCGGCAATGGTGTGCGCGAACGTCTGGGGCTGCTGGGCATTGCCGTGGAGGCCGAGAGGGATGTGGTGACCATGCTGGCTGCAACCGATCACCGTGACCTGGTCATGCACAACCTGTACACCGTATTGGGACTGGATAAGCCGGGGGCTGGTGTGATCTACGCCATGCCGCTCGACAAGGTGGCCACGTATATCCCCGCGGATATGCGCCAGCACCTGGAAGCGGACACGCGGAAATGAGCGAACCGGAAGCCGCCATTGCGGCAGTGCCACTCGAACCTGTGCGGCTGATGCTGTGCGTGTTGCCGGATGACGGCACCGACCTGGCCTTGATCCGGGCGCTGCGCAAGGAGCGGGGAATCGAGGTCGCCGACAGCGTCGCCTGCCGCGACGTGTCCATGCTTCGGGAGGCAAAAACGCGGCGCGCCAGTCGTCTCCCTGAATCGAGCTTCGTCAAACTGGTACAGATTATAGTCCCCGAGGCAACGGCAGCCGGGCTGTTCGATTATGTGTATGCGATGGCACGGATCGGTCGGCCCAGCGGCGGGATGCTGCTGCTGAGTCAGCCGATTTACGCCACACCGTTCCGACTTCCGGAGGACCTGCCGGACGAGGCTGAATGAGGTCATCGGGAAAATACAACCCGCGAGTATAGACACATGCTGAAACTGTTCCAGTCCATCTTTGGCGGCGGGGAGGAAGCCGGACATTATCCCGATTCGCTGATCGAAGCCGCGATTGAGCGTGCCGTGGACGGCACCGATGGTCGCCTGCGAGCCCTGTCCGGATACAAAAAGCAGTTGCGCCCGTCCGTCATCCATGCCATTGATCACGTGGTCGAACTGGTGGACGGATTACCCGCGCCCGTGGAGGCTGTACGCGCCAATTACACTTCCGATCCGCGACTCAGGGCCTTGTTCGCTTCGACCGACCACATGCTGGAGGTATTCGGCAACGGCGACGTACTCGATGAGTTCCGCAAGGGTTCAGCAGACAGCGCCGGGCGCGTCATCGCGCTGCTGCTGGCGGAACGCATGGAGAAGAATATTCTGGGCAATGATCTGGTCGGCGATAAGGTGCAGCGTGATGTGGCACAAGTCGTGGTCAACTTTAGCGGTCATCGCCTGGTGGAGCCTACAACGAATGAAGCGGACACACGTCGCCAGCTGAAACGCCGTGCTTTCGACCACCTGCTCACCCTGGCTCTCTCACGCATTGCCGATGCACGGGATTCTCGTGCAGACCTGTCTCATCAGCGCGCTCTGCTGCGCAGCAAACTGAAAACCCTGGAACAGAGTGGCTGGAGCTTTGAAGCGCAGCAGGGTGAGCGTACTGATCCGGACGCGTTGAACGCTGAATTGCAGGCGACCGAGTTGGAACTCGAAAGCCTGGGTGCCGACAGCGGGGCGTTGCAAGCGAATCTGGATATCGTGACTGATGTGCTGGGGCACGCCGAACAGCAGCTCTGGGGTGGTGATCTTGTCATGCATATAGACCGCATGAACATCCAGCGCGATGCGCAAGCTGCATCGGCACAACAAATTGAGCTGCATGAACTGCACAACGTCCATGGCCATCACCTGGTGATGTTGATGGTGTCGCTGTCGCCCGGTGAACTGCCACAGCGCGAGGACTTCTATACCGCAGCGGCACGTTACCTGACTTGAGGGCGCCGGGCCGTATCAGTCAGGTGCTTGAATGCCTGATAACCTGGCCGATTCTGCATGTGCGCCAATTGCAGGTCATAGCACAGTAGCTTAGGTGCCTGCAGGTCCCCGCGCCTCGCACGCCGCAACTGCCCTGGGTGGCAGTTTTGATAGCTAGTCACCTGTCGGACCCGGGGTCAGGTTACCTCGCCGATGAGAGAGCGTCATAACTCAAGGGAGTACAACATCATGACACCATCAGAAACATCGCAACATGCGCCAAACACAGTTAGTCTCGCCGACGAGGAGGCCGTCAAGCGCATCCTGATAGAGACGATGTTCAGTCTGTGGAATACGGTCAACAACCTCAGTCGCCTGACTCCCAGCAAGCGCGAACGCTATCGCGTGACCATCTTTGGCTCGGCGCGTACGCAACCCGGGCACTGGGTCTATACCGAGGTCAAGCGCATGGCGGGCGAACTTGCAGCGCTGGATTGTGACATCGTCACAGGTGGCGGACCCGGTCTGATGCAGGCGGCCAATGAAGGCGCAGCGGAGCACGGTGCGTCCGAGCGTGTACAGAACGTGGGTATCCGTGTGCAGCTGCCCTTTGAACAGGAAGTCAATCCGTTCGTGGAGCAAGCCTTTGAGCATCAGACCTTCTTCACGCGGCTGCATCACTTCGTACTGCTCTCGGATGCGTTCATTGTCGCGCCCGGCGGTATCGGTACGGTGCTTGAATCCACAATGATCTGGCAGCTCCTGCAGGTGCGCCATCTGCAGGATATACCGCTGATCTTCACCGGATCGATGTGGCGCGAGCTGGTGGACTGGGCCGGCCGCTACATGCTGCGTCCCGGGTTCGAGCTGGCCAATGCCGAAGATATGGCAATACCGCAGTGCGTCGATACTGCCGACGGGGCTATCGCCATCGTACGTGATCATCATGCGCAATGGTTATCGCGGCAAGGTGCAGTGGATTGAGTGTGTGCGGCTCCCTGCGTCCGTCGCAGATCTCCGCTCGAGCCCATGCGTGGGCGGAGGCATGATTGAAGTGCGACGTCCTGATGCATATGACTACGGGACACAGCGTTTTTTATCTGCGCTAACTGCCCGAGTCAAACAGGCTACCTTTGATGCATAAACATTTCGTGGACAGGGGGCTCTCATAGAAGGAAAATCTGCAGGATGAGTCCCACTCCAGAATCATCGGGCAGCAACGCGTTTCTGCCCCAGGCGCTTGAAGTGACCATACGCATTGGCGTCGTCCTCTTCCTTGCCGCCATGTGCTTCCAGATCCTGCGGCCGTTTCTCAGCCCCGTGCTCTGGGGCATTATCATCGCCGTCGCGGTATTTCCCGCTTACCAGTGGCTTGAGTCGGAACTGAATGGCCGGTCACGACTGGCAGCGGTATGCGTCTCACTGGTGTTGCTGGTGATCCTGGTCATACCCATCGTGTTGCTGGCGGATACGCTGGTTGATACTGTACGCAGTCTGGCGGAAAGACTGGAGAAGGACACACTGGAGGTGCCGTTGCCACCAGCGAGTGTGGTCACCTGGCCGCTGATCGGAGAACCACTGGATACCTTCTGGCGTGCCGCTTCGGCGAATCTTGCGTCAGCACTCAAGCCTGTTACACCGCAACTCCGGGCCCTCGGCTCATGGCTGCTGGCCAGTGCCGGGCAGGCCGGTCTCGGCATCCTGCAGTTCCTGGCGGCCATTATTATCTCCGGTGTGCTGCTGGCCTACACGCAACTCGGTTCCTGGACAGTGCGCACGATAGGCCTTCAACTTGCCGGAGATCAGGGTGCCGACTATATCGACGTTGCCGAGGAAACGGTACGAAGTGTGGCCCGCGGGATCCTTGGCGTGTCCCTCATTCAGTCAATTCTTGCCGGCCTCGGTTTTCTGTTCGTCGGTATTCCCGGTGCCGGGCTGTGGGCGTTTATTGCCCTGTTTCTCAGCGTCATCCAGATCGGCATTATTCCTGTCACCCTCCCAATGGTGATCTACGTGTTTGCCACTGCCGATACGGCTACCGCAATCATTTTCCTGGTCTGGACGATCTTCGTAAGCACTATCGACAATGTACTCAAGCCCATCCTGCTCGGACGTGGTGTCAGGGTTCCCATGCTCGTTATCTTTGCAGGCTCAATCGGCGGCTTCATCGCCTTTGGGATTATCGGGCTGTTCACGGGGGCGGTTGTGCTGGCACTCGGATACAAGTTGTTTCTTGCCTGGCTGGAGGGGAAAGTGAACCCCGCACAGCCGCAGGAAGAAGGGGAAAACTGATCGACAACATCTAGGATATTCAGCGCATGAGCAGGGTGCAGCAGAAGGTCTTTTTGCGATCCCGGGCAGTCTAGTAAACAGCCTTGACCTTTAATGTCTATTCGGTGTCCGGATATGTCCACATGCAATGCATGCGAAAATGGTATAGTCACGAGATATATGTATCCGCAGCAGGATGAAACCCGTACATCCTTGCGTTTTTTTTAATGTATCAACTTGATGTAAAGGGCTCTCTGCGATCTTTCAAGCAGGGAGTAAAGCATGGCTATTATACCTGGAGGCAAACTAGATGAAGATGATAACTCGACAATTAGTAAAGAGTTCTCTGCGCAGCATGTCTGCCATGGCGCTTTCCCTGGTCATTGGATTGGGGGCTTCCGCGGGAGTGAGTGCCGACGAGGCTGATGCCAAGCGCCTGCTCAAGGCCATGTCCGATTACATGGCGGCGCAGAAGGCGTTCTCGTTCGAATACGATGCTACCCTCGAGGTCGTCACCAAAGAGGAACAGATACTCGCGCTGCTGAGTTCAGGTGCCGTCATCCTCAACCGGCCTGACAAGATTCTTGTCACGCGCGCCGGCGGGTTTGCGGATGTGGAGATGTCCTTTGACGGAACTACGCTGACCATTCTGGGCAAGAACCTGAATATCTATGCGCAGCAAGATATACCCGGCACGCTTAACCACCTTGTCGATGAGTTGAGGAACAAGCATCACAGAACACTCCCGGCCGCAGACTTGCTGCTAGCGGATTCCTACGATGCGCTGATGCAGGATGTCGTCGACGTAAAGGATCTAGGCAGCGGTGTGGTCGGTGGCGTTGAATGCGATTACCTTGCTTTTCGTGCAAAAGAAATCGATTGGCAGATCTGGATCGCCCAGGGGGAACAGCCCTATCCTTGCCGCTATACTATTACCACCAAGAACCTTCCCGGCTCCCCTCAATACACTGTTCAGATCAGGGACTGGAAGACGGGAGATGAGGTCGCAACTGCAGATTTCGGCTTCAAGAATCCGACGGACGCCAAACTGGTTGATCTGAAGAATCTTGAGGGTACAGGTGACTTGCCGGAGCATTTCAAAACAGGAGCATCGAAATGAGCCTATCGAAGCGAATGGGTATTTTAATGATCGCCGCAACCATCGTGGTGTTGGGATCTGAAATTGGGGAACGCTATTCAGTTCCCGGGGCGCACAGTGTGATCCCGAGTGCCGAGGCCAGAGTCGGGCGACCACTCACGCCGGTGAGCGTCGCCGGTGTAGCACGGCGCACGACGCGACGATGTGTGGCAGGCGCCTATGACTGTTAGTTTTTCCGCCATCATCAAGACCCGATACCAGATTCAATAATTGCACTGATCGGTTCCGGACAGTCAGCGATATACTGACTGAAGCCGGGCAGCCCGAAGCAGAATCGGTGCGCCCGACGCAACGTATCTTTTATGGCGGCGCAGTCGTATGTACCAGGCACGCCGTGTATCCAGGCATCCCGCTGGAAGTACACACCTTGATGCGCATGGCTGTCCGAGAGAATCACCCGGGGTTGATTCGCACTATCTTTGCCGGCCGACTCACCCTGGCGGATGCGTTGTGCCTGGCGCCTGTCTTTGAATCCGGTTGGCTGAGTCCACCGCAGTATTTGCCCGTGTGGGGAGCGGACTTGCGCAGAATCGCGGCGTTAATGGCCTATTCAGCCTTTGTCTCCAGGATACATCTGGAAAACATTAGCATGAACAGAGTGATAGAACTCGAAGAGGAGTAAAAAACTGATGATGAAGAAACCGGTTATTCTGATGCTCGCACTGGGGTGCGCGTTGGCTGGCAGTGAGTTCCTGGCGGAGCTTACCCTCGACAGAGGATTCGTGATTAAAGATGCCGAGGCGCGTCTCGGCAGACCGATGACACCAGTGAGTGTCGCGGGGGTGGCTCGGCGTACGACGCGGCGTGCGATTATCGCGACTTCCGTCTACGTGGCTGCGCTACCCACTGGCTGCACCACAGTCGTTATCGAAGGCACCTCGCTTTACCAGTGCGGCACAACCTACTACCAGTCATCGGGTAGCCAGTACGTGGTCGTTAACGTCGAGTAATCGCTGTCGCCCGCATGGCGGTGTGATCCTGAAACGCAGGTCGATAGGGAAGGAGAATTTGTTGATTGTTAAGGTCATGCTTAGGAACAGCAATGGCACCTGACTTTCAGGATATTGCTTCGAAGTTCCCCACACATCAGCTGGTCCTAAGCCAGCGCTTAGCCTGCAAGGCTAAAACAATAAGCAAAACACCGAGAGCGACCGCAATGGCGACATTGATCAGCGACGGTGCAGTGAGCGCTTCCCAAAGCGAATTAGAAAACAGGGTGATCGCACCCAGGCCGGGTGCGAGACCGATGAGCGACCCGAGCAAAAACTGCCGTGAACCCAGGTGGGAACTGCCGGCGACGAGATTGAATATCGCGAACGGCGCGACGGGGACGAGTCGTAGTATCGCAACCGCGATTGTTCCTCGTTTTGCGAGGCTTTTGCTTAATTGTTCGACGTGCGAATCACTCAGGCGCTCGAGCAACCCGTGCCCGAGCAATCTGCCACCAAAAAAACCGATCGCCGATGCGCCCATGGCACCAGTGAGCACGTACGCGAAGGCCTGCCAGCCCCCGAATACAACGCCGCCAACCACGGCCAGCAGGGTGACAGGCACCATCAGCAGGCTGGCGATGATGAATCCGCCTATGGCGACAGCAGCGCGACCCTCGAACGAGGATATTGATGCAAAATACTGTTCGATGCGTTCAGGTGACAGCAAATCCTGCAGTGACGTCCAGCGCCAGGCAGCAGCCAGCCCCAGCAGCGCGACAACTATCGCGGCGAATAGTAACAGGCGCTGCCTGCCGCCTGGCTTGCCGGATCTCGGTACGTATTCTTCGACAAAGTAGCTGGCGCTGAACGGTTCCATCGGGTCGATCAGGCCGGAGTCCGGGACCATCTTGTCAACTTGTGGGGGAACTGCGCAGTCCAGCGGCCGCAGGCTGCGCTGCTCGCCACGCAAGCTTTCGATCGCATTGATCACGCTGCCCTGCTGTTGTACGGCCCGAGCGACATCTTCCTGGTCACAGGCAAGATGCTCGGCCAGCAGGCGGGATCGCAGTCCATCAATGTAGTGGGCGATCTTGTCCCCCGGTTGCTTTGACTCCAGTGCCAGATCACACTCTGTATCCAGCCCCATCGAGCGATTACTGATATTGGACGAACCGATGCGCAACAGCTGGTCGTCGACGACCAGCAGCTTGGCATGTACACTGATACACGCATCGCCCAGCCCCGGTTGATAGGGGAAGTAGATCCTCAGGCGGTCATGCCTGTCCGCATTGTGCAGCTGGTCCGCAATGCGTCCGCGCACGACATCCATTGTGATCTGCTCCAGCCAGCCTCCCGTTTTTTGCGGAAGCACCAGAATCACTTCCGGTCCATCCTCTTCGGCAAGCCGTTCCGCCAGGGCGTCAGCCAGCGCATGTGCAGTGAAATATTGATTCTCGATATAAATGGTTTTCCGGGCCGCGGCAATGGCATCGATGTAGAGACGCTTGACTTCATTTACCTCATCGTGTCCACCATAGGCGGGTTCGGTTCTGGCGATAGCGATATCCGCATTTTGCAACTCGACGGCAACACCCTTTGGCCAGGGAGAATATTGTGCGTCAGCCGGAGGTTTGATGCTCCGGCCCCGCGCCCGCCGCCACCGCTCGCGGGCGAGCGTGCCCAGACTGCTGGCCACCGCACCTTCGACCAGCAGCATCATGTCGTGAAAGGGCGGATAGGGCTTGCCGTCGGGATCGGTACGCCGCGGATCATCGGGTGTATGCTCCGGGGTATCCCATCGCCAGCGACTCAGGTCAATGCCGCCCACGAAGGCGACACGGTCGTCGACGACGACCATCTTCTGGTGATGCGAGGCGCCCTTTGGATGTTTATCGTCAAGCCGGAAGTGGAAGCGGGACGGAGCCTGCAGCCGCAGCCGCAAAGCCGGCAACAATTCGCGCTCCGCGGCGTAGATCATGTTGAAATCCCATAACAGCAGGTAGACGTTCAAGTGCGGTTTTTGCCTTACCAGGGCGACAAGAAAGGCACCGAGTTCATCTGGGATTTCGCTCTCCCGGTCGTGTCGATGCAGTCGTTCGCGACGGTCGAAGTCCCAACCGAGGATCAGGATCTGGTGTTCGGCGGCGCAACAGGCTTCGGCGAATGCGGAAAAGTAATCTGCGGTATCGACGAGTGTGGCAAGGCGGGACGCCGGCGTGCATTTCCAGCAATTGTGTCCCGGCGCAAGAATTGCAGGCCTGTCTGATGTATTTCGGTCTCTATCCGCTGCTGCACCAGTCATTGCAGGTCTCCTGTTTCCCTTTTCCGATTTGCTCACTAGCGTTTTTCGCATGACCAGAAGCGCAACACGAGAAAACCGATCACGGCGGCAATGCCGGATGACACGACGATTGCCAGTTTCGCCGACTCCAGCGTCGTACTCTGCGGTTCCAGAGCGAGATGTGCGATAAACGTCGACATGGTGAAACCGATACCAGCAAGAAGCCCCACACCCACAAGTTTCCGATGGCTGAGTTCTTCTGGCCGTTTCGCGATGCCGAGCGCCTCGCCGAGCCAGACACCGACCAGGATACCGACGGGTTTTCCTATTACCAGGCCGACCATTATGCCTTGTGCCACAGGGTCGTCCAGCAGATCTTTCAGCGCTGCGCCATTGATCACAACACCGGCGTTGAGAAACGCGAACAGCGGCAAAATGATCAGCATCACCGGGAGTTCCAGGCCGTGTTCCCAGCGACGCAGTGGTGTTGTGGCTACCTGGGCCAGCGTTTCGACCTCGACGATATTACGGTGGGTTTTCGATTCACCAAGCACGTCTATATGGTCAGTGTTCGCAGTGACATTGGATAGTGCAGTGTGGACTTTCTGTTTCAGTTTGTCCGGTGGAATGCGCGGTCGCGCGGGTACTGTGGTTGCCACGATCACGCCGGCAATGCTGGCATGTATGCCTGACTGCACGATCGCGATCCACAACCCGATGCCAACCAGTATGTACAAGTATGGATGACGAAAGCCGGCACGATTCAGAAGCAACAACAATAGCATGAGCAGGAACGCTGTAGCCAGTGCAAGCCAGGCCAAATGCCCGGTATAGAAGAACGCAATCACCAGGATTGCGCCGATGTCGTCGATAATGGCGACACCGACCAGGAAGGCCACCACGCTCCTGGGTACCCGGGCGGCCAGTGCGGCGAGCACACCCATGGCGATTGCTGTGTCTGTCGCCATCGGGATTCCCCAGCCGCTGATGACGCCACCGGAAAAGCCGGTGTTCAGCGCCAGGTAAATGCCAGCAGGTACGACCATGCCACCGAGTGCAGCGCTAATGAGGAGGCCGACACGACTGCTGTCCTGCAGTTCTCCGGCGATCAGTTCGCGTTTAACTTCAAGGCCGATGAGAAAAAAGAACAGGGCGATGAGGCCATCGTTTACCAGATGCAGCAATGACCACTCGACCGTTTGCTCGCCAAGAACAACACCGAGCGCGAAATGCTTGATTGACTCGAGGCTGTCTGCATAGGGTGAGTTTGCTACAAACAGTGCGGCGAGGAGTGCAACCATCAGGAATGCACTGGCTGTCGTCTGTGCCCCGATAAATGCCGCGAATGGTTCGCGCAGACCGTCGACCTGTTTCTCCAGTCCGGATTTCAGCTCTTCCATGTCAGCCGGTCCGCATGACCGCTATGGCAACGCCGATAATTACGCTGCCAGTGTTCCGGTCGGTTTGTTGTATGGCTGCTATGTTATTACTCAAGTAACCCTCATATATGTGTGTATCCTGAATTAAATTGTTTCAGCCGGCAGCTCGCATTGCGAATTCCGCACACTTACGTGCAACTTCCAAATCATTTGGGAACTCCAGCGCGTTCTCGGCCCGATCCAGTGCCCAGCGCGCATGCTGTATGGCTATATCTCGCATTCTGGCATCTTCGATCGTTGAGAGTGACTTGAATGCCTTCTGAAGCCATACCACTACTTCAATAGTGTCCGCACCGTCGCGGGCAATCGGTCTGAAGGCGTCATCGAACATATCCTGCAAGCATATCTCGGGCACTGCGACACGATCACATTTGCCCGGCTGTTTACCTTGTCCCTCAACAGGTTCGCTCCAGCGTGCGAAAAGTCGCACCAGGGTGCCAATCACATCGATTGCCGTGCCTGGATCGTTGACGGCAGGTGACAGCGCGCGACTTGCTATCTCAGAAAGCACAACGAGTCCAAATCTGGGATCATCGTCGAATGTTCGCTTACTACCTGTAATAAACGCCTGCGTTATCTGGCCTGTATCGATATCAGTCGAGCTGCCGGGATCTGTCGCTACATAGGCAAGCGCGCGCCCCGGCGCTACGAAGGTCCCGGGTAGTGCGGCCACCTCAAGCCGCGTCTGTGACTGTTCCGCAAACTTTTGTAGTGCAGCGACATCGACCCGCTGTACATATCCGAATTACCGTTCCATAAATGCACTTAACGTTATCTTGACGGGATCCCACCGGAACGCCACCCAGGTTAGGTGTGCAGCGTCGTCGCTTTAAGGCCATAGCGGTTGCTGCCTCCACCTTATCGATGGTCATTTCCAGTCGTCCAAGCCGTGCCACACGATCCACCCAGCGTACGAATGTGATGATCACAATAGTAAAAATCGTTAATGTCATGACAAATAATATAAACCGGCCTGCTTTATCGTAGTAGCTGTTCTCGATGGCGATTAATGCGACGATGCTGAAGATGAAGGCGCCAATAAACGCGGAGAGCGCATTCTGGGAAATATCGTCGGCGATGACCAGAGTAAACGAGCGGGGTGTTGCCGTGCTGCTCGCCGAGGCGTAAGCGGAGATCATCGATGCAACAGCAAAAGTGGCGATTACCAGCATACTGGAAGCGATAACAGACAGCAGGGTGTTGATTGACCGGGATGTAATGTCAGGTAACAGGCCGCCCAGACCGGTATGGTCTGCAGTGCGCGCAACTAACGCTGCGGCAATTGACAACAAACACATCGCCAGCGGTTTAACCCAAAGCCGCTCGCTGATCCGATTGAGCAGAAACCTTAACCGATCCGCAAACACTTCGTCTCCCTGCATGGTTTATCAGTATCTTATGGCCGAAAAACCGTCAATGTCCTTGCCGGCCTGAATGAAGCCGGAACAGAACTTCCTGAAGTAGGTAGTGACCATATCAAAAATTCACGGCACAAAGGTTCCCTGTGTAGGGTGTGCAAAAAGTATAGTCGAATACCTGTATTTCGCTTTGCGAAGTTTCATTGTTATTCTTTAATTCAGGCTAAGCGTATGGTAAGGCCAGAATTGCCAGACATACGTTTTTCAGCGAAACTCATGCTTTCACGTAGCACAGGTGCTTTATGTGTTGGAAAATGTCAATGGTGACTGCTTGTCTTGGTGTCATCGCATCAACCGGTGTGTACGCAGAAGATATTATATACAGCGAGCATATAAAACCGACTATTGACAAAAAATGTGTTGTTTGTCATGCATGTTTTGATGCGCCCTGCCAGCTAGTGCTGACACATGCAGATGGCCTTGCCCGAGGCGCCAACAAACTGTCTGTTTATGATGGTTTGCGTCTATCACCCATGCAACCGACACGCATGTTTATTGATGCAAAATCTACCCGGATGTGGCGTGAGAAGGGCTTCTTTCCAGTATTGCCTGAAGGCAGGCGTGACGATTCAGCTGAGAAAACCAGTGTCCTGGAACAGCTGCTTTTGATGTATGAAACACATGAATTCAAAGCGAACAGCCGACTGCCACAGGATATGGGGGTCGGTCTGAAGCGCAACAATGTCTGTCCCTCGGTTGATGAAATAAAGGACTACCGGGAAGCAGTCCCTTACGGAGGGATGCCACTGGGGGTCACTGGCTTGACAGATGCTGAACGCCAGACCCTGCTCGACTGGATCAGCCAGGGTGCGCGATTTGATTTGCCTGCTGTTCATCTTTCCGCTGCGGAGCAGCGGGAAATTCTGGCATGGGAGCGTTTCCTTAATGATGATAGACCGCGCAGGCAATTGCTTGCGCGGTGGTTATACGAGCATCTCTTCATGGCACATCTCTATTTTGCGGGGCTTGAGGGCGTACGTTTTTTCCAGATAGTGAGATCGAGTACACCGTCCGGTAAACCCATAGACGTGATTGCAACTCCACGACCGAATGATGACCCGCAAAAACGCTTCTTTTATCGATTGCAACCGGTACAAGGCACCATCGTGCACAAGACACACGTCACTTTTACGCTTGATAACAATTTGCTTGGTAGAATCAACACCCTGTTTCTCGAAACCAACTGGAACGTTGACCGTTTGCCAGGCTACTCAGATGATGAGCGTTCCAATCCATTTCAAACCTTCGCACCGATTCCCGCCGCAGCGCGATACCGCTTTATGCTTGATCATGCCGAATATTTTGTGCGTACCTTTATCCGCGGACCAGTATGCCATGGGCAGATTGCCACGGACGTGATTCGTGAACAGTTCTGGGTATTGTTCCAGACGCCGGCTAGTGATCTCTATGTGACTTCAGGCGAGTACAGGAAACTGGCTACCCCGCTGATGGATCTTGCGGGCGTCGAGCAGGATTTACTCGAAGGCGCAACAACCTGGTTCTCGGTCAAGGATCAATATGACCGATACGTAGGTATGCGACAAGCGATCTACGAACAACCAAGGCAGGCGGGAGCAGATTTTAATGATATCTGGGATGGTGAGGGTGAAAACAGCAACGCCTTGTTGACGGTATTTCGACATCATGACAATGCGTCTGTGCACAAAGGCCTGATCGGTGATTATCCGCTGACTGTATGGTGGATGGATTACCCGCTTTTCGAAAGGTCATACTACAACCTGGTAGTCAACTTTGATGTATTCGGCAGTGTCTCCCACCAGGCACAGACACGGCTTTATTTTGATCTTATCCGCAACGACGCCGAACGGAATTTTCTTCGTCTGATGCCGGCGAAGGTAAGGCAATCGATGATTGATCAGTGGTATCAAGGTGTGGCGCAGTTGAAACTCATGTCCTCCTACCAGCAGGTATCCGTTAAGAAGTCATCGGCCATGCGCTATGATACCGACGATCCCAAGCGGGAACTTCTGGATCGCCTGCTTGATGATCTTGCAGGCGTGAACGAACGGCACGATCGCATCAATCGCCTCGAACAGCAGGGTGGACGACAAGGGCACGATTTACCCGACTCTCAGCACAGTGTTCGGGAGTTGCGTCGCATCGCTGCAAGGCAGGCGAGCGAACTGCCTGTCGTCAAGCTGTTGCCAGACGTCAGTTTTGTGCGGGTATTCGACAAGTCGGGGACTGTTGAAATCTATACGCTCATCCGTAACCGTATACATTCGAACGTTGCCTTTATGTTTGCCGAAGACCTGCGTTATCTACCGCATCAGGATACGCTGACCGTATATCCGGGTGTGCTGGCAAGCTATCCGAATTTTATGTTCAATATCGATGTCGATGAATTCGAGGATTTCGTCGATGCGTTGGTAGAGGCGGACAATGAGCGTATGTTCGAAAAGACGGTGATAAACAAGTGGGGTGTTCGTCGCACCCACCCACGATTTTGGGAACTGTTTCACGGACCTGCCGCGTATCTACACGAGCACAGCCCGCTGGATGCCGGGGTGATGGATATGAGCCGGTATGAAAACCGGTGAGGCTTGCTTTAAGCTGGTGACATGGAATCTGCATCGCTGCATCGGTCGTGATGGTGTAATGTCGCCGGAACGTTGTGTTGCAGTGCTGAAAGAAATCGATGCCGACGTGGCCGCAATTCAGGAGGTGGAATCGCGTCCCGGGCACGAACTCGATGTGCTGGCTTATCTGGCGCAGGAAACCGGCTGTAGAGCGATTACAGGGATGACGATGGCCAGGGGCGATACCCACTACGGCAATGCACTGCTGACGCGTTTGCAAGTAGGCGACGTACGTCGGCATGATCTGAGCGTGCCCGGGCGAGAGCCACGTGCTGCACTGGAGGTGGATATTGAAGCAGGCCAGTTCAGGTTGCAATTGATCGCCACACACCTGGGTCTGAGACCTGCGGAGCGGCGCGAGCAGGTCCGAAACTTGTTGTCACTGTTCGATAAAGACGGCCGTGACCTGGTCATTCTGGCGGGTGATCTGAATGAATGGTTCCTGTGGGGACGACCGTTACGCATGTTGCACAGAATTTTTCCGGACACACCGCGCAGACGCTCCTGGCCGTCACATGCGCCGCTGTTTGCACTTGACCGGGTCTGGGTACATCCACGCCAGGCTTTGCTCAGTCTGAAGACGCATCGCAGTGAGCTGTCGTGTGTTGCCTCAGATCATCTGCCCTTGATTGCGGAAATTGGCATCGCACATGGTTCATTACCCAAGGATTAAGCGCCAGATCGCCGCGCGCCGCCTGCGCAAACTCACCGGCAGCCGTATGCTTTTTTGAAAAAGTAAACTTGTAAAGAATACCGCGCGCGTTTACAACGGTACCCGATTTGAGCTATAAAAACAGTTTATTGGCCAGAAATGTGATATTTATAGAAGCAGGGAAGGGATGTAAAGAGCATATAAAACAGTAAGATAAATGCATATTCAAAATCAGCGAGGGGTGCAGGTGGTCGGATATTTAAATCCTCTCGCCACAACAAGTATTTCACATGTTAGGCAACAGGTTAGCGCTAACTTCTCTATTCAGTCTTGCTGTTCGGGATTGTCAGTGCGGTCGTCCTTGTCTGACACCATGTTAGCAGCCCCACAAGATTGTGAAATTCAGTAGCAGGGTAGTGTGTCGTTATCCTGCGTATTTAGTCCGAGCAGATCCATTCGAGCTTCATATTTTGCGCTCAGTCTCCAGAAACGGCGCATGCGAAGTCGGCAGAATTTTTCAGTGATGCACCAGTAATGATGTCCGATACTGCCGCTCTCGAAAGATCTTAACCGTGGCCGCTATGTATAGTAGCACCAGCGCGCACCTGGACTGTTGAAAGCGCTGTGACAGTCGCCTCGAGCCGAACCGCTCATCGGTTCATCCTTGCAGGCTTGTGTCTGCATTTTCTTCAGGAACAAGGCTGTCTAAGTTATCGATATTAGGTGATAATTATGAATTGGTCACACGCAGGATACGATGCAGGACCATTCTTTCAACGGCAGATGTATTGTTAAATATAACCAAAATTTAGAAGGATCTGGATAGATGAAAACTATTGCGGTTGTTGGCTTGGGGTATGTTGGTTTTCCACTGGCGGTCGAATTCGGGAAAATACGTAACACGATCGGTTTTGATCTATCAGATGAAAAGATTGAAAGCTACAAAGGTCATGTAGACCCAACAGGTGAGTTATCCGGTGAAGATATTCGCGCAGCTGAACAGTTGACGGTGACTACCGATCCGGGTCTGATCGCAACGGCCGATTACATAATCGTGGCTGTGCCGACGCCGATTGATGATGCACGCCGCCCTGACTTCCATCCGCTTATCGGTGCGAGTCGTATTGTGGGGCAGAACATGAAGAAGGGTGCCATCGTTGTGTATGAGTCTACGGTATACCCGGGTGCTACGGAGGAGGTTTGCATTCCCGTACTGGAAGAATATTCAGGCCTGAAGTGGAAAAAGGATTTCCATATTGGCTACTCCCCGGAACGAATCAACCCGGGTGACAAGGAACACACCCTTACGAAGATTGAGAAGGTGGTTTCAGGCGATGATCAGGCTACACTTGATGAAGTAGCGGAGCTATATGCATCAATTATTACTGCAGGGGTGTACCGGGCTTCAAGTATTCGGGTTGCCGAGGCGGCAAAGGTTATAGAAAATACGCAGCGCGACCTGAATATTGCACTCATGAATGAGTTGGCAATTATATTCAACAAGGCCGGTATCGATACTACCGAGGTTCTGGAAGCAGCCGGAACAAAGTGGAATTTCCTGCCTTTCAGGCCCGGTCTTGTAGGCGGACACTGTATTGGTGTTGATCCCTACTATCTTACATACAAGGCAGATATGCTGGGTTACCATTCGCAGGTTATTCTCTCGGGTCGTTGTATCAACGACGGCATGGGTGAGTACATCGCTGTGCAGACTGTGAAGCATATGATCAATGATGGTGCTGCCGTCAGGGGAGCCTCGGTAAGTGTTCTCGGATTAACGTTCAAGGAAAATGTACCGGATCTGAGGAATTCAAAAGTCATTGACATAATTACTGAACTCAAGACTTATGGCATTAATGTTTATGTGCATGATCCGCTTGCCTCGAAATCCGAGGCCATGCATGAGTATGGTATTGAGTTGACCTCATGGGAAGATTTGCCAGTAGCGGATGCGATTATCCTGGCAGTGCCCCACAGGAATTTTCTTGATATGCCCATTAAAAAGTATATGGAAAAAGTAACTGGCAACGGCAGTTTTATTGACATCAAGTCGCAGTTTGACAAGTCTGAGCTGGAGGCCGCCGGCCTGAAGGTATGGCGGTTGTAAATGAACGCCGGTGACAGGCATTAAGCATTTATGTCAGATACGAATATCTATTCTGTGCTGGGCGAAAGGTTGATGACCACGCGTTACACATGGGCAATAACCGGAGTGGCGGGATTTATAGGTACAAACCTGCTGAAGAGACTGCTAGAGCTCAATCAGTGTGTTGTCGGTCTTGATAATTTTTCTACAGGGTACAGACATAACCTGGAGCAGGTGAAGGACGAGTGTGGTTCTGGACTATGGGCGAATTTTACATTTATCGAGGGTGATATCTGTGAGCCGGGAGACTGTCACAAGGTATGCAGTGGTGTTGATTATGTGCTGCACCATGCGGCGCTTGGGTCTGTTCCACGTTCTATCGAGGATCCACTGGCCACCAATGCAAGTAATATCGATGGTTTTCTGAATATGCTCGTGGCGGCAAGAGATATGTCGGTCAAACGGTTTATTTACGCCGCGTCAAGTTCGACCTATGGCGATCATGCCGATCTTCCGAAGAAGGAAGAAACAATCGGGCGACCGCTTTCACCCTATGCAGTAACCAAGTATGTCAACGAGTTGTATGCTGATGTCTTTGCAAGATGTTATGGGCTGCAAAGTGTCGGGCTGCGTTATTTCAATATCTTCGGCCCTCATCAGGATCCAAAGGGGGCCTATGCGGCGGTGATCCCGATGTGGATTGAAGGTTTGTTGCAGGACAAGCCGGTTTATATAAACGGAGACGGTAATACGAGTCGTGACTTCTGCTTCATTGATAATGCTGTGCAGGCAAACCTGCTTGCTGCACTGACGGACAATGAGCAGGCGCTAAATCAGGTCTTTAATGTGGCCGTGGGCGAACAAACGTCGCTAAACCAGCTTTTTGAAAAAATACAAACGTTACTGCATGGCAGCAATACAGGCAGTGAAATGCCTGCGCCAATCCATCGTGATTTCCGACAGGGTGATGTTTTACATTCCCTTGCGGATATATCGAAAGCACAGCAGCTTCTTGGCTACCAGCCCACCCACCGAATCGATGAAGGGTTAAAGGAGACTGTAGACTGGTATACCTGAAAATGCCTTGTTGTGTACGCGACTGGCAGAACAAGACAGCAGATTTCTAGTTTATTATCTTCGAAACCATTTCGGAGAACGCGCTCTCCCTGCCTTGTGTGTCCCTTGTGGTAACTACGAAGTAATAGCTCCCGAAGGGCAGGTCGGTAATCTTGACTGACGTTGCAGTTACATCGTCAATATCGAGGACGTTCGGGTAGCTGCCTGCCGACTCGCCGAAATGCACTGTATATCCTGTAATCTCGCTGAGCGCAAGCGGGTCGCCGCTAGCGCGATCGACCGGTGCCTCCCAGCTCAGTATTGCTGAACCGGTACCTGCCGAGGTGCTGTTTACTGTCACATTAAACGCAGCCATAGTCACGGTTGTTGCAACGTCGGTTACAGATATGCGGATATTACTGTAGGTGCCTGCGTCGCCATTGACCGGTGTGCCCGACAGCTGGCCAGTCCTGGTGTTAAAACTGGCCCAGGCTGGACGATTCTGGATGCTGAAGCTCAGGCTGTCGCCGTCCGGATCAGAGACGTTGGGGAGTGAAACTGTAATGACTGCCCTCGTCGACAGTGCTGGCCGGCACGCCGTTGATGATCGGGGCATCATTGGTGTTGTTTACCGCGATGTTAAAGGGGCCAATCGAAGAACTGATCTTGCCATCACTCACGGTCACTTTGATATTGTTATAGGTGCCGACATCGCCGTTGTCTGGTGTTCCTGAAAGACGTCCGGTAGTGCTATTGAAGCTGGCCCAGCCAGGACGATTCTGAATGCTGAAGCTCAGGTTGTCGCCGTCCGGATCAGAGGCGTTGGGCAGGAAGTTGTAGCTGCTGTCCTCGGCTATGTTGCTCGCCGGTACCCCACTGATGACCGGGGCATCGTTGGTGTTGCTTACTGTGATAGTAAAGGGGCCGATGCCAGCACTGGCCTTACCATCACTCACAATGATCAATATATTTTTATATAAACCCACGTGATTGTTATCAGGTGTTCCGGATAAACGACCGCTGCCGGTATCAAAGCTGGCCCAGCCTGGGCGGTTGCTGATGCTGAAACTCAGGTTGTCACCATCGGCATCGCTGGATGTCGGCTGGAAACTGTAGAAGCTGTCCTCAGCAACACTGTTTGCGGGTGCTCCGCCTATCACTGGTGCCCGGTTGGATGGCTGGCTTGCGCTCACAGTAATGCGGAAGGGCTGCAGGCTGCGGGAGACACTGCCGTCGCTGGCACTGATTACTATGCCTTCGTAGGTGCTGACATCACCATGGGTGGGTGTGCCTGACAGGTGGCCGGTGCTGCTGTTAAAACTGGCCCAGGAGGGGCGGTTTGTAATGCTAAAAGTCAGGTCGTCTTCATCCGGATCGCTGGCGCTTGGTTGAAAACTGTAGAATCCCCCGGCCGTTGCAGAGGTAACTGCTTTCCCTGAAATAGTCGGTGCATCGTTGGTATTGTTCACTGTGATACTGAAAGGACCTACCGAGTCTGTCAGCTTGCCGTCGCTTACCGTCACCACGATATTGTTATATGTACCAACGTGTGCGTTTTCCGGTGTGCCACTCAGGCGTCCGGTGGCAGCACTGAATGTAGCCCAGCCAGGTCGATTCTGGATGCTGAAACTGAGCGTATCTCCCTCGGCGTCCATAGCTGATGGTTGAAACTGATACCTGTCATCCTCTGCTACTGTCGAAGCAGGCTTGCCAATCAGAACCGGCGCCTTGTTTGAAGTGGGTGGGTCAGTTGGTATTGTAACGCTATCGCCATTGATGGCCTGGTTCAGTTGCTCATCGGTAGCCGCAACGGCGGTCATGACGGGCTGATCGAGTGCCGCACTGCTACCGGCTGGCAGTACACGCTTGATGTCCGATGCCAGGCTACCCGTTCGCAATGAATCGAGGATGACGGCGATCGTGTCCAGATCCGTACTGGGTGATAGAATTTGCGCTACCTTTATGGCCTCACGGGCCTGTTCCAGCAACTCATGATTGACCGCTATGCTGTCTGTCAATTCCGAGGGCGAAATGGTCGGGTGCGTGGTAACAATTGCATTGTCAATCGTATCGGTGGCTACGGTGCCAGCAACTTCCAGATTGTTACTTAACAACTCGATCAGTACCTGCGCCGAGGCAAGCTTCGATACGGCGGCAATCCTGTGGCTGCTCATACCGCTTCCCACGCCATCGAGCGAGCCATCCGCAATGTCATCGGCAATGGCAGCAACAACATCATCTGCGGATGTCACACTGCCGGTACCCGACAGACTGTCACGGGTTCTGCGAATCATTTCACCCAGCGCCTCGCTGGATCGTACGAATACAGCAACATTATCGTCAGTCACCTTTGTGGTGATCGAATCTGCAATGATCGCAGGATCCAGTCCGAAATTCATTTCGTCAACCACAATTGCAGTCGCAGTCCTTATAGTGTCTTCTGTAATGCCAGCGGGCATTCTGCGTGCAATTTCAACGATCAGGGTACTGAATGGATTGATGTTTATATTTTTTGCCAGGGGTTGCTGTACAAATGAAGTCATGTGGAAATCCGGTGGGAGACCGGTTACCAGATCAGTGCCGCCTTCGACCTCGATAGTTAACGGGTAGGCATCAGCTGTCATTGTTATGTGTGCCGAGTAGTTTGCCCTGTCGTTACTGATAACGCTGTCGACCAGGGTTCCTTGAGTGTCGTAGATATTTACCGTGGCCCCCACGATCGGGCCATCGCCTACGCTTCCGGAAAGTGAGCTGGATATATTTGTATCGCTGGTGGTATTGCCGGAGGAATTGCTGCCACTGTCCTGACCACAGGCCGTTAATACAATAGTTAGTGTCAGTATCGATAGATATGACGATGTTTTAAGAAAATTGAGAAGATGCTTCATTTAAGATTAACCCACATTGCTGTTGTCCTCATTTTGCAACGAGGCATATGCCCGGGTGCATTAAGTTTAGTATCGGCAACAGGTGTATGGATGATCGTGATATGCGTCACATTCACTGCCTGTTTGCGCATCCAACACACTTCTAGGTAGGAATGTTGCCAACGCCATGCGCAATGGAGTTGCGGACGATCCGCCGGAGTTACGCCCTGTCCCTGTCAAGCATGCCAGGACCGACCCGATTGCAAGCGGAGCGGTATAATGAGCTACTGCGGTAAGCGATATCAGTCAGCTGATTTCAGGTGGCGGGGTACCAGGTCAAGGCCTGTAAAGGTTTCCGCACCCGGGATGGATATCCATTCGGGGCCAGTGCGGACGTATTGCTTGCTGCAGGAATCCGGGAGATACCGTCATCGCCGGCGTTACGGCAAATGCACTTACTGCTGCCTGTGTACCAGGTTAGGTAAAAATAGGCGTCTGAATCGTAAGTCACCAAAATCTCTATAGTAACTTGCAGCAACTTGACGTTATGATTGTGGGGCGAGCCAGGCTCGTTGCAATGGTGTTTTTCCTGCCCGATGACCAGGGTGGTTATATTTTGTTTGCCGGAGAGCTGTCTCGGGCGTTAACCGAGAGTGTCAAGCCAGTGCTCGAATTATACAAACGTTGTTATAACCTTGAGGGTGAGCCATTCCGGCTGAGCCCTGATCACCGTTTTTCCTTTGCGCACCACAGTTACGCCAATGCCAAGGCTTATCTTCAATATGCGCTTTCGCAGGGGGAAGGTATTATCGTCGTAACCGGACAGGCGGGTACCGGCAAGACCACATTGATCAACGACCTTCTCGAGGAGGTGGATCATGCAAACAAGCTGGTCGCAACACTGACAAGTGTACAGCTGGATCTTGACCATCTAATCAAACAGGTAGTTAGTTCATTCGGTTTGCAGTGTGCTGATGACAGCGCAAATCGCTGCCTGAATGAACTGGAAGAATTCCTGATTCAGCAGTACAACAGCGGTAAAACCGCTATCTTGATCGTGGACGAGGCTCAGGGACTGACACCCTCGTCTCTGGAGGAGTTACGCCTGTTGTCGAACCTGCAGTACGACAACCGGCTATTGTTACAGGTGTTTCTGATTGGACAGGATCGTTTGCTGGAAATGATCGAAATGCCCGGAATGGAGCATCTCCAGCAGCGCCTTATCGCGGCATCCAGTCTGGAACCTCTTGATCTCGATGAGACCGTATCCTACCTGGAGTATCGTTTGATCCAGGTTGGCTGGCAGGGAGACCCGGCTATCGATGAGGGGGCGATACGAGCCATACATGGCTACAGTGGTGGCATACCGCGCAGGATAAACCTGATATCACATCGCCTGCTGATGCATGGTGGTATGCAGAAACAGCAAGAACTGAGCGGGGAAGATGTGCGACATGTGATCGAGGAGTTAACAAGAGAGCATCTGTTACCCGCTGATCTGGCTGCTGTGGATTTGTCTGATGAGGCCCTGCTGGCCGTGAAGGGTGGAGACGGTGATGCTTCACGCAGTTTGCCGCGTACCGAAAGTTTCGTTCTTGCCAAAGAGCACTGTGAGCAATCAACGATGCATCTTTCAGACGTTCAATCGAAGGATGCCTTGTCACTGTACTCATCGGAGCAGGTAAGTGAACAGGATAACGAATACCCTGCACCAGTGGACGAGCCGCAGAACCATGACGGCTGGGTATTTACAACGATGGAGTCAGACACGCCTGCTGGGAGCAGAGAGCAGCAGTACAGCGCTGAAGAGAAAATGGCAGGCGAGGTCGTCGCGCCGTACAGTGAAACCGAGACCGGGTCGCTGCTCGAAAAAAGAAAACGACGCTGGATATCAGTGATGATTCTAATCCTGCTATTGGCTTTGTTGATTACACAAATAACTAAAAAAGGAATACTCGATCGTCTTATCAGTTCTGTCTCTGAGTCAATTATCAGAAGCGACGAAAACCCGCAAGGGTACTCGTCAATGCCGTCGGAGAAGGGTGGTGCTGCCGATGCTGTGAGCAACCCGGTCAGACGAACATACTCTCCACACAGCCGATCGTCCGTATCCCGAAGAAACAAGTCGATGCAGCGAAATGAAAAAAAATAGAATAGTCGTTGATAGTAACCGTCAGGCACTGTCACTGTCACTGTCACTGGCACGCTGACAATGAGTTACAAGGTACCATGGTACATGGATAACACTAAATCACTACTGCTTGTCGTTATGGCCGCCTGGTGTGATCGTGATCGGTACGCCGTTATTTTTCAGAGAGCGCTCGGCGGCATCCAGGACCTTGGTAACCCGTAATCCGTCATAGCCGTCGCTTACAGGCTGCCTGCGTTCTCGCACGCATTCGAGGAAGTGTTCACATTCCAGTCGCAAAGGTTCGCCGACCTTTACATATGGAATGGTAATGTCACCGAAGCGCAAGGAAATATATTCCGCGAAGGTGTCGTAATCACTGCTGTTGGCTGCACCCTTGTCGTAGATACGCAGTTTCTCGTTGCCCTCCAGGTCGTCGAACACTGCCATTTTCTTGCTGCCGACAATGGTGATCTTGCGCACCTTGTGAGGGTCAAGCCAGCTCACGTGGATGTGTGCCATCGACTTGTCATTGAAATTCAGGGTCAGGAAAACCACATCCTCTATACCCTCCTGCAGATAGCTTTGTCCGCGAGCTGCTACATCTGTTGGTTCCTTGCCAAGCAGATAAAGGATCGTTGATATGTCATGGGGTGCGAAGTTCCAGAGCGCATTTTCGTCCGACCTGACAGTGCCGAGGTTGACCCTTTGATTATAGATATAATAGATATTACCCAGTTCATCGGCGTCTACCATCTGTTTGAGCCGGGTGATAATCGGGTGATACTCAAGCAGGTGACCGACCATAAGAATGCGACTATTCTGCTCAGCGAGTTTGATTAGTACCTCAGCCTCGTCCACATTTAGCACAAAGGGTTTCTCTACGTAGATATCTTTCCCTGCTTCCAGGGCGGCCTTGCAAAGCATGAAATGTGACGGTGCCGGAGTTGCGATGACCAGAGCCTGCACTTCACTGTCTTCGAGGATGTCCTCGAAGCGGGTACAGGCGCCCGTACCGGGGAGTTGGGTCTGCAGTTGTTCCAGTTTCGATGTGTCCTTGTCGCATATGTACCTGAGTTCACACTCAGGTATTTGAAAATAGTTACGGGCAAGGTTTTTACCCCAGCCACCAACGCCAACAACTGCAAGTGTTACCATGATGTTTTCTCCGACATGGGTCGTGATGGTTCAAGTTTGCAGCTAGTCTTGCAGGCTGCAAACCAGCATTGCCTGTTAATTACGCATTGCCGGTAAACCGGGTAATCGCGCCCAGTATTTCGCTGGCCGCATGTCCGTTGCCGAAATAGTATGTAGCTTGTTGCGAAAATCCGTTTTCCAGGCAGGAATCATTCTTTTGCCAGTGGGATACCGCCCCAAGTATCTTCTCCGGGTCAGTACCAGTCAACAGGTTGCCCCCGGCCTCAACAGTTTCTACCCATTCGGTTTCCTCGCGCAAGGTAATGCAGGGGCAGCCGAGAAAAAATGCCTCTTTCTGTAATCCACCGGAGTCAGTCAGAGTCATTCTTGCAGTATCAAGCAGCGATAGCATATCCAGATAACCCAGTGGTTTCACAAGATGCAGGCGTGGATGTGCGGACCAGTCCGCGAATGTTGATTTCAGGAGGTTGGCCGTGCGGGGGTGGACTGGAAACACCAGCGGTAATCCAGAAGCTGCCACGGTGTTAAATGTGTGCAGCAGGTTCTCCATGCGCCCTTTCTCATCCGTGTTCGAGGCCCTGTGTACGGTTACCAGTCCAAAGGTTCCCGGTTCCAGCTGTAGCTCATCCATGATGGTGGATTGCTGCTTCGCAAGTTCCCGGTTGAACAGCACGGCATCATACATGATATCGCCGGTGAACACCGTTCTTGACGACAAATTCTCGTTTGCCAGATTTCTCAAGGCGGTTGGCGTCGGTGCAAGCAGCAGGTCGGAGGTATGATCTGCCACCAGCCGGTTGATTTCTTCCGGCATTTTCCGATCAAAACTGCGTAAACCGGCCTCAATATGGGCCACCGGGATGTTGAGCTTGGCTGCGGCCAGTGTTCCGGCAAGCGTCGAGTTTGTATCCCCGTATGTGACCACCATGTCCGGTGATGATTCAACAAGAATATCCTCTATCTTCTCCAGCATTCGGGCGGTTTGCTCACCATGACGAGCTGATCCGACGTCGAGGTGGAAGTGCGCGCGCGGAATTCTCAGCTCTTCAAAAAATATGTCAGACATGCCGGCATCATAGTGTTGGCCGGTATGGATGATTAAGCTATCGACATGCTCAGTACTGCTGGCGTTGAACCCGGCAATGGCGCGTTCCAGTGGCGCGAGTTTAATAAACTGTGGGCGAGCACCCACAATGTTGACGAGTTTCATATTTCTGCCCGAATTTCCAGATGGGTTGGCTGTTCGTGTTTTTATTCGGTTACGCCCGGGAATCGCATGCTAACGATAAAAGTCCTTGATGGTGCTGACTACGCAGTCCTGTTGTTCGCGGGTGAGTTCAGGATAAATCGGGATTGCGAGTGTTTCCTGGGCAGCCTGTGCGGATTCAGGGCAGTCCTCCGGTTGATAACCGAGATGCTCGAAACATTTCTGCATGTGCAGTGGAACCGGGTAGTAGACCTCATTACCAATCCGGTTTTTCGTTAACCAGGACCTGAGTTCGTCACGCCGCTGAACCCTGAGTACATACTGATTGTAGATGTGGCGATAACCTTCAAGTGCGCGCGGGGTGGATACCTGGTCAGCAAGCCCCGCATTGGCGAATGCTTCATCGTAATATGCAGCATTCTCCTGGCGTTTGGCTGTCCAGCCGTCAAGGTACTTGAGCTTGACTGACAACACGGCAGCCTGGAGCGCATCAAGCCGGAAATTACCACCAATGATGGCATGATGATACTTGGGTTTGCCGCCATGTGCGCGCAGTATCCGCACTCGCTCGGCTAGCTCGGTATCGTTGCTTGTGCACATGCCACCGTCACCGAAACATCCGAGGTTCTTGCTTGGAAAGAAGGAAAAACAGCCGATGTCTCCGATGCTCCCTGCACGCCTTTTCCCGGGATACTCAGAGCCGATGGCCTGGGCAGCGTCTTCAATTACTTTCAGGCGATAACGACGGGCAATATCCATCAGCGGATCCATATCAGCCATTTGTCCGTACAGGTGCACCGGTATAAGCGCTCTGATCTTGCCACCCGTGGTCCGGTTGAATAATTGCTCATCACGCATTTCGCAATGTTCAGAGACCAGCTCGTTCACGCTGTCAGCGGACAGGTTGTATGTATGCGGATCGATGTCACAGAAAAGAGGGCGTGCGCCGATGCGGGCAACAGAGCCCCCGGTTGCGAAGAAGGTGTAGGGCGTAGTGATCACTTCGTCACCCGGCCCGATTTCCAGTGCCATCAGGGCCACCAGGATTGCATCTGTGCCAGATGATACGCCGATACCGTGATCACACTGGCAGTAGCTCGCTATTGCTTCTTCCAGTTTTGCGACACCCGGACCCAGAATAAAATGCTGGGAAGCACATACTTCGCGCAGGGCATCGGATAGTTCACCTTCCAGCAAGGCATACTGGGCCTTGAGATCCAGTAATGGAACGGCAGGTCGTTCACTTGCGTTTTCCTGAAGCGGGCTCATTGATTAAGTCTCCATGTGGTCGAGCGGCATCATTTTCTGGCCATCCAGTTGGTATTGCAGGCCACAGGATTGACACTCGATAGTCTCCATTTTTCCTGCTGATAATGCGGATTTCAGCTGTTCTCCACAGCTGCAGACCCAACCGCGTAAACGTGCCGGGTTACCGTAACACATTGCATAATCAGGTACGTCACGTGTGACCACGGCACCCGCTCCGATAAAGCAGTAGCGCCCCAGGGTGTGTCCGCAGACGATGGTGGCGTTGGCTCCAATACTGGCCCCGGTTTTTACCCGAGTTGTTCTGTACTCGTCCTTGCGCGGGATGTGAGACCTTGGGTTGATCACATTGGTGAACACGGCCGAAGGCCCGCAGAAGACGTCGTCCTCAAGAACTACCCCGGTGTAGATCGAGACATTGTTCTGGATCTTTACATTATTACCCACTGTACAGTTCGGTGAGATAACAACATTCTGTCCGATGTTACAGTTTTTGCCGATAACGCAATTGCGCATGATATGTGAGAAGTGCCATATTTGGGTGCCTGCGCCAATCTGACAGGGCTCATCGACATAGGATGACTCATGAACAGAATAGTCTTTCGTTTTTTCATTCATGGCAAAGTCACGATATGGCCGCACGTTCGGGTGCTGCTGCCGGGTGCGGATGTGTATTTCCGGGTTGAGAAAACTCAGTTGTATATTCCTGAAGGAATTCTTCGACAGCCCGTATGACTTCATTGTTATTGAGCGTGTTATTAACAAACTGTGCCGTATTGAGTACATAAAAATCCGGGTGTTCAGTTGTTACTTTGGGAACCTTGCTGGAATAGTTCAATACCTGGAGTGGTTGTACCTTTCTAGCCTTGTGAATGTGCAGGCTTTCGATATCGCCAGGGTTGAATTCAGGCAGCATCAACTGCAGTCCTTTGAGAAACTGTTCGCGAAGATCTTCTTCCGGTGCCATCAGTAGCGGGTCTTCCGAATGCACATACCTGGGCAAATAAGTCAGCTGCCGGCCAGCGGTCTCGTCCCCGGCGACCAGGTTGCTCATGCCGATTATGCCGGTAAATGGTATGCGGGAGTCGGCAATATTGACCACATAATAAGGCACCAGCGGTTTACGGGTGACCAGTACCATGCAAATGACACCTAGATACTCTACCTGAAAACCATCCTTTTCAATACTGACGAGGCTGTCTGATGCAAGGTGCTGGAGAATACTGACCGGTGAAGTGAATATTACCTTGTTGAAGTGTTCCCCCCCGGGATCATTGTCATGGTGGAGATATAATCCGCCGCCTGTCGAATCAGCGATACCGTGCACGGTCACGCCGGTATATACCTTGCCGCCTGCAGCACCGACGGCTTGCTCCAGCTGTGTAAATACTGCTCGATACCCCCCCGGGATGTATCCGAGCTGCTCACTGCTGCCGGCGTTATGCCGGGCAGAGAACATGCGCCTGATATAGGACCAGATAAAAACCGCAGATACACGCTTGTAGTTCTCGCCAAGCTTGGCGAGCAACAGGGGTTTCCACATTTTTTCATAGGTTGCTTGTCCACCGATAGTACGCAGCCAGTCTGAAACGGTAACCTTTTCAAGCTTTTTCCAGTCATCAATGCGGGCACAGTAGAGTATGGTAAGCGCCAGTCTGGCCTTGCTGAACAGGGAGAGTGGTGGAAACTTCAGAAACTCGAGATTCGAACTCAGGGAGTACAACTGCCTGTCAACATAGAACCCGGTCAGGGTCTTGACCCAGCGAGGGGTCAGCCCCGGGGAGAGCTTGTCCAGAAAGCGGATCAGAAACCGGTCAGTCGGCAAGACGACGTGATAGAACCGATCCCAAAAAAACGGGCCATAATCCTGATGGGTGGACAATCCGCCTAGCTGTTTTTCCCGTTCGAAGACAGAAACAATGTGTCCCTGGCTCGAGAGACCCCTGGCAAGGGCCATCCCCATTAGTCCTCCGCCAATAATGCCGATCTTCATTTCTGGAAAATGCCGTGTACCATCAGGGTCTATCCATTACTGGCACTCTTGTTGGCTGTTCTGTTCTGGGTCACCTCACGCTGCCACTCGATAGTTCTGCTGAGACCTTCTTCCAGACTGACCATTGCCTTCACGCCCAGTATGCGTTCACACTTCGATACATCAGGTACCCGGCGTCGCACGTCTTCGTATTTTTTTCCGGTAAAGGATTCATACGGAACAAACTTGTGTTTCAGTTCACCCGGGGTGTTGCTGAGACGTTTGATTATTTTTGCGAGCTCCAGGATGCTGATTTCATGTGTGCTTCCAATGTTGAATATCTCGCCATTGGCTTCGGGCTTGACGATAGAAGCATAAATACCGGCGACGGTATCCGAAACGTAAGTGAAGCTCCGGGTTTGCTGACCGTCACCATGAATTGGAATCTCGGTATCATTAAGCACTGATTCTATAAAAACGGGCGGTGGGCCACCCCACCAGCTGAGGTGCTGCCGGGGGCCATAGGAACCGAAGAAACGTAGAATTGTTACAGGGATGTCAAAGCTGTCCTGGTATGCCATCGCAAGGTGCTCATCAAACATCTTGGATACAGCATAGCTCCAGCGAGGAACAGTAGAAGAACCGATGACCGAGTCATCTTCCTCGTTAAATGGTAGCTTGGGATTGCGGCCGTAAATATCGGAGGTGGACGCAATAACACATTTGCAGCCAATCCGGGCAGCAAAGTCCAGCGTATTCTCAGTGCCACTGTAATTTATCTTTAGTGTGTCAATGGCCTTCCCGTAGCGGGGGATCTTGAAGGCAGCCAGATGGACGATACAATCGATGTCATCGTCGAGTTGCTTGTAGGTCGCGGGATCGGTGACATCTGCCTCGATAAAGTGGAAAGCAGGGTTGCCTTTCTGGTGGGCTATATTTTCCAGTAACCCCATTGACAAGTTGTCAATTCCAATAACTTCGTGACCTTCATCAAGCAATGTATCCATGAGGTTGGATCCCAGGAAGCCGGCAACTCCTGTGACAAGAACTTTATTGTTCAACGAGTTCATAATTATTGCCTTTTTTCATTTATCAGATGATTTGTGTTTGTTGTTTGCACGGTTTATGGTGCTGCCGAGGTAAAAAATTTCCTCGAAGTAATTTTTACTCTGGAGCGAGAGTATGCCCAGACTGATTAACTGTATTGCGAGCATCAACGACAACAGTCCGATCACGAATGTATGCGGAGACTGTGCATAGGCTGCCCCGATCGCTGCAGACGCACGGGTAAATACCTCGTCATATTGCACCATTGTCTGGTAGTGGTTGATGAAATGATGCACCATCCACGCATTGACGTAAATCGAAAACAGCAACACCGCGAGCCCGGGCAGGACGAAGAACATGAAAGGCCTGAACAAAAAGCCCGAAAATAGAGTGGACATTATGTGTTTGAAAACTTTCATGCTGGAGCGTCGAGGCGTTGTCGTCACCTTGAGGCTACTCCAGTCCAGATGAGCGGGTATTTCCTCGATCCGGGCACCAAGAATCATTCCCTTGTAGATAACCTCGGGCATGATATCCATACCCATCGACTTCAAAGAAAGCGAGCGCAGGAACTGTGCATCGTATGCACGTACCATACTGGTCAGGGTCGATAGATGGCCCTCAGCAGCGACTGAAAGAAAACGGTTTGCCCAGACACTCAAATACTTTCTCAGCCGCGGCACGTTCGAAATTTTGCCGCCCTTCATGTAAGGTGATGCGATGACGATCTTGGCGCTGGTTTCACGGATCTTTGTCAGCAGTGCCTCAATGTGTTCGGGCGCATAGCTTAAATCGGTAGTCCAGTGTGATGATGTAGTCGCCGTTGCAATTATTGAAGGCAAAGCGAAATGCCTGGCCAAGCCCGAAGTTGGTGATGTGGCTGAGGACAAACACATTGTTGCGGTGCTTCTGCGAAGGACTTTGCCAGTTTACCGGTATTATCGGTACTGCCATCATCGATAATTATCATTTCCCAGCGATATTCATCCTCCAGCAATTCCATGTAGCTCGGAGAGCAGGAGAAGGTTATGTTCTATAATGGCTGCTTCATTAAACGCAGGAAGAACCAGTGACACAAGCGGTCGGCTCTCACCAGCAGCACGGTCAGAAATACCGGGTACCGTAGTTATAGCTGCCTTGTGTGTTATGTCAGCTCGGGATGAAGTCATTAGCATGGACTCTGCAGTTGTACGGGCTACTTCATTATTAAGCTAGTTCGTTTCGCTGCAACTGCGATCGGGAAGGTTATTATCAATAGCCTATGTGTCAAGTTGTTTAAAGCGGCGGATCCGCTCATGGCGGTATACGCTGATACTAGAGCCACTTGTACAGCCAGGCGGGAATATAATACTTTCGCCGGTTCAAAACAGTACCCAGTACATTACCACCAGCAGTCTCCAGTTCATGGATGGCCCGGTAAGCAATCTGTTTTCGCGTTTTTCCAGAGCGAATTACAAGTATGGTTGCGTCGACCTTGCTCGAGAGAATCCGGGTTTCGGATGAGCGGAGCACTGGCGGGCCATCCAGTACGATAAAGTCAAATATTTGCTGCATCGCACGCAGGAATTCAGAGAATTCATGGGATGCGAAGATGCTGGTTGGGTCAGAGAATACGCCTCCGGTCGGAATGACGTTCACCTGGCCTTGTTGGAAAAGAAATGGGACGCGCTCAGGTCGTGCTAATTCAAGGAGTTTGGCCAAACTGGCTGTGTGGGCAACTGAAAACGTGTTGTGCAGTGAAGGCTTGCGTAGATTTGCATCGACCAGCAGGACCTTGAGTGCCGGATCCCGCGCAAGTGATTTAGCGAAGTTTATGGCGGTCGAAGAGGCACCGTCACCATCTACTGCGCCGGAGAACAGGATGGTCTTTGCCTGTTGGTTCGCATGTCGTGCCAGGAAGTTGGCTTTGAGTTCTTCGTAATGTGCAACGTTTGGATCCAGCAGGGGCTGGTTATACACCGTCGGAAATTTCGAGTTTCGTGTTGAGGAACCGCTGGATGTCGATTCCGAACGCCCATTTCCTGAAGATGTCCGATCCTGTTGCCGACGGCGTCCGAATTCGGTCACAGTCGCAACGATCGTGTTACCGTTTCCCTTGTCGGAACTGCTAACACCTTTCAAGTGCCTCGTATTGTCTTTTGCCATTGCTGCTCATGTCAGTGGCCTTTGCCGGAAGGGATCATCAGATATGCTGTATTTCGCTGCATATCCGTGATGCCGAAGGAGCAATCTGTGGTTGTACGGTACATTATACTGATGACTTCCTTTCCAGAAGCGGGGGAACTGTGCTGGTATCATACTCGGGTATCGTTGCCAGGACCGGTCGCTTCAGATAGTGCTCAGTATCTTCTTTCTTGCTGAGAGTGCCGCTGAGTAGTTCCAGCATCAGTGCCAGGCCAATACCTCCAAGGCTGCCAAAGAACAAGGAAAGCAACAGGATCAGTGCAGTCTTTGGCGGTATGGGGCTCAGTGGAACCATAGCGGGTTCCAGTACCTTCACATTGCCGATACCCACTGCATCCAATGCGTCGGAGATTCGAAATTCTTCAAATTTCATCTGGTAGAGTCGAAAACTATTTTGCGCAATGGATAATTCTTCCTGCAGGTGGTTGAAATCTTCCTCCAGGCTATCCAGCTTTCTGAGCTTGTTATCATATCTCGCCAGATTAGACCTCATAGCCGCATTTCGGGCTTTTATGGTATCTGCATTCATTTTAGCCTGTTGAGTCTTCGATTGAAGGCCGGTGTACAGCGACTCGTCCTCGTTGTTAAGGGAGACAGGCTTTTCGTACCCCAATTCATCCAGTGTATTACGGACTTCCTGTATTTGCTTGCGAATGTTCTCTATATCGCTGTCATCCGTATCGCGCTGGGAGGCGAGTCTGTCTTCTTTTATCTGTAGATCAAAGAGCTCGTCACGAAGCGTGTTTACAACCTCGGGGTCAGCGGTGACCGAAAGTTGATTGTTTAGTTGCCGGTACCTGTCCCTTAATTCAGCTTCCTGGCTGGCTGCTTCATCCAGCAGGGCCTGATGCGAGACCCGTTGTTCCATAATGAGTGAAATATGGTCTTCAAGAGTGGAGGTGATGCCATGTTTTTCCTTGAATGCTTTAAGGTTCTGTTCTGCAGTCGCGAGTTTTTCCTTTTTTACATCAAACTCTTCCTGGAAGAATTTGCTTAGTCTGGGTTTCTTGCGGAGCTGAAGATTGTGTTCGAGGAACAAATCAGCGACAGTGTTGACTACTTCTGCTGCTATGGCAGGGTCTTCATGGCGAAAGCTGATGTTGATGATGGAAGAATAGTTTCCAGCGCGGTGAGTGATAATGCTGTCTTGTAGTCTGAGTGCTGCAATCTCCGCAATCGGTATTTCACGAGGATCCACTGCATCTTCCCATCCCAATGCTATCAGCAGTTGTTTCCGAATGCCCGGAGACAGGTCGGCCAAATCCTCATAGATCACTATCGGGCCGACTTTGTTTGCCACACCGCGTGCCAGGTAATCGCCCTTCAGCACTTGCAGTGCCAGGTCAACCTGTTGATCAAGGTTCGTTCCACTCTCTTGGCGCCGGGCGCCATCGGTCGGCAGCGACAGGTCTGATACGAATCCTCTGTTGGTTTCGATTAATATCTTTGAATGAGCCTCGTATTTCACTTGCTGGAAAAACGATACGCCGATCACCGCGGTAATCACGGTGGCAAAAAGGAACAGCAGGATCAGTGTTTTCCTCTTGAAGAGGACGTCAAGAAAATCCTTAAAGTGGTTTCCATGTATTGCGTCCATGCGTACCTACTGACAGGCTGAAAAAGTGGACCACAGTTTGTCGTAACTCTTGGTGCGCTGTCACAGACCACTGGTATATCTGGTCAGTCAGTTTCATCTCTAAACAGTGAGCCCTGAGCACGTTCACATCCTCGGCTCGGATCTCTACGAAGCGAGTTTTCAAAATAGCAGATGGTCTCGGTGAGTCCCTGTTCCAGAGGAACCCGGGGTTCCCAGTTCAGGTGTTTACGGGTAAACGAAATATCAGGGCAGCGCTGCGTGGGGTCGTCCTGAGGTAGCACCTTGTGTGCAATCCGGGATCTTGATCCAGTTAATTCAATGATCTTCTCCGCCAGTCCCAGTATTGTGAGTTCCGCGGGGTTGCCAAGGTTTGCCGGGCCGGTGAACTCGTCCGGTGTATCCATCATGCGGCGAATGGCGTCGACCAGGTCTTCCACGTAACAAAAAGATCTTGTCTGGGAGCCGTCGCCGTAAATGGTGATGTCTTCATTCCTCAGCGCCTGGATGATGAAGTTGGACACGACCCGGCCGTCATTCGGGTGCATTCTCGGGCCATAGGTATTGAATATGCGCCCGACCTTGATGCGCAATTTCTGCTGGCGATGATAATCAAAAAACAGTGTTTCTGCACACCGTTTCCCTTCATCATAACAGGAGCGCGGCCCTATTGGGTTGACGTGACCCCAGTAGCTTTCAGTCTGAGGGTGTATGTTCGGGTCGCCATAGACTTCACTGGTAGATGCCTGAAATATTTTCGCATTTACCCGCTTTGCAAGTCCGAGCATGTTAATGGCGCCATGTACGCTGGTCTTGGTCGTTTGCACGGGATCGTGCTGGTAATGAATCGGTGAGGCGGGGCAGGCGAGGTTATAGATTTCATCAACCTCAACATACAGTGGAAAAGTGACGTCGTGGCGCATCAATCTCAAAGAGCGGATTGTCGCGGAGATGTGATGACATTGCCCCGGGTGCCGGTGAAAAAATTGTCGACACAAAGTACTTCATGCCCCTCATCGAGCAGCAGTTCGCATAAGTGGGACCCGAGAAAGCCAGCACCTCCAGTGACAAGAACTCGTTTCTGATCCAGATCTTTCATTGTTATTCTCCTGACAGGTTCATGACGGCTCATATCGCCGAATGATGGTATTCCCTGGGTGATCGCAGGCTGGCAGCTAGGATGCGCCAGAGCCCCTTAAGACTGCGGGAATGGTTTTAAGTATGATTTTCAGATCGAGCCACAGTGACCATTGATCAATGTACTCCATGTCGAGTTCCATCCAGCGCTCGAACGAGATTGCGTTGCGCCCCTGAACCTGCCATAGACAGGTGATACCTGGAGGTACGCTGAGGCGGCGTCGATGCCAGTCCTGATCAAAGCCTTCGTAATCGCACAGGGGCAGGGGGCGGGGACCCACCAGGCTCATGTCGCCATTGAATACGTTGATGAGTTGCGGTAGTTCATCCAGGCTTGTTTTTCTCAGGAAATGCCCCAAAGGTGTGACTCTCGGGTCATTCTTGATTTTGAAAACGGGTCCGCTGGCTTCATTGTATTGTTCAAGACCTGCCTTCAGTTCTTCGGCATTGGTCACCATGGTGCGGAACTTGTACAGGTTGAAGATGCGCTTGTTCAGACCAATTCGCTTTTGTAAAAAAAATACCGGACCGGGAGCGGTGAGTTTCATGAGTCCGGCAATGGATAGCATCAAGGGGGCCAGCACGACCAGTAAAATCAGGGAAACCAGAAAATCCAGGATCCGTTTGATAAAGATACCCGGGACGGTCAGTGCCCCTGTATTCACCGTCAGGGCATGATTTCCCTCAAACTGGTCGATATTGGAGCGTCCATTTCTGGACTTGAAGGCATCGGTAATAACGCGCACGGTGATGCCTTGCTCCTCACACTGTTCCATAATCCGGGAGGATGCATCAAAAAGAGACTTGATCGGAACACAGATAATTACTTCATCTACGATATGGTTTTTCAGGTATTCCGGGACACCTTCAAGATTTGTTACCCGCGAGTAGTTTCCCTGTTCCTCGACGTCGTTGCAACACCAGGTGTCATCCACGAAGCCTACCAGGTGGTAGCCCAGCCCTTTTTCGGTTTCAATTTTACGAGCAATACCCAGGGCGCGCGAGTTGGTGCCGACAATCAGAACGTGATTCAGGTTGCGACCAAGCCTGCGGGCACCTTTCAGCACGTAGCGCATCAGCAGTCGACTGAAGATGGCGACGGGGGTGGCAATGAGCCAAAAAACGGTGAAGAAATGCAGGGTAATTATTTCCATATGAAACAGCAATCCGAGCCCAACGACGGCCAGTGCCCCGACTGTTGTGGCCTTGAAAACGTCTACAATTTCATTCATCCAGTGAGACTCAAAGCGTCGGGACTGGTAAACGTGAAAGGCTGTGAATAAGAAATGCCAGATTAGCATTAAAATCAGTAGGATAACGAAGTTTTTGACCTCGAGCCTCATCTTCAGAAACATGTCCAGTGATTCGCTGCTGATGTGTGAGTAGGTGAGTAGCGTGGCAAGTAGAAAGGCGCCAGTCATCACGACCAGGTTATAGAACTTGTACGTGTCCAGCAGATATTTCCGAAGAAAATGGTACTTCTGTGCTTGAGATATCATAAGTTTTGGATTCTTCCGTGAGCGGACAGTGTCCATTCGTGTTATTTATTGGTTAGGCATTTGCAATATTTATGCCCCTTTTTATTATCTCTACAATTCATAACGAATTATTTTCATCGACTAACAGGCTACATCCATGCTGGATATGGGTTGCAGGGGGCTTACAACCACTAGCTGTAAAAATAGCTGACAGTGTGCGCTGTGTTAAAACAAGACCGCTGCTTGCGCGTGGCAAGTGTATTGATGCAATGGTATATTTATCAATCTGTTATGATCTTCTTCTGCACAATGACAGCTAGCTGCATGGTGTAAAAAAAACTGTCTGGTTGTGACAGATAAGACGATTCGATAAACGGTGATAATTATTCGGGGAAGGCACCATATTATTCGTTATCCAATATCAACGGTTATTGTCTTCAGTCGATTCAGTTTGCCGCTCTAACCAGGCAAAGAATGCGTATTCCCCTGAAATCAGCACCTGGGCATGTAGTGTAGCGATCCCTGAGCGCATCCTGCAGCAAGCCATCAGGGTCTGAGAGCCACGATCGACCGAATATAAAGATGGTGTGCTGGCTGGATGAAGATGGGATATTTTCGGCAAGTTCTGCCGAGTTCTCGTGGTTGGCGACAATCTTACGATCCGGGTAGAGTCGGAAATGCCTGTGCGGCCAGTGAAACGCGGCGAGGATATGCATCTCAACGGATGTCACAAGGATTTCTTCATCAACAGCTACCTGTTGCTCCAGCCAGTTTCCAGCCGCGTAAATGTCAGCCCTGCCGTGACCCGGAGTTGACAGGTGGCGCAGAGACCCGGATACCAGGACAGTGAACAGGACGAGCGCAGAAATCTTGACTAATACATGGTCTGTAAATCCCTTCGCAAGACCTGCGCCAAGCAGTACCAGCAGGGCTGGAACCGCGGACATCGCGTAACGCGGATTGATGGAGACATCGGGGAAAATAACCCTAACTATGAATGGAGCGAGCAGGGGTGCAGCCAGGGTGATCAGGATTATCAGGCTGGCATCACGATCCAGTGTCTTCAAACCGCGGACAGACAGAATAAGCAGAGGCGCGATTGTTATAAGGGCTACCGGCAGAAAGGGCAGGATTGCGTCAGCGCCAAGTGCATGCAGTTCCTCGGCCCCCGGCATCAGGGTGTATCCTGATATTAACGACCAGACAACACCGGGAAACGCATAAAGTCCTGTATCGTAGATCTCACCAGATTGATGGCCTGCGATCAGTACGGCCGTGATTACCACACCTATGACTGCTGTGCCGGATATTGCAACAGCCGGAAGCCAGTTCGTTAATGGTCGTCGCTGTAGCAAAATGGCTAGCAGCAATACGGCGCTGACAATAAACATGGCGTAATAGTGAGTGGCAAGCAGGGCAAGGTTAACCAGTATGAACATCATCCCGATTCTCTGGGTATCGCCTTTGATGTAACGCGCCAGTAGGTAAATACTTGCTACTGACAATGCGCTCATCAGGGGGTACATCCTTGCTTCCTGTGCGTGGTGTAGCAGATAGGGTGATAGCGCAGCCAGCCATGCCGTCCACCTTGCTGCCTGTTTATTGACAATCATACCCGCAAGTCTTGTTGTCAGGATTACCGTTACCAGGGAAAGAAAGACGCTTGGCAGGCGGAGGGCTTCTGGGGAGGTGCCAGCGATTGCTGTCCATGCCTTGATCAGTACAAAGTACAGTGGCAGGTGGTTGGCGTTGTAATCGCCAAAGAGTAATTCAGGGACAAGGGTGCGCCAGCTCAGTCCGATTTGCTGTGCTGTCCAGACCTCATCGAACCATAGGGGGGCCTCATCAAGATTAATCAGCCTAATCAGCAGTGCCGTTGCAATAGCGGCCAGAATCCATGGATCAAATCGTTTCAATGTAGACTGCCTTGTCTGCTTGTTTCAATTGTATTGCTGGCCGGTTGTGTGATGTATGCCGGATTGAGGCGGGCTTCAATCAGAGTGAACGTCGCCATACAGGTGCCTGAAATCTGGTTATTCTTATGCCCGATTAAGCGGTCGCAGGCGCCTTGATCTAGATAATCTTTTCGATGATGTATCTGGGTCGATGTTTGGTTTCCATGTAGATTCTCCCTACGTACTCACCCAGTATGCCAATACTCAGTAATTGTATTCCGCCAAGCAGGTACATTGGCAGAACAGAAGATGCCCAGCCGGGGATTGCATCCCCGGTAAAAATCTTGATCCAGAAAACCCAGGCTGAGAGTAAAAGACTGAACACGAATATTACAAATCCAAGTATTGCAATTAACCTCAACGGCAGTGAAGAAAATGCGGTTATACCGTTAACGGCTAGTCCAATCATCTGTCTGAGAGGGTACTTGGACTCGCCTGCAAACCGCTTGTGTCGATCATATGACACCGTTGTTGAAGGAAAGCCGATACTCGGAATTATGCCTCTAAGGAAGACATTGACTTCGCCGAAGTCTTTTAGCGCTTCAATTGCGCGGCGGCTCATCAGTCGGTAGTCAGCGTGATTGAATACGACGTCCACACCCATCCCTCTAAGCAGCCGGTAGAATGATTCCGCAGATAGCCTTTTAAACTGACTGTCCGTTTTACGCGCGGCACGCACTCCGTAGACTATGTCGTTACCTTCCATATATGCATCGATCATTTTTTCTACTACCCGGATATCGTCCTGTAAATCTGCATCAATGCTAATAATGATGTCGCCTTCAGCCGTCAATAGGCCAGCCAGCAGGGCATTCTGGTGGCCCCTGTTATAGGTTAGTTTGATTCCCCTTACTTGCTTGTTGCTTGCTGACAGGGTTTCTATCAGCTGCCAGGTTTGATCCTGGCTGCCATCGTCCACGAAATAGATGCGGCTCTCCGGCGAGACTCTTCCTGCGCTTATCAATTCGTCGAGTAGCTCCAGGAGTTGTCGGGATGTCTCGGGAAGTACTTTCTCCTCGTTATAGCAGGGGACGACGATAGATAGTTCGGGTGGTGATATATTCATGAATAGTGTCTATTCGAATCAGTTCGAGTGAGAAATTACATTAAAGGTCCATTTTTGATTCGCAAAGAAGTTCCAAAGCAGGACCACGCCTGTGGCTACTACCTGGCAAAGCAGGTAATGCATGCCTAGCACATGTACGCCGATGTACATCAGCGAGCTATTAAGTCCCAGTCCAAAAGAAGAGACTGCAGCGAATTTTATAGCGGCTAAACGATGTTGCTCCTGACTGTTAAAGGTGTAAGTGTAGTTGAGTAGATAATTCAGGATACCGCTGCTGAGATAACCAATGGTGGAGGCAATCACCGGACCAGTCAGCCCGAATTCCGTCAACACGATAAGAATGAGGTACTGTATGACTGTGGTGATGGCGCCAACACCGGCAAATTTGAGAAAACTTTTTAACATATTGCTCGTGGGTTCTGAGCGGGCAGAAGCTTCGCCGGCAACTCTTTTTTTGTTAATGTACATGCATATCATGGCATTACCTTTCTAAAGTAGCATACTAATAATTCCAATGTAATTGGCGGCCTTGCTGGTTTATTGATAATCGATCAAATATCAATTGATTATGGTGTTGTTCTGACATTGTTCACTGTATGGATGGCGAATCCAGGCATTGAGCAGAGGCTTTGCAGCTGCATATCTAATCTGGCCACTCTCTGCTTATCCGGAAGCTGCTTCAACATCGTCAGCATGTCCCGCATTCGTCTGCCCGGCGACTCAGCGAAGAATCAATACGGTAAACAAAGTTTCAGCAGTAGTTGTTGATCCAGGTGAGCGATCAAGGTCTATGCATCGAGCAATATGCACAGCAGCATGTATTCCCAGGCTCAATTGCACGGATTTGTATCTATAAATAAAACAAGCATCGTCGAAAGCGCTCGCGTTTCACATCCGGTGGTCCGTGGCGCTGCAACATTTGTTTGCGCGGCTGGGTTGGCTGTCTCGGCATGGCCAGGAATACCTCATAAGCCAACGCTTATTCAAGTTGTTCGTGCTGTCGGGTGTCTCGGGCTGGGACGCTGGTGTCTCTACCAATGGGTATCGGCAGAAATAATAGTAATAAAAATCAGTGTTATACGTGTTTTTCGATAGTTCCTGTTCTCTAAAAAATGCACATATTCATTCAGAGTGTTCCTAAACGGCGACATAGTGGGTTCATATATATCAGGTAGTTATACAAAGTACGGATGATGTCTGTCGCTAATAGGCGACAGATTATGTGTATTGGGTAAGAAAAATGACCTTATATATATTATAACTCATTGTATTTAAATATTATTATTTCTATTCTTTATGTTCGGCATATATATTGCTTTGATGCGAGCGAGCGCAAGATGCAATTCTTAAGGTAACGGGTGGCCAGCGCGATCAGATCACATTTAGACATAACAGCGTCCCGTGTGATCGGGTGTCAGGCGAAGTTGTGATGAATATCAACGCAATCGCAAGCCGACTCCCTGAAAGTATCTCGATACTAGCCGAAAGTCTCTGGCGGGCTGTTCAACGATGAAAGGAGTCCGCTGCTGTTGATGTTGCCACGATACAAACTGAATTTATTCGGAGAGATTCTTAACATGTTGAAATATATGTTAAAGCGCATGTGTGTGGCGCTTATGCTTATGATGTGTGCTAGCACCTATGCGGGGCAGGCAACCGTGGCTTGGGACTCACCCGGTGACCAAGGTATCTCCGGTCATAGAATTTACTATGGTCAATCCAGTCGAGATTATACTTCGAGCGTTGCTGTTGGTAGCCAGACCAGTTACACCATTACCGGCCTGGAGGAAGGGAGGACATTTTATTTTGCTGTTACCGCGATTAGTTCCAGCGGTGAAAGTGATTACTCCAGGGAAGTCAGCAAGTCGATCCCGTATAGTTCCCCAACGGCGGATTTTAGTGCCAGTCCACTCTCGGGCACAGCGCCATTGACAGTGTCATTCAATGATAATTCGACAGGCAGCATTACTGCCCGGTCCTGGGATTTCGGCAATGGTTCCACGAGCACGGCCAGCAGTGCACTTTATTCATATGGGCAGCCAGGAACCTACTCGGTTAGCCTGACGGTTGCCGGGCCGGGAGGTAGTGACAAGAAAATACGAACGGGTTACATCACCGTAAGGGCTGCTGACTCAGGCAGCGGTGGAGTAGATACTGGTGCCGGCGGCGTTGATACAGGCATCGTCGCCCCGGTTACCGGTGGTGACACAGGCGTTGCCGCCCCGGTTACCGGTAGTGACACAGGCGCCGCCGCACCGGTCACCAGCGATGGTGATACTACAAGTCGTGGTGCTGACACCGGGCTCGTGGCGGCGTATAGCTTTGATGAAACCTCTGGTACAACGGTTGAAGACAGCTCTGGTAATGGCAATACAGGCATGATTCTGGGTGCCAAACGGTCTGCAAATGGCAAGTATGGCAAGTCATTGTTATTTGATGGTGTTGATGACTGGGTAACTGTGGCAGATAACGGTACGCTGGATCTAGACAAAGGCATGACGATAGAAGCCTGGATTCATCCGACTACGACACTTTCAAGTTGGCGAACTGTGGTGATGAAGGAGCAGTCCGGTGGTGCGAGTTATTATATGGCGGCAAATTCTGATGCCAACAAGCCTGCTAATGGCGTCTATATCGGTGCCGAGCAGATTCTTCGTTCAGGAACGCGTCCAAAACCAAATATATGGACACATCTGGCCGTTACCTATGATGGCAGCTACCAGCGGCTCTATATTGATGGAACGCAAGTTGGGAAACAGCTGATGTCAGGACAAATCCAGCACTCAAACGGGGTGTTGCGTATCGGTGGCAACAGTATATGGGGCGAGTACTTCAAGGGCTATATTGATGAGGTACGGATATATAACCGTGTCCTCACGGACAAAGAAATCCGTACTGATATCGGTACAAGCGTGGCAAAATCTCTTGTCATTGAAGCCGGAGAGGTGATGCTTGACCATAATTGGAAGCGCATTGATTTCAAGAAAAATTCTCGGATCCAGTGGTGATCTCGACTGCTCTCAGCAGTAATGGTGGTGATGCCGCGGTTGCAAGGGTTCGCAATGTCGATAGCAGTGGTTTTGATATCAGTATCCAGGAATGGGAGTATCTTGATGGTAATCATGCGACTGAAAGCCTGGGTTATATCGCCGTGGAACGGGGCAGCCATGTGCTGCCCGATGGAACACGCATAGAGGCGGGCAGGGTGAAAACGAATGCGACAGCTAGCCATGAGCGCTTCGGGTTCAATCAGGGATTTAATGTCAAGCCGGTACTTTTTAGCGCTGTCAGCAGCAACAACGACCCAGGTGTAGTAACCACTCGATTGGCAGATATCGGCAAGACGGGATTTTCTGTACGGATGCAGGAGCAGGAGAGCAGCAAGCAGGTGCATGACGAGGAGTTGATCTCATATATCGCCTGGGAGCCTTCATCTGGCGCGTACGACGGGATTGCGTTCGAAATTGGCAGAACCGGGGATGTCGTGAATGATGACTTCTACTCAATCTATTTCCAGTCAGCCTATCAAGAGACGCCTCGCATTCCTTGCGCATATGCAGTCGACGGATGGTGGAAATACCGCAAACGTACGTTGGAGAAACAAGGATTTTCATGGTGTGGAAGTGGCCGTTTCTGAAGAGCAGTCGGCTGATGAAGAAACGCGGCATACAAAAGAAGATGTTGGTTATGCGGTATTTGCAGCGACGACGAGGTGAAGATGTGCATACGAAAACCTGCGCAAGCGTAAACAGGATTTACCATAGCTGGGACAAAGAGACAGATCGAGTTAATTAATTTGTCGACTAAATACATGTTCGATAGGGATTATGTAACGTTATCCTACTAGCCAGAAATCTGGATTTGCTGTCAATACAAGTTGCTTAGAGTATCAGGAGATAGCATGTTAATACTAAAACACGGATTTATTCATATATTCATATCTATGTGTCATAGCACTGTAGCAGGCAACCAGGATTTTCGGTGCCGTGCCAGGTCAGTTCTTAATGCGGGTGTTCTCACCGTGATAGTGACGCTTGGGTTCGTTCTGCCGTCTGCAGGTGCTCTGGCTGCAACGTATTACGTAGATCCGTCATCAGGAAATGATACCAACCCGGGAACATCCCAATCTTCTGCCTGGAAGACAATCCCCGGTACGCGCACCACGTCTGACAGTGGTTTCTTGCGAAATGCATGGGGATCTATTTCATCAGGAAACAAGATCTCAGCAGGGGATACCATATACCTGAAGGCCGGGACATCACATACGTCTGCGAATGGCGGCAGGATTGTTATGGATTCAACGTTCTATAATAACGGTACGTCTGGCTCACCGATCAAGGTGCTTGTCAGTCCAACGTGGGGTAGTGGTAATTTTACCGTCGATGGTTCCGGTATTTCGATTCCCACCTACTTTGGTCTTGTCTATACGAGGATCAGTTATCTTACCCTGAGTGGTGCGAGTGCCAGTCGGCGTCTGGTGGTCAAGGACGGTTCTGTATCGGAGGGTTATAATGTCCTGATTTATGGGAAATCCGGCGCGCATACAAAGGGTGTGCGCCTTGAATATGCGGATATCTCAAATGGTCCCTTGGGTAACGTCGGTGTAGGTTATAGTGATGGTGGTGTAATCAAAAACGCACTAATCCATAATGCCTCCCAGTCCGGTATCCATCTCGGTCTTGCGGCTGATATACCGAATTACGGTTGGCTGCTGGAAGACCTGGATATCTATGATAACGGGTTGACTTCTTCAGGTACTGAAAATTTGCCGCACGGCTTACAGATTGTCGGGTCGTTCGATGTAACCGTTCGCAGGGTTAAGTCGCACGGTAACAGGAGGGACGGTTTCGACTTCGGGACGGCTGCTTACAACAATGCCGGCAGCATGAGCGCAATAGTTATCGACTCGGCTTCATATAACAATGGGGAAGACGGATTTGGTGTAAATGGAGGTACCGGCTCTGTTGATGTAGACTATGTCAATGTAATCGCGTTTAACAACAGTGTGAGTGGTTGGCAGATCTACGATGGTCCGAATATCGGAATTTATCACTCGGTTGCCCACAGTAACGGATCAAATCCCTCGTTTGGTGGCAATATACTGACCTATACCGATGGAGGCTATCCTCCCCCGAAAATTACCCTGCGGAACAATATCTTCTATAAGCCGAAGAAGTTTGCTCAAATTGGATCCTACAATTCACCCGGAGGCAATCCGATCATTAGTAGTGATTACAATATCTACGTGCCGCGTTCTTCTGATTCCGAGATCGGTTTTGATTTCCCTTGGGGAACCAACAGGAATTACAGTAATCCGCCGTCTTTTATCGGCCCAAACGATAAGCTGGGAATGGCTTATGACCCAGGATTTGTATCATCGACGAGTACTACCAACATGAATGCAAATAACTATCACCTCTCGAGTGCAGGCAGTATAGCCGTGAATGCGGGTGTGTCGTTGAGCGGGGTTGCGCTGGTTGGCAATGACAGGGATGGAAAGGCACGGGGGGAATCCCCGGACATCGGCGCTTATGAATACGGTGCATCCACCGTTCTGGCGCCACCATCTCCACCGAATAACGTAACAGTCCAGTAACGGGATAGTCAGCGTTTAACCGCCAGTTTTATCGTTTTATTGTGGGCTCGTGTTGCATTGGATAGAATGAAAATGACATGCACACACTATTTACATGAGCTCTGTTCAGCAGGAGGATACTGACCGGTCTGCGACAGGCAAGGCCTGGTATTTGGCCATACTTTTGCTTGGTGTCTGTATCGGCCTGCTGGTTTTTTTGTTGGCCGACCTGAAGCTGCAGTGGCTGATTTATAGTGCCATAGCCCTGGTTGGCGTGGTCTTTGTCCTCGCATTCCCCCACAAGCATCGATTGCTCTCTGTCATTTTTATTCTCAGTCTGCAGGTTGAGGTATATCTGCGTCTGCTTTACGGTCATGCTCAGGGCGAGGGACTTGCAATTCCCCTGGTTGTGCTAACCGCAGCCGCCTTGTTCGGGTGGTATGCCGTTACGGGGCATCTGAAAAGTTTTACGCTGGGTGGAAGCATGCGGCGCCCCATCATTGCATTGGTGATGACAACAATGCTTTCCATGCTGTTTACATCAGAGCAATTTATCGGCTTCACTTATTTTGTATTTTTACTGGAGTACTACTTCCTGTACTGGCTTAGCTATAACATGGTTCAGTCGGAGGAAGATTTCAGGCGGATAGTGAAGTTGTTGCTGGTCGTGCTGGCAATGCAGTCAATTGTCTACTATATCCAGAGCGGACTGGGTGTAACCTTTGATCTGGTTGGACAGACCTGGGAGGAGGGAGGCATAGCCCGACCTGGAGGAACAGTGAGCACCAATCCGGCGGGGTTTGCGAGTTTTATAATGCCGTTGCTGTTTATGGTCATTGCAATGGTCATGGTAAAGGACCCTGTATGGCCCAGGGGCTATGCGGTGATTTTGTCACTGATGGGTATCACCGCCCTTGTCCTGACCTTTACCCGTGGTGCCTGGTCGGGTTTCGTGCTGGGCATGATTGTGTTGTCGATCATGGGGCTAAAATCCCGGGTTATATCAGGAAAAATTGTTCTGACGGGGACAGTTGCCGCTGTTATCGGCGGGATGCTGCTCTTGCCTGTCATGCTTGAGCGGGTTGCCGGTGATTATTCTGGAGAGAGTGTTTCGACTACCTCGGGCATGGATGAACGTATGGGGCTAATACAGATTGCCCTGAATATCATTTCTGAGCATCCTCTCACGGGCATTGGACCGGGCAGTTACGGTTACCTGTTCAAGAACTATATTCCCGGAGGGATGGACCAGTGGCTATTCGTCGTTCATAACGAATTCCTGTTACGTGCGGCGGAAATCGGGATTCCAGGGGCACTGGCATTCGCATTTTTTCTTATTGTCGGTTTTAAGGTGGCCTTGCGATTGTCTCGATCCGGGCACTCGCTAATCAGTGTTTGCGCCCTGGGGTGGTTCGCTGCACTGATAGCGCTGGTTTGGCAGATGAATTGGGTTCCGTGGACCGGTTGGTCATACAATGCGATGCTGTGGATTATGCTCGGCCTTATGGATTCGGCACAGCGGCTGGTAGAACCTGGCGGAAACAGGGAGGGCTTGAGTCAGTAGGAATGGTGTATATCAGTTGGTCTCTGCGTTGTCTGTCTTTTTCCAGCCGCGTCCTTCCCTGATGATTCTTGCAGGAAATCCTGCGACGAGCGCATTGGAACCCTCAATCCGCTTTGTGACGACACTGCCTAAGCCGACAATGATATTGTTTTCGACACCGCTGCCGGGTGCAAATCTTACGGCACTGCCGATATAGCAATTTTTACCTATCGAAATATTACGATCGGGAACATTGACGCCGTGTGTCCAGAACTGTGATCCGCGCCCGGCAATCCATGTGCCTGAACCGATAGTTAATTTCCCGGCAATATCAAAAAAATGATAATTAGTCATGAAAACGTCTTCACCGATAGTGAGTGCTCGGTCATAGTGACCGGTATGTTCGGCGTCGTTGGTCCAGTTACCACAATCGAAAACGTTGTGTGATTCAATAATGGTACGCATCCCGACCGATACCGACATGGGGCCGATAAATCGATTGAATCGACCGATGGAACAGTGGTCAAGGTTCACTTTGCAGGCGTAAATAATAGTAGCAAACCCGATTTCGGACTTTTTTATGGAGTAGCCGAACACTAGCCTGTAAAGGTGGCAACGCAGTGCGCTGAATGGCAGTATGCTTATTAGCGTGGCTGCTACAAGGCCTGTTTTCTGCTTCATGGTTCAGGTCGGTTGCAAAGATAATAAATCCAGGGTTACCTTGCCAGTTGATGTTGTTTATTAATTTTGGGTAGTCCGAAAGATAAAATTATTAATGTACTCAGGACTGCGCGGATCAGAAGTACCCTGGTGCTTTTCCAGGTCGAACCTGCCTAGATCCATCATCTGGCCATGCTGCAGGAAGTTGCCATGATAGCCGAGCGTATCTAAAAAGTTAAAAATATCCTCGATGCCGGAAGACGGATGGTGTCGTTGTTCAATTTCGATAATCAAGGTCGGCAATTCCCGCTTCAGTGTTTCCTGCCCACCTTGCAGTACCTCAAGTTCATGTCCTTCCACATCAATCTTGATCAAGTCCACTTCGGGAAATCTGAAGCTGTCCAGTGTTTGCAAGTTTACGGACAATGTCTCTGCTTCGGAAAACTGATTTGATAGGCTGGCGAGCGCAGTGGCTTCGGGTCCTCCTGTTCTTGGAATATTCAGTGTGGCCTGTCCCTGCACATTGGAAAGTGCTGTGTTGTGCACGGTAACGTTGCTGAGTTTGCTCGCGCTGATGATCCTCGCGCATGGTGGGATCGGTTCAAATGATTCGACATGCTGGAACAACTTAGCAAAACGATAGGTGTAAAGCCCCACATTGGCGCCCACATCGATACAGCGCCGGCGTTGGCTGGTGATTTCCTCAAGAATGTTCATTTCCGGTTCAAGCCGTCCAAGCATCCTGTTGTAATTGAAGCGCGCTGACAGTTCGAGACGTTTTGGCACCAGACCGAGTATGCATTCTTTAACTGTCATGCTGTTATTCCAATGTTTGTGAATTAACAAGGCTGCGAAGGCACGCGGATATCTTCTTGCTGAAAAGCATGTTTCTCTGTGTCGACCATTCAATAGCCTGGGCGGTAAATGACCCTGTATTCGTTGCGTTTAACGCAGCATGAAGTTTTTCAGCAAATCCTTCAGCCGTCACGGCAACGGAAACTGTAGGTGGTGGGTCGGCAATGCCGCGCACCGCCAGTGGTGTGGCAATTATCTGCGAGCCGGAAGCGATGGCATCCAGTGTTTTGATCTGTATGCCGCCACCACTCAGTGTGGGAATGGCAACCACCCTGGCTTTTTCCAGGAAATTCCGAGCGTCATTGACAAATCCCATATAGTTGACGTTCAGGTAACGCCCATCGAGCCAGTCAGCACCGCTACCGGCGATACAGATACTGATATCCCGGGAGCAATGCGGGTAGACTGTATCAAAAAACCATCGCAGTCCCTCTTCGTTGGCCTTCCAGGTCCAGCTGCCGATCAGGCCAACATCGTACTCCTTGATGGCTGGCGCAGGCTTGGATGGCGTGGCGCTGGCCGGTAAGGGAATTTCCTTCACGTCGGCATTCTCTTTAATCTCCTGGAAATAGTCAGCATCGTGCTTGGTCAGGGCCCAAATTTGATTAACCTGGTTTGCAAACCGGGTTTCCAGTCTCTCCAGCAAGCGACTTTCTCGCTGAAAAACCCACCTTCGTATCCTGGAACTCTGATCATTGACAAAACTCCGGTACATCTGGTGCTCGACATTATGTGCAAGGCCGATTTTTTTACCCTTGTGTGCAATCGCATTGGCCAGCCAGCTCATCTGAACGTGATCAATAATAACCAGGTCATAGGATTCTGTCTTCAGCAGCTTGTTCGCAATCCGTACAAATTCACGGGACTTGTATTTTTCGATGGAGTAAGGAAAACCCTGAATGAAAGATGAGCCCATCCAGAGCAGGGGGTAGATCCGGGATGAGCTGGTCTCGATAACTCTTCTGCCGGCGGAGATTTCATTGGGAGCGGTACGGTAGTCGTCATCGCTGCGTATATAACCAACCACTGTTACTTGTGCCCCAAGTTCTACCAGTACATCAATTACCGACTGGGATGCCACTTCACTCCCCATTCTTCGTTTCCGGGGCAATACGGTGGTTAGAAACAGGATCTTCATTTCATTGCGCATAGCTGTCGGTACTCGCTCTGGAAGTCTTGAGCCATTCGTTTTGCCGAAAACGATTTCTCTACAACAAGCCGCGCATTTTCAGCCATAAGCCTTGCCTGTTCCGGATTGTTGCACAATCTCTCGATCGCGCGTGCAAGCGCTCCCGTGTCACCTACAGGGGTGAGAAGTCCTGTTACCTCATCTTCCACTAATTGTCTGATACCCGGTATATCGGTACCCACAACAGGTGTCCCGGCTGCAAAGGCTTCCATGACCACCCTTGGTATGCCCTCCGCATAGGAGGGTAACACCAGGACATGGCTATCAGCGAGGTATTCGGAAACCGAATCGCTGGCTCCTACCAGCGTTACTTTGTCACTTATGCCAAGTTTACCAATGATTGTTTCAAGCTCTACCGCATCCTCTCCATCGCCAATAATGTGAAGGTGGGAGGAAGCAGGAAGCCTCGCTAATGAGAAGGCATTCACGAGGTCAACTACACCCTTGGGTCGGCATATGCGTCCAACAAAGAGTACCGAGTATGGGGCGGCTGCGTTTCGTTCATTGATTTTGAAATCAATTCCGGATAGATCAACAGAATTCATTACCAGGCGTAGCCGATCAGGATTGAATCCATGCTGCCTGAGGGTTTGCAACAGTGCTGGACTTAAAGGGTAGACACAGTCAAAGCCTTTCAGGAAAACCCGGCTGATAGTTTCGTATAATTGAATAAGACGACTCTCGTCTGCGGACCATCCATGAATAGTGGACACCAGCTTGGTAGAGGAGCCCAGAGTTGCCATATAGCCGAATACATCCGCCTTGAAACCATGGGTATGGAGAATATCCGTATTCTCCTGCTGTAATATATGCCGAAGCTTCCAGATGGCCCTGGGATTCAGTTTCCCGGGCAGGAATATGTGATGGGCTGAAAAACCTTCAGCGACGAGTCGATGATAAAAGGAATCCGCTCCTTCCTTGACACCGATTGAGACGACACCAAGGTCAAACTTGTTGCGGTCAATATGCTTGAGCAACGCAAGTGTCCAGCGTTCGGCCCCGTATATGCCCAGTGTGGAGTGCAGGTGAATGACCCGGATTTTCCGATCTTCCGCGATGAGTGTTCCCCTGTCTGATTCTGTTGATTTGTTGCGCATGTCATTCATCATGCGTAGTTACATCATGTTGCTTCTGTTTTGCGGACGCTGCTACCGTGGCAAGAATCCCTGCCAGCCTGCCAGTTTGCGCATGCCGGTCATAACGCTGGACTTCTGCGTAGTCAGGGTTTACTGAAAGACAACCATTTACCCAATCATGGTAGTACTCAAGTAACTTGTGGTAGACCGTTTCGACTCCACGTTGTGGTGATATTACGCATCCCATACGTGTTTTATAAATGATGGATGCTGTCGCGCCTGTTTCCGGAGCAAGGGCAAGAATTGGGCCGTTCATGATGAGATAATTATAAAGCTTCATCGGCACTATCGAACTGCTGTAGGCTGTTTCATAAAGCAGCAGCAGCCGAATGTCAGTAGCGGCAGTTAATGTTATGGCATCAGAATGGGGCAGGGTGCCATGAACTTCTACAAGATCCTCAAGACTATGTGCCTGGAGATAATCAGTAACCTGTTTCGACAGATAACCGCAATGTATCAGGCGAATCTTTTCTCTTCCGACTGTCATAGCCAGCATAGCCAGGGCTTCCAGAGCAATGCGCCATGGAAAATCGTGTTTATCAAGTGCGCCGGCATAGCCGATTCTAAAGATGCCGGGTGTTAAACTGGGGTGCTCCCCGGTGCTCATGTCATTACGATCAAAACCGTTGGGGATAACTTCAAGTTTTTCTTCGGACAGTTTGAATCGTTGCTGATAACGAGCGGCATTTTCCGGTGTGTTGGCAATTACGAAGTCGGCTGTGTGAAATACCTTGCGTTCCAGGTGTCTGATCCAGTTATCGTGCAGTTTTGTAGCGGGGCGATATGACAGGGATTTTTCGGTCCAAAGATCACGGAAGTCTGCTACCCAGGGGATGCCGATACTGTTTTTAAGTTTCAGTCCGATAAGATGTGTACTCTCGAACGGCGAAGAGGTAAGTACGACCTTTATGCCCTCGCGCTTGATGATCGCTTTTGCCATCCTGATAGCATGGGGAATCCAGCGAACCATGTAGTCCGGTATCAGGATGCTGCGCTCCGGGAAAGACAGCAGCTGCAACAGTCGATAGTGCCTGGAACGTGCGCCTCGCATCAGAAAGCGCTCGGTAAAATATGACCAGCCGATCGAGGGGGCATAGAAACACTTGAGCGTATCCGGGTAATAACGTTGTCTCAGTTCCAGACGGTCCGGTGAAAAACATTCCTTCGCCGAGAGTACCATTGGCTCAAACCCGAATTCCGGTAGCAGGCTGACAAACTTGTCAATTCGGCTTCCACCAGAGACAGGAAAGCTGTTTACAATCACCAGTACTTTCTGCCGGCATGCAGTATTTGTGGCCCTGGTGGACAGGTTCCGGTCATCAGGCATAACGTCTTAACCACTTCCCCATTACCAGGAACGGCCAGAGGTCACTGCCTGTGAGACGGCCGGATTTCGCCAGATCAGGAGACATGAAGTTATTATCCAGAATGGGCTCCAGATTTTTTCGATCAGGTTCCTTGAGCCATTCATAGAGCGGGATGCTGAACCCCCGTTTTCCACGGTTCAGAACTTCATCTGGCAGCAGGCTGGAGATGGCTCTTCGGAATAAGTATTTCTGCTGGCCATCCCGGTTGCGTATTTCCGGCGGTAAGGCGTATACGGTTTCAATAAGTTCATGATCCAGCAGGGGGACCCTGGCTTCCAGAGCAGTCGCCATGCTGGCGCGATCCACCTTGGTTAGTATGTCATCATTTAGATAGGTCTTCAGGTCGAGATATTGCATTCTTGAGAAAGGGTCGAGGTCTGCACGCCAGTACTTGCGGAAATACCAGAAATCATCATAATCATCGAAACGTTTCAGGAATTCCTTTGACAACAGCGGGAGTTTTTCACTCCGTGAGAATGCCGATATGAATTTGGCATAACGTTCCACTGGGCCCAGTGCCGCTGACTCCATGGTCCATTTCCCCTTGAAACCCTTCGGCATTATTTTAAATGGCAGGGAAGTCAGCTGGCGCAGTGGGCGGGGGATTGCGTCTACGCCTTTCATTTTCCACCACAATGCGTACCAGCCATAGCCGCCGAAGATTTCATCTCCTCCTTCGCCTGACAGTGCGACTTTCACATGTTTACGTGCCAGTTCGGATACGACCGAGGTGGGGATTGCCGAACTGTCGGCAAAAGGCTCGTCGTACATTGCAATAGTTTTGGATTCCAGTTGCAGCGCCATTTCCCTGCTTATCGTCAGTTCATGGTGCTCTGATTGATAGCGGTCGGCTACAATTTTTGCGAAGCGGGTTTCATTGTGTTGCGTAACGTCAAAGCCAATGGAGAAGCTATGTAGCGGCTGTGTTGCAGACTGTGCTGCAAATGCAAGCAGGGAACTCGAATCAAGGCCACCACTCAACATGATGCCGACGGGAACGTCGGCAATGAGATGCAAGTCAACGGATTCTTTCAGCTTGTGATGGACCAGGTCTGCAGCATCCTCGACACTAACCGGTCCGCTGCTGTTGAAGGTGGGATCCCAGTACTGCTCTCGTCTGAGCGTCCCTCGTTCAAGCACCGCATATGTTGCGGGTGGCAATTTCCACACATCTTTGTATATCGATTTGGGTGTAGGTATGTAACGGTAGGTAAAATAGTCATAGATCGCACTTTCATCGAGTTTAAGCTCGATGTCCGGATTGGCACGAATGGCCTTGAGTTCTGATGCGAAGCTGAGATTGCCATCCTTGAAATGGTAAAACAGTGGTTTGATACCCAGGCGGTCTCGTCCGAGTACAAGGCGTTTACGTCCGGCATCCCAGAGTGCAAAGGCAAACATACCACGCAGATGTCTGATGCAATCCAGTCCCCATTCCTCGTACCCGTGGATAATAACCTCGCTATCGGTGTGGGACTGAAAAATGTGGCCGGCTTCCACGAGCTCCTTTCTGAGCGACTGGAAATTGTAGATTTCACCATTGAATACCAGCCAGACAGTGCCATCTTCATTGGTCATTGGTTGATGCCCGGCGGGCGTGAGATCTATTATGGAAAGTCGGCGGTGTGCGAGCCCGACTGTCTCAGCGGAGTTGATATATAGACCCGCATCGTCAGGACCGCGATGAGTCATTGAGTCTCGCATTGCTGCGAGAATATTCCGGTCAATCTTACCGCCCGGTTTGATTAAGCCGACTATTGCGCACACAGTTCAAGTATTCTTCTTGTATTCATAACCTGGTCATGATGCGTGGAATTATGAGCGCCCGAAATGTCGTCGTAGACCGTGTATGCCTACCAGTTTCAGTTCGGCTTCTGAAAAGAATCCGCCTGCAAGCAGAATACCCCCATAAGTCAGTACGGCCGATCCAATAACAAGTGCAAGATTCATGTCATGCATCAGCCATACACAGAGTGCCATCACTGTACAGGCGACCAGTACTACGGGAGGCAGGTATAACGATGCGGCACGACCTGGAATATTCTTTACCAGATAACCATACTGTAGCAGGCCGTACAAGCATATCGATGTAAAGGTTGCGATGGCTGCGCCGAGATGTCCGTAGGCAGGAATCAGGGCCAGGTTGAAAATAATATTGAAAACAGACATAACGATGTTCAGGGCCAGGTCGACCCGCTGATGATTGGCTCCCAGTAGCACATAGGCATGATATCTGACGATACCATAAGGGATCAGCGTAAGGATTAACACGCTTAGTGTATCTTTGGCAGCAGTGAATTCCACACCGTACAGCAGTTCCAGAATCGGGCCAGCAAGCAGCGTGATGCCGATTGCGGCTGGCAGGCTCAGTGCGAACAGATAACGCATGGCAGTCCTGCCTATTCGTGCCAGCTGCTCAAGATTGTTTAGTGCACTGGATGAAATCTGGGGATAGAGCGAAAGGCACAGACTCTGGGGGACAACCATGGCCAGTTCAAGGATGCGCCATGCAGCGCCGTAGTAGCCCACATCCTGCACCGGCCGAAGCTTGGACAGCATGAAGATGTCGATGCGCCAGTAAAGCGTTGCAAAGATGCCGATAAAAAGAAACGTCGGTGCAAGCTTTAACAGTTTTCTGACGCTGTTATTGTCATAGACCAGACGAGATTTGATATCCAGCCCGCGAAGCAACCCGGCTGAAATGAAACAACCCAGAATTCTGCCGGTAATGGCAACAATCAATACTGCATCCAGCCCGTAACCATTGAGCAACAGCAAAATCCCACCGCCGACCTTGAGTGTATATTCTGCGATCGTACCGACGGCAAGGAAGTCCATGCGCTCGAGTGCGATAAAGGCGCTGTCCTGGAATGCACCAATGGTACAGGGCAATATGGCCAGGCTGAGAATCAGGATCGCTCTCTGGGTCTCCGCGTCGTAATTCAACAGGAAAGAAAGACCAGCCATGCACAGAGCGACAAGCAATGATGAAACGATGCCAAGGGTTGTGGCGTTTGCCAGCAGATGCTCAAGACCGTCACGATCGCGTGCACCGTCACGTGTGATAATTGCGGCAAGTCCGAGCGGAGCAATGGCATTAAACATGTAGAGAAAGCTGAAGGCCAGGGTGTATCGGCCAAGTCCTTCTACGCCCAGAGTTCGCGACAGCAGCAGCACCAGTGACACTGCCAGGGCGGGCATCAGTACTCTCAGTATGACCAGTACAATCGTGTTTTTCGCGACCCGGGTGTTGTCGTCGGCAGGTGATGCTGCTTCAGATTTACTTGCATTCTTTTGTTTATTCACTGTCGCTTGCCTGGATGCGCCACAGCGCCCGGTCAATCCAGCGCCAGGCGTCCAGACCACCACGCGTTATTCGTTTGAACATCCAGAGACTTTCCCCACCTTCTACCTTTATGCGGGGCAATGTAAAAGCATCACTCGTTGCGCTAATTGCTCCGTGTTGGGAGGTGAAGGCACATTCATAGCCTGTATTGCGGATAATGCTGGACGTTGATTCATTGTAATCCGCACGGGTGCCGAATGGATAGGCAAATGCCGATATCGGCTGACCAATTCTGGTTTCGAGTATTTCCCTGGAATGAAGAATTTCCTCCCGTGCCTGTTCTTCGCTTATGCGCGCGACTGATCTGTGTGTCATCGAGTGTGACCCGATTTCGATACCACCTTCGTGCAGCATTCGGACCTCATCCCAGCTAACATAGGGTTCCGCTGCAGAACCTGGTGCCTCCATGAGTCCAGGCGATATGAATGCTACCGCCGGGATGCCGTGGTGTGTTAATACAGGCAGTGCTGCCGAATAGGTACTCCTGAATCCATCATCAATGGTTACCAGTACAGAACCCGGAGTAATACTGTTTCGACCGGCCAGAAAGTCGGTGAATTGCCGCAAGGATAACGCAAGACCACGGCTTGCAATGTAGGCCATCTGCTTGTCAAAGCTCTGTACAGAAACGCAGAAGGGGTCTCTGGTGGAGTCACCGAAGCGATGATAAGTCAGTACGCGGACCATTGGTGCTTTATTGCCCTGCATGCAGGCAGTGATAGAGGTGGTGGCCATTGCTGCCCGTGCAGATTTCTTGAGAAGCCAGCGGGTCGGGGTGTTGGTTGTGTTCATGTGAACCTGTGGTTCTTCAATGCCAGCGCTTTGCCTGTTTATCAGGCCGGTGTTGAGGAATAATTTGCATACTGCATTTACAGTCTACAGGCGATCGCTATGTGAGGCACGTGTCATGCGGAACAGGAATTTTGGATTCCCCAGCAGGTAGCGGCGCCATTTATGGGGTTGTTGAAGCAGAAGCTGCAGCCATTCGTAGCCTATTTTTCTTATCCATGCGGGTGCACGCTCCAGATTCCCGGCCCAGTGGTCAAAGAGACCGCCCACCCCAATGGCAACAGCAACCTTCAGTTGATGCTGATGCTCGTGGATCCACTGTTCCTGCAGGGGGTTCCCCATTCCGACCAGGAGTACATCCGGTTCCGCCTCATTGATAAGGTTGATGGTTTCGCTGGCGTTGTCCTTGTGCAGATAACCCTGATGGAAACCGGCCAGATCCCAGCCAGGGTATCGAGTCGAGCAGGCTTCAGCCGCGCGGGAAATGGTTTGCGGATCTCCGCCAAGAAGAAAATAACGGTAACCACGGCCGCTGGTCGACTCAAAAAGTTCTGGGAGCAGATCAGTGCCAACCAGATTGTCGCTCATCACTACTCCACGTTGCCGTGCTGCCCAGCGGACACCTGTGCCATCACCAAAAACCCTGAAAGCACTATTCAGGGTTTCATGATACTCGGGGTTTTCTGCTGCCAGATTCAATGTGTGGGCGTTGACGATATAGATTGCATGGGCAGTGCTCGTCCCTTGCAGAATGACTTGTTCTATGAGGTCAATGGCCTCTTTTTTCGAGATATTACAGATCTTGATGCCGAGAATGGACACCTGCTGGTTTTCTGTTTCCTTTAATGGAGTTCCGTTCTCAGCGATCACTGTTTTTTCACTTAGTGCAGGCATCTTTTTCACTGTAAGCTGTGAGCTTGGCGCAGGAAATAATGTACTGTCCGGAGATGACCCGCGAAGGTGTGACCCACCCGGGTATACAATACTCTGAGTCCGGGCTATGGATTACGGCAGTTATAGTCTGGCACCTGGCGCGTCGTGCTATTTTGCGACTGAAGCGCTCTTCATGGACGACGGCTACAATGTCACCTTTCCCGATTGAGTTGGCCATGCCATGGTGGTTATAGGTAGAGCTTCCAAGGATGCAGGTCATATATTCTGACTCTAATTGGTTATTATTGTTGTTGCCGGTTGATGGGCGGGGTTCAGGTACAAGATGAATATCCGCCCCCTGGGCCACTGCACATCAACGATACCTCAGTATACAGAAACCAAATGAAATTTATCAATAATTACAATAGCAGTGAAGGTGGCTTGCTGTGCGGAGACCAGGGCTTGTGAGCAGACGCAAAAATCATAGCCCTGGTCGGTAGCTGAGGCCATCCCGGGGGGGGCGGGATTGTCAGCAAGCGGCCAGCGGGCGCTCGAGGCAAGGCTCTTTCCATGTTTGTATGTATAACAAAGAATCATTCAGAATACAGTTTATAGCACTCCTTGGGTTACGATTACGCTTTACAGGTCCCTGACAGACGTTCACATTCTTTGCCGACTAAACCTTCGATACAACAGCCAATCCAGGAATTACCTAATGACCCTCAAAGTATTTGTTCTAATCATTACTTGTGTAACACTCTCGGCCCTTTCGCAGATGGTTATGAAAATCGGGATGTCGCAGCCACAGATCCAGTCGGCACTGACAACCGGATTCAAGCTGGGTACTGTGTGGGATGTGGCGACCAACATTTATGTTGTTCTCGGTCTTGGTATGTACGTGCTGGGGGCAGGCCTCTGGTTGCTTGTATTATCCAAGGTTGATGTGAGTATGGCGTATCCGTTCGTTGGCCTCGGATTTGTCATGACGATGTTACTTGGCTGGCTGTTCCTGCAAGAAACCGTTGGCATGATAAGGATCAGCGGTACCTTTCTTATTGTGGTCGGGGTAATCCTGGTTTCCCGTTCGTAGAAGTAGTAACAATGCCCATGGGACGCATGATTACTGTAGCGATATCCTGTATAGTCGCGATCTCAAAATATGCTGTTTACTATTTGTTTGAATGCCTCGATTATTCCAAACAGCATATCGCGATAGGTCAAGCTGTAGGACCTTGAAATCGTTTCGGCACCGTAAGCCAGAATCAGAAGCCCGTTCCAGATAACCAACAGTGAGAGCAGCAGCGGCCAGAACAGCTTCCCCAGCCATTTGGTCGAGGACTTTATTAGTACCGCAAGTCCGATAGCGAAGAGTGGTGCGCACTCGGTGAGATATCGCATTCCAAAGGAGGGCGCTCCATTCCAGTGGTTATTCCAGTCTGGTTCGTATCCTGTTCCTGTTGACAGCTCCGAGTATGCCATACCGAGTGCACCGATGAGATAGACGTTGGCGAGAAGTGCTGTCAGCAGGGGCCATGCCCAGCTCTGCCTGCGTGCGGCCCACAGAAGCCCGATCAATCCCAAAGCCAGAGCAGGAGCCCAGTAGAATGTGCCATGTCGAGAGGAAAACAGGACATGAAAAAAGTAAGGCGAGCTGAGGTCAAATGGATAATGACCTATCACCACGCCAGCTTGTTGGGTGCTTGCGGGATCTGCCGTTGTTCCCCAATAGTATGAATGAAGTAGCTGTATTGACAGCGGGATAAGCAGTGCAGCGAGGCCCGAGCCACCCATGAGTAGTAATCTGGGGAAAGGCGATCTGCGCATTTCACGAATCATCAGGGCAAGAGGAAGAATGCCAAATAATGCATTTTGATAGCGCACCGTGAACGCGGTTCCGATCAGCAGTCCCAGATATACTAGACCGCGAGGGTTTGCCCCGTTGCACCATTGCCGTAACCACAGCAGTGTTAGCAGGGAAATCAAACCCAGGGACGAGGCGTGGGCCATGGAGGGGTTGAAAAAGATATAAAAGAAGGCCGGACCACCAGCAATAACACCAAGTGATGCAAGGTAGGCAGCGGAGTTTCCTGCTACCTCACGGCAGCATAGAAACATGGCCCAAAAGCCCAGCAGGCCATAGGCGAGAGAACCGAAACAAAAAAAGAACTGCGGGATTAGCCCGTAGGAATCAGCCTGCCGATTGCTAATGCCAGCGACAGCGAGTTCAACAGCGTAACCGGAGGCATAGAATGGTACCATGACAAGGCCGGCGCCCACTGGCCAGGGGGCGATAATGTTCCCGGTCCGTGAATCTCGCCGGGTCCAGTCCCTCAGTGGTATCATCGATTTCGTGTCTGCAGGGTACTGTGCATCAAGCTTGTTGTACTCATTGGTGATATCGGTATCCAGATCCAGGACTGCTGAACGCGCATACAGAAAATAGGGCAGGCCATCGCTCCAGACCAGGAAACCCGAGGTCGTCACAGCAGTGACGGTAAAGGTCGCCAGCCCAAGCGTCAGAGTAATAAACGCCGATAGCAGGATGTAGCGAATGGGTGGTAGAGACAAAGTCATAAAGGTATTGCAGTCGCTGGCGGCAGCCAGCTTCCCGTAAGTGTTTTTATTGCTGGCAGAGGATCTTGCGATGATTGACTATACCACCTGGTAACTGAAAGTGTCGTTGACTCAGTGTTTTCAGGTGCCCTCGAATGACCGCAGAAGGTTTAATCAGGTTACGGTTAACGACAAGCGCATCGCTAACAGGATCTATCTGCAACAGGGTATTAGTTCCGCTGTGGCAGGTCAGTGGTGATGGCATGGTCCGCAAGGTTGAGCATGCTATACCGTATAGCGGTTGCCGACATCCCGGACGTCAAAATATACTGTTCTGGTCGATCGCATATTCACTCAAGAAGCTGGGAATACACGCGAGTATCACAACTGGAGGCAAAAACCATCAGATCATGCGCTCGATACACAGTGATTTCCTCAGGGTATGATCAGTCCCGCATCCGGCGTAGAGGGCACTGCACCCATGTCGCTCAGCACGTTGACTGTGAATTGCTGCAACCGGGGATCGGCGCGACCGCCCAGGACGCCGGTACTGTCAAGCCCCCACATCCACTGGATCGATCCGGTAGCGAACACCCTGGCGCCACTGGCGGCCGTGTATCGAACGGCATTCGAGATGGTGTGGTCTGTCTCTGCAGGCAGGCCAATGTCGGGAGCTCTGTTGACGCCAGGTCCATTTGCGATCGACTGCGATAAGGCAACCAGTCCGGGAGGACTAAAGCCATTGTTTACGATGCCATCCCATTCAAAACCGACCAGTCCGGGTAGCGCATCGCCGTTATTTAGTCCTGTGTTGTTGTAATAGGGATCCATGCTGTTGGCTACAATATGGTCATAACCGCCGTACTGGTCATAGACATCGTCACCGACATACATTACCCCCAGAAGTGCGTTCTCGGGTCTGTTGTTTTCGGGGCCTCGCCATAAATACGTTGGTGCAATCGGATCATTAATTACCGGATCTTTGTAACATGCCATCACCCTGTTTGAGGCACCATTTCCTGATGGTTCGAACCTTACCCGCCAGTATGCGGTGTTCGCCGAGAAGAAGGCCAGGTTCACGCCGCTGTCACGGGCCTGTTCTACATTATTTCGCATTTCCTCTGACCAGTACTCATCATGACCAACAGACATAAACATATCGTGCTGCAGCAATAAGAATGGATCGTCGTGGACATCCATGTTTGTCACGTATGAGACATCGTAGCCCTGTGACTCCAGCCAGCGCGCCATGGGATATTCATAGTCCAGCATATTATCGTAGCGGGCCGGATCCGTGGTGACTTGTCCCAGTGGGCGGTCAAACGACACCTTTTGTGCCGGTGTCCCACCAGTGCTGTTGAAGCCGTAAAGGCTGTGGCGGTCCACGGTTCCATAGTGGTTGTAGGCCAGGAACGTGGTAAAGCTGCTCTGGAACAGAATATCCGAGGTGCTGTTGTCATTACGCACCACGAACCAGATTTGTGATTGCTTGCCAGAGCCAGAATCCGTCAGGTTGGCTACGTACAGCCCGCTGGTCCAGTTGTCGCCAATCTGCAGTGTGTGCGAGGTGGCCCAGTTGCATTCGATAAGCAACGTGTCTGGATCGGTAATTAAACAGTCTGTCTGTGTGTTGCCGCTGAGCGGGCCAATGGCAGCCATCAGCCGTCCACCTAAACCACCATAATAACCGAGGCGAAAAACGTCGATGCTGTACTGCCCCGGTTGTGCTAGTGATACTTTGAGCGCTAAGGTGCCTCCCACGTTTATGCTCGTTGCACTGGCATAGCCGGCAATCTCGGGATCTTCACTGGTGACCGGGTTAATGACCGCCCAGTTCGTGGTGCCGGGATTCTGGTTTTCAAGGACAATAGCATTGAGTATGCCGGTAGCGTTGAAGTCGACATTACCGGCGCCGGTGGCCGAAGCATTGACGGTGTTGGTGCCGGCGGTGGTGCCCAGGGTCAGCACGGTGCTGGCTTCGCCACTGGCGTCGGTGATTGCGGTAGGTACCGACAGGGAGCCGCCGCCGGCGGTGACGGTAAAGTTGACGGTGACGCCCTGGACCGGGTTGTCGCCGGCATCACGGACGATGGCCACAAACGGTGCGGGTAGCGTGGTTCCCACCGTGGCGCTGCCGGTAGCGTTGAAGTCGACATTACCGGCGCCGGTGGCCGAAGCATTGACGGTGTTGGTGCCGGCGGTGGTGCCCAGGGTCAGCACGGTGCTGGCTTCGCCACTGGCGTCGGTGATTGCGGAGGGTACCGACAGGGAGCCGCCGCCGGCGGTGACGGTAAAGTTGACGGTGACGCCCTGGACCGGGTTGTCACCGGCATCACGGACGATGGCCACAAACGGTGCGGGTAGCGTGGTTCCCACCGTGGCGCTCTGGGCATCGCCGCTGCTGATGGTAAGGTTAGGGTCAGTCTGACAACCACTGGCAAGGTCTGTGCATGAAGGCCCGGGCGGCTGACCAAGATTTGCCTTAAGAATGGAGAAATCGGCTGGATCCACGATACCGTTGCCATTCAGGTCCTGATCCGCTGCCTCTGGTGAGCCAAGAGAGGCTTTCATCACCGAGAAGTCGGATGGATCGACAAGGCCGTTGTGGTTGAAGTCCCCGTCACAAATGTTGCCGTAGCCGTCACCATTGGTATCAAGCTGACTATTACCCCCTGCATCAGGGAGCAGGGGGCCGTTGGGTGCATTAATGCAATTGTCCTGATAGTCCTCAACACCATCCAGGTCGGTGTCAACCGCGACAGCCTGTGAACAGGTCATCATCAGAATTATCCCGGCAATTGCCAGTCCCGACCTTAGAATCGCCAGGCTGTAACGAACAGGCTTAAAAAATGAGCTTGAAATAATCATTATCTAGAGTTGGAAACTGGCATTTTAGTGGGCATACGGTAATGCATTCACTCAAAGTATCGCAATATTCGAACCATCCGGGAAGCTATTCCTAAATTTCAATTACTTATAGCCAGCTACTGCACAGACTCGCTAGTGAATATACGTCAGACTGTAAAAAAAAATGACAGTTGTACCAGGGTGCGTTCCGTTCGATTGCCAATGAGTATTCATTGTTTCCCGACGGGCAACTATGGATCCAGGGCAATCGGGATAGGGGCGGTCAGGATACCTGTCTCAGGATACCTGTCCGAGCCCCTCCCACACCACCAGGCATGCGGGTCCGCACCGGGCGGTTGAAGTAGTTGAGGTCATCGGGTTTGTGTTACACTCGGCCCAATGCCTGATGTTACGTGATGTCGATTCGGCGACCCCGGTTTCTCGCTGCCGTGGCTCGTCGGGCTTCACCCTATTCTCCGGTTCGGCGAGCTTCGCTTGTGCGAACATCTGAGACAGTCCGTAGTCGATAATCGACGCGCTTACTTTCCTACTCCTTAGGCCCTGCGCCCCGGACAGGCAGCTACTATGGCCTCTGCTGACTTCTCGCTCCGGCTTACCACCGTCGCCCTTTCAGGCACAAGGCGAGACCTCCCCAGGTAATAACGCGATCCTTCACCGCACAACAGCCTGATTTATGCTGCCTGAACCTTGACCACAAGAGCTTCGTAGTCATTGCCTGTGCCCTGCTCACCCTGCTCGGTATCGCCTCGTTCCGGTTCTTGTCCATCGGCTCACGGCTTAGATCTACGCTTCCTCCCCACGATCGGTCACCCTCACGCAGTTGCGCTTCACTTCGTTCGCTATGGTCAACTCACGGGAGGACTTGCACCTCCAGGATCGAGCCCATGCTGGGCGCACAAAGAAAAACAGCCCCCGAGGGGGCTGTTGTGGATGGGGTTGAGTCTGCTACGTCTAGGCTTTTTTGCGTCTCATGATTCCGGCAAGGCCCAGGAGGCCTGTGCCAAAGAGATATACGGCTGCAGGTAGGGGAACTGACTGGATCTGCATTGCAGCGATTGCTGAATTTGGGCTGGATTGAAATCAGTGATGCCGTCCCACGGGGTGACCGTAATCACCAATTGCCCGCTGTCATCCGAAATGGCGGAGGATAACGTGGCGTATTCGACACCTGACGTCCAGTTCGGAAAGTCGTTGTTAGCAGAGCTGGCCGCAATCGGTTCAGTTGTTGCTGATTGTCCGTTGGCGGAATGCGTCTGGGCGTAAAACCCGTTGTACAAAATAAGATCGAAAGCTGAATTTGCAGTGAGGCCGGTGAGCGTGATCGTCTGCGGTTGAAGTGCATCAGTCCCATACAAGCGGTCTGCTAGAAGTGTATTGGTGTAAGATGGCAGGTTGGTAAAGCTGTTATCAAAAGTTGTCGTGACGCTTACGTTACCGGCTGTGCCATCGGCATGGGTCAGGTTTGACGCGCCGCCAAAATCTACCGCATTCCAGGTGGAATCCGAGGCAGTGCCGAGGATTCCCTGACCAGTGTAGGTTGCTGATGAGGAAGGTCCAAAATCGATATTGATCAGCGCCGCGTTCGCGGTGCTTGTGGCCAAAAGCATTAGGCCTGCAAAAAGGCTAGTCTTCATACGCATGCAACTCCATAGTTCTCAGTGTCTTCCGTGTGATCAGATTCAGGCGGACATGAATTATCATATTTCAGTAGCAGTGAATTCTGCATATTTCATGCCTAAAACACAAAGATGCATTGAATCAACAAGATGCTAAAAATCAGACGATATATAGTGATTATATGGTGATTGTTTTGTGTAATATAATCCGACAGCTTTTGCAAATTCCTTACAGATACCTTACGCGTTGTATATTCGGTTACCCAACAGACAAGGGAACTGTCGGCATACAAGTGCAACGACGGGCTGGCTGCTGCACTACTCATCCGGGAAGGGGGCGGGTACTGCTTCTGTACAGCTATTCAAAGATGGTCATAGCGGATAGACTATAAGCAACGTGAATTACTCGGGCAGTTCCTATTGCGGTTAATTCTTCCCGAGGCTGACTTAAGAGCACAATGATTGAGTAAGAAGTATTCTGCCGAGCGCAACAAGACGTGCTGCAGCAGTCGTGTATACAGGCATAAAACAACACGGAAGTTTCACAAGAACCGCAGCTGCAAGCTCCCCGGCTCGATTGATTCCCCGCTTGTCATCCTCGCCTCGCATGAGTGGTTGTTCTCCTTATCGACGCTGTTCATGGGTAGTCTCAACTCCACGAAAACTGGCATCCACTGTCAGAGGCGTAGCATTTAATTATGAACAATTTCAAAACGCATAAATTTCTATCTTCCATGCTATTGCTGTTCGCAGCACTGCTAGGCAGCATGAACGCTATTGCCGAGCCATTGCCTGTACCCGATGTGGGTCCTGGCGGGCCCATCCTGGTCATCAAGTCACCAACCTCTGCTTTTGGAAATTTCTATCCGGAGATACTGCGCAACGAGGGCTTCAACGCCTTCGCGGTGGTTGATATCGAGACAGTGACAGCAATGGTCCTGGCAGCTTATGACGTGGTTATCCTCGACCAGGGCTCCCTGTCGGCCAGCCAGGTCTCGCTATTTACAGACTGGGTGAACGCCGGTGGCAATCTGATTGCCATGCGGCCGGATGCGCAACTGGCAGGCCTGCTCGGGCTGACGGCTACCGGCGCGACACTCTCTGAAGGGTATCTGCGGGTTGATACCATGCAGTCTCCCGGCACCGGCATTGTTGATCAAACCCTACAGTTTCACGGCACGGCGGACCGCTATACCCTCAACGGTGCCAATGAACTGGCCAAGTTGTACAGCGCGGCGACGACGCCTGCACCCAACCCGGCTGTGACGCTGCATGCTGTCGGGGCAAACGGTGGCCAGGCGGCGGCGTTTGTCTATGATCTGGCGACATCGATTGTGTATACCCGCCAGGGCAATCCCGCCTGGGCAGGACAGGAGCGCGATGGATCTGCCCCGATCCGCCCGGATGACCTGTTTTACGGTGCAGCGGCAGGCGACCCGCAGCCTGACTGGGTTGATCTCGACAAGGTGGCCATTCCCCAGGCTGACGAGCAACAGCGGCTACTGGCCAATCTTGTCATTCATATGAATCTCGACAAGAAACCGCTGCCCCGGTTCTGGTACTTCCCGCGCGGTGAGAAAGCGGTCGTGATCATGACCGGCGATAACCATGCACTCAACGGCACGGACGGCCGCTTTGAGCAGTTCATCGCTGCCAGTCCCCCCGGCTGTTCGGTTGCAGACTGGGAATGCGTGCGCGGTACCGCCTATCTGTACTGGGATACCCCGTTAACTGATGCGCAGGCCGCAGCCTATGCCGCACAGGGCTTTGAGGTCGGGTTGCACGTCAATACCAATTGTGCCGATTACACCCCCGCTCAGCTGGAAGACTTCTACACTGGCCAGATTAGCCAATTCAATACCAGTTTCCCGAGTATCACGGCGTTGTATACCCAGCGCCACCATTGTATTGCCTGGAGTGACTGGGCATCGGCAGCCCTGGTCGAACTGAGTCATGGCATGCGCCTCGATACCAACTATTATTACTGGCCCCCCGACTGGGTTGCGAATGCACCGGGCTTGTTTACAGGATCGGCCATGCCCATGCGCTTTGCAGATCTCGACGGGACCTTGATCGACGTCTATCAGGCCGTGACCCAGATGACCGATGAGTCGGGACAGTCATACCCGTTTACCGTCAATACCCTGCTGGATCGGGCGCTGGGGTCCGAAGGGTATTACGGCGCCTTCACCGTCAATGCGCATACGGATTCGCCCTCAAGTGCGGTATCTGACGCCGTGGTCAGCTCGGCACTCGCCCGGGGTGTCCCGGTGGTAACGGCGCGACAGATGCTGGAATGGCTTGACGGGCGCAACAGCGCCTCCTTTCAGACACTTTCCTGGGATGGCAGCAACCTCGGATTCACTGTTGCATCAGGTGCTGGTGCAAATGGCCTGGAGGGGCTGCTGCCGCAGGGAGCATCGGCTGGCACGATCACCGCTATCACGCGTAACGGCGCGTCCATTGCCTTTACGGTCGATATTATCAAGGGTATCAGCTATGCCCGTTTCTCCGCGCTCCCCGGGACCTATTTGGCCACCTACGCGGCAGATATGATACCCCCAAGCGTCATGAGTGTGTCGCCCACTGATGGTGCGGCAAATGTTGAGATCACCGGGAACATCACGGCGACATTCAGTGAAGACATGAGTCCGGCAACCATCAATACCGCGACCTTCTCGCTGCGGGATGCCGGCAATGCCCTGGTCCCGGCGACGGTCACATACGATGCCGTCACGCAAACTGCCACACTAGACCCACTGGCCACACTGACTGCCTCCACACAGTATACGACGACCATTGCAGGCGAGGGCACGATTCCCCGTGTAGAGGATCTGGCTGGTAATACGCTCGTCAGCGACGTCAGCTGGTCCTTCACCAGGGACCACGTGCGTGTACGTTGGGACGATACTACTATCCTCTGGTGCGTGTTTTCGGAACCCGGAGCTATTAGAACTCGGCGTTAAATTTCGCACTGCCATTGATGGCTACATTACCGGTGTGCGTTTTTACAAGGGGAGTCAGAATACCGGGACCCATATTGGCAACCTCTGGACTCAGCACCAATCAGCGCAGAATGAAATGAAGGGCTGGAGAGGTGGATTTTGCGGCCCGGTGCGGTGACTGCGGCACCGTTTATATCGCCTCGTATTTTGCCCGAATGGCAATTACGCTGTTGATAGTAGCTACTTCGCTAGTTCCGGCGTGGACAACTGGCCGGTCTATCTGTTCCAGGATGGTGAAAGTGGTAGCAATGGGGTATTCACCTACAGTGCCAGTTCCGCTTTTCCGACCTCTAGCTTTCAGGCAAGTAATTACTGGGTGGATGTGGTTTTTGACACCACGGCACCACTGAATGTAGTTTCAACCACGCCGGCTGATACTGCGACCGGGGTGGCTCCGGAGACGACAGTCAATGCTACCTTCAACACTGACCTGGATGCTGCCACCATTACGGCGTCAAGTTTCTATCTGAAAGATGCAGGTGATGTGCTTGTCCCTGCCACACTCAGCACAAGTGGCAACATGGCGACCTTGATACCGTCCAGTCGCTACTGCTGTCACGACCTATACAGCCACCCTGACAACGACGGTCGCGATAACAATGGCATACCCCTGACGCCGATTTCACCTGGTCATTCGCCAGAGTCAAGCACTGCACATCACCAGCAAACGCGATCGTGGCCGAGAACTGCCTGCCCGGGAATCCGACCTCGGAGTGGGAGGTAGTGGGTGAGGGTGATACCAGCATCCAGGGTTTTACCACGGAGATCAGCATTAACAGCGGCGAGACCGTTGAGTTCAAGCTGGATACGGACGCCGACGCATATGCGCTTGACATCTATCGCATGGGTTATTACGAAGGTCTGGGCGCACGCAAGGTCGCCACCGTGCTGCCTTCAGCGGTGTTGCCGCAGCCCCAGCCGGCTTGCCTGAATGATGCGGCAACGGGCTTGATTGATTGTGGCAACTGGGCCGTGTCTGCCTCCTGGGATGTCCCGGCCGATGCCACTTCCGGCATCTATTTTGCCCGTGCGGTGCGAACCGATACCGGCGGGGCTTCCCATATTTTCTTTGTCGTCAGGGATGACAGCAGCACCTCCGAGCTGTTGTTCCAGACATCCGATACCACCTGGCAGGCCTATAACGATTACGGGGGCAACAGTCTCTATCACGGCTCCTTTCCGTTTACTCCCGATGGACGCGCCTACAAGGTGAGCTACAATCGACCCTTCAGGACCCGGGTAGTCGATGGTGGTCCGGACTGGGTCTTTAACGCCGAGTATCCAATGGTGCGCTGGCTGGAGGCCAATGGTTATGACGTCAGTTACATCACCGGCGTAGACAGCGACCGTCGCGGTGCACTGCTGCTGAATCATCAGGCCTTCCTGTCCGTCGGTCACGATGAATACTGGTCCGGTGCGCAACGCAGTAACGTGGAAGCGGCGCGTGACGCGGGCGTACACCTGGCCTTCTTCAGCGGCAATGAAATCTTCTGGAAAACCCGCTGGGAAAACAGTATCGACGCTTCGGGCACAGCCTATCGCACCCTGGTCTGTTACAAGGAGACGCATGCGAATGCCATCATCGATCCCGCAGATCCGCCCACCTGGACGGGTACCTGGCGTGACCCGCGCTTCAGTCCTCCCGCGGATGGCAATCGGCCGGAAAATGCACTGACCGGGACGATCTTCTACGTTAACTCCGCACCCTCGGATACCGCCATTGTGGTACCCGAGACCGAGGGCAAGCTGCGCTTCTGGCGCAATACGGATCTGGCAACCCTCGTACCGGGCACAAGGTCCGCCGTCACCAACGGTACCCTGGGTTATGAATCGGATGAAGATGCCGACAATGGGCACCGGCCGCCAGGACTGATCCGCCTGTCTGAGACCAATATCAGCGGTGCAGAAGTCCTTCTGGATTTCGGCAGCACCTACGGACCCGGTCCGGCAACCCACCATATGACGCTGTACCGGCATGACAGCGGTGCACTCGTGTTCGGTGCGGGCACGGTCCAGTATTCGTGGGGGCTGGACGGCAATCATGACCGTGGCAGTCTGTTGCCCGACGTGCGGTTGCAGCAGGCTACCATCAATCTGTTTGCCGATATGGGGGCACAACCCCTGAGTCTGCAACCCGGCCTGGTGCCGGCTAGCGCGAGCAGTGATTTTATCGCACCCGTACCGTTTATCGATACACCTGCCCCGGGAAGCGTTGTACCGGTGGGTAGTCTGCTGACAATCAGTGGCACAGCCAGTGACACGGGCGGGGGCGTTGTCGGTGGTGTGGAGGTTTCCACCGACGGTGGGGTAACCTGGCATCCCGCAACCGGGCGCGAGAACTGGCGCTATGATTGGACAGCCAGCGGCTCAGGCACGGTCACAATCCTGACCCGTGCAGTGGATGACAGTGGCAATCTGGACGTACAGAATACCAGTGTCACGGTCAGTGTCGGTCCCCCCGTAGTGTGCACCAGCAATTGCACCATTTGGCCTGACACTACACTGCCCGGAACAATCGACAGTGGAGACGCTCAGGCTGTGGAACTGGGTCTGAAGTTTATGGCTGAGGTCGATGGGACGGTGACCGGGGTGCGGTTCCACAAGGCACCGGGCAATACCGGGATACATGTCGGTAATCTATGGGCGGAGACGGGTGAGTTACTGGCCACGACAACCTTTGTCAATGAAACCGCATCCGGATGGCAACAAGCAGATCTTTCCACACCGGTTGCCGTTTCCGCCAATACCGTCTACATCATCTCGTATCATGCGCCTGTCGGGCACTACAGCTTTGATTCAGGCTACTTTGCAACGGCCGGCGTTGATAATCCGCCATTGAGCGTTCCGCAGGATAGTGTGTCGATTCCCAATGGTGTGTATGCCTATGGCCCGGCGAGCAGCTTTCCGATTAATACTTATCAATCCTCAAACTACTGGGTCGATGTCGTCTTTGATCCCGTTCCCCCGACCATCGACATCGAGAAGCTGACCAACGGTAACCAGGCAGACGGGGCCAATGACGCTGATGTGCCGCGTATTGCCCAGGGTGACATGGTCAACTGGACATACCGGGTCACCAACACCGGAGCGATCGACCTTTCTGAAGCGGAAATCGTTACCACTGATAGTCAGCCGGGCATTGCCCCGGTTCTGGATACCGGGAGCGATGCTGGCGGTGACATGATCCTGTCGGTTGGAGAGACCTGGATCTATACCGCGAGCGCACAAGCGCTGGATCTTGAGGGACCACCAGTGGGAATCACCGTTGTACAGGGCTGTGGTGACAATCGGAATACATACGAAAATACAGGGCGTGCAGAGATCCCCGGGGCTGGCGTCTTTGATGAAGATTTAAGTCATTACTGCAATCCAGCATTGGACAGTGATAATGACGGGATTTCCGATCAACAAGACAATTGCATCACTGTTGCCAATGCGGATCAACGTGACACAGATGGCGATAATTATGGCAATGCGTGTGATCCAGACTTCAACCAGAACAATATCGTCGATCCAGGTGATTTCTCGGAACTCAAGGCGGCACTGGGTTTAATGACGGCACCGGATCAGGATCTGAATGGCAACGGTGTCGTCGATCCAGCCGACTTCTCGTATATCAAGGCTAATCTTGGGCAGCCGCCCGGGCCCTCGTGTATTGATCTCCCCGGGGGATGTATACCCTGAACAAGTGAAACAAGGAATTCATTACGGCTGACACCGGGCCGCTTGCTTGACCCTGTGGGTGGCGAGTTCCTCTTCCTGGGGTCCATTCCGGTTTTAGCCGGGCAGGCACGGGTTCATGACGACCCACCAACAGTGGATCGTCATGTGTACCTGCAGGCATCTGGAATGAATGCCCCGGGCTTTGCGTCCAGGTACCTGATTTCGGGCAGGGCAGGTGGATTGCTGTTGCCTTCCTGGGGTATCTATTTGTCGCTGGTGCTTGTATGAAATCAGGGGGCAGCTATCCTTGAAATACCGTTTCCTGCCTTCTAGCCTGTTTTGCCTATTCTCCGACCTAATGAAATATCATCTTCCAGGGAAGGACAAATACCCTGCTGCTGCAGATAGGCCATGACCTCATCCGCGAGTGCATCAGGCGTCTTTTTTGCTCCCGAGAGAACCAGTTCCGGCGATCGGGGGGCTTCGTAAGGGTCGTCGATACCAGTGAAGCCCTTGATCTCTCCTGCCCGTGCTTTCTTGTACAACCCCTTGGGGTCTCTCGACTCGCATATTTCTATTGGTGTATCAACGAACACCTCAATGAATTCTCCCGGGAGAAGGTTATTCCTGACCCGGTCACGATCAATACGGTAGGGGCTGATAAAGGCCGTTACGGCGATGATGCCGGCCTGGGAGAAGAGCTGGGCAACCGAACCAATGCGCCGAATATTCTCTTCCCGGTCTATGGCGTCAAACCCAAGACCAAAACGCTGTGCGAATTTCTCCTCATGCGTCTCTAACAGCATGGCAGGTCCGGCATTGAGCGAGTGACGGACGTTGTCCCCATCCAGCACCACGCTATGCTTGCCCCACTGGTAAAGTTTGTAGTCGAGGGCGTTTGCGATTGTGCTTTTCCCCGAGCCACTCAGACCTGTAAACCAGATTACACAGCCCTTGTGACCGTTCAGTGACTCCCTGTCTATCCGCGTTACCTGATGTTCGTGCCAGGTAATGTTCATCTCATTACTCATTAATTGCTCCTTATTGTGTAAGAAAACTTTGATTTCTTTATGGATGTAAACAGATCTTCAAGCGCCGGGGACATTTGTAAATTGGTCATGACGCCTCCCGGAAAATTGTGAGCTTACAATCATGTCCAACTCGTGGGAGGGCTTCAATTGTTCGGAAGTACAAGATTGTTTGTTTGTACCTTAGGGCAATATGCAGGCTGGGTCTCATGGCATATCCTGTTCATTGGTGGATATTCTATGAGAAACAAGAGACTCCAGTTTAGCGACAGGCGGCGAAATGTAGGCATGCCCAGAGTTCCATTCAGGGACAGCCACGGGGCAATAATAAAGGAATGCCGCAGGAAGACCCCGGATCGGCGCATAGGCAACATACAAGCCGAGTGGGTTGATGGACGTGTGGTTCGTTGAAGCCACAAAAACAATGACTGAATGAAGCCTCGTCAAATTTTTCCATGTTTCCAGTTGATCTATATCAAAACCTTATTTCCAGAAAAGTGCTAGGTTTTTGCAGGTCACTCATATCCTGAGGGGGGTGGGAATGATGCACAAGGCTACACGACTAGAAGAACTGGAAAGAATAGATACCATGACCACGCTGGAGGCCGTTGCATTTGCCAACCGGTTGAGCAACAGACTGAAATGTGATGATTGCACTGATGAGGAAAGACTGAACGGTCTGGAGTTATTGGGGAGAGTGGCTGAGAGAGTGAACTTTCTGAAAATCACCTTGGAGCCACCAACAGTTTGCCGACTTGGGTGGAATTACTTTGCTGAATCGGGTGGAACGAATAAATAGATCTGCACCCGGGTGACAGTGCCAGCGATACGTCATGACGTGAGGATGCAGCGCCCGTCCGGGTGACAGGGCTTTCTTTATCCGCCTGTACCCAATGATGAAGACAGGAGGTTTCCGGTGTTACCGGCCAGCCATGTCGATAAGGTGAACAGCTGGTGGAAATAAGGCCACAGCAAGGATTAATGCGCCCCGAATATACGCACTGATTGTATCTATCATAGAAGCCCCCCGGTTCCAGATAATACCGTTCTATATATAGCGGCCATCCTAACCTGTCCTTGAGAATTATTTTCAGACCCTGCGGCAGAGGCTACATGACGTGGAATATCCCGTCGCCTGATTGACTCGCGATGGTTGGAGTCTTGGGTTGAATAATGGGTGATGAAAACGCACGCTTGCATCCTGATTCATCAATATCAACGCAGAGGGCTACTGGCGCTTGATCGGCGGCTCCCGCATTGCATCCTCACCCTGATGTCAAATCCAGGGCATTCTGTTACATTTCCGCTTTCCCGTCCTGTCCGGGTAACTACTTTCTACACAAACCGCCTTCAGCATGGGCGGTACATCATGATCGCAAAAACACATTGAGCTGTTCGATGTTGAAACTGTTTGCTGTTGGCTTCGGGTTGCTGCTGCTTTCCGGCTGTGCCACCTACGGGATGATCGACAATGCCGCACTCACGACCGAATCAACAGCCCAGCCCTATTCGATCAGGGCACTTTACGGCAGAGACGGGTCGGGGGAGATTGGACTGACGCTATCAAGGGATACAGGGCGTGTTAGTGACGCTGGAGAGCGGATTATTATTACGCCACCAAGCGCTACAAGATATGGCATCACTCACGGTCTGCCTATTGACCTTTGGTGCAGGTGGACAAGCAATCGGTATACTGTCCCGGTGTGCATTTCCAGGCAGGTCAGCAGCACTTCAGGATTTACCGGTATTTCTGTCCCGATCGTCTGTTTTAGGTGCTTGCATTAACTATACTTTAACTAGAAAAGGCTTCAGTATTCAGGTGGGTTGGTGCATGCATATGTAATCAGTGTGTTGCAATGTTGATATAAGGATTTACATGAAAGAGCGCGATCGGTTTACCGTAGATACCCGTTACTGGCATAAGCTGGATGATGGCCGGGTTCAGTGTGACCTTTGCCCGCGCTTCTGCAAACTGCACGCCGGTCAGAGGGGTTTATGTTTTGTTCGTCAGAATCTTGATGATCAGATTGTCCTGACAACCTATGGGCGCTCCAGCGGTTACTGCATCGATCCGATCGAGAAGAAGCCGCTGAACCATTTTTTACCCGGTACGCCGGTGCTGTCTTTTGGCACTGCAGGTTGTAACCTGGCGTGCAAATTCTGTCAGAACTGGGATATCAGCAAGTCGAGGGAAATCCATACGCTCGCCGACGAGGCCTCAGCGCAGCAGATTGCCAGCGCAGCGCAGAGACTGGGCTGCCGGAGCGTGGCCTACACCTATAATGACCCGGTGATTTTCCATGAATATGCCATCGATGTTGCCAGGGCCTGCCATGAGAAAGGGATCAGATCGGTCGCTGTCACGGCGGGTTATGTCTGCCCTGAACCGCGCCGTGAATTCTACCAGCACATGGATGCCGCCAATGTTGACCTGAAAGCATTTACAGAAGACTTCTATCACAAGATTACCGGTTCGCATTTGGCACCGGTGCTGGAAACCCTGGAGTACATCAAACACGAAACCGATGTATGGCTCGAATTGACAACCCTGCTGATACCCGGAAGGAATGATTCGGATAAGGAAATCGATGCCATGAGCCAGTGGGTGGTGGACAAGCTGGGGCCCGATGTACCCATGCATTTCTCCGCCTTTCATCCCGACTGGAAGATGCTGGATGTCCCGGCGACACCCCGGGCGACATTGATACGCGCCCGTGAGATGGCCATGAAAAATGGTGTGCGCTATGCCTATACGGGAAATGTGCATAACGAAGCGGGTGACAGCACCTACTGTCACCAATGCGGTGAACGATTGATTGGTCGTGACTGGTATGTGCTGACCGACTGGAACCTGACTGCTGATGGAGCATGCGCATCCTGCGGGACGTCCTGCGCCGGTGTATTCGAGGCAGTGCATGGGCAATGGGGAGCTAAGCGGTTGCCTGTCAGATTGAGTGACTTTGCTGCCTGAATCTGCGCGGGTTAGTGGTAGAGTACTATCCAGTGTGGTCTGGAACACTCGATGACAATTCCTGGCATTTTCGATATCAAGAATCCTGCGCTGGCAGAGGCAGGGTGCAAGCGCATTGAGTGGTCATGGCGTGAAATGCCGGTGTTGCGTGAACTAGAAGCACGCTTCAGTGAGTCGCAACCCTTGCAGGGTATTCACCTCAGCGGCTGCCTGCACATCACCACGGAAACCGCCAACCTGGCCCGCACACTGAAAGCGGCTGGTGCGGAGGTGGTACTGTGTGCCAGTAATCCCCTCAGTACCCAGGATGACGTGGCTGCCGCACTGGTCGAAAGTTATGGCGTTCCCGTGTTTGCGGTTCGCGGCGAATCCACCGAGCGTTACTACCAGCATATCGATGCGGTGCTTGACCATCACCCGGTGATCACCCTGGATGATGGTGCCGACCTTGTCAGCCGGATACACCAGTCACGGCACGGCCTGATCTATAACATGCTGGGAGGAACCGAGGAAACCACCACCGGTGTTATTCGGTTGCGCGCCATGGCCCGGGGCGGTGCACTGCAGTTTCCGGTTATTGCGGTGAATGACGCCATGACCAAGCATTTGTTCGATAACCGCTACGGAACCGGTCAAAGCGCGCTGGATGGCATCATTCGTGCCACCAATATCCTGCTTGCCGGCAAGACCTTTACCGTTGTCGGCTATGGCTGGTGTGGTCGCGGGATTGCCATGCGCGCCAAGGGGCATGGTGCCAATGTCATTGTCACCGAGGTCGCCCCGTTGCCGGCGCTGGAAGCCGCCATGGACGGTTTTCGTGTCATGCCGCTGCTGGAAGCCGCAGCGCAGTCCGACTTTATTGTCACTGCCAGTGGCGACAGGCACGTTGTCGATCAGTCCCACCTGGAGGTCATGAAAGACGGCTGTGTGCTGGCCAATTCGGGACACTTCAATGTCGAGATCAATATACCCGCGCTGCAGGCAATGGCGACGGCCAAACAGCGGCCGCGGCCATCAGTCGACGAATACCGGCTTGCTGACGGGCGGCGCATCTGCCTGTTGGCGGAGGGGAGGCTGGTCAATCTTGCCGCTGCCGAAGGGCATCCCTCCGCCGTCATGGATATGAGTTTTGCCAACCAGGTGCTATGTGCGGTGTATCTGGCGACGCAGGCGGACCAGATGGATAATGGCGTCCACGCAGTGCCGGCTGAAATCGATCAGGAGGTGGCACGCCTGAAGCTGGCAGCGATGGCCGTGCGTATCGACACCCTGACTGAAGCGCAGATAGAGTATCTTTCTTCCTGGGAGCAGGGCACCTGATGGGGTCACCGGCCCAAAGAAGCACGCTTGCCGCGATGTGTCGGCGAAAAATGGAATCTATCCTGGCAGGCGTTACCCATGAATTATCCGCCTGTGGAAAGATTGCCCTTGCAGATAGCAGACAGTGCCGAACAATTGTTGGCAGTTTCTCGGGCGCTCCCGGTGCTAGTGGTCTCGTGATTGTTGTAACGGATGGTACAGCAGAAGGCTTGCGCTGACTTGTGATATTACAAACAACCAGCAACGCTACAGGCAGAAATAGTGATCGAAAGATTGCCAAGGAACAGGCGTCTGAATAGCAGGAGTAGATGCCGGTTCCTCCTTATGTGGCGAACTCATGAGCTTTTTCTACTGTCAGAATTCGTTGATAGGTTGATTGTTCGTCAAAGAAATGACTAAAATGTTGCTATGTGATACCAACTGATAGTTGCCAATCAGGTTGACGATAGTTGGATATTACCCATTGATGGTATGTCCAGATAAATGTTTATTTTATAAGATGCGTTTAAGTTACTTATATATAAGTTAAATTTTGATAAAATGGCGCTGATTATTTTATTGGCGTGGTTACCTGACAGACGCGTCGTAACTGAACGTTAGTAAAGAAGAATGTAGTGATTTGCTTACTTATAAGGTAAGTAGACCAACGATAAACAATAATATGAATAGGTACGAGGCATCGTGTTAACCGGATTCTCCGATTTGCCCGATGAAATAACATAATGAAACAACTTTCACTTGCTGGTTTTGAGCACCCGTACATTACCAGTGTCGATCACCCGGGATTATTCCGGCGTCAGTCGGATCAGTCGCACGATGACAGGTGTTCCGTTATTCCGTCACCGGTACGAAGTTCACCCCGGGAATCTGCTGACACGCCGCTGGTGAGAGTTTTTACGCTCGGGCGTTTTTCGCTGCTACTGAATGGCAAGCCAGCCGAATTTGGCCGCAAGGTGCCACGACGTCCGCTCGAACTCTTAAAGACCATTGTTGCGCTTGGTGGTCGCGAGGTTAGTATCACAAATTTAATGTCTGCACTCTGGCCAGATGTTGATGGTGACACGGCGCATCGTTCGTTTGACACTACACTGCATCGGTTACGCAAGATGTTGGGTGATGATCGTGTGCTGGTGTTGAAAGAGGGAAAGTTGTCACTGGATGGACGTTATTGCTGGGTTGATGTATGGGCATTTGAACGCATGCTTGGTCAATCACAGCGACTGTTGATGCGTGATGTTACCGGTCAGCAGGTTTTCAGCCTGGAGCGGTTGACAGACAATCTGTCCGCTTTATACCAGGATCACTTTCTGGCTAAAGAGGACATGACGTCCTGGTCGGTGTCCCTGCATGAACAGCTGCGCAGTAAATTTATCCACCACCTGCTGGAAGTCGGCCGTTATATGGAAAAACATGGCTACTGGGAACCGGCCATGCAATGTTACCGGAAGGGCATCGATGTCGATGGCCTGGTCGAGGTGTTTTATCAGCGGCTGATGGTTTGCTGTCTGGCAACACGCCGCTTCTCGGAAGGCTTGTCAGTCTATCGCCGTTGCAGCCAGGTTCTGTCGATCACGCTAGGTCTGCAGCCCGAGCCGGAATCGGAATCACTGTATCGTTTACTCAAGGAATCGCGACTCGAAAAACAGTCTGGGTGACCTGTCTGGTCGCCACTCAAGTTTGTCGCTGATTGCCCGTTTCTTGCTGTCGGGCAATTAGTGCCATGCGTGTATTTTGCCGTGCTACTGGCCGTAGTGCCCTCCCGCCGATTGTGTTGTCCACGCTGCATGTCACCTGAATTCCAGGATTTGTGAATCGGTTAGTTATCTGTAAGTAGTTCACTTATATATTCAATCTACACAGGTGTGTGGTTATGAACCATGCATTGGTGAGCTGAATAACCAGATGGGCAGAGAAAAATAACTAAACCTGAGGAGGCATCACGTAATCCGGCATGGCCGGTTGCATGATGGATAATGATGATTGAGCAACTGACACTTGAGGGTATTGAGCACCTGCCGTTCACAGGTATCAACAACCCGGGATTAACCCGCCGTCGAACAGACCAACCGCATGGAAATCAATCCTGCCAGGACATTCCAGCGCCAGGCAGATTCTCATCACAGGCGCCTCACGACACGCCACTGGTGAGTGTTTTTACCCTTGGCCGCTTTTCGTTGTTGCTGAATGGCGAACCGGCTGAGTTTGGCCGCAAGGTGCCACGACGCCCGCTTGAATTGTTAAAGACGATTATTGCGCTTGGTGGGCGTGAGATCAGTACCGCAAGTTTGATGTCTGAACTCTGGCCAGATGTTGATGGCGACACGGCACAGCGATCCTTTGATACCACGCTGCACCGGTTACGGAAGATACTGGGTGATGGTCGCGTACTCACGTTGAAAGAAGGAAAGCTGTCACTGAATGGGAAATATTGCTGGGTGGACGTGTGGTCCTTTGAACGATTGCTCGGTCAGTCACATCGACTCCTTGCGAGTGATGTCACGGGTAAGCAGGTTTTCAGTGTGGAGCGTTTGACAGAGAACCTGGTGAGTCTGTACCAGGACCATTTTCTCGCCAAAGAGGAATTAACGTCCTGGTCAGTGTCCCTGCATGAGCGGCTGCGTAGTAAATTTATCCACCACCTGCTGGAAGTCGGCCGTTACATGGAAAAACATGGCTACTGGGAACCGGCCATGCAATGTTACCGGAAGGGCATCGATGTCGATGGCCTGGTCGAGGTGTTTTATCAGCGGCTGATGGTTTGCTGTCTGGCAACACGCCGCTTCTCGGAAGGCTTGTCAGTCTATCGCCGATGCAGCCAGGTTCTGTCGATCACGCTAGGTCTGCAGCCCGAGCCGGAATCGGAATCACTGCATCGTTTACTCAAGGAATCGCGTCTCGAAAAACAGTCAGCCTGACACGTGCATGCAGGTCGCCAAACTGTATCTGACTTGACGATACTGCAGAATAGATTTTTTATCTGCGCCCTGTGAAATACGGCCTACCCGTAACTCTGTGTTGCCCCGGGTCTGAAGATACTTTCGAGCGTCACACTGTAATCACACCGGCGGTGATCATGCGTGAAAAGTGGCTGTGTATACGTATATCGCAAGATTCATGATGATCCACGTGGTCCCGTGCGAGGCTGTGTCAAGTGCCGTGTTGAGTGTCTGTTGTACCAGCATGGCAGCAAGGCCCGGGTGACTTGCAAGGGGCGCCGGAGTATTCCCGGCGGGCTCTGCTCATAAGCGTATGTTGCCGCCAGCTGAAGACAGGCGTTTTCGTGCAGCCGGATCAGGGTGCTCGATATACAGGGTATGACTGGCAGCATTTCCTTAAGGCCTGCCAGCGGGTATCCAGCATGAGTCGACGGGGTAAAATGCCATGATAATGCGTTGCCGAGAGCATCTTTAAATTACTCAAGCAAGACAGAATCTAGCGCCGGATGTATGTGTACAGACAGACGGTACCAGCAGGTGTTATCAACGACATCGAGGTGTTCAGAAACCGTCATGGTATGTATGGCTTCAATTCTAAATTCACGCCACTCGAGCATGAGAAGGAATATTTCATGAAGCTCGTATGCCCCCAGGAAAACCGCGGTGATTCGTTCCGCTTTTTCTGATGACCCACGTGGTTTGTGATTCAATACAACTTTTATTTTTCCTGCTATTGATACCCGGTCGTTTATTTTTATAAGTACACATTTTTTCACTGGCGCAGGCAGTATTGCACTTCGCCAGACTATGTTATCCCGCCTTTCCGACAGTCAAACTCCAATTAATCGCGAATCCGTCAGCTATTTTTAAGTAACCGCCGCATACACTCATAACCGTAGAAGTAAAAAAATAACATGAGTAGAAGAACATAATAGAAGTACAAATATTCGAGTGGAGTGTATATGGATAGTTACATTGTTCGGGTCTACCGAAGAAGCACAGGCACGTCTGGCGATGAAGTTGCAGGTCTGATCGAAGAAGTCGGTACAGACCAAAGGCGGTCATTTCAGACAATCTCGGGTTTGGTTACTACCATCAGACAACTGATCGGAAGAGATAATCTCGATCAGTCAAATGTGTGTGAGCTCTATCCTGAGAATGCAGGCGTGGAGGTGAAGCTAAAGAGCCAGGTGCTGACAATAAAATAATGTTTTCGCTTGCTTACAGTAACCCGGCAGCTTGTCGGACAAAACCAGGCGAGTTTCACCTGCATACAAGAGATTTCGTCTGATAAAATGATTCATAACCAGTGATTAGCCGTTAGATCAACAATACCCAGGAGTGAGGAATGAACAATATATCAACAAGAAGTGAAAAGCTAACGAGTGCAGCCACAGAACGGGCAGAGTGCTCAACAAAGACACGACGTTTTACTGCAGTGTGTGCAGGTATGGTGACCCTGGTGGCCTCTCTTTCTGCAAATGCAGCATTTGTTATTTCAGGGGGGGCAACACAGGGTTTGCCAATCACGGCTAACGATTTCAACAGTAACCTGAGTAGCCTGGGCTTCAACCAGATGAGCACCGGTGCCCAGCTAAGTGTCGACATGGACGGTTCTGTTACTTTTCACTACATTGCGGCGGAATCAGCATACACCAATAGCTTTAACTCCGGTTCCTCCAGCATCACTGAAAACAATGAAAGTTTTGACTGGGATGGCTGGGACAGTTTCTCCATCAATGTTGCCGCCGGAGACATCCTGGATTTCAGCTTTACCAGTAATGGCGTAAATGCATTGACCCCGGTGGACAATGCCAGTGGCGAGAATATTATTGGCCTGGGGATTATGACCAGTACCGCAACATCGGATCTGGTACTTGCCTACAACGATAACCTTCTCAATCAGGGCGACTCAGACTTCGACGATATGCTGGTGCGTGCTGAATTCAGCTCAGCGGCCGTGCCGCTACCTGCCGCTGTCTGGTTGTTTGGCTCCGGTCTGCTGGGGCTGATCGGTATCGCCCGACACCGCAAGCAATAAACGAATTTTAGTCTCCGAATTTTATCCCCGGCCTGTCCGGGGATTTTTTTGCCTGGAGTTCGGTGGTGGATGCAGTTTTCAGCAATTCGGGTATGATGGCGCGCTACTTCACTCAATTATTCCAGCAGGTAATTACGGGTCATGGTAAAACGCCGCAAGCACGGGCGGAAGAAAACGCGGCGAAAAGTTGCGAAACGCCGCCCCAATCGATCACTCCGGGTTCGTATTGTCATCTTGCTGGCCTTGTTGCTGGCCGGTTATGTTGTTTATCTGGATGTGCAGATACGCAGCCAGTTCACAGGCAAGCGCTGGTCGTTACCAGCACGTGTCTATGCACGTCCGCTTGAGCTGTATGCAGGACTGGAGTTAACTGCCGAGCAGTTTGTGACCGAGTTGAAAGCACTGCACTACCGTCCTGTGGTTTCGCCCCGTGAATCCGGTCAATTTTCAAGAAACAAGAATGAGTTTCACCTGATATCAAGACCTTTTGATTTCTGGGACGGGCAGCAAGCAACCGCAAATGTCCGGGTATCTTTTGCCACGGGTAAACTGGCCAGCTTGACTGATGCCGGCAGTGGCCAGGCGCTCAGCCTGTTAAGGCTGGACCCGGTGCTGGCCGGCAGTTTTTATCCGGCGCATAATGAAGACCGCGTGTTATTACAGCTCGATGAGGTGCCGGTCAGTCTGACAGATGCGCTGATCGTTATTGAAGACCGGGACTTCTTCTCGCACCATGGTCTCTCCCCTGCGGCGATCGCGCGAGCACTGCTTGCGAATATTCGTGCTGGTCGTGTGGTTCAGGGGGGCAGTACGCTGACCCAGCAACTGGTGAAGAATTTCTTCCTCAGCAGTGAACGTTCAATGACACGCAAGCTGAATGAAGCCGTCATGTCACTATTAGTGGAGTGGCACTACAACAAGGACGAAATCCTCGAGGCCTATCTGAACGAGGTCTACCTCGGACAGGACGGAAACCGTGCTATTCATGGCTTCGGTCTTGCCAGTTATTTTTATTTCGAACGGCCGCTGGCGGAACTAACTATCGACCAGACTGCACTGCTGGTAGCCATGGTGAAGGGGCCTTCGTACTATAACCCCAGGCGACACCCGCAACGTGCAACTGCGCGTCGAAACCTGGTGCTCGATGTGATGACCAATCTTCAACTAATCACCACGGAGGAATCTGCACGTGCCAAGGCCAGGAAGCTGGGTGTCAGTGATTACCAGCGCAAGGCCATCAACACGTTCCCGGCATTCCTCGACCTGGTGCGTCGCCAGTTACAACGCGATTACCGTGACGAAGATATTACCTCCGAGGGATTGAGTATATTCACAACGCTGAATCCACAGGTGCAATGGCAACTGGAGCACGTACTGGGTTCACGTCTTGACGGGCTTGAGCGTGAACGTGGACTGCAAGTTAATACCTTGCAGGGTGCCGCGGTTGTTACCTCGGTTCAGGGGGGGGAAGTGCTGGCGCTGGCCGGAGGTCGTGACCCGGCGTTTGCCGGCTTCAATCGTGCGCTGGACGCCCATCGGCAGGTGGGATCACTGTTAAAACCGGCGGTGTACCTGACGGCGCTTGAGCAACCGCAGCGATACACACTGGCGACCTTGCTGGATGACAGTCCGTTGACCTTCACGGCGCGTAACGGCGTGGTCTGGAAGCCGGGAAACTACGACAGGAAAAACCATGGGGATGTGCCTTTGTATCGGGCACTGGCGCATTCCTATAATGTCAGCACGGCACGTCTTGGTCTGGATCTGGGCATTGAGCCGATCATCAAGACACTGCGGCGACTGGGTGTTGAACAGCACCTGAATCCGTATCCCTCACTGGTGCTGGGTGCCGTTGAAATGTCACCCTTGCAGGTGACCCACATGTACCAGACATTTGCCGGTGGCGGGTTTCGGACCCCCTTGCGGGCCATTAACGCGGTGCTCGCTGCCGATAAAACCCCGTTGCAGCGTTATCAGCTCAGTGTACAGTCGGCGATTCGGCCGGCACCGAATTATTTAATCAATACCGCCATGCGTTTCGCGGTTCGGGAGGGCACGGGGCGCAGCATTTACCAGTCCTTGCCCGATAACCAGGATGTTGCCGGCAAGACCGGGACCACCGATGACCTGCGGGATAGCTGGTTTGCAGGCTTTACCGGTGATCGCCTCGCTGTTGTCTGGTTAGGGCGTGATGACAACAAGTCAACCGGGCTGACGGGATCCACGGGTGCCTTGCGCGTCTGGCGGGATCTGTTTTCGCAGTTCAATAACCCCGGATGGGTGCAGCCGGCCGTCGAGGGGGTCGAGTACCACTGGATTGACCCGAGCAGCGGATCACTGGCAGATGCCGGCTGTCAGGATGCCGTACAATTACCCTTTATTACCGGTAGTGGACCGGTGAAACAGGCCCCCTGTGTGAAGGGGAAAAAGGCATTACCCGATCCCGTTGACTGGTTCAAGGAGTTGTTTCAGTGAAGCTTGCATCTTTGCCTCGCGTGCTGGTTGCGGTGTTGCTGCCGGTATCCATCCATGGCTGCAGTACGGCACCATCACAACAAGTCCCGACGCCTGTCGTCGAGCAGGGACAGCCGTCGACACCATACCAGGCACCTGGATACGAACCCGCACCGGGTGAGGCGACCGTGGTGACGTCAACCACCCAGGTGCCTGCCGTGGTCGCCTTGCTGCAGCAGGCCGAACAACAGGCCAATGCCGGCGACCTGGAATCTGCTGCAGCGTCGCTGGAGCGTGCGATACGTATCGATCCACGCAATGCCGTGCTCTGGTATCACCTGGCGACGGTGCGCCTTACCCAGGGTGAACCTATGCAGGCCGAGCAACTGGCCAGCAAGTCAAATAGCCTGGCGCCCGGCAATTATATCCAGCAGTCGCGCAACTGGTTACTGATCGCGCAGGCGAGACGGCAACTGAACAACGCTTCCGGTGCCGCTGCCGCTGAGCGGCGTGCACGGGAACTGGGCGCCCGATAAACAGTGACCGCACACCTGTGTCCACGATAGCCGAGCTACTGGGAGAGGAAGGGCCACTGGCTGCCAGTGTGGACGGGTATTCCCCGCGCAAGGAACAGCAGCTGATGGCGCAAGCAACTGCCGACACCATCACGGCAAATGAAACCCTGATTGTTGAAGCAGGCACTGGCACCGGGAAAACCTTTGCCTACCTGATGCCGGCGCTGCAGTCAGGGAAGAAAATCATCATATCCACCGGTACGCGACATCTTCAGGATCAGCTCTTTGGTAAAGACCTCCCCGTCGTTCGCGATGCGCTGCATGCGCCGGTGCGGGCGGCCTTGCTCAAGGGACGTGCCAATTACCTGTGCTGGCACCGTATGGGAACCGCTGCCGGCGAAGGGCGCCAATTATCCGCCAGGCAGTTGCATGAGCTGGAAGAAATTCGCAGCTGGTCAGCGTGCACCGCAAGCGGTGATATAGCCGAGCTGGGTGTGGTCCCGGAAGATTCCATTATCTGGCCGCGGGTAACCTCCACGGTTGAAAATTGCCTTGGACAGGAATGTGAATACTTCCAGGATTGCTATGTGGTGAAGGCCAGGCGCCTGGCGCTGGAAGCTGATATCGTTGTCATCAATCATCACCTGTTGTTTGCTGACATGGTGCTCAAGGAAGAGGGCTTTGGCGAGCTGTTACCCGGTGCCGATGCCTTTATTATTGACGAGGCACACCAGTTGCCTGAAGTTGCCTCGCTGTTTTTTGGTGCCACGCTCAGCAGTCACCAGTTGCGTGACCTGGTACGCGACACGCGGCTGGAACACGTGCGCGAGGCCGGTGACATGCAGGACCTGCCGGAATCCGCAGATCGACTTGAAGCCGTGACCCATCAATTGCGGCTGGCACTGGGTCAGGCAGACCGGCGTGCGGCCTGGTCAGAGGTCTCGGCCGATCCTGCAGTGCAGGATGCCTTGCGGACATTATCCGGCTGTTTACAGCAGTTGACAGACTGGCTGGTGGTTGCGGCTGAGCGTGGCAAGGGTCTCGAGAGTTGTCGTGCGCGTGCGGTGATGCTGAAAGATCGACTGGCATTACTGATGAAGCATTCGTCCAGCGAATACATTCACTGGTTTGAGACCTTCCGCACCTCGTTTCGCCTCAACCTGACGCCCCTGAACGTCGCCCCTATATTCAGGAATTGCATGGAGAACCTGACCAGTGCCTGGGTGTTTACCTCGGCAACTCTCGCGGTGGGCAACAGTTTCGAACATTTCGCCAGCCAGCTGGGACTTGAGAGTGCCCGGCAACTGAAGCTGGATAGTCCGTTTGACTATCGTAACAATGCCCTGCTTTATTTGCCGGATAACATGCCGGCGCCGAATGAACGTTTTTATGTTGATGCGGTAGTCACCTGCGCGCGTGACGTGTTGCAGGCAAGCGCCGGTCGCGCATTTATTCTGTTTACCAGTCACTCCGCATTGCAGTCCGCGGCGGCACAACTTGCCGACACGCTCGACTATCCGCTACTGGTGCAGGGGAGCGCCCCGCGCCGTGACCTGCTGGAACGTTTCAGGGAACTGGGCAATGCCGTGTTACTGGGAACCGGCAGTTTCTGGGAAGGAGTCGATGTGCGTGGTGCAGCGTTGTCCTGCGTCATTATCGACAAACTGCCGTTCAGTTCGCCCGGCGATCCGATCCTGCAGGCGCGAATAGAGGCCTTGCGGGAGCAGGGCATCAATCCGTTTATGGCCTATCAGCTCCCCTATGCAGTCCTCAACCTGAAGCAGGGTGTCGGGCGGCTGATTCGTGATCGCAACGATCGCGGTGTGCTGGTGTTATGCGACCCGCGCCTGCGCAGCAAGTCCTACGGTCGCGTGTTCCTGAAGAGTCTGCCGCAGATGCCGTGTACCAGTGACAGTGATCAGGTTCATGAATTCTTCGCGGCAGTACACTCGCCCCACGTGGCGCCCGTTGCTTAATTCTGAAATGTACAACCTGCATTATGTCATTCACACTACTGGCTATTGAGACCTCAACCCCCGCCTGTTCAGCCGCATTGTCGGTGGATACCGAGGTGATAGAGCGTTATGCGCTGGCTCCGCGTCAACATGCTGCATTGATGTTGCCGATGATTGAATCACTGTTACTGGAAGCAGGGCTGACGGTGAGGCAACTGGATGCTGTTGCCTTTGGTCGTGGACCCGGTTCCTTTACCGGTGTCCGTATTGCGGCCAGTATGGTACAGGGTATTGCCTTTGCCGCTGATCTTCCGGTTGTCCCGGTGTCAACACTGGCTGCACTGGCGCTGGGGGGAATGCGTGAAGCGGCACTACCCCGAATGATGGTCGCAATGGATGCGCGCAAATCCGAGGTTTACTGGGGCTGCTATACACAGACCAATGGTGATGTCGTCACCTTGCAGGGTAGCGAGTGTGTCTGCAGTCCGGAAAACGTGCCGCAGTCCGCTCAGCAGGACTGGGTCGGCGTCGGTCGTGGCTGGGACGTTTACGGTGAGCAACTGATGCAGCGTCTCGGAGATCAGGTTATCCGGCTATTGCCCGATCTTGAACCGCGTGCCGCCGATGTGGCACGGCTGGGAATGCATGCGTTCCACCAGGGTGTCTGTCTCAGTGCGGATGAGGCGGTGCCCGTGTACTTGCGCAACAGTGTGGCGCTGGTCAAACGCAACCAGTAGCGCATTTTCGGTGGATACACCATTATTTTCCCGTTGAGCCAGGGTCAGGGCAGGGCGCCACTTGCTGTCATCAAACGGTAGATCGCCGTAGCGATACGCTGGTAACCGTCCGCATTGGGATGAATCTGGTCCGATTTCAGTGCACTGTCGGATTCGACATCCGGCAGTATCTCGCCTTCATAGACAAGTTTGTATTTCTCGGCGATTTCCCTGTATAACTCTGCTGCATCCAGAAACATCAGACCGGGTTTCGGCACGCCAATCAGTAGCACCGGGATGTTGCGTTGTGTTGCCGCCTCGATCATGGATTCGAGATTCGCACGCGTGATAGCCGAGTTGATGCGGCGCAGCAGGTCATTTCCCCCATGGCAGAGTAACAGTAGTTGAGGACGGTGCCGGTCAAGCAGGCCAGGCAAGCGCTCACGGCCCTGTGCGGACACCTCGCCCGGTATTCCCGCATTGATCACGGTGCGACCGGTCAGTTCTGATAACACGGCCGGGTAACTCTGGTTTTCATTCGCGCCGGTTCCATAGGTCAGGCTGTCACCGAATGCCAGGATCACCGTGTTCTCCGCTAACCGCGGCAACCGCGGTGTGCTGTCGCTACAGGCAGAGAGCAGCAGGCCGCAGATCAGCAGCGAGGCAGTGATTCCGGTTCCTGGTCGCATCATGCCGTGTTCAGAATCCTGTTGAGAACGAGGGCTGGCCTAGGGTTGCCACCATAATGAAATAAAGGGAATGTAGGTCACCATTGCCAGCCAGCCAATCATCAGCACCAGGAATGGAATCGCGGCACGAAACAGGGACAGGATCGGGCGTCCAAAACGCTGGCTGGCAATAAACAGGTTGATGCCGACGGGCGGGGTACTGTAGCCGATCTCGAGGTTGGCAAGAAATATAATGCCAAGGTGGACGGGGTGGATACCATAGCTTTCGGCAATCGGCAGGATCAGCGGAACCACCACGACGATGGCAGAGAAGATATCCATCATGCAGCCAACAATCAGCAGGAAGGCATTCAGCAACAGCAGGAATTTCAGCTGCGAATCGACATTGGTGCTCATCCAGCCGAGAATCTTCATGGGAATCTGTTCATCGATCAGCAGGTTGGTTAGTCCCATGGCGACGCTCAGGATGATCAGAATACTGCCTACCAGGATGGCGGTATCCCTGAGTAATCCCGGCATGTGTTTGAGCAGGTGTATCTCACGGTGGATGACGCCTTCCAGCAGGATGACATAGACGGCGGTGCAGGCTGATGCCTCGCTGATGGTGACATAACCGCCGAAGATGCCGACGAGTACGCCAACCGGTAACAGCAGGTCCCAGAATCCTTCGCCGAGCGACTTGCCTAGTGTCGCAAAGGAAAAGCGATGGCGGGGAACATCAGCCGAGCGGCCAATAAACATGGCATACAGACCCAGCATTACCATCAGCAGCACGCCAGGAAAAATACCGGCAAGGAACATCTGGTCAATACTGACACCGGCGACAATGCCATACAGAAGAATGGCGAGGCTCGGCGCAAACATCAGACCCAGTGAACCGGATGTCGTTAACAACCCCAGCGTGAAACGCTCCTTGTAACCGGCATGCACCAGCATGGGAAACATCAATCCGCCGAGTGCGAGGATAGTCACGCCGGATGCGCCGGAAAAGGCGGTAAAGAAAGCGCACGAGGCGATAGCGACGCCTGCCATGCCACCGGGCAGCCAGCCGACAGTGGCGTTGAACAGCTGGATCATGCGTTGCGGGGCACCGCCTGCTGCGAGTACCACGCCGGCGAAGGTAAACAATGGAATAGCCGCGAGATAGGGTGAGGATGCCAGACGGTTGAGCTCAACCGCGAGCAGCGCCGGATCCAGGCCCGCATTGTAGGTGGCCAGCAAACTGCCACCGGCCAGTGCAACAAACAGTGGCAGGCCAAGCAGGGCCAGCAAAATCAGCAGCCCGATCAGTGCAAACGTCATAAATCTTTTCCCGGTTCCGGGGGGTGCATGAACAGGCCGCCAAGCAGGAAATGCAGGGACAACAGTAAAAAACCAAACGGTGTGATGAGTGCAAGCACCGAAGACCAGCGCTCGTGTTCGGCAACGTACTGCCAGTCATCGTACCAGAACCGAATGGCGGCCCAGGTCATGACGGCGCACAGTATCGCTGAAATGAGATACAGCGGCGCGCGCAGCTTGCTGATGCGCTCGGCATCCAGGCAGGCAGCGACGACATCGATGCGGATGTGCCGGTGCCATTCAACCGCCAGGGCAGCGCCGAAAAAGGCTACATACAGCACCATGTAGCGTGACAGGATTTCGGCGTTAGGTATGCCGGAACTGAAGAAATTGCGTGCCAGTACCTGCCCGAAAACCAGTCCCAGCAACAGCAGCAGGGATGCGCCTGCCATGAAGGTTTCCATGCGAATGAGTGCATGGCGGAAACTCGTAACCCAGTGCGGTTCACTTGGGAACATCGAGGGATTCTTGCTCTTTCCCGGCGCGATAGTCTGCCAGCCAGCCGTTTACCCTGTCGATGACAGTCTTCGGTATATAGCCGTTGTTCATCAGGCTTGCGGCAGCACGGGAACTGATGTTTTCCACCTCGCCTGATTTTAGATCTTCATGACCCGCCACGATCTGCATACCTCTCTGCTGCAGTACCACAAGGCCCTCGGCGTTATCCCTGCGGGTGGCCGTAATCAGTTTCTCGCCAGTTATTTTACCGGTGCGTTTCAGCAACTTCTGCAGGTCCTGCGGCAGGTTCTGGTAAAAACGCCGCGATACAACCAGCGAACCGATACCGTTGGCCATCGGGATGTCGGTGATGTATCTTGTTTTTGTAAACCACTGCATGGCGATGGCGCCGAGAGGCGGTGCATAGACGGTATCGATCAGCCCGGTCGACAGGCTGGTGTAGACGTCGATAATTGACAGCGGTACCGGTGACAGTCCACTGGCATCGAAGAAGGCCTTGCCCATCGCGTCGCCCTGCCAGTTCCAGATGCGCCTGTTTTTCAGATCGTCCAGGGTTTGAATCGGTTCTTTTGAAAAGAAGTAGACAAATCCAACTTCCATCCAGCCGATCAGTTCATAACCGTTATCACGATAGCCCTGCTCGATATCCGGCATGAACCGTTCCCGGACGTAGTCAATCTCCTCAATACTGTTGAACAGGAACGGCAGTTCCAGCACTCGCGCCGGTGAATAGATCTGCCCGATACCGTAGCCGGTAAAGGCGCCGCCCTGTAACTGCCCGAAGCGTATCTTCTTGAGGACATCCGGTTCGTCACCCTGGACACCGCCGGGATAGATCTTGAATAGCAACCGCCCGCGGCTTTCCCTTTCTACCTCGTTGGCCCACTCCTGCAACATATTGACCCAGGTAGTACCTGCCGGTGCCAGCGTTGCAAACTTGAGCGTATATATCCTCTCAGCCTGCGAGGGTGTGCTCACCAGGGTGAATATACACAGCAGCAGAACAGTGAGCAGTCTCCTGAAGGGGCAGAAGGCGTTGTTCAAAACCAGTCACCTTCATATTCCAGCAACAAGGCTGCTTTATGCTTGCTGATGGCGTTGACGAGGGCCATCTGTGGGTACAGGTCATCCGGGGCTGCGAGTATGCCGGTCAGTCGCTGGTGAAAGCCTGCCTGGTTTAGCTGCTGGCGGTCGAGATATTCGGCATGCAGCAGATCGACCAGCAACAGTTTGTTGTCATTGATTTCAGCGGCGCGCTGGAAGTGCTGTTCTGCAAGGGCAAAGTCACCACCAAACATCGGTGACAGTCCGCCGTAATAGACACCAAAGAACAGGTGGGCGGCGCCATGATAGTAGCGTTCGTCCAGTTCGATGACACGTTGCATGAGGATGGCGACATTACCAAGACCGGCGATGCCGGCGATATTGTCCCGATTCATGTCAGCCCATTTTCCCAGGCAGGTACCGGTCCAGAAGATCGCGGGTACATCTTCCTCGCCGGCACTGGCAACAGCCGCCTGCAAATCATCGGGAGATGCGGTCTCAGGGTCAGCCAGGAATCCGCGCAGTGAGAATGCTCGCCGCGCATAGTCGTAGCAACGACGGTACAGTGCGCCGGCACGTGCCGGGTCTTCCGTTTCAATGAAGCCATAGCTGTAGCCGTAGAAGCCCTGCGACGCGTACAGCAGCAAGTCGATATTATCGGGGTCTTCCAGCAGCATGCCTTCCATTAATTTCAGGTTGGCTGGCATGGCGGCACGGGCAAGCTGCAGGTCAGTCTCGCTGTTCATGGCTTCGATACCGCTGTCCATGATGGTTTGTGAGCCACGCACCACCAGCTTTCCGGTGGAGCAGCCTGCCAGTATCAGCGCAGCTCCGAAAAGACAGGCAACACGTCCTGGAAACGTGGTCGAGAGAAGCATGCGTTGCATTTTCATTGGGTATTGTACCTAGCGTACGATGGTTAACTTATTTATGTTATTTGACTAGTAAAGTCATCAAGTTAATAAATGTTTTAATATTTCTTCGTAGATAATAGAAAGTTTATCAAGTTCTTCAGCCTTTACGCATTCATTTATTTTATGAATAGTATCATTCAACGGGCCCAACTCGACAACCTGGGCGCCCGCGGGTGCGATAAAGCGACCATCCGAGGTGCCGCCGCTGGTTGAAAGCAGCGTGTCTATGCCGACGGTTGATTTGATGGCGGCGCGTGCGGCATCCACCAGTTCGCCGGCCGGTGTCAGGAAGGGTTCCCCGGAGACCTTCCAGCTGATGACATACTCCAGACCGTGGCGTGTGAGTATTTCATCCACTCGCGAGCGTATCGAATCGACCGTCGATTCGGTTGAGAAGCGCAGGTTGAACATGGCCCGCAATGAGCCGGGGATGACGTTTTCGGTACCGCTGCCGGCCCCGATATTGGATATCTGGAAGGTTGTCGGCGGAAAGAATTCATTTCCGCTATCCCATTCCACCGTGCACAACTCGGCAAGTGCCGGTACTGCCCGGTGAATCGGGTTGTCCGCCAGCTGCGGGTAGGCGACATGGCCCTGCTTGCCGCGAATCTCGAGAACACCATTCAGGGAACCGCGGCGCCCGTTCTTTATGGTGTCACCAACCTGCTCCCTGCTTGAAGGTTCGCCGACCAGGCACCAGTCAATGTGCTCAGCGCGCGACTGCAGCAGCTCGATAACCTTGATGGTGCCATTCACCGATGGGCCTTCCTCGTCGCTGGTAATCAACAACGCGATCGAGCCGTTGTGGTCGGCATGCTCCGCAATAAAGCGCTCACAGGCCGTGACCATGGCGGCAATGCTGCCCTTCATGTCGGCAGCACCGCGCCCGTACAGATAGCCGTCCCTGACAACGGCTTCAAATGGCGGGCTGTCCCAGTCGTCCAGCGGCCCGGGTGGCACCACATCGGTATGACCGGCAAACACAAACAGCGGCTGGCTGCTGCCGCGGCGTGCCCACAGGTTGTCGACATCGTCGAAGCGCAGATGCTCGGTCCGAAAGCCGATGGCCTGCAGACGCCCGGCCAGCAGTTGCTGGCAGCCCTGGTCATCCGGCGTGATCGAGGGTCGTTCAATCAGCGCCCGGGAGAGATCAAGCGTGGCACTCATGTACGTGCGTCCTGCAGAAAGATCCCGGCGTAGTGTGCGTCGCTGAAACCGAGATAGAACTGCTTGTCATGTTCCAGTACCGGGCGCTTGATTATGGCAGGCTGGTTCAGCATGATGCGCGTTGCCGATGCACGATCGATACCCTCGCGCAGGTCTGACGGCAGCTGCCGCCAGGTGGTGCCTCGCCGGTTCAGTAACTGTTCCCAGCCGAGCGCCCCGATCCAGGTTTTCAGCAGGGTTTTGTTGAGGCCATCTTCGCGGACATCGTGAAACCGGTAGTCGATGTCATGCTCCTTCAGCCAGCGCCTGGCCTTTCTGACGGTGTCGCAGTTCTTGATGCCATACAGCGTTGTCATGGCGCTGCAGGCTAGATGTCGCGCAACAGTTCGTTGATGCCGACCTTGGAGAGTGTTTTCTCATCAACACGTTTCACAATGACGGCGCAGTACAAACTGTAATTGCCATCCTTGGAGGGCAGGTTGCCCGAAACCACCACGGAACCGGCCGGTACCCGGCCATACATGATTTCACCCGTGGTGCGATCGAAGATGCGGGTACTCTGACCGATATACACGCCCATCGATATGACCGAGCCCTGTTCAACTATGACGCCCTCCACGACTTCCGAGCGGGCACCGATAAAGCAGTTGTCTTCAATAATGGTCGGGCTCGCCTGCACCGGTTCAAGCACGCCGCCGATACCGACACCCCCGGAGAGATGCACATTCTTGCCAATTTGTGCACAGGAGCCAACGGTGGCCCAGGTGTCGACCATGGTGCCGCTGTCGACATAGGCACCGATATTGACGTAGGAGGGCATCAGCACGACTCCAGAGGCGATATAGGAACCCTTGCGTGCAGTGGCCGGTGGCACCACCCGTACGCCCCCCTCACGGAATTCACGCGAGTTGGTATCGGCATACTTGGAGGTTACCTTGTCGTAGTAGTTGGTAAAGCCGCCCTTGATAAATGCGTTATCCTCGATACGGAACGAGAGCAATACGGCTTTCTTCAGCCAGTCATTGACGACCCACTGGCCATCTTTCTTTTCGGCAACCCGCGCAACCCCACGGTCAAGCAAGTCAATGGCCTCCAGCGTGGCCTCCTTGACGTGGGTATCGACACTGCGTGGAGTGATGTCAGCACGGTGTTCAAAGGCGGTTTCGATTGTAGACTGCATGTCACTCATTTGAGCTGATCTCCAGATAGATAATTAATTTTGTCATGACGCTATGCGCTAATGATAACTGCCTACCGGCTGACAATATACGATTTAATGCGCTCTGCGGCCTCGATGCAGTCTTCGCGCGCCGCCACCAGTGCCATACGTACATAATCCTTGCCAGGGTTGTTGCCATCAACCGGGCGCGATAGAAAACTGCCCGGCAGCACGACGACGTTTTGTTGTGCCAGCAGTTCCCTGGCAAAGTCAGTGTCATCCAGCGGGGTGTGTGCCCAGAGGTAGAAGCCGGCATCCGGCGGTTGCACATCAAGCAGCGGCGCGAGAATGTCCAGTACAGCATCAAATTTCTGCGTGTACAGGGTACGGTTCGCGGCAACATGTGCCTCATCCTGCCAGGCCCGGATACTGGCTGCCTGGGTGGCCGGCGGCATGGCGCAGCCATGGTAGGTACGGTAGCGCAGGAAGTCTTTCATGATTTTGGCATCACCCGCGACAAAGCCCGAGCGCAGGCCGGGTGCATTCGAGCGTTTCGAGAGGCTGTGAAACACCACGCAGCGACGATAGTCATCCCGACCAAGTTCTGCGGCGGCCTGCAACAATCCGGCGGGTGGCATGTTGCCGTCCCTGTAGATCTCCGAGTAACACTCGTCCGAGGCGATCACAAAATCATGCCTGTCGGCCAGTTCTATCAACTGTTGCAATGCGGTTGCCGGCATCACGGCACCCGTCGGGTTCCCCGGTGTACAGAGGTAGAGCAACTGGCAGCGTTTCCATGTGGACTCCGGTAGCGCATTAAAATCCGGCAGATAGCCGGTCTCCCGGGTAGTATTCATGAACCAGGGTTCGGCGCCGGCCAGCAGGGCCGCACCTTCATAGATCTGGTAGAAGGGATTGGGCATCAGCACCAGCGCGTCGCTGACCGGGTTGACGATGCACTGGGCAAAAGCAAACAGCGCCTCGCGCGTGCCATTCACCGGCAACACCTGTCGTTCGGGATCCAGCGACTGTGCCGGCAAACAGAAACGCTGTACCAGCCAGTCGGCAATGGCCGCACGCAGTTCCGGCATGCCTCGTGTGACGGGGTAACGTGACAGGCCATGTAAATGGGTAATGACTTCCTCTGTGATAAAACCCGGTGTGGCATGTTGTGGCTCGCCAATGGATAACGATAGCCGCCGCAGTGCAGCCGGTGTTGTGACGCCGTCAAACAGTTTTGTGAGCCGTTCGAACGGGTAGGGTTGCAATAGTGCTAGATTAGGGTTCATTTGTTATCTTGGGGGCTGTGGTAATGAAGCTGCAGCTGCGGAATAGAGCGTTGCATTGCCTGTACCGAGTACGGGGTGAAAGTATAAGGGAAGCCATGAATACCTCCAAACAGGGTAATCGCCTGCTGCCGGTCATCAGCCTGTTGTTTTCAGCTACCCTTTGGGGGGTCGTCTGGTACCCGCTGCGACTGCTTGAGGGGCAGGGGCTGGCAGGGTTGTGGAGTGCGCTTGTCAGTTATGGTGCCATTCTGTGCGTATTTTCCTGGGTGCTGGTTCGTGAGCGCCAGTCGCTGGCAACGAATCTGCTGCCGCTTGTTCTGATGGGGCTATCTGCGGGCTGGTGCAATGTTGCCTTTATTATGGCGGTGCTGGATGGACATGTTGTACGCGTACTGCTGTTGTTCTATCTGTCGCCATTCTGGGCGGTTTGTCTGGGCTGGCTCATGCTTGGCGAACGGCTTGATGGCCGCTCCATGCTGGTGTTTGCCATCGCGGTGACGGGGGCGATTATTATGCTGTGGAACGAGGCGGTCGGCATCCCCTGGCCACGCGATAATGCGGACTGGCTGGCGGTGTCATCCGGTTTTTTCTTCGCGCTGAGTAATGTCTTTGTGCGTCGCACCCAGGGAGCCAGCGTGTTGCTGAAATCAGCCGCCAGCTGGTCGGGTGTGGTGGTGGTGGCTACACTGTGGATTTTGCTGGCGCACACCGGTTTACCCGCGGTGAGTGCTGCGGTCATTCTTGCCGCGGTGGCGCTGGGACTGTGCGGCTTTCTGGTCATGACCCTGAGCGTGCTCTATGGCGTAACACGTATGCCGGTGCATCGCTCTGCTGTTATCCTGCTGTTCGAGCTTGTGATCGGCGCAGTGTCATCGCTGTTGCTGACGGATGAGGTGGTTTTATACAGGGAATGGTTCGGAGGACTCATGATAGTAACGGCGGCTTACATGGCGGCACGGATTCATGCAGGTGATGAAGATGGCTGACATCAAGGCTATTCATCATGTCAGCTTGCTGGTCAGTGATACCCGGCGTGCATTGCTGTTCTACCAGGGGGTGCTGGGTCTGGAAATCGACGATTCACGGCCTGCTATGAGCTTTCCCGGCGCCTGGTTACAGGTGGGTGCAGCCCAGATACACCTGCTGGAGTTGCCGGATATGCTGCGCGGTGCGACGTTAACGAAACATGGCGGCCGTGACCGGCACGTCGCATTGAGTGTATCTGACCTGGATGGCATGGTGGCGGCACTGGAGACGGCAGGCGTTGTCTGTACGCTGAGCCGCTCGGGACGTCGCGCCCTTTTTTGCCGTGACCCGGACGGCAATGCGGTCGAACTGGTAGAGGAGAAGAATAGCCGTCTGTAAGTGTTGCATTATTGCTGTGAGAATCTCATGCCCTGTTTCGGGTGACTCCGGCCTGGGCTATACTGGGTTTACCACCGGCACTCGGTAACCGGCCGGTAGTTTGTTATCAACCAGTCCACCGGTAGTCCGCTTCACGGCGGTAACAATAAAGTTGTAATGGTGCGATATCATGCACATACGCAGGTATTATGTTAACGGCAACCTTGCCGGCAAGCGCATATGTTACCCGAACGCCAACAACTAGCCGATCAACTCATAGACACGGGCCGTTTGCTCTACAGTGTGGGGATGTTACCCGCCACCAGTGGCAATATTTCCGCCAGGTTGCCGGATAACAACATGCTGATAACGGTTTCCGGACGAAATAAAGGACGTCTGAAGCACGGGGACATCATGTTGGCAGATGCCGCGGGCAATAGTCTGGACGGAAACAAGCCATCCGCCGAAACCCTGCTGCACGTACAAATTTACCACCGTTTTCCAGCCGTCCGCTGTGTATTGCACCCACACTCTGTGAACGCTACCCTGTTATCACTGGAGGCAGAGAGCGATATTGGGCTGCGGGATTATGAAATACTCAAGGCGTTTCCCGGCATCAATACGCACGAATGCACACTGACTGTTCCAGTATTCGCCAACGACCAGGATATCGGCCGTTTGTCAGCAGCCGTTGAAGCACGTATGCAGAACAGTGGGGAAGATATTCATGGTTATCTTATCCGTGGTCATGGCTTTTATACCTGGGGCAACAGCGTTGATGATGCCATGAGACATGTCGAGGCTTTTGAGTTTCTGTTTGACTGTGAAATGAGACGCAAGGGAGTTACCCGCTAATGACGATTCTCGCAATCTACCCTGATACCGGCGGAGAGGCTATTGAAGTCATCCGGGATTATCAGGCTATTCGGGATGCCATGAACAATATCGGTGTCCATCTGGAACGCTGGCCTACCAGGGATATCGCGGACGATGCGGATTCCGAGCTTGTGATGGCCGCCTATGCCGATGAAATTGCCGAACTGAACCGGCACTATGGTTTTCAGTCGGTCGATGTGGTTTCCCTGAAGCCGGATCATCCGCAGGCCGACGAATTCCGGGGTAAGTTCCTGGCAGAACACACTCACAGTGATTTCGAGGTGCGTTTCTTTGTCGATGGCGACGGTCTGTTTTACCTGCATGTCGAAGACAGGGTATACGCCATAATGTGTGAAAAAGGTGATCTGATCAGTGTGCCCGAAAATACCACGCACTGGTTCGATATGGGTGCCAGACCCGACTTCAAATGCATCCGTTTCTTTGTTGTTGCGGATGGCTGGGTGGGTGAATTCACTGGCAGCGATATTGCCTCCAGACATGTCAGCTACGAGGATTACCAGGCCGAACTGGTATAATGATCAAGGCTATACTGACCGACATCGAGGGTACCACGACCTCGATTTCTTTTGTGTTTGATGTTTTGTTCCCCTATGCACGCGAACACCTCGCCGAGTTTGTTCGCAGCAACCTGGACAAGCCGGCAGTTCAGCAGGAACTGGAAGCGATTAATCAGGAGGTCGGGCAGCCACTTTCAGCAGAGCATGCCATCGAACAGTTATTGATGTGGATTGACAGCGATCGCAAGCTGACGCCATTGAAATCGTTGCAGGGGATGGTCTGGAAGCAGGGTTATGTCGACAGGCGCTTTAGGGGTCATGTTTACCCCGATGCCGTCAAGTATCTGCGTCAGTGGCGCGCTGATGGTATCCAGCTGTATGTTTATTCCTCCGGTTCTGTTGCGGCACAAAAACTGCTTTTTGGTTATTCCGACGCTGGTGACCTGACACCATTATTCAACGGTTACTTTGACACCAGAATCGGTAGCAAAGGACATAGCAGCAGTTACCGGAAAATCGCCACCGAGATCGGCCTGGATACTGAACAGATCCTGTTTTTGTCCGACAGTGTCGATGAGTTGGATGCAGCACGTGAAGCAGGCATGCAAACGGCCTGGTTAGTCCGTGACAGGCAGGACACTAGCGTATCCAGTCACCGGCGCTGTCATGATTTTTCGGAAATTTGCACTTGAATCGCAACAAGACAATCATCAGCTGACCATAGCAAGTCTGTGGCTGTACTCTCGGGTTGCAAAAAGTATTTTCTCTGCAACGACCTTGCTGAAATCCTGTCGTGTAACTGTCCTCAACGTTTGTGTCCGGTTGTGAAAAATGCGGCAATCGGCATCACGGGTAAACAGGTACAGGCAGCAGGATGCAGATATAGCCGGGGCTAGAGATGTCTGCTGGTTGATTTGTCATCCTCGTCAAGATATTTGTGGATTGCCTGTTCAAGGCATGCAATCTTCGAAGCGTCGGACAACGGCTGGTTATTCTGGTCGGTAATGTAATAGACATCTTCGGCGCGTGAACCCAGCGTTACGATTTTTGCGTTCAGCAGCCTGATTTCGCAATCGGCAAATGCTTGCCCGATGCGGGATAGCAGGCCCGGGCGGTCGGCGGTGATGAGTTCCATTACCGTTCGCTGGTCATAGGAGTCCAGTTTGAAATCAAGGTGTGTCTTGATGGGAAAGTGCTGGTACTGGCGTGGTGCACGGCGGGATACATTCCAGGTCCGCTGCTGACCATCGTTGAGTGCTGCCAGCAGCGTGCCTTTTATCTCGTCGAGCCGCCGCTTGCCGCTAGCGGGAGACCCGGACTCCTCCAGTACCTGAAAGGTGTCCAGCGTCCTGTTGTCTTGAGTGGTGACGATACCGGCAGCGACCACGTTTAGTCCGAGCCGGTCGAGTACTGCGGTGATGTGGCTGAACTGGTGGTCGCTGGCGGGTGCGTAGATAAATATTTCAGTGCCGCCGTGCGTACCTTCCGGTTGAATATCGACCAGCGTGCTGTTGTCGGCATTGTCCAGCAGCAGGCTGCTGTGATGTGCAATCTGTTCGGGTGCATGGCGCAAAAAATAGTCATCCCCGAGCTTGTCCCAAAGATCCGCTATGGCCGGGGTCAGTTCCCCCAGCTGTTTCACGGCGTCCTGTTGTACCTGCTGGATATGCTCGGCACGTTCCATCGGATCCTGCAGTCCGCGTTGCAGGGCACGCCGCGTGTTGTAGTAGAGCTGTTTCAGCAGGGCATCTTTCCAGTTGTTCCACAACTCCGGGTTGGTGGCACGTACATCGGCGACCGTCAGTACATACAGATAATCGAGGTGCACGGTATCTTTCATCCGCTTGGCAAAACGATTGACGACTACCGGGTCACTGATATCTTCACGCTGTGAAGTCGAGGACATCAGTAAATGGTTTTCCACCAGCCATGTCACCAGCCCGGTATCGTAGTCGCTGAGATCATGCTGCAGGCAAAAGGCACGGGCATCGACGCTGCCGAGTTTCGAGTGATCGCCATTGCGGCCCTTGGCGATATCATGAAACAGACCGGCCAGGTACAGCAGTTCCGGTTTCGGAAGGGTGGCAACGATGTGACTGCACAATGGAAATTCAAGTGCGAACTCGTGCACGGTAAAGCGCCGCAGATTGCGCACCAGCGTCAGTATGTGCTCGTCGACCGTGTAGATATGAAACAGGTCGTATTGCATCAGTCCGACAATATTCTCGAATGCCGGTAAATAGGCGGCGAGAATGCCATAGCTGTTCATGCGACGCAGTTCATGGGTAATGCCGTGTGGCTGGCGGATAATTTCCATGAACAGGCTGCGTGCGCGAATGTCCTTGCGGAAGTCAGCATCGATGAGATGCCGGTTTTCGCGTATGCTGCGAATGGTACCGGCGCGTACACCCTTGAGTTCCGGGTGTTGTTCCAGGAGCAGGAAAATCTCCAGCAGTGCAAACGGCTGGTGCCGGAAGACATGGTCATTAACGACCTCGATGTAACCGTTGCGACTCTGGAAGCGCTTGTTGATGCTGACCGGTTTGCCCGGGCCCTCGGGGTGCAGGATGTTTTCCTGGAACAGTTGCAGCAGCATTTCATTGAGGCGGCTCAATTCCATGATGGTGCGGTAATACTGCTTCATAAAGGCTTCAACACCGAGGCGGCTTTCGTCGTCATGAAAGTCAAAGGTATTGGCCAGCGTACGCTGGTAATCGAATAACAGGCGGTCTTCACCGCGACCGGTGAGTGAGTGCAGTGCAAAGCGTATGCTCCACAACAGCTCGCGACCTTTTATAAGGGTTTGATATTCCTCCCGGGTCAGGAACTTGCGTTCCACCAGTTCATTCAGCGAGGCGGTACCGAAGTGGCGGTTGGCGACCCACGCAATCATCTGGATGTCTCGTAACCCGCCCGGACTCTCCTTGATATTGGGTTCCAGGTTGTAGGCGCTATTATGAAAGCGCCTGTGGCGGGCGCGCTGCTCCTGGTGTTTAACCTCGAAAAAATCACGGCTGCTCCAGATCTCGTCGGGCCCGGTGCGTTGCTGCATGCGCTGGAACAGGGGTACCGATCCGGCCAGCAGGCGTGCCTCCATGAGGTTGGTGACCACGGTAATATCAGCCAGTGATTGTTCAACACAGTCATTGATGCTGCGCACGCTGTGTCCGACTTCAAGACCGATATCCCAGAGAAAGGTCAGCAGCTGTGTGATCTTGTGGTCATACTGTTGATTGTCAGCATCAGGGAGCAGTACCAGCAGATCGATATCCGAGCCGGGCATCAGTTCGCTGCGGCCGTATCCTCCCACGGCAACCAGTGCCAGATTGTCCTCTGCGCTGCCCATGAAGTGCGGCCAGGCACGCCGCAGCACCTGGTCAACCAGCCAGGAGCGGGCATGGATCAGCACCGGTACGCTGACACCCTGGGTGAATTTTTCTGCGAGCTGCTGATTGCCGTGCAGCAGGCAGTCCTTGTACAGTGTCAGTGGCGCCGCGTCTCCGTCACGTGCCTCGTCAAGGCTGTGCAGCCGGAACCAGGACTCAAAAGCGGCTGCATCCACGGTGACCACGTCGGTGATCACAGGTGCACCGGAGGAGGGCTTGCTAGATGTCATCGCCGGGCAGGCACGTCAGTACCTCGTGGCCGTTGTCCGTGACCAGAATCGTGTGTTCCCATTGTGCCGACAGGCTGTGGTCCTTGGTGACAACGGTCCAGCCGTCCGGGAGCAGTTTGGTGTAACGCTTGCCTGCGTTGACCATGGGCTCGATGGTGAAGGTCATGCCGGCTTCCAGTGCCATACCGGAACCTGCCTTGCCGTAGTGCAGTACCTGCGGATCTTCATGAAATTCGCGGCCGATGCCATGACCGCAGTACTCGCGCACGATGGAACAATGCCGGGACTCGGCATGTTGCTGGATGGCGTGACCGATATCACCGAGTCGGGTGCCGGGTCTGACCAGGTCAATGCCGATCTTCATGCATTCGTGGCTGATGCGTGCCAGTCGTGCGCCGGCCACGCTGGCCTCGCCGACAAAGAACATCTTGCTGGTATCACCATGGAAGCCGTCCTTGATGACGGTGATGTCGATATTCACGAGATCGCCTTTTTTCAGCACCTTGTCTCCCGGAATGCCATGGCAGATCACATGGTTGACCGAGGTACAGATCGATTTCGGAAAGCCGCGGTAGTTCAATGGTGCCGGTATCGCCTGTTGCACGTTGACGATGTAATCGTGACAGATGCGGTCCAGTTCATTGGTGCTGATGCCGGCAACGACATGCGGCCGGATCATTTGCAGAACTTCGCCTGCAAGCTGCCCGGCAATGCGCATTTTATCGATTTCGTCGGGTGTTTTTATGGTGACTGCCATCTAAGGTCCTGATTCACAATGAGCTGCCTGGTGGCTCACGCTCTGGTGATACCCGCCAGATTGTCGGAGCAGGGAGTGTATGGTATAAAGGCGGGCTTGTTAAGTGCGGTTCACTGATTGCGCTTGGCAAAATTCACACATGTACCGGCACAGGCAGCAGGGTGCCTGGTGGGCTGCAGCATATTACCGCGCAGACAACCGGGTTGTTGTTCTGGAGTACATGGAAGCCTAACCCTGACAATTTGGAGTAATACACGATGACAGACGTCACTATGCGTCAGATGCTGGAAGCTGGCGTGCACTTTGGCCACCAGACGCGTTACTGGAACCCGAAGATGGCCCCTTATATCTTCGGTGAGCGTGGCAAGATCCACATAATCAACCTTGAGAAGACGATGCCGCTCTTCACCGAGGCCATGAATTATCTCGGCAGCCTGGTGGCTAATGGCCGTACCGTGTTGTTTGTCGGTACCAAACGGTCCGCACAGCAGATCATCAAGGAAAATGCCGCGCGCTGTGGCATGCCTTATGTGAATCACCGCTGGCTTGGCGGTATGCTAACCAACTACAAGACCGTACGTGCATCAATCAAACGTCTGAAAGACTTGGAGACCATGTCCGAGGACGGATCATTTGAAAAAATCAGCAAGAAAGAAGCGCTCATGCTGCGGCGCGAGATGGAGAAGCTGGAACGCAGTCTTGGCGGGATCAAGAACATGCGCGGTATTCCGGATGCCATGTTTGTCGTTGATGTCGGCCACGAAAAGATTGCGATCAGTGAGGCCAGGAAACTGGGTATATCGGTAGTCGGTATCGTCGACACCAATAATCCAATTGAGGGTGTTGATTACGTGATTCCCGGCAATGACGATGCGATTCGTGCGATCAAGCTGTATGTTGAGGCCGCTGCCAATGCCATTGATACCGGCAGGCTGAGTGTCGCACATGCCGTTGCCGATTCCTCTGATGAATTCATCGAGCTTGACGAAACCGGCGCTACCCGGCCGGCCAGGAAAAAGGCGCCAGCGAAGAAAAAAGCCGCAGGCAAGGTGACGGTAAAGAAGAAAACGCCTGCCCAGGAATCAACCACTGAAGAGGGCGCTGCTGAAGAAGTGGTGGCCGAGGCCGCCGCGGCAGAGTCTACCGATGTGACAACGGATGAAGAGTCAGGCAAGGAATAGTGTCCTGCCTGTTGCAGCACTATCCTGACAGCAATTACTGCAGGCGAAAAAAACTCACGAGGATATAGTTATGGCTATTACAGCTGCGCAGGTAAAAGAACTGCGCGAACGTACCGGTTCCGGCATGATGGAATGCAAGAAGGCATTGGTCGAGGCCGATGGTGACATGGATGCAGCAATCAATGCACTGCGCACGACAGGACTTGCCAAGGCTGACAAGAAGGCGGGTCGTGTTGCTGCCGAGGGGCTCATTGTTATCGAGATGAGCGATGACAACAAGACGGCGGCCATCGTCGAGGTCAATTGCGAAACCGATTTCGTGGCCAAGAAGGACGATTTCCAGGGATTTGCCGAGGCCATTGCGATACGTGTGCTGCAGGATAATCCCGCAGACCTGGATGCACTCATGGCCATGCCTCTCAAGGAGGGTGATGCCACTACCATAGAGGATGCCCGCAAGGCCCTGATTGCCACCATTGGTGAGAATATTACCGTGCGCCGTTTTACCCGCATTGAAAGCGACACGCCCATCGCCAGCTACCGTCACGGTGTACGCATCGGTGTACTGGTGGAGATCGCCGGTGCCGATGAATCACTGGGCCGGGACCTGGCAATGCATATCGCCGCACATGATCCACGACCGGTGTGTGTGTCCGAGGAGCAGGTACCCGGGGAAATGATTGCCGCAGAACGTGACATCTTTACAGCCCAGGCGCGCGAAAGCGGCAAGCCGGATGACATTATTGAAAAAATGATCAGTGGCAGAATCCGCAAGTATCTGAGTGAGATTACCCTGCTGGGTCAGTCATTCGTCAAGGACCCGGACCAGACTGTCGGCAAGCTCCTGCAGCAGGCCGGTGCGAGGGTCATACGCTTCGAGCGTGTTGAGCTTGGCGAGGGGATCGAGAAGAAAAGCGAGAACTTTGCGGACGAGGTAATGGCCCAGGTCAAGGGTGGTTGATCGCACTGATTCAAGCGCAGATATTGGCTATGCACCGCACGCTTTTTTACAGAACGGGGTCGATTATCGACCCCGTTTTTTATGGCAATCCAGCGTAAAAAGTAAGACAATGCACAGCGGGCGATTTTTCTCTGTAAAGCCTGTAATTAACTGAATAAAAAGGAATATTGATGTCGTATACACGGTTGTTGCTGAAGCTGAGCGGCGAGGCCCTGATGGGCGGGGGCAGTCATGGAATAGACCCGCAGGTGCTTCAGCGGCTGGCACAGGAAATACATACGGTGGTCAGCCAGGGTCTGCAGCTGGGACTGGTCATCGGTGGTGGTAATATTCTCCGTGGTGCCGGCATGGCCTCGCAGGGCATGAACCGGGTTAGCGGCGATCACATGGGTATGCTCGCGACGGTTATCAATGCCCTGGCCATGCAGGATGCGCTTGAACAGGCGGGTACACCCTGCCGCGTGATGTCGGCCCTGGGCATGGACCAGGTGTGTGAGTCCTATACGACTCGCGGGGCGATTCGGCATCTGGAACAAGGACGCGTCGTCATCTTTGCGGCGGGAACCGGTAATCCATTTTTTACCACGGACTCTGCTGCCAGTTTGCGTGCGATTGAAATCGGTGCCGATATCATGCTGAAGGCGACCAAGGTTGATGGTGTGTACAGCGCTGATCCGGTCACACACCCCGATGCGACACTGTACCAGCGTATCAGCTACGATGAGGCGCTGGCGCAGAAACTCGGTGTTATGGACGCGACAGCGCTGGTGCTGTGCAGCGAACATGCTATGCCCGTGCGTGTGTTTAACGTTTTTGAAGCCGGCCACCTGGGCCGGATCGTTGCTGGGCAGGATGTTGGGACACTGGTCCTGCAGGAGAACTGATTGATGATAGAGGAAATATTGCAGGATGCGGGTGTGCGCATGGACAAGAGCATCGACTCATTCAAGCAGACACTCACAAAAGTGCGTACCGGCCGTGCGCACCCGAGTTTGCTGGATCACCTGATGGTCGATTACTACGGATCAAATGTCCCCATCTCGCAGGTTGCCAACATCGGTGTTGAGGATTCGCGAACCCTGACAGTCACCCCGTGGGAAAAAACGATGGTCAAGCCCATCGAAAAGGCCATTCTGAAATCGGATCTGGGTCTGAATCCTGCCACGGCCGGAACGGTCATCCGCATCCCGATGCCGCCGCTGACCGAAGAGACCCGCCGTGAGCTGGTGAAGGTCGTGCGTTCTGACGGCGAGGCTGCCAAGGTGGCGATACGTAATATCAGGCGTGATGCGAACAGTGATTTCAAGGACCTGCTGAAGGAAAAGGAAATATCCGAAGACGATGAACGCAAGGCACAGGAGGCGATTCAGAAGCTGACGGACGCACATGTTGCCGGCGTTGACAAAGTGCTCGAAGCCAAAGAATCAGAACTGATGGAAATCTAGCAGCCTGTCGGACTCAGGTAATCGTAGCGAGCATGATGGGAGAGCGAGAACAAATGGTCACGACTTTGAGGCGCATAGTGGGCTTACGCAACCAGGAATCGGGGGTATTTGGGCCGATTTTCCATCAGCGCACGACTGCAGGGATGCAGGCGGTAGGGCAACGCAGGGAGCAGTTGCCGAGTACATTAATCCTGAGTTCAACAGGCTTCTGACGCCAGGTTTGTATCGATGGCACCTGACAGTGTGACAGACAGTTTGCCGCGGCATATCGCCATCATTATGGATGGTAATGGTCGCTGGGCGCGGGCGCGCCTGCTGCCGCGTTATGTGGGGCATCGTGAAGGGGTCAAATCGGTACGCCGCGCGGTTGAGGCCTGCATCGAGCGGCATATCGAGGTGCTGACACTGTTTGCGTTCAGCAGTGAAAACTGGCGTCGTCCCAGTGAGGAGGTCGGCCTGATCATGGACCTGTTCGTGCAGACACTCAAAAAGGAAGTGACGTCGCTCAACAGGAACGGCGTACGGGTGCGTTTCATTGGTGACCGCAATGCCTTTTCAGAGAAACTGCGCTACCTGATCGCAGAGGCGGAACGTGAAACCCGTGGTAATTCACGGCTGCAGCTGGTGATCGCGGCCAACTACGGTGGGCAGTGGGACATCAGCCAGGCCGTCAGGACGATTGCCTCACGCGTACAGGCAGGCGAACTCTCTCCCGAGGATATCAGTCCTGATGTCATTGCCGCCGAGGTGGCCTTGCCGGAATTGCCGCCACCCGACCTGTTTATACGCACCGGCGGTGAACGCCGCATCAGTAATTTCCTGCTCTGGCAGCTGGCATATACCGAACTCTATTTTACCGATGTGCTGTGGCCGGCCTTTAATGAAAAAGAACTGGACGCGGCGCTGTTATGGTATGCGAACCGGCAACGCCGCTTCGGTCGCACCGGCGAACAGGTGGAGCAGCAAAAAGGTGCTTAAGCTGCGTGTTATCTCCGCGCTGATTATGGCGCCACTGGTTATCTATGGTGTGCTCTATCTGGACAATCCCGTGTTCTCGGCGGTCCTGGGAGCTATCCTGCTGGCCGGTGCCTGGGAATGGAGCCATCTGATACCGTTGAGAACAACCGTTGCACGCATTGTATACACGGTTGTGCTCGCTGTGCTGATGTGGTTACTGTGGTGGTCAGGTCTGGAGCTATTGATCAAACCCCTGTTGTTGCTGGCGTTTTTCTGGTGGCTGTGTGCCTTGCTGTGGTTGTCCCGACCCGGGTTACTGGCGCAAGCATCGTTGCTGAACAGCAGCCTCAAGATGCTGGCCGGTGCAGTGGTGATTCTCCCGGCATGGGCGGCGTTGAGCAGCTTGCATGCAGACACTGAGCGTGGACCGACGTTAACGCTGCTGCTGCTGATGCTGGTATGGCTGGCTGACATCGGGGCATATTTTGCCGGTCGTCAATGGGGTCACAGGAAACTGGCCCCTGCGGTCAGTCCCGGTAAAACCTGGGAGGGTGTCTATGGCGGCTTGTTCTCAAGCCTGTTGTTTGCTGCCATCGCCGGGTGGTTTTTCAGCAACTCGCTGGGCTGGACGCTGGCGTTCATGATGGTTGCGGCAGTGACGGTGATGTTCTCAGTGGCCGGTGACCTGCTTGAAAGTCTCATGAAACGACAGAGTGGCATCAAGGACAGTGGCCACATCATTCCCGGGCATGGTGGAATTTTTGATCGCATCGACAGCCTGGTGGCAGCAGCACCGATGTTCCTGATTGGTTTTCTGTGGCTGGCCTTGTGATGCTGCGCAAGGTTACCCGGCAATGGTGCAGACCATGAGTGGGCTTGGTACTGCGGGAGTCACGCTGCTGGGATCGACCGGCTCAATTGGTGACAACACTCTCGATGTCATTGCACGTCATCCGCAGCACTTCCGTGTCATTGCCCTCACGGCAAATTCCCGTGTGGAGAAACTGGCGCAGCAATGCGTTCGTTTCAGGCCGCAATACGCAGTCATGGCCGACGCAGATGCGGCAACACGCCTGCAACAGGTACTATCAACATCTGCACCGGATGTGCAGGTACTGTCCGGGTCCGCCGGGCTGGTCGAGGTTGCCGGCATGGACAGCGTCGATTGCGTGATGGCGGGCATCGTCGGTGCGGCCGGTTTGCTGCCGTCGCTGGCAGCCGCACGTGCCGGCAAGCGTGTATTGCTGGCCAACAAGGAAGCGCTGGTGATGTCCGGCAGTCTGTTTATGCAGGCAGTGCAGGAACACGGTGCCACCCTGTTACCCGTCGATAGTGAGCACAACGCCATCCTGCAATGTCTGCCGGATGACTATAGTCCGGGCGCGCCGCCCCGGGGCGTACGCAGAATTATACTGACGGCTTCGGGTGGTCCATTCCGTACCCTGCCGCTGGGCAAGCTCGCCGGCGTTACCCCTGAACAGGCCTGCGCGCATCCCAACTGGGTCATGGGCCGAAAAATCTCCGTGGACTCGGCCACCATGATGAACAAGGGCCTTGAGGTGATCGAGGCGGGCTGGTTATTCGCGTTGCCCATGACGCAGATTGAGGTGTTGCTGCATCCGCAGTCGATTATTCATTCGCTGGTGGAATATGAAGACGGATCGATGCTGGCACAGATGGGTAATCCGGATATGCGCATCCCGATCAGCCATGCACTGGGATGGCCGCAGCGTATTGCCTCCGGTGTCGGGCAACTGGATCTGCTGGCAGTGGGCAAGCTGCAATTCGAGGCACCGGACAGCGAACGCTATCCCTGTCTGGCGCTGGCGACAGCCGCCTGGCAAACCGGCGGCACGGCCCCGGCCATATTGAATGCTGCCAATGAAGTCGCCGTGCAGGCATTTCTGCAACAGCGCATCGCCTTTACCGCGATACACACAGTGATCAGCGAGACACTGGAGCAGTGTACGGTGCATGCTGTGGATTCACTGGAAACCATCCTTGCCGACGATGCCGCAGCGCGCGCCGCGGCCTGTGAATGTATCGGATCGGGGCGCGCGGTGATGGCATAATGGACAGTTTTTTCTTCTCCCTGGTCTCGTTTATTGTCGCCATCGGCCTGCTGGTGACGGTGCACGAGTATGGCCATTTCTGGGTTGCACGCCGTCTTGGAGTCAAGGTGCTGCGCTTTTCAATCGGCTTTGGAAAACCGTTATGGATGCGCCGCTTTGGCGCAGATGCGACGGAACTGGTGGTCGCCGCTATCCCCCTGGGCGGATATGTGAAGATGCTGGATGAGCGCGAAGGCGAGGTTGCTGCAGAGGAACTGGAGCGCGCATTTAACCGTCAGCCGGTCTCGACCCGAATCGCTGTCGTGGTTGCCGGCCCGGCCGCCAATTTCCTGTTCGCAATCCTTGCCTACTGGGTCATGTTTGTTTCCGGTGTAACAGGATTGAAACCGGTTGTCGGCGAAGTCATGCCTGCGTCCTATGCGGCGGCTGCCGGTATCCGCACCGGTGACGAAATCCGCTCCGTGGATAACCAGCCAACACCGACCTGGGAAGCAACCATCATGGCGTTACTCAACGCCAATCTCGATGGCAAGGAAATCATCAACCTCAGGGTGCTGGATTCTGCGGGTAATGAACGTCACCTGCAGGCATATTTTGAAGCGCCCGATGCGTTACTGAAAAAGGGCGGAGTGCTCGATAATTTTGGTCTCGGTACCTGGCGGCCGCCGGCGGTGATCGAACGCCTGGTTGCCGATGGGGCCGGCGAACGTGCCGGTATGCTGCCCGGTGACGAAGTGGTTTATGCCGACGATTCGCCTATCAGTAACTGGGGGCAGTGGGTTGAGTATGTTCGTGAGCGCCCGGGCAAGCCTATTGTTATACAGGTGATGCGCAATGGCCAACTTGTGGAATTGACGGTCACACCGGATCGCGAGTCGGAAGACGGCAAGTTCATTGGACGAATCGGTGCCTACGTACAGCTTCCGGGTGAAGAGCAGCATGCTACAATGCGCGTCGTTGTGCGTTATGGCTTGCTGGAGGCTGTTCCGGAAGCGCTCTACAAAACCTGGGAAGTGACGACGCTGACGCTGCGCACTTTGTGGAAAATGGTGAGTGGCAGGGCCTCGGTAGAAAACCTCAGTGGTCCTATCAGTATTGCCAGGTATGCCGGTCAATCCGCGGCGATTGGACTGGCAACATTTCTTGGCTTTCTGGGCATCGTCAGTGTCAGTCTCGGGGTATTGAACCTGTTGCCGGTCCCGATACTGGATGGTGGGCATTTGCTGTTTTATCTGCTGGAAATGATAAAGGGAAGTCCGATGTCCGAGACAGCACAGCTTGTTGGCCAAAAGATTGGTATTACCCTGCTGCTGGCGTTGATGTCGCTCGCGTTTTACAACGATCTCATCCGTTTGTTTGAATGAAGCTGCCAATGATCTTGCCTGTGAAACAATTCGTCCGTCACTGCCAGGTGCTGTTACTGGCGTGCTGTCTCAGTGCCACGGCACATGCATTTGAATCGTTCACGGTGCAGGATATCCGTGTCGAGGGACTGCAACGCATATCGGCAGGCACGGTATTCAACTATCTACCGGTCAAGATCGGTCAAACCATCGATACCAACGAGAGCATTGCGGCAGTCAAGGCGCTCTTCAAGACCGGTTTTTTCAACGACGTTCACCTGGAGCGGGACGGTGATGTGCTGGTGGTCTACGTCGAGGAGCGTGCGGCAATCAGCAGTATCGAGATTGAAGGCAACAAGGATCTTGATACCGAGGAGTTGCTGGAAGGCCTGAAGCAGATCGGTCTGGCGGAAGGACGGGTCTTTGACCGTTCATTGCTTGAAAAGGTTGAACAGGAACTCAGTCGGCAGTATTTCAGCCGGGGCAAGTACGCGGTCAAGATCAACACCACGGTGACGCCGCTGGATCGAAACCGCGTCGGCATCCTGATTGATATTTCCGAAGGTCGCGTCGCGCGCATCAAGCAGATCAGCCTGATTGGCAACCATACCTTCAGCGACAAGGAACTGCTGAAGGAATTTTCCCTGACGACACCGACCATCTTTTCTACCTTTACCAAGAGTGACCAGTACTCCAAGCAGGGGTTGTCGGCAGATCTGGAAATTCTGCGCACCTATTATCTTGATCGTGGTTACCTGAAGTTCCATATAAATTCAACACAGGTCTCGATTACCCCGGACAAGCAGGATATTTACATCACCATCAACCTGACGGAAGGTGAGCAGTACACCATCAGCAAGGTTACACTCTCCGGTGACCTGGTGGTGCCTGCAGAAGAGTTGTTCCCGTTGATCAGGATCAATCCTGACGATGTATTCTCGCGCAAAAAGGTCACCGAAGCGGTCGATGAAATCAGTTCGTTACTGGGTAACCAGGGCTATGCCTTTGCCAATGTCAATACCTCGCCGGAACTGGATGATGAGAATAACGAGGTCGAACTGGGCTTCTTCGTTGATCCGGGTGATCGTGTGTATGTGCGCCGTATCAACCTGGCAGGAAATATCGGCACCCGTGACGAGGTGCTGCGCCGCGAAATGCGGCAACTGGAGGGGGGCTGGTATTCGGCAGAACAGGTTGAGCGTTCCCGTACCCGCCTCGATCGGCTTGGATATTTTGAAAACGTCAATGTGGAAACACCACCGGTCCCCGGTACTACCGACCAACTGGACGTTAACTATTCGGTCACGGAGCGTTCCTCCGGCAGTATAACGGCCGGTATGGGGTATTCGCAGACATCAGGGATACTGTTCAATGCCAGTGTCAGCCAGGAGAATTTCCTGGGGTCCGGCAAGCGGGTAAGTTTTGCCTTTGACAACAGCAAGATCAACACCCTCTACCGTTTTGCCTATGTAAATCCGTACTGGACGATTGATGGCGTCAGTCGCGGTTTCGGTGCCTTCTACCGAAAGACGGATGCAGCAGAGGCCAACCTGTCCGATTACACGACGGATAACCGTGGTGCTGATATCAATTTCGGGATCCCGATCAATGAGTACGACACCGTGCGTTTCAGCGTCGGCTACCAGGGACTGGACCTGAAAGAAACGTCTACCTCACCACTGGAGGTCACCGACTTCATTGACAAGCACGGCGACAGCTTTGATGACATGGTATTGATCGGCAGCTGGAGCCATGACTCGCGCAACAAAATCCTGTTTACCGATACTGGCGGCTTGCAGACTTTCTCCTTTGAAACAACCACGCCCGGTTCCGGATTGCAGTACTACAAGTTGAACTATGTACAGCAGCGATTTTTTCCGCTAACCCGCGACCTGACGCTGGGGCTCAAAGCCAATCTTGGCTATGGTGACGGCTTTGGTGACTTCGACAATTTGCCGTTTTTCGAGAACTACTTTGCCGGCGGCGTGCGTTCCGTGCGTGGTTTCGAGGATAATACCCTGGGTCCCAGGGATTCCAGCGGTGACCCCATCGGCGGCTCCGTGCTGACGGTATTCAACGCTGAAGTGAGTTTTCCAGTGCCTTTTGTGGAGTCCAGTGACGGTATCCGCCTGAGCGCTTTCTTTGACGCGGGTAACGTGTTCGGCGACTATAACACCTTTGAGGCCAGTGGCCTGAAGTACAGCGTCGGCCTTGCAGGCTTGTGGTTGTCGCCGCTGGGTCCCATATCGGTCAGTCTGGGCTATCCGCTGAATGCAGACAAGGACGATGATGTGCAGAACTTCCAGTTTACCGTAGGAACATTTTTCTGATTGTTGTAATAACGTTGTGGAGAACTAACCATGAAAAAAACTAGCTCGACGATCCATTGTATTGCGTTGCTGGCAGTGTTGTCGGTTTTCTCGGGAACATCGCTGGCGGAGATGAAGATCGGTTTCGTGGATACCGTCAAGCTGATGGAGGCTGCCCCGCAGGCGAAATCAGCCCAGAGCAAGATAGAGTCGGAATTTACACCCAGGGAAAAGGAACTGGTTGCATTGCAACGCGAGATCAAGACCAAGGAAGACAAGCTGGAACGCGATGGTGCGGTAATGAGTGAATCAGAGCGCAGCAAGATCGAACGCGATATCCTCGCAAAGCGCCGTGATCTGAAACGTTCGCAGGATGAGTTTCGTGATGATCTGAATATACGCCGTAACGAGGTACTCGCTAAGTTGCAAAAGGATATGTACGAGGCCGTTGTTACCCTGGGCAAGGAACAGAAATTCGATCTTATTCTTACCCAAGGTGTTGTTTATTCCAGTGACAAGGTGGATGTCACAGACAGCGTGCTGAAAAAGCTTAAGGGCAAGTAGACTCCTTGCCTTGACGGCCAGCTGACAAGGCAATATCCGGATGGTGCAGACACTGGGAAAGCTGGCAAAGGCAGCCGGCGGGGAGCTGCAGAATGCGGACCCGGACTGCAGGATTACCGGCGTTGCTACCTTGCAGCATGCGGGTGAGGGTGACATCAGCTTCCTGTCGAATACGGGATACCGGAAGTATCTGCAAGGCACCCGTGCATCGGCAGTGATTATGTCGCCCGAAGATGCGGCCGCCTATCCTGCGGCTGCCATCGTTTCCTCCAACCCCTATTCGAGTTACGCGCGTGTTGCGGCGCTGGTTTCGCCGCCTCCGCCCCCAAGGCAGGGAATTCACCCCAGCGCCTGCCTTGATGCAGACTGCAGCGTTGCCGCGAGTGCCTGGGTGGGTCCAAACTGTGTAGTTGAACAGGGGGCGGTGATTCATGCAGGTGTGCAACTGGCGGCTGGTTGTTTTATCGGTGCTGACAGCGTCATCGGTGCTGACAGCAGCCTTTCTGCCAATGTGGTGATATGTCACTCGGTCACTATCGGTGAACGCGCCAGGATTGCAGCCGGTGCCGTTATTGGCAGTGATGGCTTCGGGTTGGCAAATGAAGCAGGTCAGTGGCTGAATGTTCCGCAACTCGGCAGTGTCAGGATGGGGAATGACGTCGATGTCGGTGCAAATACGACCATTGATCGCGGAACACTGGATGATACCGTTCTAGAGGATGGCGTCAGGCTCGATAACCAGATACAGGTCGCGCATAATGTTCACATTGGTGCACACACGGCCATTGCCGGGTGTGTTGGCATCTCCGGCAGTGCCAGAATAGGAAAACACTGCATGATCGGTGGCGGTGCAGGCATTGTCGGGCATCTTGAGATTACCGATCATGTCATCATCACCGGTATGACAATGGTGACGAAATCGATTACCAAACCGGGCGTTTACTCTTCTGGTGTTCCGGCACAGGAGAATGTTGCCTGGAACCGGAACTATGCGCGCTTCAGGCAGCTGGACAGGCTTGCACGCAAGATTCACACCATGGAAAGACATTACAGGACTGAAAAACAGCAGGAAAATAACAAGTAACCTTTCGCCCGGTGCATACCGCCCGGCAGCGACAATCACGAGCAACACGAGCGCATATGAATATCCAACAGATAATGCAGCACCTGCCACATCGTTATCCTTTTTTACTGATCGACAGGGTTACAGAATTCAAAGCGGGTGAATCACTGGTAGGCTACAAGAATGTGACCTATAACGAACCGTTCTTTGTTGGACATTTTCCGCAACGCCCGGTCATGCCGGGGGTCTTGATACTTGAGGCGATGGCCCAGGCCACCGGCCTGCTGGCGTTCCGGACAGTGGAGCGGGGTGCTAAGCGCGAGAGTCTGTATTTCCTGGTTGGCATCGACAAGGCGCGCTTCAAGAAACCGGTTGAGCCGGGTGACCAGCTTATTCTCCGTGCACAACTGTTGCGCGCCAAGCGCGGCATCTGGGTGTTCGCCTGCGATGCCAGTGTCGATGACAAGGTGGTGGCAACGGCCGAGATTATGTGCACCGAACAGGATATGAACACTTGATAGATTCAACCGCGGTCATCGACCCGGATGCAGAAATTGCCGGGGACGTCAGTATCGGACCCTATTCCGTGATCGGTGCAAACGTTGCTATCGATGCCGGGTCGCGCATCGGTCCACATGTGGTCATCAAGGGGCATACCCGCATCGGCCGCGACAACACGATTTACCAGTTTGCGTCCATTGGTGAAGATCCCCAGGACAAGAAATACAATGGTGAGCCGACGCTTCTGGAAATCGGGGACCGCAACACCATTCGTGAATTTGTCACCATCAACCGCGGCACTGTACAGGATGAAGGTGTGACGCGGCTGGGTGACGACAACTGGATCATGGCCTATGTGCACATTGCCCATGATTGCCAGATCGGCAACCAGACAATCTTCGCCAACAATGCATCGCTCGCAGGGCATGTCACTGTGGGTGATTATGTCATTCTCGGTGGCTTCACCCTGGTTTACCAGTTCTGTTCACTGGGGCCGCATTCACTGACGGCCTACGGTTCGGGTATCAGCATGGATGTCCCGCCCTACGTGACGGTTGGCGGAAGCCCGGCACGGCCGCATGGACTCAATATGGAGGGCCTGCGCCGTCGCGGTTTTCCGGAAGCGGTGCGCAAGACGCTGAAGCAGGCCTACAAGACGCTCTATCGTGAGAACCGTTCCCTGCAGGATGCGATAGCGGAACTGAAAGGCAGAGTGGATGAATGTGCCGAACTAGAGATGCTGGTTTCATTTCTAGAGACTCGCTCGCGCGGCATCGTCCGCTAGTCAGGGCGCGGCAGTTTTTCAGGAATGTCCGTGCGATCACACCCGCTGCGTGTCGGAATTGTTGCTGGTGAGGCATCCGGCGATAATCTTGCGGCCGGTCTGATTAACGCCATTCGTGACCAGTTGCCTGACACCGTATTTGAAGGTGTCGCCGGACCCCGGATGAAAGAAGCAGGTTGTCGCCCCCTGTTTCCGATGCAGGAACTGGCGGTCATGGGACTGGTCGAGGTGGTGAAACACCTGCCGCGCTTGTTGTCCATGCGACGGCAACTGCGGCGCCATTTTCTGGACAATCCCCCCGATATTTTCATTGGTGTCGACGCGCCGGACTTTAATCTCGGACTTGAATATGCTTTAAAGCGCGCGGGTATCACGACCCTGCATTATGTCAGTCCATCCGTATGGGCCTGGCGAAAATACCGGATGCGCAAGATTGCCGCAAGTGTTGATTGCATGCTGACGCTGTTTCCGTTCGAGCAGCGTTTCTACGCACAGCAGCAGGTGTCGGCACGCTGTGTCGGACATCCAATGGCAGACCTGATTGCGGATGATGTGGATCAGGCGCAGGCACGGCGGGAAATAGCACTGGAGCATAACGGGCCGGTTATTGCATTGCTGCCCGGCAGCCGTGTCGGAGAAATAAAACGCATGGCAGCCGATCTTCTGAATGCCGCCGCCTGGTGTTACCAGCGCCGGGACGATCTGCATTTTGTGGTGCCGCTGGCCAATTATGAGTGTCGACAGGCCTTTGACGAAGTGCTGTCGAAGATCCCCATGCGCCTGCCTGTTACGTTGCTCAGCGGGCAGGGGCTTGAAGCCATGGCCGCAGCAAATGCCGTGATGCTCGCATCGGGTACCGCAACGCTCGAGTGCATGCTGCTGAAACGCCCGATGGTAGTGGCTTACCGGCTGTCTCCCGTGACGTACCGGATCGCCAGGCTGCTGGTGAGATCCCGCTATTATTCACTGCCCAACCTGCTGGCCGACCGGCCACTGGTGAAGGAACTGATTCAGGATGAAGTTACGCCGCAAGCGCTCGGCAGCGAGGCACTGGCATTGATCGAGGACCCGCAACGTGCACAGCAACTGGCGGTGATCTTTTCCAGGATACACTCTGAGCTGAGACGCGATGCGAACCGGGTTGCCGCCGATACGGTGCTGCAACTGGCAGGCGTACGGCTATGAAAGAGCGGCAGGCACGCATGGATGATGAGCTGCCGATTCCGGCGGGACGCGTGGCCGGTGTTGACGAGGCGGGCAGGGGGCCGCTGGCCGGACCGGTTGTGGCAGGTGCCGTCATCCTGGATGTGAATAACCCGATTGCCGGCCTGGATGATTCGAAGCGCCTGTCTGCGGCGCGTCGTGACCGGCTGTTTGATGAAATACAGCAGAAGGCCCTGGCGTGGTCCGTGGCGTCTGCCTCGGTTGAAGAAATCGACACTATCAACATCCTGCAGGCAACCATGCTGGCGATGCAGCGCGCGGTCAACAGCTTGCAGCCTGCGGCTGAACATGCCCTGATAGACGGTAACCGCTGTCCGCAACTTTCCTGTCCGGCGCGGGCCATCATCAGGGGTGACAGCCGGGTTGCTGCAATCAGCGCCGCATCGATCATCGCCAAGGTGACGCGTGACCGGGAAATGCAGGTGCTCGATGTCATGTATCCGGGCTACGGGCTGGCACAGCATAAAGGCTACCCGAGCAAGGCGCATATCGAGGCGCTGCAACAGCTGGGTGCGTCACCCGTGCACCGGCGCTCCTATGCACCGGTCAGAAAGATACTGCAAGAGTGCAGCTAAATTCAGGCGTAGACAGGCACTGTTTCCAGTTCGCTGTCGTAGTAGGTTACCCGGTCGCGGCCGCTTTGCTTGCTCTTGTAGAGCGCGATATCCGCCTTCTCGAGTACGTCCCCTGGTTCCTCGACACTCTCCGGGAAGCTGGCAATACCAACACTGACGGTGGTCGAGATGCGATTGCCCTTTATATCAAACGAGGTGTTGTGGATGGCCGTACGGATACGCTCGGCCGCCATGCGTGCATTGTCTGTGCTGCTGTGCGCCATCAATATCACAAACTCATCACCACCATAACGTGCCAGAACATCGGTGCTCCTGACGCTGTCTTTGATTGATTGTGCAATGGTTGTTATCAGCCGGCTTCCGGCAGTATGGCCATACCGATCGTTGACGGATTTAAGGCCATCGACATCAATCATGATGACGGTGAAGGGTTGCGCGTAGCGCATAACACGGGCAATTTCGCTTTCCAGGATGGAGTTGAAGGCCCGCATATTGAGCAGACCGGTGAGGTCATCCGTTTTCGATAATACGGTGATGCGTTGCTTTGCATGCACAATATCTGAAGCCAGCATGGAGGTGACATAGGCTACCAGCAGGAAAGGCGAGAACTTGGCCATCAGCATGGTAAATGTTTCGGCAACAAACAGTCCGGATGAATAGGACTGGTAACCCATGTAGAGATAGCAGCAGGCAATAAGCATGACCTCCAGCAGCGTCATGACTTTCCCCAGGGTAATGGCACAGGCGATGATGACCAGCAGGTAGAGATTCAGTAATGGACTTTCAACCAGCCCGGTAAACGACAATACGATACTGATGAAGGTAATCATCGCCCAGGTTTCAATGGCCAGTTTCAGACGGGTTTCGCGCGACTGGAAATTCATGTAGCGAAACAGCAAGACGAAGCCGGAGTAGCTGACCATGGTAACGATCAGGCCATCATTGTTGGTGATCGGACGGGTGGGTATGAAGAAGTACAGGATGACGAGAATCAGTAACAGCCACTGTAGTTCGGCCATGCTACGCGAAAAGCCCTTTAATTCTTCCTTGTCAAATATGGAGCTATTCTGGTGACTGGAAAACTGCCGCATGTATTATCCTGGCATTTTGTTTTGGGAATAGTCGTTATATCGTCACCCGGACCCTGTAATTTAGGTGGCTGTGCAGGCAGTATTCATTCTCAGACAGCCCCGGGATTCACGGGTAACAGCGATTTCGGAATGTTGCCGCTGTGCCGGCAGATCAGGATGCCATGGGCAGCACAGAATGATGTTATTAATTGGTTGATAAACAGATAGATATCGAGTGTTTGTAATATATTCATGAGGAATGGGCTGTGGCTTGAATCCAGCCTGCTAAACCCGGAAACTTTTTTACAATGCTACCAGCCTTTGTCCATCTGCATGTCCACACCGAATATTCACTGGTGAACGGTACTGTGCGGGTTAAACCACTAGTCAAATGTGTCGCCGAAGCCGGCATGCCGGCCGTGGCTGTCACCGACCAGTGCAACCTGTTTTCCATGGTGAAGTTTTATCGTGCTGCCATGGCAGCGGGCGTCAAGCCCATCGTGGGCGTCGATCTCTGGGTGGCTGATAACAGGAGCGGCTCGTCGCCAACCCGCCTGGTACTGCTGTGTAAATCGCGTGCCGGCTATCTGAATCTGACACGCCTGGTTTCGCGCACCTACACGGAAGGTCAGCATCGCGGTATACCGGTACTGGATCATGACTGGCTGGAGGGACAGTCGTCAGGATTGATAGCACTATCCGGTGGTGCCGCCGGCGATGTCGGCCAGGCGCTGCTGGCAAACAAGACCGAGCTGGCGATGAAATTGCTGCAACGCTGGCAACGCCTGTTTCCCGACAGCTTCTATCTTGAGTTGCAGCGCACCGGTCGCCCGGGTGAGGAGAACTACCTGCACAAGGCTATTGACCTTGCTGCCACTGCACAGGTGCCGGTGGTTGCGACCAATGACGTGCACTTTCTTGATGCCTCCGACTTTGATGCTCATGAAGCGCGTGTCTGTATTAACGAAGGCCGTACTCTGGATGATCCACGCCGCTCGAAGGAATTCACCAATCAGCAATATTTGCGTAGCCCGGAAGAAATGCAGGCGCTGTTTCATGATATCCCGGAGGCACTGCAAAACAGCGTTGAGATCGCGCGTCGCTGCAATATCGAACTGGAACTGGGTAACAATTATCTGCCCGATTTTCCGGTGCCAGCAGGCATGGACATGGCCGGCTATTTCAAGAAACAGGCTCATGAAGGACTGCAGCAGCGCTTTCAGCAAATCTTTGCTTCCAATACGGCAGCTCTCGAGGAGCAACGTGAAAAATACACGCAACGCCTCGACCATGAGATCAACGTCATACTGGAAATGGGTTTTCCCGGCTATTTCCTGATCGTTGCCGATTTTATTCGCTGGGCGAAGGCTAACGGTATTCCGGTCGGTCCGGGTCGCGGTTCCGGTGCGGGTTCACTGGTGGCCTATGCGCTGACGATAACCGACCTTGATCCGATTCGGTATGACCTGCTGTTCGAACGTTTTCTGAATCCCGAGCGCGTATCGATGCCGGACTTCGATGTGGACTTCTGTATGGAAGGTCGCGACCGGGTGATTGAGTATGTGGCCGAGCGCTATGGCCGCGACCGGGTTTCGCAGATCATTACCTACGGCTCCATGGCCGCCAAGGCCGTGGTCCGGGATGTCGGGCGTGTACTTGGGCATCCCTACGGTTTCGTTGACCGCATGGCCAAGCTGATCCCGTTCGAGATCGGTATCACGCTGGACAAGGCGCTGAACCAGGAACCGGCATTCAGCGGCCTTTATGAAGCCGATGAAGATGTGCGCGCCCTGATTGATCTGGCCCGCTCACTGGAGGGCCTGGCGCGGAATGCCGGTAAACATGCCGGCGGCGTGGTGATCGCACCCTCGCAGTTGACCGATTTCACGCCGCTGTACTGCGAGCAGGGTGGCGGTGCGCTCGTCAGCCAGTTCGACAAGGATGACGTCGAAGCCGTCGGCCTGGTCAAGTTCGACTTTCTCGGTCTGCGTACGCTGACCATCATTGACTGGGCGCTGAAGACCATAAATGCCGGCGTACGCGGGAGTGGCGAGGCGCCTGTCGAAATCGCGAGCCATGCCGCTGGACGACAGCCAGACCTTCGAGTTGTTGAAGGGGCGACGACCACGGCGGTGTTTCAGCTGGAATCAAGTGGCATGAAAGACTTGATCCGCCGTCTGCGGCCTGATACCTTTGAGGACATCGTTGCGCTCGTTGCGCTGTTCCGTCCGGGCCCACTGCAGTCCGGCATGGTCGATGACTTTATCGCGCGTAAACACGGCGCCCAAATTGATTACCCGCACCCGGAACTGGAACCCATCCTGAAGCCCACCTACGGCATCATTCTTTACCAGGAACAGGTGATGCAGATTGCCCAGGTACTGGCCGGCTACACGCTGGGCGGCGCTGATATGTTGCGGCGTGCGATGGGTAAGAAGAAACCCGAGGAGATGGCCAAGCAACGCTCGATCTTTCTGGAGGGTGCCGAACAGCGTGGCGTCGATGAAAAGGTCGCCAGCCGGTATTTTCGACCTGATGGAGAAATTTGCCGGCTACGGCTTCAACAAGAGCCATTCGGCTGCCTATGCGCTGGTGTCCTACCAGACAGCCTGGTTGAAGGCGCATTATCCGGCAGCGTTTATGGCCGCTGTGCTATCTGCGGACATGGACAACACCGACAAGATCGTGCACCTGATTGCCGAGTGTCGTGACATGAAGCTGCAGGTCGTGCCGCCGGACGTCAATCAGTCTCTGTATCCCTTCACGCTATTGTCAGGACGAACCGTGGTCTATGGTCTGGGTGCGATCAAGGGAGTTGGTCAGGCTGCCATTGAAGGCATGCTCGAAGAGCGTAACCGGGGCGGGGTGTTCGCCGATCTGTTCGATCTGTGTCAGCGCGTTGATCTGCGCAAGGTGAACCGGCGCGTGTTCGATGCCCTGATACGTGCAGGCGCACTGGACTCGCTGGGTGAAACCCGTGCCACCCAGCTGGCGAACCTAGACCAGGCATTGAAACTGGCAGAGCAGCACAGTCGCAATCTCGATACCGGCCAGAACGATCTGTTTGGTGAACAGACGGCCGTCGCACCGCTGCAGGTCAGCAGGCAGGTGCTGGCTGAATGGGAGGAAGAGCAGCGACTGCAGGGCGAGATGGATGCGCTGGGGCTGTACCTGACCGGTCATCCGATTACCCGCTATGAGGGCGAACTGGCCAACATCACCAGCGGCAAGCTTGCCGAGATAATGGCAATGTGTGTTGTACCAGCAGCGGCCACTGCCACAGCCAGCAAAGAGTACAAGGGGCGGCGCGGTTCCGACGAACGTGCGGTCACTATCGCCGGACTGGTTATGAGTATGCGTGTCATCAAGACCCAGCGTGGTGGCCGGATCGCGTTCCTGACACTGGATGACCGTACCGCACGCATCGACGTGCGTGTGTTTCCCGATGTCTATGACAAGTATCAGGCCATGCTGGCGAAGAACAAGGTGCTGGTGGTACAGGGAGGGCTGGGTCTGGATGATTTTACCGGTGGCTACCAGGTAACCGCGCAGAGTATCTATGACATCAACCAGGCGCGTGCCTTGTTTGCGCGGCGACTGGTGGTAGGTGTTGAGTCCAGTCAGGCAGGCAATGGTTTTGTCGGGTAGCCTGGCCGATATCCTGCAGCCGTTTCGTGAGGGGCATTGCCCGGTGTGTATCGATTACACCGGGGGTGAAGCGCAGGCGCGTGTGACACTGGGTGAGGAATGGGCGGTGCACCCGACCGATGAATTATTGCACCGCTTGCGCGATCTGGCAGGCAAGGACTGTGTTGCGGTCGAGTATGTATGAGTTCCGGTAGTTGTGGTACCTTTAGCGCCAGAATCAGTCTTGCGGATTAATTGATGAACCTGAATTTTCTTGAATTTGAACAGCCGATTGCCGAGCTGGAAGCGAAGATTGATGAGCTTCACTACATCGGCGATGACGCCGACATCAACATCAACGATGAAATCACCAAGCTGAAAGAGAAAAGTCGTGCCCTGACGGAAACAATTTTCTCGAACCTGACGCCGTGGCAGGTTTCCCAGCTTGCGCGCCATCCGCAGCGTCCTTATGCACTGGACTACATTATCCGCATCTTCACCGACTTCGAGGAGCTGCACGGTGACCGGCATTATGCTGATGACCACGCCATCGTCGGGGGAGTCGCCCGACTGGACAACGTGCCGGTCATGGTGATCGGTCAGCAGAAGGGGCGCGATACCAGGGAAAAACTGCAACGTAATTTCGGTATGCCGCGGCCTGAAGGCTATCGCAAGGCGCTGCGTCTGATGAAGATGGCCGAGCGCTTCAATTTGCCGGTGTTGACCTTCATCGATACGCCCGGTGCCTATCCCGGCATCGGCGCGGAAGAACGCGGTCAGAGTGAAGCCATTGCCAGAAACCTGCAGGTGATGTCACGCCTGCAAGTGCCGATTATCTGTACCGTGATTGGTGAAGGGGGCTCGGGTGGTGCGCTTGCGATTGGCGTGGGTGACCAGACGATGATGTTGCAATACAGTACCTACTCGGTGATCTCTCCTGAAGGCTGTGCCTCGATACTCTGGAAGAGTGCTGATAAGGCATCAGAGGCGGCCGAGGCGCTCGGTATTGTCTCCGGGCGTTTGTATGAACTGGGACTGGTTGACCAGGTCATACCGGAACCCCTGGGTGGTGCGCACCGTGATGTCGATGCCATGGCCGAGAATATCAAGCAGTCGCTGATCAAGACACTTGACACGCTGAAAAACAAGGCAACAGATGAACTTGTCGAGGCGCGTTATAAACGTCTCATGTCCTACGGGAAGTTTACCGAGCGATAGCTAATAACATGCACGGGTATTACCAGGCTATTGTGTATTCAACAGGCGCGCGCTTGAATTGATTCAGATGCTCGGGGCTGGTACCGGTTACCCGAACAATGATGAAGTTTTCACCCGATCATCTCCTGCAGCAACTACGACGGTACAGCGTCCCCCCTGCTATCAGGTCGCCTTCAGCGGCGGCCTGGATTCACTGGTGCTGTTGCATGCGCTGTGTGCTTTGCGTGACCAGCTGGATGCCAACGTGGGTGCCGTGCATGTGCATCATGGCCTGCATGCCGATGCCGATGAGTGGGACATGCATTGTCAGCACGTCTGCAACGACCTCGACGTAAGCTACACCCTGTTACGCGTTGATGGCCGACCGCTGCGTGGTGAAAGTCCCGAAGCCGCAGCGCGTGAGGCGCGTTACCGGGCCCTGGCCGAGTGGTTGCCGGCACAGTACTGCCTGCTCACGGCCCAGCACCAGGATGACCAGGCAGAAACCCTGTTACTGCAGTTGCTGCGCGGCAGTGGCGTCAGCGGATTGGCTGCCATGCCGGTGCTGACCGGACTGGGCGGCGGCTGGCACCTGCGACCGCTGCTGGACATGACGCGCGCGGCGCTGCATCAGTACGCAAGCGCACATGCCCTGCGCTGGATAGAAGACCCGAGCAACGTGAGCAGTGCGTATGCGCGTAATTACCTGCGTCTTCATGTATTGCCGTTGCTGCGCACGCGCTGGCCAGCGGTATCCTCGAGTTTGTCGCGCAGTGCAGCACATTGTGCCGAGGCAAGCGCACTCCTCGGGCAGCTTGCTGACAATGACCTGCAGGGCGTTAGCGGTGTGCATGCAGGCACGCTTTCTGTCGCCGGTGTTGTGGCTTTGCCGTGTGACCGGCAAAGCAATGTGCTGCGTGCCTGGCTGAAACGCTGTAGTGGTGGCATGCCATCAAGCGCGGTATTGAGGCGAATTGTTACTGATGTCCTCTACAGCCGTCCCGATGCCGGGCCCGCCGTGCGCTGGGACCGTTTCGAGGTGCGTCGCTATCGCGATGACATGTTTTGTTTGCAACAAGCGGACAGCCGGGATGCGACGCAGATACTGCACTGGTCACTGTCCGCACCCTTGAACTTGCCGGGATCCGGCGGGGTGCTGACCGCCACGCCGGTGATCGGTGCAGGCCTGCGTTCCGCCGATGCCGCCGCATACGGCGTTCGCGTCAGCTGGCGCAGGGGGGGGGAAGTCTGCCTTCCGGCCGGCCGCAAGCATCACCACAGTCTGAAGAAACTGTTCCAGGAACAGGGTCTTCCTCCCTGGGAGCGGCAACGGATACCGTTGATCTACATCAGGGAAAAGCTGGCTATGGTCCCGGGGCTGTGTGTGTGTGAGCCGTATCAGGCGGGACCTGCAGAGCCCGGCGTATTGATTACCTGGGATGGCGGGAACGGCTTGCCTGCCTGAAGTGTGTCAGGGCGGCTGCGTCCAATCGGTCATTGAGGTGGTCGCGCCAATCTGGTAACGTTCAAGCCCGTCTTGCGGCAATTGTGTCGCACCCGATTTCCAGGCCTCAAATGACCCGATTTATCTTCATCACCGGTGGTGTTGTGTCTTCCTTGGGCAAGGGTATTGCCTCCGCTTCGCTGGCCACCTTGCTCGAAACACGTGGCCTCAAGGTGACCCTGCTGAAGCTCGATCCCTATATCAACGTTGATCCCGGTACCATGAGCCCGTTCCAGCACGGAGAGGTTTTCGTCACCAATGATGGCGCGGAAACCGACCTCGATCTGGGGCATTACGAGCGCTTCGTCCGGACCACCATGACGAGGGACAATAATTTCACCACCGGCCAGATTTACGAGAATGTTATCCGCAAGGAACGTCGTGGAGACTACCTCGGTGCCACGGTGCAGGTCATACCCCATATTACTGATGAAATCATCCACAGCATCTACAAGGGTGCCGACGATGCGGATATCGCCATGGTGGAGATCGGCGGCACGGTGGGTGATATCGAGTCACTGCCGTTTCTGGAGGCGATACGCCAAATGGGCGTGGAACTGGGGCATGAGCGTGCCCTGTTCATGCACCTGACACTGGTGCCGTACATCGCGGCTTCCGGGGAGATCAAGACCAAACCCACGCAACACTCGGTAAAGGAACTGCGTTCCATCGGTATTCAGCCCGATATTCTGTTGTGCCGGGCTGACCGGCCACTGCCACCCGGGGAGCGCCGCAAGGTCGCACTGTTTACCAACGTTGAAGAACGTGCGGTGATATCGGCCGTTGACGTCGACAGCATCTACAAGATTCCGCTGTTGTTGCATGAACAGCAACTCGACAACATTGTCGTCGAAAAAATGCATATCGATGCCGGGCCGGCTGACCTCAGTGAATGGCAGCAGGTGGTGCGTGATACCGGTCGTCGCGAAGGCGAGGTCACGATTGCCATGGTCGGCAAGTACGTTGATCTGACCGAGTCCTACAAGTCACTCTCGGAAGCATTGATACATGCCGGTATCCACACGCTGACCAACGTCAATATCAAGTACGTCGATTCAGAAAAGATCGAGCAGCATGGTATCGGTGTGCTGCAGGGATCGGATGCTATCCTGGTACCGGGTGGTTTTGGTGAGCGTGGGATTGAAGGCAAGATTGCAGCGGTGCGTTACGCTCGTGAGAACAATATTCCCTACCTGGGTATCTGCCTGGGAATGCAGGTTGCCGTGATCGAGTTTGCACGTCATGTTGCCGGTTTGCAGGGCGCACACTCAACGGAGTTCAACAAGGGTACCGAACATCCTGTTATCGGGCTGATCGAGGAATGGCAGCGTGCGGATGGCGGTCACGAACGGCGCAGTGAGGATTCGGACCTCGGCGGCACCATGCGTCTCGGTGGGCAGCAATGCCGCCTGGCATCCGGCAGTCTGGCGCAGCAGATCTATGGCAAGGATGTCATCGAGGAGCGCCACCGTCACCGTTATGAATTCAATAACCTCTATCGGGAGCGCTTGCAGGAAAACGGCCTGATCCTCTCAGGTATTTCTATTGACGGCAAACTGGTGGAGGTGGTGGAAGTCAGTGGTCATCCCTGGTTCTTTGGTTGCCAGTTCCATCCTGAATTTACCTCCACGCCCCGTGATGGCCACCCCCTGTTCAGCAGCTTTATCAAGGCCGCCAGGGCATACCAGGGCGGTCAACTGGCGGAACAGCCAGTCGCTGCACAGGCGGATGTCTGACACCACCTGATAAAAGGAATCCTCACACCATGAAGTTATGCGATTTTCAGGCTGGCATCGAGCACCCCCTGTTTCTGATTGCCGGTCCTTGTGTGATCGAGAGTGAACAGCTTGCCATCGACACGGCAGGGCAGTTGCAGGAAATAACCCGCGCCCTCGATATCCCGTTTATCTACAAGTCCTCGTTTGACAAGGCCAATCGCTCGTCGCACACAAGTTTTCGCGGGCCGGGCCTTGAAGAGGGTTTGCGCATCCTCGAGAAGGTCAGGGCTCAACTGGGGGTGCCGGTACTGACCGACGTGCATGAAGATACCCCGTTGAGTGAAGTGGCCGCAGTGGTCGATGTCTTGCAAACGCCGGCATTCCTCTGCCGGCAAACGAATTTTATCCAGAACGTCGCGCGACAGGGCAGACCGGTCAATATCAAGAAGGGCCAGTTCCTGTCCCCGTGGGATATGAAAAATGTCACCGACAAGGCACTGGCTACCGGCAACGAGCAGATCATGGTATGCGAACGGGGTGCTTCTTTCGGCTATAACAATCTGGTTTCGGATATGCGTTCACTGGCCGTGATGCGTAACACCGGTGTGCCGGTTGTGTTCGATGCCACGCACTCGGTGCAGCTGCCGGGCGGACAGGGAAGCAGTTCCGGCGGGCAGCGCGAGTTTGTCCCGGTACTGGCGCGTGCCGCGGTCGCAGCCGGCGTCGCGGGTGTCTTTATGGAAACACACCCGGACCCGACTGTTGCGCTCAGTGATGGACCGAATGCCTGGCCGCTGGGGCAGATTGAAACGCTGCTGAAGACGCTGAAACACATTGACGCGCTGATCAAGGCTCAGCCGCTGCCAGAAAATGAACTCATGGAATAGCTCGCAACATATTTAAACAATACAAAGTAACTAACTGAATTACGGAGTAATAATGTCAGAAATTTCTGAGGTGAAAGGGCGTGAAATTATTGACTCGCGTGGTAACCCAACGGTTGAAGCAGAAGTCACCCTGGCTTCGGGTACGGTTGGCCGGGCAGCCGTGCCATCCGGTGCTTCAACAGGATCGCGCGAGGCAGTGGAACTGCGTGACGGTGACAGCAAGCGTTTTGGCGGTAAGGGCGTCTCCAGGGCGGTTAATAACATCAATACGGTCATCCGCGACGCCGTGCTGGGCAAGGATGCAGTGGCGCAGGCTGAAATCGATCGACTGATGATTGATCTTGACGGTACCGACAACAAGGGCCGTCTGGGTGCCAATGCCCTGCTGGCGGTATCGCTGGCCAATGCCCATGCGGTGGCACGTGAGCTGGGCGTAGGTCTGTATCAATTGCTGGGCAGTGGTTCCAGCTACCAGATGCCGGTACCCATGATGAACATCATCAATGGTGGTGTACATGCGGATAACAGCGTCGATCTGCAGGAGTTCATGATTCTGCCGGTCGGGGCAGACAGCCTGCGTGAAGCCGTGCGTTACGGTACCGAGGTATTTCATTCGCTGGCCAGTGTATTAAAGGGCCGTGGACTGAATACCGCGGTGGGTGACGAGGGTGGTTTTGCGCCGGATCTGCCTTCGAACGAGGCCGCCATCGAGGTGATCCTCGAGGCTATCGAGAAGGCAGGTTTTAGCGCCGGCAAGGATATCTACCTGGGGCTGGATGCCGCCAGTTCCGAGTTCTACCGTGACGGTCAATACGTGCTGGCCTCCGAGGGTCGCCAGTTCAGCGCGGCCGAATTTACCGAGTACCTGGCCGGCTGGGTCGATCAGTACCCGATCATTACCATCGAAGACGGCCTCGACGAATCTGACTGGGACGGCTGGAAACTGTTGACGGAGCGTCTTGGTGACAAGGTACAGCTGGTAGGCGATGATCTGTTCGTGACCAATACCACGATCTTTAAACAGGGCATTGATAACAACATCGCTAACTCGATTCTTATCAAACCCAACCAGATCGGCACCCTGACGGAGACCCTGGATGCCATCCGTATGGCTGACGAGGCCGGTTACAGCGCGGTGGTGTCGCATCGCTCGGGTGAAACCGAGGATGTCACCATTGCGGATATCGCAGTGGCCACAACCGCTACCCAGATCAAGACCGGTTCGCTGTCACGTTCCGACCGTGTTGCCAAGTACAATCAGCTCATGCGCATCGAAGATGACCTCGGCAGTATCGCCACTTATGCCGGCCGCAATGCCTTCAGGCACCTGGCTGGTAACTGAGTGCCAGTGGGGCAGTCGCAGCCTGCAAATGCATACAGATACACCCTATCGGCATGAAAAAGCTGGTTATACTGCTGCTGCTGTTGCTGGCCTATATGCAGTACAAACTGTGGTTCGGTGAGGGCAGTCTGCAGGATGTCTGGGAGTTGCACCAGGAAGTCGAGTTCCAGCGCCAGGAAAATATCGAACTGCGTGAACGCAATGCGGCACTGGAGGCCGAGGTCAAGGACCTGCAGCAGGGCCTTGACGCCATCGAGGAACATGCCCGCGAGGACCTGGGGATGGTGAAAGAGGGCGAGACCTTTTACCAGGTGGTCGAGTAGCCGGGTTCGTTTTTTTATTTAATAGCCACGGAATCCACGGAAGAACACGGAAAAGTACTATAAATACTTTGTAACTATTCACCACGGAGGCACAGAGAACACAGAGTGTGTACCTTGAAATAACTCTAGGAAAATAGCGTGAATCAATGCACCAGTATCCTGTTATTTTTATCGTTTTCGCATGATTTTTTTACGAAACTTCCCTGTGTACTCCGTGTCTTTGTGGTGTGCTGAATAGTTACAATGCTTTTTTCTTTCGTGTTCTTCCGTGGATTCCGTGGCCATAATTATTTTATCTTATTCGGATCGAGGCACTGCAAGCTATCCAGATGATGTGTTTGTTCGACTATGCAGACTGAAACCAAATTCTGGGCCATCGTTCCGGCCGCCGGTGCGGGTACGCGCATGGGTGCTGATATTCCCAAGCAATACCTGGCACTGGGTGACAGAACCGTACTGGAGCATACCCTGGATACGCTGTTGTCTTGCCAGCGGCTCAGCGGGGTGCTACTGGTACTCTCGCAAGCTGATGAACGCTGGGCGGAAATCGCGCCGCGCTACACGGAGCAGACACTTGAAACGGTTGTCGGTGGTGCAGAGCGATGCCATTCTGTTTTGAACGGTCTCGATCACCTGGCGACTCACACGACTGATGATGACTGGGTACTGGTGCATGATGCCGCACGCCCCTGTGTTCGAACGGATGATATAGAACGCTTGATAAGCACACTGGAAAACGGCACCGACGGGGGCTTGCTGGGGGTGCCGGTGGCCGACACCATGAAACGCGTGGATGAGGCGTTGTCTGTCTCTGATACGGTCGATCGCGATGGCCTGTGGCATGCGTATACCCCGCAAATGTTTCGTGCCGGCGCATTGCGCATGGCCCTGCAACAGGCTATCAACAACGGCCAGTCGGTAACCGATGAGGCAAATGCAATGGAACTGGCCGGTTGCCAGCCACGTATGGTGCCGGGGTCGCGTGACAATATAAAGATTACCGTGCCCTCTGACCTGCCGCTGGCGGCGTTTTACCTGCAATTGAGGTCGTCATCGTGAGAATCGGACAGGGTGTGGATGTGCATGCCTTCCAGGACGGCGGTACCCTGGTGCTGGGCGGGGTGACGATACCCTATGAGCGCAGCCTGGAGGCGCACTCGGATGGTGATGTGGTATTGCATGCGCTGTGCGATGCACTGCTGGGTGCCGCCGGCCTCGGTGACATCGGCCGGCATTTCCCACCAGACGATGCGGCCTATGAAAACATCGATAGCCGTATCCTGCTGCGCAAGACCTGTGAACAGGTGGAGGCTGGCCACTATAAAGTGGTCAATGCCGACATCACGGTCGTCGCGCAGGCGCCGAAACTGTCCGCCCATATCGACGCCATGTGTAAAAACATCAGTGACGACTTGCAGGTCGATGCTGCTCAGGTCAGCGTCAAGGCAACCACCACCGAGTACCTCGGCTTCACCGGCCGCGGTGAAGGTATCGCCGCCCTGGCCGTGGTTTTGCTCGAGACCCGTTAGCGGGCCCTGGCAATTGCCACGATGCTTGACCAGGCCATCCACGCGCTGGCGTACGCGTACGGCAAGCCGACTGCAAGCGGTCAGCTTCGCCTCGCTGCAGAAGACTTCTGTGTGACAGAGATTCCCCTGCTGGAACCGGACGGCGAGGGAGAGCATGTCTGGCTATGGGTGCGCAAGCGCAATGAAAATACGCCGTGGGTCGCCGGGCAACTGGCGAGGCTCGCCGGCGTCCATCCGAAACAGGTCAGCTATGCAGGTCTCAAGGATCGACGGGCCGTTACCGAACAGTGGTTCTCGGTACAGCTGCCGGGGCGCGAGGCGCCGGACTGGGCGGCTCTTGACTCGGATACCCTGACCGTACTGAGACACGCCCGGCATTCCCGCAAGCTGCGGCGCGGTGCCCTGAAAGGCAATCGCTTCAGCATAACGGTGCGCGACATCCAGACTGATGAGGGCGATCTGGAAAAACGACTCACCCTGATCGGCGCTGAAGGCGTGCCCAATTATTTTGGCGAGCAACGCTTTGGTCGTGACGCCGGCAATCTCGAGACCGCACAGCAACTGTTTGCCAATCCGCGACGGCGTATGTCAAGAAACAGGCGCAGCCTGGCACTGTCTGCCGCGCGTTCATTCCTGTTTAACCAGTTACTGTCTCATCGGGTGAAGGCGGCGACCTGGGATGAGCCCATGAATGGTGATGCCCTGCAGCTCAGTGGTAGCCACAGTTTTTTTGTTGCCGAATCGATTGATGCCGAACTGCTGGCGCGCATGCATCAAAAGGATATTCATCCGACCGGGCCGCTGCACGGTCGCGGCGCGACCCCCGTGCAGGGCGCCTGTCGTCAACTGGAGCATTGCGTGCTTGCCGGATACGCACACTGGTGTGCTGGCCTGGAAATCGCAGGGCTGAAACAGGACCGGCGCGCACTGCGACTGATGGTACAGGACCTGAGCTGGAAGTGGAGCGGTACCGCTGATCTGTTACTGGAGTTCAACTTGCCCGCCGGTGCCTACGCGACCAGTGTACTGCGTGAATTGATACTGACTGCCATGCCGGCGGGTTGAACGTGTCAGCGGAAGAGCGGCTGGATATCGGCAGGGGAGTTGGGTATTCTCCAGTCTCCACTTGCGAGTGTATTAATGTAGCCGTGAAAAATTCCGTCATTCTCATCTTGGTATTGACTGTCGCCATGACTGGCGGTTGCACTTACTACCAGACGGCTCCGGGCACCTATACCACCAGCAGCACCTCGTCGGTCAGTAAATTCGACCGTTCATGGTCCGCGACCGTAGGCGCCTTTGCAGACCAGGGTGTTCGGGTCACCAGTGAGGACCGTGGCGCAGGCGTTATACAGGGTACACGCAACGGTATTCATGTCACCGGTGATGTGCGGCGCCAGGCTGACGGCAGTGTGCGCGTTCAGCTGGATACCTCGGGTGACACGGCACAGGATCCGGGGCTGATTGACCGTATTACCCAGTCCTACCAGCAACGCATGGGTCGATAAGGTTTCATGGCGGTGCCTGGATGTCAGTGACCGGATCTCACCAGTACGTAGAGTGCACCACTGCCACCGTCACGGATTCGTGCTGAACTGAAGGCCAGCACATCGTGGTGTTGCCGTAGCCAGGAGTTGATACGGTTTTTCAGCACGGGCGCAGTGTCTCCCGAGCCATATCCCTTGCCATGAATTATACGCGCACAGCGAATGTGCTGTTCGCGGCACAGGGCAATGAAGTTGACCACTGCACTGCGCGCCATGGCGGCTGTCATGCCATGCAGGTCGAGCTCGGCACCAACCGCCAGCTGGCCGCGCTTCAGGCGTTGCAGTTGCCGCTGTTGCAGCCCCGGCCGGGCAAAGAACAGGGCCTCGTCCGAGGTTACTTCACCGAAATCAAAATCATCTGAAAAACTGTCGGTTAGCAGTGCTTCACCACTATGACCCTGTCGACGTGCTGGCGATGGCCGGGGTTTCCCGGGTGCCACGGTCTTGTCATGGTGGATTTTTCTGACCGGGCCGACACTGCGGCGGAACAGCTCGATGTCGTCTGTCGAGGGTTTTCCGGATTTAGCCATAATGATTGCAGCTTCCACGCCTAATGTTCCTTTATACTACACGGCTTGCCGTTGGTGGATGGCTGTTATATTAATGAGACGATTTTATAATCCCGTATCCGCGGAAATGCTCCACAGGGGCACAAAAACAAGAGACAAATAACCTGTACCGATGTAATGAATATTCTGATCAGCAATGACGATGGTTATCAGTCGCCGGGCATCGAGGCACTGGCCGCTGCGCTTGAGACAATCGCCAATATCCATGTGGTGGCGCCGGATCGTGATCGCAGCGGAGCCAGTAATTCATTGACGCTTGATAACCCGATTCGGGCCCGCCAGGGCAGTAACGGCTTTACCTGTGTGGATGGGACACCGACGGATTGCGTTCACCTCGCAATCACCGGGCTGTTGGATGTGGAGCCTGATATGGTGGTTGCAGGTATTAATTCCGGCGCCAATCTCGGTGATGATGTGCTCTATTCCGGCACGGTTGCGGCGGCAATGGAGGGTCGTTTCCTGGGGTTACCGGCAATAGCGCTGTCACTGGTAACCGACCGACCGACACATTTCGAAACAGCTGCCCGTGTAGCCGTGGATCTCGTCAAGCGCTGTACCTCAGGCTCCTTGCCCGCGGATACCATACTCAATGTCAATATACCCGACTTACCCTGGGATGAATTAAAAGGGATGCAGGCGACGCGCCTCGGGCACCGTCACAAGTCAGAGGCGGTGATCAAGGATCATGATCCGCGTGGCCGTCCGGTTTACTGGGTGGGTCCGGCAGGGCCCGAGCAGGATGCCGGACCAGGCACGGATTTCCATGCGGTGCGTTCCGGTTATGTCTCGATAACGCCTATTGATGTAGATCTGACCCGCTATGATGCGATTGACGGACTGGCCAGCTGGCTGACCGACTAGCATACCGGTATCAAGGAATATCCGTCTTGAATGCATCAACCCGCGGCATAGGCATGACTTCACAACGAACCCGCGACCGGTTGGTGGCGCGGTTACGAGAGGAGGGCATAGCCAACGAGGCCGTGCTCGATGTGATACGCAATACTCCGCGGCATCTGTTTGTGGACGAGGCGCTGGCGAGTCGTGCCTACGAAGACACGGCGCTGCCCATTGGCTACAACCAGACCATCTCGCAGCCGTATGTGGTGGCGGTCATGACCGATCTCGTAGTCAGGGGTAACCCGCAAAAGGTGCTGGAGATCGGCACCGGCTCCGGTTACCAGGCAGCCGTGCTGGCGCCGCTGGTAGCCAAGGTGTATACCGTTGAGCGTATCGAGCCACTCGCCGCACAGGCGCGACAGCGGTTTCGCAAACTGGGGCTGAGGAATATCCGTGCCAGCTATTCGGACGGCACAGCAGGCCTGCCGGACTTTGCACCCTATGACGCCATCATCACCACTGCGGCGACGGAAGTCATCCCGCAGGCCCTGCTGGAACAATTGTCATCCGAGGGCGGGCGTCTGATCATCCCGGTTGGCAGTCGTGACCACCAGCGACTGACTGTGGTGACGCGCCATGAGGACAGCTATGAGCAGGAACGCCTGGATCCTGTTATTTTCGTGCCACTGTTAACAGGACAGGTCTGATCCATGATGTTTACCAAACTTTACGACAAATGTATGCAGTGGTCACGCCATCGCCATGCGGCCTGGTACCTTGGGGGACTGAGCTTCGCCGAGTCATCGTTTTTTCCGATCCCGCCGGATGTCATGCTGGCGCCCATGAGCATGGCCAGGCCGGGACGTGCCTGGCGCTATGCCGCCCTGACCACCCTCGCTTCGGTGCTGGGCGGCTTGCTGGGTTACCTGATTGGCTATTACGGCTTTGACCTGATACAGCCCTGGCTGCAGGAAAGCCACTACTGGGACAAATATCTGCTAGCCCGCGGCTGGTTTGAAGAATGGGGTTTCTGGGCCATCCTGGTCGCGGGTTTCTCACCCATTCCCTACAAGGTGTTTACCATTGCGGCAGGCACCCTGGGCATGAACCTGCCGCTGTTTGTGCTCGGATCCATCATGGGTCGTGGAGGCCGGTTTTTTCTGGTCGCCGGATTGATGCACTGGGGTGGACGGGAAATGGAAACCCGGTTGCGTACCTATGTTGAACGGATCGGATGGCTTGTTGTGGTTGCAGCGGTCATCGCGTTTTTGTATTTTCGTCACTGATGCGTCCCGACTACCGAATAATTGTTGCCGTCCTGTTTGCTGCTCTGCTGTGCGGCTGTACGACACAAACAAGAGCACCGATTGACTCGCGGACGAATCAGTCGTCCACGGCTGCGAAGTCAGCAGCAAAGTCGCCATCAGGCATTAGCAATAGCAATCAATCGGAGTATTACATGGTGCGCGGCGGCGATACCCTGTACTCCATCGCCTGGAATTCGGGTATGAACTATCGTGAACTCGCGAAAATGAATGGTATACGTTCGCCCTACACGATCTACAAGGGCCAGCGCTTGCGTGTCAAGCCGGCGGCTCAGCAGCAAGCGGTGGAGTCGGCCGCGTTGCAGCCCCGACCTGCCATAAAGGCAACCCCGGTGCCTGCAGTAGCACCCGCGACACCTGTGGCACAACCGGCCTCGAAACCGGCCCCGAAACCGGTACCTGCAGCAACGCCCGCCACAGTCAGCAAGTCCAGCACGGTCGCAACACAGAAAACGACTGCACCTGCCTATGACGGAAAATGGGTATGGCCGACCCGTGGCCGGGTGTTGACACAATTCAAGTCATCGGGGCCCGGCAAGCAGGGTATTGATATTGGCGGACATGCCGATCAGCCGGTGAAGGCGGCCGCGAATGGCAAGGTGGTCTATGCCGGGAGTGGACTTGTTGGCTATGGCAGGCTTATTATCGTGAAACATAACGAGAATTTACTGAGCGCGTATGGGCATAATAACAAGCTGCTGGTGAATGAAGGTGAGCATGTCGCGGCAGGACAGATGATTGCCAAGATGGGCAGCAGTGGTACCAATCGGAACGAGTTGTACTTTGAGATTCGCAAGAATGGCAAACCGACCGATCCGATGAGGTACCTGCCGAAGCAGTAAGTGTGACATGATCGTATGCATGGGCTGTCTACTCATGGACAGTCGTGGACGCACGGCGCTAGCCGGGGATGCCAGTGGCAAAACGCAAGGACTCCGACGACAGCAAGCGCACCGTGAAGGGGCGGCCTGCAAGACAGCAACAGGTGTCGGATAGAGACGGGTCTGATCCGGCGCTGCCGCTGCGCAAGCAAAAACCCGTGGCCGATGCCTCGAGCCATGATCCGACCCGTATCTACCTGAATGAAATTGGTGCTTCACCATTGCTGACGGCAGAGGAAGAGGTGAAGTTTGCACGGCTTGCGCAGCAGGGTGACGAGGATGCCCGCAGGCGCATGATCGAGAGCAACCTGCGTCTGGTGGTGAAAATAGCACGTCGTTACATGAACCGTGGTATGGCATTTCTTGACCTGATCGAGGAGGGTAACCTCGGGCTGATCCGCGCCGTTGAAAAATTCGACCCGGAACGCGGTTTCCGATTCTCGACCTATGGTACCTGGTGGATACGCCAGACCATCGAGCGTGCCATCATGAACCAGACACGTACCATCCGTTTACCGATTCATGTCGTCAAGGAGATCAATGTCTACCTGCGCGCGGCCCGCAGTCTGGCGCAGGAACTTGATCATGAGCCCACGGCAGAGGAAATTGCTACACTCCTCAACAAACCGATTGAGGATGTAGAGCGCATGCTGGGTTTGAACGAACGTGTCTCTTCAACCGATAGCAGCGTGATGAGTGACTCCGGCAAGACATTGCTGGACACCCTTCCCGATAATAATGCCCGCGACCCCACCGATACCCTGCAGGAAGAGGGGGTGCAGTCCAACCTCGAAGACAGCCTGTTGCAGCTCAGTGACAAGCAGCGGGAGGTGGTGGAGCGTCGTTTTGGTCTGCATGGGCATTCGGTGTCGACCCTGGAAGAAGTGGGCCAGGAAATCGGCGTGACCCGCGAACGTGTGCGGCAGATCCAGATGGATGCACTGAAGAAACTCAAACGTATCCTCGAAAATGAAGGTTTTTCGATGGATGCGCTATTGAAGTAGTACTGGTTGCAGGAACGGATCGCATCCGCGAATATTTTTGAATCCCTGTACGCGGATGCGGTTCGCTCCTACAGGGGCGTCGTGTTGATCATCAATGCCACAAGCACACGTCGGTCTTCCGCCAGCAGGATGTTGAAGGTTCGGCAGGCGGCATCATGCGCCATGATTTCCACGCCAATGCCGCGAACCTGTAATCCGGCCGTGACTGCCGGAGAAGGGAAAGTCAGTTGCTTGCCGGTGCCGATAATGACGATTTCCGGATCCAGTTTGCCCAGTTGTTCAATGTGTCCGGCTGTCAGTTCATCAATGCAGCGCGGTTCCCACAACTGGATACTGTCCGCCGTGATCACTACACTCTGCGCGATGGTTTTATCGTTGATCGTGATTTCGTCGTCGCCGTATGCACGAATACTGTTGACCGCAAAGGAGTCCTGACTAAAGCGCATGCCGGAGAAGATACGCAGGCCGGCAGCGGGTGGCAAGAGGACCAGGGAATGCTTAACGGTGATGTCTATTAATAAAGAAGTTTGGCAGTCCCGGGCAATTACTGTAATCTTTTCATATTCAACGATATAAGCGGTGTTCAGCGTGATAGAGGAATTTGCCCGCATCAAGCGGTTGCCCCCGTATGTTTTCAACATTGTCAATGAGTTGAAGGCGGCGGCGCGCGCACGCGGTGAGGATATTATCGATTTCGGCATGGGTAATCCGGATCAGCCGACGCCGCAACACATCGTTGACAAGCTGGTAGAAGCCGCGCAGCGTGGCGATACCCACCGCTATTCGCTGTCACGCGGGATTCCGCGCCTGCGCAAGGCCATCTGTGACTGGTACAAGCGCCGCTACGATGTCGATCTCGATCCCGATCAGGAGGCCATTGTCACCATCGGTTCCAAGGAGGGACTGGCACACCTGGCACTGGCGACTGTCGGTCCCGGCGATGCGGTGCTGGTGCCTAACCCGGCTTATCCCATCCACCCCTACGGTTTCGCCATCGCCGGTGCCGATATCCGCCATGTGCCGCTGCGCCCGGATGTGGATTTCTTTGCCGAACTGGAAAAGGCCATCAAGGATTCCTGGCCGAAACCGAAAATGCTGGTGCTGAATTTTCCGGGTAATCCGACTACCCAGTGTGTCGAGCTGGAATTCTTCGAGAAGGTTGTTGCCATTGCACGCGAGCATGAAATCTGGGTCATCCAGGACCTTGCCTATGCGGATCTGGTGTTTGATGGCTACACAGCGCCGTCTATCATGCAGGTCGAGGGCGCCATGGATGTGGCTGTCGAATTCTTCTCGCTATCGAAGAGTTATAATATGCCGGGCTGGCGGGTTGGCTTTATGTGCGGCAACAGAACACTGGTTGCCGCCCTGACGCGTATGAAGTCGTACCTGGACTACGGTATGTTCACACCCATACAGGTGGCTGCGATTGCTGCACTTGAAGGTCCGCAGGATTGCGTCGCCGAGATTGCAAACATGTATCGCGAGCGTCGTGATGTACTGTGCGATGGCCTGCATTCGCTGGGCTGGCCGGTGGATGTCCCCAGGGCCACCATGTTCGTGTGGGCAAAAATACCGGAACCCTACCAGGCGATGGGTTCCCTTGAATTTTCCAAGAAATTGTTAAGCGATGCCAAGGTGGCTGTGTCACCCGGGATCGGTTTTGGTGAATACGGCGATGATTACGTCAGGTTCGGCCTGATTGAAAATCCACACCGCACACGGCAGGCCATTCGTTGTATCCGGGACATGTTCAACAGGGATCTCGGTCAGGCAAAAGTTTCAGGAGGGTAATTCAGTTGAATCCGGTTAATGTTGGCCTGCTGGGCCTCGGCACAGTAGGTGGTGGTACATTTAATGTCCTCAATCGTAATGCGGTCGAAATCACCCGGCGTGCCGGTCGTGGTATCCGTATCACACAGGCGGCTGCGCGCGAATACGATGCCGCGAGTCTCCCGGGTATAGAGGCTATCAGTGTCAGCGACGATGCCTTTGCGGTTGTCGATAATCCCGATATCGACATTATTGTCGAGCTGATCGGTGGCTATGAACCGGCCCGCGAACTGGTATTGAAAGCGATTGCCAATGGCAAGCACGTGGTGACCGCCAACAAGGCCCTGATCGCGATGCACGGCAACGAGATCTTCACCGCGGCACAGGACAGGGGCGTGATGGTGGCCTTCGAGGCGGCCGTGGCGGGCGGTATCCCGATTATCAAGGCATTGCGCGAAGGCCTGTCGGCAAACACAATCCACTGGCTGACCGGTATTATCAATGGCACCGGTAACTTTATCCTTACCGAGATGCGCGACAAGGGCCGCGACTTTGCTGATGTGCTCAGCGAAGCGCAGGCCCTGGGTTATGCGGAGGCGGATCCGACCTTTGATGTCGAGGGGATAGACGCGGCACACAAGCTGACCATCCTTGCATCGATTGCCTTTGGCATCCCGTTGCAGTTTGACAAGGTGTACACCGAGGGTATCAGCCGCATTACCCGGGAGGACGTCGCCTATGCCGAGGCATTCGGCTACCGCATCAAGCACCTGGGTTATACACGGCGTACGGACAAGGGCATCGAGATGCGAGTCCATCCAACACTCATTCCCGAGCGTCGCCTGATTGCCAATGTTGATGGAGTGATGAACGCCGTGCTGGTGAATGCCGATGCGGTTGGCGCAACGCTGTATTATGGTGCCGGTGCCGGATCGGAGCCGACGGCCTCCGCGGTGGTGGCCGACATCATTGATCTCGTCCGTACCCTGACAGCAGATCCGGAAAATCGTGTACCGCATCTCGCCTTCCAGCCGAATGCTATTGCCGATATTCCGGTGATTGCCATGGAAGATGTGGAAACCGCCTACTACCTGCGTATGCAGGTGACTGACAAGCCCGGCGTGATGGCCGATGTTGCCAGTGTGCTCGGTCATGCCGGTATCAGCATCGAGGCCATCCTGCAGAAAGAACCACCGCCCGGCGTTGACCAGGCCTCCATTATTCTGTTGACGCATGTCGTACAGGAAGGAAAGATGAACGCTGCCATTCAGCAAATTGAGGCCCTCGACAGTATCCACGGTGATATCATGCGTATTCGCCTGGAGCACCTTGATTGTGATTGATTGATGCCACCAGGCAACCGGACGCTCCACTCTCCCCAACCCTCTCCCCAGGGAGAGCGGGGCGCGATAACTGAATTGTGATTACTTGGTAAGGATTAAGCGCATGTCTACTGCAACACGCTACACGGGCCTGATCGAACGCTACCGCGACCGTATGCCCGTCAAGGCGGATACCCGCATTATCAGCCTCGGTGAAGGCAACACCCCGCTGGTGCGACTTGAAAATATCCCCCGCGAAGTCGGCAAGGATGTTGATCTGTATGTGAAATACGAGGGCCTGAACCCCACCGGTTCCTTCAAGGACCGAGGCATGACCATGGCCGTGACCCGTGCGTTGGAAGAGGGCAGTCGCGCCATCATTTGCGCCTCGACCGGGAATACCTCCGCAGCGGCTGCTGCCTATGCAGCGCGTGCCGGTATCACTGCCTTTGTGCTGATCCCGGAAGGCAAGATTGCACTGGGCAAGCTGGCACAGGCCATGATTCATGGTGCCGTGGTTATACAGATTCGCGGTAACTTTGATGCCGGCATGGCGCTGGTCAAGGAAGTCGCAGAGCATGCACCGGTGACGATCGTGAACTCGATCAACCCCTATCGTCTGCAGGGGCAGAAGACAGCCGCATTTGAAATTGTCGATGAACTCGGCCGGGCGCCGGATTATCACTGCCTGCCGGTTGGCAATGCCGGCAATATCACTGCTCACTGGATCGGTTACAGTGAATATGCCAGGCATGATGCTGCCTGCGTAACGTCGGCCTGCACCTTCTGTGATGGCCACTGCAAATATGCGGACAAGGCGGTGACCGACAAACGTCCCACCATGGTCGGCTACCAGGCGGCCGGTTCAGCACCTTTCATGCGCGGTGAAATGGTCGACCATCCGGAAACGGTGGCTACTGCCATTCGTATCGGTCATCCACAATCCTGGGGTCCTGCCTGGAAGGTGCAGGAGGAATCCAATGGCTGGTTCGACGAGTGCAGCGACGAGGAAATCCTGGCTGCACAGAAGCTGCTGACCTCGAAGGAAGGAATCTTCTGTGAACCGGCGTCGGCGACATCGGTTGCCGGCGCACTGCGTGATATAAGGTCCGGGAAGATACCGGAAGGCAGCAGCATTGTATGCACCCTGACCGGTCACGGGCTGAAAGACCCGGATACCGCCATCAAGCAGTGTGGTGAGGATGCGATGATCACTGTGGATGCCGAGCTGGATGCTGTCAAGCATGCCATACTGGATAACATGGACTAAATATTGCCTGCAGTGCCCTCTGGAATGACCGCAGTAAGGTAATACATACATCAGGTTTTGTCTTCATCCCGCCGACATCTTGTGCTGCTTGTGCCGGGCCTGTGTGGTCCGCAGTCCGATCCGCCGGTCTCCGGTTATCTGCAAACACGGCCAGCCGCGCTTGATCGCCTGCTGTCACGCAGCAGGCTTGTGCACAACGGGATGACCGGTATGGAAGCGGCACTGTGTCGCTGGTTCGGCTCCGATGCGTACCACCGGGATGCCTTGCCAGTGGCGGCGCTGACCTACCGGTCGGATGCCGGCGAGGCAGCCACTGGCTACCTCCTGCGTGCTGACCCGGTACACTTGCGCGCGGACCAAAGCAGTCTGCGCCTGTTTGACGCTGATACCTTTCCCATTGCACAGCAAGAAGCCGATGTGCTGGTTGCTGCCGTTAATTCATTTTATGCCGGGCGCGGCCTGCAACTGCATGCGCCCTGTGCGCGGCGCTGGTACCTGCCGCTCGCAACAGCGCCGGGGTTAACAACAACAGCGCTCCCTCGGGTGGCAGGCCAGGATATTCACGCATTATTGCCGCAGGGGACTGAAGCAGCGAACTGGCGCGGGTTGCTGAACGAGGTGCAGATGCTGCTGCATGATCACCCGGTCAATGTGGCCCGGGAACAGCGCGGTGAACCCGCCATCAACAGCCTGTGGTTCTGGGGCGGTGGCCTGCCACCTGGCAGCCTGCAAAGCCGTGTGGCGATGATCGCCACCGATCACCCGTTGGGTTCGGGGCTTGCCTTGCAGACAGCTACCCCGAGAGTTGATGTGCCCGCAGCGGTAGATGAATTGTTTCCGCTGGCAGTTGACGGCGTCACACTGGTCATGAATGATGCATTGGCCAGTGCGACCTGCTACGGGGATGTTGAACGCTGGCTGGAGATACTAGGCGGTCTTGAACAACACTGGTTTGCACCCTTGCTTGCTGCGCTGCGGCAGGGTGCATTGCATTCACTGGAAATAGATCCCTGCAACGGAAGGAGTTTCGTGATCAACAAGCACCGGCAGCAGCGTTTCTGGAAACGCGACAGGCCGTTTGAAATCATGTGCTCGCATGACTAGGAAAATTATTCAGCGTGTCACGGCAACCTCTGAGCGGCTTCCGGATGATCTGCATCCGGTATTACGCAGGGTCTATGCTGCCAGAACGGTTGAATCGGCCGATGACCTCGACTATACACTGCAGCGCTTACTGCCACCCTCACTGCTTGGAGGAATGGCGGCTGCAGTTGTTTTGTTGCGACAGGCCATTACCACCCGTCAGCGCATCGTGGTCGTCGGTGACTTTGATGCTGACGGTGCCACCAGTTGTGCCCTGTCCCTGCGGGCGTTGCGGGCCATGGGTGCCATCGATGTGCATTATCTGGTGCCGAACCGCTTTGAATATGGCTACGGGCTGACACCGGAGATCGTTGCGGTTGCCGCAGAACTGCAACCGGATCTTATCATGACCGTGGATAACGGCATCTCCAGTATTGAAGGTGTCGCAGCTGCCAGGCAGCGCGGTATCCGCGTGTTGATTACCGACCATCACCTGCCAGGTGAACAGCTACCGGCAGCCGAAGCCATTGTGAACCCGAATCTGCGTGGAGATCCCTTTCCCAGCAAGAACCTCGCCGGTGTCGGGGTGGCGTTCTACGTCATGCTGGCGCTGCGTGCACACCTGCGCGAACAGGGCTGGTTTCAGCAAGCCGGTTTGCCCGAACCCAACCTCGCCGTGTGGCTCGACCTGGTCGCACTGGGGACGGTAGCCGATGTCGTGCCACTCGACCGTAATAACCGCATCCTGGTGCATCAGGGTATTCAGCGCATACGTGCAGGCCAGTGTGTGCCAGGTATTCGTGCGCTGCTTGAGAATGCCGGTCGCAATCTGCAGCGGGTGGTGGCAAGCGACATGGGCTTTGGTGTCGGTCCCCGCCTGAATGCGGCCGGCCGCCTCGATGATATGTCGCTGGGTATCGAGTGCCTGCTGACGGATGACATACAGGCAGCACGGCGGATGGCTGCACGGCTGGACACATTTAACCGTGACCGCAAGGACATCGAGTCTGATATGCAAACCCGTGCATTGCAGGTGATTGCGGGATTGAACCTGAAAGACGAGCAGTTACCCGTTGGCCTGTGCCTGTTTGATCCGGACTGGCATCAGGGTGTTATCGGTATTCTCGCGTCCCGGATCAAGGAACGATTTCATCGCCCGGTCATTGCCTTCGCGCGCAGCGGGGCAGGGGGGTTGAAAGGCTCGGCACGCTCTGTCAGTGGTGTGCATATTCGTGACGCACTGGATGCCGTTGCAACACGTCACCCCGGTCTGATCGACAAGTTTGGTGGTCATGCCATGGCGGCCGGCCTGAGCCTCGCGGAACATGATTTCCCGCTATTCTCGGCAGCCTTCAGTGACGAGGTGGCCCGCCATCTGTCTGCAGATGACCTCACCGGCGTGATCTATTCAGATGGCGAACTCAGTGATCAGGAACTGTCGCTGGAGACTGCACAGTTGCTGCGTGATGCCAGTCCCTGGGGGCAGGGATTTCCTGCACCGATGTTCGAGGGTGACTTTACGGTACTGGGTTATCGTGTCGTCGGGGAGAAGCATCTGAAGATGACGCTGCAACCGGCGCAGGGCAGTTGTCAGATTGATGGAATCGCATTCAATACAGCGGACCTGCCGGCAGATTGTCAGCAGGTCCACCTGGCCTACCGCCTCGATGCCAACGAGTTTCGCGGTGTTGTCAGTCCGCAATTAATTGTTGAATACATGAACGCAACCCAGGCATTTTCCGGTTGATCCCGCCTGACGTCTGTCCCATGAAAGCGGGAGTCAACATGTTAATATCAATCATGCTGGCGCGTTCCCGCTTTCACCGGGTGCCGCAGCGAATAAAGTAGTCAGAAATTCACTTGCACCTGACATCGAAGCACGTTCGTTCAATACTGCTGATTGTTGCCGTAGTTCTGATCATGGCAGCCTTCCTGTTTCTGCAGGGTCAAGCAACAGATGGAATACGGCGCTTTAATTTCGCACCGGAATCTGCACCTCGTGTCGAGTCATTCAAAACAATCAGCGCCGCTTCGGATTACAATAGCTGGCGAGGCTACGGCTGGCTTGATGCTGCAGGATCGGTCGACCATGGCAGATGGCCGGGTGACAAACAAGACACATGGGAATCCCGGAATAACCTGAATGTCGTCAGCCGCCGCGGACCCGATGACCTGGCGCGTTCTTATGCAACAGGCACGGCGACCTTTGCACTGGACCTGGAGCCGGGTAAATACGAGGTTTGGGTGTTGTCCGGTGATGCCGGTCACCTTGAATATATTCCACGAGAAGCCTATCGCATCACTGTCGAAGACAAGACGGCCTACCGTTTCGAGATGAGCACGGCTGAGTTCATCAGGCAATTTGAGACGCCGCTATTCGAGGATGAACTCAGCCATGCCGATGTCTGGCGGCTGAATGTCGAACCACGATTCAAATGGAGCCGGGTTATCGTCGACGTTGATGATGGTCAACTGACGCTCAAGGTGATCAGTGAGCGACGCGCTGGTACGCATCATGAACTGATGGGTGAATATGCCCATACTGAAACACGCAGTGGGCCACCATTACGTTTTAGCGGTGCCTTGAATGCCCTGGTCGTTCTCCCGGCCATGCCGGACACCTCAACAGGGGTACAGGCGATCAGTGATATCGATACATGGCGCCGACAAAACATCAGTCACAAGTGGCCACGCATCGAGACAGCGGCGCAAGCTGCTAGCGGGCATACAGTGGCCGATCATGAACGGGGTTACACGGTCTCAACTGTCAATGTTCTTAGCCAGGTTATGCCTGAAGACCGACGCCTGCATTCGCAGGCAGTGATAAAACTGCGTGCAGTACCCGGTGAGTACGTACCGCTTACCTTCGCCATTACCCCGTTGCAGGCACTGGGTGAGACACGGGTCGAGTTTCCTATGTTGCAGCCCCTGTCAGACATGACAGCGGCGCCGGTTCCGACAGAAGACACCCTGGTGACGGGTGTGGTGCGCTATGTCGCCAGAGCCACGGAAAAGCAGGGTGCGCAGTGGCGACCGAAGCCGGGCATGATCGTGCCCATCGATCACTGGAACATCCGTGCCGGGGTCAGTAAACAGTTCTGGCTGACTTACCAGGTACCGGATGACCTGCCTGCAGGTGAGTACACGGGCCGTATCGAGATCATGCCGGAACTTGCTGCGAGTACTCACATCAATGTCGAGTTGCAGGTGTTGCCGTTCAGCCTGCAGCGGCCTGTTGATCTGGCGATCGGTATGACTTATTTCAGTCCGGTGCAGTATGCGGTCAGTGGCGAAGCGGAGTTCTGGAAACGGCTGCAGTCAGAGTTTTCCGACATGCGTGCGCACAACATGACAACCGTACAATACACAGGCATTCGCATGGATGACTACGCGCGTATCGATCGTGCATTCGGCCACTACCGCGAGGCGGGATTCGAACAGCCGGTCAACCTGCTGGAGAGCCATGGCGCCATGCAGCGCTGGCTCCGCCAGGGAATTCCATGGTCATCAGCTGAATTCCAGACAGAGTACGTACAATTCGTGGCTGATTTTCTGCAGCAGTCGGAGCTGCGCCAGTGGCCGCCGGTCATCATCGGTTTCGGTGATGAGTTTACCAACACGGCCCAGGAAGAAGTCGGCGCAGAGATCGCAAAACGATTGAAGGATATTCCGGGTATTGTCACGGCGGCTGATGTCAATGGCTACAAGGAGATGACGCTGCTGGCACCCGAGGTTGATATCGTTGCTTTCAACAACGGCTGGAGCGGACCGGAGCATGTCAATCGTGGTAAAAGGCTGCTCAACAAGGCGACAGTGAACCATATCCTGAATGCGAACGCGACACCCTGGCTGGTGAATGTCGGCATGGATCGTTTCTCCAATGGCTACTGGTTCTGGAAGATGGTCAGGCTGGGTGTGCGTGGCAAGATGGAATGGATATACCGCGGTTATAACGGCTTGCCGTTTAACAACTTCGATGCGGACCCCCTGCGTGCGCATGCCGTTTATCCCGGGCCGGACGGTACGGCTGTTCCATCACTGGACTACGAGCGGATGCGCATCGGACTCGATGACCTGGCCTATCTGTATACGCTGGAACGAGTCGTTGAAGCTTCGCGTGAGGAGCCGAAAAAAATTGCTGCTGTCAGGGCCGCAGAGGTCTATCTTAACCAGCTCGACGGCATGATTGACGACGACATGAATAAATATCGTGACCCTGCCACCCGGGATGACTATCAATGGTCCGTGGCGCGTTATGACGAGCTGCGTGCTGAGGTAATTGACCTGATTCTGGGGCTTTACACGCCGACACATGGACGTTGATGTACCGCTGCGGAGACAGCAAATACCGGATCATGCCCACCCGGCCAGTGCGCAAACCGGTCGATGCCTGTTTTCTTACTTGCTGAACAGTAGTATCATTGCGTGCTCCAAATTGCCTGTACAAATAATGCCTTACACATGTCTGACCTGACCTCCATACGCAACCAGATCAAAGATCTCGACGGGCGCTCGGCAGCCCTCAGGGGGTATCTTTGACCTCGATAGCAAGAATGAACGACTGACGGAAGTCATCCGCGAACTGGAGGAGCCCGAGGTCTGGAACAACCCGGAACGTGCACAGGAACTTGGCCGTGAACGGGTGCGCCTCGAAGAGGTCGTCAATACGCTGAACAACATGACCCGCTCGCTGCAGGACGCCAGCGAGTTGCTTGAGTTCGCGGCAGAGGAAGGTGACCAGGAGACGCTGGATGCCGTCGAGCAAGACATCCATGCGCTGGAAGCCGATATTGCGAAGCTTGAATTCCGACGCATGTTCTCCGGTGAGATGGACGGGGCCAGTGCCTTTGTGGATATCCAGTCCGGTTCCGGGGGAACCGAAGCACAGGACTGGGCCGAGATGCTGCTGCGCATGTATCTGCGCTGGGCTGAACGCCACGGTTTCAAGACGGAATTGATCGAGGTGTCGCCGGGCGAGGTTGCCGGTATCAAGAGTGCGACCATCAAGATGGATGGCGACTATGCCTTCGGCTGGTTGCGCACCGAGATCGGGGTGCACCGGCTGGTGCGAAAATCACCGTTTGACTCAGGCAACCGGCGACATACCTCGTTTGCCGCGGTATTTGTGTCGCCGGAAATCGATGATGACATTGATATCGATATCAACCCGGCGGATCTCAGGATTGATGTCTATCGCGCCAGCGGTGCCGGTGGCCAGCACGTCAACCGTACCGAGTCGGCCGTGCGCATTACTCACGAACCCAGCGGCGTGGTGGTGCAGTGCCAGAACGACCGCTCCCAGCACAAGAACAAGGCCACGGCGATGAAACAGCTGAAGTCAAAGCTCTACGAGCTGGAAATCCAGAAGCGCAATGTTGATCAGCAGGCGCTGGAAGAAACCAAATCCGATATTGGCTGGGGCAGCCAGATCCGTTCCTACGTGCTCGACCAGTCACGTATCAAGGATCTGCGTACCGGTGTCGAGGTGGGCAATACCCAGGCGGTACTGGATGGTGATCTTGACCAGTTTATCGAGGCCAGCCTGAAGAGTGGGCTCTAGGCGGCAGCGGGACTTGTCACCTCTCCCCAATCCTCTCCCGGTGGGGCAGGGCGTCAAGTGTTAATCACGAAGTTTATTTAATGAGATGCCATGACAGAACAGGATGAAAATTCTCTCATTGCGCAACGGCGCGCCAAGCTGGATGCGCTGCGTGTGCAGGGCAATGCCTTTCCCAATGATTTTCGCCGCAATTCGGTTGCCGGCGAGTTGCATGCCGAGTATGACGACAAGGAGAACGATGTACTGGAGGCTGAGCCAATCCGGGTGAAGGTGGCCGGCCGCATGATGGCGAAGCGTGTCATGGGCAAGGCCAGCTTTGCACAACTGCAGGATATGTCCGGTCGCATCCAGCTGTTTCTGCAACGTGATTCATTAGCCGATGGTGTCTACCAGGCCTTCAAGGGCTGGGATATGGGGGACATTATTGGTGCAGAAGGTGAGTTGTTCAAAACAAAAACCGGTGAATTGTCGGTACGTGTTGATTCGATTCGCATACTGACGAAGTCGCTGCGGCCATTGCCGGAAAAGTTTCACGGCCTCGCCGACCAGGAAATGCGCTACCGGCAACGCTATGTCGATCTCATTATGAACGATGTGTCGCGAAATACCTTCCGCATGCGCAGCCGTATTGTGCAGTACATACGCGAGTACCTGAACCGTCTTGATTACCTGGAAGTCGAGACCCCCATGATGCAGGCGATTCCCGGCGGTGCCACTGCGCGACCGTTTACGACTTACCACAATACGCTGGAAATGGACCTGTTTTTGCGCATAGCCCCGGAGTTGTATTTAAAAAGGCTGGTTGTTGGCGGTTATGAAAAGGTCTACGAGATCAATCGCAACTTTCGTAACGAGGGCCTGTCAACACGGCATAATCCGGAGTTCACCATGCTGGAGTTCTACCAGGCCTACTCGGATTACCATGATCTGATGGACCTGACTGAGGACCTGCTGCGGGGCATGGCGCAGCATTTACACGGCACCACCACGATCGAGTACCAGGGTAGTCAGTACGATTTTGGCAAGCCCTTCCAGCGCATCTCGGTGCGTGATTCCATCCTGCACTACAATCCGTCACTCGCCGCCACTGATATCGATGACCTGGAGAGTGCAAAGCTTGTCGCGGGCAACCTCGGGATTTCCGTAAAAGACGGTTACGGCTTGGGCAAGGTGCAGATCGAAATCTTCGAAAAGACGGTGGAAGGGCGGCTGGATGATCCGACCTTTATTACCGCCTATCCGACCGAGGTGTCGCCGCTGGCACGGCGCAATGACAACGACCCGTTCGTGACGGATCGTTTTGAATTCTTCGTTGGCGGGCGTGAACTGGCCAATGGCTTTTCCGAGTTGAATGATGCAGAGGACCAGGCCGAGCGTTTTCGGCAACAGGTAGCCGACAAGGAAGCCGGTGATCTCGAGGCCATGCATTTCGATGCCGATTACATCCGTGCCCTTGAGCATGGCATGCCGCCAACCGCGGGTGAGGGTATTGGCATCGATCGACTGGTAATGCTGTTTACCGACGCTGCCTCGATTCGGGATGTCTTGCTGTTTCCGCACATGCGCCCGGAGGCATAGGATCAGATTTCATCTACTCCAGCGGGCTGTTTGATTTGCCCGCAGACATTAATCCGGAGGGGGATCGATGGATAAGCTCAAACACTTTCTGAAGACCGCGTTGCTGGGTGGCGTGGTCGTGATGCTGCCGGTCGCCATCCTGGTCTCGGTCACCATCTGGGTGTTTAACCTGATAACCGGCTGGATCTCGCCGCTAACGCGACTTATCACAAAGGACCTTCAACTGAATGAATTTATAGCAGAATCATTCTCAATTGTTTTGATTTTGGCAACCTGTTTCTTTGTGGGTCTGCTGGTGCGAACGCGTCTTGGTGACCTGCTGTACCGGTTGGTGGAGACACGGATACTGAAGCTGGCGCCGGGTTACTCGATGATCAAGGAGACCGTGCTACAACTGTTTGGCAATCGCAAGGATTCGCCTTTTTCATCGGTGGCACTGGCACAGATTTTCTGCAATTCAACATTGGTCACCTGCTTTATCACGGATGCACACGACGATGGCAGCTTTACCGTGTTCGTACCGACCGGCCCGAATCCCACGTCCGGTCTCATCTATCACCTGGAAGGCAGGTATGTGCATCCGGTGAATGTTCCGGTACAGGAGGCCATGCGCTCGGTGATCAGTTGTGGTGCAGGCTCCGGAAAATTGCTGCATGAATACCCGGTGAGCGCCGGGGAACCGCTATCTGCAGGGCAGGGCGAGCGGCCGGGTTGATGGTCTTGCTAACTGCGGCTGTTTCCGGTCAGGTGTGTCACATCGACATGTAACTTGAGGTTCTGACCGGGTTGCAGATGTTTGTCATCGGTCAGGTTGTTCCAGCGGCGCAGGTCATTGATGCTGACATTGAACCTTTTCGAGATCCGGTACAACGAGTCACCGCTGCGCACCGTGTAGACAACGGTTTTGACGTGGTTCGCTGAACGGCCACTCCCGCTGTTTTTGTAAATGACCAGTTTTTGTCCCGGCCTGATCGGCGCATCAGCGTCCAGTTTGTTCCAGTTGCTGACCTGTTTTACTGTCACCCGGTGTTTGCGCGCGATCGTCCACAGACTGTCGCCACTGCGTACCCTGTAGGTATGTTTGCTGCTGGCGCCATTTGCAGCCTGGATTCTCCTGTTCAGTGATGCGTGTTGCGTGGCATCCTGGTTGCCGACAGGAACCAGTAGATGCTGGCCACTGCGTATCAGGGTGCTGCTCAGTTGGTTGCTGCTGATCAGTGCGTTGGTGGTGGTATTGTAGTGGTGCGCAATCTGCGACAGGGTCTCGCCGCTTTTGACCTGATGCCGAACCAGGCGGGTAAGTTGCGATTCGGGCAGCGTCGCTATGTTTGTCCTGAAGGTGCTCGAGTGGTTGACCGGTACGACAAGCTGGTGTGGCCCGTTCGGATGTGTTGTCCAGCGATTGTAGCCGGGGTTCAGCAGGTACAGTGCCTCGGTATTCATCCCCGCAAGTTCGGCGGCGACGCTGATATCCATTTGCCCCGGCGTTTCAACGATAGTGAAGGCCGGTTGCATCTCGATGGGTGAAAAGCTGACGTTGTATCTATCGGGGTGCCTGACAATGCTGCTGATCGCGAGTAGTTTGGGAACATAGGCCGCAGTCTCTTTCGGCAATTTCAAATGCCAGAAGTCGGTCGGTTTGCCGGCCTCGCGATTCTTCCTGATGGCCTTGCTGACAGCACCACTGCCGGAGTTATAGGCAGCCACGGCGAGTAGCCAGTCACCAGCAAATTTGTTTTGCAAATAATCGAGGTAATTCAGTGCAGCTTGTGTTGATTCCACGACATCACGTCGTCCGTCATACCACCAGTCCTGCTGCAGTCCGTACAACTTCCCGGTAGCTGGAATGAACTGCCACATACCGGCTGCACGGCCGTATGAAAATGCAAACGGATCATAGCCACTTTCAATAAACGGCAGTAATACAATCTCGGTCGGGAAGTTCCGCTTTTGTACTTCGTTTAATATATAAGCAAGGTACGGCTCGCCACGTCTGAAGGTACGTTCAACCTGTTGCGGGTTGCTGCCGTACCCGGCAGCGCGTGCGGTGACGGCAGCTTGTTGCCAACCGGGCAGGCGAAATCCCTGGCGCACCTGCTCCCAGAAATCGGTGTTTGCTTGAATGCTTTCTTCACTTTCCACGATGCTGCTGTTGGCACTGTCAGTGCTGATGTCGTCGCATTGTGAGTAGGGATCCTGCGTGACAGTCCCGGCGTGTAGCGATCCGGATTGTGTGGAGTGACTGGCTGATGCGTGATCGTCTGGGGGGGGGGGCTACGCGATCGATACTGGCGCAACCGCCAGCAAGCAGGAGGCCTAGTGTGATGACTGTCTTGCGTATCGCATCCATAAAGAAAACTATCGGCGTTGTTTAAATGTGCCTTGAGATGGCATACGTGATCCCGGTCACTGTTGAGTAGCCCCCTCATTCAACAACGGATATCACTGCTACGGTAACGGGTCGAATATGCTGACAGGCAGATCGAATCCGGTCAATATCTCTCGCGGAAAGTGTCAATTCTGGCGCGGCCGTTGCGTAAATACGGTATGATTTGCTCGTTATGAGCCAGGATATCCACATATCGTCCCGAGTATCATCACGCGCGGCTTCGCTGCGGCACTGGTACCAGCGACCACTGGGGAACCTGCTGGCCGAGGCGGAACTGGCGGCCCTGGAGGTCGAATTGCCGACGTTATTTGGCTACCACCTGATGGTGGTCGATCCACCCTGGGAACATTGTCGATTGCAAGACAGCCGCATATCCCATCATATCATCCAGAGTGTCGAACCATTGACGCATCGCGAGGCTGGTCTGGGGGGCTCTACCGAAGACTGGCCGATCATGAGTGACTCGTTGGACGCGATCATTCTGCCGCACACGCTGGAGTTAACCGACGACCCGCACCAGGTGCTGCGAGAGGCTGACCGTAGCCTGATTCCTGATGGTCACCTGGTCGTCTTCGGTTTCAACCCGCGCAGCCTCTGGGGTGTCAGACGGGTGCTGACACGCAAGCGGCAACTAATGCCCTGGGATTCGCGTTTCCTGAGTTTGAACCGCATCAAGGACTGGCTCGGTCTGCTGGGATTCGACACACTGCACTGTCACTATCTTTTCCAGCGTCCACCGCTGCAGAACCGGCGTCTGCTTGAAAAGCTGCATTTGCATGGCCCATCCACCGGTTACGGCCGCAAGTATCTGTCGGCCAGTTACATCCTGGTTGCACGTAAACGTACCGTGGTGATGACGCCTTTGAGTAGCCTGCAGCGTCGCCGTCGTCACCTGTTCCCGGTGGGTATCCCGAGTTCCAGCCAGGGCAATGTCAGGCGTGTCAATTGAAACAGAGATCTTCACTGATGGCGCCTGCCGTGGAAATCCAGGGCCGGGCGGTTGGGGGGTCCTGTTGCGTCATGATGGCCACGTAAAGACGCTGTACGGTGCGGAAGCCGAAACAACCAACAATCGCATGGAACTGATGGCGGCGATCCAGGCACTTGAAAGCCTGACACGTCCCTGCAAGGTACGCTTGACCACCGATTCACAGTATGTGATGAAAGGTATCCAGGAATGGATGATCAACTGGAAGAAGCGTGGCTGGAAAACGGCGGCAAGGAAACCGGTGAAGAATGTCGACCTCTGGCAACGCCTCGACGTGGCTACCCGGCAACACGACATCAATTGGGTCTGGGTGAAGGGTCACAGCGGCCACCCGGAGAACGAGCAGGCTGATGCGCTGGCAAACAAGGCGATCGATGAACTATTGTAACTGATTGCAGCAGCGCCGTCCCTGGCGCGAATCGTGGCGTGACACCGCCGCATCACTGAATTGAAAGACTGACTATGCGCCAAATCGTACTGGATACCGAAACCACCGGCCTTGAACCTGCCGATGGCCACCGCATTATTGAAATCGGTTGCGTGGAGCTGAATGACCGGCGCCTGACCGGAAACACCTATCACCAGTATATTCAGCCGGACCGCGAGATCGATGCGGGTGCGATCGAGGTCCATGGCATTACCAATGAAAAACTGGCAGACAAGCCGCGTTTTGCAGATATTTCTGCGGAATTTATTGAATTTATCCGTGGTGCCGAACTGATCATTCACAATGCGCCCTTTGACGTGGGCTTCATCGACCACGAGTTCGGATTGCTGGTGGATTCTCCGGGACGCGTGAACGATCACTGCACTGTGCTCGACACGCTGGCACTGGCGCGCCGCATGCATCCGGGGCAACGCAACAGTCTGGATGCCTTGTGCCGGCGCTATGAAATCGATAATTCACAACGCGAACTGCACGGCGCCTTGCTGGATGCCGAGATTCTCGCTGATGTGTACCTGGCGATGACCGGCGGGCAGGTGAGCCTGTCACTGGATAGTCATGTGGACAGCAATGGCCAGCGGCGTTCAACCATCCAGCGAGTCGCTGCCGACCGTCCGTCGTTGCCGGTAATCAGGGCGGATGAGGCAGAGATACAGGCGCATACGGCACGTCTGGATGCCATCGACAAGGCCTGTCATGGCACCGGCGTATGGCGTCGTCTGGAGAAAGAGTCGAGCTCAGCCTAGACCCTAGCCGGCGGGTACGGCAGTCACAAACGTATCGGCATTCAGCCACATGTGTACCAGTATGCTGGCGGCATAGCCGACAAGAATCACCGGCGTCCACTTGAGGTGACCGAAAAAGGTGTACTGGCCGCGCGACTGACCCATCAGGGCAACCCCGGCAGCCGAACCGATCGATAGCATACTGCCGCCGACACCGGCCGTCAGTGTCACCAGTAACCAGTGTCCCAGTTCCATATCCGGATTCATGCTCAGTACGGCAAACATCACCGGTATATTATCGACGATGGCTGACATCACACCGACGGCTATATTGGCGAAGGTCGGCCCGATATCGACGTACATCAGCACCGACACCATATTCAGGTAACCGATAAATCCCAGGCCGCCGACGCAGAGTACCACGCCATAGAAGAACAGCAGTGTGTCCCACTCGGCACGGGCCAGACGGCTAAAAAAGTCATAACTGGTCTCCTCCTCGGATGAGTCACCCATAGTGAAGTCGCCGACACCGCCGAAGGCGCTTGGATCAGGTGCCATGGTGGCGCGTGTTTTCTTCAGGTAATAGCTGAAGAACTGCAGGTAGGCCAGTCCGGTCATCATGCCCAGGAAGGGTGGCAGATGCAGAAAATTATGGAAACCGACCGCGGTAAGAATCGTGGCGGCGAACAGCAACATGATGCGTGTCCCGCCCCGTCGCATGGTGACGATCCTGTCGTCAGCAGCCGGTTTCCCCCCCGGGATGGCGAAATGCATGATGGCCGCAGGTACCAGGAAGTTGACCAGTGAGGGCACGAATAACTTGAAGAACATGTTGAAGTCGACCAGTCCTTTTTGCCACACCATCAGGGTGGTAATGTCGCCAAAGGGCGAAAAGGCGCCACCGGCATTGGCGGCGACCACGATATTGATACAGCCGAGACCGACAAAGTGCTTGTTGTCCTTGCCCACGGCCATGAGCACCGCACACATCACCAGTGCGGTTGTCAGGTTATCGATAATGGGGGACAGAAAGAAGGCGAGGAAGCCGGTCAGCCAGAACAGGCTGCGGTAACCGAAGCCCCTGCGTACCAGGCGGGTACGCAATGCTTCAAACACCTGGCGCTCATCCATGGCATTGACATAGGTCATGGCAGCGAGCAGGAACAGGAATAACTCGGAAAATTCCTGCAAGTTGTGTCTTAGTGCGGTTTCCACGCTATGGAAATCGCCGTTCCCGGCATACACATAGGCGATCATGCCCCAGATGATACCGGCAGCGAGAATGACCGGTTTGGATTTCCTCAGGTGTGTGAATTCCTCGGACATCACGACGATATAGGCCAGCACGAAAATCGCCAGTGCAGCAATCCCGACACCTGACTGTGTCAGGTCAATGGCATGACCGTCTGTAGAGGAGGCGAGTGTGGCGACGGGAAGCAGGGAAAGCGGGATGATAGCCAGCAAGGCACGGGTGAACAACTGTGTCAAAGTGGATGCTCCTGTAAATAACCGGGGGAGGATACCATGGTTACCTCGCCAGTTTTAGTAATCTGCCACTGGCTTGTCTACCATCGTCCGCTGTAACAGACTGTCCTTTCTGTTTCATGGTGATGATCCCTGATCAAGTGATTAACCGCCTGACAAAACCACTGTCGTCAAAGAGCATACCCCGATAAAGGCCGTGGCCGCTATGCAGGAACGGCGCACCACGGGATTTACCGGCGGGTATTTTTTGCGTCGGCTCCTATGCCAGCGAACACCGCAAGAAGATATTAGTGGCCTCGCTGTTGATACTGTTGGCGGGGGCTTACTTTAAAACACAGCTGGTCAATTCCTTCTTTCCCTACAATGTTCAGTACCTGTGCTACGCTGATGCCTGGTTGCCTAACAATGCGACGCTGGAGGAAACACAGGCTGTCGAGATTATTCAGCAGGTGGCCAGTGAGTTATATTCAATGCGTTGTGGATTATTCACTGCGTTCACCCTTCGGGCCGCCCCTTGGGCGTTCAATGCGCTGCGCGCTTGTCCCGCCTTCGCGGGAAGGATGAAAAAAAAAGATTAATCAGGGTTTCCTTAACATGATTCCCGCAGCAACATGGCTATTTGTCTGTCAATGGGAAAGTTGCCGATTCTGATGATTGCATGACTGACGGTCTGTGCCTACAGTAAAGAGGGCGTGGCGCCGTGATGTGATAAGCAATCGGCGTGAATTGATATCTGCCCGCGCAGTTATATCCTGTATTGTTTTAACTGCTGTCAGCGCACACTCGGTTTGCATGCGTTGCATACCTGCCCGATAGCAACCACTAGATGTACCAGAATCGAGCGGGTGTGCAACGCATCTTCAATGCCGAAATCCAACCTCGAACTGTATGGCCGCTAGAGTATAAATAGCTGCTCTATCAGGCAGGCAATGTAATTCTGAATTCGCTGCCGATACCCGCCGTGCTGCTTACGTCGACATGGCCATCATGCGCAATGGTAACGGCGCGCACCAGGCTGAGGCCAAGCCCGCAGCCTGATCTCGAACGACTTTCGTCGCATCTGAAGTACCGGTCGAATACTTTTATCAGATCCTGTTGTGAAATACCTATCCCTTCATCGCGTACATAAACCTGTATGGCATTGTCCTGTGCGTTTACGCCGACCGTGATACAGCTGTCTTGTTCCGAGTACTTGATGGCGTTATCCAGCAGGTTCGCGAGCATGCGCTGTAGCATCTGCAAGTTACCCTGGATGTGGCAGTCCGGTTCAATACGGGTGGACAGGCGTATGGCCTGGTCTTCGGCGATGGGCCCGAACAGCTCGCAGGCATCCTCGGCAACCCGTGAAAGATTGACGTTTTCCATGCTCAGTCTGGCGGCTCCTGCCTCGGCTTCGGCGACATCCAGGGTGGTGTTGATCATGTGCATGAGGCGGTCGCATTCCTCGATCGTATCGGCGGCAGAGGCACGGTATTCATCAATTTTAGTTGTGCCCGAGAGTACCATCTCGGAGTTGGCCCTGATGCGGGCAAGCGGGCTGCGCATGTCGTGTGCAACATTGTCTGTCATTTCACGCATGCCAGATATCAGGGTATCAATCCGGTCAAGCATGGTGTTGAAGGTGGATGCAAGTCGTTCGATTTCGGCACCTTCTGTTTTCGCCTGCATGCGTCGGTCCAGTGTTCCATTGGCGACATCAATAGCGGCGCGGCTGACTTCCTCGACCCCTCGCAGGGCGCGTCGCGCCAGCAGCCACCCTGTGATCGAGGCAAACACGACGACGATAGCAAAGGTGATCGCAAAGATCGTCGACAGCAGTGTCAATAGCTCCTGTATTTCTTCCATTGACTCGCCGGTTTGCATGAGCCTGTCAGGGCCAATCCAGCCGTAGACAACACGTGCCCCGTAGTCACTGTCAGGTGCGGCAATCGTAACCAGTACGGGGTCGGCATCCTCAACAAGCTGTTCAAGTAAACCAGTATCAACTCCGGCCTCTTTCCAGGCGGACAGGTCTGATGAAAATACCGTGTTGCCGTCTTTATCCATAACCCTGAAAAAACTGTTCTCGGGGCCATCAGCATAAATCTCACGCTCTATCTCGCTGGTTACCCCGCTAAAGCCATCCTCCTCGAGCAGCATGCGAAAATCGGTAATGTCTTCTACCATGTCCTCATCGAGCAAATTGTGCAGAATTTTGCCGATGGACAGGTAAAACAGCAGGAACGCACTGCCAAAAAATACGATATAGATGGCTGTATTCCAGATCGTCAGGCGTGAGGCCAGCGTCTTTTGCTTGCTATTGCTTGATGACATAACCAAGCCCGCGTACCGTATGAATCAGACGTTTCCCGAAGTCCTTGTCAATCTTGTCCCTGAGCCGACAGACACGTGCCTCGACCACGTTTGTCTGTGGGTCAAAACTGTAATCCCAGACACGCTCCATGATCATGGTTTTGGAAACGACCCGTCCGGCATTGCGCATCAGGTACTCAAGCAGCGAGAATTCCTTGGGCTGCAGGTCGATCTTTTTTCCGCCACGGTTAACGGTTCTTGCAAGCAGGTCGATGGACAGATCGTCCAGCGTCAGGCTGGTGGCCTCAACCGTGCCGTTAACCCTGCGCAGAAGTGACTGTACCCGTGCGAGCAGTTCCGAGAAGGCAAACGGCTTGGTCAGGTAATCGTCGCCGCCCAGTTGCAAGCCCTTGACGCGGTCATCAATAGAGCGCTTCGCACTCAGGATGATCACAGGCAGGACTATCCTGCGCCACCTGAGGTTTTCGATAATCGACAGCCCGTCAAGTTTCGGCAGCATCAGGTCAATAATGGCGACGTCGAAATCGCCGCTTGACGCCATGGCAAGGCCGGATTCGCCATCAGCCGCGTGATCGATGCGAAACCCTGCTTCTTTCATCCCCTTGATGATGAACGAAGCGATCTTCACATCGTCTTCAATTAACAGCAGTCTCATGTCGGTTGCCCGTATTTACCTTGGTATGAGCCTGAATTGATATTGCCAAATTACTATAACAAGTATATGAACTATACAAAGCCCCGTCCCGTAATTTCAGGGTGAATTGCATTACCAATTGGTTAACTTTGCTGAAATATAGGGAAAAATACGGTTACACTTCAATGTATGAGAGGGCTATCTGCAGCCATACTGTCCACCAGTCTGATGTTGCGGGTTGGCGCCTTGCACGCCGAGGACGTGATAGAGGATATCGCCCAGCCGCAAGTTGAAAAGACTCCCAAGCTCTATCGGTCTCCCTCGGAACGGCGTGAGGCAGGCCTGGGTCGGAAGCTTACCGAATGGTTGAGTGTTTCCGGCCTGGCCGAAGTCGAGAGTGTAGTCGAGCACGATAATTTGTCAGGCGAGAACAAGACCGGTGAGAGTAGCGACGAAACACTTGGCACGCTGCAGCTTGGCCTGAATTTTGCCTTGTCGGAGCGGGTCGCCGCGGAGTTTGTGTTTGAATGCGAGGTGAATACCAATTTCTCAATCATTGACGAAGGCATGTTGCGCTATGAGGGAAAATCGCTGGGTATCGAGGCTGGGAAACTGTATATCCCCTTCGGTGAATTCTATAGCCATTTTGTGACGGGTCCGATACTCGAGTTCGGAGAGACTCGTGGCTACGCGCTGGTTGCAGACTACGAGTTGAGTGATGCAATTGATGTATTTGCCTACGGTCTGAATAGCAAGGCGGAGAAGTCTGGAGCGTCCGGTGGAAAGGTCGACTGGGGAGGCGGCTTTGAATACGCCTCGGAAGACGAGTCGGTGAAGATCAGTGCCGGATATTTCTCGGATATGGCAGAAACTGATGAGCAGTACCTTGAGGATTTCAACAACAATTATCTGCGCCGGGTAGGTGGGCTCGATGTCAATGCGCTGATCGGCAGAGACACATACGAAATTACCGCCGAGTATCTCGGTGCATTACGTGACTTCGATGAACTTGATCCCGAAGAAGACAGGCCCTGGGCTGCCAACCTTGAAGTGGCCTGGTTTCCACTAAACGATTTCCAGTTCGCGGCCCGTGTGGAAACCAGTGGCGAGGTGCCTGATGAACCGCAATGGCAGTATGGCGTGTCTGCGACATGGCTGATCGGCTACCGCATTAATCTATCTGTTGATTACCTCTACGGTGTCTACAAGAAGGATTTCGTCTTTGATGACGACGACAACCCGATCGATTCCCGGCATCTTGTTGCCGCACAGCTCAACATCATATTCTGAGTATGCCTGCAGGCTGCAGGCATTGATGGGGTTGTCCCGCGGACAGTTGTCGCTCACTGATTGTCCGCTGTGTACTTCATGTGCAATTTGCGTTTCCACCGGGTATTAACCAGCCAAAGAATACCACCGGCGATACCAGCTGCCATAAAGGCCATCATTGCTGCCTCCCCGCCATGGCTCAACGCGAGAAAAAGAATGATTAATCCGGAAACAATCCAGCTGACATAAAAGATGATGCTGACCGCATCCTTACGCTCGTCGTCCTCCACAGCGTAAAGAACTTTGTCATGCAGGCGGTTGAAATCAATATTGTGGTTTCTCTGTTGCATGACAAAACTGTATATCAGCCGTAACAACATAGCCTGTCATTAGCCGCCGTTTCATTATCTTTAACCGCCATGGAACGGTGGTGTGGGGCGACCATTGGACACACTCCTATGTCTTGCGCCGGTAGGGAAACTGCCACTGTCAATGATAAGTTGATCAATAACATTTACGTCCAGGCAGACTACTGATCTGAAAAATTACCGGGGCCATATCGTGGTGCGGAAGTGATCAGCACCAGTCACTAGATGCGCAAAATCGCGGCCTTTCGCTGCTGTTGCCATTGGGCGGGTGTGGTATCACTCCAGCGCCGGAATGCACGCGTGAAGATGCTCGCATCGGCATAGCCGAGTGTCATAGCAATTCAGGGGCGCCGCGCGCAGCATACTGCGTACCCGCCCCGTGTGGCTGTTCGGCTACGGCCTGTTGGGACTGATCGGGATAGCCAGAAGAAAGCGAGCGGCTTAACCGTTTTACTGACGGCCTTTCGGAGCCGTTTTCGTTTGGATCTCAATGTCTATATTGCTGCATTGCTGTGCTCCAGAATGAACTGGGGAACGGCAAGTTCCTGCTCAATCCCGGTATTACTGTAAATGGTTAGATAAGATTTCGCTAAAGGGCAGGGATCGGTGCATGCCCAGAATTTCAGAATTATTGACTGTAGGTCAGGAACGTATAGAATCCCGACATCCAGGTTGTGGTAGCTATCATCTATTCAAAGGCCAGACTGATAGATTGCGAGTATTCTTCTCTGATGACCAATTAATAAGAAATACTGATGGTTATTAGAATAATTATCTATTTCCCCTTATTGTCTGGATTATTGACAATCTCTCCTATTGATTGTGTTGATAGCAGCTGCTGGTCTGAAAACAATGACGGGCCGCTATCAGCTTATATTTACTGCAAACCTTTAAGGAGTAAGTCTTATGCCTCTGGTTCACATGGCTGATATGCTGCATCACGCATACGAAAACCACTATGCTGTAGGTGCTTTCGATGTAGTGAGCCTGGATTTCATTTCCGGGGTTATAGCAGCCGCCGAGGATAAGCAAGCGCCGGTAATCATCAGTCTGGCAGAATCTCACTTTGAATATTTTGATTTTGAATTGCTCATGGCGGCGGTGGTAAGGGCGGCAGAACGCTCAACCATACCTGTGGCGATCCATCTGGATCACGGTGAATCCCTCGAGTCAGCTATTCGTGCCGTCAACGTGGGCTGCACCGGCATCATGGTCGATGCGTCAAATCTGCCTCTTGATGAAAACATTGCTCGAACAAAGGCCGTGGTTGACATGGCCCACGCCTGCGGCATTCCTGTTGAGGGGGAACTGGGGTATGTACCGGGAGTGGAAGGCGAGGATGCTGAGCGTCATCCGGGAGATATTCAATATACGACCGTCGAAGCAGCAAGACGCTTTATCGATGAGACCGGTGCAGATTTCCTGGCAGTCTCCATCGGTACAGTTCACGGTCGCATGAAAGGAAAGCCGAAGCTGGATGTTGAGCGTCTTGCGAAGATCAACCAGGCACTGAAGCTGCCGCTCGTCATACATGGAGGAACCGGGCTGAGTGATGATCAGTACAGGAGTCTCGTCGAGAACGGTGTTACCAAGATCAATTACTACACGGCTCTGGCTGATGCAGCAGGACAACGCATAAAGGGTAACCTGGATTCAAATACGAATTGCAGCTATACAGGCTGCATACAAGGTATAGCCGAAGCTGTACAGCAGGAAGCTGCACGCTGCATCGACATCTGGGGGAGTGCAAGTCGTGCCAGTTCAATGTTTGCGAGCTGTCGCCGGTGGCTTCCTGTCGAGCATGTAATATTTTTCAACACTGAAAATCTCGATACAGCCGAAACAGAAGATATGATGTCCGAGGGTAAACGGGTCCTTGGCGGTATACCGGGTGTGCAGCGGGTATTTACCGGTCACGCTGTTGCCGATGACAGTTCTTACAGACATTGTTGGGTGGTACGCTTTGCCGCCCGTCCTGTTATCGATAGCTATCGCGAGCATCCAGCACACCAAAACTTTGCTGACAATCGCTTTCGTCCCTATGCTGGTACTCGCCTGAGCATAGACTTCGAAGAGTGCAGCACGGAAAAATGAGATAATCCTGCGTATGCCTGAAGCGCAAATATGCCATTTCAGAAACACTGGAGGCAAGCTTGCAACTCAGTGTAGCGGTGCTAAATACTACGGGGTATTCTTATAGAGGACGCCACTGCGCTGACCAAGCCGTTCCGCAAGGCATATTATGGATAACCCGGCAATGACCATTGTCAGGTTTTGTTAAGGGTTGTAGGATGTCTGCCCGACGATGCCATCGAGCAGTAAACGGGGCGCAAGGCGAGGCGTTCATCTGATCAGTGCGCGTGGACGAGAGCGTGCCGAGGTTATATTCTATACAATGCATCCCTGGCTCATATAATACAACGCTACTGCGCAATCGATAGTCACACTTGCGGACTCACGTTCGATTCATGCCTTGCTTCGAACTTCCTTTCATCTGCCGGTTCCAGATGAGGCGCTCTGTTTTTTTATGTTAGGGTAACCACGGGAGAAAAACATGTTTGAATGGCTGGCAAATCCTGAAGCATGGATAGCACTGGGTACCCTGACAATGCTCGAGATTGTACTGGGCATCGATAACATTATATTTATCTCCATCCTAGTGGGCCGTCTGCCCGAGCATCAACGCGATATCGGTCGCAGGGTCGGACTCGGTCTGGCCATGCTTGCGCGCCTGGCCCTGCTGTTTTCCATTGTCTGGGTGATGGGATTGACCGAACCGTGGTTCACGGTAATGGACCAGGTGATTTCAGGACGTGACGTCATCCTCATAGGTGGAGGATTGTTTCTGCTTGCCAAGTCAACACACGAAATTCATGAGAGCCTGGAAGGTACAACCGAACACGTTCATACAGCTGTTGCAGCCAGCCTGGGCTCGGTGCTGGTCCAGATCGCCGTGCTCGACATCGTCTTCTCACTGGATTCGGTGATCACGGCCGTGGGGCTGGTGGAGCACGTTTCCATAATGGCCATTGCCATCATCATGGCCGTTGGTGTCATGTTGATTGCGGCCAAACCGATCGGGGATTTTGTCGACACCCATCCAACCGTCAAGATACTAGCGCTTGCCTTCCTGATTCTGGTCGGTGTGACATTGATCGCGGAAGGAATGGATGTACATGTTCCGAAAGGTTATATCTATTTCGCCATGGCCTTCTCGGTGCTTGTCGAGATGCTCAATATCCGCATGCGCAAGAAAAAGGCAGTTCCACTGGTGTTGCATAAAAAGATGGACGAATAAGCTCGTTGCCCACGGTTTGCGGCCCGTTCATCTCGGTCGCAAATCCACAGCAGGCAAGGATAGGCTGGCTGACGGTTATAACCGAGTCGCATTACCGGCCAGGACACAGTGACAGCGGAGCGTCATGGCTGACCTTCCTCGGGCACACCAAGGATATCAACAGGCTCTTCAGCTCCGGCCCGCCGGGATTGATACGAAAATCCAGACGCAAGAAAACAGCTTAATCGTTAAATCAGCATTAACAGAGACGGCGGCTTTGGTCGCCGTGCTCGTTTGGTGCTAATTGTAGGGAATGGTCGGTTTTGGAATTACAGGATTGCTGGCAGCGAACGCAAGCTATTGCTGCTACTGCGACCTTGGCTGTTCCTCTGTGTGAACTGAGGAACGGCAAGTTTCCGCTCAATTCCGGTCCTGCAGGAAATGGTTATACAAGATTTCGCTAAAGGGCAGGAATCGGTGCATACCCATAAGTTAATCTGTTAAGTCGGTTATGTCTTGCGCCGATCAGAATTACTGCGTCTATAATAATTCGGTAATCCCTCTTTAGGTAGCTTTACGCGCCTGTCTTGTATTTTTCTTGTCTCTTTCATTCACGAGGTAACCGCAATTACGTCTGTAATCATTGGCCGAAATCAAATCGGTTTGTTGATGTCGAGGAACATGGTAGGCAAATCCACATCATCGACATTATAAACAAAAACATCATATATGCGCCTAGTGGGACGGCTTCGACGTTCAGACATAATGAAATGACCCTGATGGCTGATAGCAGGAAAATACGTGTGCGCTTTATAGCGTCGACGTTTGATTCTTCTTCTTTCTATCATTCTTCTCTCCCCCTAAGCTCAACCCTCATTTATCCTAGCCTGAACGTAATTATTTATTCTCGGCTGTTAGTTATAATTTACCAAATGCCAGATGATTGACGGTATTGTGGAAAACACTTGCATGGCTAGCTTTGATTTAGTGACAAATGCGAGGTCTGGGTCGACAGTCGCGGTTTAGTTAATTACCACCGATAGTTATTTACTAAACGACCGGGCTCGAGTGGGAATCAGTCTTCTAGGGAGTTGTTATATTCAATTTAATACTTGGCTCATTCGCGATAATAACGGTCTTACCCATTAGTACACCGATATCCTCGGCACTGGCATTCCCGACTCGCCCCTAGCGGCGTTAACTAGCCAGTTTGTCATTCAAGCAAAGAATTATGAGGTCGATATCATACTCCGTGACCGTAACCATGATAGCTCTTCGAGCATCACCACAGGAGATCATATGGACAAGTCGATATTAACAGGGGTTGTGATTGGTGTCTTGACTGCCACTGCCGGAGGAGCTATTGCCAGCTATAACATGCTCAGCAAGGATAAACCCGCTTATGCTGAGGTACTCGGTGTCGATGAGATCAAGGAAACCGTGCAGACCCCGCGTGAAGTCTGCGAGAATGTGCCTGTTACCCGACAGAAACCGGTACAGGACGAGCACAGGGTCATCGGCACAGTATCGGGCGCGCTGGTGGGGGGATTGCTCGGAAATCAGATTGGCAAGGGAACCGGTAAAAAGATAGCTACGGTTGCCGGTGCAGCGGCAGGGGGTTATGCCGGCAACAAGGTGCAGCAAGGCATGCAAACCAATGACACCTACACCACCACCGAACGTAATTGCTACACGGTAACCGACACCCAGCAAAATGTGGTTGGTTACGATGTCAGCTATCGTCTCGGCGATGAGAATGGCAAGGTGCGTATGGATCACAAACCGGGTGACCACATTCCGGTGAAGGATGGGCAGTTGGTACTCAGGACAGCTGACGGCACGCTACCCTGATCCCGTGTGAGCAAAGCATGTAGCTGATTTCCGCCTTTCTTCCTGGCAAGGTCGGCATATTTTCTGATGGTGCGACGGTCAAATGGTCGAGACCGGGAGCAGTAGTCACCCTTCGAGCACCTCGGATAGCAACGGATGGGCAACTGGAGCCAGATGATTCTGGTAGCCCAGTGTTTGGTGGGGCAGTGCCACCAACCAAGTTGTGCGGCCGGAGCGTTTCTATGTGATAGGCCTAGGCTTTCTTATAGCTGCTAGTCCGGCTCACATGGCTATACTGCCACTGCACCCGAGGTAGACACTATCTGCGATCCGTCATAACGGGGGAGGGTGCGTACGCGTCCAGTTGGCGGGGTCTTATTTCAGTTAATGAACCAGCAGCCTGCAGCGTGCAATGGGGGCTGCAGGCCGATGCTCGGGGGCTTCATGAGCTCGCCCGTTGTGGCTTTCAAAAAAGCACACTGAATAAGCATAGCTACTGGCACTGATAATGTTATTGGCTGGTAGAGATATTGTTATAAGTTGAGCTACCTATTATTCAATATCGCAGCTGATTGACACTGTCTGCGAACTGTCATAACGGGAGAGGGTGCAGCAGGGCCACCCTTCGGGGTGTTCTTGTTTTATGGATAGGCCTGATTGTGTATTTCACCTCTAACAAAAAATCGACCTAAGCCGATTCGAGTGAAGTCAGCGAGAAGCCCGGTGGCTTGCTTTCAAGCTGCATAGAGTGTTTCCCGGTTCCGTTGTATGCTTTCCAGGAAATATGGGTTGGTAATGGGTGTCGTTGACACCAGTTCAATGCGGCGATCAAACAGTGTCGTCAAGTCCTCGTAGAAACCCAGATAGGCATCCGCATACGCATACGCGGCGGGTTCGATATCCTCAAGCATGACAAGAAAGTCAAGGTCATTGGGCTCCGGGTCGAACTCGCCGGAAGCTGCGGAGCCGAACAGTTCCAGTCACCGGACGTGGTAACGGCGGCACTACTCTTCCAATTTATCACGATATTGTGCAATGGCGGAAACCATGAACTCGACTCTATTAAGTGTTAAGTGTTTACCAGTATAGCGTCAGGAAGTGACAGGGTCGAAATGGGTATGTACTGCCATCAGGATGATTCCTGCACCCTTTTTGTGACCGAACAAACCACGACAGTATTTAGCTGTTTCGATACTTACCCAATTTCAGTTCATCCCATATCCAGCGGCTGTTGTACGGTTCTTGTCCCTGGCTGGCGGCGCGGCGCAGTTCGTTATTTTCCAGATGCTTCAGCCACTCGATGACTATTTCACGTCCCTTCTTGCTTCTGGCGCATTGTCTTGGAGTTTTGTTGTCGAGTGCAGGAATGGGTTCGTCCAGACACTGGCGGTAGTGCTGATCCAGGGCGTGGTCGATGATCTCGGCCGCCATTTCCGGATCAATGGAGTCTGACGGCTCCAGGTTGCCATCACCTTGTTGGTGGGTTTTATTCTCGGCCATCAGTTGTTCCAGCGTCTGCAGCTTGCTCAGGGCCGGGCCGAGGAGACCATGCAGCAGTGCCTCCAGGATTCCTTGGCCACGTTGCGACCGTTCCATGGAATTGGTGGTAAGCATCAGCACCCCCGGCTTCAATTCCAGTGTGCCGCTGATAGGGTGCTGTCCATCCCGAAGGGTATCGATGGCTACGCCGCCTTGTTTCTTGCCGGTGTTACCGAGGCCATCGATGCCGGTGAGTACAAGCAGACGGAAATCTCAGCCCACTGTAAAGACGAGTACAACATAGGATGGCGAACAGTCGAGAGGGTGCTGAATGAATATTTACATCAGCAGAACATTGATACCAGTGCACATCAGGCAAGGCCATGTTTCAGGTGGTTGGCGTGTTTGCTGGGTTTGAACGCAGCATGATTCGAGAACGGGTCATGGCGAGTCTGGCTAGAGCCCGGAAGGAAGGCAAGGTACTGGGAAGGCCGAAGTCACCAGCGGCCACTGAGGCTGCCATTCTCAAGCTCAGGGGGAAAGGGAAGGGCATGCTTGCTATTGCTAAGGAGCTTGGGGTAGGGACCTCTGTGGTTCAGAGGGTATTGAAAGCCGCCTAATGCGTACTTTCAAGCTGATATCAGACCTTCTCGCATGCGCAAGTGCAACCTGGTGCAGCGTTCCTGTTAGGCAGGAACCGGCCAGCTACGGACATACATGGGCGGCCTGAGTAAGACAACAATGCCGCATTTCGGACATTCCCCACCAACAATAATGTCGACTGAACCCGGTGTAATATTATCTCCATTCAGGCCACCAGGTCCGGTATTTTCCGGTAACCAGCCATCATCGCTGCCTCCGACTTCCGGAAATAATACAGGTACCGTATTATTCATGGACTACCGGGCATGGCCATGGAGCACTTGCGGCCCTGCCTCCCTAAACCTACCTGGAGCCTTCATGAAAATATCCATCATCAGCGGCAGCCATAGAAACCCTTCGCAGAGTGAGAAGGTTGCCCGGCATATAGAACACACATTACATGCCGAGCAACCGGACACGAACACCTGGTTGTATACCCTGGCGGACAACCCGTTACCACTATGGGACCAGACACTGTGGACAGACGATGCAGAATGGAATAAACGACTTGCACCCCTGAAGCAGGAACTGTCGTCCAGCGATGGCTTCGTGATCGTAACGCCCGAGTGGCATGGCCAGGTACCGGCAGGGCTGAAAAATTTCTTCCTGCTGTTCAACCGTTTTGAACTGGGCCATAAACCGGCACTGATTGTCGCGGTCTCGAGTGCCGACGGGGGGGCGTACCCGGTGGCGGAACTACGCATGAGCAGTTACAAGAATAATCGTATCTGTTATCTGCCGGAGCATGTCATTGTGCGTAATGTCGAGAATGTCCTGAATGACGATGCCGTAGAAAACGACATCGGGGCCGATGTCTACTATCGCGAGCGCATCAGCTGGGCTCTTGGAATTCTTGTCGGCTATGCCGAAGCACTTAAACCGCTGCGAGAGAAGGTGCAGATACACGACAAAAAATTTGGTAATGGCATGTGAACGGGAGATCCCGGCCGGAGTTGTGCCAGGAGTAGATCAATATCCTAACACTTAACCTTGCCAATCGATGAACGTCGCCCTCTGATCGAAAATCACCGTCCCGCCACCTATCCATAAAGGTCTGCTTTCAGTACAGAATTACCGTTCCCTAACCGTGAAAAGTCAGCGAGCGCTGAACTGTTGAAGGGATACTTCCGGCCGAGGCTGTGTGAAAACTGGGTAGAGGGTAAGATACAACTTTCCAGCAGAGGATGGTTGTATGAGCGGCTTCATTGAGGGTGAGAATCGCGACCAAGCAACGTTGTTTCCTGAGCGGATTGACGATTATGTCGAGGAGAGCAGCGTCGTTCGGGTGGTGGATGTCTTCATTGATCGTCTTGATATTTCCGGACTGGGTTTCAAGGCGCCCCCCGCCGATACCGGTCGCCCCGGCTACCATCCACAGACGCTGTTAAAGATTTATGTATACGGCTACCTCAACCAGATCCACTCCTCCCGTCGTTTAGAACGAGAAGCCCAGCGTAATGTGGAGTTAATGTGGCTCACAGGCCGGTTATCCCCGGATTTCAAGACCATTGCGGATTTCAGGAAGGATCATGGCGAAGCCATTCGCCTGGTGTGCCGGGAGTTCGTGATGCTGTGCCGCAAGCTGAACCTGATCAGTAACACGGTAGCGATCGATGGTAGCAAGTTCAAGGCGGTCAATAACCGGGATAAAAACTTTACCCGTGCCAAGATGAAGCGGCGGCTGGCCGAAGTCGAGGCCAGTATTGATCGTTATCTGGATCAGCTGGACCGGGCAGACCGCGCTGCGCCGGCAGAAGATACGCGACCGATCCAGGACAAGATCACCGCATTGAAAGAGGAGATGGACCGGCTAAAAAAGCTCGAAGTCCGGATGCTTGAGGCACCGGACCAGCAGATCTCCTTGACCGATCCGGATGCCCGATCCATGAAGACCCGTGGTGAGGGTATTGTGGGTTACAACGTGCAAACCGCGGTGGATGTCGAGAGCCATCTGATCGTGGCACATGAGGTTATCAATATCGGTACTGACCGCCGTCAGCTGAGCCCGATGGCGAAGCAGGCGAAATCCGTGGCAGGGCCATCGTCATCGCAGTCGTTCCGGGCCCTTGCGGATGAAGGCTATTACCGAAGCGAGGAACTTCGAGCCTGTGAACAGACGAACATCCTGGCCTACGTATCCAAATCGGACACCTCCGGCAAACGCAAAAAGGATGAGTTCCCCCGCAGTGTGTTCCGGTATATCCCCGAAGAGGATGAATACGAGTGCCCTGCAGGTGAACGCCTGATCTATCGGTTTACACGGGAAGAGAATGGCAAGAACATCCGACGCTACTGGGCCTCTGCCTGTGTGCGTTGTTCGATGCGGCCGAAGTGTAAACCGAGTAAGTACCGTCGCCTGAGTCGTTGGGAGCATGAATCTGTTCTTGAGGCGGCAGCAGCACGGCTGGCGGCGTATCCCGATGCAATGCGCATTCGCCGATCGGTGGTGGAACACCCCTTCGGGACACTAAAGGCCTGGATGGGGAAGAACCACTTCCTGACCAAAACATTGGCCAATGTCAGTACAGAAATGAGTCTTCATGTGCTCGCATACAACATGAAACGGGCAATGAACCTGCTGGGTACGAAAACATTGATTGAAGCGATCTAGTACGTTCGCTCGGCTAGAGAAAATATCATGCTAGAGCAGTCAAATATCGACACATGATAGGCAACAACCAGCACGCGCCAGGAACTTAATGCGAGTTTTCACACGGCCTCGGCCAACTCCTGACCATTAGCGCAATAAAAGGGCGGCTGAGGAAGCCGCCTAGTAAGGGATATATTACAATTTGTCTAGGTCTGCCATTTCGTCCGAACCAATGGCTTACTTGACGGTAGAGCCTGAGCCAGACTTTCTAGTTCACGCACTTTGATATTGGCATGTATTCTAACTCCGCCATCCTTATTCAATACCCCTATCCTGCCGTCATTAGGGTTATGTATGAAAAGCATCGGTTCCTGAAACAACGGCCTGCGCAAGAACCGAAGCTCCCATCCTGAGTATTTCATACTGGATAGTGATTTAAGCTGCGCATCATTCAGTAGCTCTTTCAAATTATCTGGAATCGGGATATTGCCCTTACGATTTTCTCTATCCACGGCCGGTACACATCAGCGTATAACACCGCTCTTTTCTCATATTAAGCTCCCATATTTTTCTACTTGTTTATTTATAAAGTCATAGTTTCAACTTCAACATCTGCACTGAGTTGTTTACAATTGTCATGCATTCATTGCTCATCTCGTCCTAGCAGCATATCTTGTGCCATTCCGCAGAAGACCGGGAAATTCTTGCAGTTTTAAAGCGGTAGCGGGATTTGAATCGAGTACTAACAGGATCGGAATCGTAAATTCTGTCGCCGTTACCCGACGGTTAATACATAATGGTTGTTATCTAGCTGATTTGGCAAGAAAGCTTTTGTCGCAATAAGTAGACGCAAGTCATTCGGCTTGGGAAGATGAAGGTCTGACTCGGGCGACTCCTTTCGTTAAGCCATTGATTATTGAAGCGGCGACTAAATATCCGGGTGCGGTCGGATACTAAGCGTTCCCTGTCACTAGAGCCCTGGTTTCTGGTGGAAACAATACACGCGTACTTCCGGCCACAATGCGACATTACCGGACGACTGGGGTGGGGCATGCATCTTACAGCCCTTAACGGAAGTGCGTGTCTACCTGACAGTTGCAGCAATTAACTACCTGGAAGAATTTTCGATCGATAATCAGCGGTATTTTTACGCTAAAACAACGTGTGGCAGATATAATTAATCCTCGTATCCCCGCATTTTTTCAGGATCGTCAGTATATGGCTGTCGCTATATGGTGATTTCTTCATTTACCCTCCACGAATGTGCTAAACGCCAGATGGAACCGAAGGGGATCGCATCGATCGTCGTTGTCCTCGGGGATTGCCGCTCGCATACTTCGGGCTGATGCTCGTCATGGTCTGGGTTGCGATGGTGTTCTTCTGGCCAAGGAGCAATCCTGTAAGTAATGCACGGGCGGTTATATATTATAGTAGTAGAGTAGAATCGAAGGGGTGAGGTGGCGGCTTTTCCCCTAGTGTAACCAGGCAGTTATGGATCGCGTGGAAACACGCTGCCGGTGGGTGTGGCTAACGAGCAACACTGCTGTTAGTACTTGGTCGAATGGGAGGAATTAATAGAATGAAAACGAATAAAAGAATGAACATCAACAACCGCAGCCGCGTGTCGTTCGCCCGCCTACTGTTTTTTGTAGTGACGCTGGTCGCGACGGGGCAAGGCGCCCAGGCGCAGGGAAACGATGCAAAGTCCATCCTCAAGGCCATGTCGGACTACGTGAGCAGTCAGAAAACGATCGAACTCACTTTTGATAGCGATATCGAAGTCATCACGCCGCAGCTGGAGAAAATCCAGTTCACCAATTCCGGCGATATGTTGTTGAGCCGCCCAGACAAGCTGCGCGCACACCGGGTGGGCGGCAATGCGGATGTGGCGCTTATCTTTGACGGCAAGACTGTCAGCATCCTCGGCAAGCACATCAACGGCTACGAACAGTTCGATGCGCCCGGTACTGTGGACCATTTGGTCGAAGCCCTACGCCGGGGCCATGGTATTTCGTTGCCGGGCGCAGACCTGCTCCTGTCGCAACCCTATGACGTCCTCATTGCAGACGTCATGGAAGCAAAACATATTGGCCGTGGGATCATCGATGGCGTGGAATGTGAGCACCTCGCCTTCCGCAACTTCGATACGGACTGGCAGCTGTGGGTGGAAGCGGGTGAGCGGCCCATCCCGCGCAAGCTGGTAATTACCAGCAAGACTGTGAACAATGCGCCGCAATACACCCTTCGCATAAAAAGTTGGAAAACCGGCGTCGAGCCAGCAGCGGATGCCTTTGCGTTCGCTCTCCCGGCGGGAGCGAAAAAGCTTAGCCCCGATGAGCTCATCGAGCTCGACGAATTGCCTCAGGGCGCACCGAGAGGAGAAAATCAATGACACACGTTACACGCAATTACTTACTTGTGTTTGTTCTGGCCACCGCTGGATGGGTTTTTAATGGCGAGATCGGACTGACCAGTGATCTGATAGCCACTGCGGAAGCGCGCGTCGGCCGACCGGCGACACCGGTTAGCTATGCCGGTGTGGCTCGCCGTTCCACCGTCGGGGTGGGCGCGCCGGGTGTTGGCGTTACACCTGGAGTAGGGGTGGGCGCGCCGGGTGTTGGCGTTACACCTGGAGTAGGGGTGGGAGCGCCGGGTGTTGGCGTTACACCCGGAGTAAACGCTGGTGGACCCGTGAACAGAGTAGGGGTACGCTGAGTACCGCTATAGAACATTTTTCAGTTACTGGCGGTCTCACAGCGGCCGCCAGCGTGGTCTGGAGTTAGGGCGGGTCGGTTATCTGGTTTGTAATTGTCACATATACATGGACAACAAAGGAGTAATCAGCAATGAAGAAGTTTCTTTTTGCAGTCGTCTTCCTGGTCATTGGTGGTGCTGTGGGTAGTTTTCTGGCGATGGGGGTAGGTACTGGGTTCGGTGCTGCTGCCGGAATTGCTGTCGGTTCCCAGGCAGGTGTCTGCTTTGCGATGGAGACGGCTAAGAGCAATGGCTTGCTCACAGCAGAACAGATCGACAAGGTCATCGCGGACACGGTTAATACCATCCGCGGCAAAGCGTCGAATGATACTGCTGCCAGTGAAATTGAATGGATCAGCAGTGAAAAGGATTGCGCGGACATGGTGGCGAAGATGGAAGCGGAAGTTGCCAGGACGTCACCATAGCGGTCTTCGGAAGGGTGTGGCTATTCGGTTCCGGCCTGCTGGGCTTGATCAGTATCACCAGAAGAAAGAAAGTGGCTTAATCGTTCCATGGAGTATGAACAGAGACGGCCCTCCGGGGCCGTTTCCGTTTGTGCTGTATGATCGAAGTTGGCCGAAAGTGACTTAGGGGAAATTCGAAATGCAGGCCATTTTGTATATCACCATTGTTCTTCTATATTATTCTTCAATCGTATTGGGCGGTGAGCACCTCCCTATTGCAACAGAGATAATCCAGAAGGCCAAAAAAGAATGCGCCGAACTTGATGATGGCAAGTTCAATGCGACGGAGCAGGCAATCACATTGCATGACTTGACGGGTGATGGTCGGCCAGAAGAGGTTGTGGACGCCTCCCAGTTCTCCTGCTCAACAGCGGTTTCCATGTGGGGTGGTTCCGGTGGGGCATATTTATGGGTGATCGTAGATGGAAAAACATACGAATTTCTTGCACACAAGTGGCGCGTGGTGGATGTGGATGGACAAAAAGTTCTCCTTCTCGCAGTGCATTCCTCTGAATGCAGCGACACGATTGGGCCTTGCTACCGAGCCTTAGTATGGGATAACGGTTTCAGAACGACACGTTAAGTGTCTGGTTAACGAGAACATTAGATGCAAATTTAGAGCTTTCGCTAGAAGCTGATGGATATGTACAGCGATCTAGTTTTATGCTTTCTGAGGGTCGGCTTGTCGATGGATGGGTAAAGATTTGCCCCACTCTCTTTAAGCCCCGCCATTGTAGTGTGGCGGTACTCTTGTCCCCTCTGTTTTTTGGAATAATGTAGGTCGTTTTATGCTGCATAGCGAAAGTACAGCTGAAACCCGGGAAGGTCGTCCTTACCTCAGGGTGCTCCACCATGTATTCCCGTATTCGGGCATTCAGTCTAGCTGCTACATACAATACAGGAGGAGCTATACTTATTATGCGTGATACGTAGAAGTAACAATGCTCCATATCAAATGGAACCAGAATGAAAAGGAGTAGCCATTATGGGAAAGATACGATTACAGATTGCTCCGGATGTAGAGTTCAAGATGGACCTGGAGGTGGAAGGGATCGATTCTGGAAGTCGTGATTATAACGTTCAGCAACATAAAGCAGAGGTTTATGAGGAGTTTGAACAACGCCTGAAAAAGGTGTTTCCTGAAGGAGTAAATATAGACAGGTTTGAGTTCGGGTTGAGTATCGATAACGATGCATGAATGAGCGTTATTGGCCGATTCTAGTCTTCGTCGTCCATGGTAACAATCAGTCAGGGAAGCACCAGGTACGGCAAGTATCCGGTCGTACCCGGTCGTTTAGTAAATAACTAACTGATTATTAACTAAACGGCGACTGTCGATCCGATATAGATACTCCGTCCCGCTCTCCCTAATACTTTGGACAGCTGACGCTTCACATATAGTGAACAGGTCGTATTTAAGGAATATACTCGCAAATCACCACCCTCTTAATCAGAGGAACTCCAAATCTTTAGATTCATAAGCAAAAACATTCTGACCGGATTGGTGACCATCCTGCCGGTAGTGCTCACTCTTTATCTCCTGTACTGGTTGGCAGTAACGGCAGAGTCAGTACTGGGCAGCATGATCCAGTTGATACTTCCCAAATCGATGTACTGGCCCGGCATGGGCTTGATCGCGGGGCTGATTGCAGTCTTCGCGGTGGGGTTGTTGATGCATGCCTACGTCGTTCAGCGGTTGTTTTCAAGGGTGGAACAGCTCCTCTACCGCATGCCATTAATCAAATCAGTGTATCGTGCAATCCGTGACTTTTTTGATTACTTCTCTCCGACCAGTAAAAAAGAATTCGAGCAGGTAGTTGCAGTATCAATCGGCAATACAGGCATGCAGGTGATCGGTTTTGTTACTCAGGCGAATTCGGAGCATCTGCCAGAAGATTTTCGTGAACAAGACAACATAATGGTATATATGCCATTGAGTTACATGATTGGTGGTTATGCGGTTCTGATGCCTCGTAGTGCGGTCCGTCCTCTGGATATGAGCATAGAGGAAGCAATGCGCTTCACGCTAACAGCCGGTGTAACCAGTGTCACCACATCTGATACAGATGCACCGCAAAATACCGAAGAAAAGTCGACAGGCAAGTAAAACTTGCTCAGGAGGCTCTTGTGCAAGCAGTACTCGCTAGCAACATTCGCTGGGTCACAAAAGAAGCCCAGTCAAAAATGATAGGGCTATCATTATCGGAGAGGAATACAAGCAATAGTCGGGGCACGTGTCTCGCCCCTTGAGCGCTGCCGACCAGGGCGCGCACTACAGCTCGTCGATCCCGTCCAGCCCCATCTCACGTGCACGCCTGCGCCACAGGCGCCGCGCATAGGCCTGCATGTCCGTGGTCTGGTCACTCTCATCGACAATCTCCAGGCCCAGCAGAGTTTCGAGGACGTCCTCCAGCGTGACCAGCCCGATGGTGCTGCCGTACTCATCTACGACGATCATCAGGTGGGCGCGCTTCTCCAGCAGGGCATCGAAGGCCTGGGATGGTGATACTGAGGCGGGTAGTGCATAAAGCTCGCGGCGGTAGTTCGCTAATGGAGTGTCCGTGTTGCCACGTGCCTGTGCCAGCAACAGATCGCTGCGCAACACGAAGCCGACCAGATGCTCGGGGGCATCTGCGTAGATCGGGATGCGCGAGAACCGCTGGCTCTCGTATTTCCAGAAAAATTCCTCAACACGCAGGTCTTCCGGCAGCGAGAAGATGACCGTGCGAGGTGTCATGACCTCTGTCACCTTGCTGTCCCTGAGTCTCATCAGGTTCTTGATTATGCGGGTTTCCTCCCGCTTGAGCAGGCCTTCACCGGCGCTGATGTCCGCCATTGCGGCCAGTTCGTCGCGGTTAAAGCCAGTCCGCACCTGTCCGCGGGATAGGCCACGCGTAATCAGCTCGGCCATTTTCACGAATGGCCATAGAAGCCAGACTATCACTTGCAGCACGTAGGCTGTCGCCGGTGCAAGTTGCTTCCAGTAATACGCACCGAGCGTTTTGGGGATAATTTCCGAAAACACCAGTATCAGCAGTGTCAGTACAGCCGAGGTAACACCGACCCAGGCGTTGCCGAAAACCTGCGCAGCTTGTGCGCCCGCACCTACGGCTCCAACAGTGTGGGCAATGGTATTTAGAGTCAGTATGGCCGCTAGCGTGCTGTTGATTTCCCTCTTCATACGTACCAGTACTGCACCCGAAGGTTTGCCATCCTGGGTGAGCAGGGTGATATAGGGGGTGTTGACACTGAGGATGACCGCTTCGGCAATCGAGCACAGGAACGAAAATCCGAGTGCGACTAATACATACGTGAGCAGCAGCGCCATATGGCTGGATTATAGCGGTATTCCTGGACTGCCGCGCATGACTGGTATGGTGTGAAGGTGGGTGTTCTTGCAAGGTGTCATATAAAAAAGTACGCCCCGGTAAAGGATTGTCTCGTTGGTGGCCTTCGGGCCGAAAGTGTGAGTACATATTGCTGAGCGGGAACGGTCACTTTTCCTGCATCTGAGACTCTTGCAGGACTTCTGGGAATGACTGGTTGTGGCCGAAGTCCCCCGTACCCAGATGCGCCAGTGTGTGGCGCTTCCCAGACTATGAACGTCAGGTTACAGTCCGCAACGCGACATAGGGACTGATTCTAAATAAGTAAATACTAAACAGCTGGAGACCGTAAGAAGAACTTCGAGACTGATCCCAATAGGGCTCAGATAGTTTAATTATCCTGTCCTTCGAGCTTACACTTTTGAAAAAGGGCCGGATTCGTTGTTTAAACCAATAAATCCGGCCCCGTTGATCCAGCTATTCTTTTCTCAATAGGTCGTGAGTCTGAACTCTACAGGCAGCGAGTTTGAAATAATGTCGTGGACCGGTGAGAACATCGCCAGTTCGGTGAGTTCCTCTGCGCTTGCCTCACTCTTGACGCGCATGTTGACTGCAACCTTGCTGAAGCCCTTGCGAACATCGTCTGCAAGTCCCAAGAGGCCGCGGACATCCATATCACCCGTGTATGAGGATTCAACCGCATCGATCTCAATGCCTCGTACTGCTGCGTGGTAGACGAGTGATGCTGTCAGGCAGGAGGCCAGTGCATGCAGGATATACTCCATGGCATTCGGTGCACTATCTTGACCTGCAGCTATTATCGGTTCGTCGGATTTGAGGGTGAATGCCTGTTTGCGGGTAGTGTCCTCGGCATTACCGGCGTAGAACTCCTTGATCCGGCTTTGCGTCTGGCCGCCACTGACCCACTGGTTGGTCGCTCGAAACTGGAATCTTGCATATCCGGAGTCTGATTCGATCTCACCGATGAGGCCCATGATCTGGTCAACGTCGACACCATTAGTGATGTTTTTCGTCTGTTCAATTGCGTTACTGGATGTCATGTCATTTCTCCTGATAAGTTGATGTGTGTTGAGCTACGACCGTCGAATAGCATGTTAGGAAACTGGCATACTTGCCCGATACTGCAGGATGTGTAGTATCTAACTACACAAAGTGAAGTTAGCTTTCCAGAGAAGTGAACCCCTCCGGCTTTTGATTGGCCGGTCATGAGCATCACAGGTACAAGCGTATGGAATACGGCCAGTTTTGTCCTATTGCCAAGGCTACCGAGATCATTGGTGAGAAATGGACGATATTGATTATCCGCGAGCTCCTGATGGGCAGCTCGCGATTCAACGAGTTGCAACGCGGCCTGAGCCTGATCTCACCGACCATCCTTTCAAAACGGCTGGAGTCACTGTCACAGCATGGCCTGGTACTGAAAAAGAAAATTCCAGGGCAAAAGGGTTATGAATACTTCCCGACAGACTCATGCAAGGAGCTTCTGCCGGTGATCCGTATGCTGGGTGACTGGGGCATGCGCTGGGCACGCGCCAATCTTAGCGAGAAGGACTACGATGTAGAACTACTGATGGTTTACCTGAAGCGCAGTATTGTTCCCGAAAAACTGATCGGAAACGAGACGGTAATCCGCTTCCACTTTACCGACATTGATACCTATCCGGACTGGTGGCTTGTAGCAAAAGACAAGGAAATCGACCTGTGTGTTAACGATCCGGGTCGTGAAGTTGATGTCTACTTCACATCAAGCGTAAAGACATTGGCTGACGTGTGGATGGGCGACAACACATACAAAATGGCCATCAGGGATGGAAGCCTCAAAGTCGTTGGCAACACACAGCTGACACGTAACATAACCGCATGGTTATCAAATAGTCTGTTTGCCGATTTGCCGTCAGCCAGCGAGATCTGATCGACTAACGAAATAGATAAGCAAATCAACTTTAACGTTGTGAACGGTAACTTCTTGCTGTGTTCCTGACCTTCTCTGGAACCAGGGAATGTCTCATTGTGGCCGAACGTCACCGTACGCAGCAACGCCAGGGGATGATCCAGTCCCCGCTGTGAACGACAGGTTACCCCGAACTAAGACCTGCAGAGTGCCTCATAGGCCAGCTGGTTTAATGCAACGTTCGTCATTATTCTTTGGTGAATTTACCCAGGTGCTGACTGGGTAAGCGATCAACTGGCTGGATGGGGCAGAGTTCAGGTACTGCATGATCTCTTGCTTGTCATTAATCCTTTCATCCAGCCAGTAGTCATAATGCGCTGGCGCAATAATTGCGGGCATTCGTTCATGGATCGGTTTCATTGCCTCGTTGGATGGTGTGGTGATAATTACACAACTATCCAATGATTCAGTCTCGTCTTCCCAGTGATCCCAGAGGCCAGCAAAGGCGAAGACGTCGCCTTTTTTCATCCGCATGTGGTGCGGGATCTTATTACCAGCAACCTGTTTCCATTCATAGTAGCCGTCAGCGGGTATCAAACAACGCTGGCGCTTGAACGGAGTACGGTAGGTCGGCTTCTCTGCAACAGACTCGATTCTGGCATTGATCGTGGAATACTTGGTTTTTGGCTCTTTTGACCAACTAGGTATCAGACCCCAACGGGCAAAAACCATTTCTCGGCTGGATTCTATATCCCGGATAATCGGGATATCTTGGGATGGGGCGATGTTATAGCGTGGGACAAGTCCGAGAGGCTCAATACGTTCCAGGTTGAACGCTTCCCTTATCCGGGCTTCTGGTGAGTGTAAGGTAAAGCGGCCACACATGGTCGATAAATTAAGAGTAGGGGTTATCAAATACTTCTAGATGTGGCATTTCCTGACGAGTCGTATTGTCGTGGCTTTCATCCATCATCTTTGAGACAACCCGTTCCTGTACATCAGCCAGCCTCTTCAATACGGCCATGCGTTGGGTATGTTCCCCGTAGTATTTCTTCTACCGGTCAATTTCAAAAAGATCGCACCCAGGTCGGCGGCAGCTTCCTGCAGGGTCTGATCCTGGTTGAAGTATTTTACGATAATGTCGGCTATATTGGGTGTCTTTCCCATAACTTGCTTCCTTTTCATCTGGCGGTATTCCCAAGGGGGAACTGGCTCAGGATCATGCCACAGACCTCGTCTGGCGTCCTTAGCCGCTATATCAGCCTCTGAGTACAGTTCTCGGTCAGTAGGGGCTGCTCAAACTGGTAGTTCTTGTAGTGCCATGCCATCCCGGCCCTGATCTGCTCAAGGTTCATATCTTCGCCACTCAGCAACACTTTGCCAAGAATTCGCTGGTATCGATCTCGCTTATCATCTTCCACGACCACAAACTGACCGGCAACTGAATCAGACAGGTGATCCTTTGATTTGGTGCCGAATGCCTGACCATGCTCAGGTGCATCAATGCCCGTCAGCCTTATCTTGTGCTGGATATTGGCTGGGTCAAGGACAACGATAGTATCGCCGTCTGTGACACGCACAACGCTGTTGTCGGTTCGTCATAATCCGTGGGGATTCGATGCGGGTTTTAATGTAGGTCGATTCCTACCTGCGCTGTCGGCTTCGTCTGTCAGATCACAGAGGTTCAACTGGTGATACTGACCGCGAGGTAGACACCTGTTTGCGAACTGATCGAGGCAATAGCTGGAAAGAGTTGGAAAGGGGGGTAAAAAAAGCACGGCGGCCCAAAGGGGGAAGGATTAGACCGCCGTGGATTACTAAAAGACCCGTGATGAGTCACACCTAAATACTAGCCTGATGCTTGATCAGAGAACCATATCGAATTAGTCAAAAATACGTCATAGACCAGTGTCACTGTCTGCGATCTGTCATAACGGGAGAGGGCGCGAACGCGTCGTGTTGGCGGGGTCTTGTTTCAGTCAATGAACCGGCGGCCTGCAGCGTGCAATGGGGGCTGCAGGCCGATGCTCGGGGGCTTCATGAGCTCGCCCGTTGTGGCTTTCAAAAAAGCACACTCAATAAGCATAGCTACTGGCACTGATAATGTTATTGGCTGGTAGAGATATTGTTATAAGTGGAGCTACCTATTATTCAATACCGCACCTGATTGACACTGTCTCTGATCTGTCATGACGGGGGAAGGCGCACCTGCGTCCGTACAGCGTTATTTTCACTCCTTCAGAATAATTGTTTTAACACGTCCGTATAGCGGTCCGTACGGCTTGTGCTTTTAGGGTGAAAAGTGTCGTAACTCATTGAAATATATGGTGGGCGATACTGGGATTGAACCAGTGACCCCTGCCGTGTGAAGGCAGTGCTCTCCCGCTGAGCTAATCGCCCGTCTTGGCTTGCAGGCTTAATGCTACGTAACTCATGCGCAGTTGACAATATCGGATGAGGCATTTTGCCGTTAAGTATATTCGCCAGCAGGTATCCGGTGTGGTTAGCTGACTTGTGCTTTACCCGTTGCTGCACGCATTATTCAAGTATTGTGATACTCCTGTTCAATAAACCATTCAGGGTCCTGTCGCAGTTCACCACGGAAGGAGACAAGCAGGTGCTTGCGGACTATATCGATATTCCGTTTGTGTATTGTGCCGGTCGTCTTGATTATGACAGTGAAGGCCTGCTGATATTGACGGATGACGGTAAGTTGCAGCAGCGTATTGCAAATCCCGCATATGGGAAGACCAAGGGCTACTGGGTGCAGGTTGAAGGGGAACCGCAAGCAGCGGATCTGAACAAGTTGCGTGCCGGGGTCGTCCTCAAGGACGGCATCACACGTCCAGCCGCTGTTGATCTGATATCCGCTCCAGCGGTCTGGCAACGTGAGCCGCCGATTCGGGTTCGCAAGTCAATTCCAACCAGCTGGTTGAACCTGGAAATCTCCGAGGGACGCAATCGGCAGATAAGACGAATGACGGCGCATATCGGTTTTCCCACGCTGCGCCTCATCCGTTATCGAGTAGCCAAGTGGACCTTGGGGGGGATTCCGGTTGGTAGTTACAAGGTGATGTAACTACTTTAATATTGCTAATCAAATAGACCGTTTAACTGTCTGTAATCTATTTGAATAAATAATGTGTTTGCTGCTTAATGATGCCCTGTTTATACCCGGAGATTGATACCGGCTCGTTCTAAAGAACTGTGATGCAGTGACGATATCGAGACAGTGCTGATGACGATAGCCGTTAGTGTATAAAGGCGGAAAACGATCAGGAACGTATAGTCAAAAGGCCCGGTCAGGCAGTGTCCGGGCCTTTTATTGTTAATTCGATGCTCTGTTAGAATACGCCTCTTTCAGAAGCGCTCGCACCATGCCAACCTGGCACATTCTATATTACTAGGGGTTTATCGGGATGCTTGATCTCAAGACAACAAAAATCGGAATTATCGGACTGGGCTATGTGGGACTTCCACTGGCCGTCGAATTTGGCAAGCAGTACCCGACCATCGGTCTGGACCTTAAGGAGGAACGGGTTAAGGAACTGGCATCCGGTGAAGACTCTACCCAGGAAGTAACTGCTGAAGAACTTGCTACAGCGAGTCAGTTGAGTTTCACCACATCAGTCGAGGCGCTTGCTGATTGCAATGTGTTCATTGTGACCGTGCCGACACCCATTGACAGCCATAATCAACCGGATTTGTCTTGTCTCAAGAGTGCCAGTGAAACGGTCGGCAAGTTAATAAAAAAAGGCGATGTGGCGATTTACGAATCGACTGTATTTCCGGGTGCTACCGAGGAGGTCTGTATTCCCGTCATTGAGTCAGTATCCGGCCTTGAATTTAACAAGGACTTTTTTGCCGGATATAGTCCGGAACGCATCAACCCGGGTGATAAAGAGCACCGCGTAAGTACAATTCTGAAAGTGACATCCGGTTCTACGCCCGAGGTTGGCGACTATGTTGATGCACTCTACGGCAGTATCATCACGGCCGGTACCCACCGTGCCAGCAGTATACGGGTCGCCGAGGCATCCAAGGTTATCGAGAACACGCAACGTGACCTGAACATAGCACTGATTAATGAACTGGCGCTCATCTGTGACCAGATAGGTATCGATACCGAGGAAGTACTGATTGCGGCAGGGACGAAGTGGAACTTTCTGCCGTTTCGCCCGGGTCTGGTCGGCGGTCATTGTATTGGTGTCGATCCCTACTACCTGACACACAAGGCACAGGAAGTCAGTTACCACCCGGAAGTCATTCTGGCCGGCAGGCGATTGAATGATGATATGGGAAAGTACATTGCCCAGCAGGTGATCAAGTTAATGATGAATCACAAGATCCAGGTGTCCGGTTCCCGGGTACTGGTACTGGGACTGACATTCAAGGAAAACTGTCCCGACCTGCGAAATTCACGTGTAATTGATATTATCAAGCAGCTCGGAAAGTACGATGTCCTCGTCGATGTGCATGATCCGATGGTTGATGCTGATAACGCTCGTGAGGAATATAATATGGAGCTGGTCACTGAGCCCCAACCGGGCGTATATGATGCGGTCATTCTCGCTGTTGCCCATGACCAGTTCAGGGATATCGGTGCTGAAAGGCTGAGGGCCTTATGCAAGGACGACGGCATCTTATATGATGTCAAATACCTGTTACCTGCTGCTCTTGTGGACGGCAGATTGTAACTGGCAAACGGGACATCGCAGGGGTAATGAATAGATGAAAGTCCTGATTACAGGTTCAGCTGGTTTTATAGGTTCTGCACTGTCGCTGCGGCTGCTTGAGCGGGGTGATGAAGTTATCGGTATCGATAGTCTGAATGACTATTACGATGTGGCACTGAAGGAAGCAAGGCTCGAGCGTACAGCGGCCTATAACAACTTCACTGACTTGCGCATCAGTATTGATGACCGTGTTGCCATGGCTGATATTTTCAGCAAACACGGTCCTGAGCGGGTGGTTAATCTTGCTGCCCAGGCGGGTGTTCGTTATTCAATTGAAAACCCGCTGGCGTATGTCGATACCAATCTGCTCGGGTTCGCTAATGTTCTCGAAGGCTGCCGCCATAACGATGTGCAACATCTTGTCTATGCCTCCAGCAGTTCGGTCTATGGTTCGAACACCAATATGCCGTTTTCCGTGCACGACAACGTCGACCATCCGGTGAGTCTGTATGCTGCCAGCAAGAAAGCCAATGAGTTGATGGCGCATACCTATAGTCACCTTTACCGTATACCCACAACCGGCTTGCGTTTCTTTACTGTCTATGGCCCGTGGGGTAGACCGGATATGGCCTATTTCAAGTTCACACAGAATATCCTGGCGGGCAAGCCGATTGACGTGTTTAACAATGGTAATCACCAGCGTGACTTTACCTATATCGATGATATTGTCGAAGGCGTGGTGCGCGTGCTGGACAGGATTCCGCAACCGAATCCGGACTGGTCGGGTGATGCGCCGGACTCGGCATCCAGCACAGCGCCGTATCGTCTCTACAATATCGGTAACCATCAGCCGGTGGAACTCATGCACTATATAGAAGTGCTGGAAGACTGCCTCGGTAAAAAGGCCGTGAAGAACATGCTGCCAATGCAGCCCGGCGATGTACAGGCGACCTATGCGGATGTGGACGAACTGGTGAAGGCGATTGATTACAAGCCGGCGATGTCTGTAGAGGAGGGCATGGCCAGGTTTGTCGACTGGTATCGTGCCTATTACACTGTGTAGGTGGTTGGCTAAAACCATATAAATTATAATAAAACTGTGTCATGGCACCTTGCCATAATAGGCAGTCATGAAGCAGCCCGTTTTATCTCAAGGAAGTATCCCTCATGCAGGAGAATAGCTGTGGCGGTGAACCGTTTGCCTTGCGTGTCATTGGCGACACCATGGCGCCCGAGTTTGTCGATGGTTGCATTATTATCATCGATCCGTCCGGAGTCGTGAAAGACGGTTCGTTTGTGCTTGCCCGCTATAATGACGAATACATTTTCCGGCAACTGGTGTTCGGTGAGGGTGTCTATTTCCTGAAAACCCTGGAGCAGGGGCACGAGACCATCGAGATTCCCGACCTGGTGGCGGTTGAGGGCGTGATCATTCAGCAGGGTGCCCGGCGGCGAAAAGACCGCAAGCACTATACCTGACTTCCTGCCAGCTGATATATCGGTTATTTCTTCGGCGATTCCTGGTCCGGACGTAGGCGCGTGGTAAAGAACTCATCCGCTTCTTCGACAGAAACAGTCTGCTCAGCGGAATTGACCAGCTGCAGCTCGTAGTCATTCCAGCCGCGCAGGCCGGTCTTCATGGAACTGACCCGTGTGTATCCCATCAGTTGCATGGTATGCGCGGCCAGAACGCTGCGGTTTCCCGAACGGCACACAACAACGATGTCACGATCGCGTGCCTCGGCCAGTTCCTTGACGGTCTCCTCGTAATCGTATTCACAGGCGCTCTCAAGGATGCCTCGTGGCACATTCAATGAGCCTGCTATATGCATGGCGGCATACTCGCTTTCTTCACGTACATCGAGGATCAGTGGTACATCACCCGCGTTGATGTGTTCCTCGATATCCCAGGGAAAAACTTCCTGCACTGCAGGTTGCAGATCTCTGACAAGTTCTGCAAATGTCTTCATGCTGCTGTCTTACGTGGTGCTGTTATGATCGTTGCCGCGGCTTGATGTGCGTAGTCCGTGCTCAACGGCAATGACTGCTGCTTCAACACGGGAGTGTACCCCCAGCTTGCGCAGAATAGACTTCACATGCAGTTTGACAGTGCCGTCCGAGATGCCCAGATTGCGAGCAATGACCTTGTTGCTTTGTCCCTCTGCCAGCAGTGCGAGGATTTCATTTTCACGGGGTGTCAACTTGGCAAACGGGCTTTCTTCAGCCGGTGCAATGCTGTCACCCTGGACCACACGGGCAAGGACTGGTGCCAGGTCGGGTGCAACCACGGTTTTTCCTGCAACAATGTCGCGCAGTGCCAGTACCAGCTGATCCGGCTCCATGTCCTTGAGCAGGTAGCCCTGTGCGCCACTGCGCAGTGATTCCACCAGATCGCGTTCATCACTGCTGGTGGTCAACATGGCAACCGGGTTACTGAAACCGTTTTTACGCAGCTGGCGCAGCACATCCATGCCGTCCATTTCGGGCATGCGCATATCGAGCAATACCACGTCCGGCTCAAGTTCTATCGCAAGTCTCAGGCCTTCCTGGCCGCTGCCAACGGCTGCGACAATGTTAATGTCGCGGCGACTTAGCAGTCCTTCCAGTCCTTCACGGAACAGGGTGTGGTCATCAACTAACAGAATATTAAGGCTCATGTTGGTTTATTGGTAATCTCGGGTTGGTTAAGTTCCAGTACGATACGGGTACCTTCTCCAGGTTCACTCTCGACGCGCAGTTCGCCACCGAGGCGGGCGGCACGTTCCCGCATGATCGTCAGGCCAATATGTTCACCGGGCGAGCCATTGGCCTGATCGTTGATGCCGATACCGTCGTCTTCAATAAGAATATCGCATTTTCCCTGCAGTCCATCTCTTAGCATGATGCGAACCGTCTTTGCCTCACTGTGTTTTCTGATGTTCCACAGTGCTTCCTGTATTATACGTAGGATCTGGGTTTCAGATTCACTGGTGAGGGATGTGTTTGACCATTCTTTCTGCAGATAGGTCCTGATACCGGTTTCACTGCGGAACTGGCTGACTATTTTCTCGATGGCATCAAGCAGGTTCTGGTTATAGACCGGTGCACGAAAATTGGCAATCAGTTCACGTAACTCGGTATTGGCCTCGTCCAGGCTGTTTTCGATTTGTTCAAGTTTCTGCCAGGTGGTGGATTCATCGCCCTGATGCAGGGTTTCGTCCAGAACCCTGACCTGAAAACGCAGGCTGGCAAGCGTCTGTGCAAGCGAATCATGCAGTTCATGCGCAATGCGGGTACGCTCGTCCTTGATCATATGTTGCTGGCTCAGTTCCTCGTTGCGTGACTTCTCGATGGCAATGCTGAGATGATGGGCAATGCTGGTGAGCAGTGGCTTGATGCCATCTATTGACTCAAGAAGCACTGTATCGAGAAACAGGTTGATGACGCCGGTGACCAGACCGCGGTAACGCATGGGTACGGCGACCATGCCGGTGTTGCTGTTGTCAAAGAAACGGCGACCAGCAATCTTCTCGCATTTTTCGAGGTTCATTTCGACCCATATTTTCCCCTCGGTCATCGCGCGTTCATACAGGCAGCGACGTACATCCTTGCGTTCGGGCAGTAGCAATGACTCATCTATGCCACTACTGGCGGACAGCTCCATATGCCCGGAATTCTGCAGTACCCAGATCGCGGCCGCCTGTGATTGTGTAATGCGTTTCAGGGTGTACATGAAACGGGTGAGCAGGTCATCCAGGCCATGTGCCGTGTTGATGCTCGAGACAACCTCGTAAAGAATCTGCAGCGACTTTTCCTCAAGGTTCTTCTCAGTAAATCTTGCTACGCTGTTTCCAGATGTCGGTTGCCTCGTCATGCGGTCAGTCCGGTCTATGCCGGTGGCGTGTAGTTGCTGTCGTTGGGATTCATGAAAATAAACTGCCAGCTGTCCGGCTCCAGCTCGACATAGTCCAGTGTGGTGCCCTCCAGGAGTATCTGGCTGCTCTCGGCGATGACGACATCAATATCACCGGCCTTGACGTGTATATCTCCCTCGAGTTCATTATCATCAAATCCCATGCCATAGTGGATGCTGCCATCCGGGTTGCGCTTGGCAGCGATACGCATGGGCAGGCCGGTCATGTTGCCCTCGCTGGCGGAGCGACGAATCATGTCGACGGCGGCGGGTGTAATGGTAATCATGGAAACTCCTTGAAAGAATGGCTACTAGTATAGTGCGAGCGGACCGCTCCTGTCTCAGTTACGGCGGCTACGGACAAAGTCCACGAAACGCCGCGCCCAGTGATGTTGCCGGGTATCACGCATGTGACTGTAGCAGGCCAGCAGGTTGTTGATGACAATGCCGTCGTGCCGGCCGTCGATGCCGGTGCCGCGCAGGACCTCGTAGGCATATGTCAGTGATTCAGTCATATTCTCAAGACTTGAATAGTGGAATTCATGTGCGGCAAATTCGCCCGGCGGTTTATCAGAGGGCCAGGGTGCAGCGGTCGTTTCCTGCAGGCGTACATAGCCGCGCCCCTGCGGCCGCGCATGCATGACCGTGTCCGCCGGTATCACGCCGACCATCTCGGATTGTCTGCCGTTCCAGGTGATACTCCGTGACAGGTACATTAAACCACCACATTCAACATAGGCCGGCAGCCCGGACTCGATTGCCTTGCGGATGTCAGCGCGCAGCGCTGTGTTGCCTGCCAGTGTCTGCAGGTGACTCTCAGGGAAACCCCCTCCAATAAAAACCCCGTCGACAGCTGGCAGCGATGGATCAGTGAGCGTGTCGAAGGGCACTAGTTCTGCACCCGCCTGTTGAAGTGCGGCAAGATCATCCGGGTAGTAGAAACCGAACGCGGCGTCTTGAGCGATACCAATACGAACGGCTGGCGTTGAAATCACGTTCATGGGCGGGGGGAGTGTAAAGTCCAGCGTGTCATCGCCGGCAACGGCAAGCAGCCGCTCGAGATCAACCTGATCCTTGATTCGGTCACGCACCTCGAGGATCTTTTTATCGGCAGTCGATGCTTCGTTACTGGGTATCAGTCCCAGGTGGCGCTCATCTATCAGCAGTGTCGGGCTACGGTGTACACCACCGATGACCGGCACGTCCGTGTAATGCTCGATCACGGCGCGCAGTTTGGCCTCATGCCGGCTGCCGCCCAGTTGATTGAGAATGACACCGGCAATTGTGACCGCGGGGTCAAATGCCTGGTAGCCGAGTATCAGCGGCGCAATGCCGCGTGTCATACCACGGGCGTCGATTACCAGGATGACCGGCGTATGCGTCAGTGTCGCCAGCGCAGCGTTGCTGTTGCTGCCATCAAGGTCAAGTCCGTCATACAGCCCCTTGTTGCCTTCGATCAGGCTGATGTCGGCATTGCTCGAGTACTGGCCAACCGCCGCCAGTATTTCCTCATGTGACATGCAATAGAAATCGAGATTGTGACAGGGCCGACCGGCGGCCTGGCCCAGCCACATGGGGTCGATATAGTCCGGCCCTTTCTTGAAGGGTTGTACGACAAGGCCGCGTTCTGCCAGCGCAGCACATAAGCCCAGGGATACAGTCGTTTTCCCCGAGGACTTGTGGGCTGCCGATATCAGCAGACGGGACATTGTGCGTGGTCAGGTGGCGCCTGACAATACACTGCAGCGTGAGGCGGCTTGCTAGGCTTGCTTTGCCGAGTAATGCGGGTCAACGGCCTCATCCGCCAGGCTAACCGGCATGAATCGCAGCACCCGGACACCGACAAACGTCGCTGCGAGTGCCAGTGCAACGCCACCGACACCGAGGATGACCTCTGGCAGGCTGGGTGAATAGCTACCGACGACCCCGTCTGCGAATGAACTCACCACTTCTTTGCCGGGGAACATTTCCATCGGATAGGCCTGGCCACCAATGATGATGACATACATTTGTGCAATGCCGCCGATGATCACCAGCAGTGAGGCAATACCGATCCAGCCACGGGACTTACCGGTGGACGGGGAGTACAGTAGTGCCAGCGGCAGCAGGCTGCCAAGACCGATTTGCACAATCCAGAACAGACTGGTGTAGACCCCACCATCCATCAGGATGAAGCGCTCGACACCATGGTTCTCGGTGATATACAGATTGGTCAGGTGGTAGGCGATTACAAAATACAGTACTGCAGCAATAAACACGCCCAGCAGGTTCTTGAGACGAAACAGGATGCTGTCACCAAGTGGTCGGTCAGCCCACTTGTACATGCCCATCAGTACCAGGATGAAGATCGCCAGGCCGAAGGAAAATGACATGATAATAAACATCGGTGCCAGAATGGCTGCATCGTAGGCTTGCCGGGCGACCAGGAAACCAAAGATGGAACCGGTACCGGTGGTCAGGATGAGGCGCCAGATAAAGGCGCTGAAACCGGCTACCTTGGTGAATCTGTTCATCTTGCGTTCCATCATCATCCACAGGTAAACGCCGACAATGGCCATGAAGCCGGTATAGAGCATGATGTTCCAGGCAAAGATCGACTTGAAGTTGTAGTAGGTCATGGCCACGATCAGGCGATCGGGGCGACCGAGGTCGAGCACCAGTACCGCCAGACCGCCCACCAGTAGCGTAATGGCGAGCAGGCCGGAGAGGCGTGCCAGTGGTTTATAGGCAGCCTTGTTGAAGACGGAACTGATTGAGGCGACATTGAGTGCGCCGGAGGCTGCCACGATCAGGAACACGGCAAACACGTGCGGTGTGCCCCAGACTATCTGGTTATTCATGCCGGTAACCCAGTGGCCATTGTGTTCCATGTACCAGGCTGCCCCGAGCGCGGCCAGAACGAACAGGCCCATGAAACCCAGCAGCATGTAAAACGGCTTGCCGCCGTCGATTTCCTTGAATTCAAGTTGCTTCATCAGAGTCCCCGGTAACGCACGCCGGTATTGAGTTCCAGATCAGCACGAACCTGGCGGCTGTCGTATTGCTTCAATTGTTGAGAGAGTTGACTGTCAGGATCATTCATGTCCCCGAAGGTCATGGCATGGTGATTTTCTGCCGTACAGGCTTCAACACAGGCAGGTGTCATGCCGGCATCGACGCGGTGTACGCAGAAGGTGCATGATTCCACCGTACCCTTGCCGCGTGGTGCATAAGGGACCTGGTCCTGAAGTTGTTCGTGGATAAACGAGCGTGCCTTGTAGGGGCAGGCCATCATGCAGTAGCGGCAGCCGATGCAGATGTGCTTGTCGACCAGCACAATGCCGTCAGCCCGTTTGAAGGAAGCACCGGTCGGGCAGACATCCACACACGGCGGGTGTTCACAGTGCTGGCACAGCATCGGCAATGACTGCACGTAGCCGGTCTGCTTGTCCTTCAGTGTGACCTTGCGAATCCACTGGGCATCGGTGCTCGGGCGACCGAAGCCTTCCAGATTATGTTCCTCGTTGCAGGCAGTGACACAGTCATCACAGCCATTGTCGCACTTGTTGGTATCAATCAGCATACCCCAGCGCACGTCACTGCTGACGGCTTCATCAGCGGTTCTGGCATTCGCGACTTCCGTCAACATCACCCCGGGTGCAACGGCAAGACCGGCAGCCGCAGTGGCTGTGCCACTCAGAAAGCGACGGCGGTAGATATCGATGTTCGATTCTTCACTCATTGCCCAAGCCCTCGTTCAAGCGGGACTGGAATTTCGTTTTAACCGGACGGTCCGCGTGACACTGGAAACAGTCAATACTGACCGCTGCATAGGTGTGGCAGCTGTTACAGAAGTGTTTCTCGCTGTCGGCACGCGGTGCATCGGTTGCATCGCTGACGTGACAGTCGATGCACTCGTTGAGGCTGTACTGTGTGGTGCGGATACCTTCGTGCACGGTCGCATCACGCTGGTCGAGAATATACTCCATGTGGTTTGAACGCATCTCCTCGGTGGGTTCAACGCAGCCCTGTTCTTCGCTGAAGCGCCTCTGGGCCTCGGGTATGTAGAAACTCGAGGTGTTCTCGTCAGCGCTTGCATCACCTGCGATGCCGGGTGTGTGAACACCCAGCAGCAGGCTGAATATCAGGGTAATGAGACTGTATTTAATCATGAGTCAATGATTCGCGGTTAGTGATCACCCATGGCCATGTCGATGTAGCCGGTCGGGCAGACATCGGAGCAGATGTGGCAGCCAATGCACTTTGCTATAGTCAGTGTCGACATAACGACCGGTGGTGTACTGGTCCTTCTTGACACGGAAGATGGCATCCTGCGGGCAGTAGATGACGCAGTTGTCACATTCGAAGCACATGCCGCAGCTCATGCAGCGACCGGCCTCTTCAACGGCCTGCTCGGCGGTCAGGCCGATGCCGCGTTCCTCAAAGTGACCCAGAACCTCTTCAGCAGAAGGGCCACTGGAAGAACGCTTGATGCGCGGGGTGTACGGGAAGTGTCCGAGGAACAACCGGTCCGAGGCGATAATCTCCGCACTGGAACGGTCTTCGTAGTTGTGTACGGCAAAGTCTGGCATCGTCGGTGCCACGCATGTCACCTTGCTTGGCGGCTTCAAACGCCTCTGGCGACAGGTTGGCTTCGTTCAGCTTCTTCAGCAGTTCAAAGTGGTGCACGTCAACCTTGGGACGTTTGGCCTGTTCTTCCTGCTTCAGGTAATGATCAATACTTTCCGAGGCGATCGATGCCTGTCCAATGGCGGTAGTCAGCAGGTGCGGGCGGATGATATCGCCAGCGACAAAATGACCCTTGCGATCCGGTACCTGGTAGAAGGCATCAGAATCAATCAGGCCACGGCCGTTATCGAGTGACTCGAGCCCCTCGGACAGATCGCCACCCTGGCCAATGGCCGACACGATCAGGTCGCACTCGATTTCGTATTCGGTGCCTTCGATCGGGCTTGGGCGTCCGTCTTCCACGGTACACTTGGCCATCTTCAGTGCAATCGCACGGCCATCATCATTGAGCACGACCTCCATCGGCATCACACCGTCATCGATGCGCACACCTTCATGCAGGGCATCATGGACTTCATGTTCCGCGGCGGTCATTTCTTCCTTCGGAAACAGGGAGGTCAGTGTCACTTCTGCACCTTCACGTGCCGCGGCAAAGGCCGAATCGTGGGCGACGTAGCCGCCGATCACCTGCTCCGGACGGTCTTCCTTGCCGAGCATATTGATCTTGCCGAGACGGCGGGCAACGGAGACCACGTCGATCGAGGTATCACCACCACCGACACACACGACCTTGTCGGCAGTGACCTTCAGGCTGCCCTTGTTGAAGGCTTCCAGGAAGGCAACACCGGATACGCAGTTCGGTGCGTCGCTGTTGGGGACCGGCAGTTTACGCCCGGATTTACAGCCCAGTGCCCAGAGGATGGCATCGTATTCCTTCTCGATCTCCTCGATGCTGATGTCCTTGCCGACGCGGGTGTTCATGCGCAGTTCGATGCCACCCATCTCCACGATGCGGTTGCATTCGTGGTTGAGTACGTCACGCGGGGTACGATAGCCCGGGATGCCGTAGCGCATCATGCCACCAAGCTCTTCATGGTCGTCGAAGATGGTACTGGCATGTCCCTTGCGGCGCAGCTGGTAGGCGGCAGCCATGCCGGCCGGGCCACCACCGATAATGGCAATCTTCTTGCCGCTTAGCGGGGCTGAGTTGTCAAAGGTAAATTTCTGTTCGAAGGCGGAGTCACCGATGAACTGCTCGACGGAATTGATGCCGACGAAATCCTCGACATTGTTGCGGTTGCAACCGTCTTCACACGGAGCCGGGCAGACGCGGCCCATCATGGAAGGGAAGGGATTCGCGTCGGTGGAGCGGCGGAAGGCATACTCTTCCATGCTCATTTCACCGGACGGCTTCTCGATGCCGCGGACGATCTGCAACCAGCCACGGATATCCTCACCGGACGGGCAGCTGCCCTGACAGGGCGGTGTGCGGTGTACGTAGGTCGGACACTTGTAGGACTTGTCCTCGTTGAAGATATCGTCACCAATGCGTGAGTATTCGTGATCGCCTTCTTCAAAGCGGCGGAAAGTCAGATCTTTTTCCATGTCATCTTGAGAAGTTGCCATGTCTGTTCTCCTGTTATCTGATCTGGTCGTTAAGCTGAACCGGATACTAAAAAGTTACTGTTTGTTGCCCAGCACAATTGCGTTGCTGACGAGCTGGTGCACACTGACGATGCTGTCCATCTGGAAGCCGTAATAGGGCATTACCTTTGCAAACTGGCTCTTGCAGATGGCGCAGATAGCGGCCATGTGTGTGACGCCGTGATTTTCCACGACGTACTTCAATGCCTCCATGCGGGGCAGGGCGCCCTTGACGCGCAGCTCCATGAGGTCGTCTGTCAGCAGCCCGCCACCGCCACCACAACAGAAGGTGGCTTCGTGAATAGTGTCCTGGGGCATATCATAAAAGTGGTTGCAACTGGCCTTGATGACCTCGCGCGGCAGTACAAACTGGCCGCCCGGTTTGGGTCCCATGCGGGACGCGCGTGCCACGTTGCAGGAATCGTGGTAGGTCAGCACCATGTCATCATTTGCCGACTTGTCCAGTGTAATAGCGCCGCGCTGAATCAGGTCATAGGTGAATTCCATGATGTGCATCGGCACCGGGTATTTCGGGTCGAGGAAATCGAACGGACCGGCCAGCGTATTCAGGAAGCTGTAGGCAACACGCCAGGCGTGGCCACATTCACCGAAGATGATGCGTTTTACACCGAGGTCGAGCGCGGCCTCGCGAATGCGCAGTGATACCTTGCGCATGTTCTCGTAACTGCCGATGAACATGCCGAAGTTGGCCGCCTCGCTGGCATGCGAGCTGAGGGTCCAGCTGACGCCGGCCTCGTGGAATACCTTGGCATAACCCATGAGGCCGTCGACATGCGGCTCGGCAAAAAAGTCTGCCGACGGGGTGATCACCAGGATATCGGCGCCTTTTTCATCCAGCGGCAAACGCACGGTGACGCCGGTATCGTCTTCAATATCTTCTTCCAGCCCTTCCAGCGTGTCAGCAAGGGCGGGCTGCGGCAGGCCGAGGTTATTACCGATCTTGTAGACCTTGGCGATGATCTCGTTACAGTACTTCTGGCCAACACCGATGCAATCCATGACTTCACGTGCGGCCATGGAGATTTCCGCGGTGTCGATACCGTAGGGGCAGAACACCGAACAGCGGCGGCATTGCGAACACTGATGGAAGTAGCTGTACCAGTCATCCAGTACGTCTTTTGTCAGGTCAACGGCACCGACCAGCTTGGGGAAGTATTTGCCGGCAAAGGTAAACTTGCGGCGGTACACCTTGCGGAACAGGTCCTGGCGGGCAACCGGCATGTTCTTCGGATCCGAGGTGCCGATGTAGTAATGGCACTTGTCGGTGCAGGCGCCGCACTTGACGCAGGCATCGAGAAACACGGCCAGTGAGCGGTACTTGCCGGTGAGTTCCTCCATCTTGTCATAGGCGACCTGTTGCCAGTTGTCGACCAGCTCACCAGGGAATCCCAGCGGTTCCTGGAACTGTTCCTTGGCGACAAACGGCTTGCTGTGCGCCATCGTTCCTTCCTGAATATGAGGAATGACGGGGTATTCTTTCAGTTCCGGTACTTCGAAATCAGCCACGCTCTAGCTCCTGTTACTTTTCCAGCTCGGCTGCCCATGCGGACAGATGACGTTTTTCACGCGGGTCGTCCACCTGGTTACGGGTGGGACTGAAAAATACACCGGGTGCATGCAACAATTTGCTGATCGGGAAAATAATCATCAGTATGGCAACCAGTGCAAGGTGAATCAGCAGCACCGGGTCTTGCGGCAGGGGTTGCCAGTTGAAAACCATGAGACCACGAAAAAATTCCTTGACCGCAACAATGTCAGTGTGGACGACGTAGTCCATCATCAGTCCGGTTCCGGCGATGGCAAACAGCAGTGCCAGCATCAGGTGATCGGAGAGTGCGGTGATATAACGTACACGGTCGACCAGGATGCGTCGTGCCCAGAGGCCCAGCAGACCGGCAGACATGGCAAACGCGGCATACATGCCAAACGGCTGAATCAGGTCAACCCAGGTCCATACGGGGTCGGTGAAGTAGCGCAGGTGACGCGCCAGTACCAGAAACATACCGTAATGAAACATCCAGCCAAAGATCCAGATCCACTTGTTCGATTTGAACAGGCTTTCAAAAAATACCAGCTCGCGGAACATGCGCATCACCACGCCGCTGCGTGTCACCGGTGCCGGGGTGGTCGGTATCTTCAGGGGTGCCGGTGTTTTCGCATACTGACGAATTTTCGACGCCAGGCCGACGACCAGCAGGGCCGTGGCGACGTAGAACAACAGCGCATAAACTATGGTCAGAAACGGCATGTTTCTGAGCTCCCTTACGGTTGGTTAGTAAAAACTGTCAATGTATGCAGAGGAGAGGTCCCTCTGCATACAGATTGACCGTGACTTAGACGCAGCCAGTAGGCTTGGGCAGACCCGCGTACTTACAGGCCTGCTTGGCCGGGCCATAGGGAAACAGTTCGTACAGATACTTGCTGTTACCCTTGTCCTTGCCCAGCTTTTTACCGATGGCCTTGGTCAGAACACGAACCGCAGGAGCGATCTGGTACTCTTCGTAGTACTCACGCAGGAAGTTGATCACTTCCCAGTGACTCTCCGTCAGTTCGCAGTCGTCAATCTGTGCCATGACAACAGCGACGTCTTTGTCCCACGTGTTCAGGTCAGCCAGGTAACCTTCTTCATCAGTTTCATAAGTTTTGCCGTTTGCTTCGATACTACCCATGTGAGGACTCCTCGTTGGATAACGCTAGTTGTTGATAAAAGTTTCAGAGCCAGGACTGTACCTTGTCATTGGACTCCACCAGGTCCACAAAACCGGCATAGTCAATGACATCAACGCCATCAGCCAGTTTGTCTTCCGATATACCACGCGCTGCCAGGTCAGGACCCAGTACGGATACCTTTTGACCCGCAATCATTGCTGATGCCTTACCGCTTTTGACAGCACCATAGACACCATCTTCAATCAGCAGCAGCACGTCACCATCCTTCATGATCGAGGACGCTGTGTTGAGGTTGCTGTTTTCGTATGGCGATTTGTTTACCAGGTGCAATATAGACATTTGTTTGATCTTCCCGATTAAAAGTTAAACAGGACATCCTGCTCGGCCATGACATCACCCAGTTCCGCGCGACTCACCAGTCGAATGGAGTCCTTCTCGGCATAGTCCTCATCCTCGTCTTCCCAGACCAGGTGCTGCAGGTCATCAAGTGTCAGTCCACGCTCTTCCAGTGATTCCTTCTCAACATAGATCTTGGTGATTTCGTAATCGCCGAGTGCCGCGTAGGTCGGTGAGAAGTTCTTCATGCCGATGCCGGCGGTGTCCTGCCCCTTGACCAGCTGGTAGACACCATCGTCCATGAAGGCGAGGCTGACATCCTGCTCGAAGGCCGCACTGATCAGTACGACTTCCAGGGATTCCCAAGCATAGATCGTGCCGTAGGGCGCCTTGCGGTTGAAGAATAAAAATTTCTTTGTATCAGACATTAATCAGTACCCCGTTAGTCGCCGAACACGATCAGCCGATCGCTCTGGATGCCGCCCTCGACCAGCTGTCCCAGCCCGGAGATACGAAACCCGGGGGCAATGTTGGTGGCGTCTTTGCCGTTGCGCTCGGCTTCGCCATCATCAACGAGTCCGCGGCGCTGTGCCGCCGCCACGCACAGGACCATGTCAATGTCATGAGCCTGTCCGAGTTCGGTCCAGCGGGCGACGATGTTGCGGTCGTCCTGCGGCGGGGTCGTCAGACGCGTACCGTTATTGACGCCATCGTGGTAGAAGAAGATACGAAAGATTTCGTGACCTTTTTCCAGTGCAGCCTTGGCGAAGTGGTAGGCCGAGTCAGCAGACTGGTGCTGATACGGGCCTTCGTTTACCTGAATAGTAAATTTCATGAATCGGTTTCCTCAGAAGCGGATATGCGTTGAGGCATTCAGGCTCGCACGGGCACCACGCCAGTTGTCGATGTGGTACTTGGTGAACGGCAGACCGGTCTTCTCGAAGAAACGTGGCCAGCCAATACGTTCGACCCAGTCATTCATGCGTTCCCAGTCCTTGGCATCTTCCTTGTAGGTCTTGAGGATCTTCTTGACCACGGCGGTCGCTTCGGGCCAGCGTGGTGGATTGTTCGGAATACCGGAGGCAACCAGCTTCTGGAACGTTGGCTTGCCGCGGGCATTGGAGTGGTTACCACCGACCCAGATGGCCAGCTTGGAGTGTTCTGCATCGTTGATCTGCATCGGCGGGCAGGGCGGAAAGCAGGCACCACAGCAGATGCACTTTTTCTCGTCGACTTCCAGGGAAGGTTTGCCGTTGACCAGTGCCGGGCGAATCGCGGCAACCGGGCAGCGTGCGACAACGGAAGGACGCTCGCAGACATTGGACACCAGGTCGTGGTTGATCTTCGGTGGCTTGGTGTGCTGCACGTTGATGGCGATATCGCCCTGGCCGCCACAGTTGATCTGGCAGCAGGAAGTGGTCATATGCACACGGTTGGGCATATTCCAGTTCTTAAATTCATCGATCATTTCATCCATCATGGACTTCACAACACCGGAGGCGTCTGTGCCCGGAATATCGCAGTGCAACCAGCCCTGGGTGTGTGACAGCATGGCAACCGAGTTGCGCGTGCCGCCGACGATAAAACCGGCATCGGTCAGCGCCTTGATCAGCGGCTGTACCTTGGCTTCGTCAGCCACCTGGTACTCGATGTTGCTGCGGATGGTGAAGTGAATGTAGCCTTCACCGTATTCATCACCGATGTCACAGAGTTTGCGCAGGGTGAACACATCAAGAATACGCTGGGTACCCGCACGTACGGTCCAGATCTTGTCGCCATTCTTGGATACGTGCAGCAGCACGCCCGGCTGCGGGTCTTCGTGGTAGGCCCATTGTCCGTAGTTCTTGCGCATTACGGGATGCATGTACTGGAACCCGTCCGGACAGCCCGATTCAATTGGCGAACGCATTTCTTGTGCCATGAGATTCTCCTGAATATCTATATTTTATTGAA
>CAVWDM010000004.1:0-9230 GCA_963753755.1 uncultured Gammaproteobacteria bacterium
TACTAATGGTGTTGGCGACTATAACTACAGCAACACACAGGCGGACCAAATAAGAAGTCATAGCGTTCTTACATAGAAACCAGGAGATTGTGGTGCGCGACCGAGAGACCAAATGGGTTGTGTAATATGAGGACGGCTCCGACTCGGAGTGAGACGATTCAGGTGTGCTTGCTTCCCTGTTTCAGCTGACGTGAGTGCGGCTAAGCAATCTGATTCAGAAGTAAACCTTACAGTCTCCGTGAAATAACTCTATGCACACTGCGCGATTACGATGACAAGTTTTTGCTCATCTGCATGGAAAGGCTAGACATTGCCTGGAGGCAGGTCAGCACAAAGTAATTGTATTCATCTCAATTTAATCCTCATAAACGCTTCATAGCTTTCTCTGTATTTTGTGACATTGGTCATGCAGAAAATAATAGGATTGGCCTAAATTATCACAACTCTAAATCCTGAGATAATCATCACGAATTAAGAGTCACGGTATCTGGAGAACCAGTGTCGCAACTTATTTCACGGAGAGACCATTGATGTACAATAAAACATTGGCATGTGCTATCACAAGTGCTGCACTTGTCTTGTCTGTGGGTCCTGCATTCGCTGTAACAATCTATGAAGAATCTGTAAACGGTGACCTGGACGCTATTGGCAGCACCAATGTTAACCTTGTGTCAGGTGTCAACCAGATCCTGGGGTCGATCAACGCGACGCCGCCTGCTGAAACTGATCGAATCAGATTCACACAGGTGACTAGTCTGATCGTCGACAGCATCGTTCTGTCATTTGCAGCGCCGTTCGATGATTTCAACATTGGCCAGAACATGACCACTGACTTGCACAATGATGTGGCCAATTTGTTTGATGACAACTTCAATAATGTCACTTCGGGGGCTAGCATCTCAGCGTCGTTTTTTGACAGCTTTGGGCCGGAAACCGGGCCGTTGAGCCAAACTACATTTGGGGCTATCTGGGACTTCCAGCTTTCGGCTGGCACGGTTTTCCCTGCACAGCCCTGGACGCTGACGGTCACTACCTCTGTAGTGCCGCTGCCTGCTGCGATGTGGCTGTTCGGCTCCGGCCTGCTGGGACTGATTGGTATCTCAAGAAAGAAAGCGGCTTAATCGTCATATCATCCACAATAGCGGCTCCTTCGGGGGCCGTTTTTGTTTGCGCTGTATGTCCGTAGCTGGCCGGATATACGCGCTCATGCTGAGTATCTCTCATTAAATGATCTGTTTAAATTCTTCCCCTGATCAAATAGAGAAGGTATAAAAGAGAATGACCAACAAATCACTGCAGACACTGTTATTTTTCGGCGCAGTCGTCATTGCGCTTTTGTTTGCCAAGCTGATGTTCGACATAAGCAGATCGATGCGAGAGATGACCGCTTATGTTGGTGACATATCAGGGGATGTCAGGGAAATGCAGAACAGCATGCGTACCATGAATGACTCTATACTGCGCATGGAGCAGAGTATTCATGGCCTGGGTCAGACTTTCAACCAGGGAAGCAAACAGTTCCAGCAAATGAATCCAGCAGGAATGATGCAACAGGTGTTACCAGATAGAGAACAGCGCACCCGTTGAACATCCTTCCCACCTAGTCGCTTATTATGCTTGTGTTAAAGGTCTTCTTTTAGCCGATTGTGTTGAAAAAGTCGAATACACAGAAATTAGTTATCAATGACGTGAACGAGAGTTTGATGCTTTATTATTTGCGGAGACAAAACCACTTCTACAACACTTTCCTTGCCGAACCTACACCTTCACATGCCGCCCTTTTCTAGATGTAGAGTTTTTCAACACAATAGGCCGAGCTGAAACCTTCCTGCAAAAGAACACCCCGCCACAAGGACGGAGCCTGAACCAGTTAGGCTTGAGGCCAAAGCGCTCGGCGCTAGCGTTCCCTCATCCATCGCCGGAGCGGAGCTCTTTGTATCGGTGGATTATCCGATGGGATTTTTTATGCGGTAACGTTGACAGCCTGGAGACCCTTTGAGCCTTTTTCTACCTCGAAGGTGACCGACTGACCTTCACTCAGGGTTTTGAACCCCGAGCTCTGAATCGCGTTGAAATGTACGAATACATCCTCACCACCGTCAGACGGGGCAATAAAACCAAAACCTTTGGATTCGTTAAACCACTTCACTGTACCTGTAGCCATATTATTTGCACCTTCAAACCAATTAAACAAAATAGAGTGTTGCATACAGGTAATGAAACGAGTAATTCATCCCCCCATACATCGCATGAGAAGTTACCTTACATGTCACATGAATAGCATCAGTAGAATTACTTACCAGATTTCCTATCTGGGTGAGTGCAACGCTTCTATGGGATGGTAATTTTTGACTCATATCAATGCCTGATTCGCAGAAAAACGATAGCGCTATAAACATCGCTCAAACTCTAATAGCGAGGGAACAATGACTGGATGACGCCAGCTACTGGGGGGGTGCATCCGAAAGTTGCCACCCCCGGTAGTACAATAATTATCACCAGTGTGATGAATACCATCTCCTGAATGGCCGCCCTACCCCGTAAGCATCCATTCAGAATCACACCCTCTCCCCGCGACATACGCCGCAGTCAGAGACTCCGCCAGTGGCTCAGAGACTGCCCTTCTCAGGCATTCTCAGTTCGGAATTTCGGTTCGGTGTGGTTCGGCACAGTTCGGTTCGCCTGCCCAAATTCTTTCGCTTCTTGAACTTACAGCTCCACTGTTCGGTATCGATGTTCGGTCGAAGCGGTCAGACAAAGACTTGCAGCTGGCTAACAAAGCATAAAGTAAAAAACCACACTGAAGTGTCACCGGTACTGCTCTGTATTCGTCGCGACCTGCGCGCCCATTGCTTGTTGCATTAGGATACAGGCCCTATTATTCATGCGATTAACACCGCAAAGGAGCTCGATGAATGATTGCCGAATGGTTATGGAAAGCGGTTGCACTAACCTGCATCGTTACCGTTGCCGGATGCGTTTCAACTACCGAACCGCCACATGAACCAGGTCATATCGACAGCACTAACCTGCCAGCAGCAGACCTTACACTAGATATACCGGGTCTAGGACCCTGCACCGACAATCCTGACCGTACCCTCCATCTTAATTCCAGCCAGCCACTCGTCGTGCTGGTCCATGGCTGTTTAGCCTCAGCAGGGCGTTTTCGCTCTCTCGCACAGGTGTTCGCCTTTCATGAACAGCAGAGTGCTTGTTTCAGTTACGATGACAGGGACAGCCTCACTGTTAGCGCTACGCAACTGGTTACCGCTCTCGATAAACTGGGCAGTTACAAGAATCACCCACAGATGACGGTGATCGGCCATAGCCAGGGTGGACTGATCGCGCGAAATGCTTTCACAAATGAGCGGATACAACCACTCAGCGCCGATCTTGACCTGCGCTTGGTTACTATCTCCTCTCCTTACGCAGGCATCACTGCAGCTGATCACTGCGCCCTACCCTTCGCCCGCGCAATCAGCCTTGGTCTGGTAGTGCCCATCTGCAAGGTGATCAGCGGTGACAAATGGTATGAAATTACTTACGCTTCAGATTTCATCCGCGAACCCGGCACCCTCATCGGACAGGTCGATGACTTTATAAAAATTGTTACAGACGAGCGTGACAGCTGCCGCCGATATGATAGTGCAAGTCGCTGCATTGAGGATGATTTTGTCTTCAGTGCCGAAGAACAGTACTACCCGGCAGTTGATAATTCGCCGGAGGTAATCCCGGTTGAGGTCAAGGCCGGGCACTCGGAGATTGTAGGAAATGCTACTGTGACGCCCGACAAGCTCATCACCATCCTGCAGCAACAGGACATAATGAACGCCACCCCTTCCGCGAAGACAGCTGCGCTCAATGCTTTGCTCAGCATGCTTTACCTTACAGAGTAAGAGTGTTCATCGTTGCGCATGAGCTTTACAAGCTATTGGAAAGGGAGTTTATGGCATGTTTTTTCGTATCCTGGCATTACTGTTTTATCTCGACGCTACCATCTTGATGGCAGCTGAGCCGTTGATTATTGATGACCGGAGAACGGGTAGCCTTAACTCCACCCTGGGGTCTGCCTGGCGCATGGTAACGGATGGTGTGATGGGTGGCGTATCCAAAGGCACGTTGACGCTGGACACCATTGATGGTCGTGACTGTCTGCGCATTCAGGGTGATGTCAGCCTGGAGAACAATGGCAGCTTTATTCAAGCAGCATTATCAATAAAAAACACCCGCGCCGCAGATGCCTCCGCGTACAGCGGTATTGTAGTGGATGTCTACGGCAACGATGAGGCCTACAATCTGTACCTGCGCACCGATGACCTGTGGTTGCCGTGGCAATCCTACCGTGCCACATTCCAGGCGCCGGCCCGTTGGCAAACAGTACAACTGCCGTTTGCAGAATTCACGCCCCATAAGACGGGTAAACCGCTGGATCTGGCAGAACTTGAACGTATCGGGATAGTGGCAATCGGACGGGCGTTTCGTGCGGATGTAAATACCCTGCCGATATTCGTCGGGTAATTTACACCACAAATTCCATTGAAGCGGTGCACCGCCAGCTCCGGAAACTGACCAAGACCAAGCGCGCATTTCCCAATGAAAATAGCTTACTCAAGCTGCTCTACATGGGAATAAAGAATGCATCAAAGAAATGGGCTATGCCGATCCAAAACTGGAATTTGACATTGTCCCAGCTGTCGATTTATTTTGAGGCTCGCTTAGACGGCGTGTTGGATATTTAGCTGACACAGAATTCTGAACGCTCTCGACAAAAACTCTATCTAATTTTTTTCCTTGGCACAGAGCCTTATTGTTACGATAAGCACATCGATGAAGTGCTGGCGGTCATCCAGGCAGCACACATTTGAACATCCTGGAGTGGCTGCCCGGCTGATAACCAGAAGATGTCATACAGCCTTATTCATAGCTGATGCGCTACTGGTCAGCACCTGCATCATTTATCAGGCGGACACTGTCTCGCGGGGCAGCATTCATCACGGACATCATCCAACACCTCAAATCATGTATTACCGGCGACTGTTATTCCGAAAATTCGGTACGCGCCCAGCTTTCCTACCCACTACAACATGTGGATTGTGAGCATTATTGCCGTGCCGTGACAGCAAATCAATTACCTGTTCTAGATTCTCAACCAATCAAAATCTGGAAACATTCGTCACGTTGCCCCTGGAAGCATGAAACTCCCGATTGGCAACATGCCCACCCTTTTCTTCCATTTTCTGCTTTCGCTTTTGCAGTCGCGAGAACTCCCACATGGTAAGCACAAGGCCAATCAGCAGCATGCTGAATACAAAGATTGCTGGATACAGGATATCTGGTTCGTTCATGACACTTCCCTCCTGGCTGCAAGAACAGCTAGCTTGAAGTAGATACCGAACGCGAGAATGGAAGGCACCCATATCGCGGTAAAAATGCCGAGATCCTTGAAACCCTCGAACCACAGATAGGCCGATAAAGCAAATGAAACAGACACAGCAATGAGTATGAAATAATCAGATAGTTTGAACATGCAAGTTACCTCCAACGGTTCCGAACAAAAAGTTTGTCAATACTCCCAGAATGACAACGCGGCTAGTAACAACGCAGCCACGGTGATTGCTGCGGGTGTCCTCAACCCTTCCACGCCAAACACATCCACCATGCCGGGTACCCAACCAAGCCAGCCTGCGAGCAGCCATACGAGGAAGGCAGCCGCCACTGCGACCCCCAGTAGACCCAAAGAAAGCCTTAACCGATTCAGGTTCGCAGGTTGCTGGAAAAGTGCCATCATTATTGCGAGCCTCGATGGTTGAGTGACAGCTGGCTGGTTGACTGAATCTGACTGGTCGTCCCGGGGAGGCAGTCACTGGCAAGTAATAGCGTAGAGGTAACATATACCTCTGCGGGTTTGCCGGTGTCGCGACCAGTGAATTCATAGCAACAAGCCAGGCTGTCGTCTTTAGTGAACTCATTTGGTTTGCTTTCAGCCCTCATCGATTCCGCTATCGACAGGGTTGTGAATGACCTGGTGCAATTTGCTGCCCTTGACGACGGATGACAGGATTTCAATATTTTCCTGCTCGGCGGCGCGGATGGCATCGTCGTAATACTGCGCTGTTGCACGGATCTGTAATTCATAGTTGCTCATGTCGTTCTCCTGTGTGTAGTTAAAGTGGTCATGGGACCTGCGTACATCCCATGTACAGATACTATACACGTCTTATACATTTTGTCTAGGACAATTTGTGTTATTATTTACCCTGTCGTCACAGGAAATATGAAATGATTGAAAATAATAGTTTTTTCCCCATCGGGGTGGTCGAGCGTGATACCGGCATCGGGCGCGACACACTGCGCGTCTGGGAACGCCGCTACGGTTTCCCCAGGCCGGTACGCAATGCAAAGGGTGAACGCTGCTACCCGGAAGATCAGTTGCGGCGCCTGCAACGAACCCGTCGCCTGCTGGACCGGGGTATGCGCCCCGGCAAGCTGCTACCCCTCAGCGAGGACGCGCTGGATGAACTCGAAGCCAGTCTGCTGCCCGAAGGTTCAGAGCAACTCAATAAGACAGTCGAGGAGGTACTTGACGCAATCCGTACCGCCGATGCCGGTCAGGTTGAAGCCCTGTTGCGGCGACAATACGAAAAGCGAGGTATGCGTGAGTTTGTCCTTGAAACTGTCATCCCGCTGTTGCAAGCGGTGGGTGAACGCTGGATCAGTGGGAGGCTGCAGATATTCCAGGAACATTTCCTGTCTGAACAGTTGATTCGATTTCTGAACTCAGAAATCGCCATCCTGCAAAAAAACGCGGGAAGACCATTGGTGCTGCTGGCGACCCTGCCCGGCGAGGAGCATACCCTGGGGTTGCTGATGCTGGCAGCCATGCTTTCATCCAGCGGCGTTTCAATTATAAACCTTGGTGGCGAAGTACCCATGGATCAGATCGGCAGCGCAGTGAAACAATTTCAGGCCGATGCAATAGGCATCACCTTCAGCGGCGCCTACCCATATCAGACTATTCGCCCGCATTTAAATGAATTGCGTGAACTGATAGCAGACGATGTCGCCATCTGGACTGGCGGAGAGGGTGTACGTACTCTGCGCAAGCTGCCAACCGGGGTCACCAAGTTCACTTCGCTGGAAAAATTACCGGCTTCTGTTGAGGTGCAGAACGTGTTCGGTAGTGTTTCAGTTTCGACCGCCAAGAAACAGGGCCAACAGAAAATAACTTTTGGGTCTTCATCTTTCTGATCCATAAACAGAGTGAGTCGGCTACTGTTAATCACTAGGTCGGCGGTTCGAGCCCGTCCCGGGGAGCCATTTCAAATCACATGTGAAATCTTCGGCTTACGCCACCCATCATCCGGCATTCTCGGTGACCCTAAGAACGATAGTCACCGGGTCAGTTGCCAGGGATTCCGGTGGGGTCCACCTCCGCGTTCCGCCGCCTGTGTCAAGGCCACCCCCGAAGGATGATGCTCAGAAGCACTCCTCGTCGTTTTTCAATAACTGTGCCCCATTAAAACAGCACGTTTACACACATCCCGTTTTGAGCACCCATATTTCCTCGGTATAAATATGACCTTATGTTAGACAATTTCTGGATTGTTTAGTTATCTATTTGTATTTTATAGGTATACATAAATGGTCAACATTTGATCAATCTGATATGAGCGCAGGCACATAGGCTGCCTGGTGCAGTTAAAAACAATTCATCCACAGCGTTATCCACACAAAATGTGAATAACATGTATATACATTTACGAAGCAAATAATAAAGCCGCAACTGGATGCACCACTCGCTACCAGCCACTGGATCAACTACACGGGCTCGCTGAAACCGTGTCGCATGCGTGCGTGGTAACACGCCTTTCTTTACCAGCGCCCGCTTGCTGTCATACATTGCCCGCACAGAAAGACCATGGCGCGCGGCATACTCGGTAATGCGCTTGTCCGATGACTCGCAGGCCCGGATGTGTTTAAGCCAGTAGCGTTGGTGTTCTGTCAGTGTAATATCAGACGCTTCAGCCATCACAGCACTCCGCTATCGTTGAAAACGTATAGCGTGCAACGGATATGGTCAGCTTGACAGGGTGCGGTTTATTGCGTATTCCACTGAAGCCTGCCACCCATTCCACGTGAAGGCTGCCACACAGACCATGGCAAAGCTGCCACCTATCGGAGCGTAGCGACGCGGGGTTTGTGTATTGTTACTCGGGTTAGGTAGTACTGCGTCAAATTTGCTTTGCGTTTTCGCATGGATCCTCCTTTGAGATTAATCTTGTAAGCGTTGTGTACCAGACGATCGAGGATTGCATCTGCCATCGTCGGATCACCAATGGTGTCATGCCATTTTTCGATCGGTAGTTGACTGGTTGCCAGTGTCGAGCGGGCACCGTGCCGGTCTTCCAGGATCTCCAGCACGTCACGACGATGCTCTGCCGTCAGTTTGGCAAGTCCCCAGTCATCGAGTATCAAGACCTCTGTTTTGGCGAGCGTGGCCAGGAGTTTTGGGTATCGCCCATCACCCTTGGCAATGGCCATCTCCTGCAACAGTCTGGGCAATCGCAGGTACAGGGCGTGTGCCCCGCCCGGCAGGCTTTCTGCGCCAGTGCGCAGGCGATCCAAGTCTTGCCGACCCCGGTGGGGCCGGTCAGCAGGATGTTGAGATGTTCCTTGACCCACTGGCAGGCGGCCAATGACTGGATCAGGGGTTTATCCAGCCCCTGGGGTGACGATAGTCGATGTCTTCGAGGGCGGCATTGTGCTTGAGTTTGGCTCGGCGCAGACGGCTGGTCAGGCGCCGTTTTCTCGTTCCGTGACCTCCCGATCAACCAAGAGTCCGAGGCGTTCTTCGAAGACCAGCTCGTCGATATCCGGCATTTTCATCTGCTCGGCCAGTGCGGTCGCCATGCCAGTAAATTTGAGTGCCTGGAGTTTATCCAGGGTGGGTGTGTCAGCATAAAAAGCTCCTGTTAGTCAGTGGTAGTAAGATGGACCGCGGATGTTGTCGTCGTCCTCGGGTAATGCCAGTTCCTGCTGTTCGGCCAGAGGTTTGTCATCCAGGTGATGCTTGAGGATGGACTCGATACTCTTGTAGCTGTGGCTGCCCAGTGTCAGCGCTCGTCGGCAGGCTGCCTCCAGACGGTCATCACCGTAGGCCGTGCCAAGACGCAAGACACCTAAGCAGGAGCGATAGGCCTGCTGTGGATGCTTGCGGGAAGTCAGTAGGG
>CAVWDM010000005.1:0-552242 GCA_963753755.1 uncultured Gammaproteobacteria bacterium
ACGAGTTTGTAAACACAATGACCCTGAATCCGGTGCTAAAACAGCTGATCCCGGTGACGGCTGAGCCGGACGAGGCGTTGAAAGACCACTGGGACTATATCTACGAACCGGATTCCAGGCCGGTGATGGATGCACTGATGATTCGCTATATCGAGTCGCTGGTGTACCAGGGCGTGGTCGAAAATGTGGCCTGCGAACAGGCGGCACGCATGGTGGCCATGAAGTCGGCGACGGATAATGCAGATGACCTGATTGCCGAGCTGCAGTTGATTTACAACAAGGCCCGCCAGGCGGCGATTACCCAGGAAATTTCGGAAATCGTCAGCGGTGCCGCTGCGGTTTGATACAGATACATGACATATTTCTGTCGGAGCGGATCGCATCCGCGATATCGCGCTTGCGAAGCGCTCCTACAGCTGAAGAAGATTAAAGTTACGAGGAAAACATCATGAGTGCTGGCAACATTGTTGAAATCATCGGCGCGGTTGTTGACGTGGAATTTCCGCGTGACAGCGTACCGAAGGTGTATGACGCCCTGAAAATACCGAGTAAGAATCTGACGCTGGAAGTGCAGCAACAGCTGGGTGATGGCGTGGTGCGAACTATCGCCATGGGATCAACAGACGGCGTCATGCGCGGTCTTGAAGTGCTCAACACCGGCTCACCCATTAAGGTGCCAGTCGGTGAAAAGACCCTCGGTCGCATCATGGATGTACTGGGCAACCCCGTGGACGATGCCGGCGACATCGGCGCCGAGACCACACTGCCGATACACCGCGCGGCACCGACGTTTGCTGATCAGGCGGCGACGCAGGATGTGCTGGTGACCGGCATCAAGGTCATCGACCTGATCATGCCCGTTGTCAAGGGTGGCAAGATCGGCCTCTTCGGTGGCGCCGGCGTCGGCAAGACCGTGACCCTGATGGAATTGATTCGCAACATTGCAGTGGAACACAGCGGCTTCTCCGTGTTCGCCGGTGTGGGTGAGCGTACCCGTGAGGGTAACGACTTCTACCATGAAATGAAGGAAAGCGGCGTGCTCGACAAGGTGTCGCTGGTCTACGGGCAGATGAACGAGCCACCCGGCAACCGGCTGCGCGTGGCGCTTACCGGCCTGACCATGGCCGAGCATTTCCGCGACGAGGGTGCTGACGTGCTGATGTTCATCGACAACATCTACCGTTACACCCTGGCCGGTACCGAAGTCTCCGCACTGCTGGGCCGTATGCCGTCGGCCGTGGGCTACCAGCCGACGCTGGCCGAGGAAATGGGTGTGCTGCAGGAGCGCATTACCTCCACCAAGACCGGTTCTATTTCATCCTTCCAGGCGGTGTATGTGCCGGCGGACGATCTCACCGACCCGTCACCGGCCACGACCTTTGCCCACCTTGATGCCACGCTGGTGTTGTCCCGCCAGATTGCCGAGCAGGGCATCTACCCGTCTGTGGATCCGCTGGATTCCACCTCGCGTATCCTTGATCCCAATGTTGTCGGATCTGATCACTACGATACGGCCCGTGCCGTACAGGGTACGCTGCAGCGTTACAAGGAGCTGAAGGACATTATTGCCATTCTCGGTATGGACGAACTCTCGGAAGAAGACAAGCTGGTGGTGACCCGGGCGCGCAAGATGCAGCGCTTCCTGTCGCAGCCGTTCTTCGTCGCCGAAACCTTCACCGGTACCGCCGGCAAGTTTGTGTCACTGAAGGACACCATTGCCGGCTTCAAGGGAATCATGAACGGTGAATACGATAACCTGCCAGAGCAGGCGTTCTACATGATCGGCAGTATTGATGAAGCCGTCGAGAAGGCCAAGAGCCTGTAAGGGATCGCATAAATGGCCATGACACTGCATGTTGACATCGTCAGCGCCGAGGCAGAAATTTTTTCTGGCACGGCGACGATGGTATTTGCACCTGCCGAGATGGGCGAGGTCGGTATCGCGCCGCGCCATGCGCCGCTGGTGACCCGCCTGAAGCCGGGTGAAGTACGGGTACAAACGCAGGAAGGCGATGAACTGTCATTCTTCGTCTCCGGTGGCATGCTGGAAGTGCAGCCACATGTCATCACAGTGCTGGCCGATACCGCAATTCGTGCTGACGATCTTGATGAGGCGCAGGCATCCGAGGCCAAGGTGCGGGCAGAAAAAATGCTCTCCGACAAGAGTGCCGATCTCGATTATGCCAAGGCACAGGCAGAGCTGGCGCAGTCTATTGCTCAATTGAACGCAATCAAGAAGCTGCGCGCAAGAAGCTGATGACCGGGCAGTTCGTCGAGAAAAACAAGGTAGTGTCATTTACCTACTCGATTGTTGAAAAGGATGGCGAGTTGCTGGAACAGTCCGACCTGCCGATCAGTTATGTCCACGGTGGCAAACATGACCTGTTTGACAAGGTCGTCGAGGAACTCGAAGGCAGCGTCGTTGACGATACCGTCGAAGTGTCGTTGACCCCGGAAGAGGCTTTCGGGCTACATGACCCGGAACTGACCTATACGGATGATCTTGAAAATGTCCCGCCTGAATTTCACCGCATTGGCGCACAGGTGGAAATGATGAATGACAAGGGCGAGTCCAGGACATTTGCCGTGACCCATATCGAGGACGGCAAGCTGACTGTCGATGGTAACCACCCGATGGCTGGCAAGGTCATCACCTTCAGAATAAAGGTCGTTGATATCCGCGATGCCACCCCGGATGAACTGGAAAACGGTGTTGATGCCATGCAGGCACCGGTGCTTCACTGACTACGTCAGACGGTGGTCGTGCAAGGGTCGCACGCATTCCAGATTGACAAATTAATGCCGTTAACTTCGTGTATTGATTTGATTAGTTATCCCGCATGAAACTAAGCATCATTATTCTGGCTGCCGGCCAGGGCACCCGCATGAATTCCGCGCGTCCAAAAGTGCTGCACCCGCTGGGGGGGCGGCCGCTGCTGGCGCATGTGCTGGATACCGCACGCTCGCTGCAGGGTACGGATATTCATGTCGTCATCGGCCATGGCGCCGAACTGGTGCGTGACGTGCTGCCGGAGTCCGATATCCACTGGGTATTGCAGGAAGAGCAGCTGGGCACTGGCCATGCCGTGGCCCAGGCCATGCCGGCCGTGCCGGATGAAAACACGGTGCTGGTGATGTACGGCGATGTCCCGCTGATCAGCAAGCAGACGCTGGAGCCGCTCTGCCAGATGGCAGCACAGGGGATGGCGGCCTTGCTGTCGGCCGAACTGGATGATCCCTCCGGTTATGGCCGTATCCTGCACCATGCCGACGGCAGCATCTCCGGCATCGTGGAAGAAAAGGATGCCACTACGAAACAGCGTGCCATTCGGGAAATCAACACCGGTTTTCTGGCAGCGCCGGCCGCACGCCTGCGTGGCTGGCTGACCGCACTGGATAACAACAATGCACAGGGCGAGTTTTACCTGACCGATGTCATTGCGCGTGCCGTTACCGAGGGCACCAGTGTCCGTGGTATCACGACGGACAATATCGATGAAGTCATGGGTATCAACGACCGCAAGCAACTGGCGGTACAGGAGCGCTGTTTCCAGCAACGTCAGGCCGAAGCCTGCCTGCTGGCAGGCGTTACCCTGATCGATCCGGCGCGTTTTGATCTGCGTGGTCGCCTCGATGCCGGCCAGGATGTTGTGATCGATATCAATGCGGTACTGGAAGGGCAGGTCACCCTGGGAGACCGTGTCAGTATCGGTCCCAATGTCTCCCTGCGTAATGCCAGCGTTGGCGACGATGTCACCATTCTGGCAAACTGCGTCATCGAGGACGCGGTCATTGGTGCCGGCAGCCGCATCGGTCCCTTTGCACGGCTGCGCCCTGATACCGCACTGGCGGCCGCCACTCACATCGGTAACTTTGTCGAGATCAAGAAATCCGAGGTCGGCGAAGGCTCCAAGATTAACCATCTCAGCTATATCGGCGATACCACCATCGGGCGTGGTGTGAACGTCGGCGCCGGCACCATAACCTGCAATTACGACGGTGCCAACAAACACCGCACCGTCATTGGCGATGATGTGTTCATTGGTTCGGATACCCAGCTGGTCGCGCCGGTCGAGATCAGGGACGGTGCTACCATCGGTGCCGGTTCAACCATCACACAGGATGCGCCGGCACACGAGCTGACCCTGAGTCGTGCGCCACAGAAAACCCGTACCGGCTGGAAACGCCCGGTGAAGAAACCAAAAGGGTAGTACTCCTTCAAGATGATATTGCCATGTTCAGAGTTACCCAGATAATCCAAGACAAGGCACAGTCCGCAGGGAATGGCCATGTCCTTTTCAAGGGCTGTAACGCCGTATTGGATTATCTGGGTAGCTCCCTCCGGGCGAGCCGGGAAGCGCTTGCCCGCGGTGTTGCACCTCTTGGAAAGGGCGGGCCATTCCCTGCGAGGTGCGCCTTGCGGGCAAGCGCTTCCCGACTCGCTGAACCTGGTAATATCATCTTGAAGGAGTACTAGCGTCATGTGTGGAATCGTGGGGGTTGCAGCGCAGCGCAATGTTATACCGCTGCTGATTAACGGTCTGAAGCGGCTCGAATACCGCGGTTATGACTCGGCGGGTGTCGCCGTGCAATCCGAGCAGTCGCTGCTGGAGCGGGTACGCAAGGTCGGCAAGGTTGCCGAGCTGGAACGGGCACTGGAGCAGAATCCGCTCACTGGCCAGACCGGCATTGCACATACCCGCTGGGCAACGCACGGTGAACCCAGCGAACGGAATGCCCACCCGCATGTGTGCCATGAGCGGGTGGCGGTAGTGCATAACGGCATTATCGAGAATCATGATGCCCTGCGTACCCGGCAGCAACAGGCAGGCTTCCGCTTTACCTCGCAGACCGATACCGAAGTTATCGTGCACCAGATTGATCATTATCTCGGTCAGGGGCAGGACTTGCTGGCGGCCGTCAGCTCAACGGTGGCCGACCTTGAGGGTGCCTTTGCACTGGGTGTCATCAACAAGGAGGAACCGGGTCGCCTGATTGCCGCACGTCGCGGCAGCCCGCTGGTGATCGGTATCGCGGACGGCGAAATGTTGATTGCTTCCGATATTGCGGCGCTGCTATCCGAGTACACAGCAATTTGTATTCCTTGAAGATGGTGATGTCGCGGATATCAGCTTCCGGGGTATGACCATCTACGACAGCGGCGGTACCGTGGTGCAGCGTCCGGTAAAGACGTCCAGGGTGACGGTTGATGCCACCGACAAGGGTAGCTTCAGCCATTACATGCTCAAGGAAATCTATGAGCAGCCACGCGCCATTGCCGATACCCTGGAAGGCAGGATCGGAGCCAACCGGGTGATGGAAGAGGCCTTCGGCGCTGACGCCAGCCGCATCTTCGATCAGGTTGCCGGGGTACACATCATCGCCTGTGGCACCAGTTACCATGCCGGCATGATCGGGCGTTACTGGCTGGAATCCATCGCCGGTATTCCCTGCAGCGTCGAGGTTGCCAGCGAATTTCGTTATCGTCACCCGGTGGTGCGCAACAATTCCCTGATCGTCACCATGTCCCAGTCCGGTGAAACCGCGGATACCCTCGCAGGCCTGCGCGAGGCGAAGCGGCTTGGCTATGGTCATTCGCTGTCCATCTGCAATGTCCCGGAAAGTTCACTGGTGCGGGAGTCCGACCTGGTATTGATGACCCACGCCGGTCCGGAGATCGGTGTCGCCTCTACCAAGGCCTTTACCACGCAGCTGGTGGCAATGCTGTTATTGACCATCGTTCTGGGACGGCGTTATCGCATCACAAGCGAAACCGAGGCACAGCTGGTGAATGAACTGCGTAGTGTGCCGGGCAAGGTGGAGCAAGTGCTGCACGCTGAACGAACAGATCCGGACGCTCGCCAGGGAACATTTTGGCAACAAGCAGAATGCACTGTTTCTCGGCCGGGGTGCGCAGTTCCCGGTGGCCATGGAAGGGGCGCTGAAACTCAAGGAAATTTCCTATATTCATGCCGAGGCTTACCCGGCCGGCGAGTTGAAACATGGCCCGCTGGCACTGGTGGACGACAAGATGCCGGTCGTGGTGGTTGCACCCAACAACGAGTTGCTGGAAAAGCTCAAGTCCAACTTGCAGGAAGTGCGCGCACGCGATGGTGAACTGGTTGTGTTTGCAGATGCAAATGTCGGCATGATCAGTTCACCCGGAGTGACCGCACTGCCGGTGGCGCCAACCGAGGACAGCATTGCCCCGATTATCTTCACCGTACCGCTGCAGCTGCTGGCCTATCACGTGGCAGTGCTCAAAGGTACGGATATTGATCAGCCGCGTAATCTCGCCAAGTCGGTCACCGTCGAATAGTCAGCGCACCCATTCTCAGGTCTGGTGCAGGAGCGCTTCGCAAGCGCGAGCAGACCACGCGCCGAAATCGCGGATGCAATCCGCTCCTACGCACAACAAAAGCCCTACCCAGACTAAGCATTTGATATTTAAAGTATAGTTTGCGCCCATGCAGGCAACGTGATAGAATTTCGTGTTTTAGTGTAAAGATACCCGTTCCTTGTGGGCGGGTAACAAAGGAGTAGAGATTTGGACACGGATTCAATGTTTTACTGCATTCCCCAGCAGGCCTACCTGAGTGTCACCACTTGCAAGAACCTGCGCGAGCGGCCCGTCGGCAAGGCACCGGCAGGTGCCCCGCCAAAGCTGATTGCCTGCGAAAAGTGCCAGATGCACCCGCTGGTCGACATGGCACAGATCCCGGTGGTTTCGCTGGAAGCCTACCTCGGTGGCTCCAAGCCAAGAACCGTCAACCTGAATTCCCCGAAAAACAGGAAATTACTGGCACAGGTCGCCTGATTGCCGCTTCAGAGCGTGTGATCGTTCCAATTATCGCTGCGCCGCCGGTTCTTGCGTGACCGGCGGTCAGGCTTGTCCTTCTCAAAACGTATCTCAACGCGGCGCTCTGCAAGATTGCGCCGATGTTGTGTGCGCTGGTTTTTCAGGCCCTTGAACTGACAGGTACACATGGCGGAAGTGCAGCCCTCCAGTGGCAGCTGTGGCGCTTCATCAAAGGTATATTGTCTGCCCAGAATTGCCTGGGCCGCCTCACAGCCCGGTTGACCCATTTCAAGACCCCAGAACAGTTCGTTATTTTTTAATTTTTCCAGGCCACCGAGTTGTGCCCTGACATCCTCATTGGCACCCGCAGCGTCGTATTTTTGTATGTGCGCCACGCGGCGACGTGTTGATGGCTGTTTGCTCCGGGCCATCCATAGCAGTCCGGCAATGATGACGACGATAACCAGCAGAATCAGTATTGTTGCCATGGATGCTCCATCATCAATCAGTTCTGTCCAACAGTGTGAGAGCAATTGACAGTCTGAGGAAATCAAGCGAACTGATTAAATCCCGACAGCCACGCGCATAATAAGTATCAGAATCATTCCTGTATCGCAAGGAATAATCCAAGTGTAGGACACAAGGCCACAGAATACCGGCATACGGTCACAAGGGCGATTTGCTAGAATCACCTGCCATGGATGTGTCCCGAATTATTGAATCACTGAACGATGCCCAGCGCGAGGCGGTGTGTGCGCCAGCGGATCCCTTGCTGGTGCTGGCCGGTGCCGGTAGCGGCAAGACACGGGTACTGGTACATCGCATAGCCTGGTTGATTGACGTCGAGGGTCTGTCACCGTACGCGGTACTCGCCGTGACCTTTACCAACAAGGCCGCCGGTGAAATGCGTGCCCGTATCGAATCGATGATCAATGCGCCGGCATCCGGCATGTGGGTCGGTACCTTTCACGGGCTTGCACACCGCCTGTTGCGCAGTCACTGGCAGGAAGCCGGCCTGCCGCAGGGTTTTCAGATACTGGATTCACAGGATCAACTGCGGCTGGTGAAGCGTGCCATGCAGTCCATGGAACTGGATGAGGCGAAGTGGCCGCCGAAACAGCTGCAGTGGTTTATCAATAGCTGCAAGGACGAAGGCCGCCGACCGCAACATATCGAACACCGCAATGATCCCTATTTGAAGCGGCAGCTGGAGATCTACGCTGCCTACGAGGCGCTTTGCCAGCGTGCCGGGCTGGTCGATTTTGCCGAGTTGCTGTTGCGCTCCCACGAGCTGTGGCTGAAGTATCCGGCACTGCTGGACCACTACCGGCAGCGTTTTCACCACATCCTGGTGGACGAGTTTCAGGACACCAATGCCGTGCAGTATGCCTGGTTGCGCATGCTGGCCGGTGAGGCCGCCAATATCACGGTCGTCGGCGATGATGACCAGTCCATCTACGGCTGGCGCGGTGCGCGGGTCGAAAACATCCTTAGCTACCAGAAGGACTTCAAGAATACGCGCGTCGTCAGGCTGGAACAGAATTACCGTTCCACGGCGAATATCCTCAATGCCGCCAATGCTGTGATCGAGAACAATGCCGACCGCATGGGCAAGCAATTGTGGACGGACGGCCATGACGGCGAGCTGATCCAGCTGTATACCGCGCTACAACGAACAGGATGAGGCGCGTTTTGTTGTCGGCCGTATCGAGGACTGCGTTGACAAGGGCGGTGTCGCGTAGCGATATCGCGATCCTGTATCGATCCAATGCGCAGTCACGCGTGTTTGAAGAACGCCTCATGCAATGCGGCATGCCCTACCGTGTGTATGGCGGGCTGCGATTTTTCGAACGCGCGGAGATCAAGGATGCTCTCGCCTATCTGCGGATGACGCGCAATCGTGATGATGATGCCTCATTTGAACGCGTGGTCAATCAGCCGCCGCGTGGCATTGGCGGACGTACCGTCGATGCCATCCGGCAACAGGCCAGGGATGACAGCAGCTCCCTGTGGCAGGCAGCCATTACCGTGGTCAACGAGAAACTGCTTGCGGCACGCGCCTGCAATGCCGTGACTGGTGTTCCTGCAACTCATTGATGAACTGTCTGGCAGGGCTGGACAAGTTGCCACTGGGTGAGCAGGTCGAGCATGTCATGCATCCCAGCGGCCTGCTCGATCACTTCGCACGTGAAAAAGGCGAGAAGGGTCAGACACGCCTGGAAAACCTGCAGGAGCTGGTGAATGCTGCCCAGGAGTACGAGGCGGACCCGGATGGCGACATGGATGCCTTGTCCGAGTTTCTTGCACATGCGTCGCTGGAAGCGGGCGAGGGGCAGGCGGATGCCTGGGAAGACTGCGTGCAGTTAATGACGCTGCATTCTGCCAAGGGGCTGGAGTTTCCACTGGTGTTTCTATGCGGCCTGGAGGAGGGCCTGTTTCCGCATCAGCGTTCCGTTGCCGAGCCGGGAAAGCTGGAGGAAGAGCGCCGGCTTTGCTATGTCGGTATTACCCGCGCACGACAGCAGCTGGTGTTGAGCTATGCAGAACGGCGACGTCTGTTCGGTTCAGAGACCTACTGCATGCCGTCCCGTTTTATTGATGAAATCCCCAGGGCACTGATTGAAGAAGTCCGGCCACGTCCCGGAATCAGTTTGCCGCGCGAGTCGCGGCCGGCAGGCGTCAGCAGGCATACACGCAACGGCCGCGGGCGGTTTGCGCCTCGGGCAGCATGTTCATCACCAGAAGTTTGGTGACGGCGTGGTCACCAACTGCGAAGGGCCAGGGCAGCCATGCCCGCGTGCAGGTCAATTTCTCAACCGCCGGCAGCAAGTGGCTGGTACTGGCCTACGCCAATTTGGAAAACGCGGGCGCCTGATCGCGGGACATGGACCGCGTCTGCATAAACCAGCCTGGCGCGAGCGTTGCAGAGCAGTTCATGCATAACTTGGCAATAAGCGGTTCAAGCCGCTGCTTGCCAAGCGGAAATGCTGCATATAAAGGTCAAAAAGGGGAGGGTGCCCGTCACTGTGAACTGTTTGCTTTCCAGGGGAATGGCTTGCATAGTGTGCTTGTGCTGTTGGCCATGGTGCAGGTCAGCCTGTCATCCGCAACGGCGTGCGGAAAGCAAGCAAGCGGACACTGTCACAGCGGTCGCGTTGAACTGGCGTAGCCTGGAGTTGCAGCGACTCCGGTGTGACTGGTTCGGTGACCACCCGAATAGCGCTGGGAACATTCCCGGCTGCAGAGTTGCAATCCGTCCTTGCTTGATGCACCGGAGCCGATGATGACGCGAGCGGCGGGCAACCCGCATAGAGGAGCTTGTGGTCTCCAGCTCGATTCGTCTGTTACCGGGCGCCGGGATAGAGACCAGGCACGTCTCTGGTTCAATGCGGGTGACGGCTTGCCAATCCAGCTGCTGAGGGTGCATCGCGGCAGAAAAGTCTCACAAAAACTGTACCGCTTTGGTAGCAACCAGGTCTACCGGCAACGCAGGCAGCCGATTGACAAGGCAGAGACGGGGCAGACTGCAGAGCACTGGAGCGATGTCAGTGAAGCCGATTATTCCTTGCCGAATCAGGACGCAGCTTGCCCGGTTATCCTGGAATCATCACAATTACTTTATGTGTTATCCAACCAGGACACCATACTCAACGAGAGTGGTGGAGAATTTTGCATATTCGACCGCAAGCAGGTCTACCGTGTGGGAGTCCGACTACTTGGGAGGGTGCGGCTTGCTGTCGATTACCTGCAGGTCGATGCCAATAAGGAAACCCGGCAGAAGCACACACTGCAGGCTTTACACATAGCATTGACCAGCCGACCGCTAACAGGAGCGCCAGAAGACATGCCGCCATTTTCGTTTCTTGGCCTCGATGACGATATTGAACTGCTGTTTTCCGAAGCCGGCCGAATCCCATTGCGAATCCAAGGCCACGTGTCAGGGTACGGGAGGATTGAGCTGGAGCTGAAGAAGCTGGCCCGCTAGCCAGGGCATCGGGATTTGATGCATGATCGTTGGGACATCCGCCTCATGCTGCAGGCGGGAGGGCCAGAGGCAGACCAGCGAAGGCAGCTTATGTTAATGTTCCCGAAATCATTGTAATGTACCGGCGCAGCGGTTGGGGGCTCTCGCGACCACCCAGTAACAGGGGTATGTCAATGCGCCACATAACTCGCTCAAGGTCATACAGAACCGCAATGTCGTTACCCGGTCGACCGGGGGCTTGCACCTGTGAAGCTGCCCCGGTCCGGACGATTTTCTGCTTGGAAGGTATATGATGTCGCCGCGGATTTGGGTATTACTGGATGATCGTCCGGGGCATCAATCCCAGGTTTTGGGACTTGCCGAACGCTTGGGATGGGGCTATGAGACGCGTTCCCTGGCATTTAATGGCTTCAGCCGAATCCACAACGGGATTCTGGGAGCACGTGCCCTGACACTGGACAAGTCCGGATCGGACGATTTATCGCCACCCTATCCCGATCTGCTCATCGCGATGGGGCGCCGTTGTCTTCCCATCGCACGCTGGATCCGCCGAGCAAGCGGCCAGAAGACCCGGCTCGTACACCTGGGCCGCAAAGGCATGGTTGCCCCCCAAGAGTTTGCGTTGCTGATTAGTTGTGCACATTTCCAATTGCCGCCTCATCCACAACGCATGGTCGTACCCCTGCCACCCACGAAAGTCACCCCCCTGCGTCTCGCTGCCGCCAGATCGGAATGGCAAGGGCTGATGAAGAACACACAGGTACCCCGTGTGGTGCTGCTGGTGGGTGGAGAGACGGCGCATCACCTCTTCACTCCGTCTCAGGCGGTGGAGATGCTGCGCAGAGTGGAAGCAGCGGTGCTTGCCCTGGGCGGCACGTTGACCGTGGTGACCAGTCGTCGCACATCTGCAGTGGCCACAGCCGCCATGCGCAACGCAGCCCGGCACGCGGCTTTTTATCTTTGGGATCAGAACGAAGTGAAAAACCCCTACCTGGGATATCTGGCCTGGGCGGATGTGCTGATCGTGACCGGGGAGAGTGAGTCTATGCTTGCCGAGGCCGCAGCGACGACCAAACCCCTCTACATCGTGCCGCTGCAGCCCAAGCCTCTGAGTTACAAGCTTAAAGTAACGTGCTGGATGACATCCGTGGCGGCAGGACCAGGCCAGATCGCAGCGATTGTTCGTCGCCTGTTCAATACGGGCTGGATAACGCCTTACCGCGACTTGGAAAAGATGCACACGGTGATGTACGAGGCTCATCTTGCCCGACCTTTTAAAACCCGTCTCAGCCTGCGGCACCCGGAGCAAAGTCATGCCCTGGAAGAGATAAGCGAGCGACTGCATCACCTGTTTGATTCGAATGGAAGCGGTGTGTGAACCATCGATTGGAAAATCTGCTGACCCAGTCCGGATTCGGCATCCGGGCAAGCGCCCCGAGTCTCCTGTTTCTTGGAGAGAGTCAAGCAGCCTTTGAAGCCGTTGCACCCGTACTGGATCGCCTGGCCCGCGGAGAGCAGCGGGTAGACTGCTTTCTGTCCGCTGCCGATGCCACCTTGCGGCGCTGGCTGGAAGAACGATTTCCCGGCTTCATCGCAGTGCCACCACCCTTCGGTATCGGCCCAGTGCGCGCTTCCTATCTGCGTCGGCTTAAGGTTCGTACCGTCATATTGCTGGAGCGGGAGGCGCTACTGAATCCCGCCTACGCCAGCAACCTGAAGAAGCGCGCTATCCCCCTGGTCTTGTTGAGTGGCCGGGGGACTGCCAGTCTCGAGCCAGTCACACGCTCGGGCTATGCGCCTGAGTTGTTGGTTGCCGTGGATCGGACTGCCGTCAAAACGATTAAAGGTGACGCACGTCTGCGGCTTTTTCCGTCGAAGACCGGTCAGATGGACCCGTCTTCGGCCACCGGGATACTCGAGGTGCTGATACCCCTGGCAGGTCGAAATGTAAAATGGAGCAATCGGAGCGACCGGCGGCTCCGACGCTGGTTCGGGCAGCGGCTCTTCCACGCGCTTGACAGTTGTCTCTCCACCCGCCTGCGTCCCTATGTACGGCGATTTGACACGTTGACGGCACTCGCCAAACAGCTGGGGAATCCCGCTACAATTCTCTGCCTGGGCAACGGCCCGTCATGTGAGGACCCGCGTTTAAACGGGATGGCTTACGATGCCCTGTTCCGGGTCAACCATAGCTGGATGGAGCGAGATCTGTTTACCAGGGCGGATGTGGTCTTCACCGGTGGCCATGCCACCATGCGGGTGGTGAAGTCCGCCATCTTCGGGCTGCAGGATGAGAGCGGGGAAAAGGCACTGCTCATGAACCGTGGGCCCGGAATGCTCAAGTCCCCGATCCAGTACTGTGTGATGAATCGACTGGGCACATACCTGACAGACTTCGATTGGGGTGAGCACCGACCGACAAATGGGGCTGCCATGATTGCGGCGGCCGTGGCCCTGAAGCCGAAGCGATTGATCATTGCGGGCGTCGATCTGTTCCAGCACCCCGATGGGAGCTATCCGGATGACAAGAGCACGGCGAATGCCTATACACCGGCACACACACTGGACAAGGAGTTGGCATTTATTTTTTTACAACTTGACCAATTTGCTGGCGAGATTGTCATTATCGGTGATGCCCTGGAACGCGAGTGGCGGCAGCACATTCATGGCTAGGATTGCAGTCTTCGAGGTCTCGCAATAGTGCGGCACGCCGCATACACGACTGCGGCGAAGTTTGCGCCTTGCAGTTGGCGCTTGTCGGTCATTGATGACAATCCGGTACGGCTGCGTGAGTGATCGGTACCGAATCGCCTGGAAACCTCCGAATGATGATGCGCGGGTGGCGAGTGTGCGCATTCGTTGCCTGAATCCGCTGCGCGCATTGCGCGCCGGGGGTGTGCCGGTCGAACTGTATCGCGAACGCCACGAATCTTCTTATCGCACCATTATCTTTTCGAAAGCCTACAAGGCACGGGATCTGGAGTTGGCGCGACGGCTGAAGGCGCAAGGTGTGAAGATCATATTCGATCTTTGCGATAATCGTTTTCTCCACAGACAGGAGCGCGTCGGGCCACTCCGTGAAATGCTTTCATACTCGGACCACTGGGTCGCCTCCAGTCGTGCACTGGCGGACGTGGTACGCCGGGAGATGGGCGACGGTACTCCCCTTGATGTAATAGAGGATGCCGTCGAAGTGCGGTTTTCAGGCAACCTGCTGGATATTGGCGGTTGGCTTCGGGCACGTGCGCAACTGCGTGCGCTGGATCACTTTCTTGCCCATGCCGGCGCGGGCATGCATCTGGTATGGTTTGGAAGCCACAAGGGTGTCTACCAGGATTCAGGGCTTGCCCACATGGCAAAGTCGAGATCGTTGCTGGAAGCGCTGCATGCTTCGCAACCGCTGAGCCTGACGGTAATCAGCAATTCCCGCGAGGCGTTCGAAACAGTCTTCTCGGGCTGGCAACTGCCGATGTTTTACCTGGACTGGAGCGCTCATACTTTCTTCAGTGCCATGCGTCGACACGATGTCGCAGTCATCCCGATCGAGGTGAACGAATTCACGGCGGTGAAGACGAATAACCGCATCGCTCTGTCGTTGTCGCTGGGCCTTGGCGTGGTTGCCGATGGTATCGAGAGCTACCGGATCTTTTCCGACTGTGCATTCCTTGATCGCTGGGAGGAAGGCTTGTCGGCTTACCTGAATGATCCAGAGCTGGCCGTACGGCATGCCCATGCGGGCAGCAGATTATCACCGAGAACTTTTCAGTCAGCGTGATCGCTGAACACTGGCGCCAGTTACTGGCAGACTGACCGGGAGCGCGTGATCCTGGCGCACGCGATTTCTTTCATCGACGCAGGCGGGTCTGATATATGCTTGCTCATGTGGTGCGCGCTCACGAAATGAAATGAAGTATCTCCGTTGTTGACAGCAACAAGGTCGCCCTGAAAAATAACGAGACCATGACTCCGGCAGATGGCAGCAGCCATGTCGTTTATTCCACCTCCGTGCACTAATGCAGCCCGTTTTTTAGCGTTAAGATGTGGCACTTCGGCGTTTCATATGGATTTGAGTTTTGATCCTGCAGGACTGGCGATCATGTAGAACGTGGTCATGTGGTCTTCGTATTAACGGTAACACTGGCTCGAGCCTCTTGCGTATGAGTACATTCGTGGCTAGGATTGCCGCTTTCGAGGGTCTTCTGCTAATCTGAGTACGGCTCCCGGGTGGGCTTTTCAGTTTCTGTCGTCGAGTAATTGGCGACGCCAATTTCCAAGGTGAGGACAGACTATTGGCGAAGAAATATAAGAAAGAGAAGAAATTCAAGACCTACTGGTACCACCGCAAGTTACCCTTCTGGTTTCGCAAGGATCGCAACCGGGCAGCAGGCGTGAACACCGAGCCTGATGTGATTCGTCTCGACGTCGCTCCGGGAATTACGCCGAATGGCAAGCCGCCTGTGCGCATATTCCTCGGTACCGAAAACGCCCAATTTCGGCCCGAACGAGTCTTTGTTTGGTCCATCCTGCAGGTCCGTGATCCGGCTCGCGTGTATGAGATCCATTTGATGAAGGATCTGAAAGGCATTGACCGAACGGGTTGGAAAACCGGTTTCACCAACTACCGTTACATCATTCCGACGCTTGCCGGCGGCCAGGGCCGGGCGATATATAATGACGTCGATCAAATTTATCTGGCCGATCCAGGCGAATTATTCGATCTGGATATGAACGGTGCCGGGATGCTGGGCATCACGGAAAGGGAAACCTCTGTGATGCTTATCGACTGTGGAAAAATGGTCCAGTACTGGCGCATGGAAGATGTGCGGTCCAACAAGCGCCACCGGCACTTCCGCGACATCACTCACGATAACAAGCTGTGGGGAAAGCTGCCCGGGGAATGGAATGCGCGCGATGACGAGTTTTCCGCGGGGAGTTCGAAATGCTTTCATTTCACCACCCTCCAGACCCAGCCCTGGCACCCCCTCCCGGATCAATTCCGCTATCGCCCTCATCCAGATGGGGCCGTGTGGTTTGATCTTGAGGCACAGGCGGATCAAGCGGGTTTTACGGTTTTTACCAAGGATCGGCCCAGCAAGCGCTTTGGCGAATTGCTCGAATTGAACCGTATCATGCACTCGGAAGGTGAGAAGGCGGTTGGTCGCGCATCAGAGAAAACCTTCAGAGGGGTCAGCCTGCGCAAGCACATCAAGAGGATTGCCAGGCTGATAGTCGATACTGGGTCCAGGACAATTCTGGACTACGGTTCGGGTAAGGCAACCTTGTACGAGGCCTACCCCGGAGAGTCGCTGGAGAGCCGCTACAGGAGCCATCCCGCCTGGCCTGGCGTGAAGGTGGTCTGCTACGACCCGGGCTACGAGCCCTTTGCCACACCCTACCCGGACGGCTGCGACGGGGTCATCTGCACCGATGTTGTGGAGCATATCCCGGCTGATGACATTGCCTGGGTACTGGACGAAACCTTCCAGTCCGCCAATAGCTTTGTCTACGTGGTGGCGGCCTGTTATCCCGCCCGAAAGTTCCTGCCTGATGGACAGAATGCCCACTGTACCCTGGAACCACCCGCCTGGTGGGAAAGCCAGATGGAATCGGCGGCGCGGCGCAATCCGGGTATCCACTGGGTTTTGGCCACTATCGAGAAAACCGGATCCGGCAAGAAAAGGCCGCGCCTGTTTAAAGGGATGAGCCGGGTAAGCCAGGCGGCTTGACCAGGCAGTCTCATGTTGAACTTCAGCAATATCGAGTTTGACTACGATCCCTATCCGATAGGGATTGCCCGGCCTGCATTGGTTCCGGCCTTTTACGAGGAGCTGGTGCGTACATTCCCGTCAATCGAGTTGTTCAGGTACATGGAGTCCAAGGGCGAAAAATACTCGCTGTCGCAATACAACAACGGACCGGTTTATCGCCGTTTCATAAAGACGACACCGGCTTGGCGGCAGTTTCACAGCTATATCCATTCGCCGGAATTCATCACCGGTACCTACGACATGCTGCGACACTACAACCTCGATCTTGATCTGCCGCCACCCGGCTTCGTTGAGCGAATGTCACAGCGTTTCTCCGCCTGGAAGCGCGGCAGACCCATACCCCATTTCCCGCGAATCAAGGCCCGCTTCGAGTTCTCGGCCATGCCCATCACCGGTGGAAATATCCTGCCGCACACGGACAGCACGCGAAAGTCGGTGACTATGGTCGTCCCCATTCTCGAGGAGGGCGAATGGGACAGCGCCTGGGGTGGCGGTACCTCTGTTGTTCGTCCCAGGGAAACTGAACGTATCTTCAACCGAATCGATTATCGCCTGGATTTCAACGAAGTCGATATCGTGAAAACTTTCGCGTTCGCACCGAACCAGTGCCTGGTTTTCATCAGAACGGACACATCCTGGCATGCGGTCATGCCAATGACCGGTACCGACTCGACCATTCTGCGCAAGACCCTCACGATCAACATTGAAACGAGCTAACCCGGGAATCCCGCCGGGATTTTCCAAACGGGGTCAAGACTGCACTACGGCATGCAGCATCACCCGCTGTGGTGACTGCAGTTACATCCATGATATCCATGTCGGTTTGCAACGGCTTTTCAGGGCACGCCAGCGACTCTTCACATCACTGTGGAGCCGGTAGGAAGACAGGCGTGTGAGCTCATTATCAAGTTCATAGACGAGCGGGATGGCTGTCGGAATCCGGAAAGCTTCAGTTTCTTCATCGCTCAAACCATCGAGAATACGCACCAGACCCCGCATGGAACAGGTATGTGCGACGACTAAAACGCGCTTCCCGGCACGTAATTGTGGCGCCAGGCAGTCCTGCCAATAGGGTTCCACCCGTAACACGCCGTCCTCAAGGCTCTCGGTTCGGGGCAATAGCGCTTCAGGTACATCGGAAAAACGCTGGCGTTGTTCCAGCCAGCGCTGATCGTCGGTTTCCAGCGCCGGTGGCCGGGCGCGGTAGGATCGACGCCAGGCGATGGTTGCTTCGTGCCCATACTGCTCGGCGACAGCCGCGCGGGGTTTTTCCTGCAGGGCGCCATAGTGGCGCTCGTTCAAACGCCAAAACCGATCGGTAGGAATGCCCGGGTTGCCCATGCCCTCGAGCATGATCTCCAGGGTCCGACGGCTGCGACTGAGACGCGATGTGTGACACACATCGAATTCAAGTCGCCTGCGCGACAGGAATTGACCCAGCACCAGTGCCTGCGCCTCCCCGGTCGGGGAAAGGGGCGCGTCGCCCCAGCCGGCAAAAAGATCCTGCTCGTTCCATAGCGTCGCACCGTGGCGCACCAAAACCAAAAGGGACATATGCTAACGGTTACCTGTCCAGAAAATGAATTGCCCCGCGTTTACCGGAGCCCCTGTTATCAGAGTTACGCGGTCATGGCCGACCCGCCCAGCTGGCGATAATACGCCTGTTTCTGCGCCGGATTAACCCGCATATTGCATGAGCAATGTTAATGAAGCCGTATTCGGTATTGATTTTGGATTGATGTTGTCGTGGTGATGTGGCGAGCACCAGCGATGGACCTACCGAGCGCGCATGTCATCGGCACGAGCTAAGCGTCAGTGACCGCCTGGCATCTCGATAGCTACAGGATTCCGGCTTGGGTTAGCATGCGATTTCGGGCGCAAACGGACCAGCCAACGTGCAACCGCTCCGAGCTTGACGTCCGGTGGTGATCCAAGGATCGGCAATATGGGCTTTGTCCTGGATGCCAGTTGTTGGAATTTCCTGGCGGCTAGCTTGGGTTTATCGAATCTTTCCAGTAACATTCAACGCTATATGGCCCCCCCGATTCTGCTCCGCGCGTGCTGGAGAAACCGACCTGGTTCTCTCGGAAACAACGGGCTCGGCTATCTTTCAGGCTCGTTTTCAGGAGACATCCCGGGACCGCCGCTTCAAAGAAGGATCCGTCCAGTGCCTGCTGCCGCAAATGAGGGAGATGCCGCCTTGATTGGTATCCCCGGCCACGATTTTTACGAAATCATCAAACCAAGGCGGCAACCGCTGTCGACGGGGGTAGAGGATCCACGGCCGGTGATCTTCCTCACCACACGGACCAGCGGCACCGGTTCGATCTGGCGTATCATTACCAAGATCGCCCATCGGCATTATCACCTCTATGGCTTCGACTGGCTTGATGGCCTGGACCACAACGGGGTATATCGACTGGAGGATGCCTTGGTGGCACCGGCGCCGGCTATCGTGGTTGCGCAGACCATCTGGCCGATCAAACTCGATCCCGGCCGCTACCGTTTCATCGTCAATGCACGTGACCCGCGCGATCTGCTCTGCAATCTCCGTTCCTGGCAGTTCGAGCACGGTAACCTCGAAGGCGATGCGGCATTCCTGCGTGACAAGTCCCGTCGTGCCCTCGCGAAAAGCGTGGACGACTACGTGCTCAAGCGCGACATCGAATCTTTCTTCACGCCGATCCTCGATATTGCGCCTCAGGTCAGCCCGGAGAATCTACATTTATCGACCTATGCCATGCTCTGCTGCCACTTCGATCCCTTCATCGAAGGCCTTGCCGCCTTCCTCCACATCGACTTGAGCCCGGAGATCCTCCGCTCCCTGGAGTCGGAACGTGTGGAAAAACTGACGGGAAATCCGGCCTGGATCGGCAACAAATGGTCCGGGGCTGACCTCGGACCGGGACGCTTTCGCCGCGAACTGAAGCCAGCCACAATTGAGCAGTTGAACCGGACCTATGGCCCGGTGCTGGATTTTCTGCGTCGTCATGACGATGTGCGGGTGGCAGAAACCTATGCCCTGAACCCTGACATACCGATACCGGTCGGAGGTGCCGGCCAGGAAGCCGCGCGTGCGCCTGACGGAGCACGGCAGCTGGAGCTCGCCAGCCTGACCGCTCTTCGCGATAATGACCTGGAGCAGGCCGCCAAAATCGCGGGCGATCTTCTCCGGCTCACGCCCGAAGACCCCGACGCATGGGCGCTGGAGGCCCGGATATATCTCGCCAAGGGCGACGCGCCGGCAGCAGTCGGCAGGCTGCGGCAAGCTATTGCACTCGAGCCTGGGCGGGAGCAGTATTATGCCTTGGCAATCGACACCTTGACGGCGCTACAGAAGCCTGCGGCGGCGCTTGCCCTGTGCCGGCTGATGCTGGCCAACGGCCTAAACCAGAAGGATATCCTGGTCAAGCGCGCACACATATTCGGCAGTTCGGGCCGTCTGGCGACCGCCGAGCGCTGCATGGAAAAGGCGTTGGCCCTCGATCCCACTAACGATGATGACTGGTGCCGGTTGGCGCGTCTGCGAATCGCGGGGGGCAAGGACCAGGCAGCGCTTCAGGCTCTGCAGTCGGCGCTGGAACTAAGCCCCCACCGTGCTGAACTCCTGGTGCTCTTCGGCGAGACGGCCGCGCGTTGCGGGCGGCCGGGCATTGCGAAGGAGATGTTTATGGCGGCTCTGTGGAGCAAGCCGAAAGATACTCAGGTTCAGGCCGCTTATGCTCGGTACCTCCTGGACAATGCTGACGAAGCCGCACAAGCCGACTTCTCCGTCTGGCAGCTCGGTCAGCAGAGTGCCGGTCGGCGGACATGGCAGCGCTTCAGGAAAAAGTGGTCACGTGGTCGCTATAAGAGCGCCCTCGTGATCCTTGCCCACTTTCCCGCGGCGTGTTTGAAAGACCTGGGCTGCCGGCGTATACAAGGACCGGACCGTAGTTAGGGAGCAAACAGGCCGTGCGACTCTTGCTCTTGATGGATTCCTTGAACGGCGGGGGCGTCCAGTCCGTTATGCTGCGACTCGCCGAGGGGTTGCGTGACGCCGGGCTGGAAGTGAGCCTCGCAGTACTGAATGACAACGGCGAATTGCGGTCCCGGGCAGAGGCCATCGCGCCTCTCCTGGAACTCAACGGCTTACATGTTGCGTCGCGTGGAGTGGTCCGGACATCGCTCCGAACCCTCGTTCACTACTTCACCACGGCCGGGTTCGGCTGGCCGCTCTATGGTCTGAGGGCTCTGTTGCGGGATGTGCCCGGTGTTGCGGAAGCTCTGCGGCGCGTCGAGCCAGACATCGCCCTTTCGGCCACCACCCGCTGCAATATGGCACTTCTTGCGGCCGGAGCGGCTGTGGGATCACGGGCAAAGCTGGTGATCAGCGAGCACACGAACCTTTCGGCGGTGCTGGAAAGCAAGCTGCACGAGGAAGGGAAACGCCGCCGAATTGCCCGCGTTGTCGGCGGCATTTACGCCGGTGCCGATGGTGTGGTGACGGTATCACTGGGGCTGCGGCAAGATCTGCTGGACTTCCTTGGGTTGCCGCCGAACATCGTCCGGACGATCTACAATCCTGCCTTCGAAGCCGATCTGCAGGCGCAGGCCGCCCGGCCTCCGGAGGAGCCCTGGCTTGTCGACAAAGAGCTGCCGGTCTGTGTAGCCATCGGACGCATATCGGAACAGAAGGGCTACGATACGCTACTCGAAGCACTGGCGCTGGTGAACCAAGAAAGACCGCTTCGGCTCCTGGCGATCGGCGGTGCGGACAAGAAACGCCACCTTGAACTGAAAAAAAGGCTCGAGGCGCGCTGCGCGAACCTGGGATTAGCCGGAATGGTCAAGTTCCTCGGCTTCCGACCGGATTGTCCCGCCCTTCTGTCGCGTGCCGACCTTTATGTCCTTGCATCGCGCTACGAAGGATTCGGCCTGACTCTGGTAGAGGCGATGGCACTAGGCGTTCCTGTCGTCAGCACCGATTGCCCGAGCGGACCGAGTGAGATCCTGGAGCACGGCCGCTTCGGTATTCTGGTCCAGCCGAGCAACCCACCGGCCCTTGCGCGGGCTATGCTCGAAACCCTGGCTCGTCCCTACAACGGCATCCCTGCGCGCGCGCGCGCGGAAGCATTTTCCTGCGACGCTGCGATCGACGCTTATCTGGCGCTTTTCAAGGAACTTCAGAAAGGCAACGAAGTCTTGGCTTCCACGCTGTGACCACCGCGGCCATTAAGGACGTGACTGGATTGCCTCTGCGCGAATTTGATCTTGATCATGCCGTTGGGTGTTATCCAGACATGTTGCTTCATGGCGACAGAAGCTGCGGGTTCGCGATGCCATGAACGCAACAACAAGGTTAACGGATTTATTCATGACGGCGTGCATCATAGTTGCCATTACCCTGTTGTTATTTGTCGCGATCAATACAGGCGCATACCTCTACCTTGAACATCATCCGCTATCTGAAATAAATACACATTACTTTCTGGACGAAGCATCCAGTGAAGCGATTGCAATCAGAAAAAGAATATTCAATACAAATGACGAGCGTCTGCTGGAAGCTTACGTCAATGCCCCAGGAATCCGGCCGCATACGGTGTTGCACTTCACTGAAGGGGCGGCACGAGCGCATTATAAAGTAGGGCTGGAGGGGATAAGGTACTTGCCCGACTGGTCGGATAACAGCGTGCGAAAGCTTTTGTCGCAGCAGCATGAGCAGACTTTTGTATTTGGTGGTTCTACGACTTTCGGAGACGGTGTTCCGGATGACAGTACGGTCGTCGCCCGTTTAAACGCGATTGACGAAGACAACACCTATATCAATTTCGGTATTCAGGCATACGATTCCATTAGAGAAGTAGACAAGCTACTTTATATGTTGCGAAAGGGTTATCGGCCCGAATCGGTTATTTTTATTGATGGCCTGAATGAAGTGACAACCTTTGCACGATCTCCCTATGAACTTCATGATACTCCGCGTGCACAGGGCCTGATTCTTGACAGAGGACAGGTTCCCCTTGTTTTTGGCGTGCCTGTCAATGAGAACAGGTTGCTAGCACTGGCATACAGCTTTCCCGTATCACATTTAATCTACCGTTTTCTGAACAGCATGCATGATGCTGATGACGTTTTTATTCGCAAGAGTGCAAATTTACACGGCCTGGACAACTGGTTTGAGTTGATGGATTTTCACTATAACTGGGCAAGCATACACAAAAACAGAATCGATGAACTTGCCAGTGAGATTATTCACTATTACAAAGAGAATATTTCGTTTGTGCGGCAACTGGGGAATGCCTTTGGTTTTACTGTTCACTTTATATATCAACCAATTGGATTGCTGGAAAGCAATCAGGAATTTTTACTTCAGGATTTCTTTTCGTCGGTTTATTTTACCGTTTATACGGGTGTTGATTCAGGAATCCGAGAAGCGATCAGAGAGGGTCTATTGATGATGGAAGATTGCTCCCGTGCAATTTCGGAATCAGGCGTACAGGGAAGCTATGTTGATGCAACCCATTATTCGCCGCAGGGCAATGACATTCTGGCAGCATGCATTCTGCAGAAAATACCAGCCCGGTAACGGTGCTGATCTATATGGTCTGAACGCATTACAAATTTTGAGACGGCTTCCGTCTGTTTGTCGGCAAACAGGATAGGGCTGCTGGAATGCTAGCCGGCATCATCCTTCACCAGCAGTGCTTGCCCGTCCTGCAAGCGGTAGGCTCGATCGGCAGCGTCCAGCATGGCAGGCTGGTGCGAGATGGCCAGGATGGTATGCGCACCCCGCAATGTGCGCAGGGTTTGGCAAATTGCCACTTCACTCTTCGGATCGAGTGCCGAAGTTGCCTCATCCAGTATCAGCAGCTGAGGACGGTGCACCAGGGCGCGTGCAATCATGATCCGCTGCCGCTGACCGCCCGATAGTTTGCCGCCCCGTTCACCGACGAAATCATGGATGCCTTCGGCCAGCTTCTCCACGAATACCCAGGCACCGGCTTCCTGGAGGGCCGATATGACATCGGCTTCACTGATTCCGGGGTCGCCCAGTGACACATTATTGAATACCGAATCGTGCAGCAGAACGGTTTCCTGCGGCACATAACCGATGATTCTGCGCCAGCGGTGCAGATCGAGCTCCATCAGCGGAACCCCGTCGACCAGCAATGTGCCGCTATTCGGTTGCAGTAATCCAATGATCAGATCCAGGCTGGTGGTCTTTCCTGACCCTGAGGGCCCGATCAGGGCGGTAAAGGAACCGGCCGGGATGCTGAGGTTTATCTGCTCGAGTATTTTTTTATCTTCATAGGCAAAATTGACATCCCGTAACTCTATGCACTGCTCAAGGGTTGGCGTGCGCTCGCCCCCCAGGTCTTCGCGTGCCCGTTCAGCATTATTGATGGTTTTCTGAATCGACCAGTAGGCAGACTCGGACACGGCCGTCTTCTGGTAACTGCGTTGTACCTGGCCGGTCCTCTTCAATATCCTGGAGAGCAGAAAACCCAGTACCATCACTGTAGCAATTGGCAGTTCCCACTTCACCAGCGTGACATAGATACCGACTACCAGCACCAGTGCGAACAGTATCTCTTGTGCAGCTGATAGTAATTCGCTGCTCACCACCTCGCGGCGCAGGGCGCGGTTGATATTCTTCGTCTCCGATACCAGCACGGTATCCACCAGGCTTTCGCGTCCCATCGACTTGAGTGGTTTCACCGACAGCAGGGTGTCTGTCAGACGTGCAATCATCAGCTTGGTATACAGTGTCTGGCGCCTGCCGGCCTTGCGCGACATGTTGACCAGCCGACCCAGCGCAAGATAGATCAGCAGGCCCATCAGAAAAGAAAACAGCGCAGCCTGCCACATCACCAGGGTCGCGATGATGACGTAAACCAGCGCCTGTATGAGTTGTGATATCAGCGTAGCACCATACAGGTAGGCATTGGCTGCTCTGACAGCCTCGATCGACATGGAGTTGGTCAACTGTCCAAGCGGTTGGTGCAGAAAGTATTCCCAGCGCGAGGCCAGTATTGCCCGCAGCATCGACAGACGCAGGTCGGTAGCGACGTGGGCAACAATGTAACCAACCTTTTTCTTTGCCAGCAGAATCAGACCGCCCTTGAATATTGATCCAACGACGATGACCAACAGCAGCAATTCGACACTGGGTGACAGGCCAACGGCCTCGATAGTACGCAGCACTGTATCTCCAACCCCGGATTCGGAGTCAGCTTCAAGCGCTGCCGCATCATCACCGGAATCACCTGGTTTTGCCAGGACACGGTTCAGCAGTGGTAACAGAGCGGTCAGACTGAGACCCTCGACCACAGCGGCAACTAGCAGCGCAGCCAGCATGATGGCACTCTGCAGCGGGTAGGCTCGGGCAAAGGTCTTCAACAGGTGCATGATAGTAAACGTCTTTGAAGGGAGTCGGGCAGCCTGAACTGGATTACGGAATTGCCAGGCGTGTGCTCAGGCAGTCGTCTGCAGTTTTTCTGTGATATTCGAAAAGGCATCCAGAATAGCATCGATCTGTACCTGGCTATGTGCGGCACTGAGACTGCAGCGCAGCAGAGGTTTACCGCCCGGGGTGGCCGGCGGGAGGACCAGATTGACATAAATGCCCTTTGAGAGTAACTCATTCCAGAGCGCGGTTGTCTCACCGACGCTGGCGGGCAATCGCACTGCGATTACCGGGCTGATTTCAGGACCGAGTTCAAATCCCATGGCCGCCAGACCCTGGTACAGCTGTGTTGCGTTGTCCCAGAGTTTTTTCCGTAGAACGCTGCTGCGGCGAAGGATCTCGAGGGCCTTGCGGGTCGAGGCGATCAGGGACGGTGAAGATGACGCGGTGAATATATAGGGACGCATGGCATAGCGTACATATTCGAGTTCCGGCGAGCGGCTGACACAGAAGCCACCAATGGATCCCAGGCTTTTACTGAAGGTGCCGGTGATGAAGTCCACCTCGGCCTCGACATCGAGTGCTTCGGCCAGCCCCCTGCCATGCTCACCCAGAACACCCATCGAATGGGCTTCGTCTACCAGCAGGGCGGCCCCAAAGCGGTTCTTGACGTCGGCAATCTCGCGCAACGGTGCCCGGTCGCCGAGCATGCTGTAGATTCCTTCCACTACCACCAGGGTGCTCCCGACGCGGTCACCGAGTCGCTGCAGACGTTTTTCCAGGTCTGCCGGGTTGTTGTGCTGGAAGCGGATTACCTGGGCGCTGCCCAGGCGGGTGCCGTCGTAGATACTGGCATGGCAGTCGGCATCCAGCAGGATCACATCCTCTGGCCCCGCGAGTGTTGAAAGAATTGCCAGATTCGCAATGTAGCCGGTTGAGAAGACAATGGCAGCAGGGCAGTTGAAGAAGACTGCCAGTTCATTCTCCAGCGCCACGTGAGCGGCATAGCTGCCATTTGCCATGCGTGAGCCTGTCGTGCCTGTTCCTTCCTCGCTGATAGCGGTGCTGGCTGCTGCGATGCATTCGGGGTCGAAGGTGAGTCCCAGGTAGTTGTTGGTGCCAGCCATGATCACCTTGCGGCCATTGATGATCGCTTCAGTGGCCGAAACTACCCGTTCTACCACGACATGAAAGGGATCCACCCCGCTGCCGGTGACCAGCTCGGCACGGGTTTTCTCAAGGGGCAGAAACTTGTCGAAAAGGCTTGTCATGTATCAGCTGTCTGGCAGTAATGGTTGCAATTGTTCTGCAAAGTCTCCAAGGGTTTCCACCCTGGAAAGGATGTTCAAGGGTATAGAGATATCGAAATGATCCTCGACCTGCGTCATCAGTTCCATGACCTTCACTGAGTCCAGCCCCATCTCGCTGACGAGGCCGGTCTCTGCACCGAGTTCAACCGGTTCCTTGGTGAATGGTCGAACCATCACGTACAGTTGATCAAGAATCTCCTCTTTGCTCTGCATCTTAATACACTCTCCACACTCGCATCGGTTCGACTGGTCGACGCCTGATTGGGACGTTATCGGTCATCAGCTTGGTACGCAAATTGAACTTAACCAAAGAGTCCGATCTCATGCGGCGTGTTCGGATCAATCCCAGCCCATGGTTCGCCGCAGCCCCTCTTGCAGGGAAAACTCCGGCTGCCATCCGATGGCGGCAGTCAACGCCGTGTTGTCCGCCACCCAGTCGGGATGCCGCAATTCACGCACCTTTCCCGGTGTCAGCATGGGAGCATAACCTATCAGCCGTGCAGCGGTCACATTCACGGCTGCAAGCGAGCGCAGCAGTACTGCCGGCAAGGGTAAACTGACGATGTGTCTGGCGCGTAACGCCGAGACATTCACAATGATATCATTCCAGCTATAACCACCGGCCTGTGTATCATTGAGTTCGTAAATTCCGCTTTCGCACTCTCCGGCATCCAGCCATCTGAGCACAGCCGCGCACAGATCTTCGACATACAGCAATGACACCCGCGCATCTGCTTCGCCAAGTACCGGCGCAATACCACGCCCCATCCACTGAAACAGCGGCAGCATTTCCTTGTCACCGGGCCCGTAAACGGCGGGAGGGCGTAGTGCAACCCATTCCATGTCTGCTGCCATGCTGGCCAGTGCCTGCTCACCCTGCCGCTTGCTGGCGGCGTAATGGGAGAGTTGTGGTGCACGTGCCGCCAGTGACGACAGCGACAGAAATCTGGGTCTGGGTGACCGGGAGAGTGCTGCCTGTACCAGTTGTTTTACACCGTCGACATTGACGGCGTTGAAATCGGCGGCAGTCACGCCGCGAACGGCCCCTGCACAGTGCACTACCGCACTGCTATCCTGCAGCAGACGACGCAGCGACTCACTGTCATGGAGCGTACCGCTGACGGCTTCCAGTCCAGCTAGCTTCAGGTAGTCTATGAGCTGAACGGTGACGGGTCAGTGCCCTCACAAGGTACCCGGCATTCACCAGGTGATGTATCAACATACCACCGATGAATCCGGTGCCGCCGGTTACGGCAATGATCCGTGACATGGAGAACCAGCGGCGTCCGCGGGTTGTCAGCCAGCCTGTTTCTGTGAAAGGACGGCAGCCTCTTCCCTCGCATTATGAACAGCAATCTTGTTCAGCGGGTGCGCGTCGATGTAGTTCTGCCGCGCCTTGGAGCGGGACAGCTTGCCCGATGATGTTCGCGGCAGTGTGTGCAGTGGTGCCAACTCAATATGGCAGTCGACACCCACCTCTGCAAGGATCAGTCCCTGCAGGTGCCTGATCAGTTCCGCGCGCCTGGCACTGTCCCGGTCCCGGTACTGCACCACCATCACCGCGAGATCTGCACCATCCGTACCCGGTACCGCAAATGCCAGGGCATCTCCAGGACGCACGTCCGGCTGTTGTTCCGCAAGCTGTTCCAGATCCTGCGGCCAGATGTTACGACCATTGATGATAATAAGATCCTTGCTGCGACCTGTGATCATGATGCTATCGCCGACCCGGTATCCAATGTCACCGGTGTCCAGCCAGCCATCCGGCGAGAGTGTTCTCGCCGTGATTCCCGGTTCGTTAAAGTAACCCGACATGACACTCGGTGCGCGCACGTGAATGGTTCCGATACGACGTTCCGGTATGACCTTGCCGGTATCGCTCCTGACTTCTACTTCGAACGATGAGAGCGGCACACCACAGTTCACGAACTCGCTCAGACGCTCCACGATGGCACTGTCTGTCGGGCGCGCATGATCGTTCAGCGCCAGGTGATCCGCATCCACACGGTCTACCGACAGCCCGCGACCCAGCGGTGCGAAACTCACAGCCAGTGAGCATTCCGCCATACCGTAACAGGCCAGAAACGCGTTGCGGTTAAATCCACTCGGACGCAGTGCCTCGGCAAAGTCATACAGAACCTGTGGCCGGATCGTCTCCGCACCGACGCCCGCTACACGCCAGGCACGCAGGTCAAATTTTTCAGCTTCGCCTTCACGCAGTCGCCGGTTACACAGCTCATAACCAAAAGGCGGGCTGAACGATATCGTCGCCTTGTTGCGTGACATCAGTGACAGCCACTGGCGGGGGCGCATTGCAAACTCACGCGTGCCAAGATAGTCCACCGACAATTGCGAGGCCACCGGTGCCAGCACCAGGCCCACCAGGCCCATGTCATGATAAAAGGGCAGCCAGGAGACACAACGGTCCGTGGTTCTCATGTCCATACCCTCGGTTATGATCCCCGACAGGTTATTCAGTACCGCACGCTGGGTAATCATTACCCCCCGTGGAAAACGGGTGCTGCCAGAGGTGTACTGCAGATAAGCCAGTTCATCAGCCTGCATCGGCTGCAACTCGCCGGTCTGCTCTGGCAGTGCCTCGTAGTCTTCAGGTGTGCCGACCAACGTCAGTCCCAGCCCCGCGGTTGCATCTGCGAGCAGGTCTGCATAATCTGCCGGTGCCATAGCCATCGATGCCTGGCAGCCTTGCGTCATCGCGCGTATCTGCGCGACATACGCCTTGTGACTACCCGGGTTGTGAGGAATCGGTAACGGTACCGGAACCAGCCCCGCGTACTGACAGGCAAAGAAAAAACGCAGAAAATCAGGATGCGTATCCGCAATAATGACCATGCGCGCACCGCGCTCGGCTCCCAAACCACGCAGACGCCGCGCCAGAGCCTGTGCCTGATCACGCAGTTCCGCATAGGTCAGTACCGCGTAAAGTTCGCCGCGACTGGTGTAGAAATTACTACCGGTTCGCCCCAACGCTGCATAATCAAGGGCCGCTGCAAGATTCGGAAAATCCGCAGCCCTCAAAGGCAGGTTGTTACCAGTTATTGTTGCTTCCAAACGCAAGAGTAATCTCCTATTTAAGTTAGCAGATAATCACAGCCTCGATCATCTGCGGGGCAGTAGTGAACATCGCCAAAATGCACATGGCCCAGATATTCATATTCCTGAAGCAGGGAGTCTATCTCCCTGTACAGGTATCCTTCACAAGTATATGACCCGAAAAGAAATCAATCTCAAAATCACAACATAGGCAAATACTTATGCATTCTCCAAGATTTTCATGCAAATCGCAACCCGCTAAAGACAGTAAATCTGGCAATTAGGGTGGCCTGGTCCGGTTTGCAGCAGATCGTTTCGGTTATACCGCAAACTTCCGATGACGACCGAACTTCAGCTATCTGAGTAACGTTAAATCTGTTCACCTCCAGCCAGCTATCGCAGTCGAACACCTAATGCGGGTTACGATTACATCCTATACCCCGGGAATGGGGCTTTCGCGCCATTTCGCGCCATTAACTGGTCATCGTATGCCATTCAGGTACAGCCAGATTTATAATCATCAGCAGGATTTTCCTGTCAGTTTGATATCCGTATCACCAGTTTTTATAGGTGGAGCCCACTCGCTGTTGCCGTGGCGAGCTGCATCACATGCACAGCGATCACAGGTTGAATACCATGCGTGCCTGGCGGCCAGCACAAGACCTGCAGTGGTTCGCATGCGACTATCAGCACCAGTCCGCCTTCAGTGCGGTGATGATCCTGTGGTTCTGTTCTGTATCGGTGGCGTTGACCCTGGCCAGATCGGGGGGGCCGGGCCAGCCATGGTCCGTGAACACCTGCTTGGAGAAGGTTCGCAGGGTTTCATAACGTGGAATGACGTGAAAATGCACATCCGGGTCTACCATCATCAACATCAGATAGTTGATCCGGTCATACTTGAACGTCCGGCCAAGCACCCCTTCAATATGACGGGTGATCAACTGTAATTCGGCAAAGGCAGCGCTACTGATCATGGAGAACGCGGTGGCGGGCTCTTTGCATATCAACACCATCGATCCGAGTGTAACCTGCCCGGGGCGTAGTATTACCGCCCAGTGATCATAATCACTGATCAGGGCATCTGGCGCACCGAATTTTTTCATAGTTGCGTTCAAGCCAATTGCTCCCTTTTCCAGTAACACCGGTTTGCGCTATTCAATCATGCCCCGGCCATCCCGGCAATCTGCAATATCCGGTGTCTGTTTATTACCGGCAAATTTTGTATCATGCACAAGTCACCGACAGATCCCGCCAAGCAGACGGGTAACGGCAGACCCGGAGTCCCGAAGAATGAATTCCCCAGACAAGCATCATCGTTCCGGTAATCTGTGTGTCCTGCCGGTCAGTAGTCGACAGGACATGGAACGATTCATCCGCGTGCCGTGGTCCGTTTATGGTGACGATCCCTCCTGGGTTGCGCCGCTTGTAATTGAACGCAAAGAACACCTGTCCAGCAAAAACCCCTACTTCAGGCATGCCAACTGGCAGGCCTGGGTAGCCTTCCGCAATGACAAACCGGTGGGCCGCATTAGTGCCCAGGTGGACCGGCTGCGCCTGGAAAGGCATGACGATGCAACCGGCTTGTTCGGTTTTCTCGAGGCTGACGACGACCCCGACATCTTTCGGTTGTTGCTTGAGACGGCTTGCGACTGGCTCAGGGAACAGGGCATGTCACGGGTGCAGGGCCCGTTCAGTTTCTCGATCAATGACGAATGTGGTCTGCTGGTGGAGGGCTTCGATACGCCCCCGTGCTTCATGATGGGACACGCCCGTCCCTACTACGGTGGCAGGATAGAGGCGCTCGGGTACAGCAAGATCAAGGATCTGCTCGCCTATCGGGTGGATCCCCATATCGGCGTTCCCAGGGTGATGAACAAGCTGGTTGAAAAGAGTTCGAACCGGGTCAGCATCTCGCCCTTTAAACGCACCCGACTGAAACAGGAGTTGGCCACATTACGTGAGCTGTTTAACGACGCCTGGTCGGATAACTGGGGGTTTGTGCCCTTCACGCATGAAGAGTTTGACGAGCTGGGGCGTAACCTGGTGCGCCTGGTAGACGAGGACTATATCCAGATTGCTTTCGTCGACGGTAAACCCGCCGCCATGATTGTGGCCTTGCCGAACCTGAATGAGGCAGCCCGTGACCTCAATGGGCGCTTGCTGCCACTGGGGTGGCTTAAACTGTTGTGGCGCCTGAAGCGTCACAAGCTGCGAACCGCGCGCGTGACGTTGATGGGCGTGCGTCAGGAATATCAGAACAGCAGGCTGGGCATGGCGCTGGCCTATACTCTGATAGACACCGTGAGACTTGCGCTCATAGCAAAGGGTGTCGATGAGGTTGAGATGTCATGGATCCTGGAAGATAACACCAGCATGCGGCATATCCTGGAGTCGTTTGGCGGAGAGCCCTACAAACGTTACCGGATCTACCAAAATGATATCTGACAATCCACCGTCGTTGGCCTGAATACCGAACAGTAGCCGACAGACGGGGGCGACACACACCGAGCATGCACATTCCGCAGACCGCAACTCCCTTTAGTGCCATCGTCATGGCAGCCGATCGCAACCCGGATGATCCCGTCAGCAGGGCTGCCGGTGTTACCTGCAAGGCACTTACCCCGGTCGCCGGCACGCCCATGGTGCTACGCGTACTGAATGCTCTTGAGGAGAGCCTGCAGGTCGGACCACGTCTGTTGTGTGGTCCGCCCAGGCCACTGTTTGAGGCCGCCGAGATACTCAAATCCGGTGTTGATGCCGGGGTTTATGACTGGACAGCCAGCAGGGAGAGTCCGAGTGCCAGTGCGGCCGCGGCAATGGAGCAGATCCCTGATTCGCAACCGGTATTGCTGACGACCGCCGACCATGCCCTGCTGAGCAGTCAGATTATCGATCATTTTTGCGGGCAGGCACTTATAGCTGGCGTTGACCTGATGGTCGCACTGGCTCCCCATGACCTGGTCGCGGCAGCCTATCCCTCCATGAAAAGGACGCGGCTGCGTTTCAGCGACGGCGATTATTGCAGCTGTAATCTGTTCGCCCTCATGACGCCTCGCTCCCGTGCCATTACCGGCTTCTGGCGCAAGGTGGAGAGTCAACGCAAGCAACCCTGGCGGGTCGTCGGTATCCTGGGATGGTGGCCGGTGTTCAAGTACCTGCTTGGGCGCCTGTCCCTGCAAGAGGCACTTGCACGTATATCCGGCAGATTCGAGATGAAGATTGGTGTTGCCATGCTGCCGTTTGCCGAGGCTGCCGTGGATGTCGATAGTGAAAATGACTGGCGCCTGGTCCAGCAGATTGTGGCAGAAAAAGCAAAGCCCCGGGCAAGTTGACTGACCGGGGCCTTGGTGCGTCAGTATCGGTAAATGCTACCTGACTAAATAGCCTGGACGTCTCCTGCTTCATCGGCTATCCAGCCGGCAGCCATCTTCAATGCCTTGTCCAGGTCAACCGGATAGTCGAGCTCACCCCATTGCAGGCCATTGATGGACTGGCTCCAGACCTGTCCACCGGATGCCAGCTGATCGATAATGGACAGATACCACTGCTTCAGTGCAACCGGTGTGTACATGGTCTTCGCCACCGCATCCTTGAACAGCTTGCCACCGTGTTCACGGAACAACAGCATACCGATGGACTCGCCATCGACATTGTCGGCGTCAAGATCCTTGCCTATTTTCAGCAGACGATTGCCATCCAGGCAAACCTTCATGTCGTCTGAGTCATAACGTGACTTGTGGTCTCTGGCCAGTGTGATGGGCCTGATCGGGGAGTCCAGCAGACGGCTCACGATGGCAGGTTCAAACAGGGTGTCGCCATTAAGCAGAATAAAATCCCCGCTCATCTCGTCTCTGGCCATCCACACCGTGGCCAGATTGTCGGCGACATCAAAAAACGGGTTATAGACTGTCTTGATGCGCTTGGCACCATAACGCCGGTTCAACAGTTGCTCGACCTGAACCGCGCCATAGCCGACCAAAACCGTGATTTGATTGACACCATTCTCGAGCAGGTGATCGATCTGCCATTCGACAACAGTGCGACCCTCAATATCCAGCAGACACTTTGGCTTTTCGGCTGTCATCGGTAACAACCTTCTACCATGCCCGGCACTCAGTATGATCGCTTTCATTTAGTCATCTCCTTGTGTGCGGCAAGAATCGTAATCGGTGCGCCCAGCTAACCGCACAAGGTAAGTGTGCGTGGGAATGGTCGTGCGTTTCCTGTCACCCTGCGCCAAACGCTTATCCTGTTGGGCCACAACACCATCATTCGTGCCGTCAAACAGGGCTGTAAATCACAACCCGATGATTCTACATGCATAAACAGCAAATACAAGGTCGTTTTTTATTGTAGAATCCCGGCTGCAGACAAACAGGCTCTTCGGACCACTCTTGAGCAGCGAGGCAAACTACTGCCGCTGGTCGGCCGTTGACCCAGGCAGGCCGGTGTTTCCGGTGTCACGGTATTTTTTGCACGAGCGACCCCATTGATCATCAAGCGCTATCTAATCCGTGAAATGGCCATGCCGCTGGTTACCGTTACCGCGATACTGGTTGTCATCTTCATGAGCTACAATGCGGTCCGCTACACGGCGGATGCGGCGGCTGGCCTGTTGCCGGCCAGCACGGTCATTTACCTGACCCTGTTAAGATCGCTCATCGCTATCGAAGTCCTGCTGCCTGTGGCGCTGTATCTTTCTGTCATTTTAGGAATGGGACGACTGTACAGTGATAACGAGATGGTCGTGCTGCAGGCCACCGGTGTCAGTGAATTACGGGTCGTGCGCAGCGTACTGTGGCTGTCTCTGGCAGTCGCCATTGTTGTCGCCAGCCTGTCTCTGGCTGTACGCCCCTGGGCCTACCATCAGAGCTATTTCCTGAAAGCGCAGGCGGAAGCGGACTTCAATCTGGACAAACTGGAAGCGTCCCAGTTTTACTCTGCTGAAGAGTCCGGCACCGTAATCTTTGTGGAAGGCATCAACAAGCGGCAGAAACGGCTCGAAAAGGTGTTTTTTTTCAGGGTTAAGGATCGCAAGGTAGGCATCATTCATGCACGACAGGCCTGGCAGCCGGTGACGGATCCGTTTGAAGACATTGAGCTGCAGTTTTTTGATGGTACACAGTACCAGGTAGATCTCGATGGTACCTTGGATCTGACCCTGAAATTCAAGCATTTGACGGTACTGCTTACGCCTGACAACGATTATCTTGAACGCTACAGGAGCAAGGCCGTCGGCACACCACAGCTTGTCGGCTCAAGCGATCCTGACGATCTGGCTGAATTACAGTGGCGATTGACCACACCCGTCACCACGCTGCTGCTGGGTGTTCTGGGCGTGCCATTGAGTCGCAGCGCCCCCCGTAGCGGGCGTTATTCAAAGACCTTTGTTGCCGCATTGGTATTCGCCCTGTTTTACGGTTTGAATGTGATGGCAAAGACCTGGGTCGAGCAGGGTGTTGTCGGGGTCATTCCCGGTGTCTGGTGGCCGCAGGTGCTGCTTGGGTTACTGGTCGTCGTCCTGTTGTTCATGCCGGCACTGAGGTCGAGAATCAGATCATGATCCTGGACCGCTATATCGGGTCGATACTGGCGCGTAACCTGCTGCTGGTTGCGCTCATACTCGTGCCACTGTTCACTCTGCTGGATCTGCTGCAGCAACTGGATGATGTCGGTGTCGGAAACTACGGAATGCTTGATGCCCTTGTTTACGAAGTCTTCCTGATACCGGGCTATCTACTGAGCCTGATACCGTTTATCGCCCTGCTGGGGACCAGCGTCGCGCTTGGGAGCCTGGCACACACCAAGGAACTGACCGCGATGCGTGCCTCTGGCATCTCAATTGCCCGCATCGGGCTGGCGACGCTCAAATTCGGCGTCATCTTTATGCTTGTGGTCATCGTCATCATGGAGTGGATCGCTCCACCGCTGCATCAACAGGCGCTAAAACGGCAGTCGCTGGCGTTGTCCGGTGTCGATGTTCTGATCGAGAAACATGGTTTCTGGATCCACAAGGACAATCGCTTTATCAATGTCCGCAATATATACCGGGGAAATACGCCGGCAGATATCCACGTCTTTGAATTCGACCGCGACGAACATCGGCTAAATCGCTACCTGCATGCGGACCGGGCCGAGACAAACGAGCGCAAGCAATGGCTGTACAAGGACCTGATAATAAAGGACTACCGGGATGTGGCTGTCGATACCCGGCATGAAGCAGGGCTGGTTCGTGAATCCTACCTGACGGAAAAACAACTGCAGGTCCTGGAACTGCCCATCGAGAGTCTGCCTCCCTCGGACCTGTATCAGTACCTCAGGTACCTGCGCGCCAGCGGGCAGATAACAGAACGATTCGAGCTGGTATTCTGGCAGAAAGTCACGCTCCCGATCACTGTGGTCGTCATGATGCTGTGCTCGTTTCCCTTTGTCTTCGGTTCCATGCGTGTCTCCAGTATGGGGAAGAGGATCGTGCTGGCGACCATTACCGGGCTCTCTTTCCAGTTGATCAGCCAGTTACTGGCCAACCTGGGTTTGATGCTGAATCTGAGTCCCCTGCTCATGGTGCTGCTGCCGATCGTCGTCATTCTGATTATTGGTACCGTGTCGATGCGGCGTGCGCTCTAGTACCGTGCCAGCAGAGACAAAGCTGTCCAGGTCAGGGGCATAGGCGCGCGCCTCTATCCCCAGTGTCCAGCCCGATGCCGTGCGTCTCACACGGCAGAGATTGTAGCGTGCCCTGCGCCCGGGTTTGTGTCCGATCGCCGAAGCCGAGGGCACACCGATGACCGGCGCACGCCCGAGTGCTGTGTCGATCCAGCCCAGGGTTGCACGATGAGCATGTCCATGCAGTACCAGTTCGACACCGTGTCGTTCGAGGGTATCACGCAGGGCCCGGCTGTCAGTAAGACGCTTGCGCCATCCCAGGGTTTCAGCCAGAGGTGGATGGTGAATGAGCAATACCCTGAAGAGTCGGCGTTCCCCGGTCTCTGCCAGGATTCGGCTCAAGGCCTGCAACTGCTTCTTCCCGAGACTTCCCGTGGCAAGCAAGGGTGCCGATGGCCTGGCCGACGACAGTCCGATAAAGGCAAGGTGGTCACGGATACGCAGGCTGGGATACAGGCTGGCAGGCGCGGCTGCCGGGGTGTCGGCTGCGAGATAAGGCAACCAGTGGGCAAAGGTCTCTTCCCAGGGTGAGCTGACGTAGCTTTCGTGGTTACCGGGAATGACGGTGAACTGTTCGGGTGGACCAAGGCTGGAAAGCCAGCGGGCGACCTCCCGGAACTCGGCCGGCAAGCCAAGGTGGGTCAGGTCACCGGTGATCACGGTGTGTTGTGGCTGACTGTGTTGCAGGTCACGCACCAGTGCGGCCAGTACCTCGGCACGGTGTTCCTCTCGACGGTGAGATTTCCATGAGAGATAGCCGAGCAACCGTTTATTCATCAGGTCACGGTGCCTGACACCTTCCAGCGTGGAGAGGTGGGGGTCCGAGATATGGGCGAACAGATATGCTTCAGCGACATGCCCGCTGATCTCTTGCTTGCACTCATTCACGTTCCTTGATGGAGCGGCTGACTTTATGATGCTCACCGGTATACTATACGCTAAAGCGTCTCGCTAACCGCACAACGCGTCACCCGGATAGATATTTTACCCATCCCATGCCTGTTCAATCATCGCAGCAACCCATGCCTTGCTATATTCATGTGTTTGATGAATCCCCTGTTGAGCTCTGGGGGCTGTCATCCTCTCAACGCATCAGGCGCGAGCTTGAGCGGGAGCTGTCCTCTCTGAGGAGAAAAGGTACTGCTGCTGTCCCCGCTCGATCAATTGTGATTGTGGAAGATTTACAGCAGCTGCCCCCGGCAGCTGATGTCATGCTGTTCCGGGGTGACTACCTGTACGACGTTCGGGTTATAACCAATCTCTTTGCTGCCGCGGATACGCTGTTACAGGTGAGCGAGGATGGTGCCGGTGTAACGGTAGCGGCACACACCGGGGCAGCAGCAGCGCTCCGGGTGATGGACCATATCAGGGGCAATGATCAGCAACTGCCGGTCACACTCAACATCGAAACACCGGCTTCGCTTGTTCCCAGAACACACATCCGGCTGAAGAAGGTGCAGGCACCTTTCGTGCTACCTATCAGTAATACCAACAGTCGGACCCTGGAACGTCATCTTTTCAAGACCGCTTACAAGGGCATCACCGACCTGGTGACCAAATGGGTATGGCCGGCGCCTGCTCGCCAGGTTACCAGGCTGTGTGTCCGCCTTGGTATCCAGCCGAACCATGTAACTACCGTCAGTTGGGTGCTCGCCATCCTGACGGGCCTGCTGTTTTACCAGGGTGAATTTATTACAGGGCTGATAAGCGGCTGGCTGATGACCTTTCTCGACACAGTGGACGGCAAACTGGCGCGGGTGACGGTGACGTCGAGCCCACTGGGAAACTATCTAGATCATATACTCGACCTGTTGCACCCGCCTTTCTGGTATCTCGCATGGGGGCTCGGTCTGATCTCATTCGAGCCCGCTTTTCTGAGCGTTGCAATGAGCACGATGATAACGCTCATCTTTATCGGTTATATCGCCGGCCGGGTGGTGGAGGGCATCTTCAGCTGGATGGCCGAATTCGGTGTATACAGCTGGCGACCGGTCGACTCATTCAATCGACTGATCACGGCACGCCGCAACCCCTGTCTTATCATACTGACCATCAGCCTGTTGCCGGGACGGCCTGACCTGGGTCTGGAGGCAGTCGCCCTGTGGACATTGGCGTCGAGTCTTTTCCTGGTTGTACGGCTGGCCATGGGCATCTTTGCACGTGTCACTTCGGGCCCGCTGCAATCCTGGCTGACAGAGATCGATCTGACGCGCAGTAAACAAACACTGGCGGCACGCTGGTTTACCCAGTAGCCGCGTCGTCCGCCGATCACATGAACGGCATTTTCAGAAAAACCGGGCGGCGACACCCTGGTGCGACTCCGGTATGACCAACAGGCACCCGCTGGCCACACTGCTAGCCGAAAGCAACAGCCGGACCTTTAGCCGTGAACTGCTGGCATTGCGCGATGCACTGCTGCAGCGTTATAACGACAGCGTCGATGCCATGCTGTTCTATGGCTCCAGCCTGCGCAGTGGTGATGCACTGGATGGACTGGTCGATCTTTATCTGGTGGTTGACGACTATCGGAAGGCGCATGGCAAACTGCTACCCGCGCTGTTCAACTGGCTGTTGCCACCCAACGTTTATTACCTTGAGATAGAGGCTGAGGGGCGCCGGGTCCGTGCCAAGTATGCCGTCATCTCGATGCAGGACCTGCAGCGCGGTACTTCGATGAGATGGTTCCATTCCTACCTGTGGGGGCGCTTTTCGCAACCCTGCGGACTGCTCTACAGCCGCGATGCCGAGACCGGCGAACAGGTACAAAGGGCGCTTGCACAGGCACTGCTGACCTTTCTGACCCGGGTGTTGCCCGCCCTGCCCGAACGGCTGGAGTGTGACGCAATATGGCAGCAGGGCCTGGCGCTCAGCTACCGGGCTGAATTGCGTGCCGAGAAACCGGAGCGCGCTATTCATCTCTATGAAGCCTGGGAGGATCATTACCGGGCGGCCACCTCTCTGGCAATGGAGGCCTTGCCATTCGAGGTGCAGCGGGAGCAGCTTGACTCGCGGTTGTTGTACACGGTGCGGATAGCACGGCCTGCCCGGATGCTGGGTCGGGCAGGCTGGTTGCTGCGACGCGTGCAAGGCAAGCTGCTGTCACTGCTGAGGCTGATGAAGGCGACCTTTACCTTCCAGGGTGGCATGGACTACATTGCCTGGAAACTGGAGCGTCACACCGGGGTTCCTGTAGAGGTCAGCCCGAAGGTGCGCCGCCATCCGCTAATCTATGGATGGGGGTTACTCTGGCGGCTGTATCGTCGCGGGGTATTTCGTTAGGGACACTCAGATTAATTCGTCATTCCGGGCAGAGCGTAGCGAGACCCGGAATCCAGTGGTTTTTATTCAATACGTTATGGATTATTCACCACGTTCTCCGTTCGGGCTCCCATTTGGGCATTCAATGCGCTGCGCGCGCTTGTCCTGCCTTTGCGGGAATGGGGAAAAACAGGTTTAATCAGAGTCTCCTTAGTCGTTAACGCCAGTGGCTGAGATCACGGTCCAGCAGGCGGCCGAGTTTTTCTATGTCCGTGGCGAACGCCTCGTGCAGTTGTTTGCGCATTGCCTGGTCCAGCGGTGGCCGCGTTCTGATCAGGGTGTTCTTTCTGATAAGCCATTTTCGGATGCGCTTTAACCGGGACTTTTTTTTGCCCTTGCGGCGGGCACGCTGTTCGATGTTGAGGGTGTATTTCACCACCCGCATGGGAGGGCGCTTCAGCAGCAGATGCAGCCAGCGGTATCGATAGAATTTCGAGACCTCAACCGGTGGAAATTCGATCTGCCCGTCGTAGTCCACATTGATGAAGTCGAGCACCTGCCGGTAGCAGCCGAGCGTATCACTGATGAAATCATCGAACAGCACCACATGGCAATTCTCACGCCCGGCAGTCTGGAACAATTGCTCCACATGGTGTCCGATCCTGCCTATCTCGGCATATTGTAAAAGATAGGGGGTGCGGCAGTGTACGGGTAGTTGTTCACCCCTTGCACGGGCCTGCTGTAGCTCCCACGCGGTTGCGAAATCCTCCTCGTCCTCATCCAGGATTGCCAGTAGCCGCGCGTGATAGGAGTGAATCATATCGATCGGATTGCGTGCCATCACGATAAAGCGGGCTTGCGGGTTTAATTGCTGGATGCGCCTGATGGCCTCGGGATAATAGAGATAGGAGACCGAGCCTTCACCTGTTGCCTGGAGCGTCTCGTTGCAGTGAGGAAAAAACAGCGCCAGGTAGTCGCTATGCAGATCCGCGTCCGGCTTTTCATGCAGGGTTATGGAAAAGAAGTGCGGTTCCTTGGGCCGGGAGAAGCAGATATGCGGGTTTCTCGACAGGTATTTACTGATCGCCGTGGTGCCGCAGCGCGGAGCACCGACCACGAAGAAGTCGGGAAAGTGGTCTGTTCGTTGCATTTTTGAGTGGTCCCCTTCAGGCTGTCATCGGCCTGATGGGCAGTATAATACGATGTGACAGACCGGACTCGAAAGCCCGGGGCTGCCAGTAACACTCTTTATGCTAATTTGACAGGTGTCCACATGGTAACTGCATCAGGATTGGGAAAACTGCGCCGTAGCTGGGTAAAGAAAACAGGCAAACGTATTCTGCATCTCACCGACCGCTTCATTGCCAGTCAGTCATTGATCGGTGATACCGCGGTGTTTGATCCTGCCATCTTCCCATGGGTCAAGGATTTCGAGGCCAACTGGGAGAAGGTTCGAGCAGAACTGGACATGGTTCTGCAGGACCGTGATTCACTGCCCTCATTCCATGATATCTCACCGGACCAGAAACGTATATCAAAGGGCGACAACTGGAAAACCTACATTTTTTATGGCCTGGGGCACCGCGTCGACAGCAGCTGCGAACGCTGCCCAGAGACCACCCGGCTGCTGGAACGGTGCCCGCAACTACAGAACGCCTGGTTCTCCATACTGAAGCCCGGTTACCGCATACCACCCCACAAGGGTCCAACCAATGGCATCGTGCGTATCCATCTCGGGCTCATCATTCCGGCACAGCGCGAGCAGTGCTGGATACGGGTGGATGATCAGGTGCTCCACTGGGACGAGGGCAAGTGCATCGTGTTCGATGACTCCTATGAACACGAGGTGCAGAATAATACCGGGGAGCAGCGCGTGGTACTGTTCTTTGACGTCATTCGGCCGATGCGTACGCCCGGACGTGTCCTCAATCGCATCATGCTCGTGCTGCTGAAGCGTACTGCCTACTTCAAGGATGCGCAGGAAAATATCAGGCAGTGGGAGCAGCGCACCCGAATGACAATGAGTTAAAGCAGAGCGCCTGCCGCAATGGCTAACCGGCCTGGTGCGGTTGTGCAAGTGCCTCTGCGGACGACTCAAGGTGCCTGAAGTTGATCTGCACATCACCGGGGCGGCCGAGGTAATTCCCCTGTGCCAGGTCAACGCCCATTTCCCTGAGCAGTACCAGGGTTTCCTCATTCTCCACGCATTCGGCAACGGTGCGCTTGCCGAGCGCATGCGCGACCTGATTCATGGATTCGACCATGGCCTGGTCAACGGTACTGTGTGCCATACCCTTTACAAAGGCACCGTCGATTTTCAGCTTATCGACCGGCAGGTGTTTCAGGTAGGCAAAGGATGAAAAACCGGAGCCGAAATCATCCAGCGCAAACTGGCAGCCAATGTCCTTCAGTGCGGTGATGAATTCCTCCGCGGCGGTGAGGTTGGCAATCGCCGCGGTCTCGGTGATTTCAAATGTTACCCAGGTCGGATCGAGGGCGGTGCTGTCGAGCAGATCCTGTATCAGCGGCAGCAGGCTGGCATCTTCAAATGCCTTGCCTGACAGGTTGATGGAAAAGCTTGCGCGATGCCCGTTGTCATGCAGACTGGCCAGCTGCCTGATGGCGCGACTGACGATCCAGCGGTCAACACTGTGAATCAAACCGAAGCGTTCAGCCGCCGGCATGAAGCCACCTGGCAGAATGATCTGGCCGTCATCGCAGATCATGCGTACCAGTACCTCGTAGTCCATAACAGCGCCGCTGGCTGTGGATACGATGGGCTGGTAGACCAGCTGGAACCTGTCGTGTTCCAGCATTTCGCGTACCTGTGAAGCCCAGTTCATATCGGCCGCCATGTCGGCCTTGCCGAGATCGGCCGGGTCATACAGCGTGGCGCGGTTGCGTCCCTGTTGCTTCGCCATATTGCAGGCCATGTCCGCATGTGACAGCAGCTCCGTGGCATTGATGACGGATTCGTCGATCATCACGGCACCGATGCTGCAGCTGATGGTGAAGGACTTGTCGTCCTCGGTGAAGCGGTAATCGTCACACAGACAACGAAAGTTGTCGGCTGCCCGCAGTACATCCTGCTTGTCAATGTTGTAAAGCAGCAGCGTGAATTCATCACCACCAAAGCGTGCCAGCAGGTCACCGTCACGGACGTGGGCTTCCAGCAGGGCGGCGACATCCACCAGCAGACGGTCACCGGCTGCATGACCGAGTGTGTCGTTGATATATTTAAACTGGTCAAGATCGATATAAAACAGTGCACAGTCGGAACCCCTGCGTGCGACACGTGCCACGGTACGTTCCAGTTCTTCCTGGAAATAGTGCCTGTTGAACAGGCCGGTGAGTGGATCATGTTCGGCATGGTAGGAGAGCTGGTGCTGAAAGGCCTTTTGTTCCGTGATGTCACGCGCGGTGCCGCTGATGCGCATGACATGCCCGCCGGCGTCCTTGTGTGAGCGGGCGCTGAAGCTGAGGAAATGTGGCCTGTTGTCGCGGTCAAGATGCACCGTTTCAAACTGCACCGTTTCCTCACCCTGAATGAGTTGCATGATGGCTTGCTGGTCGACAGGGGGATGGTCGGGTGAACGGTATTCATGTAGCTGGTGATGCAGCATGGCATCTGCAGGATAGCCGTAGATACCCTCACAGGCCTTGTTTAAATAGGTCAGGCGGCCCTGTGTATCCAGCGTCCAGACCATGTCGTGTGCCGTTTCCACCAGGTCGCGGTAGCGGCATTCAGCATCACGTAACCGGTCCTCCATGGCCTTGCGCTGGGTGATATCGGCAACCAGGCAGGTGAACAGGCATTCACCACTGATTTTCATGGCACTGACGCGTACCGACATGTGCATGGCGCTGCCATTGCGATGGTAACCTGTGAGTTCGCGCTCGCATTCGCTGGTATGGCACTTGTTGTCGGTATCCAGCAGGGTAGGCAACAGCATCTTCAACGGGCGCTGGCGAATTTCTGCTGCCAGGTAGCCGAACAGTTTTTCGGCAGCCGGGTTGAAGGTGTCAACCAGGCCTTTGCTGTTGACGACAATGATGCCTTCCGCGGCGGTTTCGACAATCGCGCGCATATGTGATTCCTGTTCACCCAGACGCCGGAACAACTTGCTCAGCGTTTGCGTCATGATGCCGATTTCGTCGGTTGATTGCGGTTGCAGTCTTGCCAGTTCGGCGTGCAGTGAGGCGCCGCTGCGCATGATCAGGCCCTGCATCGGCTCCAGTGCCTGGGCTACGCTGCGTACCGAAAACAGCGTGATGATGCCGGTGATGCATACCAGTGTCAGCCAGATGGCCATGTGGCCGGCAGCCAGGTCACCGGTTTGTTGCCAGTGATAATTCATCAGCATGGTGTACGAGAGCAGCGGCACAAAACCGCCCAGCAGCATGATCTTGGATTTCAGGCTGACCTGGATGGATTCCAGACTGAGGTGACCGGCGAGCTTGCCGATCTGGTCCAGTGCCAGCTGGTAGCCGGGCAATCCCACCAGTGCGACCACCGACAGCTGCAGCAGTACCAGTTGCAGGAACGTTCCCGCTGCACTGACAATGGGTTTCTCGATGGCCAGAAAAAACAGTGGCGGGATGGCCAGCGCATACAGCAGGAAGAAGCACCAGTAGTCCCTGCCAAAACGTGCCAGTCGCCGTTGTTGCTGGTCAGGCAAGTTTCCTGTTAATGGCGTGCGCCCCGTTGGGTGTGATAAGGGGCTGAAATATCGGGAAAAATGGATATAAGCCCAGCAGGCCATGATCGCCACAAACGCGCTCAAAATGACGACGGTACGGTCGGCTCGCAGTTCTGCGGGTGTGATCAGGCCAAACAGCAGTGCGCACACCAGTCCTGCCAGTGGTGCAAGTAATAAACCAATTATTATCAGTGAGATAAAGCGCGCACGAATGCCTTTGAGATCACTTAACATGGTATTGTCCCGGACTGCCCTTGATCATGTAAGCCATCTTTTGCCCGCCGGGTGATATGAGTGCTTGGTTTAAATATTATTTTATAATTTAGTACGCTAGATCTGATACCGAATGCGTTCGCTGAATACTATGTCATAACATTAAGTAATATCAAGACTGCCCGGGGATTAATCCGGGACGGTTACTTGACGCATCAACGTCACTATCACCAGCGTTTTGTCTGCAACCACAGTACAATGCCCGGCTTGATAAATTGAACACAGGTGCTGTTATGAAACGACGACATTTTCTGGGCACAGCCGGGGCGGGTGCCTTGCTGACGGGTGGGCTACTCAGTGGCTGTGGACAGGAAGCGAAACAGGCAGATACCGGGGTTGCGTCGCAGCAGCAGACCTTCAGCTGGAAAATGGTTACCACCTGGCCGAAGAATTTCCCCGGTCTGGGGACGGGGGCCAATAACCTTGCAAAGTTGATCAGCGAGATGAGTGGCGGTCGGGTCACGGTTAAAGTCTACGGGGCCAGCGAACTGGTTCCGGCGTTTGAGGTCTTTGATGCGGTCTCCAGCGGGACTGCCGAGATGGGGCACGGTGCGGCCTATTACTGGAAAGGCAAGAGCGAGGCGGCACAGTTTTTTGCAGCCGTGCCCTTTGGCATGACGGCACAGGAAATGAATGCCTGGCTGTATTACGGCGGTGGCATGCAATTGTGGGAAGAGGTCTATGCCCCGTTTGGCGTGTTACCTGCCGCGGCGGGTAACACCGGCCTGCAGATGGGTGGCTGGTTTAACAAGGAGATCAACGGTGTCGAGGACCTGCAGGGATTGAAGATGCGCATCCCGGGGCTCGGCGGCGAGGTGTTGAAACGTGCCGGTGGCACACCGGTCAATTTACCCGGGGGCGAGATTTTTACCTCGCTGCAGTCCGGTACTATCGATGCAACGGAATGGGTCGGTCCCTACAACGATCTTGCGTTTGGCCTCTACAAGGCGGCCCAATACTATTACTACCCGGGTTGGCATGAACCGGGTACCACGCTCGAATGCCTGCTCAACAGGCAGGCATTCGAGGCCTTGCCCGTCGACCTGCAGAGTATCGTCAGCAACGCCTGCCGCGTGGCCAATGCCGACATGCTGGCGGAATACACGGCGCGTAATAACACGGCCCTGCAATCACTGGTGAACGAACACCACGTCGATGTGCGTGAATTTCCCGGGTCGGTACTGGATAAATTACGCTCGATTTCGGAACAGGTGGTGGCGGAGATTGCCGCGCAGGATGCGTTATCGGCGAAGGTGTACGAGTCTTACCTGAACTTCAGACAGCAGGTTGTGGCCTGGCATGATATCTCGGAGCGCACCTATCTCAATGTGCGCGGTGGTTGAAAGGGCGCCAGGGTTTGAGGTGACTCATCATTCAAAGGCATAGCCCAGCCGCAGCAGGTGCTGGTTCATGCCATCGTTCGGCTTTTTAAAATCGAGATTGGAGACGTACTGGTAGCGGTAAGACAGTTCGTACTGCCCGCGATCGCCGAAGCCGATGCCGAAGCCGACCAGGGTCCCGACTTGCAGGGCCGTGGAGTAGGACTGGTCAGTGAGTTGTGTTTCCGACAGCAGGTGAGGGCCAATGCCGGCCTCGGCAAACGGGGATACACCGCTGGAGAGTGTGGCATCACGCTGCCAGCGAAACACCGGAATCAGGCTGAGGTCGAACAGGTCGCCGTTTTCGCCGCTGTCAGGATTGCCATTCAGATAGGACAGCCCTGCATCCCAGTAGCCGCCAACATACCAGGCGCCACCATTAAACCAGGTGCGGGTCCACTTGTGCTGCATGCTGATCTGGTAGATGTTGGCGTCATTGGTATTCGATTCCTTGCCGTAACCAATGGTCACATTGTCGATCCAGTGGCGAGCGTTTGCACACCATGCCGTCAGCGGTGTCAGTAACAGTAGTATGACAAGCGTGCAGCGAGTTATTGAGAACATGCGGAGATCCTCGAGTAATGCCCTGTCTGCAGGATTCTCGCATGAAGGCGTCGAGGCTGCAAAACCGGCTGCTGTTCAATTGCGGTAGATGGCGTCCGGCAGCCAGGTGGCGATCGCCGGCCAGACAGCCAGCATCGTCAGCATTAACAGCTGCAGGGCGATAAAAGGTGCCACGCCGGCATAGATTTGCCGGGTGCTGACCTCGGCGGGGGCGACGCCGCGCAGGTAAAACAGTGCAAATCCAAACGGCGGGGTCAGAAAAGAGGTCTGCAGGTTTATGGCAATCATAATGCCGAGCCACACCGGGTCTACCCCCATGGCCAGCAGTACGGGGCCGACGATGGGCACCACCACAAAGGTGATTTCGATGAAATCGAGCACAAAACCCAGCAGGAACATCAATAACATCGTTGCCAGCATGGCGCCGAACTTGCCACCCGGCAGGTTGTTGAGCAGCCCGGCGACCACTTCATCACCGCCGAAGCCGCGGAACACCAGTGAAAAAACCGAGGCGCCGATCAGGATCATGAAAACCATGCAGCTGATGCGCGTGGTGCTGCGCATCACTTCCTGCATGATAGCGAGCGTGCACTGGCGCTGCGACACGGCCAGCAGGATCGCGCCGACAGCGCCCACGGACGCGGCCTCGGTGGGTGTGGCAATACCCGCGAGGATGGAGCCAAGCACGGCAACGATCAGCAGCAGTGGCGGCAGCAGGCTGTAGACGACACGCTGCAACAGCTTGCCACGGCCAGTGTTTGTCGTGCTGTCGTCGTTGATCGCCGGCATCGCGTCGGGTCTTGTCCAGGCGACAAATGCCAGGTACAGCAGGTAAAACGTCACCAATATGAGGCCGGGTATCAGGGCACCGCTGAACAGGTCGCCGACAGAGACGGTCTCCGGTGAGTAGATGCCCATGTCCAGTTGTGCCTGCTGGTAGGCGGATGACAGCACATCGCCGAGCAACACCAGCACGATCGAGGGCGGGATGATCTGGCCAAGGGTGCCGGAGGCACAGATGACGCCGCTGGCAATACGCGGGTCATAACCGCGGCGTAACATGGTGGGCAGCGACAGCAGGCCCATGGTGACCACGGTGGCGCCGACTATACCGGTACTGGCAGCCAGCAGCATGCCCACCAGGGTCACCGAGTAGCCGAGTCCGCCGCGCAGCCGACCGAACAGTTCTGCCATGGTGTCGAGCAGATTTTCAGCCACCCGTGAACGTTCCAGCATGACGCCCATGAACACGAACAGCGGCACGGCAATCAGGGTGACGTTGGTCATGATGCCATACAGGCGGTTTGGCAGTGCTTCCAGGAAGGCGGCGTCAAAACTGCCGCCCAGCTGGCCAAGCCAGGCAAATACCAGTGCGGTTCCGGCCAGTGAAAAAGCCACCGGGTAGCCGGCCATCAGCACCATGCAGACGGTGACAAACAACAGCAGCGGGATGAGTTCTGTCACGCCTTACAACTCCCGGTCCAGGCCGCTGTCCTGCGGGTGGAGGGGTGGCCAGCGGGCAACCACCAGCAGGTTGCGCAGCAGCAGTGAACAGCCCTGTAACAGCAGCAGTAAGGCCATCACCGGTATGGCAGATTTCAGCAGGTACACGCCATCCAGTCCACCGGCCTCGCGCGAGCCTTCGTGTATCGTCCAGGCCGCGGTGACGTAATCCATGCTGGTGTAGAGCATGAACAGGCACACGGGGAACAGCAGCAGCAGGGTGCCAAGCAGGTCGATCCAGGCGCGTCCGCGCGCCGAGAGTTTTTGATAAATGATGTCGACACGCACATGTCCATCGTGCTTCAGCGTATAGGCCGCACCGAGCATGAACACCGTGGCATGCATATAAGACACCGATTCCTGCAGGGCAATGGAGCCACTGTTGAACAGGTAGCGCAGCATGACGATAGTAGCGGTCGTCAGCACCATCGCCAGGGTCAGCCAGGCAATGATGCGGCCAGTCGTTTCCGCAATTCGATCAAGTGTATCAGCGATTGCTTGCAGCAGTGGGTACATTCCCGGGCGGTGCTTCAGTTGACGGCCAGGCTAGCCTGACATGGATACGTGGCTGTGAGGGCCGTCGCGTCTTTGCTGGCAGGGTGCTACCAACTGTGGATTACCCAGTTAGGCACGACGGGTGCCGGCTCGAGTGGCTGTCTGCGACGGGACTCCAGTACACCGTCGCCGTCACGGTCATACAGATAGTAAGGCGGGCCGACACGAGGTTCTACCCTGACCTTGTAGAGACGGCCATTGACACGGTATTCGTAAATCACCGCTTCATTGCGTTTGATGATCTTCACTTCCGGTTCCAGACCCTCATCCTCCAGCCCTGTCGGTGGTGGCGGAGCGCTTTCTGCCGGCGGCGGTGGCGGCGGTGCCTCCGGTAGCGGTTCCAGGTCCGCGGGTGGTGTCTGCTGGGCGGCCAACAGTGTTAACGGGTTGGCGAGTAGCAAGATGAGCAGGTATTTAGGCATGTTGTGGGTCCTGTGGCTGCGGCCTTTGTGAGCGTGGCAGTGTTTGAGGCCGGGCATGGTAATGATGTTACCATGAAGACCTCCGCCACCCTGTGGTTCAAGCATAAAGTGAATCATGTCCGAGAAACAATCCCGACCCCTGCTGCTGGTTGACGGGTCCTCCTATTTATACCGGGCCTTTCATGTCCCCAATCTGCAGCAACTGACGAATTCGCGCGGCGAACCCACCGGCGCGGTGTACGGTGTCGCCAATATGCTGCGCAGCCTCATCAGGGAGTACCAGCCGCGACTGATGGCGGTAGTGTTCGACGCGCGTGGCAAGACCTTCCGCCACGCGCTCTACGACGATTACAAGGCGAACCGTCCGTCCATGCCGGAGGAACTGGCCGCACAGGTCGAGCCCTTGCACGAGATGGTGCGGGCCATGGGACTGCCGTTGCTGCAGGTGCCGGATGTGGAGGCCGATGATGTCATCGGCACGCTCGCCAGCGAGGCAGCGCGGTTGGGTCTGGAAACGGTGATCTCGACCGGGGACAAGGACATGGCGCAGCTGGTCAATGATCACGTGACGCTGGTGAATACCATGTCACGGACCACACTCGACAGCGCCGGTGTCGAGGCGAAGTTCGGTGTCACACCGGCACAGATCATTGACTATCTCGCCCTGACGGGTGATAGCTCCGATAATATCCCGGGTGTACCCAGGGTCGGGCCGAAAACGGCGGCCAAGTGGCTGGCTACACATGGCTCGCTGGACAACATCGTGAAGCATGCTGCTGACATCAAGGGCAAGGTGGGCGAGAGCCTGCGTGAACATCTCGACATGTTGCCGTTGTCACGCGAGCTGACAAGGATTCGCTGTGACGTCGAGCTGGATTGCGGGCCGCAGGCCTTGAAGGTGCAGGCGCCGGACATTGCACAGCTCCGTGAATTGTATCGCGAACTCGAATTTACCCGTCTGCTGGAAGAGCTGGACAGTGGCGCGGCCACTGGCGGTGAAACTGACGATGACAGCACTGCAGAGGCAACTGCTCCGGACTACGAAATGCTGCTCACCCAGGCGCAACTGGATGAATGGCTGGCTCGCCTGCAACAGGCCGGTGTGTTCGCCTTCGACACCGAGACTACCAGTCTGGATTACATGGCGGCACGGATCGTCGGGGTGTCATTCGCGGTCGCCGCCAACGAGGCCGCCTATATACCGCTGGCCCATGACTATCCCGGCGCGCCAGAGCAGCTGAATCGCGAGGCGGTGCTGGCCCAGTTGCAGCCATTGCTTGAAAATAGTGAATTATTAAAAATTGGTCACAACATTAAATATGACCGTAACGTATTGGCAAATCATGGAATTAAACTGGACGGACTGGGGTATGACAGTATGCTCGAGTCCTATGTGCTGGACAGCACGGCGGTGCGTCATGATATGGACTCGGTGGCACTGAAGTACCTCGGGCACACCAATATCAAGTTTACCGACGTCGCCGGCAAGGGTGCAAAGCAACTGACATTCAATCAAGTCCCCGTGGAGATGGCGGCGCCCTACGCGGCGGAAGATGCCGATATCACCTGGCAGCTGCATGCCGCCATGTGGCCGCAACTCAAGGCCTTCCAGGCGCTGCAGCAAATCTTCACCGACCTGGAAATGCCCCTGGTGACCGTACTGTCGGACATGGAGCAGACCGGTGTGGTTATCGATACCGGCATGCTGGCACAGCAAAGCGGCGAGCTGGCAAAGCGCATCACGGACATCGAACAGCAGGCGCACCGCGAGGCCGGCCAGCCTTTTAACCTCGGCTCACCGAAGCAGATACAGCAATTGCTGTTCGACAAGCTGCAGTTGCCGGTGCTGGCCAAGACACCGAAAGGTGCGCCGTCAACCGCAGAATCCGTGTTGCAGGAACTGGCGCTGGACTATCCACTGCCGCGGTTGATCCTAGAACACCGTTCCTTCAGCAAGCTGAAATCCACCTATACCGACAAGTTGCCACAACAGGTCTGCCTGGATACCGGGCGGGTGCATACCTCCTACCACCAGGCCGTGGCGGCCACCGGTCGGTTGTCCTCGTCAGATCCGAATTTGCAGAATATTCCGGTGCGCACCGAGGAGGGACGGCGCATCCGCCAGGCATTTATCGCACCGCCGGGCAAGGTCTTGCTGGCGGCGGATTACTCCCAGATTGAATTGCGCATCATGGCGCACCTGTCTGCGGATGCCGGGCTATTGAAGGCCTTTTCCGAGGGGCAGGATGTGCATCGCGCCACGGCAGCGGAAGTCTTCGGTGTGGCTCCGGAAGCGGTCAGCAACGAGCAGCGCCGCTCCGCAAAGGCGATCAACTTTGGCCTGATCTATGGCATGTCCGCCTTTGGCCTGGCGAAGCAACTGGGCATTGCGCGTGGTGCCGCACAGGAATACATAGATATCTATTTTGCGCGCTATCCGGGGGTACAGGCATACATGGAGGCCACCCGCGAACAGGCACGCCAGCAGGGTTACGTGGAGACGGTGTTCGGGCGACGCCTGTATCTGCCGGACATCAATGCACGTAATGGCCAGCTACGGGCGGCTGCCGAGCGTACCGCCATCAATGCACCGATGCAGGGCACCGCCGCCGATATTATCAAGCGTGCCATGATTGATATGCATGGCTGGCTGGCGAGCGATAACGCACTGGATATCACCATGATCATGCAGGTGCATGATGAGCTGGTCTTCGAGGTTGCTACAGCTGATGCAGACGCCGCGAAAGCACCCATCAGCGAACGCATGTGCGGCGCGGTAACACTCAGGGTGCCGTTGCTGGTGGACATCGGTGTCGGTGCCAACTGGGATGAGGCACATTAGTCACTACCGCTTCAATTTATCATATAGTGCCGGATAGAGAAAAATATAACCAATTGTTTATTATAATAATAATTATAGTGTCTTCACTAAATATACTGTAGTCACCTGTAAATAATACGCTCGCTTCTGGTGCGCGGTAAAAGAGAGGTTAAGGGTGAAAGCAGGGTACGAATTTTATGGCCTATCAGTCATAAAATCATAACTATCTGTATTTTATATAATTAATATTATTGTTATGCCTAATTATAGGGGTTTAAATAGTTTATTATAATTTGTCAGTGTGTTGATGGAACCAAATGCAACGCACGCAGTCCAGTGTGTAAGGAGACACCATACGCCGCTCCCCTCCCTGAGTAGGCAAGTCTCCTGTCTGGTTCGAACCGAACCAGGCTTTTTTACAAGACCCCGGCTGGTTCCCCACCAGCCGGGGTTTTTTTATGCGCGGCTGGTATCCCGTGAGACGAAACAAACAGCGCGGTACCTGCAGTGAAAATGTATTTCTCGCGGGTAGGGCGGATGGCACCCATCGATCAACTGTCAGCAGGTATTTCCAGCCACTGGTTGAGTACCTGCTGTAGCGCCTCGCAGCCTTCCCGGGTGTGGGACGAGAACAGTTGTACACTGGCCTCCGGATGCAGCTGCTGCAGTGCCTTCCGTGTCTGAAACAAGGCCGCATTTGCCGGACCGCGTTTGAGCTTATCGGACTTGGTCAGCAGCACATGGGTAAGCAGTCCGGCGCTGCTGCACCAGCCCAGTACCTGCTGGTCAGTGTCTTTCAGTGCATGGCGAACATCCATGAGCAGAATGACACCACAAAGCGATTGTCGCGTTTCCAGGTAATTCGAAATGTTATGTTGCCACTGGTCCTTGATCGATTTGGAAACCCTGGCGTAGCCGTAACCGGGCAGGTCAACAAGGCGGATGCCGTCACGAACATGAAAGAAATTTATTTCCCGGGTACGTCCAGGCGCTTTACTGATGCGCGCCAGTGAGCGCTGACCGGTGATAACGTTGAGGGCGCTGGATTTGCCGGCATTGGAACGGCCGGCAAAGGCGACCTCGAGGCCGTTGTCAGCGGGTGCGCTGCGGCTATCGGGTGCTCCCAGGATGAATCGGCTTTGCTGGTAAGGATTATTCATGGCTCAGGGTGAATTAGACGCGGCTTCCACCGTATTGAAAAGCCACGTGTCATTCTATCCTGCATATCGATCTGTCGCTATTGGCCAGTTGACCCGTTGCTTCATGGCAGGTATAAAAAGGACCCTTTTTCGCCAGTGTGCAGTGCGTAATCCCAGCCAGACGGGTTATATGCCAGAAATCGGCCGGTTATGCGGCTAGAGGAGCAGTTCAGATGAAGAATTTCCTAGCAATTACAATTAGTTTGCTGTTGCCGATGTTTTTTTCGCAGGCAATGGCGGTGGCGGAGACAAAATCCACAGGAGATGTCGAGGCCGGCAAGACCAAGTCAGCAAGCTGTGCAGCCTGCCACGGTGCGGACGGAAACAGCCTAAACCCCGAGTGGCCCAAGCTGGCCGGGCAGCATGAAGATTATCTGGCCAAGCAGCTACTCTATTTCCATAGCGGCGAGCGTGAAAATGCCACCATGAAAGGCATGGTAGAGGGGCTGTCGGAAGAAGATGCGCAGGATCTTGCTGCCTACTTTGCCAGCCAGGAGATCCAGTTCGGTACTGCCGACCCTTCGCTGGTCGAGCTGGGAGAGAAGATTTACCGCAGCGGAAATGCTGAAAGCGGTGTTGCTCCCTGCATGGGCTGTCATGGGCCGAACGGTGCAGGCAACCCCGGCGCCAATTATCCGGCCTTGCGTGGCCAGCATGCCAAGTATATTGAAACGCAGTTACATGGTTTTGCCGAGGGCAAGCGCGTCAATGAGAATTCCGTGAAAATGATGCAGATCCTTGCGTCGCGTATGACCAACCGGGAAATTCGCGCCGTCGCCAGTTATATCCAGGGATTACACTAACAACGCCGGCATCATCGCACCTGCGGCGGTGCATGCGCCCGATGCTGCACGCACCTGCCCAAGCGGCAGGTGTGTGCAGCAAGTGCACCTGGCAGAATGGCGCTCCATCCTCGGCCGGTAACTGCTCGCTGAAGCGACATGGCTACGTGCCTCAGCCACTACCACCTGGATGAGTTGCTGTCAGACTCGCGGGAATCCCACATCCCATTGCAGCCGGGTTGTTGTGGCTTGCAGGCTTCATGTCGACTCTCCTGTCCCTGATACGCTAGTACAGCCCCTGCATGGGGAACTGCACGCCCAAAACGATGTCGATTTGTCACCGGCTCAGGTAGATTCTGAATATGTCGCCAGTGTTTGCAGATTACCTTTGTAAATCAGGCTGAGTGGAATGCAAACTCGTATGCCTCATGGTAACATGCTGGTATCTATAGGGTTTATTCCGATGGCGGGCAGTCGAAAGATAATTTTCTCTATGTTATATAGAGTAAACTATAAAATTAAAAGTAACATCAATTCAGGAGTAGGATGTATGAAACATTTCGCACGATGGCTACAAGTACTGGTTATCCCTGCTTTACTGGCTACGGCGGTACAGGCAGAGACCTATACGGAAGGCAAGCAATTCAAGGCCCTCAGCAATCCGCAACCCACCAGTAATGCTGACAAGATCGAGGTCGTGGAATTGTTCTGGTATGGTTGCCCGCATTGTTACCGTCTCGAGCCATATGTCTCGAAATGGCTGGCCAGCAAGCCGGATGATGTCGAATTTATCCTCATGCCGGCCATCATCGGCCCACCCTGGGAATTGCTTGCGAAGGCGTTCTATACCGCTGAATTTCTCGATGTTCAGGACAAGGTACATATCGCCCTGTTTGAAGCCATCCACAATGACAAGAAAATAATCAAGTCCGAAGACCAGGTGCAGGCCGTATTCGTGGCCCAGGGTGTATCGGAACAGGACTTCAAGAATACTTTTAATTCATTTGCCGTTTCCGTTAAGGTAAACAATGCCAAACGCATGACCAAGCTCTATGGCATTACCGGGGTACCGACGATCATCGTCAATGGCAAGTACAGCACCAGCGGCAGCCTGGCGGGCAGCAACGAAAACATCGTCAAGGTTGTGGACTACCTGGTTGAGCAGGAACGACAGGCGGCGCCTGCCGCCGAGCCGGCAACCGAATAAGCGCGAAAGGTGTTTCCGTTACGCAGAAGCGGCCGCTTTAAATGAAAGCGGCCGAGCTATTTATTCGCTGCCTTGAAAATGAAGGTGTCGAGTATGTGTTTGGTATTCCGGGTGAGGAAAACCTCGATGTCATGGATGCCTTGCTGGGTTCATCCATACGTTTCATCACCGTGCGGCATGAACAGGGCGCGGCCTTCATGGCGGATGTCTACGGCCGGCTGACCGAGCGAGCCGGTGTGTGCCTGGCCACGCTCGGGCCGGGGGCCACCAATCTTATTACCGGTGTGGCCGATGCCAACATGGATCATGCCCCGCTGGTTGCCATTGCCGGGCAAGCCGGGACCAACCGCTTGCACAAGGAATCACACCAGGTGCTCGATCTGACGAATCTGTTTGAACCGGTTACCAAGTACTCGGCGAGCCTGCTCGATCCGGACATCATCCCTGAGGTGGTACGCAAGGCATTCAGGCTGGCGCAGAGTGAAAAGACCGGTGCGGCCTTTATCGAATTTCCGGAAAACATCGCGGAACTGGAGGTGGACCTCGATCTGCTACCGGTATCAAAGCACTTCGATCCCGAACCCCCCGCGGAGAAGGTGTCCGAGGCCGCGGCGCTGATCAGCGCGGCCCGCCACCCGATGATCCTGGCGGGCAACGGCGTGGTGCGCTCCGGCGCATCGGCGCAACTGGCCGATTTTGCGGAAAAACTGAACATACCGGTGGCCAATACCTTCATGGCCAAGGGCGTGATTCCCTTCAGGCATCGCTGTGCGCTCGGCAGTGCCGGCCTGCAGGCCAATGATTTTGTCAGCTGCGGTTTTGACAAGGCCGATGTCATCATCTGTGTCGGCTATGACCTGGTTGAGTATCACCCATACCTGTGGCACCCTGATCGTGATCGTTGCATTATTCATATTGACCATTCACCGGCTGAAACGGATGGCCACTACCCGGTTGCGGTCGGCGTTGTCGGTGATATCAAGCACAGCCTGGACCGCATAGCTGCGTTGACGACGCCGCACCAGGGCGCGCATGTACGACCCTTGCGGAAGCGACTGGTAGCGGAGATGGACCAGCATCGTGACGACCTGGAATTTCCCGTCAAACCGCAGAAGATTATCTGGGATCTGCGCACGGCGCTTGATCTCGAGGATATCGTCGTCTGTGATGTGGGCGCGCACAAAATGTGGATGGCGCGCATGTTCCGTTGTGAATACCCGAATACCTGCATTATTTCCAATGGCTTCGCGAGTATGGGGATTGCGGTACCCGGTGCCATTGCCGCCAAGCTGGTCTACCCGGAGCGCCATGTCGTCGCCGTCACCGGCGATGCCGGTTTCATGATGAACTCGCAGGAGATTGAAACGGCAATACGCTGTAAACTGCCGATTGTCATTCTTATCTGGAATGACAGCAGTTATGGTTTGATTGAATGGAAGCAGATGAACCAGTTCCAGCGAATCTCCAACGTCCGCTTCAACAATCCCGATTTTGTCACCTATGCAGAGTCCTTTGGCGCGCGCGGTTACCGGGTTGAGAGAACGGCTGATTTGCCGACTATACTTGAACAGGCACTCGCCAATAATATTGTGAGCATTATCGATTGTCCGGTCGATTACCGGGAGAACATCAATTTGACGGATCAACTGGGAAATCTGGTATGCCCGACCTAGCACGCATGCCGTTCCATAAGTCCGAACGCAGTTTGCCTGATGAAACGGGCGAGAATACCGGGCAACGCATTCGTCTGCTCAGCTATAACGTGCAGGCCGGCATCAGTACCGAGCGCTACCGGCATTACGTTACGCGCAGCTGGAAACACGTGCTGCCGCACGCGCAGCGCTTCAGTAATCTTGATCGTGTTGCACGGCTGGTGAAAGACTATGACATTGTCGGTTTGCAGGAGCTCGATGCCGGCAGTCTGCGCAGTGGCTATATCAACCTGACAGAATACCTCAGTGAAAAATCGCACATGCCGTTCTGGTCGGACCAGACCAACCGGCGTATCGGGCGATTTGCCAGGCACAGTACCGGCGTACTGAGCCGCTTTCAGCCCACTGAAGTTATCGAGCACCGGCTGCCGGGTAAAATACCGGGCCGTGGTGCGCTGTTTATCCGTTACGGTAACCGCCAGGACTCACTTGTGGTGTTGATCCTGCACATGGCGCTGGGACGGCGTGCACGACTGCGCCAGTTTGATTACATCAGCGAGATCGTCAATGAATACCGTCACGTGATCGTCATGGGCGATCTGAACTGTCATTCACAAAGCGCCGAAATGGACTACCTGATCAACCGCACCATGATGACTGAACCCATTCATGATGTGTGTACCTTTCCCAGCTGGCGACCGCAGCGTAACATTGATCACATCCTGGTCACGCCGACTCTGCAGGTTGACCATGTCAAGGCCCTGGATTTCTCACTTTCAGACCACCTGCCGGTGGAGATGCAAATCACGCTGCCGGAATCGGTGCATCTCGGTAGCAGTTAGCAACCCGTATATTTATTCGTCATGCCGGCACAGGCCGGCAGCCAGTGCACTGGAATAATATGGACCCCGGCATTCGCCGGGGTGCCGATGAGGGAATTAATCAGGGTTTTCCTGGCTTATACAAAGAGCGTGATGTCCGCACCCTTGGCCGATGTCAGGTAGGAGGCCGCGCCGGCCCATTCACTGACTTCCGGGATAAAGTCCTCCTGTTTCCAGCCAAACAGGTCAACAGTCATCTGGCATGCCACCAGCTTCACCTCGGCCTCGATGCACAACTCACGCAGTTCAGGGATGGTGGCCACACCCTTGTTCTTCATGGTCTGCTTCATCAGCGTCGTCGCGACCGACTCAAACCCCGGCACACCGGCCATCAACAGGTTGGGCATGTTCCACTCGACGTTCTGGAACCACTGTGGGCCAAAGGGCATTTTCATCGGCATGGCAGGGTTTCCCAGCGGGCTGATATGCGGACTTAAATCCTTTTTCAGCAGTGCCAGACCGTAGAAGGTGAAAAACAGCGAGGTGTCCCAGCCCATGGCGGCAGCGGTAGCGCCGAGGATGAAGGGTGGATAGGCCCAGTCAAGGGTTCCCTTGGTCACCATGATCGAGAGTCGTGGTGTTGTATTCTCTCTCGCCGTTGCCAGACTTTCAGCAAAGCGCATTTCAAACCACGCATTCAGCGCATCGGACGACATTTCCGCAAGTACCTTTCCATTTATTTCGTTAGTCGCATTCATCACAAATCTCCTGAAACAGTTGCATCGGGTGTGGCCGGTTTGCCAGTGTGCATGGTGATGTGGGTTCGAATCGTGACCGACTGCAATGTGACACGTTCGCTAGACGGACACGTCGTGTGTGCCTCTATTCCAGACAGTATAGGACAGGAAACTGAATGCGTAGATAAAAAACACGCTCAGCTGCGAATGATGTTTAGTCAAGCTATGACATCAATACAAACGTGTAACCGGCAGCGGAAACACACGGAAGAATGAATTGCCATGCCGGGCATGATGTTGTGCCATCCCGCATGTTTTCGCGGCCGGGTTCTCAAGCAATGCCATTAGAGGTTAAATGAACAGGCAAACGTCTGATTTCTGTGCAACCGGAAGGAACGAGGTGGCGCCGACGAAGTCAGTGACCTCCGGTACAAACTCACTGGCATCGAATCCGAATACATCCACGGTCATCTGGCAGGCAACCATTTTCACTTCTGCTTCCAGACACAGGCTGCGCAACTCCTCTACAGTCGCCACACCCTTGTTCTTGAAGGTCTTCTTCATCAGCCCGGTGGCGACCTTTTCAAATCCGGGTATACCTGCCATCAGCAGGTTCGGCATCGGCCAGTCATAATCCTGAAACCATTTCGGGCCAAATGGCATTTTCATCGGCATCGCCGGGTTCCCCAGCGGGCTGACCTGGGCTTGAAGATCTTTTTTCAGCAACAGCAGGCCGTAGAAGGTAAAAAATATCTCAACTTCCCAACCTAGCGCCGCTGCAGTTGATGCGAGGATGAAGGGCGGGTAGGCCCAGTCCAGGGTTCCCTTGGTGGCAATAATGGACATGGACGGTGTTCTGGAGGCATCGATCTGTTGCAGTTTACCGGGTAACAATTTATCCAGCCGGCTGTCCAGCCAGGCATCCAGTTGTGTGTTATCAGCCATGTTTGTTGTTGTGCCAGTCATAGACATTCTCCGTTTTTTTAATACTGTACCGAACGGTACAGTATCTTTATATGCAGTAATTCTAATGCTGTCAAGTAATATTGTACTGATTGGTATAGAATAAGATTCAGCAGGGAACCCGTCACCTTTATGGCCAGAAGCAAACAATTCGATGAGCGTCAGGCACTTGCGTCTGCGATGCGGGTGTTCTGGGAAAAAGGTTACGAGGGCACCTCGATCAGCGACCTCGAGCAGGCCATGGGTCTGAAACGCACCAGTATCTACAATACCTTTGGTAACAAGAGTGCGATTTTTGAGCGGGTGATGACCTGTTACAAGGAATCCGTGATGTCAGCGCTGTTTGCAGCGATGGATGCGGCACCCGATATCAGGGAAGGCTTGCGGCGCCTGATGAACGCTGCACTGGATATTCATTTTGACGAGGATAATCCGGGCGGCTGCCTGGTGGTGTTATCGCTGATGGAGAGTGGCCAGCATGATGAGCAGTTACTGGGCTCCATGCAACAGACCATCCATGAACTGAAGAACGCTCTGCAGGCGCGTCTCAACAAGGCAAAGAAAAGCGGGGAATTATCCCGACACCTGGATGCCGGCAGTACCGCAACCACCATTGCCACCACCATGAACGGCATGATGGTGATGGGCAAGGCCGATTTTTCCCGGGCGAGTTTAAATAAGTCGGTCAACCAGGTCGTCAGCCTGCTGGATCAGGGTGAGTAGCGGTTCGCGTTCAAGTCATCGCCGTGCAGCAGGTTTCCGCTGCTGCCTGAGCATACAGGCCTGCAGCAGCGGCATGTTATAGCGATCAGGGGTTATGCAGGAACAAACGGGGTAAACCTGTCATTTATTTGTGACACAATCCTTTCAGCAGCATGTCGGCATAACCGATGATACCCAGCAGTTTGCCCTGGTCAATGACCGGCGCATAGGAGAACCCCAGTTTGTTGAACAAGCGGGCGCAGTAGCGGATATCCATATACGGATCAACGCCCACCACCGGCTTCGACATGATTTCGTAAATATTGACACGCTCGGGTGCACGGCTGACTGCAAGTACCTCGCGGGCAATATCCGACAGCAGGACAATGCCGTATTCGTCGTGTTCATTACGCTTGTCAACAATCAGTACATCAGCGCCGGTTTCCTTCATCCTTGCAAGTGCCTGGTCGGTCATCAGCAGACCGTCTACCAGTTGGTAATTGTCGGTCATCACGTCTTTGACATGTACCAACTTTTTGTTCTTCATAGCTTATCCTCCACGACTTCAGACAGTTTGCTAATTTGCAGGTTCACACCCACGGCATCCTCGACATCCAGCTGAAAGGCAATACCGGCTCCCGGGCCATCATCGAACTTGCCAATGGCGGCAATGCTTTCCATGATATCCCGGCTCATGTGTTCCTCGACCAGGAACATCAGCATGTCGCGCTGCGTTTCCAGATTCAGGCCAAAAAAGGTTTTTGCTGCCTGGATACCCTCGCCGCGCACCTGGTTCACTACCGTGGCGCCGGTGGCACCTGCCTTGCGGGCAGCGTCCAGAATGTCATTGGATTTATGATCCTCGACCAGCGCAATGATTAGCTTGAAATGCATAATGTGTTACCTCGCTTACCTGCCGCTATTGTTTAGTCAGAATTGTTTGAATCATCGCTTTTTTCTTTGTTCTTGAGTCTTTTCAGTCGCCACTCACCCAGCTGTGCGTAGCCCATCACGCTGATAATCGGGAACAGGCTGGCGAAGGCAATCAGACCAAAGCCGTCGAGCAGCGGACTGCGGCCAGGTATGGTACTGGCGAGTCCAAGGCCGAGCGCGGCTACCAGTGGTACGGTCACCGTGGACGTGGTCACGCCGCCGGAATCATAGGCCAGCGCAATAATGGTGCGCGGTGCATACACCGTTTGTACAAGCACGACGATGTAGCCGGCAATAATATAGTAATGCAGGGGGGTGCCAGTGACGATCCGGAAGGTGCCCAGTGTAATTCCGGCGGCAACACCAATGGCCACTGCAGTACGCAGACCCCAGACGGTGATCGCGCCACCGGAGACCTGGTGCGCCTTGATGGCCACAGCGATCAGGGCAGGTTCGGCAATGGTGGTGGAAAAGCCGATGGCGGCAGCAAACAGGTAGATCCATTTGTAATCATCCCATTGCAGGGTGGCGCCCGCGACATCGATGGTGCTGCGGATAAATGCCGGGTCGGTAAGCTGTTGAGCCATGAGCTTGCCGAGTGGAAACAACGCCTCTTCCAGACCGACCAGGAACAGTGTCAGGCCGATCAGTACGTAAACGAAGCCCACCAGCACGCTTTTCAGGTTGGGTATAGTTTGCCGCAGTACCAGCAGTTGAAAACCGAGAATGATACCGGCAATCGGCAGCACGTCAGTGATGGTGGAGGTTCCGGTCTTCAGCAAGTGATGCACGAATTCCATCAGAAGATCATGCCGTAGGCCATGACGAATATCATCGGTGTCAGTGATGCAAACGCAATCAGGCCAAATCCGTCGATCATGGGATTACGTCCCTTGATACTGCTGGCCAGGCCAACACCGAGGGCCGTGACCAGCGGCACGGTCACGGTCGAGGTGGTGACACCGCCCGAGTCATAGGCGATACCGATGATTTCCGGGGGCGCAAACGCCGTCATGATGACGACACCGAGGTAGCCGCCGATAATGAAGTACTGGATGGGCCAGCCACGGAGAATGCGAAAAACGCCCGCCAGGATGGCCACGCCGACAGCGAAGGCGACTGTCAGGCGCAGGCCCAGTGCGTAGCTGGACATAGCGGCTTTTTCCGGTGCAATGTGCCCGTCTGCAGCAGCGATCTTGGCGGCCTCGGAGGCAACGGCCGTCAGTGCCGGCTCGGCGATGGTAGTGCCGAATCCGAGGGCAAAGGCAAAGGTCAGTAGCCAGAAAAGATTGGCCTTGCGTGCGAAGGCATAGGCAACGGATTCCCCGATGGGAAACAGGGCCTGTTCCAGGCCGCGAACAAAAAAGGCCAGGCCGAGAATGACCAGCAGGGTGCCGAACAGGATCTCGCCAAGGTCGGCAACCGGCTGTCGTATGACAACGATCTGAAAAAAGGCCACGACCAGAATGATGGGCAGCAGGTCTCGCAGGCTGGAGAGCAGGGTTCTTAGGAAAGCACTTAAATGCGTCAACGTGGCCGTTCCTTGACCGGCCAAGGGCCGTTGTTGTCTGCTGTGACTGGCAACTTTACCTCATCAGGGCTATGAGTTCACTCAGGAGTTGCTATCTACCGGTTTACGGGATAACACCTTGCGACCGGAAAACATGGCCGAAATGATGCTGCCGCCGTCGCGTACCTCGGTAAACACCACGGCAGAGATATGCACGATGATCAAAAACATCAGCATATAGGCTGTATAAACATGGATGCTGCCAAACGGCTTCTTGAAGGCCTTGATGCGCTCGGCTCTGGAGGGTTCCATGCCGGCCGGGTCATAGGGTATCAGGCTGGCAGGATCGGTGCCTGGTGCGGCCACGTATTCAGCCACCAGGGAACCGAATGGCGGGTAGTAAATATCGGTGCCGGCGCGTATCAGGCCGGTAACTGCCATCACCGCCATCAGCAGCAACAAGGCGCCGACCGCGACTCGCCCCGGCGGGCTGTGGCCAATAAATTGCTGTGTGTCGCCGGCGCGGATGAATGAGCGGTAGTCGCGCAGCGACTGAATAAAACCGCGCCCCGGCAGGATGGCTCGCCAGCGTGCATGGCGATTGCCGATGAAGCCCCAGAGGATGCGCAGCGCGAGGTTGAGGACGAACACATAGCCGATGATGACATGGATTGTTTTCAGGCTGGTCTTTGCCTCAATGCTGGTGATACCGAGCTCTGTTTTATAAAGCATCAGCAGGCCAAACAAGATCAAACCGATAACAGCAGTGAAATTCACCCAGTGAAAAAGACGCACGGGCAGGTCCCATGCCTTGTAAACGTACAGTTCCCGTTTGTTCATAGGGCCTCGGTAGTGGATGATTTAATCATGGATGGCAGGCATTCAGTAAATGAATACTGGCTACAAGTCAGCACCCGGTCACTCTCGCAATTATCAGGCGAGCGTTCTTTGATCAAGGTCAATTATGGCGATATTGCAGTGAAAATAAAGCACAATCGGATCTGCTGCTGGTGACATGCATGCCATGATACCGAAAGCACGAGAGCACTCACTGCTTGAGTATAATCATTCGGAAAGCGTGTCAGTCCGTGCAAGCCTGCATGTCAGGCCGGCACTGCAGCTGGTTCATGGTTAACAGGAGTGGAGACGGGTCATGGTGGCAAGGGTTGTGCTGAAGATGGGGGATCCCAGACTGCTTGAAACAGCAAAACAGGTAACGGCCTTCGCGACGCCGGAACTGGATGAGCTGGTGGATGATCTCATGGACACCCTGAAGGCCGAGGACGGAGCAGGTCTTGCCGCCCCCCAGATTGGTGTCGCTTTGCGTGTGGTTGTGTTCGGCTTTGAGAGGAATGCCCGCTATCCCGATGCGGAACCGGTACCGCGGACCGTACTGATCAATCCTGTGATCGAGCCCCTGTCGAATGAGCGTGAAGCAGGCTGGGAAGGATGTCTCAGTGTCCCGGGCCTGCGCGGTATGGTGCCTCGCCATGCCCACATACGCTACAGTGGCCGTGATGTGTGTGGCGTGGCGTTTGAGCGTGAAGCGCATGGTTTCCATGCCCGGGTCGTGCAGCATGAATGCGACCACCTTGACGGAATTCTCTATCCACAGCGCATGACCGATATGCGGCTATTTGGTTTTACCGACGTGCTTTCCTGAGAAACATCTCCTACAGCGCTGAACCAGAACCTCGCTGGTGCAGTTTTAGAGTTGGGTATGACGCAGGCGCAGTGAATTGCTGATGACCGATACCGAGCTGAAGCTCATGGCGACGGCTGCCAGCATGGGTGAAAGCAACAACCCGAACACGGGATAGAGCACACCGGCGGCAATGGGTACCCCCAGCGAGTTGTAGATAAAGGCAAAAAACAGGTTCTGGCGAATGTTGCGCATTACCGCGCGACTCAGGTGGCGTGCACGCACGATGCCACGCAGATCACCCTTGACCAGTGTTACGCCGGCACTTTCCATGGCAACGTCGGTACCGGTACCCATGGCGATACCGACGTGCGCCTGTGCCAGTGCGGGTGCATCGTTGATGCCATCACCGGCCATGGCCACGATATGACCAGCCTCCTGCAGCTGTCTGACGACGTCGGCCTTCTGTTCCGGTAGCACTTCTGCCTCGACCCGGTCGATGTTGAGGGTGTCAGCGACTGCGTTCGCCGTTGTGCGGCTGTCGCCGGTGAGCATGACGATGTTAATCCCCGCAGCATGCAACTCGCGGATCGCATCCGGTGTTGAGTCCTTGATCGGGTCGGCCACAGACAGCAGGCCGGCGGGTTGGCCGTCGATGACGACAAACATCACTGTCTGAGCGGCGCTGTGCCCGGTTTCGGCCTGCCGAGTCAGGGTGTCCAGTTCCGCGGAATCGATGTTGAGTGTTTCCAGCAGCTGCAGGTTGCCGAGTGCCACGGCCTTGTTATCTATTGTCCCGGTGACGCCCTTGCCGGTGATGGATGCGAAATCATCCGTATCACTGAATGACAAATCCCTTGCCATCGCACCGCCGACAATGGCCTCGGCCAGGGGATGTTCGCTGGACCGTTCGAGGCTGGCCGCAAGCTGCAGTACCTGCGTCTCGCTGAAGCCGTTGAGTGCCTCAACGGACACCAGTTCGGGTTTGCCTTCAGTCAGGGTGCCGGTCTTGTCGACCACCAGGGTGTCGACCTTCTCCAGGGTCTCCAGAGCCTCGGCGTTCTTTATCAATACACCCAGCGTGGCACCCCTGCCGGTACCGACCATGATGGACATCGGTGTGGCCAGTCCGAGTGCACAGGGGCAGGCGATGATGAGCACGGCCACGGCGTTGACAATAGCGTGCGCCAGTCGTGGTTCCGGACCCCAGAGATTCCAGGCGATAAAGGCGAGCACGGCAATCGCGATCACGGCGGGTACAAAATAGCCGGCCACCACGTCGGCAAGTTTCTGAATAGGCGCGCGCGAGCGTTGTGCCTCGCTTACCATGTGTACGATTTGCGCGAGCAGGGTATCGGCGCCGACCTTTTCAGCGCGCATCAATAGGCTGCCGGTGCCGTTGATGGTGGCGCCGATGACGGCTTCACCGGCGGTCTTTTCAACGGCGATGGGTTCGCCCGTGACCATGGATTCATCGACACTGCTGTTGCCGTCGGTGACGATGCCGTCCACGGGAATCTTTTCACCGGGGCGCACGCGCAGTACATCACCGGGGTGTACCTGTTGCAGCGGGATATCGGTTTCGCTGCCATCGGCCGCGACGCGGCGAGCCCTAGCGGGCGCCAGTCCAAGCAGCAGCTTGATGGCGCTGTTGGTCTGGCTGCGTGCACGCAGCTCCATGACCTGTCCCAGCAGCACCAGTGCAACGATCACTGCGGCCGCCTCGAAATACACGGCCACGGTGCCATCGGTGTGTTGCATGACCGGCGGGAAGAGGCCGGGCAGCAGCAGTGCCACGACGCTGTAGCTCCAGGCCACCGTGACACCGAGGGCAATCAGCGTGAACATGTTCAGATTCAAAGTCCTGAGCGATTGCCAGCCACGCACAAAGAACGGCCAGCCGCCCCACAAGACCACCGGTGTCGCAAGCATAAACTGAATCCACTGCGCGGATTTCATTGACAGATCAGCCGGTAACAGGCCGGGGAACATGTCGACCACCATGGCGAGAATGAACACCGGTATCGCCAGCGCCATGGATACCCAAAAGCGCCATGCCATATCAAGCAGTTCAGGGTTCTTTTCCTCCACGGTCACGGTGCGCGCTTCCAGTGCCATGCCGCACTTCGGGCAGTTACCCGGTGCGTCTTGTATGACTTCCGGGTGCATGGGACAGGTGTATTCGCTGCGCCTTAGCGGCGCTTGAACCGCCTCGGGTTCCAGCGCCATGCCACAGCTGGGGCAGGCACCCGAACCCTGCTGCCGGACCTCGGGGCACATGGGGCAGACAAAGGTCTGGTCGCTGGCGTCAGCCAGGCTTGCAGCAGGCCCGGGTGGTTTGAGATAACCGTCGGGGTCAGCAGCAAACTTTTGTTGACAGCCGCTGCAGCAGAAATAGTAGTCAGTGTCTTTATAGGTAAAGTGATGTTCGCTGGCCGAAGTGACCGTCATGCCACATACGGGATCTGTGAGTTGTGTGATCATTTGATAGCACTCATTGTGCAGGCGTCGCCTGCAGGATGTAGGTGAGGGGCGTAAGCAGGACGCGGAAGCTTCTCGCCTCGATTCGCGCCGGAGGCGGCGCTCCTACAGGGTAATAGCCGACACGATTACACATTTGAAACGAATCCTGACGAACTATTTCAACTATTGTCATCACTGGCGCACGCATCTGTTGCTGGGAGTGGATAGTCCCGAGTCGCGATCGGTGCAGTCACCAGACCTTGGAAAGGTCGTACGAATTCCAGAGGTCGTAGGTCTACATCACCATTATGAGCGATTGGCGGCATGATGAAAGTGTGTGCTATGAGTTTTCGCGAAGGACAATCAAAATGTCCTTCGTGCAGAGCAAGGTGTGGAATGATGCCTTCAGGAACAAGACTGTTTTAGTTGGCGTTTTCAGGGGGCAATGATGAATTCGCCACACACAGGTCTGGCGACAAACCTTGCATAGTCAATACATCCAAAATATCATCAAATGATGTTAATAATCGTGCCTTCTGGCGATGGGAGTTGCTCATGAGAACCACGCTGAATATTGATGACCAATTGCTAGCCGAGGCCCAGCGGATTACCGGGGTGAGTGAGAAAGTCGCGCTGGTGCGTGAGGGATTGCGCGCCCTGATCGAACGAGAGAGCGCCCGCCGGCTGGCTCGGCTGGGGGGCAGCGAACCACAACTGAAACCGATACCCTGCCGGAAGTCCGACCCGGCAGCATGATCCTGGTTGATATCTCGGTCTGGATCGATCATTTGCGTACTGGAGACGCGCGTCTTATCGATCTGCTCGACAGCAGCCAGGTGCTCGCGCACACCTTTGTCATTGGTGAGCTGGCCTGTGGGAATCTGCAAAAGCGGGATGATGTGATCAGGCTGCTGAACGATTTGCCCCAGGCGCCAGTAGCCTCGCATGAAGAGGTGCTGCACTTTATCGAAAGCAATAAACTGATGGGGCAGGGGGTCGGTTATATCGATACCCATCTTCTGGCATCTACCACGTTAGCGGATACGGCCTTGATCTGGACACGCGACCAGCGTTTACAGCAGATCGCCAGGAAGCTGAAGCTGGCTTTTGACGGATGACGCAGGGTTCCCGGTTGATGTGTAAACTGAAAACAATGTGAACCAAAAAACGAAGCAAGTATTCAGGCCTGTCTATCGTGCCTACCCTACAAGATGTTGCCGCACAAGAATGTCAAGCTTCCGCCACGGCAAAAGCCGGGAAATTACAAGGAGCCGGAATACCCGCTCAAGTACGTCCCGGAAAAGTTTTGACATACTGTGTCATGCGCCGGTCATATATAACTGGCGCAGAGAGAACAGCAGAAGCCGGAGGTCAGGCTGCTGGATGAAGTCACGCCGGTAGTTCTAATATGGCATCCAGTGCCGTTCTTGCCGGCAGTTCGGAGTCACGTGGATTGCCGGGTTTCCGTGGGTCCATTTCATAGGAGACTGCCATTAAGGCTGTGAACAACAACACCGGAGGGTTCCGCCTGCCAGTCCTGCAGGGCGTATTACCGATAAAAGCCTCACAGATTCCGCTCGAATTCATCGCCGGTCTTACCCTGGCGGCACTGGCGATACCCGAAGTGATGGGTTACACCAAGATTGCCGGGACCCCGGTGATCACCGGGCTGTACACCATCCTCATTCCCATGGCCCTGTTTGCCCTGTTTGGATCCTCGCGGCACCTGGTGGTCGGGGCAGATTCGGCAACCGCGGCCATGCTCGCTGCCGCCCTGGTGGGGCTGGCGGCCACCGGTTCCGATGAATACGTGGCGCTGGCGGCAGTGCTCGCCTTGATGGCCGCGGCCTTTCTCATCCTGGCGCGGATTATCGGCCTCGGCTTCATGGCGGACTTCCTGTCACGCACGGTGCTGATCGGCTTTCTCACCGGGGTCGGCATCCAGGTCGCACTGGGCGAGCTTTCCGGCATGCTTGGCCTGAAGGGCGGCGGGCACGGCACCCTGCAGAAGATCTGGAACGATATCCAGCAGATCGAACAGGTCAATCTCTATGCGGTGGCCATTGCGCTCAGTGTGCTGTTGGTGATTATCGGCTCGAAGAAGCTCTCGAAGAAGATACCGGGGGCGTTGATCGCCGTGGTGAGTGCCATTATCTCCAGCTGGGCATTGAATCTGGAGGCGCATGTGCACGTACTCGGTGAGGTACCAGGTGGTCTGCCACACATTGGGCTTCCGCAGGTTGACTGGAGCTGGGGGCTCATCAGCAAGCTGGTGCCGGTCGCGTTTGCCATGTGCGTGGTTATCCTGGCACAGAGCGCTGCGACCTCGCGGGCCTATGCCGCACGCTACAACGAACGTTTCAATGAGAACACCGACCTCGTCGGCCTGGGGCTGGCCAACATTGGCGCGGGCCTGTCCGGTACCTTTGTCGTCAACGGCAGCCCGACCAAGACCCAGATGGTCGACAGCGCCGGGGGTCGCAGCCAGCTGTCGCTGTTGTTCACCACGGTCATCGTGCTGCTGGTGCTGTTGTTCCTCACCGGGCCCCTGGCCTACATGCCGGAGGCAGTCTTGTCAGCGGTCGTGTTCCTGATCGGTGTTGACCTGATCGACATCAACGGCATGCGCCGCATCTTCGCCCAGCGGCGCTCGGAGTTCTGGGTGGCGCTGATTACGACACTGATGGTCGTGTTCGTCGGCGTCGAACAGGGCATCCTGCTGGCCATTGCGCTGTCGCTGATCGATCACACCCGTCGGGGCTATCATCCGAAGAACGCACTGCTCATGCCAGGCGAGTCTGGTTCATGGAAACCACAGCCAGTAGCAAGCCAGGCCCAGGCCGCCCCCGGATTCATGATCTACCGTTTCACACACAGCATGTACTATGCGAATAGCCAGCAACTCTCCGAAGAGGTCACGAATCTTGTCAACAGCGCACAGCCACCGCTGCGCTGGTTCTGCATGGATGCCTCTGCGGTCGATGATGTGGACTATTCCGCGGCAGAGGCACTGCGTGCGCTGCATGGCATTCTGCATGAAAAAGGCATACGGCTGGTGGTGGCACAGGTCATGGAAGAGGTCAAGGACAAGAGCCGCTACGAGTTGCGGCAGCTGTTCGGTGATGATGCCTTCTTCGACACACTGGGAGACGTCATGCAGGCCTACCAGGCACAGAAAACGTAGACAGGTGGCCGAATATGCTGGAGACAATGACAGGAGAGAAGATCCATGGAATTACAATCGGTCGTCGTCGGGTAGGTGCTGGAAGATTGCTATCCACTGGTGGCCCAGCCGCAGCCGTAGCTGCAGAATAGCGAATACCACGCATATAACTCCGTTGCACCTGCGCTACATGCGGCGTGGTTGTCAATACTCCCGGGCCGGTGCCCGACAATGATCCCCGTTATTCTCTCAGCACATTTCAGCAGCAATGGGCAACCGATGAGAACGCGCTGATGCTGGCGTTCTCCGGTGGCGGTAGCCGTGCTGCGGCCCTGTCTTAATGGTGTGCTCAAGGAACTGCGCGACACGCCGGTCACGACTGTCAACGGCGGCACGCCCTCGGGCCAGCGCTAACCCGGAGATGATCATGGTGGTCGAGGGGCTGGAAAGCTATTACGACCGTGAGCAATGCCAGTATGCTCACTTCGTGGACGCAGGGCTCACCGACAATCTGGGGCTGCGCGCCCTCTATGAGATTGTCTCGCTCTCGGGCGGTACCCTGGCCAAATACAGCAAGAAATACAATCGCCAGCCGCCAAAGCGAGTCGTTATGATCTCGGTCAACGCCGCTACCGAGCCGGGCCATCATATGGACAGCAGCGATAGTCAACCGTCGCTAGGCAAGACCATCGGCGCCATGAGCAACATACAGCTGCACCGTTACAATACGGCGACCATCGAATTGATGAAGAAGACCCTTGTCAGCTGGGCGCAAGGACTGTCAACCGAAGGTACGCATGTCGAATCCTATTTCATCCTCCTCGACTTCAACGGCATTCACGATCCCGAACGGCGCAAAGCCCTCAACCCGATCCCTCCAAGCTTCAATCTGAGCGACAACAGGTGGACCTGCCGATCGGAGCCGGAGGGGGGGTTATTACGCACCAATCCCGAGTACCAGCGCCTGCTGACAGAACAGCGGGAAGGCAGAGTTGATCGGGTCTTTCAGCAGGGATGCGGTTGGCACGTAATGACCCGATACAGTCGGTTCTGTGGATGCCTGCGTGTTCACAGTAGCAGTTGACCAGAGGTCTGGTTGGTCAGAATATATTTTTTTGATTACAAGATCGTTTATCTGTTTCATTATTAACGGATTTCGCCGGGCGCATTAAGCAAGGTAAATTGAAACTCACCAGCTTCCTTAAAAAATGAGGGGGTTATATGACCAGCACCCGTTGAGTAGTTAAACAGCGTCTTCTGGATCTGATATGCTCCAACAAACTTTTGTAACACGGCAGTAACTATTATTCATTCACCTTTATGGGACAAAACCCATGAAACTAGAAAGACTGACCTCCACGCTGCTGTTAAGTACACTTCTCGCTCTGCCCATGGCGGCGACAGCAGAGACAGCCCTGGCAGAATCAACAACAGAGCTGATGTTTGGCGACTACCAGGCCGTGGGCTTCCTGAGTGACTACTCGAAGATATCGAAAACAAAGAACCCTGACGGTTCCTTCGAGTATAAAGACACAACAGTCGACTATGGAACATACGACAAGCTCTTCGTCGACCGTATCAAGATCTTTTTCAAGGACGACAGCGACTACAAGGGGATCGACCCCGACGAGCTGAAATTTCTGACTGATTACTTTTATCAGGCAATCCAGAAAGCGGTGGGTGACGCCTACCCGATGGTAACGGAACCGGGGCCTGACGTGCTGCGCCTGCGCATTGCGGTCACTGACCTGGTGCCGAACAAACCGGAGGCATCCCTGGTAACGCTGGCCGTCCTGTTCGCGTGGGTTGCCGATGCCGGTTCCGGTGTTGCAACGGGTGAAACCGGCAGCACGGTGTTCACCGGCCATGCCACAGTTGAAGTCGAGGCGCTTGACAGCGTCAGCAGCGAGCAGCTTGTCGCATTTATCGAAACGGAAGCCGGTAAAAAATACAACTGGACCCACGGCATTACCAAAGGGGTTACTGGCTACATGAATGCCTATTCAAAGTGGAATTACACCAAGCAGGCCATGGACGACTGGGCATACCTGCTGCGCGTGCGTCTCGACGCGGCGCACGGCATAACCGACAAGAAATAGGGTTGCCAGACAGGGTAGATCAGGGGTCAGCAACAGCATGCTGTATTACTTCGTATACACATGAAAGAGGAGAACAATAATGCTTAATAGAAAATGCACGCGATTGGTCGCGGCTTGTGTCGTTGCGGCGACGCCGTTTGTTGCATCGGGCGTATCCGCCGCGGGACTTGATGGTTCCAGTGATATCGTCTGTGCCGTCACGCACGTCGTCGCCTGCCTGGATGACGGCTTTTGTCTTCAGGGGCAGGCCAAGACCTTCGATTTGCCGGAACTGATGGTGCTGGACGTGAAAAACAAGGTCATGCGAGGCACCCACGAGAGTGGTCATAACGCCGTTTCACCGGTAAAGAACATGGAACACAACGGTGAACACCTGGTCATACAAGGCGTCGAAAACAGTCGTGGCTGGGATGTTGCCATCAATGCCAAGACAGGAAAAATGAGTGGCTCAGGGGTCGGTGACGGCGTGAGTTTCCTGGCACATGGCACCTGTACGGCACTTTGAGGAGAGATTCACATGAGAATTTGCAACAAGATTGTTTTGGGCTGTGTATTTGCATCATTCGCTGCTGGCGCGAGTCTGCCGGTGCATGCCGGTGATGCGGGCGCCTTCATCGGCGGCGTATTCGCGACCAAGCTGTTGACTAACATGCAAGACCGGACCGCGGCCGAGCAGCAGCAGGCCGCTGCCGCCCAGGCCCAGGCGGCCCGACCGGTGCAAACGGCCCCCGCCCAGAAGTCACCGCAGGCGCGGATCGCTGAACTCGACAAGCTGGCGGCCGGTGGTTACATCACACCGGAAGAGTACAAGGCGAAGAAGCAGGCCATTATCGACAGCTTGTAATACGCAGGGGCAGAGTTCTATTCCCCGTCAGCGCTGTTGCTGGCGGTGCGAATCATCTGCAACCCGGAGTTTTGTTTCTGTAAAACTTGATGATAGTTCAATCGCGGTGACGCAGATCATGGATGACGCCAGGTTGATACTGCTGTCGAACCGCTGGTGCAGTGTAAATTCCGGGGGCTGTCATGACTTCACGCGTGGCTGGAACAGGCGCCGGGATGGCGATATATCTGTCTGTTCAATCAACGGCAGTATCAGAGCCGCAGCCGTACCGCAGAATGGCTGATACCAGGGTCAGCTCCTGGTTACCGGGGTCACGTCTCAGAGGCGTCGGGGATGATTTCAAGATCAGCGGCCTTCAAGCCCTGCAGCGCAGTCGTCATCGGTTCGCTATCACAGGTTTCCACCGCGACGCCATCTTTCAGGGTCACCCGGTTCACGCGGCCATCATCATCAGGAATTACTCGCCAGCTGTTTACCGCCGCGATGTTTTAACCATTATTCCGCTATCCCGATGCCGAATATTTTCGCGAAGCCATGTCTGCAGTTGGTGCATTCTGAAGATGACCTTTACACTAGTGCATGTTCGTTTTCCGGGACTCTTGCCGAAAGAGAGAGAATATCATCTGCGAGGTTAATCAATGAGCCAGGCTTCATTGACCGGGGAGTCTTTCCTGGTGCTGCATATCCTTATCCAGATCGCGCTCATTGTGAGGGTGCTGCTGCGTCCACATCGCGACCCGGCTTCGCGGATCGCCTGGATTGTGGTCATCATTGCCGTCCCGGTGCTGGGCATCCTGGCCTATCTGCTGTTGGGTGAAACAAACATCGGCCGCCATCGCGTGGCTCGGATGCATGCAGTCATCTCGGGATTGCCTGATGTGGCCGATGCTGCCGGTGCGCAGGCCATGTATATGCAGGCTGATGTGCCGGAACGTTACGCACATCTCTTTAATGTCGGGAAAACAGTCAACGGCTTTGCCCCGGTTGGCGGTAACCGGGGGCAACTGATGCAGGACTCGAATGCAGCCATAGATTCCATGGTGGCCGATATCGATGCCGCCAGGGAGCACGTCCACCTGACGTTTTATATCTGGCTGCCGGACACTAATGGTCGCAAGATGGTGGCGGCATTGCTGCGCGCGGCTGCACGCGGTGTGACCTGCAGGGCCATGGCGGACGATCTCGGTTCGCGTATCATGATCAAATCGCAATACTGGCAGGCGATGCAGGCAGCAGGTGTTCACCTGGCCAGCGCCCTGCCGATCGGTAATCCGCTGTTGCGGCCGCTGAAGGGACGTATCGACCTGCGCAATCATCGCAAGATTCTCGTTATCGATAACCACATCACCTATTGCGGCAGTCAGAACTGTGCGGATCCGGAATTTCGTATAAAGGCTCGGTATGCGCCGTGGGTGGACGTTATGATGCGCTTCGAGGGGCCAATCGCCCGTCAGAATCAATACCTGTTCGCCAGCGACTGGGAGTCCGAAACAGGCCAGACAATCAGCCAGCTGCTCAGGCAGCCGATCCCCGCGGAACAACCCGGACTGCCTGCACAGGTGGTCGGAACCGGACCAACGGTGCGTTACTCAGCCATGCCCGAGATGTTCGAGACACTGATGTACGCTGCTCGTCACGAACTGGTTATCACAACCCCGTATTACGTGCCCGATGAATCCATGCAGGCCGGGCTGTGTGCGAGTGCCCGTCGCGGTGTTGATACCACCATCATCTTTCCGGCGAGAAACGACTCATGGATCGTCGCCGCGGCAAGTCGCAGTTACTACGCCGATCTGCTTGCCGCCGGAGTCCGTATCTTCGAGTACCAGGACGGTCTTTTGCATACCAAGTCCCTGACCCTGGACGGGGAACTTACCCTGATCGGTTCTGCAAACATGGATCGACGAAGTTTCGAACTCAACTACGAGAACAACATCCTGTTCTGCGACCGCTCGCTGACTGCCGACATGCGTCGACGCCAGGACAGTTACATCGCTCGCTCCAGACCTGTCAGCGCCGCGATGGTGGCAGGCTGGAGCCGGCGCCATCGTCTCTGGAATAACGCCATTGCCATGCTAGGGCCGGTACTGTGAATCGTGCCTGCCACCAGCATTGTGCTCAACGAACACCTGGCCGGTGGCAGCACCATCATCAGTACCGTGGTTTGCACCATCGCACTCAGCGTTATCGCACACGGTATCAGCGCGAATCCACTGGTCGCCGCACTCGCGGCGCGACTAAAACGTGCCACAGGGAAAAGCACGGCCAATGCATAATCCACCATATCCTGCCAATTTTATGCTTAGGTAGGCAATCCGTCCTTTTGTAGGAGCGCTTCGCAAGCGCGAAAGATCGAGGATGCGATCTGCTGCTTCAGGTTGATCACGACAGGGTTAACCATTACTGCTGACACCGCGCTGTTTCCAGATCAAGAACACCGCCGGTATCACTACCAGGGTTAGCAGGGTCGCGCTCACCATGCCACCGACCATCGGTGCAGCGATACGGCGCATGACTTCCGAGCCGGTGCCACTGCCGAGCATGATGGGTAACAGGCCGACGATAATGGCGGCCACGGTCATCATGATGGGGCGTACGCGTAACAGCGCCCCGCTGATGATGGCCTGGCGGATATCGTCGGTGTTTAATGCACGCTGTACCTGTTTGGCGTCTTCGATACGCTGGTGCAGCGCCTGGTTCAGGTACACCAGCATGATGACGCCGATCTCGACGGCGACACCGGCCAGCGCAATGAAGCCCACGCCGACAGCGACCGACAGGTTAAAGTCCAGCAGGTACAGCAACCAGAAGCCACCCACCAGCGCCAGTGGCAGCGTGCCCATGATGATGAACACTTCCGTGAATTTGCGGAAATTGAGATACAGCAACAACACGATGATCGCGAGCGTCACCGGCAGCACCGTGGTGAGCTGTTGCCGTGCACGCACCAAATACTCGTACTGTCCTGACCAGGCAATCGAGTAACCGGCCGGGAGTGCAACCTGCTCAAAAACGGCCTGCTGCGCCTCGGTTACGTAGGAACCGAGGTCGCGGCCCTCGATGTCGATGTAGATCCAGCCATTGAGGCGCGCGTTCTCCGTCTTGATCATGCCGGGGCCGTCCTCGATGCGAATGTCCGCAACCTCGGAGAGTGGAATGCGCGCACCACCGGGGGTGACGATGGGCAGGTTGCGCAACTTCTCCAGCGAGTCGCGCACGTCGCGCGGGTAGCGGATGTTGATCGGGTAACGTTCCAGTCCCTCGACTGTTTGCGCCACGCGCATACCGCCGAGTGCGGTGCTCACCACTTCCTGGACGTCGTTTATATTCAATGCAAAGCGCGATGCGGCAATGCGATCGATGTCTACGAGTACATAGCGCCCGCCGGCAACGCGTTCCGAGTATGCCGAGACGGTACCCGGGATCTCTTTAATAACATCCTCGATTCGCTTGCCGATGGCCTGAATTTCATCGAGGTCCGGCCCGGCGACCTTGATACCCACCGGCGTCTTGATGCCGGTTGCCAGCATATCGATACGGTTCTTGATCGGCATCACCCAGATATTGGAAATGCCCGGTATCTTTACCCGCTCGTTCAGTTCCTGTTTGAGCTTCTCCAGTGTCATACCGGCGCGCCACTGCTCACGGGGATACAACTGGATGGTCGTCTCGACCATGGTCAGCGGTGCCGGATCGGTCGCGGTTTCCGCACGGCCGATCTTGCCGAACACTCGGCGCACTTCCGGGACAGTTTTTATCAGCTTGTCGGTTTGTTGCAGGATTTCCTGCGCCTTGCCTATGGACACGGCGGGAAAGGTGCTGGGCATGTACAGCAGGTCACCTTCATCGAGATCGGGCATGAATTCCGAACCGAGACGGCTGGCTGGCCACAGTCCCGCAACCACCAGCAGTGCCGCGATCAACAGCACCGTGCCGGGTGCCTTGAGCACCGCGTTGATCAGCGGCCGGTACGCGGCAACCAGTACCCGGTCGACCGGGTTCCTGGATTCCGGAATGATGTGACCGCGAATGAAATAACCCATCAGCACCGGCACCAGGGTGATCGACAGGCCCGCGGCGGCGGCCATGGCAAAGGTCTTGGTGTAGGCGAGCGGCGCAAACAGCTTGCCTTCCTGTGCCTGCAGCGTGAACACCGGCAGGAAGCTGAGGGTGATAATCAGCAGTGAAAAGAACAGCGGTGGACCGACTTCAATGGCGGCATCACGGATGATGTTCCAGCGCTGTTCACCGCTGGCCGTGGATCGCTCCAGGTGCTTGTGAACATTTTCAATCATGACAATGGCGGCGTCGACCATGGCGCCAATCGCAATCGCGATGCCGCCGAGCGACATGATGTTGGCATTGATGCCCATGCGCTGCATGACGATGAAGGCGCAGAGGATACCGATGGGCAGCGAGATCACGATAACCAGCGCGGAACGCAGATGAAACAGGAACAGCGCGCACACCAGCGACACAATAATGAACTCGATAATGAGTTTGTGATTGAGCGTGTCAACGGCACGCTGTATTAACGCCGAGCGATCATAGGTCTCGATGATCTCCACGCCATCAGGCAGTCCCTTGCCAAGCTCGGCCAGCCGCGCCTTCGCCAGTTCAATGGTCTTTTGTGCATTCTCGCCATAACGCATGATGATGACGCCACCGACGACCTCGCCCTCGCCATCCAGCTCGGCAATGCCGCGCCGTAGCTGTGGTCCCAGGCGTATCTCCGCAACGTCCTCCAGCAGTATCGGGATGCCACGTTCATTGACGCCCAGCGGGATGTTGCGCAGGTCCTGTAGTTCATCGATGTAGCCGGTGGCGCGTACCATGTACTCGGCCTCGGACAGTTCGATAACGGAGCCGCCGACCTCCTGGTTGCCGCGCTGGATCGCGGCGTGGATCTTTGAAAGCGGCAGGTCGTAGGCACGCAGCTTGTTGGGGTCCAGTACCACCTGGTATTGCTTCACCATGCCGCCGATGGTGGCGACTTCCGAGACGCCGGGAACGGTCTGTAGTTCATACTTGAGAAACCAGTCCTGCAGGCTGCGCAGCTGGGCAAGGTCATGGTGGCCGCTGCGATCGATGAGCGCATATTCATACACCCAGCCGACACCAGTGGCATCCGGTCCCAGTTCCGGACGCGCATTTGCAGGCAGCTTGCTGCTCACCTGGCTGAGATATTCCAGTACCCGTGAGCGCGCCCAGTAGGGATCGGTGCCGTCTTCGAAGATCACGTAAACAAAGGAATCACCGAAAAACGAGTAACCACGCACATTGACGGCCTTGGGTACGGACAGCATCGCGGTCGTGAGTGGGTAGGTCACCTGGTCCTCCACCACTTGCGGTGCCTGTCCCGGGTAGGTGGTTTTGATGATGACCTGCACATCCGACAGATCGGGTATGGCATCGAGGGGTGTGTTTTTCAGGGCATAGAGGCCCCAGCCGGTCAGCATCACCGTTAACAGGATAACCAGCAGACGGTTGCGGATTGACCAGTCGATAACGAGTGCAATCATGGCTGCGATTCCTGTGTACCACGGTCAACCGGACTCATGCGCGTCATGCTGGCCTTGAGACTGGCCTCGGAATCGATCAGGAACTGTCCGGAGGTGACCACCGTGTCACCGGGCACGATGCCGTCGAGTATCTCAACCCAGTCGCCGCTTTCAATGCCGGCGCTGACACTGCGACTTTCGAAGCGGCCGTCACCGAGTGACAGCACCACGCGCTGCTCACGCCCGGTACGGATCAATGCCTCGACGGGGATGACAATGACATCATCCTTTGGTCCACCGAAAATCTTTACATCGGCATACATGTTGGGCTTGAGTATTTCATCGGGATTGTCAAAGCTCAGCCGCGCCTTCAGGGTGCGCGTCTTCGCATCCAGGCTGGGATAGATGTATTCCACCTTGCCTTCCCAGGTGCGTCCCGGCTGGAATGCAAGTTTAACCTCGGTCGGCTGGCCAACCTTGACCCAGTCGGCCTGGCGTTCGAATACCTCGGCCAGCAACCAGACACTGGAGAGATCGGCGAGGCTCATGACACGCGTCGCCGGCTTGATGTACATGCCGTCACGCACGCTCAGTGATGCGACCACGCCATCCTGCGGCGCATAGACCGGTATCGTCTGGCTGGGTTTGCGGTCTTTCTCCAGGCGTTTGATCTGGCTGGCAGGAATTCCCAGTGCAGCAAGCCGGTCACGGGACGCGCGGATCAGGCCGGCGTTGCCGATCTTCAGGGCCTGCACGAACTCTTCCTGCGCATTCACCAGTTCCGGTGAATAGAGGCTGAACAAGCCGTTCTCCCTGCTTGACGCGTTCCCCCTCGGACTGCACCACCAGGTCTTCTATCCAGCCCTCGGTGCGCAGGTGGATATGGCTGACCTTTGACTCGTCGTAATCGACATAGCCGACGGTGTCGATGCCGCGCCACAGTCGCGAACGCTCCGCCACGGCTGTACGTACACCAAGGTTCTGCACCATTTGCGGTGCAATGCTGACATAAGCGCCATCAGCAGCACTTTCTTCCGCGTACACCGGGACCAGATCCATACCCATGGGTGACTTGCCCGGTTTGTCGCGCCGGTAATTGGCATCCATGGGGGCGACCCAGTAAAGAACCTTGCTGTCGTCATCAGCTGCAGTTAGCGTCACCGGCGAGGCCACCAGCAGCACAGCCATGAGGGTGTTCAAGAACAGTGTTTTCAGTGTCTGCACGTTCATGGTGTTGCTCCGGCGAAATACAGCAGGTTGGCCTGGGCCTTGGCGCGATCAACGCGAATGCGCAGCTCGTTGAGGCGTACTTCAAGATCGGCAATGCGTGCGCGCATCAGGGTGGTGAACTCGGTCACGCCACTCTGGTAGGCGTTCAGGGAGGCCTGTGCATTGGCAGAGGCCTCGTGCAACAGCCTTGATTCATAGAGGTTGGCGCGTTCACCGAGGCGTTGCCAGTTGGCATAGTCGCTCTCCAGCTGCTGTTGCAATTCCCGCATGCGGTCATCACGGTTGAGTTGCACGGCAGAGGCTTCCTGAACGCTGGCAGCGAGTCGCCGGTCCTGCCGGTTTGCCGTAAACAGGGGCAGGTCCACCGTCACCATGGCCGCCATCATGTCGCTGCGATTGTTACCGGCGGGGTCATCACCAAAGCGTTTGCGGTACTCGATACCGGCACTCCAGCCGGGTTTGTACTGCTCGCGTGCAATGTTGATGTTCTGGTTCTCGGCCTGCAGCCGGGCTGTCTCGACACGAATCTCCGGATGCTCGGGAAGAGTGGCCAGCAGCGTTTCTTTCGGGGGCAGGGCAGGCAACGCCGGGAAGCGGCTGCTGACGGGTAGCCGCGCGGCATCACCAATCCATTTGGTCAAGGCTGCACGGTGCTGGTCTTCCTCGTTCCTGATGCGCGTGGTGCGATCGTCGAGACGTGACAGTTCCAGCGATGCATTCAGTACATCCTGCTGGCTGACCCGGCCGGTCGCGTATTGCGACCGGGTGATATCGACCAGTTGCACGAACAAACCGCGGGATTTCGTGATGATACCCTCAGCCTGTACCTGGTAGTAAAGTTCCAGGAACCGGTTGCGCACATCACGCTCCACCTTGCGAGCAGCCAGTTCTGACATGGCCTGCATCGCGGTTGCCAGCCATTCGGATTGTCGTTGCCGGTATTGCAGCGTGTCGCCGCGCGGGAAGCTCTGTTCTATGCCCAGCCGCAGTTGCGTGGCGGGATCCTCCCTGAGATCAAAATCATCAAGCGGTACATTGTAGAGCCCGGTTTTTAATTTCGGGTCCGGTAACTGGCCGTCTGCAATGGCGGCGTCGCTTAGTGCCTGTGAGCGTGCACGGCTGGCGGCAATCACGGGGTCATCAAGCAGTGCCAGCCGCACGGATTCATCGATGTCCAGGTCGGCATGGCTGTAGCCTGCAATAAGCAGCAACGTCAACAGTAATGGCAGTGTCAGCAGACCAGGCTGTTTAAAAGCAGGACGCTGGCGGGTGTTCGTTGCTCGTGCGCGGGCACACAGGGGCCGGACAATATTCCGTGAATAAAACATGGTAACTCTCCATAACGATCAAGCGACAAGACAGTACGCACGAACGACTGTACAGGACAGGGCACATGCGTGACCTGAAAGATACTAGATCGAAACGGGGGGTCTGTAGGGCGGGGAAAAATTACCGGGTGGAACGCTGACAAGCAGTGTCGTGGTCTGTGCTGTGCTGTGCACGTCGGGGGTGATGGCAATACTGCACGCAATTGCAATGCTTGAATGTACGCAGTCAGCGCAACTGCTGTCAGCACAGCTGCCATCGCACTGCTGGCAACAGTCTTCAGTCTGGTTGCCTGAAGTGGTGGCCTGCTGTTGTGTGCTGCTGTCTGCAGCGGGCATGCCATGCATCATGGCGGCACAATGGGAATCATTATCTGTTGCTGGTAATGCAGGCAAATCAATCGCAGCACGCAGTGGCGCACAGGCCAGTGCCAGGGTGATGATCAACAGCAGTAATGTGCGTAAGCGGTGAGTCATTGTCATCAGGTTAGTCCCGATATGTACGACTAATCAAGTCCCGTGAGTGGCATGATTGTCTGTGGAATGATCGGCAGCGTGGATTCTATCCTTTAAATACATTGGTTTATGATGTTTTTCGGGCTGTGTTCTATTTGTTGTTGCGGCTCGATAAAATGCATCGGGCAAGGGTGACAATGCCGCTTGCAGCTGACAGGGGGTGAATATGTATGCCGGCTAACGATGCCTTTCCGGGGTTCCCGAAGGATCTGTTCCTTTTTCTGCAGGCGCTTGCCAGCAACAACAATCGCGACTGGTTCAACGCGCACAAGGACCGTTATCACGCGTCTGTCGTTGACCCGGTGTGTGATTTTATCGAGGCCATGCGTCCGCGGCTGCAGAAGATTTCCACACACTATACTGTCGATTCCCGGCCGCATGGCGGCTCCATGTTTCGTATCTACCGCGACGCGCGCTTTTCAAAAGACAAGCGGCCCTACAAGGAGAATGTTGGTTGCCAGTTTCGTCACGAGGCCGGCAAGGATGCACATGCCGCTGGATTCTATGTGCACATTGCCAATGATGGTATCTTCTTCGGTGGTGGTGTGTGGCTGCCACCCGCACCGGTACTCGGCAAGATCCGTGACGCCATCGTCGAACAACCGGAGCGCTGGAACAGCATCTCGCGCAAGCGGACGTTTGTGCAACGTTTCGGCGGGGTGCAGGGTGATGGACTGAAGCGACCGCCACGCGGTTACGATGCCGACCATCCCTGCATCGAGGACCTGAAGTGCAAGACCTTTTTCGCCATGCAGGGGGGTAGCAGGGAACTGGCGATGTCGCCCGAATTCATCAACGAGGTGACCCGTGCCTTCAAGGCAGCCAGCCCGTTAATGGCGTTCCTTGCCGACGCGCTGGAACTGCCCTTTTAGGGAGGTTTTCATTCATCTGTTATGTGCGGTCGTTTCACCCTACATACTCCGCAAGCCGGAATCCTGCAGGCATTTGCTGTCGAATCGAATGGTGTCACGCTGTTACCGCGTTATAACATCACGCCTTCACTGGATATCCCCGTGGTGCGTGCCGGTGGTGATGGGCGTGAACTGGCCATGGCCCGCTGGGGGCTGGTACCGGGCTGGTCAAAAAGAAGCGCGTCCGAAATATTCCACCATCAATGCACGCGTGGAATCCGTTGCCGAGAAACCGACCTATCGTGCAGCCTTCAGGCATAAACGCTGCCTGATTCCCGCGGACGGTTTCTATGAATGGCAGAACAGTAGTGATCAAAAGATCCCGCACTAAATTCGTATGCAGGATGAATCCGTGTTTGCCTTTGCGGGACTGTGGGAACACTGGGAAGGCGAGCAACAGGCGTTTGACAGTTGCGCGATCATTACCCTGCCGGCAAGCGGTGTCATGACGACGATTCACACCCGTATGCCGGCGGTCATTGCAGCGCACGACTATGATGCCTGGCTTGATACGGGCATGACCGACAGGCAGGATATTCTGCAACAACTGGGATCAGGCATATCCGGCAGACTGGAAGCTTACGCCGTAAGCCGCTACGTGAATTCACCGAAACACACGGATGCCCGCTGTATAGAGCCGCTTTGATGGCAATGTACCGGTGGCCCCTGGCGCAACAGCCGTCCACTCTCTGGCCATGTGTTTTATCCAGTCAAGTGACTTGCTCGTCATGCCGGCGAAGGCCGGCATCCAATGCATTGAATAACATGCATCCTGGCATGCGCCGGCATGACGATGTTTCCTGACGTTTATAGCGCGCCATTCATGCAGAACGTTGTGCCATCTTTGGCAGACGTTGCTGTGGTGCTTGCCCGGGACGCGATACATCCTTGCCGACCAGCATATCGAACAGACGACTCGATGCACCCTTGTAAAAGCCGCATGTGACATCGTCCAGCGTGCGCGGGTTTCTGTAGGTGTCGAAAATCATGTCCCACAACGGCAGATCGGAATAATTGTAGCGATGAATGCCGCGGCCATGGTGAATGTTGTGGCTTTCCGGTCGCTGGATAAGATAGCCGAGCCAGTGCGGTGTGCTGATGTTCGCATGCTGAAACATGGCGTTGAACGTCAGGAACAATGCGGTGACCAGCCCGGCCTCCAGCGACAGGCCCAGCAGCGGAAACAGCACCAGACTGGCAATGGTGGTAAACATTACGGCATCAAATGGATGCAGGTAGTTGGCGCCAAAGGCATCGAGGCTTTCCGCACTGTGATGCAGCTGGTGTCCGGCACGCCACAACCAGTTCCATTCGTGAGCGCTGCGGTGGTACCAGTAGTGAAAGAACTCGTACACAAGGATGCCGGGAATAATGCCCCACAGGCCGAGGCCACTGAGATTGAACAGATGTGCGTCGCCGAAGAGATTGCCCCAGAACAGGGCGACTTCACCGCTAAACAAGACAATGGCCGTGGTCACCAGAACACCGCGCAGCCGCCAGTGACGCGTCTTGTCGTAGCGGCGTGTCTGAATGATCAAGTCCAGTAGCAGAAACCCGGGAATCAAAGCCAGAGTGAGTGGTTCAATGTAGTCAATCATGATGTGCCCCCTTTGACCTAAAAATACATACCGTTTGGTATGTAAGTATCCTAGACCAGGATCGCGGCATTGTAAATACCAATTGGTATCTTTTTTGGGTATGCACAACATAATGAATATGAGAAGAATTATTAAATAAATGATGAATATGTTTTGAAACAGACATTTACACATACCAATAAGTATGTTTATATGAGGTATGGCAAACAAGGGCGCTGCAACGCGGGAACGCATTCTGGACTCGGCTCAGGCGATGATCCTCGATCATGGCTATGCCGGGGTGTCCGTGGATCAGTTGATTTCCAGCCTGGGACTGACCAAGGGTGCTTTTTTCCATCACTTCAAGAGCAAGCGCCAACTGGCGCGTACCCTGATTCAGCGTTACTCGGATGAAGGTGTGCAATTGTTCAGGGATAACCTGACGCGCGCAAAAAAACTCTCTGATGATCCGTTGCAGCAATTCCTGATTTTCATCGGATTGTATGAAGAACTCTTCGAGGGTTTGACCGAGCCTTACCCCGGCTGCCTGCTGGCATCCTATGTCATGGAGATGCAGCAGTTTGATGAAGACATGCGCCGGATTGTCAACGTCGAGTTTGAATTGTCACGTAGTGAGCTGACAACACTCATCAATGAAATCAGGAATAAATATCCACCGCATAGTAAGATTGACCCGGTCTCGCTTGCGGATAGTTTCATGGTGGTGTTCGAAGGTGCCTTCATCCTGTCCAAGTCGTTGCAGGAGGCAAACATCACGGCACTGCAATTGCGTCATTACAAGAACTATATTGAGCTGTTGTTCAGGCAGTAATACATGGCTGAAATGACAACCTGCAGGAGCGCCGTGCACGGCACACAATAGCTGTTCGCCTTGACTGACACGTCGTCGCTACTGAAGCTCGGGATCGTATCCAGTATTTGAGTTGTCTTGGAGATGCCGCTGGCGCGACCAGGTGCTTAGCGCACTGGCACGCTATCAGCCGCTGCTGTATCCAGTAGTACGGTCATGTGTTGCCGTGCCGAGATATGTGCAATCGGCAGGTCGGCACCCTGTTGCCATTGCCTGACGGCATCGCGCTTGCCGCTACCGGTGATCAGTACCAGCACATGCTGGCTATCACTCAGTGAGGCAGCGCTCAGACTGACCCGCTCGGGCGGTGGCTTGGGTGCGTTATGAACAGCATGAACAAGTTCCCCGGGCGGGAAGGTATGGCCGGGGAACAGGCTGGCCGTGTGGCCGTCTGCGCCGATGCCGAGTATCACCATGTCAAAAGGGCGCGCCTGGCGTACTGATTCTGCATATTGATGCGCGGCGGTGGCTGATCCGAGTTCGGCGGGAATGACATGGATCTGGCCGGCAGGGATCTGTCCCCGTGACAACCATGCGTCGGCAGCCATCTGGCTGTTGCGCTCGGCATCATCAGGCGGCAGGCAGCGCTCATCGCCATAATAAAGCTCCCAGTGGTTCCAGTCTGCCTGTGAAGCAGCGAGTTGCCGGTAGACCTTTCCGGGTGTGCGACCACCTGCCAGTACCAGTCGAAACACGCCGCGTTCCCGTATCACGGAGTCGGCGGCCTGCAAGATTATTCTAGTGGCGCACGTGGCAACGGCATCGGCATCTGCCAGTAGCTGCCAGTTGATAAGTTCCGGTGTTGCCGGCATCTCACTTGTCGCTGCTGCAGACGTTGCAGGGGCGCCAGGCGCGGCCATCGCGGGCAATCAGATCTTCCGCCTCGCGGGGACCCCAGCTGCCCGCCGCATAGTTGGGGAAATTGCGTGGTGGCAGTGCGCTCCAGACATCCAGTATCGGTTCCACCAGCTCCCAGCTGGACTCGATGACATCGGCGCGTTTGAACAGCGTCGGGTCGCCGTTCATGCATTCATACAGCAGGGTTTCATAACCGGTGGTCGGGCCGTCACCAAAATAGTCGCTGTAATTGAAGTCCATTTCTACCGGGCTGATTTGCGCTATCGGGCTGGGTACCTTGGCATTGAACGACATGCCGATACCCTCGTTAGGCTGAATGCGTAACACCAGTGTGTTGGGAGGGACCTGCTCGCCACGCAGCAGGGCATCACGGAACATCATATTGGGCGCTTCCTTGAATTGCACCACGATCTCGGTATAGCGTCCTGGCATGCGTTTACCGGTGCGCAGGTAGAAGGGCACGCCGGCCCAGCGCCAGCTGTCGATCATCAGCTTCATCGCGACAAAGGTTTCCGTTGCAGAGTTCGGGGCCACGCGGTCTTCGTCACGATAGGCCTGCGCAGTATCGCCGTTTGCAAGGGTGGCTTCGCCATACTGGCCGCGCACGACCTGGGTCAAGACCTGCTCGGGCAGGATTGGTTGTATGGCGCGCAATATCTTTGCCTGCTCATCACGCACCGCATTGCCATCCAGGGAGTTGGCAGGTTCCATGGTAACGGTGGACAGCAACGCCAGCAGATGGTTGGGTACCATGTCGCGCAAGGCGCCGGCCTTGTCATAGTAACCGCCACGACTCTCGACACCGATGGATTCGGCGACGGTGATCTGCATGTGATCGATGTAGCGGTGATTCCAGATCGGTTCGACGGTGCTATTGGCAAAGCGGTAGGTAAGGATGTTTTGTACCGTTTCCTTGCCGAGATAGTGGTCGATGCGATAGATCTGGTCCTCGTCAAAGGCGGCCTGCAGCGTCATGTTGAGTGTCTTTGCTGAGGCCAGGTCGCGACCAAAGGGTTTTTCGACCACCAGGTGACGCCACTGGTCGCCCTGTTCCGTGGCCAGGCCGGCCGCATGCAACTGGGTGGCAATTTCACCGAAGGTGTCCGGTGGCGTGGCCAGATAGAACAGGCAGTTGCCGCCGGTGTGGTGCTCGACCGCGATGTCATCCAGCAGAGCTGCCATGCGCGTGTAGGTATCCGCCTCCTGAAAGTCACCACTCAGATAATGGATACGCTGCAGCAGTTCCTGCCACAGCCCGGTAGAGAGGTCGTTCTTGACGTACTGGCGGGCAGCCGTATCGATATACTCCCGATAGGTCTCTGCGCCGCGATTACGGCGGTCAACGGCGATGATCCGGAAGTGCTCTGACAACAGGCCATCCGTCATCAGGTTATAAAGGGCAGGCAGCAGCTTGCGCTTGGCGAGGTCGCCGCTCGCACCGAATATCACCATGACGCCTGGTGGTGCCGGCTGTGCGGCAGTACTGCGTGAGATGACTGCGCTCATTTCGTGCCTGTCTGCTTTTCGTGATGCCCGCCGAATTCATAACGCATGGCGGACAGCAGTTGGTTGCCAAAGTCAGCCGCGGCGCGTGAATTGAAACGGTCATAGAGCGCGGCACTCAACACGTGTACCGGTACACCGGCCTCGATGGCCGCGATATTGGTCCAGCGGCCCTCGCCGGAATCCGATACCCGGCCGGAGAAGTTTTCCAGCCCGGGGTCCTTGTTGAGGGCGTTGGCAGAGAGGTCGAGCAACCAGGAGGAGACCACGCTGCCGCGGCGCCAGAGTTCGGCCACTGCACTGACATCGATGTCATACTGAAAATCGCGGTTGTCGCGAAGCGGTGCCGTTTCGGCATCCTTATCCTGGGATTGCTTGCCGATGTTGGCGTGCTTCAGCAGGTTAAAGCCTTCTGCATAGGCGGCCATGATGCCGTATTCTATACCGTTGTGGACCATCTTCACGAAGTGGCCGGCACCGGCCGGTCCGCAGTGCAGGTAGCCGCGTTCTGCAGTAATGGTGTCACCGGTGCGTCCCGCTGTTCGGGGTATGTCGCCATGCCCAGGTGCCAGTGCGGCGAACACCGGGTCCAGTCGTTCGACGGTGGCCGTGTCGCCGCCGATCATCAGGCAGTAGCCGCGCTCCAGTCCCCAGACGCCGCCACTGGTGCCGACATCCAGGTAGTGCAGCTTGTGGGGGGTGAGCTTATCGCTGCGCGCGATGTCGTCCTTGTACCAGGAGTTGCCGCCATCGATGAGGGTGTCGCCGGGTTGCAGCAGCGGGATGAGATCATCGATGAAGCGATCGACAATGGCGGCCGGCACCATCAACCAGATGGCGCGTGGTGCGTCGAGTTTGCTCACCAGGTCCTTGAGGTCATCCGCACCGATGGCGCCTTCCGCGACCATTTCATCGACGGGCCCGCGGCTGCGGTTGTACACCACGCACTCGTTGCCTGCCTGCATGATGCGGCGCACCATGTTGGCACCCATGCGTCCCAAACCAACCATTCCAATTTGCATCTCGGTTTCCTTGTGTATTTGACCTGCAGGAGCGCATCGCATCGGTCACCTGCAGGCATGTTTAACGATGTGGAAAATTTATCAATACATTGAATTTGAAGTATACGATGCGGCATACACCGCGGCACCCTGCAGTGCGGCCTCGTCATTCAGGACTACCCTTACCGGCATGCGCTCCAGCAAACCCTGCATGCGTCCCTTGGCACAAAAGGCCTTGATGAAGGTGCCTGCCTGTAGCTGCTTCATGATCTTCGGCGCGATGCCCCCGGCGATATAGACGCCACCGGTTGCCATGACCTTCAGGGCCAGGTTACCCGCCTCGACACCGTAGAGGTGTACAAACAGCCCCAGCGCTTCCACACAAATGGCATCGCGTCCTTGCTGTGCAGCCTCGGAAATGGCAGCGGCAGGGTCGTTCTCGCGCATCGCCCGCTGTAACCAGTCGGGTATCGGTTGCTGGCGCAGCTGGCACAGGCATTCATGTATGCTTACCAGCCCGGTACCCGAGACCACGCGCTCCCAGCTGACATGCGCATAGCGTGTTTGCAGGTGACGCAGCAACGCCATATCCAGTTCGGTCTGCGGGCTGAAATCCGCATGCCCGCCTTCGCAGGCAAAGGGATGATGCTTGTGACCATCGAAGTAGAATCCGGCCTCGCCGAGGCCGGTGCCGGCCGCGATAATCGCGGCGTTGCCGGTGGCCAGTTCGGCACCCTGTTGCAGTGTATAGACATCATGCTCCTGCAGGGTACGCAATCCCCATGCGGTAGCTTCCAGATCGTTCAGTAGTGACACCCTGGAGAGGTCGAGGTGCTCGGCAATGTTCGCGGCACTGATCTGCCAGGGCAGATTGGTGATGCTGGCCGTCTGTTGCTGCACCGGACCGGCGACTCCAAAGCAGGCAACATGCAGTATGTGCTGATGCGTGTCCTGAAAGTCCGCAATGATTTCGTTCAGTGAGGTAAATTGCTGGCTTGGGTAACTGGCCTTGGTCAGCGTCTCCAGTTCATGGCCGTTGAAATTCAGTACGGCTACCCGGGTGGTAGTGCCGCCAATATCGCCGGCGAGTATACGTGTGTTCGAGTTATCCATGTGACTCCTCAGAAACAGGGTTTGACCAGCGCAGTATTAAAGCGCTCGATGCTGGATATTATCTCACGACATGCAGCCTCGCGGTCCTTCATGGCGCCGGTTTCCCTGTCGACATCGTATTTCACCGGGTCACTGTGTGCCGGAATCTTCTGATGATGACGCTGATTTCACCGGGGATGTTGTTGCCAGGTGACTCTGTCGAGGTTCATGGTGGCGTGCTCGTGATGGTTGCGTGACGTGATGGTACCGTTTTTTGGTGCATGCAGTAAGTGTCCCGGGCCTTGCTGTCACGCCGGCGGTGAGCCGTGCCGCTGCCAGTGATCCGGGTACATCATAAATACTGCGAATACGACGCGTCTCGGGCCGCGGCTATTGATTCAGGTGAGGATGCCGATTCGGTGCGTCGCGGCTATCCCGGCTGCCGTGTCGGGGGTTAAGCCGGCAGCCTTCGAGAATTCCATCCACTTCAGCACCGCTGACTGTACCTGATTCAGTATGTCTATCCCCCGCCCGCGTTTCATGGAGGCATATTTCTCGCAGGCCGCAAAGTCATCCAGGAGAAAATTATCGCGCTTGCCGTTGAGACTCATCTGGTGGCTGCTGGTCCAGTTACCGGCGGGATTATAACTGTATGTCATATCAAAGGCGGGTGACAGCAACCAGTTGCCGGACTTGTTCATCAGGAAGGCGATGTTCTTCACGTGGTCGTCCTGGTTACGGGCGATGATGTTGAAGGCCATGCGCCGGTACAGCTCCTCGATCTGGCTCATTGGCAGATCCAGTTGCCGCATGGCCTGCAGTGCCTGTTCGTAGGAATAGGCGCCGGCCTGGTTGAAGTCGTAGTGGCATAGCGCGCACAGGGACTGCATGTGCAGTTTCTCGCCGGTGTCCGTGCGATCAAAGCGCCGCGCCATGAAATGATTGCGCCCGTGTTCCTGAAACAGGCGGCAGTCACTCATTTCGATACCCGCGGCACGCGCCATCAAAAAATAGGCATACTCGATGAGGCCATAGCCGCGGGGGTCTTCCTGTTCCTTGTCGCGGTTTCCGGAGACACCGTCGAATTTCATCAGCCAGTAGGAGAAGCCTTTTCCTGCTGCCACCTGCCCGGAGCGTACCCTGTTGGTGGCCGGGTCCCAGGCGATGATCGCCTTGGCGCGTGCGCCACCCGCTGATGTACCGACGCGCAGAATATCCTGCAGGGCCGCTTCCCTGTCGGGCGTCGAGAAGGAACCTTCCACGCGGCTGTGTTGTGTCAGGATTTCGCTGGCAAGATCCACCAGTGCCTGTACGTCAATTGCCTTCGCATGTTTCGGCAGGGGTCCCCGCGCGGGGGCAAATTCAAGTGCGCCCATGCCGCGTGTGCCCGTGTAGCAAAGCCGTTCAACGGGATTGAAACTCGCCGGGCTGCGTCCTTCCTTTGCCAGCCACGTATCGATCAGTGCGTTGCCAAAGCGATCGGGTAGCGAATCCGCGAGCAGACCGGGGAGCCCGTGAAAGGTGCTGCGGGGAAGGGCTGGGAATGAATAGATGCGGTTGGATAGCGGCATCATCAGCGGTGAAACTTCAATGCCGCTGTCTACGAATGTAGGGTCGTATTCAAAATGCGCGAGTTGCCTGTCATCGTCCCAGCTGACGGCACCAATGGTTCGTCCCCAGAGGTCGACATTCGCGACCGTCATTCATCTGTTTCCCATGTCCAGTCCGAGACGGCGTGCTGTTTCCGCGGTGACGAGGCGCGTTGTCGCGTTTTGCCCTGCATCCTGGCCTGTTGCAGCGGGCTGATGGCGGGCTCGGGGACCATGGCATCAAGATTCTCAAGCAGATGCAATGTGCGTAGAATGCGTATCAGGTTTGACGCCTGGGTTGATTGGCCATTTTCGAGCCGCTGTACGGTGGGCGTGGACACGCCCGATTCCGTGGCGAGAGCACCTTGTGTCATGTTTCTGTTCAGGCGGTAGCGGGCAATGCGCAGCCCGAGTTCTTTCAGCACGGCCGTATCTGACAGGCTGTTCATTATCTTCATAAGGCATCATTAATATCATGTTATGGGCGAATAGTTACTTTAGAGTATCATTATTGATGATATATAACAATTAGGTATATCTATAAGATATCAATAATGATTTATTAATACCTAATAATGATTATAATTATTCCTATTTGATGGTTTGTAATAATTTAATGGCATTTGGGCTGAGACTCGTTCCGAATAATTTCGCAGAAACTGAAATAACCAGAGGAGAATCGATGAAGGTTTGCAATATCAATTTCAGCCTTCGGATGGTGCCGGTTTTTTGTGTCATCCTGTTTGCATTGGCCTCTCCGTTGCGCGCATCGGATGCACTGATTGCCCTTGACAAGGGACAGAGTATTGATGAAAAGAGATCGGGTTGGTTGCCCTATATCTTTGCCACCGATTCACTGGGTACGGCCATCGGCGCCGGGGGATTCACGGCTGGAAACCTTCAGCCCCAGAGTAGCCTGTTTGGTACAGCGTTTGTCACTTCGAATAAATCCGCTTTGCTGTCCGGGGCGTTCAGCAATTACCGGCTGGGTGACAGCCGCTTCCTCACAGACACCTTTGTACTGCTCGATCATTTTACCGACCAGCGCTTCTATGTAGATCTGGATCAGGATCCTTCGCAAGCCAAGGCCGGGTCGAATAACTCGAAAAAGAATGACTTTGTCTCGGGTACCAGCGATGAAGTGACATTTAACTTCACCCTGAAGTATCCCCTGGCGATTGGTAATGCCAAGGATGATCCAGTCCCTGTCTACCGTCTGGACCGCGGCCTGCTACATGACGGTCCCGTGGGTGGCAAGCAGTGGAACCCGTTGACCAGCGGCAGAACAACACTGGCAAGCCGCTATTTTTATACTTACCGGGACTTGTCGGACTACGATGGAGATGAAGATCAGCTGGAGGCGAAGACAAATGGCCTCGATTTCTGGATAGAATATGACAATACCGATTTTCCACGCAACCCATCGAATGGCAGTCGCCAGCAGTTCATGGTGAGTCGCGACTTTGGCTGGTTCGACAGCTCCAACAGCTGGACCAACCTGGAGCTGGATATGTCCAAGTACTTCAACCTGGGTACCTCAAGCTGGTTCAATCAGCAGGTGCTGGCGTTGAATTTCTGGACATCGAATACGCCCACCTGGGAAACAAACCCGGATAATACCCAGCAGGTGGATCACCGGCCGCCACCAAATTATGGATCGGTACTGGGTGGTTATGACCGGATGCGCGCTTACCCGAGTGGTCGTTTCCGTGACAAGTCCGCTGTGTACTATGCGGCTGAACTGCGCCTGATACCCGGTTACCAGCCTCTGCGTGACTTACCGGTAATCAGGTACTTTGACGTTGACTGGTGGCAGGTCGTGCCCTTCGTCGAGGCCGGCAGGGTGGGGCCTGATTATGATTCCGACCTGTTTTTCAAGGACCTGAAATGGGATGCCGGCATCGGTCTGCGCCTGATGGCGTTTCGTGCCGTGGTGCGTCTCGACTGGGCCATTTCAGATGAAGGCAGTTCGGTGTGGGCGATGATCTCCCAGCCGTTCTCGCGCCCGGGGAATTAACGGCGTTGTTAAGTAAACGCTGCTGGCGTTCGCGCTGGGTATCGGTGTCCTGTTCTGGCCAAGTGCGACGGTCGAATTACTGGTCAGGCTGCTGGGTGTGTTCGCCATCCTCAACGGGTACGCCGGCCTGTTCGGTGCCTACCAGGCACGCATGCCGGGTTCCTACTGGGTGCCGGGATGGCTGAGTCTGGGTGTCGGTGCCATGCTGCTGTTCTGGCCAGGCGTGAGCGTGCACTTGCTGTTTCTCATTCTTGGTATCTGGGCAACATTCCAGGGTGCTGCCCTGTGGCTGATGGCCCGCCAGGCTGCAGAAGATGATCCTGACAGAGGCATGTTAAATGGTGTTGGTGTGGTTGCGGTACTGGTCGGCGTGGTGCTGATCTTCTGGCCGGGCACGGGGGCCGTGGCGATTTCCTGGGTGATTGCCGCTCTGGCGCTGCTGGCGGGTTGTACGCTGATCTATATGGCCCTGCACTTGCGCAGCGCCAGGCAGGGGATCAGCCGTTTGAGAGACTAACTGCGGATTTGGCGCGCCCGAGAGGATTCGAACCTCTGACACCTGGCTTCGGAAGCCAGTACTCTATCCAGCTGAGCTACGGGCGCGGCGTTGGCGTGATCATACCTCTATCAATAAGCTGATTTCACACATTTTTTAACAGCGATAATGAACGTCAGCTGGTAACGCTGTTATTAGGTCACTTTTCAGCCAATTTTGCCACGATCGTGAACCTGCAGGTCGGACATGCAACGCTAATGAAAACGGCTCCCGAAGGAGCCGCTGCTGTGACTGTTGTAATGATCAAGCTGATTGCTGACGTCTGGATACCAGGGACAGCCCCAGCAGGCCTGAGGCAAACAGCCACACGGCCGCAGGAATCGGTATTTGACTGATTTCTATACCATACTGTCCGAGCTGTGAGGTTGTGGACGTATCGGCGAGACCAAAGAAGCTTACAAAATATTTGCCCGGTGTGGCGTTGAAATTAAAAGATCCGGGTGCCATCAGGCTGCCGAGCATGTCTGTTGCTGTAGTGACGCTCATGCCGGTGCCGATCATAGGTGCCGGGAACTCGAAGTCTGTCAGGGTTGCCCTGTAGCTACCTGCAGCGGAGATTTCAAATGTATCGGTGAAGAACGCCTGTGTCTGGAAGAGCTCCACATTGTCATATGCCACAGTATTTGCCCAGGAGTTGCCTGTCGTACCCAGGAATACCCCGATTGTCATTACTACTATCATGAATATCTTGTTCATACTCTGTTCTCCATCTCTTAAGTGTTGAAGGTTGCTGCCTCTTCAGAGGAAGTAGTACTTGTTTCTCGGTAAGTGCTCAGTTATTCGTTTCCGGATTCGTATGAATACGGCAGCCGTTCTCGGTAGTGAGTTGTGACGTTACAGGTGGGTACGTTAAGAGGTTATGAAGGTGGTGTGCGTGACTATGCTCACATTGTCCCCGGCAAGAGAGCAGCAAGGATGATTTTTATGATAGGGGTCGCACTAACAAGCACAACTGTATACGAAAAGACAGTGGGTTCGGCTGACAGATGCAACATTGTACGCATGGGAAATCAGCTATCTTGATTGGATCGTTGGACTTTATCGTTACCCACGCTGCCCTGTGTCCAGGCACCGAGCAAGGCTGGTGCGTCATGTACACTGACCGGATTGGGTTGTGAGCCAGGTATCCCAACAGGGGAAGCAGGTCGTGACAGCAGAGCCCTGTTCTGCTTTGGTACGGGCGCCAGGGTGTCCGGACTGGCGCTACGACAGGTAATCGCAGGCCACTACCACCTGTACTTCTCGCATGCAGTGCTACAATGGCCGCTTTCATTCTACCGGGTGATATCACAGTGCTGTTTTTAAACATAACCGCGCGCAGCATCTACACGATTTTGTTTACGCTGCTGTTGTTCAATACCAGCGCACTGCAGGCGCAAAATCAGGATTCACTGTCGCTGCTGGAAAGGACCATCGAGCCAGGTGAAAAGCAGAAATTCCCTTACCAGATTGAACGAACCTTCGATGCCGATTATGTGAACATGCCTGTGTATGTTGCACACGGTGTGCAGACCGGTCACCGTTTGTGCGTCACCGCCGGCATACACGGTGATGAAATCAACGGCAGGGAAATTGCGCGACGTGCGTTTTCCAGAATTGATCCGATGAAATTGCATGGCACGGTAATCATGCTGCCGATGATCTATACCACGGGAATACGCAATGGCGAGCGCTACATGCCCGACCGGCGTGATTTGAACCGGTATTTTCCCGGTAGCTACGACGGCAGCATTGCCGCTATTGTTGCCCGTGCAACCTTTGAAGTTGTAACCACCAACTGCGATACGCTGATCGATCTGCATACCGGTTCATTTATGCGTGCCAATGCTCCCCAGATCAGGGTGACGAGCAAAAAGCCGGAAGCACTGACACTGGCACGCAATTTCGGCAGTGGCATTATTATCTTCGGCGAAGGACCACTCGGCAGCCTGCGCCGCGAGGCCTCCGGGGCCGGGTTGACCGCCATAATTTACGAGGCTGCGGGGCCACATGTTTTTGATGAAGAAGCTGCTGATGTCGGGGTGCGCGGACTGCTGAGCGCCATGAGTCACCTTGAGATGCTGCCGGGTGATAGCCCCGAGATTCCTGATAATCAGGTGTACCGGCGGACAACCTGGGAGCGTGTGCCGCTCGATGCAGGTGGCTATTTTTTCCCCGAGGTGACACTGGGAACACAGGTCAGGGCCGGGCAGCGGTTGGGGCGCCTGGTCTCGCCACTGGATAATGAAATCACCGTAGTAAGCGCTAGTCAGGACGGCGTCATCATTGGCAGGGCCCGGCCACAGATTGTGCTGTCCGGCTATGCGCTCTTCCACCTGGGCCTTGAAGGCCAGAGTGGCGAACTCAGCGAGAAGGAGTTGCGTGAACAGGAAAAAGCGGACGCCCAGACCGATGGCTAGATGGGTAAGCGGCATGCCTCTGCATCGATTTGAATATGCGTGTGTTCGCGCTGTGCCCGTTTTGCCTCAACCCGCTATTCCCTCTTGAGTGCTCGGCGGAATGACCATTTTCGAAAGTATGTACATGCCTTTCATACGTTACCCATGAAGGGTAGTCGTTGGCTGAAAGCGGCCATGTCATGTACAAGCGCAATTACGCAGCATGTCGGATGCAACAGATGAACACTTGTTCGTTAAGGAATTAAATATGAACACAGAAACAGGCTATGCTGAACAAATCAGATATCCGCGTACAAGGTGGCGACCAGGTAAACGTGTAAATGCTGATATCGACGCACTCCTTGTTTGCTTCCGGAAACAGGCAAACAGGGGGCTCCATATAGGAGCAGGTAGCAAGAAAATAGCAGGATTAATAAATTGTGATTTTTACAATCCGGAAGCTGATTTAAAGGCGGATGCATCAAACCTTGCAATGTTTGATGACGCTTCTGTTGATCTGATTGAATCGCATCACATGATAGAGCACCTTTCATTCAACGACACTGGGCTGGTCCTGACGGAATGGAATCGAGTGCTGGGCGATAGCGGGCTACTGGTCCTTACGTTTCCTGATATTTCAGCTATTGCCCTGGAATGGCTAAAGTACTCATTAATCTACCCGCTTGTTCCAAGGCCAGAGAAACTCGACTATATAGTGAAAATGCTGGTTGGATCCCAGGAACATGAAGGCATGTTTCACAAGAATGCTTTCGATATCAGGCGGATGTCTCGAATACTTTCGAAATACGGCTTCGTTGTTGAATTCACTTATTTCAGGTACCCAAGAAGAGCCACTCCTTCAAGACTGGTCATAGCCAGAAAAACTCGCTCGTTGTAATAGTCAAGTGGCAATCGCTAGTTAGCCGCATGCCGCTCTCGGAGTTGAGTCAGTCGTAAAAGCCAGTTTACCGGCAGAAGCCGAAAGTCCCCGGGATTAGCGGCGGTGTCTTTTGTACAACCAGGACAGCCGACCCGTTGCGGCCACTCAAGCTAAATTCTGTACAGAACTATCAAAAATAGCTTTGTCGTATCTTTTCGGTATTCGGTCATTGATTGCAGGGTAGCCTCGGTGTGAAACACCGGGGACAGCACAGCTGATCCTTTGAGATTGTCGTCTCTGCAACTCACCTGTTCTTTGCGAAGCAGGTATTTACCGGTATTTGGCGATATATGCCAACCTGGTGTAAAGTTAGACCAACAGTCAAGAATAATAATGTCCATCTGGCTGTAAAAATAAAAAATGACTATATTGATGATCACCATGAAGAAATCACGCCTGTTGGGCGCCTGCCTGGTACTGTCTTGTGGTTGCCTGAATCAGTCACTGTGGGCATTGGAGTCCGCGGATCTATCTGCCGAACTGCCTGAAATTATTGGCCCCGGTCCTTCCCTGCGTGATGAAACGTTCCTGGCGACACCCAGGATAACTGCACCGGGACCATTGGCCACATCAGTGGGACAGGTCATTGAGGGTGCTGATTTTGATGATAATGCAACGAACACGGGCGGAAATTACTTTATTCCTCCGGATCCCATTGGCGCCGTGGGACCAGGTCATCTCGTTTCCATTGTCAATGCTTCTATCGAATGGCATACCAAAGAAGGTGTCCAGCAAAACAGTCAGGGGCTCGGGCTTGATGTAAACGGAACCGCTGCAGGCAGCTTCTTTGCATCACTGGCACCGGTAAACGCTTTGTTTGATCCCAAGGTTATCTACGATCAGTACGCCGGACGTTTTATTGTGGTGGCCCTGGAGCGGCAGGACGTCACGAATGACGGTCCCGCCGATACCTCGCGCATCCTGCTGGCGGTGTCGGATGATAGCGATCCCAACGGGGTCTGGTTCTTTCATGCGATCAATTCCAAGATCAACATTGGCGGCCTGGATCGCTGGGCAGATTATCCGGGCATTTCCGTGGATGAGGAAGTGGTCTACATTACCAACAATATGTTCGCATTCGGCTCCGGGGGCAGCGCTTTCGGAAGATCCTTGCTGTGGATTCTGGACAAGGGGCTGGGTAACGGAGGGTTCTATGACGGCGGTGCACCTGGCGTAGCAGTGTATGACGCCTATGCGGCAGTTGCGCAGACAAGTGTTGCCAACACCACGCAGCCGGCGCATGTTTTTGGGGCAGGCGGGATCCCTGGTGCCGGCAATCCCGGTACCTTCCTGGTGTCCTACTCCGGCTTAAGCTCTGGTATGCAGGAATTCCTCAGTGTCATCCGCGTTGATGACCCGCTCGGGATATCCGCTGGGCCGGTGTTCAGCCACCAGTTTGTGTCTGTGGGCGATATTGATGACACGTCCTTGTCGATGCCTGATGCTCCACAGGCGGGCACTGCAGCACTCGTGGAGACCAATGACCGCCGCGCGTTGCATGCAGTATGGCGCAATGGCTCATTGTGGACGACCGCGCAGGTGGTCCCCGGTTCTGGCGTGGATGCGGGTGAGGCAACTGCCCATTGGTGGGAACTGGACACATCCTCCCTGGCGAATATCAGTGTTGAGCAGCAAGGTGATGTCAGTGGCGAAGATATTGCAGCCGGCACCCATACCTTTTTTCCGTCGATTGCAGTGGATAGCGCGGGCAACATGGGCATTGGCTTTGCTGCGTCTGCACCGGGCATCTTTCCCAGTGCGGCATACACGAGTCGTCTGAGCACAGACCCGTTGGGCACCGTGCAGCCCAGTGAAATCCTTGCCGCCGGGCAGGATTTCTATATTCGTACGTTCGGTCGCAGCAGAAACCGTTGGGGTGACTACAGCGGCATTGCCATCGATCCGACGGATGATATGACATTTTGCGCGTTCAACGAGTACGCCCTGCCACGGGGCACCCTCATCGGAGAGGAAGACGGCCGCTGGGGCACACGATGGGGTTGTTTTACCCTGGTTGATTCGGATGCAGATGGCATTATCGACAATCATGACAACTGCACACTTGTCCCCAATGGTCCGATCCTTCCGGATGCAGGCGGCAACAGCCAACTGGATACCGATGGAGACGGTATTGGTAACATCTGCGACCCGGACTTCAACGGTAACGGAATTGTGGATCCGACAGATTTTTCGGTCTTGAAATCCACTCTCGGGTCGCCACTGAGTCCGCATCAGGACTTGAATGGTAACGGGATCGTGGATCCAACCGATTTCTCTATTCTCAAGGCAGCGATTGGGCAGCTAGCCGGGCCATCCTGCTGTGCACCATAAAACAATAACCGGTAATCAATGACGGTGGCCGTCGACACGTCTTTCCCCCTGAATCTGTCAGTTGACCAGGAAATACAGGCTGTCGAAGTTCGGGAACAGAAACCGCTGGCAACTCGCTGTATTCAAGACAAGGTAGCAGAGAATACCTGTCCTTTAGCCAGACTCATCGCCACGAACCGTCTATTTGGCTCTGCGTAGCATTCCCCGATCGGGTGCCTTGACTGGGGTATGCGTCCAAGTATCTGAAATTACAGATTATCCTAGTAATTTCATGTGCTTGGCGTTTCCAGTATAATTCGCCAGCATTCGTTCACGTCAACCGCGTATTTTCTATATGCCATCGCAGTGTCGCTGAACCGCATGCTTTTGAATTAATCGGGAGAAGACAGTGAGTAAGGACAGAGAGTTTTATACGACATTTTTTGCACTGATGGGTGGTCTGGCCGTGTTTGCCATTCTACTGGTTATCGTCGCCGGTCAGCTGACCAGTGATGTCTCCGACTACAAGCCCGAAGAAATCGTGCTAGAGAACATCAAACCGGTTGGCCAGGTCTATATTGCCGGGGAATCGGAGCCGGAAGCGCCACCGGCTGCAGACACGGAAGTGGCGTCTTCCGGGCCCAAGTCAGGTGAGGAGGTTTACAACGGCTCCTGCATGTCCTGTCATGGCACGGGGGCCGCAGGTGCCCCGAAGATGGGCGATGCGGCAGCCTGGGCACCGCGCATTGCTACCGGGATGGATTCACTGCTTACGAATGCCACCAATGGCCTGAATGCCATGCCTCCTATGGGTCTGTGTATGGCGTGTTCGGAAGCCGAATTGCAAGGTGCTATCGAGTATATAGTCGAGAATAGCCAGTAAGCACGCTTGACAGCATAACCCGGGGGCTGCCGTTCATCATGGCGGCCCTTTTTTTTGCCTGCAGGGATGGTCGCTACGGGCATCCTGCGCTCTCGCGACACTCTTATGTCCTTGTCTATCATAGCTATGTTGAGGGAGGCAGTGATGCCGGGAGCGACGCGTCGAGGTTGAAGGCTGTAACAGGATCAGGATGCGCCAAGGTTGCTCGCAAAGGGTGTTTGCAGCTGTTCTTTAATGGACAGATCAAGCAGCACACAGGCCTCGTGGTGGGGTACCGGTGGGCTGAACAGGAAACCCTGTACTTCATCGCATTGCAGTGAGTGCAGAAAATCAAGTTGCTGCTGTGTCTCGACGCCTTCCGCGATGACCTTGAGTCCCATGTTATGTGCCATTGCGATGATAGCGCCGACGATGGCAGCATCATCCGAGTCTGTGGTGATGTCGCGTATGAAGGAACGGTCGATCTTGACGGTGTTGATTGGAAAGCGTTTCAAATGGCTCAGCGAGGAGTAGCCGGTGCCGAAGTCGTCGATCGATATGTGTATTCCGGAGCAGTGTAATGCGCGCATGGTGGATGATGCTGTGTCGATATCATCCATAATTGTGCTTTCCGTGATCTCCAGTTCCAGCTGGTGTGCGCAGATCCCGGTCGCCTCAAGCGTGTTATGAATTTCTTTCAATAGATCCGTCTGGCGAAATTGTATGGCCGACAGGTTAACTGCGACGGTAATCTGGTCATATCCTGCGTTTTGCCACTCCCTGATTTGACGGCAGGCGCTATCCAGAATCCAGTAGCCCAGCGATGTAATCAGGCCGGTTTTCTCAGCGATCGGTATAAACTCATTGGGAGGAATCATGCCGATCTCCGGGTGACGCCAGCGGACCAGCGCCTCTACTGAATTGACCTTGCCACTGACCAAATCAATCTTCGGTTGATAGTGCAGCTCCAGTTCGTCTCTTTCAATGGCATGACGCAGGTCATTTTCAAGTTTCAGGTTTTCCAGTGAGTCTCTGTTCAGTTTTTCATTGTAGAACTGATAATTATTCTGGCCCTCTAGCTTGGCGTGATAAAGCGCAGTACTCGCATTCTTGAGCAAGGTATCAGCACTGTCCCCGTCTTCCGGAAACAGGCTGATTCCCACGCTGCAACTCAGGTGTATTTCGTGTTCCTGCAAATTTACCTGCGAGGTGATTGAATTAATGATACGACTGACGATTTGACCGGTAAATTCTGTGCAATCAAGTCCGGTCAGCAGTATCCCGAATTCGTCGCCGCCGAGGCGATAGATGGAGGTAACCGCGTTGGCGTCACTCAGTCGCGCGACCGAATCTGTGCAGCGCAGTACTTCCACTATGCGGTAACTGACAACCTTGAGCAGTTCGTCACCTATGGCATAGCCGAGGGTGCTGTTTATACGATTGAACATATCAAGGTCGAGCATCATGACGGAAGCAAGCTGATGCCTGTCTCTGCATGACTGTACGGCTGACATGATGCTGCTGTGAAACTCCTTTCGATTCGGCAAGCCTGTGAGACTGTCGAGGTCCGGCAATTGTCTGCTGCAGGGTGTGTAGCTGGTGGCTGCCCAGATTGCGGATGACGGCGCAGCAGTCGTGGTGGGTCTGTATGCAGGTGCTTCTTCATTGAATTTTCCGGGTAACCAGGCTGTTACACGGTTTCTCCCGGTGCGCTTTGAGTGATATAGCGCCTTGTCTGCGCGATCGATGAGCTGTGAGAGACTCTCCGGCTGGTGTTCAATCGCAGCGACACCGAAACTCGATGTGATGGAAATGGGTTTACCGTCAGGGTCGTCAGTAAGGGTGAGTTTTGCAATTTTCTCGCGGGCACGATCCGACATTTCGATGGCTTGTGAAAGATCAATACCGGGCAGTATGATGCAAAATTCCTCGCCTCCGTAGCGGCACACTGTATCCGTCGAGCGCAATGACTGGTGGAGTGTGTCGGCTACACTGACAATGACATTGTCACCCTGCATGTGACCATGGCGGTCATTGATGGACTTGAACAGATCGATGTCAGTCATGATACAGGCGAGCGGATGCTCGGCACGTTGTGCCACCCTGAACACGGTTTCATATTTTTCATAAAATGAACGGCGATTCAGGCAATTGGTTAATGAGTCACGCGTGGCCAGTATCTGCAGTACTTCGTTCTGGCGCCTGATTTCATCACGCGATTTCTTGAGCATGCCGAGCATCCCTTCAAGCTGGTCATTTTTCGCCTCGCGACTGGTGACATCATCGAAGGTGACCATGACGCCGCTGCGATTTCCGCGGCTATTCATGGCGGGTGCGCAATCAACGACATACAGCTTTTTTTCGCCATCACGGTTAACCATGTACATTTGCTGCTCGGTAACCTGAATGCCTTTCTTGATGGAAACCGTCCAGGGTGATTCATGGTTATAACTGTTGACGTGATTCCATCCAAGGCTGGAGAGGTTTGTCCCCTTAAGTTTCTGGGGTGTGGTACCAATGATCTCGGCGAAAGCCGAGTTTGCAATGATAATTCGTTCCTTTTTATCGGTCAGGACAACACCTTCGGTAAGTGCATCGAGTGTGGATTTGAGTAGCGTGGGAGCGATTGCGGCCAGATCGATGTGATTGTGGCTTCTGGATATGATGAGCAGTCCAATGGCAACACCGATAACGGTGATGATCGTGATCATGCCCGCCATATGTTCCAGGTGTAGATGGAGAGCTTCAGCGAGTAGCACCGAACAGATCATCAGGACGACCAGACCGATTGTCAGTCTAAGTGACAGCGGGATGTTCAGCATTCGATACAAGTTCCGGACGGATGTTCGCTTGTCAACCTATGCAATGACATAACTCCATGAATAAGATGTATAAATCCGTTTGAGCCGTTGGGGTTATCGGTGCCGCAGATGCCTTGAAGGTGGTGCTGCTGCAATCTTCAAAGCTATCGGCACTGACGCTGTATTATTCAGCAATTCAGGGGTGATTTTGATGTGGAAAGTGTCGCGTAGCTGTCCGCCACGCCACGCCACGCTGCGGTCAGCGGGCTGTGACGGTCGACGGGTTGGAAGTGTGCATGGCGACCTTTTGAATTACGCTATCTAAAGAAACCAGTGGAGATCACGATAGTCTTTGTTATATAAGTATGCGGGGACAGCTGACCCTCATCAATATGTGATTCTCTGACTGGCAGGAGCCACCGAGTCATGAGCAAGCAATGGATGAAAGCATTGCAACAGACATCGCTGCTCGATGGTGGCAACGGCGCCTATCTTGAGGCGTTGTATGAATCCTGGTTGCGTGACCCGGACAGCATTGACGAACACTGGCGCGACTACTTTGCGGGCCTTCCCCGGGTCAACGGGCAGGACAGCGGTGATTTTTTCCACTCGGACCTGCGCGAGGAATTCTCCCGGGTCACCGGTCGCTTGCGTGGCCACCGTATCGCACGCCTGACGGGTGCTCGCCTTGACCAGGAGCGCAAGCAGGTACGCGTTCTGCAGTTAATCAATGCCTACCGCTTTCGTGGGCACCAGCATGCGCATACCGATCCGCTGCGCCGTGTTGATCCGGAAAGGATTCCCGAGCTTGATCTCGATTATTACGAGCTTTCCGAGGCGGACCTTGATCGTGTTTTTCAGACCGGTTCGCTGGTGGGTCCTGAAGAGGCCACCCTCGAGGAAATTCTGTATGCATTGAATCGTACCTACTGCGAGACCGTGGGTGCCGAATACATGCACATTACCGAGACGGATGAAAAACGCTGGCTGCAGCAGCATCTGGAAAGTGTGCAGTCACATCCACAACTGTCACATGACGAGCGGCGCTGGTTGCTGCAGCGTTTGACTGCGGCAGAAGGCATTGAGCGTTACCTGCATTCGCGCTATGTGGGTCAAAAGCGCTTTTCGCTGGAAGGCGGCGAAGGCCTGATCGCGTTGATGGGTGAGCTTGTCGAACGTGCTGGAGCACAGGGAGTGAAGGAAATCGTGATGGGGATGTCACATCGTGGTCGCCTCAATGTGCTAGTCAACATCCTCGGCAAGTTGCCTTCAGAACTGTTTTCCGAGTTTGAGGATGTGCATGACCGGATTCATGCCTCCGGTGACGTGAAGTATCACCAGGGTTTTTCATCGAATATTCGCACAAGCGGCGGACTGGTTCATCTGGCGCTGGCCTTCAATCCTTCACACCTCGAAATTGTTTCGCCCGTGGTACACGGTTCAGTGCGTGCGCGTCAGCAACGCTACCGGGATCAACCGGGTAACAATGTCATGCCGGTCGTTATTCATGGCGATTCCGCTTTTGCTGGTCAGGGCGTGGTAATGGAGACCTTCAACATGTCCGGGCTGCGCGGTTTTACCACCTCAGGTACCGTGCACATCGTGGTGAATAACCAGATTGGTTTCACAACGAGTCATGTCAAGGATGCAAGGTCAACGCTGTATTGCACTGACGTGGCGAAGATGGTGAACGCACCGATTTTTCATGTCAACGGCGACGATCCCGAGGCGGTGCTGTTTATTACCCGGGTGGCACTGGATTACCGCATGCAATTCAGAAAGGATGTGGTTATCGACCTCGTATGCTACCGGCGTCACGGTCACAACGAGGCGGATGAACCCGCGGCAACCCAGCCGCTGATGTATCGCGAAATTCGCAGCCTGCCAACGACACGCAGTTTGTACATGCAACGCCTTGCTGACATGGATATTATCACGCAGCAGGATGCCGAACAGATGGCCCTGGATTATCGCGATCAACTGGATGCCGGCAAGAGTGTTACGCCTGCCGTCCTGTTGCACCAGCCAATCGATGCCAAGGTTGCTGTTAACTGGAAATCCTACCTGGGTTACAACTGGGATGTACCGTGCAACACCACGGTCAGCATCGAGACTCTTGAGATGCTTGCCGCACGACTGCAGCAAATTCCGACAGGGTTTGAACTGCATCCACGTGTCGCCAGGGTGATCGAGGACCGCCGCAAGATGGCAGCTGGTGCCATGCCGGTCGACTGGGGGTTTGCAGAGGCGCTGGCGCACGCCAGCCTGCTGTACGAGGGATACCCGATTCGAATATCCGGGCAGGACAGCGAGCGCGGCACATTTTTTCACCGCCACGCGGTGCTGCATGACCAGAAGAGCGGTGATATCCATGTGCCGCTGCAACATATAGCCGATGAGCAGCCACGTTTCCTGGTGATTGACTCGTTACTTTCAGAGGAAGCCGTGCTTGCATTTGAATACGGTTATGCAACCACCGATCCGGAAACGCTGTGTATATGGGAAGCGCAATACGGTGACTTCGCCAATGTCGCACAGGTCGTTATCGATCAGTTTATTACCTCCGGTGAGGCCAAGTGGGGACGTTTGTGCGGGCTCACGCTGTTGTTGCCGCATGGCTATGAGGGTCAGGGCCCGGAACATTCCTCGGCACGACTGGAACGTTTTCTGCAATTGTGTGTCGATCACAATATCCAGGTGTGCAACCCGACCACGCCGTCACAGTTCTTCCACATGCTACGCCGGCAGGTGATACGCAGGGTGCGGCGGCCACTGATTGTCATGTCGCCGAAAAGCCTGCTGCGACACAAGCAGGCGATCTCCACCATGCACGATCTGGCACGGGGGCATTTTGCGCCTGTCATCGGTGAGCGACTGCTCGACAAAAGCCGCAAGATCACCCGGCTGGTACTGTGCAGCGGCCGGGTGTACTACGATCTGCTGGCGCGCAGGCAGGCAACCGGGCTTGCCCATGTGGCTCTGGTCCGTATCGAGCAACTGTACCCCTTTCCCTGGCGACTGTTGCGCACGGAGCTGGCGCGCTATCCTGCTGTCAGGGAATTTATATGGTGTCAGGAAGAACCGCGCAACCAGGGCGCATGGTATGCCATGCGCCACAAATTCGAAGAACTCATTGGTGACGAAAACAAACTTATCTATACTGGTCGCGAGGCAATGTCCGCCCCCGCGGTAGGTTATGCCAGGCTGCATGTGCAGCAGCAGGCGACGCTTGTGGACAAGGCGCTGGGTCTGGAGACGATATGACGATTGAGGTAAAAGTACCCGCCCTTCCGGAATCCGTCAGTGACGGTGTGGTGGCCTGCTGGCATAAACAGCCGGGTGACGTGATCCGGCGCGACGAGGCGCTGGTCGATATCGAAACAGACAAGGTGGTACTGGAAGTGCCTGCTCCTGAAGACGGTGTGCTGGAAAAGATCCTGGTCGCCGACGGAGACCTGGTGCTGGCCGACCAGGTCATTGGTCTCATCGGTGCAAATGGTTCGCAGCGCCCGACCCCTATTGTTGCTGACCGTGCACCACGGGAAGTCCCACCGGTCGCTCGTGTCAGGGAACAGAAAAAGCCGGGGCCGGCGGCACGCAAACTGATCGCGGAGCATGAACTGACTACCGGGCAGATCAGCGCGAGCGGCAGGCGTGGCCAGGTGACCAAGGGTGATGTACTGGCACATGTCGAATCACAACAGCCTGGTCCGGTCATGGCCAGGCAGCAGCCGGACATCAGCGAAGAAACCGCGCAGCCGGTTGCACCGACACCCGGCCTGCCCGAGGTTGAGGAAGACCGTCCACAGAAGCGTGTACCAATGTCCCGTTTACGGGCGCGGGTGGCCGAACGCCTGTTGCAGGCAACACAAACCACCGCCATGCTGACGACATTCAACGAGATCAACATGCAGCCAGTCAAGACGCTGCGTGAAAAGCACCGTGAGTCATTCGAGCAGAAACATGGCGTACGGCTTGGCTACATGTCTTTCTTCGTGCGTGCCGCTGCCGAGGCGCTGAAGCGTCATCCGGATATCAATGCGTCCATCGATGGTGACGACATTGTCTATCACGGTTTCTGTGACATTGGCGTGGCCATCAGTACCGACCGCGGACTGGTGGTACCGATCCTGCGCAATGCCGAATACATGAGTCTTGCCGAGATCGAAGCAGACATACTCGAGTTTGCAAACAAGGGGCGTGACGGCAAGCTGTCCATGAATGATATTACCGGGGGTACCTTTTCCATCACCAACGGCGGCGTGTTCGGTTCCATGCTGTCGACACCAATTCTGAATCCGCCGCAAAGCGCCATTCTCGGCATGCACAAGATTCAGGACCGTGCCGTGGTCGAAAATGGTGAGGTCGTGGTACGCCCCGTCATGTACCTGGCACTGACCTACGATCACCGAATAGTCGACGGCAAGAGTGCGGTGACCTTTCTCAAGACCATTATCGACCTGCTGGAAGATCCGGCCAGCATGTTGCTTGATCTGTGAGTGTTGCCATTCGACAAAGAAATTACATTTGTTGGAGCGGACCGCATCCGCTATTTTGCAGCACCCCGGTTCGTGGATGCGATCCACGCCTGCTACTATTTTGAGCTATGAAAAATAACTACGACGTAATCATTATCGGTGCCGGTCCGGCCGGGTATGTCGCGGCGATACGCTGTGCGCAACTGGGCATGAAAACCGCCTGTGTGGACAAGTGGCTGGGCAAGGATGGTCAACCGGTGCCTGGCGGTACCTGTCTGAATGCGGGTTGTATTCCCTCAAAGGCACTGCTCGAGAGTTCGCAGTTTTATGAGCGAATGCAGCAGGACGCGGCTAGCCACGGTATTTCTGTCGAGGGGGCGACGCTCGATGTGGCCACCATGGTCGAAAACAAGAATGCGATTGTCAGTGAACTGACGCGTGGTATTGCCGCGTTGTTCAAATCAAATGGCGTCGAGTGGATCCAGGGGCGCGGACAGTTGCTGCCTGACCGTCAGGTTCTGGTCGACCTGCACAATGGTGGGCAACTGACAATTGCGGCCGGACATGTCATTCTCGCGCCGGGATCTGTACCGGTACAGCTTGCAGTGGCACCACTGGATAATGACAAGGTGGTTGATTCAGAAGGTGCATTGAACTGGACACAGGTGCCGAAGCGCCTGGGTATTATCGGTGCCGGTGTTATCGGGCTGGAACTGGGCAGTGTCTGGCGGAGGCTGGGCTCGGAGGTGATACTGCTGGAAGCCCAGGATGTATTCCTGTCGATGGCAGACCAGCAAATTGCGAAGTCGGCCATGAGACTGTTCCAGAAGCAGGGACTGGATATACATCTGGGTGCCTGCGTCAGGTCTACCGCCGTCACCGATGAGGGTGTGCAGATTACCTATGCAAGTTCCGAAGCAGAAAAATCAGTAACGGTTGATTGCCTGATTGTTGCTGTTGGTCGGCAACCGTGTACGGAGGGCCTGGCAACAGCGGAAGCCGAGTTGTTACTGGATGAGGGTGGCTATATTCATGTTGACGAGGACTGCTGTACCAGTGCGCCCGGAGTCTATGCTATTGGTGATGCCGTGCGCGGTCCCATGCTGGCACACAAGGGCTCTGAAGAGGGCGTTGCCATTGCCGAGCGCATCGCGGGTCAGCACAGCGAAGTGCGCTATGAAACGATTGCCTCCGTGGTTTATACACATCCCGAGATTGCCTGGGTTGGCAAGACCGAGGAGGCAGTGAAGCAAGCCGGCACAGACTATCGAACGGGGCTGTTCCCGTTCGCGGCCAGCGGTCGCGCGCGCGCGATGCATGAAACTGACGGCATGGTGAAGATACTGAGTGATGCGGCAACAGACTGTGTGCTGGGTGTGCATATCCTCGGTGCATCGGCATCGGAATTGATTGCCCAGGCAGTCACGGCCATGGAGTTCGATGCCAGTAGTGAGGATATCGCGCGGACTGTATTTGCACATCCGACATTATCAGAGGCCCTGCACGAGGCGGCACTGGCAATCGACAATCGCGCCATACACGTGGCGCGCTCCAGAAGACGCTGATTATCAATACACCGCTGCAGCGCATCCGCTTTGTCTATGCGGAAGTTTCCTGCTCTACCCAGCGTGTGCGGTCAGACAGGGTTTCTTTCTTCCAGAACGGTGCCATGGTCTTGAGAGTGTCAATCATGTACTCACAGGCACGAAATGCCTGCTCGCGATGGCGGCTGGCAGCGGCGACTAGAACGATATTGTCATTCGGTGACAATGGCCCGACCCGATGGATAATCAGTGTTGCTGTCAGGTCCCAGCGCTCATTGGCCGCTTGTTCAATGTTTGCCAGGGCTTTCTCGGTCATGCCGGGGTAATGTTCCAGCGTCATTTGCGTCACCGTGTCGCCTGCGTTCAGATTACGAACCAGCCCGGTAAAACTGACCACGGCACCGGCTTGTCCCTTGTTACTGCTGTGCAGTCGCTCAAGCTCCGCGCCTGTATCAAAGTCTTCTGTCTGCACGCTGATCATTTACTAGCCACCGGTGACCGGCGGGAACCAGGCGATTTCGTCACCATCCCTGATGGTGGCATCCGCCTTGACGATCTCCTGGTTAATGGCGACATGCAGACGGCTGTCTGCAAGGGCACTTGCCCAGGTTTTATCACGGTCCTGCAGCCAGCGGGTCAGGCCGGGGAGATCATGAACACCGTCTGGCAGCTCGACCTGTTCGTCTCCAATGCCCAGTGACTCACGCAGGCTGGCAAAGTAGCGCAGTTGAAGCATATCGTGCCGTTGCCGGGTTAGCCGCCGGTCCTGGACATGAAGCGCACCACCTGTTGTGGCTTTTCACGAAACTCGTGACGCTCCGGTTTCAGTGCAATGGCGGCGCGTGCCGCGTCCTGCAGTTCGCTGTCGCTGATACCGGCTCGCAACAGTGGCCGGAATTCAAACTTGTGTTCCTGACCCAGGCACAGGTACAGGGTGCCGTCGACGGCCAGCCGCACCCGGTTGCAGGTTTCGCAGAAGTGTTGCGAGATCGGTGTAATAAAACCGATGCGCAATTCGGTGCCGGCAACTTGTACATAACGAGCCGGTCCGCCACCGGGCATGACGCCGGGGATCAGTTCGTAACGTTCGGCCAGCCTGCTTTCTACATCCTGCAAGCTGAGGTAATGTGAACTGGCGTCGCGTCCGGTATTCCCCACGGGCATGGTCTCGATGAAACGCAAGGCGAAGTCATGCTCGATGCAAAACTCGATCATGTCCTCGATCTCGTCATCGTTGATGCCCTTCATGATAACCATGTTGATCTTGATCGGCGTGAACCCCGCCTGTCTGGCACTCATCAGGCCATCAATGACCTTATCAAGATTCCCCCGGGTGATGTCCTTGAAACGATCGGCGCGCAGGGAATCGAGGCTGACATTGATGCGGCTGATACCGGCTGCCTTCAGGGCGGTTGCATGGCGTGACAGACGCACAGCATTGGTACTGAGGGACAGATCCTCAATGCCTGGGATGCCGGAGAGTCGTGTGACCAGCGCCGGCAGGTTCTTGCGCACCAGCGGTTCACCACCGGTAATCCGTACCCGCTGTACACCCAGTGAGGCATAGGCTCGAATCACGCGCTCTATTTCATCAAAGGTCAGCCACTCTTGCGGTTCGCTGAAGCCGCGGTAGTCACCCGGCAGGCAGTAAAAGCAGCGCAGGTCACAGCGGTCAGTCACCGACAACCGAAGGTACACAACGGTGCGGCCATACGGATCAATCAGACGGGTGCTCATGGTATTCGAGACTACTGCTCCTGCACGCTGTGAATCTACCCTGCATTATCAAAGGCTGGCTTGCCAGTGATTCAGTCCTCAAGGAGACTCTGATAAGTACTGTTTTTCGTCATTCCCTCGAAGACGGGACAAGCGCGCAGCGCATTCAACGCCCAAAGGGCGGTCCGGAATGACGAATTAATCAGATGTTTCCTTGATTGTAATCCCCAGTGTAGCCCATGTTGATGTATTGCAGGGCTACTGGCCGGCAATTTGGCTTTCCAGCGCCAGTTTATCTTCCGGGGTGTTCAGATTCAAAAAGGTCTCCGGTAAATTCGAGAAATCGGCGATAGCGAGAGGCTGGCGTTCGTACCAGGTGTCGATCTTGCGACCACCCGTATTCAGGTAGGACAGCAGGTCGGTGAGCAGTTCGCAGCGCAGCAGCGCAAATACCGGTTGCAAGCGTGTACCATCATGCGCGACGCTGATAGCCGCCTGGGCGTCGTACAGGGCCTGGTACAGGGTTTCCACCAGCATGTCGGGAATAAAGGGCGAATCACAGGGTACCGTCACGATATACGGCTTGTCGGTGCTATGCATACCCGTCGCCATGCCGACCAATGGCCCGAAATAATCACCGAGCATATCGGCCACTACCGGTAGACCGTAACGGCTGTATTGCTGCCGGTTGCGGTTGGCATTGATAAGAATATCGCCAGCCTGTGGCCGCAACGCGCTGATGATGTAATCGATCAGGGTGCGGCCATTCAGGTTTATCAGGCCCTTGTCTTCCCCGTCCATACGACGTGCCTTGCCTCCCGCGAGGATGACAGCAGTGATGTCGTCTACAGGTGTGTTAGCAGGCATTTTTGTAAGCCTCTGATTGTATATGGGTAATCGTATTCTGGACACTTTTCCACAGATATCCAATCAGAGCTTCTTGCATCGACGTACAGCTCTGTTGTCTGTGTGCTCTTGTGGACAAGTATTATAGACCGGGTGTCGGTACCCTGGTTCGTGTCGAGGCGGCCGGGCAGCGGTCGATCTCATGGAAGGACGGCGGATTGTCCCGGGTCAGGTTAGACAGAGTGCGAGTGTTGGTGAATCCATCTGCTGATGGTTGCCTTGTTGGTTGGCCTGCCCGCACGCCGCCGGCGTCCATTCTTGTTGTGGCGTATCAGCTAATCGGGATAGGGGCGGTCAGGATACCTGACCGAGCCCCTCCCACACCACCCGGCATGCGGGTCCGCACCGGGCGGTTCGAGAAGTTGAGGTCATGAGAGTCGGGGAACACCGAGACGATCGAAGTAGGCAATAGGCATGAGCCAGTTCAGCAGCAAGCAGCTGGTACGCCACCAGCGGCGGGCATTACCCGCCACTCGTGCCGCTTGATCCGAACTCGCACCCAAGGCCCGTAACTCCCGATAAACCGTCGTTCCGCGGCGCCAGTGTTTGAGCTGCAAGGCACGCAGACGGTGTCGCAACCATTCGTCCAGTTCGCGAAAGACCTTTGGTGTCTGTGCCAGCTTGAAATAACCATTCCAGCCCGGCACATATCGTCGCAGTTCCTCCGCTACCTCGCTCAGGTTACGCCCGCACGTCCGGCGGGTAATCTGCCGGATGCGCCGTTTGAAGGCGACCGTTGCCTTATGCGCAACACCCCGCTTGACCATGTCCCCGCCCGAACACCACAACTCGTAGCCGAGAAAGGCACGGCCATAGGCGCTGGCCACCGCGCTTTTAGCTTCGTTTACCTTCAGATGGAGCCGGTTGTAGAGCTTGCGCAAACCATTGAGGACTCGCTCGCCGGCCTTCTGACTGCGCACATACACATTGCAGTCATCGGCGTAGCGCACGAACCGATGGCCCCGTCGCTCCAGTTCCTGATCCACCTCGTCCAGCAACACATTGGCCAGTAGCGGCGAAAGTGGCCCGCCTTGCGGCGTACCCTCGTACCGCTCCATGACCACACCGTTATCCATGACACCCGCGTTGAGATATCGCCGTATCAGCCGCAGTACGGCCTTATCGTCGATACGTCTCGCCAGCCGATCCATGAGCACGTCGTGATTGACCCGGTCGAAGAACTTCTCCAGATCCACATCGACCACCACCCGATAACCTTCTTGAACATAATGCTGCGCAGTCAGCACAGCGTCATGCGCCCGTCGGCCCGGTCGGAAGCCATAGCTATGGTTGGAAAACGTCGGATCAATCAATGGCTGCAGGACTTGCAGCAGGGCTTGCTGAATCAATCGATCCGTCACGGTCGGTATCCCCAGCTCCCTCATACCGCCCCCAGACTTGGGTATCTGCACGCGGCGCACCGGCTGAGGCCGGTAGCTGCCATTTTGCAGCGCCTCCTTGATCTGGGACCAGTGGGTCTTGAGGTACTCGGCCGTGGCCTGGATCGTCAGTCCATCTACCCCCGCACTGCCGCGATTGGCCTTGACACGTTTCCATGCCACGACCAGGTTCCCTCTCGCGAGCACCTGCCCAAGCAGGTCAGCTCGCCCCGAGCCTTGCGATTCATGCCGCGCCAGCCCTGCTTCATCACGAAATGCTTCGGGTCGGGCTTCACCTTCCCCCTCGGCAGTTCGCCCCGGTTGCCCGGGCTTCTGATGCCTTGCAGTGCCAAGCGACATGACAGTCGACTCTCCTTCTCGTTCGGTCCTTCGCCTTGCGGCTACTATGACCTCTGCTGACTTCTCGCTCCGGTTCATCACCGTCGCCCTTTCAGGCACAAGGCGAGATCTCCCCAGGTAAGAACGCGATCCTTCACCGCACAACCGCCGGATTTACGCCGCCTGAGCCTTGACCACAAGAGCTTCGCGATTTCATGCCCGCTCACCCTGCTCGGCACCGCCTCGTATCCGGTTCTTGTCCATCGGCTCACGGCTTCGCTCCACGCTTCCTCCCCACAATCGGTCACCCTCATGCAGTTGCGCTTCACTTCGTTCGCTGTGGTCAACTCACGGGAGGACTTCCACCTCCAGAATCGCGCCCATGCTGGGCGCACATGAGAACGGCCCCATCAGGGGCCGTTGCTGTTGATTAGTCGATGTTGCTTGTGCTTGCTTGCGCGTTACAATTCCAAAACAAACAGACCGGATCACAACTAAACAACCACACCGCGGCTGGTACAGCTGCTACCGTGAAGTCTATAGTTCCGGTTCGACAGTTTTCTGTCGGCCCATTGACCATAGCCGTTGCGCGTAAATTCTGGCGTTAAAATTTCCATCAATATCTGTCTTCCCGATGGAAAAGCCCAGTACACTGTGACTGCCGCCAGCACCAGCACTGCCCATGCAATCGCCAGAGGCAGCAACAGGAGTAACATAAGCAGGAGCGATATACCCGCTGTAATTGTCTTCGTAATCATTGGCGTAGCTAACATTGGTCGAGTCCTCACTGTTGTTTCCCTGTAGATGCAAAGGCCACCGCAAAGGCGTAGAAATTCATTAAACCGCTTTTTACGTCTTGCCATACCGATCAAACCCGGCAGTTGTGGTTTATTCATGATGGTCCCCGAATAATCCACTAGTCGTTTCTGCCGGCCGTTATCAGTGCTTGATGTGTGAGTGCTCACGCTACCCGAACTCACTATACACAACACTTACAAATTAGAAATTTCGCCGACGTGACCTGTTCCACACTTTGACGACCAGGGTGACCTTAAAAAAGTCTGCTTTCAGAGTAGCGGGTGGACATGGGGAGGCGATACAGCGAAGGACAGGTCATTGGATGTTAGTGAGTTGCCATCGCGTGAACGATTTTGGAATATCCCGGCCCCCCTGCGTCCGTGCCGCCTGCCCACCCGGAGAAATTGCATGTTTAGCGTTTGCTGATATACCGTTTTCAGGTGTTTCCCAGGCACTGCAGACAAGGCATGAATTTTCTGATTCTGGTGTCATGCATTGATGCATGTTTAACCCAGATCGCTATGTATTTTTTACCCATGTCAATAATAATGTTTTTATGTGGCTTTTTCGGAAGCTATGAAAAAAGCAACGCGGTGGCTTTCGAGTCACCGAGCGGCGATCCACGTTTAATCGTTGATCGTCGTTTTTTTTGCGCCTGATAAAGCCTCGCCACATGAATCGGTTTCATGCCCGCCCGATAGTCTGGATCACAGACCATTGGCAGCCCAGGCGGCAGGTCTATGACCCATTTTCTACCAAAACCCTATGTTGATATGATCCGTCATCAGGCTAGCATCCGCCCGAGACTGTAGATTGGTCTCCTTGCTAATCAGCGGCAGCCCGGCTCATCCCCATTTTTGGCTACCGCATTTTTTCCAAGATGTTTGCATAATCATAATAACCGGAGGGGTGCATTATGATGGACTCAATAATTTTCTTGGTTGGCTTGTCGTTACTGATAATCGTCATTGGTATCGGCTGGCTTATGGTACGTCGCTACATTCCACATATTTCTCGCATTGATGAAGAGCTGGGCACAATCAAAGTTATGCTGAGCGAGATGCCCAAAGAAATAAACCTGCAGGAGTACATGTTTACTCAAGACCAGCGATTGCGTGGTCTCGGAGAAAAGCTGGATAAGAATACCAACCCTGACTTGATACAGCAGTATTCCCTGGAACATACGCAGTTATTGAATAGGATTATCGCTATGCTCGCAGAGGGCAGCCATTCAGCGATCACCAGGGCAGACTGCGAGAATTTATTGCGGGTAACGAATGAATCTCTGGGGAAGGTGTTGTGGTCGTTGCGTTTTGATGAAGACAAATATGCAGAAAGCACTATGGCAACTGAAGCTAATCCTGCGGATTCGGGTGATGCCAAGATTAGTCATATCAATAAACAGTGGGAAAAAGATGAAGTAGACCGGGATGGTGCCCGCTCCATGAAGGTTCTCCTGAATAATAGCGATGACAGCTATGGTGCGATGCTTATGTACATGCAACAAACCGGCAAGAGTGGTAGCGATGCCTTGCAGGCTCTGGATGCAGTCGGGAGGGCGTCATGAGTGGATTGTTGATGCTCATGGCGATGATCACGATATTTGTCGGGGTGGCTGCACTGGTACTGGCGCTCATTGAAGCGATCACCATTACAATACCTGAATTTCTGATAAAGGCTTTACAAGAACACGGTTCGCCAACAGTCCCACCCATGCAGCGATCAACAGATCAGAACAAACTATAAGCGTACACTTCTGTGAATCCGGGATATAACGGGCAGGCTTAAAACATCAGCGGATGGCATATTGTAGGCGACCAAAAGGCTGTCGTTGTTTGATTGTTTCGATGGTTACTGGCAGCAGGCCACGGGGCGTAAATCGCTGCAAGAGGCAAGCGTTTCTGTTCGCCACCCTTCAGGATAGGTAATGTAATACATTCCAGCGAATTGCATTCGCTCACCACTCAATACAGTGCCGTTTAAACCATTGCCGATTGATGACCAGCTTTCGCACGTGTCTACTCCTAATGACTGATTCTGATAAGGCTGAATCCAGCCACTTGGCACGGAGGGTATTGGCTGCAGATCGGGTGTTTTGAAGACTTCAATTTCCAGGCACATGCGCGCGCCTGCGCCAAATGTTTCAGCGCATGCGCCATGCATACCGGCAAGGCCAGCATCTCCCTGAACGGACGCGTTGGAAAATCCGACAAAACGAGGCTCTGCAGCAACACTAGTGCCACCCTGAGCATCGACAGCAATCCCGATAGACAGTAACAAAGCGATTAGATATTTTGCTTGCATGATTACCTTCTGTGTAGCAGCCATGTTTAATTCCTGATATCGGCTGCAATTACCAACGCTGTAAGAATCCTGGCAAGATTCCATTCGATGGAAGGTAAATGAATGAACCGCTGCCGAAAGTCAAAATATTGACGAATAATAATACTGTATGGATATACAGCTATACCTCGCTGGCTGATAACATCCCGGCAAATGAATCCCCGTGTAATCAAGGTCTGCATTGAGAGAGAACAGCTGCTCTATGACGAGCTGTGTTCTGCGATGCTGGAGCACCGTGAATATGAGGGCGGTTACGTCATGCAATACTCGGAACATCAGGAAGGTGGCTGGACGTTTGCCTTATTCATGATGCGTGATACAGGGCATGCTTCTTGCTAGCCATGCCACCCAGACCCGGCAGGTCAGGGCCGAAGGGCCAGTCGGCATGGGCTATCATGATATAGTCAGACAGTCGCAAGGAGACCGGTGATGAATGAAGATGCCATCAACATGGAAATCAGAAAGGTCCTGAAAAAGGTTGGTATTACCTCACAGCGGGCAATCGAGAAGGCGCTGCAGGCCGCGTTCGACAGCGGCTCGCTATCCGGTAATGAGCAACTCAGTGTCTCTGTCAGGCTGGAGATGCCTGCTATTGGCCTGGTGCACACGCTGGATGAAACGATGACACTGGAATAGCTATTCCCGTTTTGGGCGCGGCGGGTGTTTTTCGGGTTGTGCATCAAAGCTGATATTTTCGGCACCGTTGTAGACCAGGAAATGCTTGCCCTTGGCTCGGGCGATCATGGTCATGCAGAGTTCCTGTGCCAGTTCCAGGCCCATGTGCGTGACCCCGGAGCGTGACAGTAACACGGCAATACCCATGTGAGCGGTCTTCATCACGATCTCCGAGGTCAGGCGGCCGGTGGTGTAGAAAATCTTGTCAGTCCCGCTGATATCATCCAGCCACATGTACCCGGATATCGCGTCGGCCGCATTGTGACGGCCGACATCCTCGGTATATATCAGACTCTCGGATCCCGCGCACAGCGCACAGCCATGCACAGCACCGGATCGCCGGTAGATGTTATTGCAATCGGAAATATTGTCGAGCAGTTCATAAATCGTTGACTGATGCACGCGGGTTTCGGGCAGGCGTATGGTGTACAGATTATCCAGCGTGCAACTGAATACCGTGCCCTGTCCACAGCCCGTGGTCACGGTGCGTTTTTTCAGTTTATCGTCCCAGCCTTCGATGCCGTCCCAGGTAGTTACCTGCACGGACTCGGTTCGGTGGTCGACGCTGACCGACTTGATTTGTTCAAGCCGCTCGACAAAGCGCTGGTTGCGCAGGTAGCCGAGTGCCAGTGCTTCCGGGTGGGCGCCGATGGTCATCAGGGTGACGATTTCGCGTTCGTCGACGTACAGGGTCAGTGGTGATTCACCCGGTACCTCGACCTGCCGGGATACGTTGTATTCATCGACGGCGCTGACCGGATGTGTCGGTGACAGACCTGCCTGTGTGATCTGCGGACGATATCCTGCTTTTGTGTTCGACATGCCTGCTTCCGTTGTACCCGCGACTTTCATGTCTATACTATGGGTATTCTTCAGTGAAGACCACCGCGCCGTCGCACAGGTTCCCGTATGTCAGAGTCACTCGCAACAACTGTACCCGGGCAATACCCGGTCGCCGTGCTCGTCGAGTACCAGGTCATCCATAACAATCGCTGGGTAGACGGGTGCTGGACCGTCACCGGCGTAGTGGCCGGCAAGCGGTCCGCCGAGGCAGGCGTTCGCTGCGAGTTGATTCATTCAAGTGATGATGCGCGACAGTACCTGTGGAGTGGTTTGAGTATCGAGCTGCATGCGGATGATGCTGAAAGCTACTACTGCAACCTGATGAGTGATAATCCCGGTGTCTTTGTTGTCTGCAACGAAGCGCAGGACGAAACACTGCAACCTGCCATTGTCACATTGAGTTATGGTGAAGCCGCGTCCTACATGGAAACCGACCAGCGGGTAGAACGCGCAGCGATGCCGGCAGATGTGTATCGGTGGCTGGAACAGTATGTGCTGGTAAACTACGTGCCCGAGAAACGCAAGAAACGTAAACGTGATGACTGGAAGGAGAACGATCGTGGGCGAAGCTGAGGATAAGCCAGTCGGTGACAGCAAAGACTTTCTCGATCGATGGTCGCGGCGCAAGCTCGCTGATCACAGGGACAAGTCGCTGGACACACCACCGGCTACACTTCCTGCAGACAGTGCTCAACAGGAGACAAGTACGGGGGTTGATACTGCTTCGGCACAGCAACTGACGGATGTCGATATGCCACCACTTGATTCGCTCGATGGTGACAGTGATTTTTCGCTGTTCATGTCGCCCGGTGTGAGTGAGCAATTGCGTACACAAGCCTTGCGCAAGCTGTTTCATTTGCCCGCCTTTAATGTAACCGATGGCCTGAATGATTATGACGAGGATTACACTCGATTTGCCGGGCTGGGCAATGTTGTTACGCAGGAAATGAAACGCATGCTGAAGCGGGGGCTGGAGGCAGAGAATATCCTGGACGATGAGGAAAAGTCTGCAGCACAACAACAGCCGGTGTTGCCTGCAGTGGACGTTACAGAAGATCCCGAAGACATGGACGATGATTCCGGGGAAACGGTATAAATATGCCGTAGCTTGGGCAAAGCGTAGCGTGCCCAACATCATGCAGAACTTAAGGTTGCTCTGGGTAAGTCGTCACCCTGGCACATGCCGGATGACGATAAAGGAATTAAGCAGAGGTTCATTAAGTATTTTATTCTTGTAGTGCAACAGTAATGAGGCATCATCTACTTTGTTGAATCTTTGTTCAGCGACAATGAACGGACAGGCACGTGCAGCGGCACTCTCCGCGGCAGCAGCTTGCGAAACGGTACCTGCCGGCATCGTTCCCTATGTATCTGCCGGAACACTCCTGATACTGGGTGATGAACCGCAGGCACTGGCAGCCGCGCTACGTTGCAGTCAGTTGCAAGGTATCAGCCCGATAGTGGTTATCACCGGTCCTGACGCAGCGTCCGCCGGGGTCAAAAGACGCGATGAGAATTGCTTGACGGTGCTGCAGGCAGGGGTCGCGAGCCTCGCCGGTTACCTCGGTGCCTTTCGGTTAACGCTTGCGGCTGCAGACAGTGACACAGTGATCAATGAGGTCACTCGCGGTCGTCAGCTGTTTGACCTGGTGCTCGATCTGACCATGCCTGCCTTTATCAACACTCAGTTGCTGCCGCCCGGTTACTTCGCGCCGGGAGACGATACCGCGGCACTACAGCAGGCACTGCATGAGATACCACAGCTGGTCGGCGAGTTTGAGAAGCCGCAGTATTTTCACTACAACGCCACTATCTGCGCACATGGCCGTAGCGGCATGATCGCCTGTACCCGTTGTCTGGAAGCCTGCCCGGCAGGTGCCATTACTTCGCTGGGCAACAGCATCGAGGTGAATCCCGGCCTGTGCCAGGGCGCGGGTAGTTGTGCAACGGCCTGTCCAAGCGGGGCGATCAGCTATGGCTATCCGCGTCTGGGTGGCAGCCTGGATCGCCTGCGTGTGATGCTGAAGGCGTATCGTGACAACGGCGGAAGTGATGCGGTGCTGCTGTTCCACGACGTTGAGACAGGTCATGAGGTGGTGGCCACTGTGGCAGCACAATTGCCTGAACATATCCTGCCGGTTGAAGTTGAAGAAACTGGCAGCGTGGGGATGGAGTCCTGGTTGTCAGCACTCGCCTATGGTGCCGCGGCTGTCATCTTGCTGGGCACCACCAGGACACCGCAAGCGGTGGAAAATGAAATCCGCAGGCAGCTGGGTACGGCACACGCTCTGCTGGCGGGCATGGGCTATTCTCCCGATGCGCTGTTATATACCCGGCAGCAGGGAACCGATCTCGTTACCACGATTAATGGCCTGCCGCTGCTGTCCAATTCCGGGCCTGCAGGGTTTGCCGGTCTCGATGATAAACGCACCATTATCCGCCTCGCCGTTGATCACCTGTTTGATGCGGCAGCGATGAAACGTCCACTGGTAACACTGCCCACGGGTGCGCCCTTTGGCGAGGTACTGCTCGACCAGGCGCGCTGCACCCTGTGCCTGGCGTGTGTTTCGCAATGTCCGGCGAATGCCCTGTCTGCCGGTCATGAAACGCCACAGCTCGGTTTTATCGAAGCCAATTGCGTGCAGTGTGGCTTGTGCTGCAGAACCTGTCCGGAAGATGCCATCGCCATCTCTCCGCGTTATCTTTATGACTTCCCGACGCGCAATACCCGCCGCATTCTGTATGAAGAAGAACCTTATCCTTGTATTGTCTGCGGTAAAGCGTTTGCCACCCGCAGCGTGATTGAAAACATAACAAGAAAGATGCAGGGTCATGCCCTGTTCAAGGGGGCGGCACTGCAGCGTATAAAGATGTGCGAGGATTGCCGGGTGCGGGATATCTATGGCGACGGGGCCGCTGATGCGCAGGTCAGGGTTGATCCATCGAACAACGGGAGGAGGTCATGAGTGAACAGCTGCCCTTGACCGTGGACGCCGCTGATGCGGGGCGTGCGGAAATCTACCTTGTGCTGGGTGCTTTACTGGCCGGCCCGCCGGACGACGCCATTCTGGAAATGCTGCAGGAGATCGATGCCAGCGATGCTGAACCCACACCGATGACGGAAATCTGGCGATCCCTGCAGGCAGCTGCCAGGCAAACGGACCCCGAGCAGCTGAGTGATGAATTCTTCAATTTATTCATAGGTCTGGGGCGTGGTGAGCTGGTGCCCTATGCCTCATTCTATATCCATGGTTTTCTTATGGAAAAGGTGTTAGCCTCGCTCAGAAATGACCTGAAGGCGCTCGGTTTCGAGCTGCAGGAGGGTGTTTCAGAGTCGGAAGACCATGTTGCCGCCCTGTGTGAAACCATGGGGATGATTATTTCAGAATCTGGTCTATCCTTTGAGGAACAGTCGGATTTTTTCAGGACTTACCTCGCGAGCTGGATGACGGATTTCTTCGCAGACCTTCGTGAGGCCGAGTCTGCTGTTTTTTACAAGGCTGTTGCACAGTTGGGGCAGCAGTTTATGGAGGTCGAATCGCAGTATCTGTCAATGCCAGCGTAAGCGTATAACCACTTTATATCAGCCCGGCTGATGACTTCAATTTCCGGTTGGAGGAGTAATGAAAAAAGACAAGACGCGTTTCACCGCAGATCGCAGAATGTTTCTCAAGAGTTTTGCCGTTGCCGGTGGAACTGCAGCACTCACCGCCGTGTCCGCAACCGGACTGGTCGATCGCGACACGAAAGAACAGGTAGCGGCAGATACGGCTGAAAAACGCGCATCAAAGGGTTATCACGAAACGCCAGCACATCAAGGATTATTACCGGGTACTCAGGTCCTGACCCGGTGCCACTGTCTGCGTGGTTGCCGGACAAGTATGAAACAGCAGTGCACAGACGCTGTGAATTAAAGACTTCTGGAGGCTGGATATGAAGCTGGTCAAGAAACAGGGTACAGACGCATCACCCCTAAACGCCGCCATGCTCGGTGCCACGATTGACCGCCGCACCTTTCTGAAGCGTTCCGGTATCACCGCTGGCGGTATAGCCGCTGCCGGCACACTGTCCATGTCGATGATGAAAAAGGCTGCAGCGACTGATCGACCGCCAACCGACGAAGGCAACCCACACAGATACGCAGCATCTGCACCCACTGTTCGGTCGGTTGCGGCATTTATGCCGAGGTCGAGAACGGTGTCTGGACCGGGCAGGAACCGGCCTTCGATCATCCCTTCAACCGCGGTGCGCATTGTGCCAAGGGCGCGTCGGTGCGCGAACATGGTCACGGCGAACGCCGACTGAAATACCCGACCAAGCTGGTCAACGGCAAATGGACAGAAGGTTTCCTGGGAGCAGGCCATCAACGAGATCGGCGACCAGATGCTGCAGATCCGCGAGCAGTCCGGTCCGGACTCCGTCTACTGGCTGGGTTCCGCCAAGCACAATAACGAACAGGCCTACCTGTTCCGCAAGTTCGCTGCCTTCTGGGGTACCAACAACGTCGACCACCAGGCGCGCATCTGTCATTCCACCACGGTTGCCGGTGTCGCCAACACCTGGGGCTACGGTGCCATGACCAACTCCTACAACGATATTCACAACAGCAAGGCGATCCTGATTATCGGCGGTAATCCCGCCGAGGCGCACCCGGTGTCGCTGCAGCACATTTTTCGTGCCACGGAGCGCAACCATGCGCCACTGATCGTCATCGACCCGCGCTTCACCCGCACTGCGGCGCACGCCGACCTATACATCCGCCTGCGCCCGGGTACCGACGTGCCGGTGGTCTGGGGCATGCTCTGGCATATTTTCGAGAATGGCTGGGAAGACAAGGAATTTATCAAGCAGCGTGTCTACGGCATGGACGAGATCCGTGCCGAAGTCGCCAAATGGACGCCGGACGAAGTTGAGCGCGTCTCCGGGGTGCCGGAAGAAACCATCAAGCGCGCGGCGCAAATCATGGCCGAACAATCGCCGGGTACCTTCATCTGGTGCATGGGCGGCACCCAGCACACCATCGGCAACAACAATACCCGCGCCTACTGCATCTTCCAGCTGGCGCTCGGCAACATGGGCGTTGCCGGTGGTGGCACCAATATCTTCCGTGGCCACGATAATGTTCAGGGCGCCACCGATTTCGGCGTACTGAGCCACACGCTGCCGGGCTATTACGGCCTGTCGGAGGGCGCATGGAAACACTGGGCGGAGGTGTGGGATGTCGACTATGACTGGCTGGCGGGCCGCTTCGACAAGGAGGAGCGTCCGGGCGAATTCTTCGGCGAAGAAGGTGCCGATGAGACTGCAGAGATCAACCCGATGAACGCCAAGGGTATCCCGGTGTCGCGCTGGATCGACGGTGTGCTGGAGGACAAGAACAACATTGCCCAGCGGGACAACCTCGCGCCATGGTGTTCTGGGGGCATGCGCCCAACAGCCAGACGCGCGGCCCGCAGATGAAGGAGGCAATGGAAAAACTGGACCTGATGGTCATCATCGATCCGTATCCGACGGTCAGCGCCGTGATGCAGGACCGCACCGACGGCGTTTACCTGTTGCCGGCGGCCACCCAGTTCGAGACCTATGGTTCGGTCACCGCATCGAATCGCTCGCTGCAATGGCGTGACAAGGTCATCGACCCGCTGTTCGAGTCGTTGCCTGATCACACCATCATGTACAAGTTGGCCAACAAGCTGGGCTTTGGCTGACGAGCTGTTCAAGAACATCCAGGTCAACGGTGATGAGCCACTGATCGAGGACATCACGCGCGAGTTCAACAAGGGCATGTGGACCATCGGTTATACCGGGCAGAGTCCGGAACGCCTGAAGGAGCACCAGCAGAACTGGCATACCTTCGACTACACCAGCCTGCAAGGCCAAGGGTGGACCGGCCAACGGCGACTACTACGGTATGCCCTGGCCCTGCTGGGGAACCGCCGAGATGCAGCATCCGGGCACACCGAACCTGTATGACACCAGCAAGCCGGTCGCCGAGGGCGGCCTGAATTTCAGGGCACGCTTCGGCGTCGAACGCGACGGTGTCAACCTGCTTGCCGAGGGTTCCTATCCGGTGGGCAACGAGATCAAGGACGGCCATCCGGAATTTACCGCCGAGATGCTCGAAAAACTGGGCTGGTGGGATGACCTGACGGAAGAGGAGAAGGCAGCTCGCCGAGGGCAAGAACTGGAAGACCGATCGTCTCCGGCGGTATTCAGCGTGTAGCCATCAAGCACGGCTGCGCACCGTTCGGCAATGCCAAGGCGCGTGCCGTCGTCTGGACCTTCCCGGACCCGGTGCCCATACACCGCGAGCCGCTGTATACCTCGCGGCGTGACCTGGTGGAGAAATACCCGACCTATGAGGACCGCAAGGATTTCTACCGCTTGCCAACGCGCTACGAATCGATTCAGGCGAAGGACTATACCGCTGACTACCCGCTGATCATGACCAGTGGCCGGCTGGTGGAATACGAGGGCGGTGGCGACGAGACCCGTTCCAACCCCTGGCTGGCCGAACTGCAGCAGCACATGTTTGCCGAGATCAATATCGTCGATGCCAATAACAACGGCATCAAGGACGGCGAGCAGATCTGGCTGGAAGGCCCGGAAGGCGGCCGCATCAAGGTCATGGCAAAGATCACCCAGGAAGGTGTTGGCGCCGGGCGTGGTGTGGATGCCGTTCCACTTTGGCGGGACATTTCGAGGGCAGGGACCTGAGGGACAAATACCCGAAGGGCAGTGACCCCTACGTGCTGGGTGAGGCCTGCAACACGGCCTTCACCTACGGTTACGATTCCGTTACACAGATGCAGGAAACCAAGTGTTCCCTGTGCCGCATCAGCCGCGCTTGACCGAGGAGACTGAATCATGGCCCGAATGAAATTTCTCTGTGACGCGGAACGCTGTATTGAATGCAACGCCTGTGTGACAGCCTGCAAAAACGAAAACGAGGTTCCCTGGGGCGTTAACCGCCGCCGGGTAGTGACCATCAATGACGGTTCACCCGGCGAGCGTTCCATGTCGGTGGCCTGCATGCATTGTTCGGATGCGCCGTGTGCGGCCGTCTGTCCGGTGGATTGCTTCTACACTACCGATGATGGTGTGGTGCTGCACGACAAGGATATCTGTATCGGTTGCGGCTACTGCTTCTATGCCTGTCCCGTTCGGTGCGCCGCAGTTCCCCAAGACCGAGTGCCTTTGGTTCAGCGCGGCAAGATGGACAAGTGCACCTTCTGTGCCGGTGGACCGCAGGCGGATAACTCACCCGAGGAATATACGCAAGTACGGCAGCAACCGCCTGGCTGAGGGCAAGCTGCCGCTGTGTGCCGAGATGTGCGCCACCAGCGCCCTGCTGGCCGGTGACGGTGACACGGTTTCCGATATCTTCCGCGAACGCGTCACCTGGCGCGGTTCATCCGGTTTTGCCTGGGGCTGGGGTGTGGCCTACAGGAAGCAGCCAGGCATCGCAAGGGCAAGGCGGTCGAGGGTAAGGCCGCGGGTGGTGATTGATCCAGTCGCCCCGGGATTTGCCGCCCGCTACAATGCAAGACCCTGCTCCCCTGCGAGCAGGGGTTCAACCGGTAATCTACAGACAAACATCGAACAGGGACAGGTGGTAATGGCAGCACAAACACGAACAGCTAACCGGCATCACCGCATCATTATCTGGTCGTTACTGTTACTGGTTGGAGAACCCTGTTGCTTCCGCTCATTCCTTATGCCATGGACTATGTCGATCCCAGCGGTCCTGTGCCCAATCCGGGTGCCGAACTGTGGCGTGACGTGCTCAGCGGCAACACCGGTACGACCCAGGTGCAGGGTGTCGATAGCGGCGTGCTCATCAACGAGAACGGCGAGCGCTGGCGCCACTTTCGCATGAACCAGCTTATACCCGTGGGCGCAATCTTGATGGGCAGCGTGCTGGCACTGATCGTCCTGTTCTATCTGGTGCGCGGTCCGTTACGTATCCAGGGCGGGGCCACGGGTAAAAAGATCCAGCGCTTTACCGTGTTTGAACGTACCACGCACTGGTTTACCGTCGGGCTGTTCTGGTTGCTGGCGCTGACCGGACTGATCCTGCTGTACGGGCGCTTTGTGTTGATACCCGTCCTCGGGCCGGAAGGTTTCGGGTTGACGGCATCGGCCTGCAAGGAAGCGCATAACCTGTTTGGTCCGATGTTCCTGGTTGCCCTGCTGATGATGTTCTTCACCTTCGTTAAAGACAATATCTACGCGCGCGGCGACATGACCTGGTTGCTGAAGGGTGGCGGCATGCTGGGCGGCGGCCATGTCAGTGCCGGGCGCTTCAATGCCGGTGAAAAGATCTGGTTCTGGATCGCCATGATTGGCGGCGCCGTGTTAATCGGTTACCGGGTTTGATACTGGACTTTGCCGTGTTCGGCCAAGGGCGCGAGGTCATGGCAATGTCACACGTCCTGCACGGTATAGCCGCACTCATCGTGATCACGGTGTCATTTGGTCACATCTACCTGGGTACGGCCGGCGTGGAGGGCACCATCGGCAGCATGGTCAACGGCGATGTCGACGAGGCCTGGGCGAAGTCGCACCATGACCGCTGGTATGCCGAGGTCAAGGCCGCCGGGGGTGGCGAGGAAGAAACGGAATCGGCCGGAGGGGCTGCCGCAACGGGCGTGGCGAGTCCGGCGCGGGATGCATGACCGGGCATTCCGCCGGGCCGGTTGATTATTGGCCGGTATCCGGGGTGTATCTGTGTAGGGCCGAATGAATTCGGCCCAACAGACAGGGAAGCAGGTAAAGGACGCACTATGTTTGCACAACTCGTAGACGGAATTTTCTGGGACATCGCCCTGTGGGTATTTGCGATCGGTGTACTGTGGCGCATCCTCTCGATCTTCCGGTTTGGCAGCAAACCGGATTATTCCGACCCGCGCGGTTCGGCTGCAGCCGGCGCCATCGGCGCCAACCTGCGGCGTTTTATGCCGCGCAGCGAGATGGTATCCGCGTACCCGCCTGCAGATCGTTGCTGGCTACCTGTTTCACCTCGGCCTGTTTGCACTGCTGTTCTTTGCCGCGCCGCACGTCCTGTTCATGAGGCGCAGACCGGGCTGGGCTGGACGCCCATGCCGTACTGGGCTTTATCATCGCGGCGCAATTGTCCTTTGTCGGTCTGATGCTGCTATGGCTACACCGCGTCATGCACCCGGTGACACGGCTGATTTCCGACATGGATGATCCATGGCAGCGATCCTGACCTTTATCGTGATGCTCACTGGTTGCATGGCACTGGTCGAGGAATTCAGGGGTTGCGGGTACTGCACCGTTTTACCGTGGAACTGCTGATGGTGTACTTCCCCTTCAGCCGCCTGATGCATGCCTTTACGTTTATCCCAGCCGCGCCTTTACCGGCGCCTGGTTCGGCCGTCGTGGCGTGAAGGCCTGATGACGTGCACAGAGCGAGACTGCGTCTATGAGTGACAAGCTGCAAACGGACTGGAAGCACTGCGCGGGCAGATGGATACCCGCGTGATGTCCTACCTGTCGACCTGTGTGCACTGCGGTATCTGTGCCGAGGCCTGCCTGTTCTATACCGAGACCGGCGATGCCGCGTTACACGCCGATTCTACAAGACCGAGCCGCATGCGCAAGCTGTGGAGACGCGAGTACACCTTCTGGGGCAAGCTCGCGACCCGCATGGGCCTGAGCAAGCAGCTTGACCGAGCAGGACCTCGCCGACTGGGAGGAACTGGTCTATGACGGTTGTTCCATGTGCGGTCGCTGCAGCATGGTCTGCCCGGTGGGTGTCGATATCGCCTACATGATCCGCAAGGTGAAGGAAGGCCTGGCGGCCGCGGGCTTTTCACCGGAAGGACTGGTCGAGGCCGGCAAGCGTGCGCGTCAGATCGGCAGCCCCATGGGCGTCACCGCTGAAGACGCTGCGAGGCGACCATCCGTGTGCAGGAGAAGGAGACCGGCCTCAAGATGCCGCTGGATGTCGAGGGCGCCGACTACCTGTGCCTGTTTTCCTCCGGCGAAATCGCCGGTTTTCCGGAATTCATCGGCTCGCTGGCAAAGATATTCAAGGCTACGGGTGTCTCCTGGACCATCAGCAGCGACTATTTCGAGGCCACCAATACCGGCGTGCAGCTGGGTAATTCGAAGCTGGCGGCAACTGATGGAACGCGTGGTGGCCGCGGCGCGAGAAACTGAAGGTCAAATACGTCATCAGTCCCGGAGTGCGGGCATGCCTACACCACGCTGCGCTGGGATGCGCCGAACATTATCGGCCGGCCGCTGCCGTTCAAGGTCGTGCATATCATGGAACTGCTGGACGAGTTACGCCGTGATGGGCGGTTAAAGACAGCGGAGTGTCAGCGCTGAAAAACTCAGCTACCATGATCCCTGCAATGCCGCCGCCGCGGCGGTGTGCTGGATCAGCCGCGCACACTTGCTGAACATGGTTGCGCCGAATTTTGTAGAACTGCCCGAGAGCGGTGCCATGAACTGGTGCTGTGGCGGTGGTGGCGGTGTCAGTTCCAACGAGCGCGCCGATGAACTGCGTCTCAAGGTATTCAGCGCCAAGAAACGGCAGCTGGATGCAGTCAATATCGAGGCCTGGTAACGGCCTGTTCCAATTGCCGGCACATGATGGAGGACGGCCTGGAAGAAAACGAAATGCACGATATCGAGTTACTCGGTATTACCGAGCTGGTTGCTGATCACCTGGTCGATGAGGGTCGCTGATTCTTCAGGGCTGCGGTTCAGCGGCATTCCATTCGCCGCTGCGGCCACCGGACTTGTGTAGCAGGCGAACGTCCTCGATCACCATGCCGCGGTCCACCGCCTTGCACATGTCGTAGATGGTGAGTGCGGCCACAGAGGCCGCGGTGAGGGCTTCCATCTCCACGCCGGTGACGCCCTTGAGTCGACAGGCGGTGATGATCTGTACGCAGCTGTTTTTGCTATCCAGCGTGATATCAACATCGATGCCGGTGAGCAGTAACGGATGGCACATCGGGATCAGTTCGGCACAGCGTTTGGCGGCCTGGATGCCGGCAACCCGGGCAACGGCGATCACATCGCCTTTTTTATGTCTGCCGGACTCGATAAGATGCAGTGTCTCTGCCGCCATGCGCACCCGGGCACCGGCACGTGCCTCGCGCAGAGTCTCGGCCTTGTCGCCAACGTCGACCATGCGTACGGCGCCAGTGGCATCGAGGTGGGTGAGCTTGCTCATAGGGAAGTATCGGAACACATGACAAGAGTGAATATTGCCCATGAATCGATTTATTGCAAATCTGCTTTGCCTGCTGCTACTGACTGCCCCGGTGGTATTTGCCGAAGAACAACCACTGGTGCGCATGGCAACCACCACCAGCACGGAAAATTCCGGTCTATTCAAGGTAATACAGCCGGTCTTTGAGCAGACGCTGGGTATCAGGGTTCACGTCATTGCGGTCGGTACCGGCAAGGCGCTGGAACTTGGGCGGCGCGGCGATGTTGACGTGGTGCTGGTACATGCGAAACCGGCAGAGGAGGACTTCGTAATGGATGGCTATGGTGTCGCCCGTCATGAAATCATGTACAACGATTTCATTATTGCCGGCCCGCCGGAGGACCCGGCCGCTGTGCGCGGCATGCAGGATGCAGAGAAGGCCCTGGCAAGGATCGCCGCCGCGAAGGCCGTATTCGTGTCGCGCGGTGATGATTCCGGTACCCACAAGAAGGAACAGGCATTATGGCAACAGGCCGGTATCGAACCGCAGGGGCGCTGGTATAACCAGGTCGGGCAGGGCATGGGCAAGACCCTGCAGATTGCCGGCGAGATGCAGGCCTACACACTGGTTGATCGCGGTACCTGGCTGGCGTACCGTGCCAACAGCCCGTTGACACTGCTGCTGGAGGGGGGTGAGGCGTTGCGGAATCCCTACGGCATAATTGCCGTTAATCCGGAACGTTATCCGGATGTCAATTACACTGCCGTGCAGAAATTGATTCGCTGGTTCGAGTCAGATGAGGCGCGCGCCCTGATTGCCGGCTACAAGGTTGACGACGAACAATTGTTTTACCCGGTCATAAATTAGTCCATGGACAGCCTGTCTGCCGCTACGGCTGAATCTTTCCGCCTGCTGTTATCAGGTGATGCGGCATTGTGGATTATTATCTTTACTTCGTTCAGTGTCTCGGTACGCGCTATCCTGATCGCCGCCCCGTTTGCCTTTGTGACGGCGTTTCTGATGGCGCACCTGCGTTACCCGGGGCGTCGTGCCATGATTGCCGGCTTCAGTGCAATGCAGTCGATTCCTGCGGTTGTGGTCGGCCTCACGGTATACCTGGTGTTCTCACGCAGTGGCCCACTGGGCGACTTGAAGCTGTTGTTCACCCAGTCAACCATGGTGATCGGGCAGATGCTGTTGTCCTTTCCGTTGCTGGTTGCACTTAGTCATGCGGCATTCCAGGCCGCAGACCGGCGCGTCTGGGAAACCTCGATTACACTGGGTGCGAAACCGTATCGCGCCTTCCTGACCCTGATACACGAAATCCGTTTCGGTCTGATTGCGGCATTTATTGCCGGTTTTGGACGCATTATCGCCGAGGTCGGCTGCTCCATGATGGTGGGCGGAAACATTCTCGGCTATACCCGTAATATACCAACGGCCATCGCGCTGGAGACGACCAAGGGCGAGTTTGCCCAGGCGATCGCGCTGGGCATGGTGCTGCTGGTCATGGCGCTGTTGCTGAATGGCCTGCTGTCGTTTTACCAGGGCCGGGGTGTGATGACGTCATGACTGAAATCGTCCGCTACAGCGCACTGCGCAAGACCTTGAATGGCCAGTTGCTGCTGGATATCGATGTGCTGGAAATCCATGAGCACAGCTGTGTTGCACTCAGCGGCCGCAACGGTGTCGGCAAGTCCACTCTGATGCGTATCATTGCCGGACTCGAGTCACCGGACAGCGTCACGGTGATGCTTGGTGGCAAGGCACTTCCCTGGCGACGTGCCTGCCAGCAGTTGCGCACACACGTGATCTATCTGCACCAGCAACCGTACCTGTTTGATCGCAGCGTCACCGACAATATTGCCTACGGTCTGCGACAGCAGAAATTTTCCATCAAGGAGATTTCCCGCAAGGTATCGGAGGCACTGGACTGGGCCGGCATCAGCCATCTGCAAATGCGCAATGCGCGTGAACTGTCCGGTGGCGAGCGCCAGCGTGTCGCCTTTGCACGGGCGCGTATTCTCAGTCCGCGCGTGTTGCTGCTGGATGAGCCGACCACCAACATGGACAGTGAAGCGCGTGAACAGGCCTACAGGATGATCAAGCGACTCAAGGAAGATGGAGTCAGCATCCTGCTGGCAACACACGAATTCCACACCGTGGCGCATTTAAGTGATGCGCACCTGTCACTGGAATCCGGCAACCTGAGGCCGCAGTTGATAGACACGCAGAGTGGCGAGCGCAAGATTATTCCCTACGGCTGATTCCCTGATCGTCGGCGAAGGCCGGGATCCATATACTTCAATACACTGCAGCCGTTTCCTGCATCACAGGCAGTCAGGCTTCCCGTACGTGGTCGTCGTCCAGTTCCTCGACAGCCTCAATAAACTTCAGGTGTGCCATTCCCGCCACCAACTTCGCCTGGTAGCCCTCTGACCATGAGAGAAACCGCTGCACCTGTGCGCGCCACTCGTCAGCACCATCGCCGCTGTAGACCAGGACAAGGTAGGGCTTGCTGCAGCCGGTAAAATGCAGGAAACGCAGGCGTGGATTGGTCAGTTCTTTGACCTGGCGCGGGAGTCCTCCCATGGCATTAATCTCGACCTGGGGACACACCACCATCACAAAGCGGATGGGCAGTTCGCCACCGTTGCGTCGCCAGCGCTCAAGCACAGAAAGGATGAACCCCGGGATACTGGCTGCACTCCAGCTTTTGACATAGGGTGGCATACCCTCGATTTGTAACTGCTGTGCACCAGGCTTCATGGCTCACTCCCGGGTTGCGTCGACTCTGCGGATAGATAAATCCAGTCTATAATAATTTTTCTTTGATGTTCGATTATGTAGAAAATAACTATTTTCATATCCAGTAATTTCATATATATAGATTAAAATATTCTGTGATATTGGTGTTATCAGGAAAATAATCTATGGATCTGGTTGATCGAAAAATACTGAATCTGCTGCAGTCTGATGCCAGCCTCACCGTCAAGCAGATTGCGGGGCAGGTCCACTTGTCCGTCACGCCTTGCTGGAAACGTATACAGAAACTCGAGATGCAGGGAATCATACGTGCACGGGTTGCACTGCTTGATCCCGAAAAGGTCGATGCCAATGTCACCGTCTTTGTTGCTATCAAGACCGATCAGCACAGTACACAATGGATCGAGCGTTTCTCCAGTGCAGTTAGTGACATGCCTGAGGTTATGGAGATCTACCGCATGAGCGGGGAAGTCGATTATCTGCTGAAGGTCGTCGTCAGCAGCATTGATGCCTATGACCGCTTCTACAGGAATCTGGTTGATCGCATTGAACTATCAAATATCACATCCAGCTTTGCCATGGAGCAGATGAAATACACCACGGCATTGCCGATCAAAGCGGGTGATTAGTTTGCAAGTTCACGCGGCCGCTGGCCGGTGTAACATTCACCTGCAGGCATTTGATAAACGTAGATATGGGGCCAACCTTTGCCAACATCATGGGCGGTAGACGCTCGGGGCGATTGTCGACAACATGCCGTTAATGTTTGCAGTGTTGACGAAGAACCCGAATATGTCTCAGGGGCAATGGCTGTGGGTAACCCAGACGGTTCAGCCGCTCGTTGTCCCGTCGCGTAATATGCATGTCATGGCATGCTGATCATGTGTTTTAATACAACCTTTCAGCCTGGTCCTCTCCCTGAGGGCATGAAAGAAAAAGGTTTAGAGCCATGGAACACAATGGAATAGAGAGTCAACCCAGCTGTGAAGACGAACTGAATACCGGTCTGTTGACCGTGGATGAGGCGCGTGCACAGATTCTGGATGCGGTGAACATGATTCAAGACACACAGACGCTTGCCTTGCGCGATGCACTGGGACGGGTGCTGGCGAGAGATGTGGTGTCACCGATTGATGTACCTTCTCATACAAATTCAGCCATGGACGGCTATGCCGTGCGTGCCGTTGATTTACCTGCGGACGGGACCCGGAGCTTTCCCGTGGCGGGGACCTCGTGGGCCGGTCGACCCTACATCGGACCCATCGGACCGGGCGAGGCAGTCCGCATCATGACCGGTGGCATGATGCCGGAGGGCATGGACAGCGTCGTCATGCAGGAGCAGGTGGAAATTGATGCCGACAACAACAGTGTGCGTATCGGCACCGGTCACAGCTCCGGCCAGAATGTGCGCGCGGCCGGGGAAGATGTAGAGGCGGGGCAGACAGTGCTGAGCGCCGGGCGACGCCTGACTGCGGCTGACATTGGTGTGCTGGCATCGCTGGGTCTTGGCAAGGTCAGTATTTACCGCAAGCTAAGGGTAGCGTTTTTTTCTACCGGTGATGAACTGCGCGCGGTCGGCGAGCCCTTGTCTCCGGGCGAGATCTACGACAGCAACCGCTATACGTTGTACGGGATGCTGAAGAAACTCGATGTCGAGATTATCGATATGGGTGTGGTACGCGACCAGCGTGAACTGATTGAAAAGGCCTTCAAGGATGCCGCGGCCAGTGCCGACGCCATCATCACCTCGGGCGGTGTCTCCGTGGGTGAGGCCGACTTCGTCAAGGAGACGCTGGAAAAACTTGGCAGCATGTCGTTCTGGAAGATCGCCATGAAGCCGGGACGGCCGGTGACCTTCGGGCATATCAAGGATGCTGTATTCTTCGGCCTGCCAGGCAATCCGGTATCGGTGATGGTGACCTTCTTCCAGTTCGTGCGGCCGGCGCTGCTGAAGATGACGGGCGACAGCGGTGTCCTGGATGCCTACACACTCCATGCACGCACCACCAGCGCCTTGCGCAAACGCCCCGGCCGCTATGAATTCCAGCGCGGCGTGCTGGAGCAGACCGCACCCGGCGAGTTCAGCGTACGCAGTGCCGGTGCCCAGGGTTCCGGTATCCTGCGTTCCATGAGCGAGGCCAACTGTTTTATCCTGCTCGACCCCGATCGCACCCGAGTAGAAGCGGGCGAAATGGTTGAGGTGCAACCGTTTCAGAATCTGATCTGAGCAGACAGGAATCATCATGGCCGGCAACCCCAATGAACGCCAATTCAAACCCCTTAACATCGCGATCATGACAGTCTCCGACACGCGTACTGAAGCGAATGACAAATCCGGCGATACGCTGGTGAAACTGCTGACAGAAGCCGGTCACCAGTTGGCAGAAAAATGTATCGTGCCGGATGATGTCTACCCGTTGCGGGCCGTATTATCCCGCTGGATCGCCGACCCGGCCATCAACGCCGTGATCACTACTGGCGGTACCGGCATTACCGGGCGAGACAGTACGCCGGAAGCGGTGAAGGTGTTACTTGACAAGGAGATAGAAGGTTTCGGAGAAGTGTTTCGTGCCGTATCCTACGAGGAAATCAATACCTCGACCATACAGTCACGCGCACTGGCCGGTGTGGCCAATGCTACCTTCCTGTTCTGCCTGCCGGGTTCCACCGGTGCCTGTCGCACCGGCTGGGGAAAGATCATCAGCCATCAACTCGATTACCGCACCCGCCCCTGCAACCTTGTGGAACTGATGCCGCGGGTGCTGGAGAAGGGCTGAACGTTTGCCGCCAGGCTCCTAGTGTGATGTCAGATGACTGACCCAGTCCTGGCTGGCGACGCGGGTCAGTTCCAGCACCGCGTTGGGAAACAGGCCACCGGCAAGAATCAGCGCGGCCAGTACGACCACTACCAGCATTTCACGCCGCCCAAGATCAAGGGCATCGCTGACCGCGGCATGCCGTGACGGTCCGAGAAAGGCGCGGCGGTAGATACCGAGGAAATAGGCGGCCCCCAGTACCACACCGGCGAGGGCCGCCAGTCCGGCACCGGTATGGGTATCAAGTGCACTCAGGATCAGCAGGAATTCGGCCGGGAAACCGTTGGTGCCGGGTACACCCATGCCGGCCAGTCCGAACAGAAAGAAGAAGGCAGCCAGCAGCGGCATGCTGCGCGCCACACCGCCGAGGCTGATAATGTCGGTTGAACCGACGCGGTGATGCAGGTAGCCGGCGAGCAGAAAGATACCGCCCGCCACGATGCTGAAGTTCAGCAACTGGTAAAGGGCACCCTGGATACCCTGCAGATTGAACGCGGCGATCCCCAGCAATACCAGCCCGACATGGCTGATACTTGAAAAGGCGAGCATGCGTCGCAGGTTGGTCTGGCTCAGTGCCATCAGGGCGCCGTAGAGGATGCCGATCACGCCGAGACCGGCCAGCAGCCAGTGATACTGCTGCGCGGCTGCGGGCGCCAGTGGTACGGCAAAACGGATCAGGCCGTAGATGCCCAGCTTCAGGCCGGTCATGATGGCCGCAATCGAGGCCGGTCCTTCCATGGCCACCGTCGGCAGCCAGGTATGCAGCGGGAACACCGGTGCCTTCACGGCGAAGCCGAGCAGCAGCAGGAAGAACACCGTGGTTTGCAGTTCCGCCGGCAACGTCGTGGCGAGCAGGCTCGGATAATCGAATACCAGACCACCATCGCCGAGGCTGGCGTGATTGAAGGCCAGTAACAGGAAACCAAACAGCAGGGGCACGCCGCCGCCCAGCATCATCAGGGTGTATTTGACGGCCGCATAACGGCGGTGTGGACCGACCCCCCAGAGGCTGATGAGGAAAAAGATCGGTACCAGCGTCAATTCCCAGAAGAGGAAAAACAGGATGGTATCCAGCGCGCAGAAGATTCCCAGCGTGGCGCTCTCCAGGATCAGCAGCAGTGTGTAGTAGAGGCGTGGCAGGGTGCGCACGCTGGTCCAGGACGACAGGATGACGGCGACAAACAGCAGTACCGTCAGTGGCAGGAACAGTACCGACATGCCATCCACACCGATGTAATACTCGATCTGCAGGGTCGGGATCCAGGTCCGTTGTTCGATGAACTGGAATCCCCCGGCGGCGTGATCGAAACCTGTTAGCACCGCCAGCGTGAACAGCAGATCGATCAGTGCCGTAACCAGTGCGATCCAGCGTGCATAGCGCGGGTCGGGCGTCAGCCACATCAACCCCGCCCCGATGGGCAGGGTCATGATCATTACACTGAGCAGCGGGAAACCGGATTCAGGCATTTTGCAGCAGTCCTTCCATCAATGCGGTAACAGGTCCAGACTGCCGGCATGGCCATTAGCCTGGTAGAGGGTTGTCAGCCCGTCGAATGAATGTTCCAGCAGTTCCAGCCACGGTTTAGAGTAGAAGCCCGACCCCAGCAGGATGACGATGATCATCACGGCGATGCCGCGTTCCATGCCCGAGGGCGGTTCGAGCGTGTAGGGTGGCACGTCCTCGGCGAGCGGTGCCAGGAAGGCACGTTGAAACGCCCACAGCAGAAAGGCGGCGGCGGCGACGTTGCCGAGTGCGGCAGCAATCGTGACCATGGCGCCGAATTCCAGGATTGCCGCCTCCAGCAGCAGGTGCACGGCGTCGAATCCGGGCGTGCCCGGCATGCCGATAATCGACAGACCGGCGACCAGGAAGGCAATGCCGATCACCGGCATGTGGCTGAACAGGCCGCCGAGTCGCGGCAACAGCAGCGTGCGTGTGCGCCGGAACACGAAGCCGGACATCAACAGCAGCCCGGCGGTCGCGGTGCCAAAGGTGATGGACAACAGGATGCTGCCCTGAAACGCGGCATGGCTGAGGCTGAACAGCCCGATCACCAGCAGGCCGGTGTGGCTGATGACGGCGAACGCCAGCATGCGACGCAGGTTGATCTGCATCAGTGCCAGGGTCGCGGCATAGAAGATGCCGGCCAACGCAAAGGCAACCACCCAGTCGTGCCAGCGCACCACCGCGTCGGGTAGCAGTGGCAGCACAAAGCGTACCAGCGCGTAGATACCGGTCTTGAGTCCCAGCAGGAAGATACCGGCCACGGCGATGGTGCCGTGCTCCGCGACCAGTGGTAGCCAGCCGTGCAACGGGAACAGCGGAATACGGATGCCGAGGCCATAGAACAGCAGGAAGAAAATCACCGACTGGATCTCGACCGGCACGGGCACCAGGGTCAGGTCATGCAGATCGAAGCTCCACGTGCCACCGCTGGCATCGGCGTGGTTCCAGCCGAGCATGAAGGTACCGGCAAGCAGCAACAGCAGACCGATTCCCATGAACTGCAGGTAGCGTCCCATGGCCATGTCGTCCTGGGGTGCCTTGGCCCAGCGCTGCAGCAGGTAGGCAACCAGTACCAGCTCGATGGCCGACAGCAGCGTAAACCAGAGCAGATCCTGGGTGACAAACATACCCTGTAGCGAGGCCTCGATGGCAAACACCATGGCGAGAAAGGTCGCTGAACGGGCCAGCTTGCGCACCCGTGCATAGAGCACCACCAGCAACGACAGCAGCGACGTCAGCAGCATCAGCAGTACACTCATGCCATCGACGGCGGCGTGGTAGCCAAGTATCGGCAGCAGCGGCAGCCGTTCGGTGAACTGCAGGGACGGTTCCAACGGGTTGAAACGCTGGTAGAGGTTGATGCTCAGCAGCAGCTCGGCGAGCGCCAGGCCGATGGCCACGGCATACAGGGCGGAGCGCTTGCGCAGTGACAGCAGCAGAGGCACGGCCAGCAACGGCAGCAGCTGCAGTGTCGCCAGGATCGGGTAGCTGGACTGTGCGGTCCAGTGAATTTCAGCCAGATGCATGTCAGAGAATCACTATGAAGGTCACGACGATCAGCAGGATCAGGTAACGCGGCTCACTCAGCAGCGACTCGATGGTCATCAGGCTCCTGCCGAGGCGTTGCACCAGGTTGAAGAGGCCTTCATCGCCACCCTTCAGTACCAGGTGTTCCTCGAACCAGTGCAGCAGCGTGGCAACGGCCTCCATCAGTTTTCCGATTGCCCCCTGTGCATGGCCGACATCACCGCTGTCGCCGACCACGCGGCCAGTCTTGCCGTGCTTGAAGTCTTCCCACTGCGCCAGTGAAGAGACGGCGCTGGCAGAACCCGGCAGGCCGACCAGACGGTTGACGATTTGCTGATCGAATGCCTGGGTGTCGCGTGCCAGTGACCGGGTCGGTTTGACCAGCAACCAGTCGGCGAGACTGTCCAGCCAGAAGCGTTGCAGGCTGGCGGTGTACAACCACTGCAACCGACCCAGCCAGTGCGGTACCGGCCGGGCGGGGCGATGCATGAAGTGCATCAGGCCGGGTGCGCTGAGGAACTGGTAGGCACGCCAGATGGCATGTGCCACAAGGTGCCAGGCCGCGAACGTGAACCAGCCGAGACCACAGGCCAGGAACATCAGCCCCACCTGGCCCAGGGTGGAATAGATCAGTGCGCTCTTGACGTCGTTTTGCACCAGGCCGCTGAGCAGGGCGTAGAGTGCCGTGGCGCAACCGAACAGCACCAGTCCCGTCATCAATACCGGCACCTGCACGATCAGGGGTTGCAGCCGGATCACCAGGTAGACGCCGGCATGCACCATGAGGGCACCGTAAAAAATCGCACTCGAGGGTGTCGGTCCCTCCAGTGCTCGCGTGATCCAGGGGCTGAACGGCAGTTGCGCCGATTTCACCAGTGCCGCGAGCAGGAAGGCGGCCGTGATCAGGCCCACCTGGAGTTTCTCCAGGTGGGTGCTGCACGATAGGATGGCGGGCCACTCGACGCTGTTGACCCAGAACAGCGACAGTGCGATAGCAATAATGAAACCGGCATCGCCGATACGGTTGGTGACAAAAGCGCGTGTCGCATTGGTGGCGGCCGTGTTGCGGTCATAGGCGTAGGCGATCAGCAGGTAGGAACTGACCCCGGCCAGTTCCCAGCCGATGAAGGTGAACAGTGCATTGCCGGCCATCACCAGCAGCAACATGGCGGCCATGAACAGGCTCAGTACCATGAAGAAGCGCTGGAAACCGGCCTCGCGGTGCATGTAGTTGACCGAGAACTGCTGCGTCAGCAGCGCCAGCAGTGCCACCAGGGTGGCCATCGAGAGACCCAGCGCATCCAGCCTGAAAGACAGCTTGATATGGTAATTGCCGCTGTCCAGCCAGTGGCCGAAGACGAGTTGCCCGGGCGCACCCTGCAGCAGGGCGACGCCATCGATGCCCAGTACCAGCAGCAACGACAGTGCAGCTGCACCGGTGGCGATGCGGCTGGTCAGTTTCTCGCACGCATCACTCGGCTTGCGACCGCTGAGCATGCCCAGTCCGATAGTGGCGGCGGCCAGTAGCGGTAGCAGCGGGATCAGCCAGGCGAGCTTATGCATGAGCAGCCTCCGCAGTAATCAGCGTCGGTGTCAGTGGCCCCGTGTGGCCGCTATACCACTCGGCCGAGTGGCTCACCGTGGGTAGTGGTGTGAGCTTGCCTTCCCAGGGATGGAAACCGCTGTCTGGCCTGAACACCTGGATGGCGCCGCTGTGCGGGTCAATGGCCGAGAGCAGCAGCCAGCCATTGCCGATGAGTTCCTGCAACGGCGGCTGGCGCTGGTAAATTTTTGTCAGTACCTCGATGCTTGCCTCGACCACGACCTGCAGGCGCATCGCCTCGTGGATCTCGATCATCTGCTTCGGCAGCCCGATTCGCAGGTCGGAGCTGGTGCCGTCCATGACACCGAACAGGCCGGTTACATTGTGGGCGATCTTGGTGCCGCAGCCATAACGTTCGTTGTTGACCGTGGAAAAATAGTACTCGAGGTTGATGCCGGCGCCCACTGGACCTGCTGTCAGCAGGATGGCCTCGAGTACCGTGCCCTCGGGATCCTGGTTCGGGTCATAGGAAATCAGGAACACACGCCGGTCGAAGAAGGCGCCCTGGGTCACTGCGCGCCGACCGATGAGGGCGGCCGCATTGGTGGCATGACCCAGCTCCGGGCGCACCTGGCTGAAGTCGGCGGCGCGTCCCATCATGTGCGTCAGCGCCCGCTGGCGGGTCGGGTTCCGCGGCGCCGAGGCGAGCCGCCGTGCCCGCTCATGGGCGGAGCCCTGCACGGCAACGGCGAGGTCCTGCTGCAGCTGGCTGAAGGCCTGGGTCAGCGACTGTGGCAGTTGATCGAGATCGTACCAGCTGATGTCTTCATTACAGGTATCGTGCTCGGCCCCCAGAAACCAGGTATCCGCGGGGATGTCGCAGCCACGTGCCTTTAAGCGTGCACGCACCTCGGGCCGGTTGGCCATGGTGGCAAAGGCGCGCGCATTCGGGCCCCCGTGGCGGCCGCTGCAGGCGCCGCAGTCATAGGCCGCCAGGTGCGGGTTGTTCTGGCTGCCGGAGCCGTGGCCCATCATCACCACCAGTGGTGCAAAGCCACGCTGCAGCCCAATGGTGCGCAGGAAGCCCAGTACCCGCTGCGCTTGTTCCTCGTCGGTAAAGCCGAGGCGCGGTTGTTCGGGGGTGGCCGGCGAGTCATCCTTGCTGGTGACCCTTACCCGGGTCGGTATGACCCGGTCGACGGTAATGCGAAGACGCTCGGAGAGCCGTGCAAGTTGTAATGGTGCCAGCACCTTGCCGATCAGGACAGCCAGGGTTGCCGGTGCCGCCAGCAGGATCAGCAGCATTGTGCGTAGCAGGTTGCGGCGCGTCTCCTGGTGTAGCACATCCTTCAGCCTCAGGCGCTGTGCACGGCGCTGCACATGGGTTGCCGCCAGTTGTTCCTGCCCGGCTTGCGGGGTTTCGTGCAGTTCGTGTGAGGGTGTGACCACCACCGGGCACAACGGCGTCAGGGTGCTGTCATCCAGGCCGCGCCAGTAGATGGGCACACCGAAGAATCCGGCGGCTCCGAGGGTCTCTATCTGGGGCTGGTGTTCCTCCAGATGGCGGCGGATGCCCTCCTCACGGTCGTCCATGCAGAACACCAGCTGCGCCCGGGGCCGTGTGTTGCGCACCGGCCAGCGCCCGCGTCCGTGGTTGCTGACCAGGGCGTTGAACAGTTGCTCGCGGTAATGACGTTCATAGGCCTGCAGCCAGATGAAGCCGGCGCGTTCGGGTTCAAGAGTATCGATAGTCTCAAAGATGCACCTGACGCTGGCTGCATCCAGGTCGCGGATGTCGGTAGCGCCGATGCCAAGGTGCTGTGCCAGCCGGAACAGGCGCCAGCCATTGCGGTAGACACTGTAGCCGATCGGACGGTCGGACGCCGGACTCTGGCGCCAGGTCCAGATCATATGTGCCAGGTGTTGCCATTGTGTTGCGTCGGTACCGCACAGGGTCGAGCAGTTCAGCAGCCGCTGAGCCAGCGTCACCAGGTATTCCGGCAGATGGCGGTTATAGACGTAGTAGCGCACCAGGAATTCGGCACGGTTGTGGCGGAAATACCAGCGGATGACATCGAAGCTGGCCTCGATCATCCAGTGCTCGCGGCACAGGCGCTGTGCAAAGAGGCGTTCCAGCACCAGGCGCACGGCCAGATAATCCGCCATGTTGACCTCGACCTGGTTCAGCCCCTCGTAGCCGGGATGATGATGGCGCCACAGGAACATCCCGGACCAGCCAGGCAGTTCCAGTGCCAGCCGCTCCAGGTAGGCCGACCACTGATCGTCAGCCAGCCCCAGCCAGCGCAGTTCGATGTGAATGGTATCCAGCGGATCGTCCGGCAGGGCATTGATACTGTCGCGCCAGTCCGGCAGGTCATCGAACACCCAGGCCATGTCCTGCAGGGCCGTGTTGCGCCACACGCGGTAGAAACCCTGTGAACGCTCCGGGGCATTCCAGGCGGCCAGGCCCTGATCCAGGAAGGAGCCGATATGGCTGATCAGCAACGGCCGCAGTGTCTCCATCAGGTCCTCGCCGGTGACGGCCTGCAGTAGTCCCGGCAGGGTGATGGTCGCGCCCAGCTGGGCGAACAGTGTGTCCATCAGTTCATCCGCCTCGCGGTTGCTGAGGCGATCCATCAGCAACTGCCCGGGCGGGCTGTGTTCCTCCTTGGACACCACCTCGGACAGCATCTTCTCTGCCTGTTCGGGGGACATATCGAGCAGTTCCTCGGGGTGCAGGATATAGTGGTCCAGCCCCAGTGCGTGCAGGCAGGCGCTCCACAGGTCGCCGATGGCCGCAGCCTCGGTGTTGATGCCATGCCGCCGGGCGGTATCCAGCAGGCGCTTGCGGCTGGCCGCGTCCACGTCCGGCTGGAATGCGGACAGCGCATTCTGTTCCTCGAGCTGCCAGTTGAGCTGGCAGGCGGTAACGCTCTGCAACGGGTGCACCAGTGCCGCCAGCAGGATGTCGTGGCGCGTGACCGCGGTGCCCTGCGCCGTCAGCACGGTTTCATCAGCCGCCAGTTCCGGGTCATCGTTCAGGGCCTGTTGCAGGTCTTCGCGGTTGATGCGCCCCGCGTGGTAGTAATCACGGAACTGTGCTTGCGGGAGATAGCCATAGGCACCGGTGACGCGATGTGCCGCGACCAGTGCCTGCGGGAAGGGCAGATGCTGGAAGCCGTGCAGGGTATTGTGATGCACGAAGTCCCTGATGGCTGCCTGTGCCGGCAGCACGTGTTCGAAGTGTGCGATCAGCTGCTGTAGCAGCTCGCGTATGTCCGTGGTTGCGACCGTTTCAGACACCTATCAACCTCCCTGCGCGCCAGTGAATAGCGCACCCAGCTGCGACACCGAGCTGGCCATCAGTTTCAGTGCTGGCCAGGGTGCAATGCCCAGCAGGATGATGCCACAGGCGAGCACTCCGGCGGCGGTCAGTTCCAGTGGCCTGAGGTCCTGAATGTTGCGCATGCGGTTGTGTACCGGTCCCGTGAACAGTCGTCCGATGGTGCGTACCGAGTAGGCGGCGGTCACCATCATGCCGACACTGATCAGCAGGATTGTCCAGCCCCAGGCCTCGAAGCCACCGATAATGGCGTGCAGTTCGGCGATGAACCCTGCCGTGCCCGGGATTGCCATACCAGCCAGTAGTGCCAGCGAGGTGAAAAACGCGAAGCGCGGCGTGACCTGCACCAGCGAGCTGTAGTCATTGACGTCGCGGGTGTTGGTACGTTCGTAGAGCAGCCCGATGAGCAGGAACAGGGAGCCGGCCACCAGGCCATGGGCCAGCATCTGCATCAGGGCCCCGGTCAGGCCGGCGATATTGAGTGTGGCGATGCCGAGCAGCACGATACCCATGTGGCTCACCGAGGAGTAGGCGATCATTGCCTTCAGGTCGGTCTGGCGCCACGCTAGCAGGCCGCCGTAGATGAGACTGAAGAATGCCAGCCCGGCGAGCAGCGGCTGCAGTGCGACCACAGCATCCGGCAGCATGGAGGCGGCGCGTATCAGTCCGTAGGAACCCATCTTCAGCAGGATACCGGAGAGCAGGATGGAGATCGGGCTGGGTGCCTCGACATGCGCCAGTGGCAACCAGCCATGGATCGGAAAGATCGGCATCTTCACCCCGAAGCCGACCAGGAAACCGAGGAAGATCATGACCTGTGCCTGTGGCGGCAGTGCCCGCGCGCCCTCGCTCATGGTCTCCATGGCAAAGGCATGTCCGGGGGTGATATCAAACAGCACCAGCAGGCTGATGAGCATGAACACCGAGCCGCCCATGGTGTAGAGCACGAAGTTGAGCGCCGCCTGGTGGCGACGTTTGCCGCCCCAGCCACCGATGAGGAAGAACAGCGGGATCAGCGTCAGTTCCCAGAGCAGGTAGAACAGCGTCCAGTCCTGCGCCATGAAGACGCCGAGCATGGCGGCCTCCAGCAGCAGCAGCAGTACGAAATACCACTTCGCACGCTCGCGGATGCTGGCCGAGGCGAGGATGGCGATAAAGGTCAGCAGCGTCGCCAGCAGGATCATCGGGAAGGAGATGCCGTCGATGCCGAGGGAATAGGAGGTCCCGAGACGCGTATTCCAGGGGGTCTCCTCGGCAAACTGCATGGCAGCCGTTCCGGTCTCGAAGATCCACAGCAGGCCCCAGGAAAACAGCAGGGTTGCCGCCGCAGCGGTTAATGCTACCGTGCGGATGACTCGCAGCTGTTGTCCGGGCAGCATAGCGATCAGCGCGGCGCCAAGTGCAGGTAACAGCAATAGCGATGTCAGCAAGTGCATACCAAGTCTTCTTTAAATTCCCGGGGAGGGGGATGATTACTGCCGGGATTACACGCTGCGCACCAGGCGGTGACAGGTCGGCGCGACCGGACCAGCGGTGCCGACACAAGAGGCGAAAAATAGCATAATCGCCGTGCTGAGTCATCTGCGGCCGGTACTCGACCGGTCCATCTGATTACACGCAGATGCAGTCTTTATGCGGCTGAATCGCTGCTGCCACCCAGCCAGTCGACAATAAATGCGGCAATGGCGGCGCTGTCGTTTATATCCAGTGACGGCCGTTCGCGGCAGTCAGCCGGGTGATCCGAGGCCACGGCGATGATGTTGCTATCTTCCGGGTACAGCAGTGTCTTGCCGAGTGCCTGGCGATGCAGTTCGATCTTCGGGAACGGCACCTGCTTGAAGCCTTCAACCAGTACCAGGTCGATATTGTCGAGATCGAGGCGGGTGATGAGTTCATCAAGACACGGTTCCCGCGGCGTGGCGTTTTCCGTCATTAATGCCTGGCGCTGACTGGACGCGATCAGCATTTGCCGTGCACCTGCCGTGCGCAGGCGATAACTATCCTTGCCCGGCTTGTCGATATCGAATTCATGGTGTGCGTGTTTAACCATGCCGATACGAATGCCCTGTGCTGTCAGTTGCGGAATCAGCTTCTCCAGCAGGGTGGTCTTGCCAGTGCCGCTGAACGCCGCAAAACCCAGAACCGGTCGGGTGCTTTTCATGTGTGGATGCTTCCTGGAAAAAGTAGCCGGCCGGGCTGCCCCGGCCTGTTTCTGTGCTGGTCGGCCATGAGTGTGATGCCTGCGCACGCCTCAAGTCGCAGTATCATAGCGGAAACCGAGCGTGCTGGCAGCGAGCGCATCAATGATAGGGTCGGTACTTGCATACCAGGTCCGACCGGGCGGCAATAGATTTTATACTAGGCTGATGCAGTTCCACGAGACTCACAACAAGACGTCGTTACCCCGGCAAAGGCCGGGGTCGGAAATGCCCTGCAACTGTCTAGTCAGTGCATGTCCAGGAACCATGGCCGGCGGTTAAACATCATGTGGCTGCTCGATCCCTCGATATCACCCTGGTTGCTGTTGCTGGTTGCCGCGATGGCGATTCTTTATTCCTCGGTGGGGCATGGTGGCGCCTCCGGTTATCTCGCAGCAATGGCGCTGTTCGGGCTGGAGCCGGCAGTTATGAAACCGGCTGCCCTGACCATGAATATCTTCGTCACCGTGCTGGTGCTGTGGCGGCTCTCCCGGACCGGTCCTTTTAACTGGCGCCTGTTGCTGCCATTTGCCGTTGCCTCGGTTCCGATGGCCTTCATCGGCGGTGCATACACCATCAGTTCCAGCGTCTACCGGATCATGGTGGGGCTGGCCCTGCTGTTGGCGATGTGGCGCTTGCTCTGGGAGGACAAGGACAGTGACAGTATCCACGCGCCTGCGCTGTGGGTCGCGCTGCCGGTTGGCGCGATTCTCGGGCTGGTGTCAGGCCTGACCGGTGTAGGGGGCGGAATCTTTCTCAGCCCGTTGTTGCTGTTGTTTCACTGGACCAACATGCGCGGCTGCGTGGCGGTCGCCGCCGCCTTCATCCTGCTGAATTCCATTGCCGGACTGGTCGGCTACGCCAGTACGGCTACACTTTGGCCTGCCGGGATTCCAGTGCTGGTGGTAGCGGCGCTGCTGGGCGGCCTGGTCGGTGCGGAACTGGGTGCACGTCGCCTGGCACCCGCGCACCTGCGCATGGTGCTGGCCGTGGTACTGGCGGTGGCCGGCGCAAAGATGATTGCCACGGCCTGAACGTATTTCCCTGTGGGTGTCAGGCTTATCCGATGCTCAGGGCATTCACCGGGCAGGCGCTCACACACATACCGCAGCCGGTACAGCGCTCGCTGTTGATCCGGGCACGGCGCTGGTACTCGGTGCTGATGGCCTGGTAGTCACAGCGGCCCTGGCAGGACATGCAGATCACATCGTTCCAGGCGATGCAGCGGTCCCGGTTCAGGTGCGCCATGCCGATGCGGGGAGTGCTGGCTTCAATGACCTCGATCTGCAGCGGGCAGGCAGTGACGCAGGCCTTGCAGAAGGTGCAGCCGGAGGTTGCAAAATCAAGATAGGGTGTGCCGGCGCGCTCATGGTTGGCTGGGTGCAGCCGGATAATGCCCGGCTCGCAGGCGCTTACGCAGGGGTGCGTACAGCCCTGGCAGACCTCATGCAGCGCCAGACCCTGGTGCCAGGGTGGAGGCGGACCCAGCGGCTGCTGCCGTTTTACTTCTGCCTTGCGTCCGCTGCGGGTCAGCAAGGTGCCACGCAGAAACGCCCTGCGCCCGCTGTCCACCTCGCTCAACGATAGGTGCTCTCGACCAGCGGCATGGCGTTCGACAGGGGTACGTGGCATTGCGTGCAGGTGAAGCGTGCACCGTCCACTTCATCAAGCTCGTCGCTGGCATAGTGAGCGGCTGACATCGGGCTCTTGCTTTTCACGGTCCTGTCCATGTTTTTGGGCTTGTCGATGTATTTAGGCACATCATGGCAGTCGAGGCACTGGTTATCCGCGGCAACGATCGGCAGGAATTCAACGACCTGGTGCGGGATCTGGGGGGGCGCCTGCTCCCAGGCTCGTGGCAGAGGGTCATTATAGCCAGGCTTGCCATCACTATAGGTGTAGGTGGTGTCCGGTGTGGGCGTATCAAACACGCTGGTCTTGCTCAGGCCCATGTTGAGTTCGTCGATGGCGCCACCGTTCGATGCACATGCGGCGAAGGTAAACACCAGGCCGAAAGTGGTGAAAAATGCTCGTGCTTTCATACTGCTCTCCTTTGTCGGGGTTCAGTGGTTTCAGCTTGTTGCGGACGCTTGATCAAGTGCCGCAGATTAAATTCCAGGGTACCTTCCGGGCAGACGCCGATGCAGCGACCGCAGTTGCTGCATTCACCGGAGGTGATCATACCAGCCGCGGCGGCTTCCTTGAGGTTCAGTACCTGCGGTTCCGGGCACACCTTGGCGCACTCGCAGCAGTGGGTACAGGTCGGTGTATCGAAGCGCAGGCGTAGCTGTGCCAGCCTGCCCACCAGGGCATAAAAGGCGCCCAGCGGGCAGAGGTGTCCACACCAGCCATGGCGCAGGATAAACAGGTCAAACAGGAACACGCCCAGTACGGCGGTCCAGCCCAGTCCGATGCCATAGATCAGTTCACGGTGCAGCATACTGATGGGGCTGATCCATTCGAATGCGGCGACACCGGTCAGCATCGACAGCAGCAGTGTCAACGCCAGCACGGTGTAACGGATATTGCGGCTCAGCCGCAACAGGTCGTTGATGCCAAGGCGGCGCCGCAGCCAGGCGGCCAGGTCGGTCACCATGTTGACGGGACACACCCAGGCGCACCACACCCGGCCCCCAAGAACGGTATACAGGGCGAGAATGAGGGCAGCACCCAGCAATACCTCCTGCAGCGGCCAGTGCCCGGTGAGCATGATTTGCAGCAACGCGAAGGGATCCGCCATGGGGACCAGCCCGAACAATTCCGAGCTGCTCAGATTACCGCTCAATACCGGTCTGCCAGCGGCTGTCCAGCCCCAGCGCACCGTCGCGAAGAACAGCAGCAGTACCCCGAGTTGCACGGCACGGCGCAGTAACAGCCAGCGCCATACCCGTAATTTGCCGCCGAAGGATGCCGGCATAACGAAGGGCCTGACCGGCTGGCCATTGGGCCCCAGCTTTACCGGTTTACTCGCCTCGTTCACGGCGAACCCTCGTTCAGGTAATCGATGCCGGTGGCCGGCTCAGCAGCGCCGGTGGCTTCAGCGCCGGCCTTGAATTCCTGGGTAATCGGGCTGTCGATGGTCCAGCCGAGGCGGTAGTGATCACCGATCTGGCCCTGCACCAGATCTGGCTGCAATACTCGAATGGCGGCCTTCTGGGTGGGGCACGCCTGCTCGCATATGCCACAGCCGGTACAGGCATCGCTGTGTACCAGCGGTACGAACATCGCATGCTTGCTGATGCGGCGCGGGTGATGCTCGATACTGATCGCCTCGCCTTGCACCGGGCACTCGCGGAAGCAGATTTCACAGCGCAGGCCTTGCCAGGACAGACAATTCTCGATATCGATAACGGCCAGTCCCATGCGTGCATCGTCGATTTCTTGCAGTGCATGGTCGAGCGCGCCGGTCGGACAGACCGGTACGCACGGGATGTCCTCGCACATGTAACAGGGTGTCGCGCGCGGGATGAAATAGGGTGTGCCGATGGGGATACCGGAAGCCGCCGTTGCCAGTTTCAGGGTGTCATAGGGGCAGGCATCCACACACTGGCCGCACTTGATGCAGGTGGCATTGAAATCCGCTTCAGCCAGTGCGCCCGGTGGGCGGATGGCAAACGGTGTTGCCCGGGCCTGCTGCGTCAGCAGGTAGGACCAGACCAGGCCTCCGGTGGCCGCGAGGGCGGCTCCCTGTCCCATCCGGGTGAAAAAGTCACGCCGGGAAATCGCTGTTTTCCTGCCCATCGGAGCGTGCCCCGGGAGTTGGCAAGGTGGCCGCCCTGCATTCCCGGGGCGTCATACTCAGGCCTTGTAGACCTTGATGGCGGCCTTCTTGAAGTCGGTCTCCTTCGACATCGGGCAGGTCACATCAAGGCACAGTTTGTTGACAAACACGGCCTCGTCAAAGAACGGTACGAAGGTATAGCCCTTCGCTGGCCGGTTGCGTCCCTGGGTCTCCACCACGGCCTTGACCTTGCCGCGGCGTGATTCCAGCCAGGCGATATCATTGCGCTGCAGGCCACGTTTTTTGGCGTCGTCCGGGTGCATGAAGATCACGGCCGTCGGCACGGCACGGTGCAACTCTGGTACCCGGCGGGTCATGGTGCCGGTGTGCCAGTGTTCCAGCACGCGGCCGGTGTTCAGCCACAGGTCGTAATTGCTGTCCGGTTGCTCCGGTGGCGCCGCATAGGGACGGAAGAAGATCTTTGCCTTGCTGGCCAGGCTGGTCTTCTCCTGGTTGGTGACCTTGTCCAGGTCGCCACTCGGCAAGGCCTTGAGCGCCTTGCCGTAGAAGTCGAAGCCGCTGCCTTTCGCGCAATAGGGGTCATACTCTTCGTTGAAGCGCCACTGGGTTTCCTTGCCGTCGACGACCGGCCATTTCAGACCGCGCACATCGTCACCGTAGTAGACATCGAATGCCGCCAGGTCATGGGCATGTCCGACGCCAAACTGGCGGTATTCGTCGAACAGTGCCTTTTCCGGAAACCAGCCATCGCCGAGTTTCTCGGCCACGTGGTTGTCGTGTCCCTTGGCCACCGATTCATCGGGCCACTTGACCTTGCGGTTGTCCGCGTTGGCGAACAGTACCTCGTAGAGGGTGTCATCGGGTGAGTAACCCATCTTCTGCGCCTCGGCCAGCACGCTGGGCAGCTTGCCATTATCGAAACCCTCGGCCTCGAGCCCCGGCACATTCTGCTCGCCCCAGACCTCCTTGAGCGTGAAGCGCTTGGAAAACTCCAGGCCCTGCCAGACATCACCCATGGCCTCGCCGGGCGGTGCCACCTGCTGCCGCCAGGCCTGGGTACGTCGTTCTGCATTGCCGTACAGGCCCCACTTCTCAAAGATCATGGCGGTTGGCAGTATCAGGTCCGCCACCTTCGCCGAGACGGTGGGATAGGGATCGGACACCACAATGAAATTATCCATGTCGCGGGCTGCCTTGATCCAGTGGTTGGCATTTGCGGTTGCCTGGAAGGGGTTGTTGACCTGTACCCAGGCCCACTTGATCTGACCGTCCTCGAGGTCGCGCATGATCTTGGTAATGTGGCTGCCGACCTTGGGATTGAGGGTGCTGGGCGGCAGTTTCCAGAGCTTCTCGCTGAATGCCCGGTGTGCCGGGATGGTGACCACGAGGTCAGCCGGCAGTCGATGGGCGAAGGTACCCACCTCACGTGCGGTACCGCAGGCGGAGGGCTGGCCGGTGAGCGAGAAGGCACCGTTGCCCGGCATGCACTGCTTGCCGAGCAGCAGGTGTATCGCATAGTTCTGCTCGTTGACCCAGCTGCCGCGGTAGTGCTGGTTGAAACCCATGGTCCAGAAGCTGACCACCTTGCGGTTCGGATCGACATACAGCTCGGCCAGTTGCTTGAGTTTGCCCTTGTAGGTCTCCGGATCCTCGTCCGGATCACCCTTCGACAGTTGTGCCACGAAGTCCAGAGTGTAGGGCTCCACGCCCTTCTTGAAGTCCTCGTAGCTGATCATCCAGTGTGCAACCGGTTTCCTGGTGTTGTTCTGTTCCACCACTTCGCCCGCCTTTCTGCGCTGGCCGATGGCCTCATCCTTGTCGAGCGTCACCCTGAGCTCCTTGACCTGGATATCCTTCTCGGCCTCGAAACAGTACTTGTCTGTCGGGCGCATGCCGTAACCGATATCATAGGGGCCGGTAGCAAACACGCAATGCTTGTTGACGAAGTCCTGGTTGACGGCATCGCGCTTGATGATCTCGCGCAGCAGGTAGTTCTGGATGGCGAGGTCAGTACCCGGTTTGAAGATGATCTCGGTATCGGCGATGTCGGAGGTCTGGTTGCTCATGGTGGTCAGGTTGATGAGCTTGACGTTGTCATCCGTCAGCCGTCTATCGGAGACGCGTGCCCACAGGATCGGGTGACACTCGGCCATGTTGGCGCCCCAGGTGACAACGGTATCGGTGTGCTCGATGTCGTCGTAGTTACCGGCCGGTTCGTCGATGCCGAAGGTCTGGATGAAGCCCACCACGGCCGAGGCCATGCAGTGGCGTGCGTTGGGATCGATGTTGTTGCTGCGGAAACCGGCCTTCATCAGCTTCGCCGAGACATAGCCTTCCGGGATGGTGTACTGGCCGGAGCCGAAGATGGCGATGCCGTGTGGCCCCATTTCCCGGTAGGTCTTCTTGAACTGTTTTTCCATTTCGTCGAAGGCGCGTTCCCAGCTCACCGCCTGGAACTTGCCCTGCTTGTCGAACTTGCCGTCCGTCATGCGCATCAGTGGCTGGGTGAGACGGTCCTTGCCGTAGATGATCTTGCCGTTGAAGTAGCCCTTGATGCAGTTCAGCCCCCTGTTCACCGGTGCATCCGGGTCACCCTTGGTGGCGACGATGCGGCCGTCGCGGGTACCGACCATAATGCCGCAGCCGGTACCACAGAAGCGGCAGACGCCCTTGTCCCACTGTACTCCGGCCTCGGCCTCTTTAGATTTCGCCAGTGCGGCGGCGGGAATGGTGATGCCGGCGGCAGTGGCGGTGGCCGCCGCGGCACTGGTCTTGAGAAATTCTCTGCGTGTGACGTCCATTGATCTCTCCTGAAATAGTGTGGGGTTCGGAAGTGAGCAGGGTGCGCGCTACTCTTTTAAAAATGCGGGTACGTTATCCGTGTCCTCAAGATCCGCCGGAATGCCCTGCAGCAGTTCGCTGTCATCTTCAAAATTGTGGTAGGACATTTCCGCAAGGATGATGCCGGGCAGTGCCTGGATACGCTTCAGGCCATCGACCTCGTCGCTGATGGTAGCGGCTTCCTGGGTGATGACGATACGGCCAGTGGACGCATCGATATGATGCACGTCGATACCGTCCAGCCCCTGCAGCTGCTCAACCATGGATTCAACCCGCTGTGGGGAAACGACCACGAGGATGCCTGATATATTCATGTGCGGTAACTGCCCCCAGTCACTGTAGCAAATGATGTCGTTTTTATACGGGGTCTGGATGGCCAGGTTCACTCTTCCCCAAACGCCCTGATAAACTTATACCAAGATAATCAGCGTCACGACTTGATTCAGGTCAAGAGTGGGCAGCACCGCACCGGCAGGACCGGTGCTGCCGGTGGCGCTTGAAAACCGGGTATGCACTCATGTCAGCATGGCATGCCAGCAGCAGGCGGTATCGAGGCGTTCACGCAAGAGCTGGTACTTCCACTTGAAATTCAAAGGAAAATTGTGGATTATCGAGTGGCGATTGTCACGGGGACGCCGCGATGGATAGCATGCGCATGGCTGTCCCGATAATAACCTCAAAGAAAATGCTTACCGCACATCATTTGAATTTCTGTGCCTTTTATCTTCCTGAATCACCCCGGTGACGGGACGGTGTCTGCATGTCTGAGGGTCACGCAATTCTGTCTAGGAGAAAATGAATGAGTCAACTAACACCTGAAGAGGAGCAGAAAATCCTCAACAGTTCACCGACCGGGACCTTTGCACTGCTGTTGCTGATCGGTGTGCTGCTCTTCGCCGGCTGGGCCTATATGTTTTTATTCATGTTTCTTGAAAACGGACCGGTGAGCTAGGAGGCGTGGCAATGTTTGGTGATCCCCTGAAAAGCATCTGCGAAGATTCACTGGAAAGAAAGTGGATCTGGATATCCCTGTTGCTGGCGTTCTTTATGGCCGGTATGCTGGGTTTTTATGCGGTGGCCAGCAACATCCACCCGCCGAGCAATGTTGAAACCATTGACTCCTCGCGACTGCACCTGACGGAAGAATTTGCAGAGGACAAGCTGGGAGTAACCACCAATGCGGATGGCAGTCTCACCGTTACCCTGGTGGCGGCCCGCTATGGTTTCTATCCACCGGTCATCGAAGTGCCGGCCGACACGCCGGTGACCTTCCGCATCGCCAGCGCCGATGTGCTGCACGGTGTGCATGTGCCCTTTACCAACATGACCACCATGATCGTGCCGGGCTATATATCCGAGGTAAGGACGAGCTTTCCGCGCACCGGGGAGTTCTCCCTGCTGTGTAATGAATACTGCGGCCTCGGGCATGATTCCATGTGGTCGCGCCTGGTGGTGGTTCCTAAATCCGTGGGGGGGGCTTCATCATGAGCCGGTCAAATGCTGCCGGTATCAGCCTGGCAAGTATGTGGGTGGGTTTTACGGCCTTTGCCGTCGCGGCCCTGCTGGGTGTTTACCAGGTCATTGAAAGGATCGATCTGATCCCCGCGCTGCAATCGCCGGAACTGTATTTCGGCTCGGTGTCGACCCACGGGGTGCTGATGGCGTTCGTGCTGACCACCTTCCTGGTGATGGGATATGGCTATTACACGGCGACCACCAGCCTTGATCAGGCGTTGTGGAACAAGCCACTGGCCTGGTTCGGTTTCTGGCTGGCCGTGATCGGTGTGCTGCTGGCGGCCGGGCCGCTGCTCACCGGTAATGCCTCGGTGCTGTATACCTTCTACCCGCCACTGCAAGCGCATCCGGCATTCTACCTCGGTGCCACGCTGCTGGTGGTGGGTTCCTGGGTGTGGTGCCTGGAGATGGTCATGATGATGACCATCTGGAAGAAGGCGCACCCGGGTGAAACCGTGCCGCTGGCGATGTACGGCACCACGGCGAATGCCATTCTCTGGTTTATTACCAGTCTCGGGGTTGCCGCGGAAGTGCTGTTTCAACTGCTTCCCTGGTCACTGGGGATTATCGAGACCGTCGACGTCGGCCTGGCGCGAACCCTGTTCTCCTGGACCCTGCACGCGATTGTGTACTTCTGGCTGTTCCCGGCCTACATCGCGCTGTACACCCTGTTGCCGAGTGCAGCGGGTGGCCGCTTGTTCAGTGACCAGATGGGGCGGCTGGCGTTTATCATGTTGCTGGTGTTTTCGGTGCCTATCGGTTTTCACCACCTGTACATGGATCCGTTTCAGGCGGCCGGCTGGAAGTTCCTGCACATGATGGGCACCTTCATGGTGGCCGTGCCAACCCTGATTACCGGTTTTACCATCATTGCCTCGCTGGAGATTGCCGGCAAGTTGCGTGGTGGCAAGGGGCTGTTTGGCTGGATTGGCGCGCTGCCCTGGGGTAATCCCATGGTGCTGGCGAGCCATACTGGCGATGCTGATGCTCACCTTCGGTGGCTTCGGCGGCATGATCAATGCCAGTTATGCCATGAACACCATGGTGCATAACACCCAGTGGGTCACCGGCCACTTTCACCTCATCTTTGCAGGGACCACGGTGATCATGTACTTCGCGATTGCCTATACTCTGTGGCCGAAGATGACGGGGCGAGCGCTGTATTCAACGCGCATGGCGTTGCATCAACTGTGGTTGTGGTTTGTCGGCATGTTGATCCTGACACTGCCCTGGCACCAGCTTGGACTGGCCGGCCAGCCACGGCGTATCTCGTCGACACCGTATGACGAATCCTTCGTGCAGGCATGGCTACCGGCCGGATCCGCCATGATCGTCGGTGGTGTCATCCTGTTTATCTCGGCGCTGATGCTGGTCTACAACCTGTTCAGGACGCATGGCAACGCCCGGGCGGAAGACAATCTTGAGGTCGAGTATGCCGAACCGCTGCATGCGATACAGCGCATGCCGCAGCTGATGAACAGCTTCGGTTTCTGGGTGCTGCTGGTGGTGGTGTACATGGTAGCCAGCTACGGTTATCCCATAGCACAGTTTTTCCTCATGGATACCTACGGTACTGTCCCATGGAGCATATGATCATGATGCGTTTATTTGCTGTATTTATCGGCGTGGTGGTGCTGATCCCGGCTGCCGGTGCCGAACCCTCTTCACAAGTGGCCTTTGACGTGGCCACGGTGCAGCTGTTGCGAACGGCGGACCCGGCACGTGGTGAGGCACTGGCAGCGGAGAGCAAGTGTTCCAAGTGTCATGGCGATAACGGTGTCTCGAATGATCCTGATGACGTCAACATTGCCGGGCTGCGTCCCAGCTATATCTACAAGCAGCTCAGCGATTACCGGGACGAAAATCGCGATGACCGCGACATGTTCAAACAGACACGTAACCTTGATAATCAGCAGCTGGCTGATCTGGCCGTCTGGTTTGCCGCGCAGCAACCGCTAGCGCCTGCCGCCGACCGCAATAGTGATCCCGCTATCTTGCGCCTCGTCTACCAGGGCGATCCTGAACGGCTGATCAAGGCCTGTGCCTCCTGTCACGGCCGCGATGGCCGCGGTGGCCAGTTCGATCACCCGGCACTGGCCGGCCAGTACCCGGAATACCTCATCTACACACTGACCGAGTTCAAGGAAGGTGACCGCAGCAATGATATCTATGCGCGCATGCGCAGTATCGCCGAGGTGCTCACCGAGGAGGAGATCGAGGGTCTGGCCGCCTACTACGGTGCCGCCGTGCCGGCGGAATAACGCCCGATCATTGATACCTTGAATACTGTCGCAGCGGACCGGGGCGGACGCGGTCCGCTGCGACAGTTTAGATTGTAAAGCATGTCGACGGATGACGCGGAATCGCGCTGTTTTCATTGTGGCCTGCCGCTACCGGCTGCCGCACCGACACCGCGGCTGGAGGTGCTGGGCGAACCGCGTGCATTCTGCTGTTATGGTTGCCATGCCGTGTGCAAGGCCATCTCTGATGCCGGCCTGGACGACTACTACCGGCATCGCACCGACCCTGCCGTATCCGCCAACCGCGAGTTCGTGCCGGACTTCCTCAAGCAGGTGGAGCTGTTCGATCGCCCGGAGATCCAGCAGGATTTCGTCGTGCACGTCGGTGACAGCCGGGAAGCGGCCCTGTTGCTCGACAACATCCGCTGCCCTGCCTGCCTGTGGCTGAATGAACGGCACTTGCGCAGCCTCCCCGGGGTGCTCGACGTGCACATCGATGACACCACGCAGCGTGCCCGCGTGCGCTGGGACCCGCAGACCATCCGGCTAAGCGAGATCCTGCGCGCCATTACCGACATTGGTTACATTGCCCATCCCTATGACGCCACGCGCAGCGAACAACTCAACAGGCTGCGGCGCCGGCGCAGTACCGAGCGCCTGATATTCGCCGCTGCCATCGGCATGCTGGTGATGAATTTTTCACTGGCCACCTATGTTATGGGTGAAACCGACGACGCGGGTGCGCTGCCGCTGTGGATTACGCTGGGACGCTGGACCAGCGTACTGCTGTCCGTGCTGCTGCTGGCCTATCCGGGCCAGGAGTTTTTCGCCGCGGCCTGGAATGATCTCAGGCATCGACGTCTGGGCATGGATATCCCCGTGGTGCTGGGTCTGTGTGCCGCGTTCATCGGCAGCCTGCAGGCCACGGTGACCGGGCACGGCGAGGTGTACTTTGATTCCATCGCCATGTTCATCTTCTTTCTGCTGCTGGCGCGGCGCTGGGAACTGCGCGGCAAGCTCAGTGCGGCCGACCGCCTGGAGCGACTGGCACGCATCACACCGCGCACGGCATCGCGACTGGATACGCAGGGTGCGGTGACCGACGTTGCGGTTGATGAACTGGCCGTGGGCGACCTTATCCGGCTGCTGCCCGGGGAAACCCTGCCTGTGGACGGGACCGTGGTGACCGGCAGCAGCAGTTTTGATGAATCGCTGCTGACGGGCGAGGCGCAGCCGATCGTCAAGCAACCGGGTGACGCGCTGATTGCCGGCTCGGTGAACAGTGAACAACCGCTGACGATCCGGGTGACCCATACGCTGCAACATTCCGCCGTCAGTGAGATTCGGCAGCTGGTGGAACGGGGGCTGGAGCTACGCCCACGCTACGCGCTGCTGGCGGAACAGGTGGCGAGCGGGTTTGTCATAGTGCTGCTGCTGATCGCATCGGCAACCGCCGCCTACTGGCTGCTGACGGACCCGGGCAACTGGTTACCCAGTACCATTGCCGTGCTGATCGTAACCTGTCCCTGTGCGCTGGCACTGGCGACACCGGTGGCGCTGGCGGTCAGTGCCGGCCGCTTTATCGACATCGGTGTGTTACCTCTGCGGATGCGGGCACTGGATGCGCTGGCGTGCAGCGATCTGTTTGTATTTGACAAAACCGGTACCCTCACCACGGGGCAGCCGGCCATTGCCGCCGTGGTGCCGACCGCCGGCCTGGATGAAGACACCTGCCTGCGCCATGCGGCTGCGCTTGCCACCGAGTCGGCACACCCGGTGGCGCATGCCCTGCATCACGTCGTCGTGCCGCCGCAGATGGTCACCACGGCAGTGGTTAATGTACCGGGCGCCGGCATCCAGGCATCGATCGAGGGGCGTGAGTGGCGCTTCGGCAAACCCGATTTTGCAGCACACGGTGCTGACTATGACGAGCGCACCCGTGCGATCATTGCTGATGGGCGGGCGCGTGGACAGCTGGTCTCCGTACTGGCCAGTCCCGAGGGGGTGCAGGCTGTGATGACCTTTGCAGATCCGCTGCGGCCGGGTATCGAGGTGCTGTTAGCCGGCCTGAAAGACAGCGGCGTACAGCAGCTGGCAATACTCAGTGGTGATGCTCCTGACACGGTACTGAGACTGGCCAGGCAGCTGGGTATTGAAGAGGCACACGGCGGACTGTCACCGGCCGGCAAACTCGACTGGACGCGGGCGCAGCAGGGACAGGGGCGGCAACTGGCGATGATGGGTGACGGAATCAATGATGCCCCCACGCTGGCCGCCGCCGATGTGTCGATTTCATTTGCTGATGCGACCGACCTGGCGAATGCCAGCAGTGATTTTCTCATACTGGGAGATGATGCCGGCGTGCTGGTGACGGCACGACAGCTTGCACGGCGTACGCGCCGCAATATCATGCAGAATTTTGCCTGGGCAGGCGCTTATAACCTGATTGCCGTGCCGTTTGCCGCTGCCGGCTGGATTCCACCCTGGGGCGCGGCACTGGGTATGTCCTTCAGTTCCCTGTTCATTGTCATGAATGCGCTGCGATTAAGGCAAGGATAATCATTACTCGTCAAGCCGGCGATGATACTGACAAAACAGACAGGTTCCACTCGACATTATAGTGGGGTAGGATGCAGTATCGCCCTTGATAAAGGCGTGAATACGGACTATAGCCATTGTACGCGACCGTCAGCAAGCCTGACCCTCAATAAGGGGGCGAGCCGGCTGGCATGCGAATATGCGGGTTTGGACTCGCAGCAGAATTCCGCCGGGGGGCAGGGAGAAGTGGCCCTGACATCCCGTTTGAAGTCTTCTGTTTGGTTGCCACGAAATCAATAAGAGAGGAGTCACACTTATGTCTGCAAGAAAAACACTCGCAGTGCTATTGGGGTCCGGTCTGTTGCTGGGTGCCGCCCACGTGTCAGCGGCACCGACCGCCACCATGCTGGCTGATACATGTGCCGGTTGTCATGGCACCGATGGTGCCAGCACGGGGCCAGCCACACCCTCGCTCGCCGGAATGTCGGAGACCTACATGGTCGATTCCATGAAGGCCTTCAAGAGCGGTGAACGTCACAGCACGGTCATGGGCCGTATCGCCAAGGGCTACAGTGACGAAGAGTTTCAGCTCATGGCCTCGGTGTTCGCCAAACAGCCGATTCCAGTAACCAGCCAGACAACGGATGCCGCCAAGGTGGCAGCCGGTGAGAAGTTATACGGCGATAACTGTGAAAAATGCCACGATGAAAAAGGTGGCCTGGCCGATGACGATGCCGGCATCCTCTACAGTCAATGGCTTCCCTACCTGCAGTATTCCATGCAGGACTTCAAGGGTGATGCAAGAGAGATGCCCAAGAAGATGAAAAAGAAGGTCGACGCGCTTAGCGATGCCGAGATTGAAGCATTGTTGCAGTTCTTCGCCAGTCAACAGTAGGGGAGATAAAGAATCATGAACAAGATTAATCGCAGAAGTTTCATCAAGATCGCGGGTGGTGCCACGGCTGCCAGCGCGATCGGTTTCCCCATGATCGCCGCAGCAGCTGGCAAGAAGCAGGTCGTTATCGTCGGTGGCGGTACCGCGGGCGCGACCGCCGCCAAGTACATCCGCCGGGCTGATGCCACGGTCGAGGTGACACTGATCGAGCCGAACAAGGATTACTATACCTGTTACCTGAGTAACGAGGTCATTGGTGGCGGTCGCAAGCTGGATAGCCTCAAGTTCGGCTACGACGGTCTGCGCAAGCACGGCGTCACGGTGGTACACGATACCGTCACCGCGATCGATGCCAAGGGACAGAAGGTGACGACCCAGGGTGGCAAGAGCTTCAGCTATGACCGCTGTATTGTCGCCCCCGGTATTTCCTTTGTTGACAATATCGAAGGCTATGACGCGGCCGCCATGGAGAAGATGCCGCATGCCTGGAAGGCGGGTGCACAGACTGCACTGCTGCGCAAGCAGCTGGAAGCCATGGCTGACGGTGGCACGGTGTTGATTGCACCGCCACCGAATCCCTTCCGCTGTCCGCCCGGCCCATACGAACGTGCCTGCCAGATCGCCAGCTACCTGAAGAGCCACAAGCCGAAATCAAAGGTCCTCATCATTGATAAAAAGGACTCGTTCTCCAAGCAGGGCTTGTTCACACAGGCCTGGGACCGGCACTACAAGGGCATGATTGAATGGGTCAAGGCAGTTGATACCGGCGGCGGCGTACAGAGCGTCGATGCCAAGACCGGCACGGTCTCCACGGAGTTCGAGGAGTACAAGCCGGCCGTTGCCAATATTATCCCGGCACAGGTCGCCGGTAGTATTGCCAAGACAGCCGGTTTGACCGATGACAGCGGCTGGTGCCCGGTTACCGGCAAGACCTTCGAGTCGACCATCCACAAGGGTATTCACGTGATCGGCGATGCAGCCATCCAGGCACCGTTGCCGAAGTCCGGCTATGCTGCCAACTCCGAGGCCAAGGTTGTCGCTGCCGCGGTCGTGGATCTCGTCAACGGTCGCGAACCGGGTACGCCGTCCTGGGTCAATACCTGTTACAGCATCGTGGCCCCGAATGACGGTATATCGGTCGCCATGGTCTACAACCTGGTAGACGGCAAGGTCGCGAAGGTCGAGGGTTCCGGTGGCCTGACGCCGATGGACAGCTCGCCGGAAGAGCGTGCCCGTGAGGTGCAGTATGCCTACAGCTGGTTCAATAACATCACCAGCGATATTTTTGACTGATAGCGGTTGCTGACTGGCACAAAGTAAACGGGGTCCGCAGCTGCGGGCCCCGTCGTTTAAGGAGTCGAATGGATGAATACAAACATGAAGCGTCGGCTGTTCCTGAAGGCCTCTGTGGCGGCCGGGACGGTCGGGATGGCTGCTGGTGCCGGTCTGTTGATGCCCAGGACCGTGCTGGCCGCCTGGAACGAGGCCGCATTCAAGGCCGATTCCATGGGCGCTGCCCTGAAGGCAGGCCTGGGCAGCGATGCCGCGACGGAGTCCGCCGAGGTGAAGCTGGATGTGCCTTCTAATCCGGAGAATGGTGCCGTGGTACCGGTTGCAGTGAACACCACGCTGGCCGGCGTACAATCGATCGCGATACTGGTGGAAAAAAATCCCAGCCCGCTGTGCGGCGTCTTTAATCTCGGCAAGCGCATGAAGCCGCAGGTCTCCATTCGTGTGAAGGTGAGCGAGTCGGCCGATATCATTGCCGTGGTGAAAGCGGGGGACGCGCTCTACAGCGCGCGGACATCCGTCACGGTCACAGTCGGCGGCTGTGGGTGATGAGCGGCGTCGTGTAACGAATTCAGAGATACAATATTTCGAGGTATAGCACACCATGGCCAGCAAGAGCATAAAGTTGAAAGCCAAAGCGGAGAATGGAGAAACCACCGTCAAGGCACTGATCAAACACCCGATGGAGACCGGTCGACGCAAAGACAAGGACAGTGGCAAGCTGGTATCGAGTCACTACATTCAGGAGGTCAGCTGCAGTTACCAGGGCGAACCGGTGATGACGGCCGAGTGGGGGCCGACTATCGCAAAGAATCCGTTCCTGTCTTTCACGTTCTCGGGTGGCGCCGCGGGTGAGGAAATCGAGATGAGCTGGAAGGACAACACGGGCGACAGCGACTCGGCCAGCGCGACTATCACTTAGCTGGCAGGGCCTGGTTTGATAGTGTCGGCGGGCAAACCGCCGTCACGGTTCTGCAACCTGGCTGTCAAACACAGCCGGGAAATTGATTTCCGCAATCCCGCCTATCAGCAGATAAATATTAAAAAATTGATTCATGTTAAGGCATGAGTTGCGGGCGTGTTTAAAATCCTCTGTTTGTGACTACCCGTCGTGTGACGAATCATTTTTATGACAGATTTGTCATCTTGTAACGCACAGTTTATTGCCTACACTGGTACTAGTGTGGGTACAAGAAATTAATAATCAATACACGTTCACGGCGGTGTGCGCACTGCCGGATCAACTAACGTAAACATACAGGGGGATGAATCCAATGGATAAGAAAAAGTGGTTATGGGGCCTCGGTTTTCTCTGTCTCGTATTTCAGTCGGTGGCCATGGCTGCCCTCAGCAACCAGACACTTCCGATCAAGGAACTATCGGAGGAAAGCAAGGAATGTATGAGCTGTCATCAGAAGTACAATCCCGGCATCACGCAGGAGTGGGGCAGGAGCAAGCACTATGGTGCCAACGTCGGCTGCTACGAATGTCACGCCGCTGAAAAAGGTGATGTGGATGCCTACATACATGATGACAAAAAGGTCAAGAAATCGATTTCCATCCTGGTGACACCAAAGGACTGCGGCGTCTGCCACGAAAAGGCTGCGAAGGAAATGACCAGTTCCCGTCATGCCAAGGCTGGACATATCCTGGATTCACTGGATAACCTCCTCGCTGAAGTCGTCGAGGGTAATAACGCCATGATCACCCCCGGATTCCCGGGTGGCAACTCGGCCGCCGCGGTCAATGGCTGCTGGCAATGTCATGGTTCAAAGGTCAAGGTGCTGGAAGACGGTCAGCTGGATCCGGCCACCTACCCAAATACCGGTATCGGACGTATCAACCCGGACGGGTCTGAAGGCTCATGCTCGGCCTGCCACAGTCGCCATCAATTCTCCACTGCACTGGCGCGCGAACCCGATAACTGCGGCAAGTGTCACCTCGGTCCTGATCATCCGCAGAAGGAGATCTACGAGGAATCCAAGCACGGAATTGCCTTCAAGGCTTACAGGGACGAGATGAACCTGGACAGTTCCAAGTGGGTCGTCGGCGTGGATTACACGGCCGCACCTACCTGTGCGACCTGCCACATGGGCGCCACCAGGAAACAGCCGTCCAGCCACAATGTCGGTGATCGCATCAGCTGGACGAACCGTCCGCCGATATCGGTACGCCCCGAGGTGATGGATGCCAAGATGGGCCTGGAAAGTGCCAACCTCAAATGGGACACGCGTCGGGCAAACATGAAGGACGTGTGTAATGCGTGTCACAGCGAGGATCATACGGAGGACTTCTACGTCCAGTACGATGCGCTGATCGAACTCTACAACGAGAAATTCGCCAAGCCCGGCAAGGCACTCATGGAGACAGCCAAGCCTCTGCTGAAACCGGCCAAGTTCAGCAACAAGGTTGACTGGACCTGGTTCGAACTCTGGCATCACGAGGGTCGCCGTGCGCGCATGGCTGCTTCCATGCAGGCACCGGATTACACCCACTGGCATGGTACCTATGACCTGGCCAAGCACTTCTATACCAAGATGGTTCCGGAGCTGGAGGACCTGGTCAACGAGAACCTTGATTCCAAGGATCCAGTTAAGGCCAAGGCGGCCAAGGATCTGCAGGCCCAGATGATCGAGCTCTTTAACACCGATAACCACAAGTGGTATATCGGCAAGCGGGACAAGGCAAAGAAATAGTTCTGCGCCAGTCGATTGATGTTGTAATGCGGAACTGACGTACGGTCACTCCCCCCGCATCCTGCGGGGGAGTGACTGGATCGTTTACTCTTCTGACTTTTTCACTTGTGGCTTTTCCTGCATGAATAGATTGCGTTATTGAGCTATTCGGACAAGTCACCAGAGCAATGATTCAAGAGAGGCACAGGTTGCTGATGAATAAATTCCTGTACGTTGTATTGATGTGTTGTCTGATTGTCGCCCCGGCCGGAGCGGCGGATGTCGAGAGCCTGGTCGAGTCGGGTAATCAATACTGGTCTGAAGGCAAGCTGGAGCTGGCGGAGTCGACCTTCAGGGAAGCGATCAAGAGTGATCCCGATGCCGCATTGCCACATGCGCGTCTTGCCGGGCTGCTGCTGAGTCAGCACCGCAACGAGGAGGCGCGCGCTGAATACCAGAATGCCATCATGAACGACCCGGAAGATCCCAACCTGTTTCTGGCACTGGCCATCGTCTACCTGCATGAAAAAGCCTACAGCAATGCCCAGGCCATGGTTGATATGGTCCTTGAACTTGAACCGGACAGTGAAAATGCATTAAAGCTGCAGCAATATGTTACCTCAAGGATGGACACGCTGGATGCCACTGCAGGCGACGGTGCTGATGTTCCGGTTGCCATACCGCAGGACGCGATTCACGGCAGCGCAGGTGATAATGCAATGGAAGGCGCGCACTGATCGAGACAGTTCCCTGAAGATCCAGCCGCCGCTTCATCGGTTTGCGTAGGGGCGAGGTCCTGCCGTCTTGCTGCCCCGGGCCATGGGTAAACAGTTGTTAAACTGAATTCATGTAATGAAGTTTCCTGGGAACAACAGGCGACTCGGGTAACCGGGTTGCAGCAGGAAACCCTCGACATAATGGGCATAGTCCTCGCGTACACCACGTACCAGGATAATCCAGGAAATGTAGACACCCGGGAGTAGCAACACCAGTATCAGCGGTAAATAAGTGACCTTCAATGACCACGCTGCCACCGGCAGCAGGTACAGGGGCCAGCTGAACAATGTGCCGCGCAGTCCGTGTTTCAGGCCGAGTACCACGCGTGCGATGTGTCGACGCAGACGCTGCGTGCGCGAATTGTAGACACTCAGGAACACCCCGCGCTCGAAGTCATTGTGTATATCCGAGAGGCGTTTCGATGATTGCTGCATGATCTTCAGGTCAGTGGCAATCCGGTAATACACCCACCTGCGGCATGTTGGCGAGGCCGGTCTCGCGGGCATGTTCTTCAAAACCCCTGTTACGCCAGAAAAAGGCACCGGGCAGGGTGGTTGGAATGACCAGGGCGTAAAACAGGGCGCGGCCAATCAGTGCGCTGCCGACAATACTGATTGCAGTGACTAGCCACATGAACAGCGCGGTGTTGCCGTCGGGGTTTAGCAGGCTGATTAGCCCCAGCATCAGCATGGACAGTCCAATACCGGTGTTGCGCAGCAGGTAGGTGTTTCCGAATTTCGTTCTTTGATCATAGTGCGAGGCCGCGCCTTCACCGCCACCACACCGCAGGTCGCGCGCATGGTAGTACAAACCAACGGCTTCCAGCGCCAGGCCGCACAGCATAAGCCCGGCCAACCCATGCACGGTGCTTGACCAGGGCAGACCCTGCAACAGTTGAGCGGCCATGTATACCAGCACCACCAGCAGTGGCCCCAGTGCCAGCATGCTGCCATAGAATGAGGTCAGTACCTGCCAGTGGTTCCAGTAGGGCCGGGCGGGTATGCGGTAGATGCTGTGCATGAAATACAGTGCCGCGATCCCCGCGATGACCGCACCCCAGCCGCATAGCTGTGCCAGCGCGTTGCTCAACCCGGCTGGCAGCCATGTAAACAGCATGGGCAGGCCGCTTAACAGCGTATAGGCACCGAGGAAGTTGTAGAACACGGCGATGCCGGCGACCTCGCGGCTCACCGGTGAATGACGCAGATTATTAAATGCACGGTAGAAACGATGCGGGCGACCCAGGTGCAGGGTCGACATCACCAGTGCCAGTGTCTGTATGCTGATTAATCCAAACAGCAATAACGGCCGGGCGACCGGGTGGTTGGCCATGCTCAGCATTTCAACGCCCACTAGTGGGCCGATAAACAGAGTAATAAAGGCACCAATGACCGCCTGTGAAACCAGTGTGAAGATCACCAGCGGGTCTTCGCGGGTACGCAGTTTTATCAGGTTCCATGCACGGCCGGCTCCTGATTCGTCGACCTTGGGTTTGTAGGCGCCGCCCGGTCGCTGTTCGTCACGTTCGTAGCGCAGGGGCATGCTGTCGGTGCGTTTCATTTCACGAGGCAGACTGCGGGTTTGCTGAAAACGGATATTCGGATGGGTGATCTCCGGCGTTGGAAACCCCGGTATCTGTGTTTCCAGTTGATCGCGGTTCTCCGGCGTGGTCTCGATGATGCCGAAGTCCAGTGCACCGGCGAGGCAGGCCGATGCGCAGGCCGGTTTCAGGCCGACCTCGAGCCGGTCAACGCACATGTTGCACTTCGACACGTGACCGGCGGCGCTGTCCAGTTGTGGTGCATTGTAGGGGCACACCCAGGTGCAGTAGCCGCAACCGAAACAGATATCCGGATCCTGCAGTACGGCGCCGTACTCGGCGAACTTGGTGTAGGCCCGTGTCGGGCAGCCCTTCAGGCACACCGGGTCGTCGCAATGGTTGCAGGCCATGGAGATATTCATGCGCTGGTAAGCGGGGTAGGAACCCCCTTCCACGTAGCCGACGGCACGGAAGGCAATATGCGCCGGCAGGTCGTTCTTCTCGGAACAGGCCGCCTCGCAGGCATGGCAGGCAATGCAGTTGTCGGCATTGAAATAAAAACCGTGCTGCTTGTAGCGGTTCGGGTTGTCCGACACGCTACTGTCGCCGTTGATGTTCAGTGACTGGCCGCGTAGCGGGTCACCTGGCGGTACGGTTTCGGTGGATCTGCCGTAGCGATTGGTCTGCGGTGCTTCCACGTCAGGCACAAAGGCGTAGGCGGGTTCCTTGGGACGTGCTTCAAACATGACGGCTAATTTCTGTTAAATATCCGCAGCAGCGCAACGCATGCGCGATTGCACGGCAACAATAAACGCGCTTGCGATGGGCTGCTGTATGTGGGTGTATAAATCTTCATCAGAACGCCCGGGCAGCCAGATTGCGCACGGCGGCGGCTTCCTGGTCGGCGATCGGTTCGACGCGAACGGCACATTGCTTGTAGGCCGGCTGGCGCGAATGCGGATCGAGCAGGCCGAGCGACAGGCGATTCACACACTCATGGTAATGAAACGGGATAAATACCATGTCGCGCGAGACGCGCTGTGTGCACTGCACCATCACCACGGCATCACCGCGGCGCGAGGTCAGGCGGGCATAAGAGCCATGCTCGATGCCGAGTTCGCTCGCTGCATCCGGGTTCATCTCCATGTAAGGGGTGGGGCTGAATTTGTTGCCGTTACCGATCTTGCCGGTACGGGTGCGGGTATGAAAGTGTTCCACCACGCGACCGGAGTTCAGCCAGAACGGGTATTCCTCGTCGGGGTGTTCGTTGTTGTCAATAAATGGCAGTGCGATCAGTTTTGCCTGGCCGCTGGCAAACTGGAATTTTCCATCGGTGTACAGGCGCTGCGATCCCCCGGGTGCCGTGTCCTCGTTACAGGGCCACTGGATGCCGCGACTGGCCTCGATCTTGTCGTAACTCATGCCCGAGTAATCCAGCAGGCGGCCCTTTGACAGCGTTTTCAGTTCCTCGAACACGCCTTCGGCCGTTTCAGGGAAATTGATCTTGCGGCCCTGTTCGAAGCGACGGGCAACCTGGTTGAAGATCCATAAATCGGTTTTCGAATTACCGTACGGTGCACAGACATTGCGTATCAGGTTGACGCGTCGCTCGGTGTTGGTGAAGCAGCCTTCCTTTTCGGCCCATATGGCTGCGGGCAGGAACACGTGGCTGTACTCGTTGGTCTCGACATCGCGGTAGGCGTCCTGTACTACCAGGAACTCCAGTTTTTCCAGCGTCTTGCGGATGCGTGCCGTATTGGCCATGGAGGTCATCGGGTTGGTGGCGATCAGCCACAGTCCCTTGATCTGGCCGGATTCGATCGCGGGCAGGATGTCGGTCATGAACAGGCCGCGCTTTTCCGGGAAAAATCGCCTCATCGACGCCCCAGAACGCCGCGATGTCCTTGCGGTCCTGCGCGTTTTCCAGTGCGCGGTAACCCGGCAGACCGGAGCAGGATGACCATTCACGTGTGCCCATGGCATTGCACTGTCCGGTGATGGACAGGCTGGAGCCGCCGGGCTTGCCGATGTTGCCGGTGATCAGGTTGAGGTTGTTGATGGCGACCACGCCGTCGGAGCCGTGCGTGCTCTGGTTGATGCCCATGGTCCAGATGGTCATGGCGGTGCCGGCCTGGCCATAGACGCGTGCGACATTGCGAATGGTGTCTTCATCGATGCCGCAGATCCTTGATGCCGTGACCGGGTCGTATTGTTCGACCAGTTGTGCGAATTCCTCAAAGCCCTCGGTATGCGCCTTGATATAGCTGTCATCCTGCAGGCCTTCCTCGAGGATGACATGTGCCAGGGCATTCAGTAGCACCAGGTCGGTGCCCGGTGCGACCGGCAGATGTATGTCGGCATTCTGTGCAAACATCGTGACACGTGGGTCCACCACGATCAGCGGGAATTTGCGTTGTTCACGCATCTGCTGCAGGCGCCAGTAGATAATCGGGTGCTGCTCGGGCAGGTTGGAACCAAACGCCAGCAGGCAATCGGTGTGCTCGAAGTCATCATAGCAGCCGGGTGGTCCGTCGGAGCCAAAGGAGCGCTTGTAGCCGGAAACTGCCGACGACATGCACAGCGTGGTGTTGCCATCGTAGTTGTTGGTGCCGATCACGCCACGGGCCAGCTTGCCGAGGGTATAGAATTCCTCGGTCATGATCTGTCCGGTGGAGACAATCGAAAGGCATCGCGTCCGTAGGTTTCCTGGATACGCTTGATCTCGCCGCTGGTCCTGTCCAGTGCCGTATTCCAGCTGGTGGGTATGAAATCCTCCCAGCGGTTGTTGCGCATCAGCGGTTGTTCACCGCGCCCGGCCGTCTTGCGGAACAGCTCGTGTTCAAACATGCCCTTGATGCAGAGTTTGCCGCGATTGACATCGGCATCGGCGACGCCCCGCGAGGCCACCGGTGCATTGTCGGCGTTCAGGCCGACTTCTATGGAACAGCCGGTTGAGCAGTAACCACAGGTCGCGTAGCGCCATTCCCTGACGTCCTTGTCAGCAATCCTGATGGGGTTCTTTTTTTTTCGTCCGAACAGCATGACCAGGTTCCGTATTTTGAACAACAAATCGCGGACGCGTTCCGCTCCTGCAGGTGCATCGGTTTATACAGGAGCGCATCGCATGCGCGTTATGTTGGTAAATAAAATTATGCAGCAGCCTCGTTGCTCGACAGGGCCAGGAATACCCGGCCGTTCTCGACGCGGGTGGCGTAGGTGTTGGTGCATCCCTCGTCCGGGCCAAGTGCCTCGCCACTGGCGAGATCGATCTTCCAGTTATGCAGCGGGCAGGTCACGGAGGTGCCGTGCACGATGCCCTGCGACAGCGGGCCCTTCTGATGCGGGCATTCATCCTTGATGGCGAATACCTCGTCGCCAGAAGTGCGAAACAGGGCAATGTTGACAGTGTCTGTTTTCAGTACCCGTGCACCCAGCCTCGGGATGTCCTCCAGTTTTGCAATTTCAGTCCAGTCGTTCATTGGTTATACCCCGGGTAAATATCTGTCGCAGACGACGCAGAGAACACGGCGATTATGAGTGCAGGTTCTTTTTCGGCCGGCGGGTAAACCCGGGTTGCCCGGTTTCCGAAAAACGCTGGATAGCCGCCATCGCGGTGATGACGTGTTGTGCAGAATCCGGGTGCCCGGATGTCATGAAGTCGTATTCCTGCAAGCGCAGTTGCAGTTGCTCATCGTATTCTTTATCCATCGTTATTACCTCTGTGTTGTCTGTGGCGTAAACTCGTTTATGCAATCTTGAGTGGTGTGAATTCATGTGCCTCGCTGCCCTCGGCGCGCGCTTTCCACGGATCGATCTGAGCGAACTGCTGTGAATACAGGAAACGTTCATGCAGGGCCTTGCGATTGGCCTCGTTGTTGAGGATCTTTTCCTTTACATGGCTCAGGCCAACGCGTTCCACCCAGGGTGCCGTGCGTTCCAGGTAGTGTGCTTCCTCACGATACAGCTGGATGAAGGCGCCGCAGTATTCCAGCACCTGTTCCTCGGTATCGACCTTGGTCAACAGGTCGGTGACACGGACCTTGATGCCGCCATTGCCACCGATGTGCAGTTCGTAGCCGGAATCCACACACACCACGCCAAAGTCCTTGATGGTGGCCTCGGCACAGTTGCGCGGGCAGCCGGAGACGGCCAGCTTGAACTTGTGCGGCATCCATGAGCCCCAGGTGAGTTCTTCAAGCTGTACGCCGAGACCGGTCGAGTTCTGGGTGCCGAAACGGCACCAGGTCTTGCCGGCACAGGTCTTCACGGTGCGCATGGCCTTGCCGTAGGCATGACCGGAGACAAAGCCGGCCGTGGACAGGTCATTCCACATGAACGGCAGGTCTTCCTTCCTGACGCCGAACAGGTCGATGCGTTGACCGCCGGTTACTTTCATCTCCGGCACATTGAACTTGTCGCAGACATCGGCAATGGCGCGCAGTTCGTCCGGCTTGACCAGGCCGCCGAACATGCGCGGAACCACGGAGTAGGTGCCGTCTTTCTGGATGTTGCCGTGCGCGCGTTCGTTGATGAAGCGTGACTGCGCATCATCCTGGTATTCGTCCGGCCAGTGGGCACAGCAGGTAGTAATTCAATGCCGGCCGGCAGGCGGCACAACCGTCGGGCGATTTCCATTCGAAGAATTCGCGCACCGCCGGCATGGACTTCAGTCCTGTTTCTTGATCCCGGCGATCACCTCGTCATGGCTGTACTCGGTGCACTTGCACATCGGTTTTTTATTCGGCGAGGCGTCATAGCCTTCACCCACGGTGCTGGCCAGCAGTGCCTCGACCAGCCCGGTGCAGGAACCGCAGGAACTGGAGGCCTTGGTATGGGCACGCACATCTTCCAGTGTAAACAGGCCGTTCTTTGGCGATGGCATTGACGATGTCGCCCTTGCAAACACCGTTACAACCGCAGATCTCGGCCTCGTCGGAGAGCGGCATGACGCGTGTCTCGTCGCCATGACCGGCATCGCCGAGGTCATGCTGGCCGAACAGGATGGTCTTGCGAAAATCGGCAACGCTGCTGCCTTCGCGCATCAACTGGAAGTACCAGGTGCCGTCGATGGTATCGCCGTAGAGCACCGCACCCTTGATGCGGTTGTCCTTGATGACCAGCTTCTTGTAGGTGCCCGCGGCCGGGTCCTGCAGGCTGATGACCTCATCGCCTTCCGCTTCGTTGAAATCACCGGCGGAGAACAGGTCAATGCCGGTGACCTTCAGCTTGGTGGAGGTCACCGAGCCCTTGTAGCTGGCATAGCCGAGGTCGGCGAGCTGATTGGCAGCCACCTTGGCCTGTTCGAACAGCGGCGCCACCAGCCCGTAGGCAATGCCGCGGTGCTGTGCACACTCACCCACGGCGTAGATGGCCGGGTCAAAGGTCTGCATGGCGTCATTGACGACGATGCCGCGTTCGCAGTGCAGCCCGGCCTCTTTGGCAAGTCGTGCAATTCGGCAGGATACCGACACCCATAACCACGAGGTCGGCCTCGACGACACTGCCATCCTTGAAGCGCACGCCCTGCACGCGGCCGTTACCGATTATTTCCTCGGTGGCTGCCTCCATCAGGAAGTTCATGCCGCGCTGTTCCAGCGAGGCCTTCAGCAGGGCCGATGCCGGCTTGTCGAGCTGGCGTTCCATGAGGCTGTCCAGAAGGTGTACGACCGTGACATCCATGCCCTGTTTCATCAGGCCGTTGGCGGCTTCCAGTCCCAGCAGACCGCCGCCGATGACAACCGCCTTTTGGTAATCCTTTGCTGCCTGCAGCATGGTGTCGACATCGTGAATATCGCGGAAGGCGATGACGCCATCCTTGTCCTTGCCCGGCACCGGAATCATGAACGGGTTGGAGCCGGTGGCCAGCAACAGGCGGTCGTACTCGGCCGTGGTGCCGTCATCGGCAATGACCTTCTTGTTCAGGCGATCAATGTCGGTCACTGATTTGCCTTTATGGAGGGTAATGCCATTGTCGCTGTACCACTGTTCGTCATTGAGCATGATGTCATCGACGGTCTTCTCACCAGCGAGTACCGGTGACAGCATGATGCGGTTGTAGTTACCGTAGGGCTCGGCGCCGAACACTGTGATGTCGTATTTATCCGGAGCGATTTTCAGCAACTCTTCCAGGGTGCGTACCCCGGCCATGCCGTTGCCTACCAGTACCAGTTTTTCTTTCATGGGGTTGATGCACCTGCTTACTTAAGTGATGCTGTTCCTCTAGCAAGGTTTGTACCAGCAGGGCAGGAGATCAGGGTGCATGTTATTAACTCGCTGATTTAGATAGTCAGTTTTGGTGCGCTTCTGCCGGGCTCCAGGACGGCGACTGCACAGGTCCGATGATGTTGTGCACTAGGATGGCGCAGCGGTACGCAGGTCGCACCTTATATAACCCTATATAACCCTGGTTTTCATGATGGGCCATGCAGCTCTGTTGTTGTGTGGACATGACGCCTGCCACACCGCCGGGCACCTGCTTGATGCATGCGCCACGCGCATGCGTCATCCTGGCGCACGGCGCGAGGTGACAGCGGCAGGGGTGATGCCTCTCAACGGTTGCAATGGACTGATTTAATTAATAAACCCCGAAGTAGCGAGTGCTGGCATGAAAATTGACTTGTTTTTTTGCAGATCAAATCATATGGGGTCGCTGGTGAACTTGCTGGTCGTTGCGGAACAAGCGGGACAAAGTGCTCCCTATATCAAGGCGGCCAGTAAGGCCGGCTGGCACATCGCGTCTGAGCTGAGCTATGACCGTTTGCCGGTGGCGTTGACAGATATCCAGGTGGATGCCGCCGTGTTGATCGCACAGTGTATCGACGACAACGTTCTCAAGGCTGTGCGCCTGTTTAACAGCCGCTGGCCCTTGCCGGTGGTGTTGTACACCGACGATTCACATCAGCGTTCTATTCGTGCAGCGGTAATGGCCGGTGTTTCCGTATATGCCGTTGATTGTCAGAACGTCAATCGCATTGCCGCGCTACTCGATGTAGCGATGGTTCGTTTTAGTGAATCGCAGCAACTGAAAAAGGCTTTGCACAAGGCCAAAACTTCACTGACAGAGCGCAATACCGTGGAGAAGGCCAAGGGGATCATCATGCGTCAGCGCCAGCTCAACGAGGATGCCGCCTACAGGTTGTTGCGCAAGCTCGCCATGGATCGTAACCGGCGTATCGGCGAAGTGGCCGGAGAAGTCATTGCCGCTGCCGAGGTGTTGATCTGAACAAACGGCCTGTCGCACGCACTGTCACGGTGCAACAGATGCATGCATCCGGTGAACATGGCTGACGGTCAATGCTGATGACGGGGTGTAAGTCACTGTATTTCTCTCAGCGACTGTATTGGCACGGTTAATGCTATACACATTGTAGAATTAAACGGCAGCAGGCCAGTGACGGTGTGCTGCAAATCGCCGGTAATGTTGCCGGCAGCGAACAAAGGCGTTCTCCCTGACCGGTCATCAGACCCGTCGGGGTGAGCGTTTTTTTTTGGGTTAAATCATGAGCCAGGCAGACAACATTGCAGTTGCAGAACGTCACTACGCGGCGGAATGGCAGCAACCACCGACAGTGATCGTCGGGGTCGGGCCGGTCGGGCAGCGACTTGCGGCTGAATTAAGACAACACGATGCTGAACGTGAAATCGTTATGTTCGGTGATGAACCCTGGGCACCGTACGACCGGGTGCAACTGTCATCCTGGCTTGCCGGAGAGAAGCGCGCTGGCGCTACGATGAGCGAAGATGCCCATCTACGGGTGCATCTCGGTATGTCGATAACCCGTATTGACAGGGCGAACCGCGAGGTCGTCGATGCGCGTGGCATTGCCTGTCCCTATGAAACCCTGATACTGGCAACCGGATCGCGTGCCAGTATCCCGCCGTTGCCGGGTATCCGTTTGCCGGGCGTGTTCACGTTCAGGAACCTGTCGGATGCCCAGGCACTCATGGCACGCAGTGTGCGCAGTCGCAGCGTGGTCGTCATTGGCGGTGGTCTGCTGGGTCTGGAAACAGCACGTGCACTGCGTCGCTTCCAGACCCATGTCACCATCATCGAGCAATCCGAACGCCTCATGTACCAGCAACTCGATGCTGACTGTGCGGCTCTGTTGCAGCAGCATGTCGAGGGACTCGGCATCGACGTCGTCACCCGTGCACGGGTCAAACGCATACTGGGAGAAACCCGCCTGCAGGGAGTGCTGTTGTCGGACAGCCGCTTTATAGAATGTGACACCGTGGTGATGGCCGTGGGCATTACGCCCAATATCCAGCTGGCGCGCGCTAGCGGGTTGCATATCGCACGGGGTGTGCTGGTGAATGACCACATGCAGACCAGTGATAGCCATATCTATGCTGTGGGTGAATGTGCCGAACACCGGCACACCGTTTACGGGCTGGTGGCCCCGGGTTTTGAGCAGGCGGCCGTGGCGGCACACGTCCTCTCCGGGCGCGCTGCGGAATACAGTGGCTCGATGACCGCGACACGCCTCAAGGTGCTCGGTTACCCGGTGATGAGTGTCGGTACCGCCGAGAGTGAATGGCCACGCCGTCCACTGGTCTATCGTGAGCGTGGAACGGGTACGTTACGCAAGGTGTTTCTCGATGGTAACCGCCTCGATGCGGCCATGGCGCTCGGTAGCTGGGACGAGTTCAGCCGGGTTCAGGAGGGCGTGCGTATGCGGCGGCGAATTCGGCCATGGCGCGCACTGCGTTTTCGTCTTACCGGCACACTCTGGTCGGCAGAAGGCGAGGGCGGCGTGGCTGGTTGGCCCGCTGCAGCGACGGTCTGCAACTGTATGGGGGTGAGCCGTGGTGCCCTGACCCGGGCCGTGGATCAGGGCTGCGCCGATGTGGCCTGTCTTGCCAGTTACACCGGTGCCTCCAGCGTGTGCGGTTCCTGCAAGCCCTTGCTGGTGCAGTTGCTGGGCGCAACGGAAATAACGCCGGTTGTTGCAGCGCGCGCATTGACAGCCACAGCGTTTGTGGTCGCGGTTGCCACGCTGCTGTGGCTGTTGCCGCTTAGTCTCCCCTATGCGCACAGCGTGCAGTTGTCGCCACATATCGATGCGTTGTGGCGCAATGGCCTGTACAAGCAGATCAGCGGCTTCGGCCTGCTGGGATTGTCGCTGATATTGGCTCTGGTGTCGGTGCGCAAGCGCGTGCGTCGGCTGCGCTGGGGCAGCTTTGACGGCTGGCGCGTGCTGCATGTAATGGTCGGGCTGCTGACGGTCGCCGTGCTGGTGGCACATACCGGTTTCCGCCTCGGTGACAATCTCAATTTCTACCTGATGTGTGTGTATGCAGGCCTGATGCTGGCCGGTGCGGCCGCCAGTGCCGTGGTCGGCCTGCAGCATGTATTACCGCTAACACTGGCGCGGCGCAGCCGTGAACTGTCACTCTGGTCACATGTGCTGCTGCTCTGGCCGCTGCCGGCACTGCTCGGTTTTCATATCCTGAAAACCTACTGGTACTAGGAATGAGTGATGCAATAACGCGGCGCATACTCTGGGGTGTCTGGTTGCTGGCAACGATCGGCCTGCTGGCATGGCTGACAAACAGCATGTTGAACGAGGCCGCGGACAAGCACATCTTCATGCCCGGTGAGTTGTCAGCGGGTCATTACCAGTTGCAGCTGGCGTGCGTGTCCTGTCACAGTGATCCTCTTGGTGGTGCTGACGTGCTGCAGCAGGCCTGTGTCGACTGTCATGGAGACGAGCGCAAGAAGCCGTTTGATTCACACCCGCCAGGCAAGTTCAGGGACCCGCGCAATGCAGACCGTCTGGAAAATATAGACGCACTGCATTGCGTCACTTGTCATTCGGAGCATCGCCCGGAGATCACGCGTAAAAACGGCGTCACCCAGCCTCGCGACCTGTGTATTCATTGCCACGAGGATATTGCCGGGGACCGTCCCAGTCACAGCGGTATGGCGTTCACCCGTTGTGCGGACAGCGGGTGCCATAATTTTCACAACAACCGTTCACTGTACACGAAATTCCTTATCAAGCACCTGGACGAACCGGCATTGCTGCAAGAGCCACTGCTGCCGCAACGTGAATTCGCACAGCTGCTCGATCAGATCGTTGAGTACCCGCTGCAGCAGTACCCGCAGCAAGCGCTGTTACTGCAGGATGCGGATGGTGATTCCGAATTTGTGGACCTGCAGGGTGAGACGCCGCATGCGGACTGGGCGGCGACTGCCCATGCAAAGTCGGGAGTGAACTGCTCTGCCTGTCATCAACCAAAGGCTCAGGACGGCACGCAAGCTGCCTGGACTGATTATCCGGATGAACAGGTTTGCTCGATTTGCCACAGCCTCGAGGTGGAACGCTTTGCCAGGGGCAAGCATGGCATGCGACTCGCCGCCGGGTTACCCGCGCTGAGTGTCAGTGATGCACGTTTACCGATGCGCACGGAGGCAGCACACGAGTCACTGACCTGTCACAGCTGCCATTTGGCGCACCGATATGATGTCCGTCAGGCCGCCGCCGAGGCCTGTGTGGCTTGCCACGAGGATACGCACACGCTGGCGTACGAGGGTTCACCGCACCACATGCTGTGGCAACAGGAACTGAGCGGTGAGTTGCCTGCGGGCAGCGGTGTGTCCTGTGCAAGCTGCCACATGCCGCGTATTGAGTTTGACGTCAGCGACTGGCTGACACGCGTCATGGTTGACCACAACCAGAGTGCCAACCTGTCACCGAATTCCAAGATGATACGCAGTGCCTGCCTGAACTGTCACGGGCTTGGGTTTTCCATCGATGCGCTGGCGGATCAACGCCTGATCGACAACAACTTCCGCGGCAGCCCGTCATTGCACATCGATACCATGGATCTGGCTGCCGCGGAAAAGGAGCGCCGTGATAGTGAGGCGGGTGCGGATGATGACACGAGTATGTTCGGGTTCTGATTTTTTTATTCACACACTTCCATAGTGAAACAGGAGAGAGTCGATGAGTATCAAGCTGAAAAGCAGTATCGGTGTAGCTGTCTGTCTGTGTATCGGTGTTGCCGTGGCGGCAGAACCGGGTTCTGAAACGGTGTCCGTAAAGGCGATGGCCGATGCGCTGCACATGGTCATGGATTCCGATCGCACCGTGTACACGAAGACTATCGTCAACCGGCTGGTGAAGAAAGACAAGGTCATCAAGGCCTCCGAGCACTTCGAGGATGACCAGGCGCTGGCCCTGCCGGCTCAGATGTTTCGCTTTGGCGCCGAGATGGTGTCTGAGCGTTCTGCTGATAATCCGGACGTGAACTTCAGCTATTCACTGCAATCGCTGTGGCCGGTGAACAAGCAGAATGCGCCGCAGACCGACGCCGAGAAGGAAGGGCTTGAGTTTGTCGCTGAAAACATTGGCAAAAACTACTACACCACCGAGACACTCGGAGACCAGGAATACTTTACCGCTGTTTACGCCGATACCGGCGTCGCCCCGGTCTGTGTCTCATGTCATAACGCCCACCCGGATTCACCGCGAACGGATTTCAAGCTGGGTGATGTCATGGGCGGTGTGGTGATTCGCATCCCGGTTGAAGGCTAGAACGTCGGCATTACTTTTTAACAGACAGGAGAGCAGATATGCTTACAACGGAACAAATCAAAATGGTGCAGTATTCCTGGGCGCAGGTGGTACCGATAGCTGACAAGGCAGCAGAGCTGTTTTACGGCAGGTTGTTTGAACTGGACCCCACGCTGAAACCCATGTTCAAGGGCGATATGGTCGAGCAGGGACAGAAGCTCATGCGCATGATCCACATTGCCGTCGATAATCTCGACAAGCTCGATGACATCGTACCGGCGGTACAGGACCTTGGCGTGAAGCACCTCGAGTACGGCGTGAAAAACTCCCACTATGACACGGTGGGCGCGGCCTTGCTGTGGACGCTGGGACAGGGACTCGGCGATGCGTTTACAACAGAGGTCAGGTCTGCCTGGACCGAAGTCTACGGACTGCTGGCCAGCACCATGAAGGATGCGGCCAGGGAAGCGGCCTGATTTTAAGTAAGCGGTCTCTGCAGCAGACACGATCCGTCTTTCCACTGTAAACAGGACAACAGCGCAAGATGCGTTGAACACTCAAAGGACGGCCACAGGGGAAGGGCAGCCAGTCATCCAGCCGCCTGGATCCCGGTCTTTGCCGGGGTGATGAATCAGCGCGTGTGTTGACATGATCGTGTCTGCTGCAAGGCCTGGTCTTCATTTACCGCGCCTGGCGTCATTCAGCACCTGAAGTTCCCGGGGAGCTTTCCGGTATCGCCCTGGACGGTGTTGCTAATGATGCACCGCGCTGGTTGCATGTTGCACCATATGGGTGCGAGTTGCCGTTGGCTTTTCCATTCTCTCATTTTGTCTCCAGCCAGATCAGTCACATACGTCGTTGGCACGGAACCTGCTAATAACCTTGTAGACAGGCTGCAATGAGGCAGTGGAGTGTACAGATGGTGCACTCATTAATTAACTGGGGAAGGAGATGTACATGAAGATCAAGCTGGACTGGACATCGCTGGCTAACGTGGGCCAGCGCATGCAGCGATCACTGTCGGCTGTTGCCGTTATGGGCCTTATGGTGGTTGCCCAGCACCCTGTCATGGCAGGTGAGCTGGAAAAGGAAGATCTGAAATTCGGCTTTATCAAGCTGACTGATATGGCGCCCCTGGCGATTGCCTACGAGAAGGGGTATTTCGAGGATGAGGGTCTGTACGTCATGCTGGAAGCGCAGGCCAACTGGAAGGTGCTGCTGGATCGTGTCATCGATGGTGAACTGGATGGTGCCCACATGCTGGCCGGTCAGCCACTGGGCGCAACCATCGGTTTTGGTACCAAGTCGGATATCATTACCGCGTTCAGCATGGACCTGAACGGTAACGGTATTACGGTCTCCAACAGTATCTGGGAGCAGATGAAGGAGCACGTCCCGCACCAGGACGGTAAGCCCGTTCACCCGATCAAGGCGGATTACCTGAAGCCGGTGGTGGATAAGTATATCAAGGAAGGCAAGCCCTTCAAGATGGGCATGGTGTTCCCGGTCTCCACGCATAATTACGAGCTGCGCTACTGGCTGGCGGCTGGCGGTATCCACCCCGGCTTTTATGCCCCCGAAAGCGGTGATATCACCGGCCAGATCGATGCCGAGGCGTTGCTGTCCGTGACACCACCACCCCAGATGCCATCGACAATGGAGGCCGGCACGATCTATGGCTACTGCGTCGGTGAGCCCTGGAACCAGCAGGCCGTATTCAAGGGCATTGGCGTACCGGTGATTACCGATTATGAGATCTGGAAGGACAATCCCGAGAAGGTCTTCGGTGTTTCAAAAGAATGGGCTGAGGAGAATCCGAATACCCACAAGGCGGTACTGAAGGCGCTGATCCGGGCCGCGATGTGGCTGGATTCCGGTGGTCTGGAAAACCGCAAGGAAGCGGCGAAGATCATGTCGCGCCCGGAGTATGTTGGTGCTGACTACGAAGTGATTGCCAACAGCATGACCGGTACCTTCGAGTACGAAAAGGGCGACAAGCGCTCGGTACCTGATTTCAACGTGTTCTTCCGTTACAACGCCACCTATCCGTATTACTCGGATGCTGTCTGGTACCTGAGCCAGATGCGCCGCTGGGGACAGATCGGCGAGTACAAACCGGATAGCTGGTATATGGACACGGCGAAGCAGGTGTACCGCCCGGATCTGTATGCCGAGGCCGCTGAGGAACTGATTGCCGAGGGCAAGGCGAAGGCGGAAGACTTTCCTGATTTTGCCAGCGAGACCGGGTTCCGTGCGCCGCAAACAGAGTTTATCGATGGCATCACCTACGATGGCACCAAGCCAAATGCCTACCTTGCACAGTTCCCGATAGGCCTGAAAGGCGAGGACAAGGTGAACTGATCAGTACATGCCGTTGGCCATTGGCCCGCACGCCACCCCGTGTGCGGGCCTTTTTTAAATGAGCGAGTAGAGGGTGATATGTGTACGGAAACGATGAAGATATTTCAGCTGCAGGACTACCAGGAGGCCGCCAGGGCATTCTTATTGCCACTGATCGCCTTTCTCCTGTTTCTCGGCTTGTGGAGTTTTGCAGCATCACGCATCGAGACGTCACTGGGGCAGTTGCCCGGACCTGCAGCGGTCTGGGAGCAGGCGAGTAATCTGGTCGCTGAACACCGTGCAGGAACGCGACAAGGCGCTTGCCTTTATCGAGCGTCAGGAAGTGCGCAACCAGGCAAAGCTGGCGAAAGACCCGAGCGCAGAGGTACGCATCCGTCCCTATACGGGCAAACCGACCTTCTTTGACCAGATCGGCACCAGTCTGCTGACCGTGTTTACCGGCTTTCTGCTGGCAACGGTCATCGCGGTGCCGCTGGGTGTATTCACCGGCTTGAGCAGTAATGTTTACCGGGCAATCAATCCGATTGTGCAGATCTTCAAGCCGGTGTCGCCGCTGGCGTGGCTGCCGATTGTCACCATTATCGTCAGTGCCGTTTATGTCACCGATGACCCTATGTTTTCCAAATCCTACGTGACCTCCGCCATCACCGTCACCCTGTGTTGCCTGTGGCCGACCCTGATCAACACGGCGGTCGGTGTGTCATCCATGGATCGGGACCTGGTGAATGTCGGCAAGGTGCTGCGCCTTGGCTGGTTCACCACGGTATGGAAGATTGCGTTGCCCTCGGCTGTTCCGATGATCTTTACCGGTCTGCGCCTGAGCCTGAGTATTGGCTGGATGGTGCTGATTGCAGCGGAGATGCTGGCACAAAATCCGGGGTTGGGTAAATTCGTCTGGGATGAATTCCAGAATGGCAGCTCCAATTCGCTGGGCCGCATTATGGTGGCCGTGTTTACCATCGGACTGATCGGATTCTTGCTGGATCGCATGATGCTGCTGCTGCAACGTCGTGTGTCCTGGGACAAGGACGCTGTATTGCGCTAGTGCCGAAGCGGCGTGCCACAGAATCAGATTTATTAAGGGAGTGAGTGATGAGTGATAAATATCTGAATATTGATCACGTGTCGATGGTGTTCGACACACCTGCCGGACCGTTCAAGGCGCTAGATAACGTCGACCTGGTGATCGCAAGGGGTGAGTATGTCTCGCTGATCGGTCATTCGGGTTGCGGCAAGTCGACGGTACTGAATGTCGTTGCTGGTTTGTTGCAGGCCACCACAGGCGGTGTGGTGCTCGATGGTACCGAGGTCGATGAACCCGGCCCCGAGCGAGCAGTTGTATTCCAGCACCATTCGCTGATGCCATGGCTGACGGCCTATGAAAATGTTGAACTGGCCGTTCAGCAGGTATTCAAGGGAAAAAAGAGCAAGCCCGAGATGCGCGAATGGATTGAATACAATCTGAAGCTGGTGCATATGGAACATGCCATGGATAAATTACCCGGTGAAATCTCCGGCGGCATGAAACAGCGTGTCGGCATTGCACGCGCACTCGCGATGCAACCCAAGGTGTTGTTGATGGATGAGCCGTTCGGTGCACTGGATGCGCTGACGCGTGCACACATGCAGGATTCACTGATGGAAATTCAGAACGAACTCGGCAATACCGTGATCATGATTACGCATGATGTTGATGAAGCGGTACTGTTGTCTGATCGAATTGTCATGATGACCAATGGTCCGGCAGCCACCATCGGGCAGATTCTTGACATCAAGCTGGAGCGACCGCGTAACCGCGTTGCCCTGGCGGATAGCGCCGAGTACAACCATTACAGGGCGGAAGTGCTGAAGTTCCTCTATGAACGCCAGCGCAACCCCGAGTCGGGAGATAGCAATAGCAGGAAGGATAATGTGCAGGGAAGCGCGGAGGACAAACCGTTACAGGTGGTTGCCGGTATTGCCGCCGCCTGAGGGCGGTAATAGTCACTTTTTAATGTTCGTAGCTGTTCACAATGTTCTAGTAACATTGTATATGTAGCATAAATCGATCGCACTTGTTCATGACCATTTTGGCAGCAAGTTCGTACAGCGTCCGTACGAGCAATTCCTGCCCATTCCGATTTTTGTAGGAGAACGAGTCATGAAGATCGATACACCGAGCGCACGCAGCAAACTGTCTCCCCGTCGAGAGCCATTTGGTGTGCCCTGGGAAAGGGCAAGTCCATCGGTTACCGTGCCGCTTCCGGCCCTTGGATCGTACGCTGACGGTATCAGGCAAGCCCGGCACCCACGACATGGTGCTGTCCAACGAGGCCAAGACATTCTTTAACACACAGGCACAGGACAAACTCCCGAAGGCGTTGCTATTAAAACCTGATGGAGGTTTCAGTGGAATCGTAATCACGTGGGGAGGTGCTGCAAAGAGGCTGAACAGACGGAGTATCACAACACACCCGAGTAATTCCTCACCCAACCCCCTGCTTGACGAGCTGGGGAATATTATTATACCTGTCCAGTTACCCCCCCACCCGATGTTGGACTCAATTATCCCCTGTAGATTGATGAACGTGGAAGTTCACAAATCGTTAAGTGACAGGAGATGAGCATGAAAGGCATGCAGCCACAAATGACCGAGTTCGGTGACTGCCTCAGCGAGTTGACTGATGTGGGTCCGTTGGGTGGTGCTGTACTGACTAATGAAGTCAAAAAAGGAAATCTGAGAGCCAAGAAGTATGGCTCGAAGGTGATCGTTCTGCCCTACGACTACAGGGTTTTCCTTGAGTGACTGCCTGATGCACAGGTGGAAGCCGTGCCAGACACACGGGCGGAAGCACTGTCAGCTACGCGGGCAAGAGGCGGAGGGAAGAGAAGTCGCTTCAGTGAATATTTCATTGTTGTTTCTTCTTCATTGTCCATATGAAAAATTAGAAACATGACAATGCAAGCACATGAATTGGATGTTGTTTTCCTGTTCTTTATCCGCTTCGCGCTCATCATGGATGCGCTGATTAGTGTTAACAGGCCCTAAGGCACTGCAAGCTGTACTGTGCAATTACGTTGCTGGGCTTCTTGGTATAATTCTTTACCAAGTCGAACGACTAGCTGTTCGTCCAATGCTGGAATGTCTACGGTATTATGAATAGGAATAAATCCTCCACTTCGAAAAAAAATAACATCCCTTGAGCGTTGCCGCTGCTCGCTGTATCGTCCTGGCGCAAGGCGACTAAAGCGAAGTAAGGTTCTTCCAATATAAACACATTCTGCTTCTGCAGGAACAGTGAACCTGATATTTGCAGGAATTGTTATACGGCCTTGGTCCAGTTCCGATGCCATAATCTCAACTGAATCGACTAGATATTCCCCTGGTGGCAAAGAAATGGTGAAATTAAAATGTCCCTCACGCTTATCTTTCTCCCGAGAGGCTGACTCAAAACCGCTCCAGCCACGCTGTAAGTCATTGACAAGCTGTTGTCGGTACTGGTGGTCGGTGTCACGCGATACAATTACCAGGGTGACCTCCATCGAGGTTGGTGGCAGCACTGCGCGCTCTTCCGCAAGGTAGAACATGAAGGCCATGGTACCAAGTACGTGTTTCGATCTTCTCGCCTGTCGTTGCTGCTCATCAAGCATCTTTTGCTTTTGTATGTCATCAGTTTTTTGTATCGACTCAAGCCATTTCTTCTCTCCAGGTCTCAGAGCAGTTGACGATTCTTGGTCCTTCGAAATAGGCGGAGGCGAAATCTCTACAGTTTCAGTATCAGTGCCGCATGGCTGGTCACTGAAAAATACTTCTCCTGCAGGACCTGTACACTTGTAGACCGTAGCATTAGTTACGAGAGGGAAGCTAACGAGAATCGAAAAACCAATCGTTTAATGAAGCCGAAGACCCAGAAGAATTGCTGGGTAATATACTGATTAAAATAACATCTCACTCGCAACTGAACGTTAGCCTCATCAATCACCGCCCCCGGCACCATCCCTTTTGTATTCGTTGCTGTATTCATCATTAGAGGCCTGCATTTTTTAAATTTCCAGTTCAACGCCTCTAGTAAAGAGTAAACCGCATTTCCTGTAACTACCTATTCTAAATGGCCGTCATTGATAACGCCTAGGAGCTGGCCTGGGTTGGCCGGGGTTGACCGTACGCAACAAAGCCAATAGCTTGCTCTGATAGTTCAGCGAACAGCCAGTACCGGTCTATTAAGGAAGTTCCTGCGGTACGTGCAAGTGATTTCTGCTGAGTGGGAAAGTCGACCCATATATGGCAATTAGTGGCAAATGGCTAGAGCTAGTCTACGCTTATGTTTAAAGGCAGGAGACGACCTACCCAGATGCACGGCATTTATTGATATATACCTACCGGGTGTATGCTTCCGAAGCCATTCAAATATATTGAAGGAGGAATCACTGATGAAAGGAATACCAGTAAAAACTACCAGACTTTCTAGTTTTTCATTGTTCGCTGCTGCTGCGTTTGCCTGCTCTTCGCTACCCGGACATGCTTCCAAGCTCACGGCCACAGCCGACATCAAAGGTTGTACCGACTTCAGTATTTCAGGGAGGGCTACACTCGGGGAAGAAGTGACGGACGAAGGTATAAAGGAAGTCACTGTCCATCTCAAGGTAGAGGGTATGTCCGATGGCAAGCATGCGGTGCACATTCATGAAACGGCCGCCTGCGAGCCCTGCAGCGCTGCCAATGGCCACCACGACCCAGGACCTTTCGGGCAGACGCGTCCGGACAGTGCGGGTGACACTGTTCCGGCAACAGACATCAATCACCCTTATCATATGGGTGATCTCATCAACATCGAGGTGAAGAATGGCAGGGGCACCATGAAGCATACGAGCAACCGGGTGACCTTGTCGGCGGGCCGTCTCAGCCTGTTTGATGCTGACGGCAGCAGTATCATCATTCATACCAATGAAGATACCTACTGCGACGAGGAAAGTGATCTCAAGAAAGGCTGTGCAGGTGGTTCGCGCGATGCCTGCGGAATAATAGTGGCTGATTGAAATTGGCTGGTGAGGGTGGGTTTTAATCCTAATCCTTTTTGACCCTTTGACATTGGCCGGCAATATTTTTCATGGCGAGCCGATATGATTGCAGTATTGAGATGTCGTCAGTCATAACTCGTTATTGAACAGTACGACCCCGTATTTTTCAGCGCGATCACGGCCTTTATTATGGTGCTATATACCCGAAGCTGGCCGACAGTCGATAAACAGGGGCACTAAACTAGATTATATTCTGTGCGGACGTAATGTCTTACTTACCCCGAACTAAGACCTGTATACTGCCTCATAGACCAGCTGGTTGAATGCAACGTTCGTCATTATTCTTTGGTGAATTCACCCAGGTGTTAACGGGGTAAGCGGTCAACTGGCTGGATGGGGCAGAGTTCAGGTACTGCATGATCTCTTGCTTGTCAGTGATTATTTCATCAAGCCAGTAGTCATAATGCGCGGGCGCAATAATTGCGGGCATCCGTTCATGGATCGGTTTCATTGCCTCGTTGGATGGTGTGCTGATAATTACACAATTATTTAATGATTCACTCTCGTCTTCCCAATGATCCCAGAGGCCAGCCCCTGTCTGTGGTCTGGCCGAGGCGTGAGCTGGGAAGAGTTGGGAGAGGGGGTAAAAAGAACGGCGGCCCAAAGGGGGAAGCATTAGGCCGCCGTGTATTACTAAAAGACCCGTGATGAGTCACACCTAGATGCTAGCCTGATGCTGGATCAGAGAAGCATATCGCATTAGTCAAAAATACGTCATAGGCCAGCGTCACTGTCTGCGATCTATCATAAAGAGGGAGAGTACGTTTCGTAATTTTCGGCCTCATTCCGCCCCTTACTTCATGTTCAGCGCTCGTTGACATGTGATTGGTGGTGTGGCATCTGTACGGACGTCCGTACAGGGTCCGGATGCCAGAATTTTTGTTAGAAAAACACCCAATAACAGAAAACGTCCGTACGGTGTCCGTACAGAACGCTCTAAAAAATGCAACCTAATGAATTAAGGGCTTAATGTATGAGGGTGTGCGACTGTTCGCTGTCGCCTGAGGGCGGTACCTGGCGAATCAAAACAGCCGGCGTTGCCGGGAAGAACTTGCGGGTGTCAACATGACACACCGCATCAGTGTGCCAACTTGTCTTTTTCGCTGAGCTTGAGCTTGCAATTTGTGTTGGTAGAGATCGCCAGTATCGCGACATAGCCAATGACGGCCATGAAGCCTATATAGGCATAGATTGACATGGCATTCTTGTAAAAGACTGCAATATTGAGTGCGCTGATAAACAGCAGAAGTAATAGTATTTTCAGTGCACAGGCGATCGGACACCTTTTTGCGCGATGTGTGAGTTCGTTGATAAAGCCTGGCATATAGCCTCCATTTCCTCTTTCTGTGTTCATGTGATACGACTCCGTCAGCTTTGGAATGTAGGTCAGTGAAATCAGCCGGTCAGGCCGATCCAAAGCCAGTATAAAAACAGGGGCACCACGGTCACGACTACAACCATTAATAGCGCTGCCAGCGAGCACCTCAATAAATCATCACAGGCCATGTTTCACCTCATAGGAATACTTAAATAATCATAAATTCATTATATAACTGAATACTGATTAGTCAACTGAAACAAATCAATGTCGTCGATAACTGTGACGAGATTCGCTGTCAATATAATGTCGTCCAGAACCGTGCAACTGGCACGGTTCGCATGCCATACAGCACAGGCAGGTATCGTGCCAGCCAGGCAAATTCCGATATGAAAAGCGTTAATTACAGCAAGCTGCAAGTCTGAAACGATTATCAGCCACGAGAGAAATGCACCCGTGTGGTTCAATAAAGACTCACCCTGCCATATGAGGGTGCACGGTCGCTTACAAACCAGTGAGTAACTGATTGATTTTGCAGTGCGCCATGATTGGCACCATTCATGCCTGTCTTTTGTATATCAAAAAGAGAGTATGAGGACGTGTCATGTCTACCAGAACCAGTCATGGTTACCTGCCTGCAGGACGTTATGTCGTTAATCATGACATCATGCATTGCACCGCCGAGGGTGTTGAGGGCAATGATCTTTATTCAGGTCGTGCACTCGGGCTTAGCGAACCGGAAGATTTCATCCAGCTGCACCCGGTGCTCAAGCCCCTGTGGAGACACATCGCGAGTCATTATCGCCGTATCGGACTGAGCCATAGTGAAAGCGTCATCTGGGACCTTAGCCGGGAGCAACTGTCTCGACATGCGGGATACGAGCCGTCCGTGTTTTATTTCGGGCCAAGTGAATGCAAGGCCTGGAACGATCCGCAATGGCTGGAGACTGTCGAGTTTATCAACTCGAAAAACAATTTCATGGCGCTTGCAGAACAGCTGGGTATCGATGTGCCGCACTCGCAATGTTTTGCCAGTGTCAATGACATCACCGAGATGGACATCATTGCGTTCAGTATGCCCTGCTACCTGAAAGCGGCGATATCTGTTTCCGGAGTCGGTATCTATCGTTGTGCCAACCGCGAGGAACTGCGTGATGCGATGAAAAATTTCGCAGCCGATATGCCGGTACAAATGCAGGAAGAAATCAGAACCGACGTGTTTCTCAACCTGCAGTATCGTGTCATTGACGGTCAGCTTGTACGCCTGGCCGCAAGCGAACAAATACTGCAGGGCTGCGCCCACCAGGGTAACCGTTTTCCGTCCAGCCATGAGCCATGGAGTGCCATCGAACCGATGGCACTCTGGCTCAAGGAGCGTGGTATGAAAGGTATCTTTGCCTTTGACCTGGCACTGGTTAGAACAGCAGAAGGTGGTATTCGTTTCCCCGCCATTGAATGCAACCCGAGGTTCAACGGTGCTACCTATCCAACCGTCATCGCGCAGAAACTGGATATTCCGGAATGGAGTGCAATAACGTTCAAGACTCGCTACCGAAAACTGTCCGACCTGGATATCAGGGATGTCGAGTTTGATATGAGCACAGGGGAGGGCATGGTCATCGTTAATTGGGGCACCATACTGAAGGGCAAACTTGTGGTGTTGCTGGCGGGGTCACCCGACTACCAGGAGGCGCTGCGAAACGAGTTGCTGTACCGCCTGGGATAATCATCTTTTCCGGGAATCCTGTGCGCTGATGTGTGACAATGCGCGAATGCAACATCACGAACGGGACAAGACATGAGTGGTACCGGCAGCTATTCCCTGATGGTTCATGGCGGGGCGGGTGCGCTCGATAACGTCCGGGACGATAAAACCGCATTCCGTTACCTCGATAGTATTCGCAGAACACTCGAACATGGCCGTGATGTCATGGAACTGGGTGGCTCGGCACTGCAGGCGGTGGAAGCCTGTGCGTCATTACTGGAGGACGACCCGGTGTTCAATGCCGGTTGCGGTTCGGTACTCAACGAAAACGGCAAGGTCGAGATGGACGCCGCCATTATGGATGGCCGTGACCTGTCGGCCGGCGCCGTTGCTGCCGTCGATAACATTGCCAACCCGGTACAACTCGCACGTCTGGTCATGACCGAAAGCGAGCACGTCATGCTCATTGCCGAGGGTGCCATGCGCTTTGCCGATCATTGTGGCATGCCGCGTGTACCCGAGGACTATTTCTATACCACTGACCGCGTCGAACAGCTTCGCCAGGCACGCCTGCACCACAAGATCATGCTCGACCATGATGACACAGAGGAAGACACGGAAGACCAGAAATACGGCACCATTGGTGCCATTGCCCGTGACCCGCAAGGGAATCTGGCTGCTGCAACATCCACCGGCGGCATTGTCAACAAGCGGATGGGACGCGTTGGCGATTCCCCGATCATCGGTGCCGGTGTGTATGCCGACAATGAGACCTGCGCCGTCTCTGCAACGGGTTTTGGCGAGGACTTCATGCGTTCCGTCATTTCAAAAACGATAGCGGATTTCATGTTCATGAAAGGTATGGACGCAACACAGGCAACGGCAGCCGGCATCGAGTACCTGGTGCGCAAGGTCAAGGGACGCGGCGGCGTTATTGTCATCGATCATGAAGGCAACTGCAGCAGCGGTTTTACCACCAAGAAAATGATTCACGGCTGGATTGAAAAGGGTGGCGAGACCTGTTGCCGTTTCTAGGCCACTGACCGGGTTGTCGATGGCCGATCGATCCGGCTTTAGAGTCCCAGATTGGGGATCCGTGATTCCCCGCCTTTAGGTGGCGGGTCAGCGAGTATGTACGCATAAGATATTGAGTAGAAAAAAATATAAATAAAACGAAGAGTTCCTTCTCCCTCCATGAGAAGAATAGGAAGAGGGGGGTTAATTGGCCGAACGAACGTCGGTTTCCGGGGGCGGAGTGGTCGTTCGGCGAACGGCCTGCTTCTGCGGAATAATCGGCATCTTATATGAATATTGACACCCGCCACGTCCCGGGCTTTTTCATGTTTAACTCGGGAGTTCAGCATATGTGATCACGTTCAAGTCCCGGCTTGGGTTCGTCGCTGTTCAGGTAGCTGTGCCCCGCAAAGAGTTGCTGTCCCTGGCCCGCCTTTTCACCCAGCTATGGGCCTCTACCCCGTCCCTTTAAGAAGACAACGCCGAGGCCATGGCAGCCTACCAGAAGCCCACGATGGGGCTCCACCTCGCGACGTGTCTCAGGCCCCAGGTGCGACTTCCCAGCCACCTTCCGGCAGACGGCGCAGCACCTCACCGTCGTCGCCGACACGAAAGAGGTGCAGCCACTCGTGAGCGATCAAGTCGTGGACCATGGTATTGCCAGCGATCACATCGTCAACGGCCTCTGCCGGGGCCCCGATGAAAACGGACAGGCGCAGGGGTTCGTGCACCCATCGCCGGCCATCGTGGAGCGACTGCAGCGCCAGCCCAATGCGCAGGTCGCCGCCATTGCCTTCCAGCACGCCGATGCGCCCTCCCACGACGTTGTGGAGAACCTTGTTGCCTGCCCCCAGATGGTCGTGATCCACGGTGGAACCGTAGTACTGGAGATTGATCCAATTGGCCACCACCATGGGGGCACTTATGATGAGTTTGAGGACCTCGAAACCCGTGTCCTGCCGCCAGTCGTACTCGTGCAGGAAGGCCCGTCCCTGAAGGGACAAGTGGGCCGTGCGTGCCCGTGGCACGGCGAAGAAGGCTGCGTTGCCGGCGAGCCCCCACTCGGGGCGGACCTGGGACCAGTCTTGGCCGCGCTGGCGCACGGCACGCAGGGCACGGGCGGCGTCGGCCGGGGGCTGCTCGCAGAGGAGCTGAAGACGCTCGAGGCGCGCGATGTCGCCCGCCCGCTCGAGGGTACTGCGCAGGCGATCGACCGCCGCACGCAGGGTCCGTGGTATGGACGCCGTGTCCAGCAGATGCACCTCGTCTGTAGTGGTGTCGTGCAGGGCCGGCACAAACCGGGTATCGTCGGGAATCGGCTGGCCGCGTTCGGCCAGGGTTGCGCGCACAGCGGGGTCGTTCAGGATGGTAGCTGCCATGCGCACGCTCGCTTCGCCAGTCTGACCGGCGCACGCGCCGCAGTCCAGGGCAGCGCGCTGCGGGTTGTTGACGGTGGAGCTTCCATGGCCCGCGAGCAGCACGATGGGCGCGAGGCGCGACTTGAGACCCATGGCATTGAGGATGAAGGCTGCCACGTCGGCGCGTTCGTCGCGGGGGATGCCCCAGCTGCCGTCGTCCCCAGCATCCCCCGCGGGGGCCGCGTCCAGGTCGGGACCCAGGACAGCAATGTCGCGGTGGCTGAGTCCCGCTGTATCCGGCCGTGGCACCGGGCGGGTCCAACCCAGGCTGTCGGTGACAAGCTTGAGCAGGTAGAGAAGCCCCGCGGATTCTACGAAGGAGAAACAGGAGGCGCTTGAGAGCTTGAACTGCTTCCAGGCCCTGGACAAACCGAGGGACAGCTTGCGCCGCGCCAGCAGCGCCTCGTTGCGGGCGCCGCCGCCGTCACCAGCAGTCTCGCACACCCGGTAACGCGGTGGCAGCAGCACCGGCAGGTGAGGCCGCGAATGGCCGGCGCCCAGCGGACGGTACTCGGCCATGATGCCGAAGAATCCCGCGAAGCCCTGGGTTTCGATGGCTCTGTCGGCCGTCTCGAGGGCGCGCCTGAACACCTCGGAGCGCACATCGATGCAGAAAGCTGCCTGGATGGCCGGCCTGGGCATCTCTGCCACGGGCCGCTCTTTGCTTGCCCGACGCAGACCCGCTATCAGGCCGCGCTGGTAGCCGATCTCCAGGGCCCGTTGAAGGATCAGGTTCACCTCCAGGGCGCGCGCCTGGGCCGGGCGCAGCCGGCGTGGCCAGCAGTGGAGAGACTGCAGCCATTGCGCGCGGTGGGCAGGACGCTCACAGGTGGCCACCAACAGGGCTTCCCAAACTACGCGGATGGCCAGCAGGTCCACGATGTCATCGTTACGCCCGCCCTCCATCTCGGCCACCCAGCGCAGGTGGCGGGTATAGCTGGCCCATCCGTCAACGGTGGACAGGGCCACGAAGAGGAAATCCTCCAGCCGGTCCTGCGGCACCTCCATGCGCTCGACGGCGGCCTGGATGGCGTCCCGCGGCGAGGTCGGCAAGGTGCGCAGCGCCGCAGGCACGTTGCGGATGTCCATGCCCCGGGGGCTGCGGTCCACGCAGGTGTAGTGCCACCACGATTCGTACAGGCCGTCGCCGAAGCGCGGAAGTGGCCAGATGGCCTGGCCGAGATCGTAGTAAGCGGCGCAGAACTGACTTATCTGCTGGACCACGTAGCTGGAATGACTAGGCCGGTATCGCCCGTCGCGCATGTGGGAGTACAGGAGCTGGGGTATCGCGACGGCCACGTGCTCGTCCACCGCGGCTCGGAGCCGAGCGAGATCCATCTCGGATCCGCTGCGGGCTAAAGACTCCTCGAGATCGGTATCGGTGATACGCCCGGCGGCAATCTGCTCGCGGAACCAGTCCCGGTTCATGGTCATGGGACGCCCGATGATGCGTCTGTGGTACTCGGCCGCCGCCGCGAAATGCTCATCCACAAAGCCCAGATACGGGTTCGTGGCCACCATGGCGTCGAGGGGCCAGAAGGGTGCGAACCGCGCGCAGACGGCGTCCACTGCCGGGTCGGTCCAGCGTTCAGTCTGTCCGGGGGCGACAGCCGCTTCTGGCGCAGTTTGGTCCGTCATCTCGCCTCAACCCGTGTTTGTGGCAGGGTCATGAGCGCAGCCCCCCGCGACGGCCGGGCAGGTCCCTAAACCGCGCCGGCCACACCCGATAGACCATGCGCTCCACGGGCAGATCGGTATACAGTCCGTTGTAGAGGTGCACATAGAGCCGCCGTAGCCAGGGCGCGTGTGTCCCGCTGGTGAGCACGGACTGGAAGTAGGACAAGCCCAGGAATACCACCGCCACCAGTCCGAGCAGGAGATAATAACCGGCCGTCACCTCATGCGGAATGGGGTTCAGCACGCCCGTATAGACGGTGGCGAAAACTGTATGAAGACCGAAGTAGGCGGCCGTGACCAGCGCCGACACCGCAAGCAGACGTACTGACAGGGCGGCACCCGCCGAACCAGCGAGGAGCAGCTGAGCCACAGCCACCGCGACAATGGTGCCGATGGCAACCAAAGCAGGCTCATTGGCCGGAGTGATACCCCATGCGGCGGCCATGGCAAAAGTTACGGCCGCGCTCAGGCTCACGGCGACGCCCCATGCCAGCGGCGTCACACGCTTCCTGGATTTGGAACCGGGAGCCCGCAGCAAGTCCACCATGCTGCCGGATGACAGGAAGGCATGCGCCTTGTACAGCGAGTGAGTGATGAGGTGGAGCACGGCGAGGACGAACAGACCGAGGCCGAGCTCGAGCAGCATAAAGCCGAGCTGGCCAGCGGTGGACCAAGCCAGAGAGCTTTTGATCGCAGTCTGGGTGAGCATTGCGAGTGACGCGAGCACGGCGGTCATCAATCCTACGAGAGCGAGTGCCACTAGGGCATTGCCGTCCGCCAGGAGCAGCTCGTGGGTGCGCAGCACGATGATGGCCCCGCTGTAAACGATGCCGGCGTGGAGCAGGGCCGATACCGGGGTGGGGGCCTCCATCACCTGCAGCAGCCACCCGTGGAACGGGAACTGGCCGCTCTTCAGGACGGCGAAAGCGACGATCAGCCAGGCCGCGAGATGCAGCTGCCAGCTCGGGTCCCCCTCCGCCGCCGTGGCCGCGATGACCTCGAACGACAGGGAGCGCTCGCTGGCGGCGATGAGCAGCGCGGCCGATAGCAGGCAGATATCCGCCATCCGGCTGAACAGGAGCTTCTTGTGCGCCACCATCTGGGCCGGCAGCCGGTCGCGGTAATGGGTCAGCAGCTGATTCAGCGCGGTGCTAGTGAGGATGATAGCGAGACCGAACATAAGCAAGTTGCCGGCGACCACGACCAGCATGAAGGCACTGACGGTCAGCGCCAGCGACCGGAAGAAACGACCCTGCGTCGGCTCTCCGGCCAGATAGTTGGTGCTGTAGCGTGCGATAATCGCGGCGAGCAGGCACACCATGGCCAGTACGGTGAAGGTCAGGTTATCTGCGAGCACCGACAGCGCCACGGGGATGCGACCTGTGTCGCTGCCGAGCACGACAAGGGTGGCTGGCGTCGTGGCTTCGTACAAATTGGCCGCGAGGGCCGCCACGAGGGTGCAAAGGAGACCTGCCAGCGCGGCGATCTGAATCAGCTGACCCATGGCCAGCGGATGCCGGCCAGCAAAGGCTGCTGGCGCGGCGGCAACCAGCAGCATCAGCCCGGGGCCGAGAAGCAGCAATGCTGCAGTAGAACTGACTAGACTCTCAATCACGTGCAACCCCGCCGTCGCTGGGACAGTATGGCATGTCGCTGTCGGATACTTTGACTTAACTCTAGGCGGCTGATCCCATCAATAACAATAGATAATTTCTATATTTTTTATCGTTTATCGACTATGGAACAGACAGCTGGGCTGTCACGATGCCATGCGTCCCCCCTCGCGGGTAGCGTAAGGCTTACATCCGCAAGCTCTTCGCCCGACTCGCCCGTTGGTTTGTGCGTCGGCTGTGGTCCCAGCGTTACAAGCGCTGGCGTAACTACGGTTGGCGGTATCTTCCGGAGCGTCGGCTCTATGGCGAGTACGGGCTTGTGAATCTTATTGCGCAGATTCCTTCCTTGAATCTTCGGGCGACATCTCTATAGGGAAGGCGGGATTCCAGGACACGCATTGGCAAGTGTTCTGGAGTGCTTCCGGGGTTCGTACCGTCGGCATGCAGTCGAGGGATTTCATGTGAACAAGGGAGGTCCATCAGGTTCAAGCGGAGCTTGTAGGCTCGGACAAGCTGACAAAGCGAGGAAGATCCGATGGCCTGACGGAAGTCAGACTGGCTGATAGTACTCCGAGGTCGGGAGAGCCGATCACATGCGCAAGCGACTGGGGAAGTTTGGACTGGGACTGGAACCAACGAAGACAAAACGCGTGAAATCTGGCCGCTTTGGTAAACGGCATGCAAGCAAACGAGGGAGAAGACGCCCGGAGACGATCTACTTTCTGGGTTTTACTCTCTATTGCATGCAAAACCGAAAGGGCAACTTCAAGGTGGGGTTGCGTACCGAGGAGTCTCAGCTTCAGCGTAGCTTGTCCCGCCTGCGCGACCTGATGCGGCGAATGCGTCATCTGAAGCTTCAGAAACAGGTCATCAATATGAACCGGGTCTTGCATGGTCTCTATGCCTAGTATGGCATTGCCGGTAACCTTCGTGCCTTGCAGAAAGTGTATCGGTTCGTAGGAAGGTACTGGCGAAAGATGCTTTGCAATCGGAGTCGTAAAGGTAATGTCCCGTGGGAGGTTTTCCAGCGGTGGCAAATCAACGCTACTGGGTATCAGCAAACGCGGTGACGTTTATTTGCGTTCGTTGCTGAGCCATGGGGCGAGGTCCGTGATACGGTATGCGGAACCCAAAGCGGCCCCGGATAGTTGGTTAAGGAAGCTGCTGGCAAGGCGGCACAGGAACGTGGCGACGGTTGCCCTGGCGAATAAGAATGCCCGGGTTATTTGGGCACTGCTTACGCGTGGGGAGGAATTTTAGCCAGATTTCTGCATTGCCACGCAGGCCGCTGTAGTGTAACGATTTGGCAGATAAACCGGTTATATAGTGAGGTAAACCACCGATTGCTCAGGTGATCAAGAAATGATGGCGAGACAGGTCAGACCGGGGTTATGAGAACCTGACACCGGCTATGCACGATCCAGTGCGGGGCTTTAGTAAGGACATAATCAGCAGATTCCATCAGGGACAGAAGCGATATGCTTGATAGAAGTCCGGATGTATAGCTGCAATCTTGAACTACTCGAAATCGTTGATTGAAAGCTTGGCATACAGTGGGCGTCCATGTACAGGCAGTGGTTGTTTGTCTGCCAAGTATTCATGACTCCCTTGATAGGCCACTCCCCGTTGGTCTTCACGAGTGTTGTTCCTTGCTACCTGCCCCCTGTTTCGGCTTCCGGCAGGCGCGTCATGTCCACCGACACTTGCGGTTTGTGCCCCGGATCGCCGCCGAAGATTACACCCTTGAGCGGCGTCACATCGGCGTAGTCCCGTCCCCAGGCCGTGGTGATGTGCTGGTCCAGTGGCACACTGTTGTTGGTAGGATCAAAGTCATGCCAGCCAACATCGGGCAGATACACCGAGAACCAGGCATGGGACTCGTCGGCCCCCCGTTGCTTGGCCTGACCCGGTGGCGGGTGGGTTTCGAGATAGCCGCTGACGTAGCGCGCCGCCAGTCCGAGGCTGCGCAGGCTGGCAATCGCCAGGTGGGCAAAGTCCTGGCACACACCCCGACGATTGGAGAGCACATCGGCCAGTGGAGTGGAGACGGTGGAAAAATGCGGGTCGTAGGTGAAATCATGGTGTACCCGCTCCATCAGTTCACGCACGGCCTCCAGCAGGGGCCGGGCAGGCGGGAACGACGTGGCTGCGTACTCGGCCAGCTGCGGTGACGTTGCGGCCAGCGGCGAGTCAAGCACGAATTGCAGGTTCTCACGATCGCTGTCGGTTTGTGCTTCCACCAGTCGCAGCCTCACCTGGTCCCAGGGCATGCCCCTGTCGAGCGCCAGCTGAGCGTTGCCGGTCTCCAGTTGTATCTCGCTGGTTGCCGTAACCGTAAGGGTCTGGTGCGGCTGCGTGATGGAAAAGTAGTTGACGTGGTTGCCGAAGAAATCCTCGTGCTCGGCAAGGTCCATAGGCAAGGGGTCGATCTGCAGGCGATAGCCCAGGCACTGCTGCGCGGCCAGGTTGCGGGGCCGCAGGTGGGCCAGGTTGTGACACTGGCTGACGGTGATGCCGTAGAAGTACTCGGTCTTGTGCACAACGCGGTATTTCATGGCCGTTGCGTGTCTTTATCGACCAGCTGGTAGGGCCGCTGGGTATGGGTGAAATAGGTGGCCGAAAGGGCGATCGAGGTTTCGCTCAGGCTATGGCCCAATCCGGCGAGCAGGGTATCGAGCCGTGGCCGGGTACCGCCATCGGCGTCAGTCAGTTCCTCGGCATCTGCCAGATTGAGCAGGTTGGTGGCCTCAAGGATGAGGCGCATTTCCTTCTTGTAGGGACGTACACCCTGTCCAGGCAGTACTGCGAGGTGCTGACGGGCGGCATTTAACTGGTAAATGAGAGAACGGCTGTTGGTTTCATCCAGTAGCAGCAGGTCGAGCGTGGCCTCGAACTGCGGCCGATTCCGAAAACGGCGTCGATAGAGAGTCAGGCTCTCGGCAACAGCCAGCACCGACTCCAGCAACAGAACCTCAACCTCCGCGGTCTCGCGGGATGCCAGCACGGCACGCAGCAGCGCAATCAGCAACAGTGCGCGCTCGATGCGTCTGCCGAGGTTGAGAAAGTGCCAGCCGAGGTCGCGGCTCATGCTCTCGCTGGCGGCGCCGGCAATGGCCATCAGGGCGGTGATGATACGGTCCTGGGCACCCTGCAGGAACTGCAGGTCGCCAGGTTCTTGCTGCGACAGGCTGGCCAGTTCATCACCGATGTCATTGAATACCCGGCGCGTGTCCACTGAAAACAGGTTGCGTACGGCATAGGCCGCGTTCAGGCAGGCTGCCAGGTTGGCAGCCAGGGTTCCGGTGCGCTGCTTGTTGCATATCAAGCCGGTGATCTCTGCCGTTGGCTCGGCCAGCCGGGCTTCTGAGCCGGCCCCGGTGAAACCGGGGTAGGTCATGCTCATGTGCGTCAGTCCCCGCAGCAGCACGACGAGTGTTGCCTGGTTTACCGGGTCCTCCAGCTGCAGGATTTCATTGCGGCGCTTGTGAATATTGCGGATCAGCCGGATTATGTTTTCGGCACGCTCGGCATAGCGTGCCAGCCAGAACAGGTTCTCGGCGGCGACACCGGGCAGGGTTTCCTGCATCTGGTGGTAGGCGAGCTGGGTCTGTGGCAGCAGTGTATCGATCTGCTCGGGCTCAGAGGCCAGTACCCAGGTGTCCTTGCTGATGGCGCCGGCCTGGTTGGTGACAATGCGACTTTCCGGCTGCTCGCCGACGCGGGTCAGTCCGCCGGGCATCACCACGAAACTGTCCTGCGAGGCCGTCATGAAGGTCCGCAGTATGCTTTGACGCGGCTCCAGCAGGCCGTTGCGCAGTGTCGGTGCCGAGGAGGGCGGCAGTTGTTCCTGGCCGACATACAGATGTGGCTGTGCGCGGATCCGCTCGCGCCATGATGCCAGTGCTGCGTTGTCAAGCTGGTCGCCAAAGATCGTTTTGCTGCCGGCGGCGCGGTTGGTCGAGCGCAGTACCAGGCTGGGCAGGTTGGCGAGTACGTAGTCCAGCTCACGCGGCTGTCCGCACCACCAGGTGGCTACCGAGGGCAGGCGCAGCTCCTGTCCCAGTAAATGCCTTGCAAGTCGGGGGAGAAACGCCATCAGGCCGGGGTTCTCCAGGACGCCGGCACCGAGTGGATTGGCAACCGCGACACGCCCCCTGCGCACAACTTCTACCAGTCCCGGGATGCCAAGCAGCGAGTCCGGACGCAGTTCCAGTGGATCGCAGTAATGATCGTCGACGCGTCTCAGGATGACGTCCACCGGTTCCAGACCGCTGACGGACTTGAGCCAGATACGACCGTCGCGCACGGTCAGGTTGGCACCCTCGATGAGAGTGTAATCAAGGTAGTTAGCCAGGTGCAGATGCTCGAAATAGGTTTCATTGTGCGCCCCGGGTGTCATGATCACCACCCGTGGGGCATCGCGCCCGCCCTTCGGTGCCAGCGCTGCCAGTGATTCCCTCAATCGCCGGAAGAAGGGCGCCAGCCGGTGCGGGTGGGAGTCGCGAAACAGGCTCGGTATCAGCCTAGACATGACGGTGCGGTTTTCCAGGGCATAGCCCATACCCGAGGGGGACTGGCTGTGGTCTTTCAGGACCCTGAAGTGGCCATCCGTGCAGCGCACCAGGTCTGCAGCGCAGAGGGTCAGCCCCGGTGCACTGCTGGCAGGTGGGACCACGCAGGCGCGCAGGAAGCCGGGGTCGGCATAGACCAGATTCGCAGGGATCAGGCCTTTTCTGATGAGGCTGCGTGGTCCATAGAGATCGCGCAGGATCAGGTTGAGCAGCTCTGCCCGTTGTATAAGGCCGGCCTCGATGCCGGCCCACTCGCTGCTGCTTATCAGCAGCGGTACCGGGTCGAGTGGCCACGTCCGGTTGAGTCCGTCCAGGGCACCATAGATATTGTAAGTGGCGCCGTCACTGCGCAGCATCTGCACCGTGTCGCGCTGCCGCTGCTGCAGTGCCTCGGGGCCCATGGTATCCAGTGAATCGATCAGGTAGCGCCAGTGCTTGCGTACCTTGCCCTGCCCGGTGCACATCTCGTCATAGCCCGTCGACGACTGCCGGTAGGCCGGACAAACGGCGCTGCGCTGTGGTGTGTTGCTCACTTGTGAATCAGTCACATTTGTTACGGTATCTCAGATCCAGTGTGCCAGGGTACTCCGGATTGATTTCCTCCGCAGGGGGTGCCATGGGTCCGGGGACGTGACCCTCGGGGAAAAATTTCGCCAGCTGCGCAGAATCCGGTGGTGGCCTAAGGGGGCCGGCATGGTGGCCATGACTCCAGAAACGGCTGAAGCGGCGCGTTTCGGCCTCGTAGGCATTCACCGGGAACACGTCATAGTGCCGCCCGCCCGGGTGCGCCACGTGGTAGGTGCAGCCGCCGATGGAACGGCCATTCCAGGTATCGATGATATCAAAGACCAGCGGTGAATGACTGCCGATGGTGGGGTGCAATGCCGAGGGCGGCTGCCAGGCACGGAAACGTACGCCTGCGACGTATTCGCCATGGGTGCCGGTATTGCGTAACGGTACCCGGCGATCATTGCAGGTCACCACGAAACGTTCGTGTTTCAGCCCTGTGACCTTGACCTGCACGCGCTCCACCGAGGAGTCAACGAAACGCGCGGTCCCCTGGCTGCTCATCTCCTCGCCGAGTACGTGCCACGGCTCCAGCGCAGCATTCAGATCAAGGCGGATATCCTGCACGCTGATCGCACCGTAGTGCGGAAAGCGGAACTCCAGGAACGGCGCCAGCCATTCCAGCTGGAACGGGTAACCGTCGCGCTGTAACTCGCACACCACGTCCTTCATATCCGACCACACGTAGTGGGGCAGCATGAAGCGGTCGTGCAGTTCGGTACCCCAGCGCACCAGCCGGTGCCGGTAGGGCCGCTTCCAGAAGCGCGCAATCAGGGTGCGCAGCAGCAGCATCTGCACCAGGCTCATGCGCGCATGGGGCGGCATCTCGAAGGCGCGGAATTCCACCAGTCCGAGGCGTCCGGTCGACGAGTCCGGCGAGTACAGCTTGTCGATGCAGAACTCTGCCCGGTGCGTATTGCCGGTGATGTCAACCAGCAGGTTTCGCAGCAGGCGGTCTACCAGCCAGGGTTGCTGGACATCGCCCTCGGGCATTTGCTGAAAGGCGATCTCCAGTTCATAGAGATTTTCGTCGCGGGCCTCGTCGACCCGTGGTGCCTGGCTGGTGGGACCGATGAACATGCCGGAGAACAGTGTGGACAGGCCGGGGTGATGCTGCCAGTACGTCAGCAGGCTGCGCAACAGGTCGGGGCGCCGCAGAAACGGGCTGTCGGCCGGGGTGGCGCCACCTAGCGTGACATGGTTGCCGCCACCGGTGCCGGTATGACGACCGTCGAGCAGGAACTTCTCCGTCCCGAGCCGTGCCAGGCGTGCCTCGGCATAGAGGGTTTCGGTGCATTCGGCAAGCTCTTCCCAGTTATTCGCCGGGTGGATGTTGACCTCGATGACGCCCGGATCGGGGGTGACGGCCAGTTTGCGAATGCGCCAGTCCCGCGGTGGTTCGTAACCTTCGATACGCACCGGTGTCTGCAGCTTTGCAGCGGTCAATTCGATGGCAGCGAGCAGTTCCAGGTAATGTTCAATGTGGGAGAGTGGCGGCATGAACACCCGCAACATGCCCTTGCGTGCCTCGACGCACAGGGCGGTGTGGATGACCTCGATGCGTTGCCGTGTGCGTTTGCCGTTGTCCGCTGCTTGCTGTTGCCTTATTTCCGGATGGGTGTCCACTGCCGCCTCGAAATGGCTGAAACGGCGCATCACCTCGCCATAGTAATCCCCCAGTGGCGGGCGCGGTTCAAACAGGTCGCGTTGCGGCTCGATATCGCGCTCCTCCTCGGCGACCCAGGGCAGGGCATCGAGTGGCAGTCGCAGTCCCATGGGTGAATCACCGGGTGCCAGGAACATGTGGCCGCGACGAAAGCACCAGCTGCAGCTTTGCCAGCCGTTGTTGGCTTCGTCGCGGCGCAACGGCAGCGCGAAGCCCGCAGGTTTGCCGAGATCGCCGGCAAGCAGTTCCACCAGTCGGCGGCGCTCGTCCGGTTTTTTCAGGTCAGTGCCGAGCAGGTCCACATTGACGGGTTGTTCCCCTTCTTTCCACAGGTAGTAAAGGGTGTCCTCGTAGGCCGGCAACAGGTATTTTTCCGCCAGGCCCAGCCTGCGCGTCAGTGCTGCAGCAAACTGCTGTGCCTCGGCCGGTCCGCTGCCGTAATCGACACCGTCCTGCGCCATCAGTTTCGGGTCCTGCCATAGCGGTTCATTATCGACCCGCCAGAAGCAGTTCAGCGACCAGCGTGGTATCGGTTCGCCCGGATACCACTTGCCCTGGCCGTAGTGCAGCAGTCCGCCGGGTGCAAAGCGTTGCCACAGGCGCAGCAGCAGGTCACCCGCCAGTTCACGCTTGTGCTTGCCCAGCGCGGCGTCATTCCACTGCGTCGATTCCATGTCATCGATGGAGACGAAGGTCGGTTCGCCGCCGAGGGTAAGGCGTACATCGCTCGCGACCAGGTCGGCATCGACCTTGCGTCCCAGGGCCTGGATGGTTTGCCACTGGGATTCGGTATAGGGCTTGGTGACCCGTGGATCTTCATGGATGCGTTGCACGTGGTTGTGAAAGCTGAATTCCACTTCGCATTCATCGGTGGCACCGGTGATCGGTGCGGCGCTGACGGGGTGTGGTGTACAGGCCAGCGGGATATGACCCTCGCCGGCAAACAGGCCGGAGGTCGGATCCAGCCCCAGCCAGCCGGCGCCCGGTATATATACCTCGGCCCAGGCGTGCAGGTCGGTGAAATCATGATCGGTGCCAGAGGGGCCATCCAGCGATTTTTCGTCGGGTGTCAGTTGTAGCAGATAGCCGGAGACGAAGCGTGCCGCCAGCCCGAGGTGGCGCAGGATCTGTACCAGCAGCCAGCCGCTGTCGCGGCAGGAGCCGAGGGCTTTTTCAAGGGTGTACTCGCAGCGCTGGATACCCGGTTCCATACGGATGGAGTAGTCGATATCCTGCTGCAGGCGCTTGTTGAGATCGACCAGGAAGTTATTGGTTTCCTGACGCGAACGGTCGACGGCCGCCAGCCATTTGTGCAAGCGCGGGCCGTCTTCGGTGATTTCCAGGTAGGGGGCCAGTTCCTTGCGCAAACCCGCGGTATATTCGAAAGGGTAATGCGTGGCATATTTTTCCACGAAGAAATCGAACGGGTTGATGGTCACGATTTCTGCCACCAGGTCCACCTCGAAGGATATTTCCGTCACTGGCTCGGGGAACACCAGGCGTGCGAGGTAATTCCCGAAGGGATCCTGTTGCCAGTTGATAAAGTGTTCCTTCGGCAGCACCTTGAGTGAGTAGGACTCTATCGGGGTACGGGTATGCGGTGCCGGGCGCAGTCGCACCACATGGGGTGACGCCTTGACCGGCCGGTCGAAGCGGTATTCGGTCTTGTGATTGATTGCGACTCTGATTGCCATTCCACAGCTGCCTCGTTCGTTTAATTATTCATTACTATGCACTATTTCGGGCACATAGGGGTGCCCGGCGTTTACATGGCCGTGGAAAGTTTATCTACAGCCGCTGCCGCGGCAATCATCACTGTTGACGGTTTACTGTAAAGTGCTGTGCCAACCGTCCATCCCGTTACACGACTACGACGGAATTCTCGCTGTCACCGATGCTGCTTGGCAGATACTTGTCGGCCTGCCAGTCATTTTCCCAGCAGTCGTCATCGATCAGATACTTGAACTGGTATTCCCGGTTGGCAGGCAGGTCGAGCGTAATGCTGTAGGAACCATCCTTGCGCCGCCTCAACAGGGTGCTGGCGGTATCCCAACTATTGAATTCTCCCACCAGTGCCACCGTGCGAGCGTTCCTGGTGACCTCCTGTGGCAACTCGAACGTTACCTTGCAGACCGGTTTTGTTTTCAGAAATCGCTTTTTCATCTTCTTTAACCTCCTTCTGTCTGTGTATGAAAACGCGTGACACAGCTGCTAGCGTGTCCTGTCATGCCACCGCTGTGATTGTGACTGTAGCTCCAGCAGTTCCTCATCAACCCCCGCGGCATGCGTAAGCTCGGCGACATTCTCCTTGGTGAAGAAGCCCTGGAAATCACCGAAACGCTGTACATACTCGATGATGAGTGAGGAATGTTCCGAGGCGCTGGAGAATATCTGTTTCAGTCCCTGGTCGCGGGAGCCAATGACATCAAGCAGGAAGTTTCGTCCCTGTGCGGCGATCTGGCTGACGACATGTTCAATGTTTTCCTTACCGTCCGTCTCGCCGTCGCGTACCGCCAGCGCAAGGTGATGCAGCCGCGGACCGTAGTTGCGTGCAAAGGTCTCGGTAGGCGATGGCAGCCCGTCAAGGTGGTTGACGAAGTAGGGTGTGTTGTTGGCTGTGAATACCTTCGCCGGACTGTGGATCTCGCTGTTGTGGTGCACACTCTTGGTGACGTTGGTTGAGGAGTTCTGGTCACTGATGTCGTAGGAACCCCAGTAGTAATAACTCGACAGGGACAGCCATTCGAGAATGGCAACCTCCCGGTTCTGGCTGTAGATACGCGTCGCGAGATGGTCGATGGGCAGAATCAGATCGTCGATGCGCAGTTCCTTCTGCAGTTCCTTGGCAGCCAGGTAGACCTCCTGTACCTCGCTGTTGATGCTGCTGTTGCCAAGGGCATAGACGCGCAGCTGGTCAAGCGGACGTTCCATGTAACTGAGAATGTTGTGGGTGTAGGGTGACGGCTTGACGATGGCGAGGTTGCCGGGCAGTTCCAGCTTGCGGACCTCGTCCTGGGAGAAGAAGCGGAATTCCCGGCCCTGCTGGCATTCGACCACGCCGTGCAGGTCCTGCACGCGCAGTATTTCTCCCATGTAGCGGCTGTTGGGCTTGCGCGCGCCGATGGGGTAGACCTCGTTGAGGCTGCGAAAGATGCCGCGGGTGCGACGGTCCTTGACCTCGCGTATCAGGAAGTCCGGCGAGTTCATGTCGACGCGCAGGATATGCGTCCAGTGACTCTTGCTTTCCAGTGTCACCAGATAGTTGTAGGGCGTCATCAGCGCCAGTTCGCCAATGTAGCGAATCGACTGGCCAGGATCGACGGTGATCATGATGGCCTCGATCTGGTCGATCAGGTCGGTGAGGCCGCTGCGGTCGCGCTCCTCCAGCAGACGCACCAGGTATTCCTCGAAAAATGGCGAGTTCTGTTTGTCTCCGTTACGTGGGAATGTGATTGAGGGGGTCATGTCGAAGTTGCACCTGTTAATCAAATACTGTTTGCTAGCCCTGCTTATGCGAACCAGGTCTTGACGATCTGTTTATGTATGGCCGAGATGCCGATCTGCAATCGGTCAACCTCTGTGTGCAGCGAAACGGCATCAAGTTTTTCCGGCTTGATGCGGCTGACACGGTAGCGTGTCTCGCGCACAGGTTTGAGTGTCTCCTGGTGGCGTGGCAGGTCGCCGATGCACTCCTCGATCTGGTCGAGGCAATGCGCAACGGAGCGTGGCAGATAGTCATTTTGCAGCAGGTAGCTGACAACATCAGCACAGTGAACACCCAGCTGTATATCCTTGCGGTACATCTGGTAGGCGTTCAGGGCGCGCAACATGCTGGTCCAGACATGCACATCCAGACTGCCGACATCATCGGGCTTTTGCATGCTCATGGCACCGATATCGACGACCCTCGTGGTCATGTCGGCGCGTTCGAGGTTGCGTCCGATGCGCACAAAATCATAGGCATGGTCATGGCTCATGGTACCGGCCAGCAGTCCGGTCAGCTGCTGGCAGTGGTGGATGATCTCGGTGAGGAATTCGAAGCGGCCACGGCGTGGCAGCGCATTGCCAATGTGGGCGCTTGCGTACAGCTGCAGTTCGTTGATTTGCTCCCAGGCCTGCCCGGGCAGTACCTCGCGTGAAGTGCGGCCGTTTTCGCGGGCAGCGGCAATCGAGTTGAGCAGTGATGCCGGGTTAGTGCTGTCGGACAGCAGGAACTTGACCGTGTTGCGTTCGTCATGGCGCTGGTACTGCTCGCTGAATAATGCATAGCTGCCGGTAATCACGGGCAGTATTTCCCAGCCGATGCGCGTGCCGCGCGGCAGATCCAGAAGCAGAAAATGATAGGTGTTGACGAGGCGTGCGGTATTTTCGGCACGCTCGATGTAGCGCGCCATCCAGTAGATGCGTCTGGCAACCCGTGACAGCATTATCCGCCCTCGTTATCCACGATCCAGGTGTCCTTGCTGCCACCGCCCTGCGACGAGTTGACGACCAGCGAGCCACTCTTCATGGCGACCCGGGTCAGTCCGCCTGCGGTGACATAGGTTTCCGCGCCCTGCAATATGAAGGGTCGCAGGTCCAGATGCCGTGGCTCCACCGTGTCGTCACACAGGGTTGGCGCCGTCGATAGCTTCAGTGCCGGCTGACCGATGTAGTTGCGCGGATTGCTGCTGACCAGCCGCCGGAATTCCTCACGCTCCCGCGCACTTGATTGCGGTCCCACCAGCATGCCATAACCGCCTGACTCGTTCGCGGGCTTGACCACCATGGACTCCAGGTTGGCGAGCACGTGTTCACGTTCCTTTGGCTCGTTACAGCGATAGGTCGGCACATTAGGCAGCAGTGCATCCTCGTCAAGGTAGTAGCGGATGATGTCCGGTACGTAGGAATAAACCACCTTGTCGTCGGCCACCCCGCAACCCGGTGCATTGGCCAGTGCCACATTGCCCTTGCGCCAGGCGCGCATCAGCCCGGGGACACCGAGCGCAGATTCCGGAAGGAACACCTCGGGGTCCAGGAACAGGTCATCAACGCGCCGATAGATAACATCCACGCGCGCCGCGCCATTGATGGTCTTCATGTAGACATAATCGTCCTCGTCAACCATCAGGTCGTCGCCCTCGACCAGTTCGGCACCCATGCTGCGCGCGAGGAAGGCATGTTCAAAATAGGCCGAGTTGTAGATACCGGGCGTGAGTACCGCAACCTCGGGGTGCTTGCGGCGGCTTGGCGAGATCGACAGCAGCATCTCCAGCAGTTTGTCGGGATAGTTGTCAACCGGCAGGATGGTGTTGTTCTCGAACAGTTCCGGCAGTATGCGCTTGGTGACCTCGCGATTTTCGATCATGTAGGAGACGCCGGAGGGCACGCGCAGATTGTCCTCGAGTACGTAGACGGTACCGTCACTGTCGCGCACCAGGTCGCTGCCGCAAATATGCGCCCAGACCTGGTGGGCAGGGCTGATACCGATGCATTCCTTGCGAAACCCCTTCGATTCCGCGATCAGTGATTCCGGGATGATGCCATCGGCAATGATTTTTTGCTGATGATAAAGGTCATCGATAAACAGGTTGAGGGCTTGCAGGCGCTGTTTCAGTCCGGCCTCGATATTGCGCCATTCGCGTATCGGCATGACACGCGGGATGATGTCGAAGGGCCAGGCCCGGTCGATATTCTCGCCATCGCTGTAGACCGTGAAGGTGACGCCCTTGTCGATGATGGCCAGTTCCGCATCCAGTTTGCGTGCCTGCAGGTCCTCGTTCGACAGCGAGCGCAGCCAGGCGGTGAGGTTGCGTGCCGGCGCGCGGGCATAACCGGGTGTGCTGATGAGTTCGTCATAGCACTCACCCGGGTCATAGCTTTTCCAGTCTATGGTCATGTCACTGCAGACTCTGCAAGAATCCAAGTCCGTCGTTACCGTTCAGCCGTACGGTGACGGGTGGCAGGTTCCAGATATCGTCACAGTATTCGCGTATCGAGCGGTCCGACGAAAACCATCCCATGCGGGCGGTGTTGAGGATAGACATTTGTGACCATTTTTCCTCATGCTGAAATGCATTCGAGACCTGTTGCTGGCATGCGCTGTAGGATGCGAAGTCAGCGCAGACGTAAAACGGGTCACTGTGGGTCAGCGAATCGAGCAGCGGCTGGAACAGGCCGGAATCTCCACGGGAAAACAGGCCGCTGCGAATTAACTGCATCGCCTCCTGCAGTTCCGTATTGGTCTCTATAAACGTGGCAGGCCGTTGCTGCTCCCTTGCCAGGGTATCGATCTCATCAGCGGTGCAGCCAAACAGAAAGAAATTTTCCTTGCCGACAGCATCCCTGATCTCGATGTTTGCACCGTCCAGCGTACCGATGGTCAGGGCCCCGTTCATGGAAAATTTCATATTGCCGGTGCCGGATGCCTCCTTGCCGGCCGTGGATATCTGCTCCGACAGATCAGCCGCCGGGTAGATGCGTTGTCCGTTGCTGACATTGAAGTTCGGCAGAAATACCACCTTCAGACGGCCACGTACTGCCGGGTCCCGGTTGATGATATCGGCGACACCGGTAATCAGGCGAATAATCAGTTTGGCCATGCGGTAACCCGGTGCCGCCTTGCCGGCGAATATAAAGGTTCGTGGCAGAAGGTCGCAGTCGGGGTCCTGCCTGATGCGGTTATAGAGAGCAATAATGTGCAGTACATTGAGGTGCTGGCGCTTGTATTCATGAATGCGCTTGACCTGTACATCGAACAGCGAGTCGGGGTCGGCAGCGATACCTGTGTTCAGTCTCAGGAAGTGCGCCACCTTGACCTTGTTGTGCCGCTTGATGTCGCGCCAGCAGGCGCGGAAGTTGGCATCGTTTGCCAGTGGCTCCAGTCCACGCAGCATCTCCAGGTCCTTTGCCCAGCCTTTACCGAGCGTGTCATCCAGCAGTGCGGCAAGTCGCGGGTTGCCGAGTACGATCCAGCGCCGCGGGGTGACGCCATTGGTCTTGTTGCTGAATTTGGCCGCCGAAAAACCGTGAAAATCCTTTAGCACGCTGGTCTTCATGAGTTCCGTATGCAGCTCGGCAACGCCATTGATGGCGTGGCTGCCGACGCAGGCCAGGTGTGCCATGCGTATCGTACGTTCACCCTGTTCACCGATAATCGACATGCGTGAAACCTGTGCTGGATCACCGAGACACCAGATGCGCACCTTGTCGAGAAAGCGCTCATTGATTGTGTAGATAATCTCCAGGTGGCGTGGCAACAGACTTGCAAACAGCGGTAGTGGCCAGCATTCCAGTGCTTCAGGCAGTAGCGTGTGATTGGTGTAGGCGAAGGTTTTCTCGGTAATGTCCCAGGCATCCTGCCAGCGCATACCTTGTTCGTCGACCAGCAATCGCATCAATTCCGGAACGGCAATGGCAGGATGGGTATCGTTGAGCTGTATGGCAAACTTCTCATGAAACTTGTCCAGCGGCAGTCGCTGCCGGAACAGGATACTGATCATATCCTGCAGCGCACAGGAGACAAAAAAGTACTGCTGCTCAAGGCGCAGTTGCTTGCCCTGTGCCGGCTCATCGTTTGGATAGAGCACCTTGGTCAGGTTTTCAGAGAGGATCTTGCTTTCTACCGCACGGTAATAATCGCCTTCATTGAAGGCCGCAAAGTCAAAGGACTCGGGTGCGTCGGCGCGCCACAGCCTGAGTGTGTTTGCGGTATTGCAATGGTAACCAAGTACCGGGGTGTCATAGGGCACACCCATTACGATTCTCTCCGGTTGCCAGCGTACCCGGTCAGCACCCTGTTCATCGACGTAGCTTTCAGTGCGGCCGCCAAACTTGACCTCAACCGTCCACTCGGGCCGGGCGATTTCCCAGGGATTGCCGTAGCGCAGCCACTTGTCTGTCAGTTCGACCTGCCAGCCGTCGCGTATCACCTGGTGAAAGATGCCGTATTCATAGCGGATACCGTACCCCAGTGCGGGCCTTTCCAGCGTCGCCAGGGAGTCGAGGTAACAGGCGGCGAGTCGTCCCAGGCCGCCGTTGCCCAACCCCGGTTCCTCTTCCTGGTCAAGCAGTTGTTCCAGGTCCAGGCCGAGTTCTTTCATGGCGTCATGGGTGGTGTCGAAGATAGCCATGTTGACCAGGTTGTTCCCCAGGTGTGGTCCCATCAGGAACTCGGCGGAGAGGTAACACACGGTGCGTGAACCCTCGCGAGTATAGGTCGCGGCTGTATTGATCCAGCGATGCAGCAGGCGATCCCGTACCACGTATGCCAATGCCAGGTAATAGTCATTGAAGGTTGCGATGGACGGAAATTTTCCCTGCAGGAAAAACAGGTGATCGAGAAACGCGCGCTTGATGGAGGTCTTGTCCAGTCCGGTGCGATTAACATCGCCTGCCAACACCGACACGAGTGGATCTGGTTGTGCATTCATGTTTCGCTACCCTGGTGCAGCTGGGCTTTGGCGGGCGATTGACTGTTATTCGCAAAGACCCTGCCAGCTTGCGCCTGCCTCTATGTTTGCCTGATCGGTCCCTTTCATGAGGTGAATCTGGCTCTTTGGAATGATTCTGATTGCAGGATACGTGCCGCATGCGTGTGCCGGTGTTTGCCGGGTTCACCTTGTTGTGTCAGTGATGTGATAAGCGCAGGATTAATCAGCGCTTTCCCTGTTCACAGCGTGACTGGCATTGTTAACGGTGTTCTCGTTCCGGCACGTTGTGTTCATCTCGAGTGCGTTATAGCTGCACCGACATGGTGCAACAGGGATGCTATTGCACAGTATTATGGCAACGTCAGGGTGTCTTTGTTACTTTGCCCCGGCGGCAAGTCGTGTTGCGGTCACCTGCGGTCGTCATCAACGGGATGGGCTGTCTACCGCTGTGACACATTGCCTAGCGGTCACGTCCGCGGTCCAGTTGACGATAGCTAATGGCCTCGCCCAGGTGGGCGCTTGCTATCACTTCACTGTCGCCCAGGTCTGCGATGGTGCGTGCCACCTTGAGGATGCGGTGATAGGCACGCGCAGAGAGTTGCAGTCGCTCCATGGCGCGCTGCAGGAGCAAGTGGTCGGCATCATTCAAGCGACAGGATTGTTCAATCTGCCGGTTTGTGAGACGGTTGTTCAACGCATGCGCACGTCGCTGTTGCCGTTCACGCGCGCCAGTCACGCGCGAGCGCACAGCGGCACTGGTTTCACCCGGCGGTCCCCTCAGTTGGTGATACGCGACGCGTGGTACCTCGATGTGCATGTCGATACGATCCAGCAGCGGGCCGGAAATTTTACGGCGGTAACGTTCAATCTGATCAATGCTGCAATGACAGCGACCCGAGGGATCACCGAGGTAACCGCAGGGGCAGGGGTTCATGGCGGCGATCAACTGGAACTGTGCGGGAAATTCCGCATAACGCGCGGCGCGCGAAATCATGATGCGTCCACTCTCCAGCGGTTCACGCAATACTTCCAGTACCCTGCGATCGAACTCCGGCAACTCATCCAGGAACAGCACGCCGTGATGTGCGAGCGAGATTTCACCCGGGCGGGGATTGGGGCCACCGCCGACCAGTGCCACGGCCGAGGCGGTATGGTGTGGCGCGCGAAAGGCGCGGCGTTTCCATTGATGTACATCAATCGGCAGGTTGCTGATCGAGGCGAGTGCGGCTGTTTCCAGTGCCTCCGCCTCGTTCATCTCCGGCAGGATTCCGGGTAGCCGACTCGCCAGCAGCGATTTGCCGGTGCCTGGCGGGCCCAGCATCAACAGGCTGTGGCCACCGGCTGCTGCAATCTCCAGTGCACGCCGCGCATGCTGCTGGCCGCGAACATCGGCAAGATCCGCTGCGTCGTTGTTTGCAGAACAGGGGTGTAGCGGGGCTTCATGGTCCAGTCGCTGGCTGTGCGTAAAGTGTGCGGTGATGGTAAGCAGCTGATTCGCGGCGAGCACTTTGGCGTCTTTCACCAGTGTTGCCTCGGCAACATTGCCACTGGCGATGACCAGTGTGCGTCGTGCCTTGCGGGTTTGCAGTGTCATCGGCAGGATGCCCTGTACCGCGCGCAGTTCACCGGATAGCGCCAGCTCGGCAGCGAATTCATGCTGCTGTAATTCATGGTCGGGAATCTGGCTGGATGCCGCCAGTATGCCGAGTGCAATGGCGAGATCGAAGCGGCCACCCTCCTTGGGCAGATCGGCCGGTGCGAGGTTGATGGTGATGCGGCGTGCCGGAAAGTCGAACTGTGAATTGAGGATGGCGCCCCGTACCCGGTCCTTGCTTTCCTTGACCGCGGTTTCAGGTAAACCGACGATTGACAGTGATGGCAGACCGTTGGAGAGGTGCACCTCGACCGTGACCAGCGGGGCATCCATGCCGACACAGGCACGGCTGTAGACAATGGCGAGTGACATGCGAGTTACCCGGGAGCAGGGGACTTAAGGATAACTGCTTGAGTCTGCTGCAGGTGTTCCAGATCACCGGCAATCGCTGTCGGAAAATCCTGATTGTCGATGAGGACTGAACCCCTGGAAGTCGCGGTCCACTCCTGCAAGCAAGAGCGGGTCGTTAGCGCGATTGCACTATCAGGCGTTCTTTGCTTCCAGCTCGGTGACCAGTTTTTCCAGTTGCTCCAGTTTTTCGCGGGTACGCAATAGCACCTGAGACTGGGAATCAAATTCTTCGCGGGTGACCAGGTCGAGTTTGGCGAGAGCGCCCTGCAACAGGGTGTGGATGTTTTTCTCCAGGTCCTGTTGAAGTCCTTTTGCCCCGGACGGGACATGGTCGCTGATCTTGCGCGCGAGACCATCAATAAATTTTGGATCGATCATCCACTAACCATAGACGATTGTGCACGCTCGCGTCCACGTTCAGACGGTTTGGATTTGCTGTGCACAAATATGGTGCGCAAAGTATTTTTTATGCACCATAATGATGCGATCGTGGCTGGCGGAACATCGTCAGCAATGTATAAGTTCATGTAATATATAATAAAATAATGGTTGGCACACGTTATGCTAACAAAGCAAGTGATTTTCCCTTATGCACAGAGTTGTAGTCATTGCACACCTACATTCTATTGCAACTTTAACTTTTGGAGATTTGACATGATCAAGAAAACACTTATTGCAACAGCTCTGCTTGCAAGTTCTTCACCTGTACTGGCCGAGATTTCAGCCAATGTCACTCTGGCCACCGATTACGCCTTCCGTGGTGTCTCGCAGACGGATAACCAGTTTGCCATCCAGGGTGGTTTTGACTGGGCTTCCGACATGGGCATCTACCTGGGGACCTGGGCCTCGAACGTCGATTCACAGTTCTTCGGCGGTGCCACGGACCCGCAGATCGAGCTCGACCTGTACGGCGGTTTCGCCAATGAATTCAGTAATGGTCTGGGCTACGACATTGGCTACCTGCGCTACCAGTACCCGGGCGGTAGTGATTTCAACACCAACGAGTTCTATGGCGTGCTGAGCTACATGGGCTTTAGCGCCTCGGTGAACTACTCTGACGAGTTGGCATTCGTCGGTTCCGACAGCAGTGCCTGGTACTGGGCGGCCGGCTACGAGCACACCTTCCCGTACGAGATCGGATTCAGTGCGCATATTGGTTACAACGCCGGTTCTGCCTATAGCGACGACGACGCACTGGGCGGTACCTACACCGACTGGAGCCTGGGTCTGTCCAAGAACGTGGTCGGGGTTGACCTCGGTCTGACGTACGTGGACAACAACCTCAGCAAATCAGACTGTGGTGGCAGCAATGTCTGTGATGCCAGGGTCGTCGCCAGCATCAGCAAGTCATTCTAAGTTAAACCGCAACAGCCTGCCCTGGCAGACAGGGCAGGTCCATTAAATCAAGGAGTAATAACCAATGAAGCTAGTAACTGCAATCATCAAGCCGTTCAAGCTCGATGATGTCCGCGAAGGCCTTTCGGAGATCGGTGTGCAGGGCATTACCGTGACCGAGGTGAAGGGCTTCGGGCGTCAGAAGGGTCACACGGAACTTTATCGTGGTGCGGAATATGTAGTTGATTTCCTGCCCAAGGTGAAAATCGAGGCCGCCGTGGCAGCCGATATGGTCGACAGGGTCATTGAGGCGATTTCCAAGGCTGCAAACACAGGCAAGATCGGCGACGGCAAGATTTTCGTCTCCAGTCTTGAACAGACAGTGCGTATTCGTACCGGTGAAACCGGTCCAGAAGCACTCTGATCACAAAGACGGAGGTATTCAAACGTGGAAGCTTTAACTGAACTGAGTTATGCACTCGATACATTCTATTTCCTGGTGTCCGGTGTACTCGTAATGTGGATGGCCGCGGGCTTTTCGATGCTCGAGGCCGGCATGGTGCGTGCTAAAAACACCGCCGAAATCCTGACCAAGAATATCTCGCTGTTTGCCGTCGCCTGCATTATGTACATGCTGATGGGCTACAGCATCATGTACCCGGCCGAGGCCGTGAGTGCCTGGTGGCCTGGCTTTGGCGGCATTCTTGGCGCTGAAGACAATACGGCAGCCGATGTGCTCGCCAGCGATGGTGAAACATATTACTCCGGTCTGTCGGATTTCTTCTTTCAGGTGGTGTTCGTGGCAACCGCCATGTCGATTGTCTCCGGTGCCGTGGCAGAGCGTATGAAGCTGTGGGCCTTCCTGTTCTTTGCAGTTGTCATGACCGGTTTCATCTATCCCCTGCAGGGCTACTGGAAATGGGGCGGCGGCGGTCTTGACGCACTCGGTTTCCTTGACTTCGCGGGTTCCGGTGTCGTGCATCTCTGTGGTGCAACGGCAGCGCTGGCGGGTGTCCTGCTGCTGGGTGCTCGTAAAGGCAAATACCGTTCAGATGGTTCGATCAACGCGATTCCAGGCGCCAACATGCCGCTGGCGACCCTGGGTACCTTTATCCTGTGGATGGGATGGTTTGGCTTCAACGGTGGTTCCGAACTGATGATCTCCAACGTCGAAGAAGCGAATGCTGTTTCCCTGGTGTTTGTGAACACCAATATGGCTGCAGCCGGTGGTGTGATTGCCGCGATGTTGACTGCACGTATCCTGTTCGGCAAGACGGATCTCACCATGGCGCTCAACGGTGCACTCGCTGGCCTGGTTGCCATTACCGCCGAGCCGCTGACCCCGACACCGTTGCTGGCGACTGCCATTGGTGCTGTCGGTGGTGTGATCGTGGTGTTCTCCATCATCTCACTCGACAAGATGAAGCTCGATGATCCGGTTGGTGCGATCTCCGTCCACGGCATGGTCGGTATGTGGGGCCTGCTGGCTGTGGTCCTGTCCAACGAGGACGCTACCCTGGTTGCTCAGCTGACCGGCCTCGGTGTGATCTTTGCGTGGACCTTCGTCGCCAGCCTGCTGACCTGGTTTGTCATCAAAATGGTCATCGGTATTCGCGTCAGCGAAGAGGAAGAGTACGCCGGTGTCGACCTGTCGGAGTGTGGTCTGGAAGCCTACCCCGAATTTGTGGGCTCACAGGGTTCCGGCAAGTAATTTCTCCAGAAAACATGCTGTTGGCATTTGACGGGCGCTTCGGCGCCCGTTTTTTTGCCTACAGGGACGTAGGTACGTCGCGGGAGGCAGGGATGCCGGGAGCGGCGCGCCAGGGACGTAGGTACGGCCGCTCTCGCACATCCCTGTGCTCCGCGGCACTCGGACATCCTGTCCATCGTCGCCGGGAGGCAGGGATGCCGGGAGCGGCGCGCCAGGGACGTAGGTACGGCCACTCTCGCACGTCCGTGTGCGCCACGGCACTCGGACATCCTGTCCATCGTCGCGGGAGGCAGGGATGCCGGGAGCGGCGCGCCAGGGACATAGATACGGCCGCTCTCGCACGTCCCTGTGCGCCACGGCACTCGGACATCCTGTCCATCGTCGCCGGGAGGCAGGGATGCCGGTAGCAACCTCTCGGCGGACCACTGAAGGTTGTGCGCGGAAGCAATCCGCTCCTGTTGGTGTATATCGTCGATGTGTGAGCGCTTCGCAAGCGCGATTGTTAACCGGCATATAACTATCGGCACGATTCTGGTGCAACCTTTGGTATGATGCTCCACCGGATCAGGGGTATTCGCATAACCGGAGAAAATAAATGAAATTAATCACAGCAATAATCAAACCCTTCAAACTTGATGATGTGCGCGAGGCCTTGCACGAGATTGGCGTGAAGGGCATTACCGTGACCGAGGTGAAAGGGTTTGGTCGCCAGAAGGGGCATACCGAACTGTATCGTGGTGCCGAGTACGTAGTGGACTTCCTGCCCAAGGCCAAGCTTGAAATTGGTGTTGCGGCCGACAAGGTGGATCAGGTGATCGAGACCATCAGAAATTCTGCCAATACCGGCAAGATAGGCGACGGCAAGATCTTCGTAAGCAACCTGGAGCAGACCATCCGCATCCGTACCGGCGAGACGGGTCCGGACGCCCTCTAGACTCAAAAATTTCAAGAATACGCGGGAGACGATAATGAGCCTTCTACAATCGAAGGGAGTGTTGGCAGTGCCGCTGACGCTACTGATCGGCATGCTGCCATCCATGGTGCTGGCAGATGAACTGAATGGTGCCGACACGGCCTGGATTTTGACATCCACGGCACTGGTGCTGTTCATGACCATTCCTGGCCTGTCACTCTTTTATGCGGGCCTGGTGCGCAACAAGAATGTGCTGTCGGTATTGATGCAGTGTTTTGCGATTACCTGCCTGGTGTCGGTGATGTGGCTGGTGTTCGTGTATGGCCTGGCTTTCGGCGATGGCGGCAGTATGAACAAGTGGATCGGCAGCCTTGACCAGATGATGCTTGGCGGTATCAGTCGTGACAGTATGGTTGGCAGCATCCCGGAAACCGTGTTTTCCATGTTCCAGATGACGTTTGCCATCATTACTCCGGCGCTGATTGTCGGTGCCTTTGCCGAGCGGATGAAATTTTCCGCCATGTTGTGGTTCTCGGCCATCTGGCTGGTGCTGGTGTACGCACCCGTGACCCACTGGGTGTGGGGCGGCGGTTGGCTGCAGGATATGGGTCTGCTGGATTTTGCCGGTGGCACCGTGGTGCATGTGAATGCCGGTGTCGCGGCACTGGTCGCCGCTCTGGTACTGGGTCCGCGCAAGGGTTTCGGCAAGACACAGATGCCGCCACATAACCTCACCATGACCGTTGCCGGTGCCGGCATGCTGTGGGTGGGCTGGTTCGGCTTCAATGCCGGCAGTGCGCTCGGTGCCAACGGCGATGCCGGCATGGCGATGCTGGTGACGCACATCAGCGCCGCGGCCGGTTCTCTGGCGTGGATGACGATGGAATGGGTCCGTCATGGCAAGCCCAGTGTGCTGGGTATCGTCACCGGCATGGTGGCGGGTCTCGGTACCATCACCCCGGCATCGGGTTTTGTCGGCCCGGCCGGTGCATTGCTCATCGGCCTCACCGCCGGCGTGGTCTGTTACAGCGCCACGGCATTCCTGAAGCACACCATGAAGATCGATGATTCCCTCGACGTGTTCCCGGTCCACGGCATGGGTGGCATCATTGGTACCCTGATGGCCGGTATCTTTGTCGGCATTCTCGGTGGTGTCGGTCTTGCCGAGGGTATGTCCCTGGGTGGCCAGATGTGGGTGCAGTTTGTCGGTGTGGCCGTGACCTTTGTGTATTGCGGTGTGCTCAGCTGGATTATTCTCAAGCTGGTTGACGCCGTCATCGGGCTGCGTGTCAGCGAGGATCAAGAGACCCAGGGTCTGGACCAGGTGCTGCACGACGAGACGGGCTATAACCTGTAATCCCGGTTTTAGCGCGGGAATGGAAAACGGGCGCTTCGGCGCCCGTTTTTTTATGCTGTGTGGTGGATCAGTACTGCCCTTGGTTATCCGTCTGTTACGCATTCAAGGGGGAAATAAGAAGACAACAGAGTCACCCCGCTTGAATGGGCAAAATAATAAGCTGAAAAGACGGCAATCGTGGACGCGGTCCGCTGCTGCAAATGTATCTATTCCTGTAGGCGCATGCATTGCATGCGCCATGGCATTACAGGGATTTATGCTTGCCGTCGCAAAACGGCTGGTCGCAGCTGTGTTTGCAGCCGCACAACCACACCTTGGTTGTTTCCACGATCTCGAACTTCACCGGAACAAATCCGGTATCCTTGTGGGAACCGTCGCAAAAGGGTTGAGACTTTGATTTCCCGCAGGCACACCACCAGTAGGTCCCCGGCTCAAGTTCCTCGGTATAGGGCGCTTTCTGTGCGATTGTCGGTTCTGACATAATGGCCTCTCAGTGAAACAGGGAAGGCCTGTGAGTAAAACACCGCCGCTATTGCAAATCAACCAGCTGCAGAGACTGATGATTGGTCCGCTGTCGTTGCAGGCTGAGGCGGGCGATTGCCTGTGTATTTCCGGGCCGTCCGGTAGCGGCAAGTCGCAGTTGCTGCGTGCGCTAGCCGATCTGGATCAGCACACGGGCGAGGTCTGCCTGCAGGGTGTACCCGCCAGCAACATTCCCGCCGAGGTGTGGCGCACCCGGGTCGGCTTGTTACCACCGGAGAGTGTCTGGTGGCTGCCACGGGTAGGTGATCATTTTCATGGCGACCTGCCCGTCTCGCTGGAACATATTGGCCTCTCCACGGCAATCCTGGGGCAACCGGTTGGACAATTGTCCAGCGGTGAGAAGCAGCGGCTGGCGTTGATGCGGCTGTTGTCGAATCGTCCACAGGTGTTGTTGCTGGATGAGCCGACGGCCAATCTCGACCCCGAGAACACGCGCCGCATCGAGGCCGTGATCGACGAGTACCGCCAGGCGCAGCAGGCGCTGATCATCTGGGTCAGTCATGACCAGGCGCAGATTGAGCGGGTGGCCGATCGCTACTTTGCCGTCAATGGCGCTATCCTGGAGGAAAGAACGATCGAGGGCAGGCAATGGTTGAGCTGAGCCTTGCCGACCTGGCGATTGCCGCCGTGCTGGTGTTGCTGCTGGCGCTGCTGAGCATCCGCCTGCGCTCCAATATCAGCCAGCAACTCATCATCGCCGCCATACGCACCGCCGTGCAGCTCACCCTGGTCGGGCTGGTGTTGAAGGTACTGTTTGCCAATGCCGGTTTTGGCTGGGTGATGCTGATGGCATTGATCATGTTGCTGGTCGCCGGACGCGAGGTGATGGCGCGCCAGGAACGCCGCTTCAAGGGGTGGCTGGGCTATGCCGTCGGCACCTTTTCCATGTTTCTGTCCTCATTCGCTGTGACGGTATTCGCACTGGTGGTCATCCTTGGTGAGGATCCCTGGTATACACCGCAATACGCAATACCGTTACTGGGCATGTTACTGGGCAATACCATGAACGGCATCGCGATTGCCATGGACCGCCTCACGGGCACCGCCTGGGAACAGCGTGCGGTGATCGAGGCGCGGCTGATGCTCGGCGAGCGCTGGGACCAGGCCATTGCGGATTACCGACGGCAGGCAATTCGCAGTGGCATGATACCGATCATCAATGCCATGGCCGCGGCCGGAATCGTCAGCCTGCCGGGCATGATGACCGGGCAGATCCTGGCCGGTGCGCCTCCGGTAGAGGCGGTGAAATACCAGATCCTGATCATGTTCCTGATCTCGGCCGGAACCGGCCTGGGGACACTGGCCGCGGTGTCCATTGGCTCAAAACAGTTATTCGATGAACGCCAGCGCTTGTGTCTGGAGCGGTTGCGGCAACCATGAAGCGGTACGCTGTGATGCTTGTTATGCTGCTCGGTTGTATGCCTTTACAGGCCGCTATCTACAAGTGCATCGATGTACAGGGAAATACGCAATACAGCGATGAGCCCTGTGGCAATGACTCGACCGTGTTTGTGCCAAAGCCCGCACCTGCGGTCGCCGGGGATGCCGCGGAACGCATGGACAAGACGCAGCGCCTGCTGCGTGCGTACGATGTCGAGAATGCCGAACGCCAGCGCCAGGAGACCGCGGCGCGCACTGCCCGGGCGGAAGCAGAAAAAAATTGTGTCACGGCGCGGGACCATTTGCGCAACATCACACAGGCACGCGCGCTCTATCGGCTGGATGAGGATGGTAATCGTGTCGTACTGTCGTCTGAGGAACGCAGCGTTTCGGAAGAACAGGCACATGCGGCGGTGCAGCGCTGGTGTGATTGACACCCTCCCCCCAAACCTCTACCGGAGGGAGAGGGGATGTTAATCCAGTGCCCGCAAAAAAAACTCCGGTGCTGTCAGTGCCGCACGATGAATGGCCGCGTTGTAATAGCGGGTGTCAAAGGACTTGTTGCGGGCATCGGGTTCCCTGAACTGCCTACCCAGTGGCTGTTTACCGGCCAGGGTGGCACTCCACCAGCCGGACGGATAACAGGGTTGCGGAAACAACAGTGTCTCTGTGTCGCTGAAGCCTGCCGCCTGCATCGCCTTGCGCATCGGTTTGATGATGTCCATGTGGTACAGCGGTGATTCACTCTGCTGTACCAGGATGCCGTTCTCTCCGAGTGCATGGTAGCAATCGCGGTAGAAGGCCTCGGTAAACAGGCCTTCCGCGGGACCGATCGGGTCAGTGCTGTCGACGATGATAACGTCCACGCTGCCGGGATTGGCATCCTTCATCCAGCGGATGCCGTCAGCGAACAGCAATTCGGCTCGCGGGTCGCTATTGGCTGCACACAGATCCGGGAAAAATTCCTCCGCCAGCCTTGTCACGCGCTCATCGATCTCAACCTGCAGTGCGCGTGTGACCGCGTCATGTTGCAGGACCTCGCGTAGCGTGCCGCAGTCGCCGCCACCGATAATGACAACATGTTCCGGCGACGGGTGGGTGAATAGTGCCGGGTGTGAGAGCATTTCGTGGTAAATGAAGTTGTCCCGTGTCGTCAGCATAACAAAGCCGTCGATGACCATGAGGTTGCCGAATTTTTCCGTGGCGTAGATCTCGATACGCTGGAATGCCGTCTGCTCATCATGCAGTTTTTCCCTGACCGTGAATGAAAGGGCAGAACCGCCTTCCTCGCAGATTTCCGTAAACCACTGGTCTTTGTTCAACATGGGGGCATCCTCCGGGCTTCTGGGCAGGGGCGCGACAATACAAGATCAGGTTGTGCGCACACAATAGTGAATGCGATCCGCTCCTGCACCGGTAATATGGCTTGTGCAGGCAGGCATCAGTCTTTATCGTTGCCGCCATGACCTGGAACCGTGATGATGCCCGGCAGCAGTACAATATTTCCGGCTGGAGTGCCGGTTATTTTGACGTGGGCGAGGCCGGTCAGCTACTGGCGCTGCCTGCAGGCAGCCCGCACAGCCCTGCCGTGGATCTGCATGCACTGGCGCACACGCTGCGTGATACCGGCCTGTCCTGGCCGGTGCTGGTACGCTTTACCGATATCCTGCACCAGCAGGTCGACCGCCTGTGTGGCGCCTTTGAGGCGGCGATCGGCGCAAGGCATTACGAGGCCGGTTATACCGCCGTCTATCCCATCAAGGTCAACCAGCAACAGCACGTGGTGGACGCGATCGTGCAGCATGGCGGCGAACGTGTCGGTCTTGAAGCAGGCAGCAAGCCGGAGTTGCTGGCAATCATCGCAATTGCACCGGCCAATGGCGTCATTATCTGCAACGGGTACAAGGATGCGGAATACATTCGCCTTGCCCTGCAGGCCCAGCGGCTCGGGCACCGCGTCACTCTTGTCATCGAGAAACTCTCCGAGCTGGAACTGGTCATCCATGTGGCGGAAGAACTGCAGTTGCGGCCGCGTCTCGGCCTGCGGGTGCGGCTGTCGGCCGCCACGGCCGGCAACTGGCAAAACACCGGCGGTGACCGCTCAAAGTTCGGTTTTACCGCGGCCGGCGTGTTTGCTCTGCTGGAGCGCGTGCGTGCGGCCGGTCTGCAGGATTGCCTGAAACTGTTGCATTGTCACCCGGGCTCGCAGGTCTCCAGCCTGGCCGATTTGCGCCGCGCGCTGATGGAAGTGGCGCGCACCTGGGTTGCCCTGCGCAGTGCGGGCGTGCCGATCGACAGTGTCGATGTCGGTGGTGGCGTGGGGGTGGATTACGAGGGCACGGCCAGTAACAGCAGCTGCTCCATCAACTACAGTATTGAAGACTATGCGCGCACCGTGGTGGATGTATTCGTGGCGACCAGTCGAGAGGCACGCTTACCGGCGCCATCACTGCTGAGTGAGTCCGGCCGCTTGCTGACGGCGCACCACGCGGTGTTGCTGACCAACGTGATTGATAGCGAACAGGTACTGGGGCATGTACACGTCGATCCGGATACTGCCGCACCGCAGGTACGGATGTTGAGCGCCGCCATGGAACAATGCGATGTCAGTTGCGCCAGTGCGGTTTATCGAAGTGCCACCGACTCGCTGGCCGAGCTGCGTACCGCCTTTATCGAGGGCCGCCTGACGCTGGCGCAACGAGCACATGGCGAATCGCTATACTACGCACTTTGCCGCAAGCTGCAGATGCTGTTGCAGCAACTACCGGAACCGCCGGGAGAGCTTGATAGCATCAACAGGCTGCTGGCGGACAAGTATTTCTGCAACCTGTCCGTGTTTCAGTCGATGCCGGATGTCTGGGGTATTGGCCAGGTGTTCCCGATCGTGCCACTGCATCGCCTGCTGGAGCGTCCACAGCGGCGCGCCACGCTGCATGACCTGACCTGCGATTCTGACGGTCACATCGAGCATTACGTCGATGCCGCCGGCATTGAATCGAGCCTGCCACTGCATGCACTGCAGCCCGGGGAGCCTTACCTTCTGGGTTTTTTCCTGCTCGGCGCCTACCAGGAAATTCTCGGTGACATGCATAACCTGTTCGGGGACACGGATGCGGTCAATGTCGAGCTGACCGCGGAGGGCGGCTACCGGCTGGTCGATCCGCACCACGGTGACAGCGTCGACGAGCTGCTGCGCTACGTGGAGTTCGATCCCAAGCGACTGGTGGCGCGCTATCGGGAGAAGGTCAGGGCGGCCGGGCTGGAAGGGAAGGACAAGGCGGCCTGCCTGCAGGCGCTGGAAGGCGGGCTGAGCGGTACCACCTACCTGGAAGACGAGTAGTGTTGAAAATATACGAGACTTCATCACCCGTGGTGAGGGACGGAGAGAGGAGATTAACACGATGAAAACCGGTGTAATCGGCCTGGGAGCCATGGGTGCACCCATGGCGCGCAACCTGTGCAAGGCGGGTTATCTCGAGGCAGTCTGGAACCGCAGCCGCGATAAAGCCGGGCAGCTGTCCACTGAGATCGGTATCCGTGTGGCGGATAACCCGGCGGCCGTTGCCGCTGATTGCGAGCTGCTGGTGCTGTCCGTGTCCGCAGACGCTGATCTGTTGCAGGTAATGCGGGCCTTGTCACCCGGCCTGCATCCCGGTTGCGTGGTGCTCGATACCTCAACCGTTAGTCGCGATACTGCCATCCAGGCCGCTGCGCTGGCGCATCCTGCGGCCTTTCTCGATGCCCCTGTCTCCGGCGGCATCGAAGGTGCGCGCCAGGGAACGCTGGCGATGATGATTGGTGGTGAGGCCGCCGTGATCGAACGCATCATGCCGGTTCTCGACACTATTGCCGGACGTATCGAACATATGGGTCCGGTCGGTGCAGGACAGGCAACCAAGGCCGTCAACCAGGTCATGGCCGCCGGCATCAACCAGGCAGTGACCGAGGCGCTGGCATTTGCAACGGCGCTGGAACTGCCGCTGGACAAGGTGATCGAGGTGGTCGGTTCCGGTGCCGCGGGTAACTGGTTTCTTGCCCACCGCGGCGCATCGATGACACAGGGACGGTTTGATCCCGGATTCCGTGTCGCCCTGCATCACAAGGACCTGGCTATCTGCAAGCAAATGGCCGAGCAGTTCGATGTCGCCATGCCGCTTGTCGAGATGACGCTGATTCACTACCGTCGCCTGATGGAGGCGGGATTTGGCGATGAGGATATCTCCGCGTTGTTTCGTGAGAAGCAGGCACTTTTTAAACAGGTGGACGGTATATCAAAGCGGACCTAGCCGTTGTCCAGCGGGCTGCGTACCCCGCGGCCGCCCTTGTTCAGTACGTGTGTGTAGATCTGGGTGGTTTTTACATTCTGGTGTCCTAGCAATTCCTGGACCGTACGAATATCGTAGCCATCTTCAATAAGATGTGTCGCAAAGCTGTGACGCAAGGTATGGCAGCTGGCCCGTTTCAGTATCCCTGCCTTTTGTACGGCCCTGCGCATGGCATGCTGGAGTGTCTTTGGTGACATATGAAAGCGTCGAATGACACCGTCTTGACGATCTGCTGATCGACAGGAAGATGGAAAGGCATACTGCCAGATCCACTCACGATCTGCGTGTGGAAACTTTCTGTCCAGTGCATACGGTAACCAGGTGTGGCCATAGCCCGCATCTAGGTCACGTTCATGCAAGTCCTTAACGTCCGCAATATGCCTTGACAGTCGATCGCGCAGGCTTTCCGGGAGCAGTGTAATTCGATCCTTGCCACCTTTTCCTTTCCTTACCGTTATTTGCGAATAATCAAAATCAATATCATTGATACGCAGATGCAAGGCTTCAGTTATACGCATGCCGGTGCCATAAAGCAGTGAACCCAACAGCCAGTAAACACCCTCAAGATTTTGCAGTATTGATCTAACCTCGTTGCGACTTAATACAACAGGCAGATTTCTGGTGCGTCGCGCACGGTCAACACCCTTGATGAGTTCTAATGGTGTCTCAAGTACCTCGCGGTACAGGTAAAGAATTGCACAAAGGGCCTGATTCTGGGTCGATGCAGATACTTTCCGGTCGTTCGCCAGATGATTCAGAAAGTGTTTTACCTCTGGTTCACGCATTTCATTCGGATGCCGCAGTTTATGGAAACGGATGAAATAGCGTATCCAGTAGACATAGGATTGTTCAGTTCGATGGCTGTAATGTTTCCTCCTTATCGATAATCGAACCTGTTCCAGTAGTTTTGGCTTGTTCATGAGGTAGAGTCCAATCGACAACAACCAGAAAACGCTACACAAAAATATGGTTATAATCTGTCAGACAAATACTACCTGTCACATGCGCCTTTTCCGTAAATGATTAAGTCTCCAATGCAAGCGGAATTGTTTTATAAAGTATTGAGGTGATTGAACCAGGTGGATGTTATGGTCAACCAATATCCTTTTCAAACCGACCATTCGTTCGCCGAATGGTAGTTATAACCACAAAGGATAAGCATTGAGTAAGCTACTAAAAGTCATTGTGGCAATCATCCTGCTGCCTATCTTAGTCGTTGCGGGATACATATTCTTTTTGTGGGTAACTTACATCGATGACACCGTTACTTCTGGTAGCAAGTATGGATTCACGATTGGATCATCAAAGCAACAAATATATGAAGATATATCTGCTGTTATACAAGACTATCCTGACCTAAAGTTCTATATCTCTTTCGGCCCTCGCGCTGGAGATAATGCAACTCTCCCGCCAACTAAAATTAATTATGAGAGGGCGCTATTATCTGACCACTGGGAGTTATTGCTAGATGGAGATGGAGAATACTTCAACGTTATTAGGCTAAAAGTAGAAGGGAATACCTTAAATCAAATATACAGGCACAGAAAATATTTTGAATTACCATAAGGGTTATAACAAATCACCTCAGTCGGACGGCTTCGCCGCCGCTGGGCTCAACCGTTAGCTGGCATAGGAAACTCAGTGCTCAAATTATTAAAGAGACTCCTCAGGCGTAAGGCATCGCTCTCAGATTTGCTAGCCGTTGAGTTCGACGATGATGACATAAGGGTGATAGTCCTGGCAGATCTTGAAGATGCTTGGAATCAGACCTTCACTTGGAGCAATATTCGCCGTGTATGCTTTAAGGATGGGGGCATGATGGGTTCCGATGTCATTTACGTTTCACTTTTAGAGCCTGATAAGGTCTGCACCGTTCCTACAGAAGCAAAGGGCGGCACTGACTTCTTTGGTGCGCTATGCGACAAAGGTTATTTCCCGGAAGCAGTTTGGAGGCGCGCTGTGGGCGATACTAGCGGCGGTTTGCATTGCTGGCCGGAGGACTGAAATGCCAGCTAACAAATCACTGCTGCCGACGCCCTTGACACCGCTCGCTTTCGCTCCCGGAGTCAAGGGTTCCCTCGCTACGCTCGGCGCGGCAGAGTTCAACCGTTATAACCACAAAGGATAAGCATTGAGTAAGCTACTAAAAGTCATTGTGGCAATCATCCTGCTGCCTATCTTAGTCGTTGCGGGATACATATTCTTTTTGTGGGTAACTTACATCGATGACACCGTTACTTCTGGTAGCAAGTATGGATTCACGATTGGATCATCAAAGCAACAAATATATGAAGATATATCTGCTGTTATACAAGACTATCCTGACCTAAAGTTCTATATCTCTTTCGGCCCTCGCGCTGGAGATAATGCAACTCTCCCGCCAACTAAAATTAATTATGAGAGGGCGCTATTATCTGACCACTGGGAGTTATTGCTAGGGCGTGTTAACGCTAATGCTGATAAAATTCACGGATGAAAATCACCGCAAATGAATTCAAAGCCGTTGAAAAGTTACTGCCGAAACAACGGGGTAACGTCACCATAACTAATTTACAGGTACTCAACGCCATTTTGTATGTCGCGGAACATGGCTGCAAGTGGCGAGGGTTGCCGAGAAAATTTGGTAATTGGCACACGATTTATACGCGCGCTAACCGTTGGGCCAAACGGGGTGTCCTGGAGCAAGTCTTCGCCGGACTGCAGGAAAACGACACCATTAACATTCAGGTCGATCATGTTTCGCTCGATAGTACCGCTGTCAAAGTCCATCCCGATGGGACCGGTGCGTTAAAAAAAACGGTCCACAATCTATTGGTAAATCGCGAGCGGGATGGACAACGAAAATTCATATGGTTGCAGCCGACGCAAAAACAGCCGTGACATTCTCGCTTTCCCCGGGCCAGGCAGGTGATGCGCCGGAGGGGAGAAAGTTGCTGAATGCGCTTAAAAATAGCGGGTGGGAAGGGGCGCATGTCATTATGGATAAAGCCTATGAAGGTGATGAAACGCGCCAGTTGGTATTGGAACTTGAAATGCTTCCGGTTGTGCCGCCCAAAAGCAATCGCCTGACACCTTGGGAATATGACAAAGAAATGTACAAGAGGCGCAACGAGGTAGAACGGTTATTTCGTCGGTTGAAGGGCTTCCGTCGCATCTTCTCTCGATTCGATAAACTGGATGTCGTTTTTATGTTCTTCATTCATTTCGCGCTAATCACTGATGCCATCATTAGTGTTAACACGCCCTAGATGGAGATGGAGAATACTTCAACGTTATTAGGCTAAAAGTAGAAGGGAATACCTTAAATCAAATATACAGGCACAGAAAATATTTTGAATTACCATAAGGGTTATAACAAATCACCTCAGTCGGACGGCTTCGCCGCCGCTGGGCTCAACCGTTAGACATACAAGAGAATGAACTCAATGTATTTACTTTACATCGATGAGAGCGGAGACAGCGGAATAGTTGGCAGTCCTACGCGATACTTTACTTTGACTGGTCTTGTGGTTCACGAGCTTAGGTGGAATGAGTATCTAGATCGAATAGTTGCCTTTAGATCTAGAATGCGAACCAAATTCGGCCTTTTGTTGAGAGAAGAAGTTCACTCAGCTAGGCTGATCAACAAGCCAGGTGATCTAGCACGTATAAAACGTAATGATCGGTTAACTATTATCAGGAATTTTGCGAATGAAATAGCCGCGATGCCCGACCTAAGTATTATAAATATTGTTGTAGATAAACAAGGGAAGGCTGCGACTTACGATGTTATAGATATGGCATGGAAAGCCCTTATCCAGCGCTTTTCAAATACAATGTCACGCCGAAACTTCCCGGGCCCTGCGAATCCCGATGAACGGGGGATGGTTATCCCAGATATGGGAGAAGTCAAAAAAGTTACTACTGTCTTAAGACGAATGCGTAGATATAACCCGGTTCCAAATCAGATGGGGCATGGGGCTGGATATAGGAATCTTTTGATAACAAATTTGGTCGAAGATCCGTATTTTAAAGATTCAGAACACTCATACTTTATTCAAGCGGCAGATCTTGCGGCATTTCTTCTCTATCAGAGTATCGCGCCATCAAGCTATTTTAAAAAGAAATCAGCTCACAACTACTTTCGGAGATTAGAGCCGGTGCTATGCAAAGTTGCAGCAACCGTAGATCCTGATGGGGTCGTGCGTTTATGAAGGGAAATAAAAAAGGGCCCTTTCGGGCCCGGGTGAATCCTACTACCCGGTTAAGCCGAGGTTCAGATTCATAAGTAGTATAGTACTAGTTGTGAAAAAGGGCAAATTTTAACTATATGTTTTTATTGGGAATATGTCTAACAAAGCAGCCCAGTCCGACGCGCTGACGCGCGCGGCTGGCTTCAGTCGTTATGTCGCAAGCTAAGACGTCAAATCCTGAAAGGAGGAAGAGGCTAACAAGAATTGTTGCCTTCACCCCAGTCATTGCTCTGTTCTTCTTTGGATTATTGCATGGGTGGAACTCTTACAACGGACGCTGCGGATTACTTGATGCAGGATGGGAATGTGGCCGTCTTGAGTCGGCTTTTGTGTCAGTGTTCAACCCAATAGTACTACCAGTATTGTCGCTTGAATTAATTCTATGGGTAGTATTTGTGTACCTTATTAGCTTCATTGTAAGTAAATTATTTTCCATGAATGATGCAGCGACATAACAAATTATATGGACTCCGTTCGAAGTCAATTAATTGATAGTTAATAATCAATAAATATCACTCTACGTAACGGACAAGCGGGCAAGACTGCAAGCATATATCCGGCCTCAATGTGGGGCTAGCTACCCCGGACCCTGATGGTGTAGCCGCATGCCTGCTCCTCAACACGCTCACGGCATCGAAGTGCCGGACTTGTTACCAGGTTTTGCAGACACCGGTCTTACCTGTAATACCCGTCACGTGTTTAAGCAGTTCTCCGGGAAAGTGATCTGATCCGGATTTTCCCGAGCCAGTTCGTAGGTGGTTTCTTTAGCCATCAAGGCCCAGATGATACGGGTATGTTTGGCGGCCAGTGCGCAAGCGGCGACATTGTCGTGATGGCGCGCGCGGAGCTGCTCGATCCAACGGCTCTTTTTATCATCGCGTTTGGGCGTAAGCCGCATCATCGATCGGGCTCCGTGAACCAACAGTTTTCTGAGGTAACTATCACCCCGCTTGCTGATACCAGAGCGTTTGTATTTGCCGCCACTGCTGTGCTCCCGAGGGGTGAGGCCGAGCCAGGCTGCGAACTGGCGCCCGTTTTTGAACACTGTTGCATCTCCGACGGTGGCGACCATTGCGGTAGCGGTGAGCGGGCCGATACCCTCCAGGGCCAGCAGACGCTGGCACACGCTGTCATCTTTGGCCCAGACATCAATTTGTTGGTCATAGCCCTGCAACTGGACGTCGATGAAGTCGAGTTGCTGGTAGAGGTTTGCAAACAGCTCACGCGCCAACGGTGGTAATTCATTTTCAGCATCTTCCAGGATACCGGGTAGGAGGCGACGCAGTGCGCCGGCACCCTGTGGCATGACCAGGCCAAATTCCGCAAGCAGGCCCCGGACCTGGTTGATGAGAGCGGTGCGCTCGCTTTTGACCCGCTCGCGAATACGATGCACCATGAGCAGGGCCTGCTGCTCTGTAGTCTTGATGGGTATGAAGTCCATGTCGGGGCGGGTAACGGCCTCACAGATGGCCATGGCATCATTGCCATCGGTTTTATTGCCTTTCCGGTAGGGGGTGACGAATTGGGGGGAGATCAGTTTGACGGTATGCCCGAAGCCCCGGAGCCGGCGTGCCCAGTGGTGGGCGCTGCCACAAATCTCCATGCCAATGAGGCAGGGATCAAGGTTGGCGAAGAAGCGCGCCATTTGCCTGCGGCTGAGGGTTCTTTGCAGCCTGACCTGACCCTGGTCATTAATGCCGTGCAGTTGAAAAGCAGACTTTGCCAAATCAATTCCGATGGTAGTAAGGTTCATGTGTGGGCTCCTTTTCTTCGATGGTTGCATGTATACACACTTCAATCTGGCACATTGCGATGCCGAGTAGAAGGGAAGGAGTCCATACCATTACGCCCCAGCGGACGTTCGGCTCCATAGACGCATCTTGCCATTTTCATGATTATAAGTACAATGTACATATGAAAGAGCTTGAGTTCGAGTGGGATAAAAGAAAAGAAACAGCGAACGTAAAAAAGCATGGGGTCTCCTTCGTAGAGGCTCGCACCGCTTTTTATGATGAGGGTGCTATTCAATTTTTTGATCCCGATCATTCAGACCAGGAAGATCTTTTTATCCTGCTTGGACTCAGCTTAAAACCACAGGTTCTCGTTGTTTGTCACTGTTTTCGAGAAAGCGAAACTATCATTCGTATTATTTCGGCGAGAAAAGCAGACAAAGACGAGGAACGAGCATATCGGGAGCGACGAAGATGAGAGAGCATTACGATTTTTCAAAGATGAAAGGCCGCAAGAATCCTTTCATTAAGTATTTGAAGCAACCGATAACGATGCGGCTAGATCGAGATACTGTGTCATATTTTAAGGAAATGGCAGAGGAGTCAGGTATTCCTTATCAAACCCTGATCAATTTGTATCTTCGAGATTGCGCGGCACATCATCGAAAGCTCAATCTTAAGTGGGCAGAAAAATAAAGTCGAACAAATCATCCGAGACGACGCGGGAAAGTTTTATGGCGCTTCGCGGATAGTTTGTTGCGCGAGCGGCTCGACTCAAACGTTATAAGTCAAAGGTGGTTTATTTCACGATTGGTGTGTTGGGCGGACTCGCAAATGAAGAATAACTTTATGGTCCTTGCTGCTGGAACCGCGATATATTTTCTTCTGCCCTACATCGCAGTAGAGCTAGTGGCAGTTATCGATGAGAATAAGCGAGTTTCTGGAATTCTAATGGCGCTGGGAGTTATCTCTATTGTTTTCGGTTATCTGGCGCCTCGAGCATTTCAGCCAAAGTTTTCGAGATCTGCCTATTTAGCAACTATAATTCCAGTGATTATTCTTTGTATAGGCGGCATTGTGGAATCCGTGAAAGTTGGGCATTTCTATATAGGTGAGAAAGCTGGACTATTTATCGGTTTGTATATTATTCAAGCCATATTGTTGCTATTTAGCGTAAGCGGATTCTTAGCAATACATTCATTTGTTGCGGGGAACCCAAAGAATGACTTATAACAAATCATTCGAGTACGCCCCTTTGGGGTCGGACGCGCTGAGGCACGCCGCTCAATTCAGACGTTATAAGCCATTCGGAAAGTCTGAAACGGAATAGATTGAGTAGTCTTGAATTGACATGAGTAGAATGGAGTCAGTGGTATGAACGATACATTCAAACAACATGGCGCATTTAGCTGGTCCGAATTGTTAGTTGATGATGTTAACTCGGCTATTGGCTTTTACACTGATGTGATTGGTTGGGAAATTGAAGAGATGGAGATGCCACAAGGAAAATACTATATCGTAAAATCCGGTGGTGAACCTGTTGGCGGAATAATGAAGAAGCCGGATGGTATCGAGCAGATGCCTGATTACTGGGGGACCTATATCACCGTTAATGATGTCGATGAAACACTATCAAAAGCCGAGGCGGCCGGAGGCAAAGCAGTTTATCCTCCCATGGATGTACCTGGTGTCGGTAGGATGTGTGCGATAACAGATAGAAGTGGAGCTACGGTTTCAATCATTACTTATGAAGATACCAAGTGTAATTAGAAGAGCAAATCGAAATAGGGCTTATAACAAGGTGTTGCAACTTACGTTTTGCCGCGCCCTTGCTGCGCTGCCGCTCCGGTCGGTTGCCGTCAAACGCACCTGATCACAAAGTTATGCCGCAATACTCCACTTGTAACCCGTAACGTAATAGGTTACACTCCTTCCATGATAAGGAGTTTCAAGCATAAGGGACTCGAAAAGTTCTTTCTAAAAGGCACCAAGTCTGGAATTCAGGCCAAACATGCCAACCGTCTAAGGCTGATTCTGGGTCGCTTGAACGCCTCTACAAGCCCAAAGGATATGGATCTTCCGGGACTAAAATTGCATGAGCTCGGAGGTAAGCGGAAGGGTATATGGTCAGTATGGGTAAGTGGCAACTGGCGCGTGACATTCTGCTTCAAGGATAAGGATGCCGATGTTGTTGATTATGAAGATTACCACTGAGGTGTAATGATGAAGATGCACAACCCTCCCCATCCAGGTGAAATTTTGCGAGAGCTATGTATAGAGCCCTTAGGTTTGAGTATTACTGAGGTAGCGGAAGCTCTGGGTGTTACTCGTAAAACGCTGTCGGCTATTCTCAATGGTCGCTCAGGGATTAGCCCTGAAATGGCGGTACGATTATCTCTGGCTTTTGGTACGTCCTCCGAGAGCTGGCTTAACCAGCAGTCACAGTATGACCTATGGGAAGCTGAAAAGAAGCGGAAGCAGCTGAATGTTAGGAGGCTATCTGCAGCATAACAATGCGCCCAAGCCGACGCAGTAAACTGCGCGAATTGGCTTGAACGTTATGTGGCAGAAGGCACCGAATGAGCAGACCTGAAATATTGTTGATATACGATAAGGAGTGTCCAGCCTGCAATATGTATTGCCAGATCGTTCGAATTAGAGAAAGTGTTGGGGATCTGAAAATAATTGATGCGAGAAAGAAAAGTGATGTCTTAGATGAAATAACAGATAGAGGTCTAGATATCGACCAGGGAATGGTATTGAAAATGGGGGATCAACTTTATTTCGGTTCTGATGCGATTCACGCACTTGCACTAATTAGTAGCCGCTCAGGAATATTTAACCGCTTTAACTATTGGATGTTTAAATCTAAATATATATCTTCCTGGCTTTATCCGATGCTCCGTTTTTGTCGTAATCTTTTATTGAAAATACTTGGGAAAACGAAAATTAATAATCTCGGTATTTCAAACAACGAGAAATTTTAAACGGCCCCATAACAAGTCGCCCCGGTTTGACGGCTTCGACGCCGCTGGCCTCAAACGTTATGACAATTAATTTATAGTGAGAATATTATGATTATCGAGGTCGGTGAAAAAATACATGTCATATATAGGGCACTTTATGATAATTCAATCAGGCGCCATTTTTTGGGTGAGGTTAAGGCAGCAGAAGGACCTGCATGTCGCCTGGAAGGATTTGTATTTGTATATGATCAAAAGACAACCCAATTTGTACGAAAACCAGAAAAGCGTGTAACTATAATTGATGCAACTCAAAGTGGTTACATCGTGAACATTATTGATAGGGAAGTAAATCTAGACAATGTTATTTACAAATATGCGCAAGGCGTTGGCCTGATTGCTACTGATAATAAAAGTTTTTCATTAAACATTAATGAGTTTGGGGCAAAGAGTTAATTGCAATAGACCTCCAAAACAAGTCGCTCTTGTGGGACGCTGCGCTGCCCCACAGCTTCAACGTTAGGTGGATTAAAGCTTACTTGATGAATATATTCGTACTGGATAACGATATAAAAAAGTGCGCGCAGTATCATTGCGACCAGCACGTCGTAAAAATGATACTTAAGAGTGTGCAGATGTTATGCACGGCACTAAATAAAAAAGGTTTTTCTACACTCTATAAGTCCACCCACATTAAACATCCGTGCGTACTCTGGGTAGAACAATCATATGGGAATTTTTCATGGCTTCAAAATCTTGCGCTTGCATTAAATACCGAATACCGATTTAGATTTGAAAAAGATTCGGATCACAATTCAATATTTGTTCTCACTGAAATATCTAAATACGACTATGCTGATCAAGGATTAACTGAATTTGCTCAAGCAATGCCAAATAAATACAAGATTCCAGGAGATGCTGTGACAGCATACAGACAGTCTTACGTAGGTGAAAAAATGGGGTTTGCCAGATGGACTAAACGAAGTGTTCCTGGATGGACAAACGAATTTTAACGATACAAGAAACCACCTGACAAACTCATACAGTCGGACGCGGCAGAACCGCGGCACTGATGCGTGGAGTTATATGCCATGAAACTGCTTATTAAATCGGTGGTTGTTGCTCTGGCACTACTTGGAGTTGTCTTGGGACTGTTTCGATATATTGAGTATACGGAGAACCCGAGATCAAGTTTTTCCTCAATCGCAGAAATGGAAGCGTCGGGCCTGGTAAAGGCGGGTTGGCTTCCTGAGTATTTACCACCCTCAGCATTCCAGATAGAAGAGCGTCACAACATAGATACTAATGAAGTGTGGGCATCATTTAGATACGAAGTTAATGATGTGCAGTCTGTTGAAGCGGTTTGCGAGATAATCGCTGAAAACAACCGAGGCTGTAAATATTTGTGTCCGCCGCTGGATTCACGAACATCAACTATTATTCTGGGTGATGATGGGAACGGGTATTACAGGAGCTATTACAGTGACATATGACAAGTCAGACCGGTCCGACGTGTTGGCGCGCGAGGCTGGCTTCCAACGTTAGGTAGCAATCATGGAGATATCAGTTGAATTCGATTCAGAATTAGTAACACCCTTTTTGCCTGAAGATTCTCAGATCAATCCATGGGTGTATGGGGCAGTGCTTGCATGTGGGCTGGCTCAGCAGTAGGCGTAGATAGACGTAATTACCTCTTATCCCAATTATGAAGATTGGGGTTGGTTTATTGTATACAGTACAAATGAGGAGCATGAGTATTGGTTATGCTGCGGAAATAGAGAAGGTGAGAAAGACAAATGGCTATGCTACCTTGATCCACAGGCTAAAAGTCTATTTGGAAGAAACAAGGCTAAAGTAGAAAATGCTTTGCCGCTAATAAATGGTTTGAAGACAGTGCTAGATAAAACACAAGGTATAACGAAAGTCGTATGGAGTGATGAGGCATATGGTGCCTAAAAACTGATAACGAGACGTGAGGTCTTGTTTATCCAACTGTTAGGCTGCATTCAAAATGTTGCGTAGTGCCCAACATGCTATAGTGATCTCCCCCCATGATCAAATCTTTTACGTTAGCTCAAAGCAGGTTATGTATACACAGATATTGGGTATCCGTTCGCCGTGGAAGGTGTCTGAGGTTGAGCTGGCATTGGAGGACGGCGAGGTCAAGGTTTTCGTTGAGCAAGAGGTGGGTGCTGAGCAGCACTGTCCGAAGTGCGGACAGGCCTGTCCGGGATATGACCGGCGTCAGCGGTCATGGCGGCATCTGGATACTTGTCAGTTCAGGACGATCCTGGTGGCTGACGTGCCCCGGATCAAGTGCCAGGAGCATGGTGTCGTGACGGTAGGTGTACCGTGGTCCGAGCCGGGCTCTGGTTTTACTGCATTGTTTGAGGCGCTGGTGATCGACTGGTTAAAGGAGGCTTCGCTCGCCGCGGTGTCACGGCAGCTGGGGTTGAGCTGGAATGCGATCGACCGGATCATGCAACGCGCGGTGCAGCGAGGTCTGGAACGACGCGCCGAGATTCAACCGACGCACATCGGTGTGGACGAGACCTCATTCCGCAAGCGACATGATTACGTGACGGTGGTTTCTGATCAGGCGGGACAGACGGTACTCCATGTGGCTGATGATCGGGGGCAGAACAGCCTGGCTGGGTTCTACGAGACGCTTTCAGAAGGCCAGAAGGCAGGCATCGAGAGTGTTTCCATGGACATGTGGCCGGCTTACATCCGGGCCACACTGGATGCGATACCGGATGCCCGGGAGAAGATCGCCTTCGACAAGTTTCATGTGGCGAAGTACCTGGGAGATGCGGTGGACAAGGTGCGCCGGGCTGAGCACCGGGTCTTGCTGGCCGACGGGCGTGATGATCTGACACGGACCCGGCATCGCTGGTTGATGAATCCGCAAAACATGAGTCTCGATCAGTGGCGCGGCTTCAAGGCACTGCGCGAAAGCACCCGGAAAACTGCTCGCGCCTGGGCCCTCAAGGAGTTTGCGATGACGTTATGGAATTACACCAGTCGCAGCTGGGCCACCAGGGCCTGGAAGCGCTGGCTGGCCTGGGCGGTGAGGAGCCGCCTCGAACCCGTAAAGAAGGTCGCCCGGACAATCAAGGATCACCTCTGGGGCATTATCAATGCCGTGGTGCTCAAAGCTGACAACGGTGGAGCTGAGAGCATCAACAGCCGGATCAAGATGATCAAGGTGCGTAGCCGTGGCTTCCGGAACAAGGCGCGTTTCCGCAATGCAATTTACTTCCATCTCGGCGGGCTCGATCTCTACCCCGCCGGGATCAAACAACAGGGGAAAAAAAGTTGATGCTATCTGCTGCATAATCAGGGACTCCAGATCGATGCGGCTTTGCCTCGCGACTGAGGAGAGACGCTAGATTTCCTATGAAAAGTGTATACGAAACCTCAACCTCCCTAGATGCTCATATGATTCTGAACCTGTTGATGCAGGAGGGAATAGAAGGGAGGGTTGATGGTGAGTATTTACCAGGCGGTGTCGGTGAACTACAGGCAATAAACCTTGTTCGTGTAATGGTGGATGAATCGAATTATGAAAGGGCGGCCGGAGTCATAAAAGCCTGGGAGGCTATTGAGGTAGATAAAGAAGAGAGAGCTAGAATTAAACCATCTAATGGGGTGTCAGTATTTTTGCTTGGTGTAGTAGTCGGAGGCGGTTTAATTTACTGGGCATATAACTCACCAGTTACAGAAGACGGTATAGACATGAATGGTGACGGTGTATTAGACGAAAAGTGGATATACAAAGATAATCGAATAAGTAGAACCGAAGTAGATAGAAACTTTGATGGAAACGTAGATGTTATTTATAACTTTGATAGAAAGGGAATACTGGAAGTTTCAAAGCAGGACGATGATTTTGATGGAACCTTTGAATCAGTAATTCGATTCGATGATGGATTAATTCAAACTCAAGAGTCAGATTTAAATAAAGATGGGAATATCGACTTCAAGGTGCATTACCGTTACGGAAATATTGATGAAATAATAATCCTTGGGGAAGGACAAGATGTCCGTAAAAAACGGCAGAATTACAATATGGGTAAATTAATATCTGCTGAATATGATACAGATGGAGATGGAAGCTATGATGTTGAGTATGTATATGATTGTCTTGAAGTTGTCAAAATGCAATCTAGCAAACGTCCCCAGACCGAGGCGGCTCCGCCGAGCGACTGAGCCGAGGCAATAGAATGTACGCGGATTAAACCTAAATCATGGCATTATTCCAGGCTGCTTTGATTGGTGCTACGTTTCTGTGTTCTCTCGTGGCGGGCTTCCTGTTTGCATTTGCCGTTGTGGTAATGCCCGGCATTAGAGGTCTAAACCACAGGGAGTTTATCCGGGCGTTTCAGGCGATGGATAGCATAATCCAGAACAAGCAACCGGTTTTTATAGTGGTCTGGCTTGGGTCAGTTATTACGTTAATGTTGGCGGCCGTGTTTGGTTTCGAATACTTGAATGTCACGGGGCGTTGGCTCCTGATCTTCACTACTCTTGTCTACCTTCTCGGAGTCCAGTTGCCGACTTTCACTATCAACATTCCCCTGAACAACAGACTACAATCTTTGGATGTCGATGCCATGGATGAGCCTGCCCAGAAAGCAGTTCGAATGGAATTTGAAGCACGCTGGAACCGCTGGAACACAATCCGGACAGTTTTTTCGTGTTTGGTGTCAGCGCTATTGATGGTTTTATTGTTTAGTTATTGAGAGTTGATAGTGAATCGCAGAATCTTAATAAACCTATCATACCGACGCTCTGTTCGCTGCGCTTCGTTCGCGTGACTTATGTACAACGTTTGCCGCCATGAATCCTGCTAAAGTTGAACGTGATCGCGTGCACCAGTTAACGGATCTACCGAACATTGGTCCAGCCATGGCAAAAGATCTTCAGCTCGTCGGTATCCAGACGCCGAAGCAACTTGTTGGCAAAGATCCGCTCAAGCTGTATCAGGGGCTGTGTTGTAAAAGTGGCGTCAGGCATGATCCGTGTGTTTTGGATGTGTTCATCTCTGTCACGAGTTTCATGAATGGGGATGAACCAAAACCTTGGTGGGCTTATACCTTGGAGAGGAAGCGACGTTATGAATCGGTTTAAAGTCCAGGAAAAATAGAGGCTCACAATTTGTTCAAGTCGACCAGCACTGGCGGGTCAGTGGCTTAACTCAAACGTTATGTGTCTCTAACACCAGAGCGGTTGACTGAATGATGCACATTATAAAATTACTATTGTCAGCTATTACGCTATCGGTCTGCGCTTATGGTGTAAGTATTTTCGGGTTTAGTATGTGGCCGGTGCTGTTTTCTGCATTGAGTGTATTTCTACTTGTTTCTATATATTTCACAAGGCTCAACGCAGCTGCAGTAATTGTGGCAAGGGTTATGGGCGTTTTGTCCTTGTTGGCATTTGCGCTACTTATCCTGGCTTCTACCGTTGGCGGTTCAACCCGCATGTCAGAAAGCAATCAAATCATTGCCATTGCGCTGGCGCTAATGGCCTTATTCGGCTGCGCGTTTTATCTGGTAAAGGGTGGAAATGTCAACTCATAACAAGCTGATCAATTCGTTCGCTACGCTCACCAGTTGCGCTGAGTGGCGCCCGTTAGCCGGGTGTTTGGCTTTCTATAATTAAATATGGATGTCTGGAATGATAGTAGGATTATAAATGCCGATTGTAGCAGGTGTCATCTTAACTACCCTTGCCGCCTCCAGTAGGTTAAAGCCACAATTGCGTTGGCTGTATCGAATTGTTGGTGGCACTATTGTGATCGTTGGTAGTAATTTCTCGCTATATCTTGCGGCATACACGGGAGACCAAGGCGGCATAGGGGCATTCTTTTTGCAAATGGCTGTAATTGTAGCTTATGTATTGTTTTCCGTTATGCTGGTCGCAATACACTGATTCGTGCACAGGAGAGATCAATAAAGGCATGAAAGCTAATACGATGTTTCACGTGACGGCACTCCCGCTGCGCTCCATTTCCGTCGATGAGCCTGGTCGTTAGGTGTAAAAAGGAGGTTCACGGTCTATGGTGGAGGAAGCACTACAGCAGGATTTAGAAGCAAAAAAGCAAAACGCAATTGTGTTTCAGCGTACGGCTTACCTGGGTGAGCCTGCCAAAGCGGCCGATTTTTAGTGGATGCCGGGTACATGCAGCACAATCCTTATGTTGGCGATGGCAAAGTGGCACTCATCGCGTATTTTGAAGAAATGGCAAGCTCCTGTCCCGAGAAAAGTAAAAGGAATGATATCGTGTCGATATGTGATCCATGCATATGTCGGGCTGTGTATTTCGCACCTTTCGTATCCTGCAGGCCCCTGCAAGGCGCGCCACTCGGACGCCTCACTCCGTTCTGCTTCAACGTTATGTGAATAAAGAAGAATGAATGATGAATGAGATGCTCATAATCTGTGGCGGTTTCTACACAATTGGACTCATTGTATTTCATGTGCTTTTTTGGCGTATATTCAAATGGCCGGAAACACTAGAATCATTAAACTATGTTAACAAGGCTACAATTCAGGTATTAAATATCAGTATTACATTTATATTCTTTATTTTTGCCTATATTTCATTTGTACACACTGGCGATTTACTAAATACTCGGCTAGGTAAAACGTTATTGGTGTTGATTTCATGCTTATGGGTATTCAGGGCTGCGCAACAGGTAGTATTTTACAAGTTGAAACATAAGGTTTCTGTTGGTCTTGCCTTTTATTTTTTAATCGGTGCGTTCTTGTATGGCATGCCAGCTACCACATGACAGGGTGCTCGTGCTGATACAAGCCGCGATACGCTGCATTTGCATCGAACAGCTTGGTCGTAATATGTCATTGTAGGCGATGTCAGAACTTCTATATATCATTATATTGACAGTTTTTTGGTTGGTTGTTGCGATTGGGTGCCATGCGTACATTAAAAGCTATTTTCCAGCTTCATTTGTTGCAGCCTGCCTGATGGTTGCAGGCGTGCAAATTGCAGCTTATGCGGAGTTGGGCCATATGGATAGATTTTGGCCAATAGCGGTGGTAACGGGATTCTTTATGGCAAGCGTCGTTGCATTAGTCGTTGGTATACCCTTTAAACTAATACGTGGTGTTAAGAGTGAAGAGCAATAACAATTTATTCGGGTATGCCCGCAAATGGCGCAGTCGGGACGCGAGAAGGTCGCACGCTCCTCAATTTGGAATTATGACTGGAATTCACTGCCTTTCTTTGCTGGCATTATTAACTTTTCTGCCTGGCAACTCTTCGGCATCCAGCGATCAAAGGGTGCTTGTAGAACTGCCCCAAATGATGCAAGAGCATATGATGTCCAATATGCGAGATCACCTGGTTGCTGTGAACGAAATACTTATATATCTGGGTCAGGGAGAACTAGAAAAGGCAGCAGAGACATCCGAGTATCGACTAGGCATGAGCTCTCTTGTATCCCATGGAGCGAGCCACATGGCCAGGTTCATGCCCGAGGGAATGCGACGAGCAGGTACCACCATGCATAAAGCAGCAAGCCGCTTCGCGTTAAAAGCACAGGAGGGTGATGTTACGGCAGCATATAAATCGCTGTCGGAAATCACATCTGCCTGTGTCGCATGTCACTCTGGTTACAGAGTCAAGTGAAAAATTTTCACTTAACATCCATGAGGCCACCGCTTCTCAAATGTGCGGACAATATCTTACGTTATCCATAATCTGGATACAGGTTCCGGAATTTCAGAAAATGATTACCTTCGAGCCATAAAGCTCGATTCGACAATAACGCCAAAGTTTGCCGGAGGAACCGGGTCTTGACTGCACTAATCATCATTTTTGGAGCATTAATGTTGTCAGCCGGGATCATTATTCTTGTCAACCCGGAAATAATATTCGGCCTGTTAAATAGACATAAAGAGCAGCTGGTGCTGCAGGTGCTGGCCATTGCAGTAAGGCTTGTGATTGGGCTATTGCTTATTCAGCAATCCGGCGTTTCCAGATACCCATTTGTAATTGAGATTATAGGCTGGCTTGCTATTGTTGCCGCTGTGATTTTTACTGTGATAGGGCGCAATAATTTCAAGCGGCTAATGTCCTGGGCATTGTCACTGACAAAAACGTATGGCCGTATCGGTGGTTTTATAGCCGCAGGCTTTGGCGCCTTTCTGATTTTTGCCTTCGTCTAGAACAGTGCTGGAAGTATTGTTGTTCAGTCCCCCGGTAATTCTTCTGGGCGCATGACCATGAACATCAGAAGTACAGTTCGTATTTACGTTCTTTGCTGTCTCGTGCGTGAGTTATTGATGTGGATTGAAAGTAATTACTGGTACAGTGATGCACCCGATCCGGTATCTCCAGGGACCTCAAGGGCGGGTGATATCAACTGTTATGCGACATAGTCAGTAATGAAAGCATTATTTACCTCATTTCCGGCATCAGATTATCCAGCGAGTAAAAGCTTCTACGAGGAGGCGGTCGGTCTTCAGGTGCTGCGCGAGTTCGAGGGTAAGCCGCATCGATTTACAAACTACGATCTCGGCGGAATGGAACTTAAGATATATGAATGGACAGAAAAGTATTATGGAAGCGGCCATTCAGGATTGTTCATCGAAACAGAAGATCTTCACGGAGCCGTTGAAAGGATTCGTGATTACGGTGGAAAGACCACGGAGATTGTTGTGCACGAATGGGGTGGTCGTTGCTGTTCGGTAACAGATCCATTTGGCAATATCTTCGATCTTATCGATGCAAACCAGAAAGGTGATGTATAGGGCGGTACCGCACAACCTCATGAACCAGGCAGGAGTCACCGAACGCATCGCCTGTTAATTGGGTTTGAGTATTTCATTTCTGTCACAGTGAAGGCCGGAACGTTAACATCGAGCAGACAGAATGGCATGGAACATATGTATGTAAATATTGCCGGTTATTACCCGCAGGAGGCCAGAAGGCTCAGGATTATTCTGGGGGTCACGTTACTCTTGCTGGGCGTGGGTCTGTTGGCACCGGTAATTACCCTGAAGAAGTTTGTTTTAATCGAAAATACCTTCTCTGTCCTTGGCGGTGCCATTGAGTTACTGAAAGAAGGGCATATCTTCCTGTTCGTGGTGATTGCCGGTTTCAGTATTGTTCTGCCATTGTTAAAAATCAGTGTATTGAACAGGTTGCTCGGCGCTAAAGTGTACAAGGCAGGCAATCTGGATCAATACTTGCACTGGATGCACCTGTACGGCAAGTGGTCAATGCTGGACGTCTTTGTTGTGGCAGTGCTGGTTGTTTCAGTGAAACTCGGGGCAATTGCCAGTGTGGAGATGCGCTATGGATTGTACGCGTTTGCCGCAGCCGTGATATTAACCATGTACGTCACTGCAAGAGTCGTGACGCTGGCAGATAAATCTCGCAGCAATGCCCTGAAGAAAAGCACACTATAACCGGGTCGGAAGGCCGGCAGGTATGTGGTCAGGCGTTGCGGGATGCAACGGGGTTCGTGCGCCGCACAGGTTTTACCTGTCACGATATGACTATACTGAGATGTCTGTCGCGCCTCTACGCTTAGGCACATTGGGAGTTTTTATGGATACATATGAAAAATGGGGATATTCGATTCTGGCAATTATCATGCTCATTTATATGCTGGCCCTGTTGATAGGTATGATTGCCACATTACCTTATGGACTTCTGGGCCTGTTGTTTTTAGCCGCTCTGGGTATTTTAATGGTCAAGGTGTTCAAAGAGAGAATACGGAATAAAGAGGATGATTATTACTCCAGGGAGGTCGACCAGTAATGCTGATTACCACGCAGGATGAATTTGCAGATTATGAAATACTGGAAACTCTCGGCCTGGTCCGCGGCAATACCATCAGGGCCAGGCATGTTGGTAAGGATATTCTGGCCGGTTTAAGAAACCTCGTGGGAGGTGAAATAACCGAGTATACAAAAATGCTTGCAGAGTCCAGGGAGCAGTCAATTGACCGAATGATTGCCGACGCAAAGAGTAAACATGCTGATGGCATTGTTGCCATGAGGTTCGTGACCTCACCCGTGATGCAAGGTTCTGCTGAACTGCTCGCCTATGGTACGGCTGTCAAATTACGACACCGGAATCCCTGAAGGGGCTTCTGTCGGAGCAATGATGTGCATGTGGCTGGCGTCTTGTGCGTCGTATATATTTGTGCAGCAGAAACCATGTCTAGTGTTTGCGACGCACCAGTGATGTCAGCCGTTGTATTATTCTAGTGACAGGTTAACAGTAGCAATTAGAGGAGCTGAGAATGACACATGAATATCTGGAAATGCCTGATAAAAATGGATATTTCGGTGAGTATGGCGGGCAGGTTATTCCGCCGCCGCTCGTGGCGATCATGAATGAAATCAATGATGCCTATGACCAGGTCACCCAAACTGCGTCTTTTCAGGAGGAACTGCAGCAGCTGTATGCGGACTATGTTGGTCGTCCAAGCCCTGTTTACTATGCAAAACGCTTAACTGAAAAACTCGGTGGTGCCCGCATCTTCCTGAAGCGAGAAGATTTGAACCATACCGGTGCGCACAAAATCAATCATTGTATCGGTGAGGCGTTGTTGGCCAAATATATGGGAAAAACAAAGGTGCTGGCAGAGACGGGGGCCGGGCAGCACGGTGTCGCACTGGCCACAGCCTGCGCGCTTGTCGGTATCGAGTGTGAAATACACATGGGTGAGATTGATATGGAAAAAGAACATCCCAATGTCACCAAGATGAAGATATTGGGGTGTAATCTGGTACCCGTTACGCGCGGTACAAAAACACTCAAAGACGCGGTAGACAGTGCCTTTGAGGAATACTTGAAGGATCCTGTGAACTTTATCTATGCCATAGGTTCTGTTGTGGGACCCCATCCGTTCCCCAAGATTGTGCGTGATTTCCAGAGTATTGTTGGCAATGAGGCCAGAGAACAGTTTCTGGCAAGAGAGAATAAATTACCTGACGTGCTGGTTGCCTGTGTTGGTGGTGGCTGTAATGCCATTGGTTTGTTTACTGCATTTCTGGGTGATGATTCAGTTAAAATGATTGGCGTGGAGCCTGCAGGAAAAGGTCTGGAGACGGCCGAGCATGCGGCCACCCTTACGCTCGGAACCAAGGGCGCTCTTCATGGCTTTGAATGCTATACCATCCAGGACAAGGAGGGTAACCCGTTACCTGTCTACTCGATTGCTTCCGGCCTCGATTACCCTGGCGTAGGACCTCAGCATTGCTATCTAAAGGATATAAAGCGCGTGGTTTATGAAACCATTGATGACAAGGAATGTCTCGATGCCTTCATGCAACTGTCCCGCCTGGAAGGCATCATCCCTGCACTGGAGAGTGCCCATGGCGTTGCTCATGCCATGAAAATTGCAAAAGACATGTCCAGCGAAGAAACGATACTCGTTAACCTGTCTGGACGTGGAGACAAGGACGCGGACTTTGTGGCTAATTACCTGTCGCTATAATGCTATTTTATTTGACGGCCCCTGGTTGGTCGGGCTCGTGATTCCGGCTTTCGCCGGAACGACTATCGTTCAATTAAACAGCGCCTGTTTAACTGATTGCATTACGATATTTGACAGGAAAATTAATAACCGGAAAAAGGGCTATGAGTAAAAAGTGTCGAGTAATCATTGCGTTCCTGTTGATCGTTATCGCCGGCGGCGTTTATAAGTTCGTCTTTCAGGGGAGTGTTTCAGCTGGTTCGGACGGACGCATGGCCATACACCTGGATACCGGTGAAAGGGACCTGGTGCTATCGGAAATGAGAGCGTTTTTAACAAGTGTTCAACAGATAACCAGGGGTATCTCGGAAAATGATATGCAGCTTGTCGCCGAATATTCACGCAGAGTGGGTAAGGCTGCACAAGGTGAAGTGCCTGGTACCCTAATGGGAAAGCTTCCGATGCAATTCAAGCAACTGGGTTTCGATACCCATGCCGGCTTCGATCAGCTGGCACTGGATGCCGAAGACCTGGGAGACAGTCAGCATGCCTTGGCGCAGCTATCTGTTTTAATGCAGAATTGTACCACCTGCCATGCGGCCTATCGTTTCGAAATTTCAGCAAAGTAATGAGCATTACGAGACATTCCGTTGATCGCCAGCAGTCTTGTGTGTCGTCAACACAGCGTGAGCTGCTCTTGCCTGAGAAATGAAACCATGAAAACAGTGTTAGTCATCTTGACCGTCATCATCGTTGCAGTTGTTGTCTTGTTTTTTATTATGGGCCTGATGTCCAAATCAGGAAAAGCCCCGGGGTTGATTGATGGGAAACTGTCGCAGTGTCCTGATAAGCCTAACTGCGTCTGCAGCGAGCACAAAACAGCCAGCCATTTCATTGAAGCCCTTGTCATTCCAGAAAACATTACCTTTGATACCGTTCCTGCATTGAAAAGTGCTATTCAGGAGATGGGCGGTCGTGTTGAGGTTGCAGGCGACAATTACATCGCGGCTATATTCTCGTCAGCCATGTTCGGATTCATCGATGATCTGGAAGTCAGGATCGATTCAATGCAAAAAGTGATACATATTCGCTCTGCGTCCCGAGTGGGTCATAGTGATATGGGTGTTAACAGGAAAAGAGCAGATTTACTCAAAAAAATGTATTCAAAGAAAGTTTCAGAACAAGCCGGGCTGTCAACCGGCAGGATGCCGGAAAGTGGCGCACATTAGCGCAGTCGCCGGGTTGCCATGAATGAAGGTCTACAGAGATACTGCTTATGAATCGTACCCTCCGCATTATGCTTGCAGCAGCGGTTTTGAGCACTGGAGTGATGGATGCCATGGCTATCGAAGAAGCGGCCTACACAGTGGTGGCTAGCGACAACAACTTTGAGGTGCGCGATTATGCTCCTTACGTTCTAGCCGAAACTGTTGTTGAAGGAAACCTTGAAGATGCAGGAAACAAGGCATTTAACAGGCTTTTTCGCTATATCTCCGGCGCTAACCGCTCGCGCGAGAAACTGGCGATGACGGCTCCCGTTTCCCAGCAGCCAAAAGGGGAGAAAATAGAGATGACGGCTCCCGTCGGGCAGCAACGCGTTCAGCAAGGGTGGGCTGTCAGTTTCATGATGCCGTCCTCGTATACGCTGGAAGCTCTTCCGGAGCCCGAGGACCCTGCCATTACCTTACGCCAGGTACCTGCCCATCGAATGGCCGCCGTGCGCTATTCAGGTTTCTGGAGTGAGAAGGGCTACCTTCGAAATAAACTGGAACTGGAATCGTGGATTCAGGAAAAAGGGCTCACCATCGCGGGTGATCCCGTGTGGGCCCGCTATAACCCACCTTTTATGCCCTGGTTCCTGCGTCGAAACGAGGTTCTTATACCGGTAGCAGCAGATGTTGACTAGCAAACAGTAATATTGACCAGACACGTAATCACACAGAACGGATTGTTATCATGATAAAAGCCTACGCAGCAAGTAAGCCCGGTGGAGAACTGCTTCCCTTCGAGTATGATCCCGGTGAGTTGCAGGACCACGAGGTGGAAATCGATGTTCACTACTGTGGTATTTGTCATAGTGACCTGAGTGTCATAGACAATGACTGGGCGATGACGGAGTACCCTGTTGTTCCCGGTCATGAAGTCGTGGGAACCATTAACAGTACCGGAGTACACGTTAAACATCTGACGGTCGGGCAGGTTGTGGGACTGGGCTGGCATTCCGGCTACTGCAATGAATGCGCATTTTGTCTGTCTGGCGACCAGAACCTGTGTGCCGACTCGCAAGCAACTGTCATCGGTCATCATGGCGGCTTTGCTGACAAGGTGCGTGCGGACGCCAACAGCGTGGTGCCGATTCCGGAGGGTATGGATCTGGAATCAGCCGGTCCCCTGTTTTGCGGTGGCATTACCGTTTTTAATCCCCTGGTTCAGTTCGATGTCAAACCAACCGACAAGGTGGCGGTGATCGGTATCGGAGGGCTCGGCCACCTGGCATTGCAGTTTCTCAATGCATGGGGCTGCGAAGTGACGGCCTTCACCTCCAGCGAGGCTAAAAAGAAGGAAGCATTGCAGCTGGGTGCCCACCATGCGTTGAACTCGCGTGACAATAAAGAAGTCGAGGCAGCAACAGCCAGCTTTGACCTGGTAATTTCCACGGTTAATGTCAAGCTGGACTGGAATCTCTATCTGGGTACATTGAAACCACGCGGTCGCCTGCATTTTGTTGGCGCAACGCTGGACCCGCTTGATATCAACGTGTTTTCACTCCTTCTGGGGCAGCGGTCGGTGTCTGGCTCTCCGGTTGGCAGTCCTGCAACCATTGCCTCGATGCTTGAATTTGCGAAGCTGCATCATATCAGGCCGGTCATCGAGAAATTCAGCTTTGAAGATGTAAACGGGGCGGTTGCAAGATTACGTAGCGGCAGGGCACGTTATCGCGTTGTGCTTTCTCGTTAGCATATGAAGTATTCACGCGACAATATTTGAATCATGAAACTGGCAACAGTTGTCCAGTCAATGCGGGTGCCATTCCTGGTGTTGACGCCGGTGTGCGTGTTCCTGGGTGCCAGTACCGTTGTGACGACTGAAACGAATATAAGTTTGCTGCTGCTGGTACTGCTTGGTGCATTACTGGCGCATATCAGTGTTAACGCCCTCAATGAGTACTCTGATTTCAAGAGCGGACTCGATCTAGCAACAACCAGGACACCGTTCAGTGGCGGCAGTGGTGCGTTACCAGAGAATCCGGAAATGTCTGCTGCGGTATTGGCTGTTGGCGCTGTCTCACTGGTGGCTACCCTGATGATCGGCGGATTCTTTATCTGGAAATTCGGGACAGATCTTCTGCCGATAGGCATCGCCGGTCTTATTTTAATAGTGACCTATACCGAGTGGATCAATCGATACCCGTTTCTCTGCCTGATTGCACCGGGTATCGGTTTTGGCTTCCTGATGGTTATCGGTACCCAGTTCGTATTGCAGGGAGAATATGTACCACTGTCAGTGCTGGTTGCCGTTGTCCCGTTTTTTCTGGTCAATAATCTCCTGTTGCTCAATCAGTATCCCGACATCGAGGCTGATGCCAGTGTGGGGCGTAATCATTTTCCGATTGCCTATGGCGTGAGTCGCAGTAATCTGGCTTATGCACTATTTGCACTGGCTGCAACAGGCGTCATCGTCATCTACGTGTTGCTGGGTTACCTGCCCGCGACGAGTTTAATCGCGCTGTTACCCATGCCGCTCGCGTTTCTGGCTTTATACGGGGCAATAAAATACCGGGAAAATATAGGAAATCATCCGCACTATCTCGGCGCCAATGTTGGCGTTGCGATACTGGTGCCGCTGCTGCTTGGCCTTTCGATTATCATTCGCTAGATGAGAAATTTACCCATTCTGCACGCTGGTTGCGGTTTCCACCGCCACGATGATTCGTCCTGATGGTTACAACAGGTGTGACATGAAATGAAAATATGGGTAGATGCCGATGCCTGTCCAGTGGTGATCAAGGAAATTTTATTCAAGGCGGCAGAGCGCACCAGGGTGCCGTTGACGCTGGTCGCCAACCAGCCTGTGCGTGTACCGCCGTCGCGCTATATTAACTCCATTCGCGTGGCGTCGGGTTTCGATGTCGCAGACAAAGAAATCGTTAACAGGCTCGACGCGGGTGATCTGGTTATTACCGGCGATATTCCACTGGCGGCCGAGGTGATTGAGAAGGGAGGCCTTGCACTGAATCCCCGCGGTGAGCTGTACTCGGCAGACAATATAAGGGCGCGCCTGAACATGCGGGATTTCATGGATACGCTGCGAGCTAGCGGCATCGAAACCGGGGGACCGCCACCACCCAGCATGAGTGACCGGAAATCCTTCGCGGACCACCTCGACAAGTTATTAACCCGCTATACCAGGGATGCATAATGCCATGGTTACGGCCGGCCTTTCTGCAGGCCCCGGAATCAAGGTTTGCGCAGTCCTGAGTAACAACAAGGATAAAAATTGTGGCAGCGATTAAACATGACGTGTCTGAACGGCCGAAACCCGTGCCTTTCCGGGAGGCGTTTGGCTACTGGTTGAAGCTCGGTTTTATCAGTTTTGGCGGGCCGGCTGGTCAAATAAGCATGATGCACCAGGAGTTGGTGGAGAACAGGCGCTGGATTTCCGAGCATCGTTTTCTGCATGCGCTGAATTACACCATGGTGTTGCCGGGTCCGGAGGCACAACAGCTGGCAACCTATATCGGCTGGCTGATGCATGGTATTCGGGGCGGCATTGTCGCGGGCGTATTATTCGTGTTGCCGTCACTGTTCATTCTCACCGGCCTGACATGGATCTATCTGGCCTATGGCGATGTGCCGGCAATCGCAGGGATTCTGTACGGTATCAAGCCGGCGGTTACCGCAATTGTTGTTTTTGCTGCCTGGCGCATTGGTTCAAGGGCGTTAAAGAACAATGTACTGCGTGCGATGGCGGTAATGGCGTTTATCGCCATTTTCGCCTTTCATGTGCCTTTTCCCTATATTGTGCTCATGGCCGGTATCATCGGTTACCTGGGGTCACAGCTTGCACCGGACTATTTCAGGGCGGGCGGACATCAAGGTGATTCGACACATTCCTATGGTCCCGCGCTCATCGACGATGACACGGAGGCTCCGGCACATACGCGATTTAACCGGGGGCGGTTAATTACGCTGGCTGTGGCCGGTGTTTTTATCTGGACGGTTGTTATCGGCATGTTGGCAACGGCCTATGGCTGGCAAGGTACACTCACGCAGATGGGCTGGTTCTTTACCAAGGCAGCGCTGGTTACCTTTGGCGGCGCCTATGCGGTGCTGCCCTATGTGTACCAGGGGGGTGTGGAGCAGTTCGCATGGTTAAGCGGCACGCAAATGATTGATGGCCTTGCGCTGGGGGAAACAACGCCTGGACCGTTAATCATGGTGGTTGCCTTCGTGGGTTTTGTCGGTGGCTGGACTAAAGAAATATTTGGCGCCGACATGCTTCCACTGGCGGGTATCGCGGGTGCATGCATCGCCACACTGTTCACCTTCCTGCCTTCATTTCTTTTCATCCTGATCGGCGGGCCGTCGGTTGAGGCGACGCGCGGTGATGTAAAATTTACGGCACCATTAACGGGCATAACGGCTGCTGTAGTCGGTGTGGTGCTCAACCTGGCAGTCTTTTTTGCCTACCATGTGCTCTGGCCCGAAGGCTTTGAGGCGAACTTTGAATGGTTTTCCGCACTGATAGGCGCGCTGGCCTTTGTTGCCCTGTTTAAATACAAGGCCGGTATTGTGTCGGTGATCGGCGCCTGTGCGGTGCTGGGACTGGTTTACTCGATGTTGCTATAGGGAGTCGATCATTCACTCTGCGCACCATCACAGAGTCTGGTGGTTATGGCTTGGCCGGTTTCCTTTTTCGTGTTTTTTTCCTGGCGGGTTTACCGGCCTTTACAGTGTTTTTATGACGTGGCTTGACTTCCTTTTTGCCGGCACTGGCCGGACGCCTGGCCGGCGTACCGTGACCATCATCTTTGGTCAGGCGCGAAATCCTTAGCTGCTGACCCGAGACCCACGCCTTCCTGAGGTTGTTGAAGGCACCCTTCGGCATGCCTTCAGGTAAATCAACCAGGCTGTAATCGTCATAAATATGGATGCGGCCGATGTGCTGGCTGTCGAGCCCCGCCTCGTTGGCGATCGCACCGACGATGTTGCCGGGCTTGACGCGATGCTTGTGACCGACCTCCAGTCGAAAGCGCTGCATGCCCGCTTCAGGTTGCGACTCTTTCCTGGGGGAACGCTCACCCGGTTTACTTACCTGTTTTCTGCGTGGCGGGCTTTCACCGGTATCCCGGCTTTTATCGGCCTTGCGTTGTGGCTTGTGCTGCATCAGGAAAGGGGTGTCACCCTGTAACAGGCGTGCAAGCGCGGCCGCAACCTCCTGCGCAGGGACGTTATGTTCCTGTTCGTACTGTTCGATCAGCGAGGTAAACAGTTCCAGCTCTTCATTCGCCAGGGTATCGGTGATGCGCTGCTTGAATCGGGCGATACGCTGGTCATTGATCAACTCGGTAGAAGGCAGTTCCATGATGTCGATCTTCTGCCGGGTAGCCTTTTCAATGGCGCCCAGCATGCGTCTCTCACGTGGCGCGACAAACAGGATGGCATCGCCCTTGCGGCCGGCACGACCGGTACGCCCGATACGGTGCACATAGGCTTCTGTATCATAGGGAATATCGTAATTGACCACGTGACTGATACGTTCCACGTCCAGACCACGGGCAGCGACATCCGTGGCAACCAGTATATCCAGCTTGCCATTTTTTAACTGTTGCACGGTACGCTCGCGTTGAGTTTGCGGGATATCGCCGTTCAGTGCTGCCGTGTCATAGCCACGCGCTTCGAGTTTTTCAGCCAGCTCCAGCGTTGCGGTTTTGGTGCGTACAAAAATCAGCATGGCATCAAAGGGTTCGGCTTCCAGGATGCGCGTCAGGGCATCCAGCTTGTGCACACCGCTCACCGGCCAGAAGCGCTGGCGAATAGTCTCGACCGTGGTGGTCCGGGTCTTGATGGTAATCTGTTCGGGCTTCTTCAAGTGCTTCGTTGCAATACGGCGAATCTGCTGCGGCATGGTCGCCGAGAACAGGGCGATCTGTCTGTCAGCGGGCGATTGCTCCAGTACCCATTCAACGTCATCGATAAAGCCCATGCGCAGCATTTCATCGGCTTCATCCAGCACCAGCGTGCTGAGCTTGTCCAGCTTCAGGGTGCCACGACGCATGTGGTCCATCACCCGTCCGGGTGTGCCCACCACGACATGTACGCCGCGTTTCAGGGCATGGATCTGTGTACGGTAGTCCTGACCGCCATACACGGGTAACACGTGAAAGCCTTTCAGATGCCGGGCGTATTTCTGAAAGGCCTCGGCGACCTGGATCGCCAGTTCGCGTGTCGGTGCGAGTACCAGTACCTGTGGGTCTTTTTGTGTTAACTCGAGGCCGGACAGGATCGGCAGCGCAAAGGCCGCGGTCTTGCCGGTGCCGGTTTGTGCCTGACCGAGTACGTCGCGGCCGTCCAGTAACAATGGAATCGTTGCTGCCTGGATTGGTGACGGCGTTTCATATCCCACCTCTTCCAGTGCCTTGAGAATGGGTTTTGTCAGCGCTAGCTGACTGAACGCTGTTACCGTGTCGGTAGTCATGGGCAGTGCCTGGGATAAATGGAAAGCGTGCAACGATGAGGGATAGTGGGCGTATCCGGTTTTCCCCTGTTCGAGGTGGGCCCGGTTAATATCTCGAAGGGCCGGGTAGTGTACCGGCTTGTATGCCGTGTTGCATGTTTTATTTAGGATGTACTCACGAAATTACGTTGAAATGCAAAAAAACGGCGCCTTTCAAAGGCGCCGTCAATGGGTGCAAACGTGAAGTTTTGAGGGTCAGCTCTGGGCCTCGCGCTCCTTGGTTTCCTTGATAACAAGCTCTGCGACATTCCTGGGGCAGGGCATGTAATGCAGGAATTCCATGGTGAACTGGCCACGACCCGAGGTCATGGTGCGCAGGTCACCGATGTAGCCGAACATCTCGCTCAGCGGGCACTCGGCCTTGATACGCACATTGGTGGCACCGGGTTCCTGTGACTTGATCATGCCGCGGCGGCGGTTGAGATCGCCGATAACATCACCGACATGTTCGTCCGGGGTAAACACGTCAACCTTCATGATCGGTTCCATCAGCTGCGGTCCGGCCTTCGGCATGGACTGGCGATAGGCCGCGGCGGAGGCCAGCTCATAGGCGACGGCCGATGAGTCAACCGGGTGATAGCTGCCATCCATCAGGGTCACCTTGAAGTCGAGACACGGAAAGCCGGCGAGCACGCCTTTTTCCATGCTCTTCTTGAAGCCCTTGTCCACGGCCGGCCAGAATTCCCGCGGCACGGTACCACCTGTCACGGTCGATTCGAATTCGTAACCGCTGCCCGGTTCACCCGGTTCAATGGCGTAGTCGATCCTGGCGAACTGGCCGGAACCACCGGTCTGCTTCTTGTGGGTGTAACTGTCTTCGATGCGTTGGGTAATGGTCTCACGATAGGCCACCTGCGGCTTGCCGACGGTGACGTCGATGCCATGGGTACGGCGCAGGATGTCGATCTTGATGTCGAGGTGCAGTTCACCCATACCTTTGAGGATGGTCTCGCCGCTGTCCTCGTCGGTTTCCATGCGGAACGACGGGTCTTCCTTGATCATCTTGCCCAGGGCAATACCCATCTTCTCGGCAGCGGCCTTGTCGTTGGGTGCGACCGCGATGGAAATCACCGGGTCCGGGAACACCATCGGTTCCAGCGTCGCAGGTTGTTTGGGGTCACACAGGGTGTGGCCGGTCTGCACATTCTTCATGCCGATGACGGCAACGATATCGCCGGCCTGGGCGCTGGTGAGTTCTTCGCGGGAGTCGGCATGCATCTCCACGATGCGGCCAATACGCTCGGTCTTGTCGGTGAAGGTGTTGAGCACGGTCATGCCTTTTTCAAGCTTGCCGGAGTAGATGCGGATAAAGGTCAACGCGCCAAAGCGGTCATCCATGATTTTGAATGCCAGTGCACGCAGCGGCCGATCGGCGTCAACAATGGCGAATTCGCCGGTCTCGTTACCCTCGATGTCGACTTCCGGCTGCGGAATGACCTCGGTCGGATTCGGCAGGAAGTCCACGGTGGCATCGAGTACCAGCTGAATGCCCTTGTTCTTGAAGGCGGAGCCGCAATAGGTCGGGAAGAAATCCAGGGCAATGGTGCCCTTTCGAATGCAGCGCTTGATGTCCTCGATGGAGGGTTCGTTACCTTCCAGATACTGCTCGAGTACCTCGTCATCCTGTTCAACGGCCATCTCGATGAGCTTCTCGCGCCATTCCTCGATGAGCTCAGCCATGTCGGCCGGCGGTTCCTGGACCTCGTAGGCAGCCGGGTCACCGGAGTCGTCCCAGACATAGGCCTTGCGTGTCAGCAGGTCGACGACGCCGCTGAAATCATCCTCGATGCCGATCGGCAGCACCATCACCAGTGGCTTGGCATCGAGCACATCCTCGACCTGTTTCACGACGCGGTAAAAATCCGCACCCATGCGGTCCAGCTTGTTGACGAAAATCACGCGTGCGACACCGGACTCGTTGGCGTAGCGCCAGTTGGTCTCGGATTGCGGTTCCACGCCGCCAGAGCCGCAGAACACACCGACGCCACCGTCAAGCACCTTCAGTGAGCGATACACTTCAATCGTGAAGTCAACGTGTCCGGGGGTGTCAATAATATTCAGGCGATGACCATTCCACTCGCAACTGGTCGCAGCGGACTGGATGGTAATGCCACGCTCCTGTTCCTGTTCCATGAAATCAGTGGTGGCTTCACCGTCGTGTACCTCGCCGGTCTTGTGGATCTTGCCGGTCAGTTTCAGAATACGTTCCGTGGTGGTGGTCTTGCCGGCATCCACATGTGCGAAGATTCCGATATTCCTGTATTTGCTTAAATCAGTCATAGTCCTGCTACTCGTCTATAGGGTTTTATAGTCAATCGAATTGTTGCGCCTGTACTGCTATCCAGGACAGCCGCGCGGGTGCCGGTAGTCCATTTCTGCCGCTTCCCGTACCCGAGAGAGACGAGGGCGATATCAGAGCCGGCGGATTATAAACCAGAATGGCTATATATTGAATCACAGAGTCTGAATGGAGGCATCAGCCTGATTGCATTGCCGTTTCCGCCGGGAATGCACCCAATCCGGTATAATTCCCCTGTTTGAGTCTCCGGTTATAATGAGTCCATGCATGACATTCCCAACCGCATCGCCGATATCCTCCTGGAAGTAGAGGCCACGCTGCGCAGCAATGGCCTCTGGGATGCTCGCCAGCCAGCCTGCAGTGCGCTGCACAGCACACAGCCCTTTTGCCTGGATACGCTGCGCTTCGAACAGTGGCTGCAGTGGGTATTTCTGCCCCGTATGAAGCACACACTGGAAGATACTCGGCCGTTGCCGGAAAAAAGCGGCATCTTCGTCTATGCCCGTGAATACCTTCTCAAGAACGAAGCGTCTACCAACAGTTTATTGACACTGATGAAACGTTTCGACGATCTGATCCATATTCATGCCACTGCCGGGCGGCATTGAGCGGCAGTTGCCGATTGCATTTATGTGCGGGCGTCACCGTAACAGGATGAAGGAGAGTGCAGGCATGAGAGTAGGCAAGCTATTCAGTTCGTGGGTTGCGGGCATGGTGCTGTTAGTGCCGGTTTCCCAGGTACAGTCTGCACCGGGTTATCACCCGGGCAGTTATTACTCGGCACATGTGATCCGCGATGGCGGTGAGTTGCTGCGTAATGAAGATACGGAGAATGGCTATCGCTGGGAAAACTTCAGCGTGGTGCGCATCAAGGGTAACCGCATACCGGCAAAGATCGGTCATGGCCTGGAGGTGTTCGCGGATGTTTACGGCATGCCCGTGGGCAAGCCGGTTACATTGACGGTGACCCGGCCGGTTAGGACGGCAGCGGGTAAAGCAGGCAGCCGTACCTATATGCGCACTCAGCCGCTTTACAAGTCCGATTCAGATGAAGTGCAGGTGTTTAACTATACCTATTTCCTCGACGAGCCCGACGAGCTGGTCACCGGCGAATGGATTATCGAGCTGTCCTACCGGGATACACTGATACTCAGGCAGACGTTCGAGGTATATACGGATCCGTCATAACTTTTATCGTGGCTGCAGTCGGCTTCACGATATACCCGCAGGTGCGGAGTGCGTCCGTGCACAGTTTAACCACGGACCTTGATCGGGGTACTGTCAATGCCTTTTTTCTTCAGGGTCTGGCGTGTCCTGTCCAGTTGGTCCAGCGTCTCGAAAGGCCCTACGCGAACGCGGTGGTAGGTTTCCTTGTTGTTGACGGTGACCTTCTGGATGCTGGTCTGCATACCCATCATCCCCAGTTCTGCCTTGAAACGTTCAGCCTTTACGCCATCGCTGAAGGAGCCAACCTGCAGATAATAGGTCGCGGCGCGTGCTGCGGGCGCAGCCGGTTTCTGCGTCGCTGCGGGCCTGGTGGCGACTGCCGGTGTCGTTACCTGTGGTAGCGGTTGTTCCTCGCTCGCTGTCATAGCGGGCGGCTGTGTTGTCGTTACCGGCGGGGGTGATGCCTGTTTCAGGCTTTCTGTGATTTCCTCCTCGGGGACAACGACTTCCATCTCCGGTAACAGGGTATAGAAGTCAAATCGCGGCTTCGGTGGTGACGGACTTGTCGCGGTCGCTTCCCTGGGTGTGTCGGCTGCCTGTTCCTTGCTGGTTATTGCCGCCGGCGGCGGCAGGGTTTCCTGCACATAAACCTGTTCGGGTGGTTCGGAACGCGACTTGATATAGACCAGGAAGGCGACAAACAGTCCAATCAGCAGACCGGCGAGTACGCCAACCAGCGGAGACAGCGTCGGGCGCTTCCTGCGGGGATTGGCCCTGTGTTTATAGTCGCGTGGCATTACATGGTATCCGGTGCAGATACGCCCAGCAGTGCCAGACCATTGGCGATCACTTGTCGGGTGGCCTCGATCAGGTTCAGGCGTGCGTTACGCACCCTGGCATCATCAACCAGGAATGTGTGCGCGTTGTAATAGGTGTGGAAATCGTTGGACAGTTCACGCAGGTAATGCGTCAATTGGTGCGGTTCATGGTTAATGGCCGCCGTTTCCACGATTTCGGGATAGCGCGACAGTTGGATTATCAGCTCCTGTTCATGGCTTTCTGTCAGGTTCGACAGGCCTGAGCTACCGGCGTCACGGTCCCAGATGAAATGTTTTTCCTGTAGCTGGCGGAAAACACTCCTGACCCGCGCGTGTGCATATTGAATGTAGTAGACGGGATTGTCACTGGACTGAGAACGGGCGAGATCCAGGTCGAAATCCATGTGCTGTTCGCATTTGCGCATCACATAGAAAAAACGTGCGGCGTCATTGCCGACTTCACGACGCAGTTCGCGCAGCGTCACGAACTCTCCGGAGCGCGTCGACATCTGTACCTTCTCACCGCCACGGTAGAGAATGGCAAACTGCACCAGCAAGACATCCAGCTTGTCAGGATCATCACCAAGTGCCCTGAGCGCTGCCTTTACCCGTGGTACGTAGCCGTGGTGGTCCGCACCCCAGACATCGATGACACGGTCATAGCCGCGTTCCAGTTTGTTGGCATGGTAGGCAATGTCCGAGGCAAAGTAGGTGGTTTGGCCGTTGTCGCGTACGATCACGCGGTCTTTTTCATCACCGAAGTCGGTGGAACTGAACCACAGGGCGCCGTTCTTCTCGTAGACATGACCACTCTGCTGCAGCCGCTCGATGCATGCCTCGACAGACTTGTCATCGGACAGTGAGCGTTCTGAAAACCACTCGTCATAGACCACACCGAACTCTTTCAAATCCTGGCGGATATTGCCGAGTATGGCGTTCAGGCCCTCGTCAAAGACCAGCCGGTACTGTGTTTGTCCCAGCAAGGTACGGCTGCGCTCGATGAGTGCGTCGATGTGTGCTTCCTTGTCGCCACCGGCCGGTTCATCCGGCGGTACATCCAGGAAGAGCTCGGCGACCGGGTGCAGCAGCGACTCGCCATGTTCACGGTGCAGGGTGGCGGCAATGTCCCAGACATAGTCACCCTGGTAGCCGTTGGCGGGGAATACGGTGCTTTCACCGCACAGGTCGAGGTAGCGCAGGTAGACACTGGCGGCAAGGATGTCCATCTGCCGGCCGGCATCGTTGACGTAATACTCGCGGTGGACGTTATAGCCTATCGCCGCCAGCAGATCAGCCACCGCGGCTCCGTAGGCGGCACCGCGGCCGTGTCCAACGTGCAGGGGCCCGGTCGGATTGGCGGATACGAATTCCACCTGTATGCGCTTTCCCTTGCCATAGACGCTGCGGCCGTAGCGGTCGCCCTGGGCAAGGATGTCGTCGATGGTGGCATGCCAGGCCTCGTCACCGAGGAAGAAGTTGATAAATCCCGGGCCGGCAATTTCAATCTTTTGCAGCGTGTCGCCGGCTTCGATGGCGGCAACCAGTTTTTCTGCAATGTCACGTGGCTTGCTGCGCGCCGGCTTGGCCAGCAGTAGTGCCAGGTTACTGGCGTAGTCGCCGTGTGCACGGTCACGGGTGCGCTCGATCATCACATCGGGCGTGATGTCGGCCGGCAGAGCACCTTCGCCCTGCAGTGTGGCGATGGCATCGGTGAGCAGTTTGGCGAGCTGAGTTTTCAAATGGTTATTAAAGCCGCAGGCGCGGATGCAATCCACGCCTGTCTCTTTATCCGGATTGTCGGTGAACGGGCCGCCTATTATCCCGCTCGCCCGCCATCTTGCAACTTGAATAGTGGCTTAATAGGTATCCACCGGATCAACGTCCACGGACCAGCGCACCCGGCGTGCCTCCCTGGTCGTTTCCAGTTGTCGGACGAGATTGCTCAACAGGTGCTGTAATGCGCCGCGCTGCTCAGATTGCAACACCAGCTGGGCACGATAGCGCCCGGCGCGGCGTTCCATGGTTGCTGGCACCGGTCCCCAGACCTCGACTGCAGGGTTGCCGGTCACGTTGATCCGTGCTGCGACCGCCTCCAGAAAACCCATCGCGGTCTCGGCCGCCGGGGCCTCCGCACGCAGCAGCACCATGGCGGTTGTCGGCGGCATGTGAGCTTCCCTGCGTTCGTCAAGGGCTGCTCGTGCGAACGCGGGGTAGCCCTGGTTGATCAGCAACTGCAGTAACGGATGATGCGGATGGCAGGTCTGGATGATAACCTCGCCAGGGCGCTCATGGCGTCCGGCGCGTCCGGCAACCTGCACAATCAGCTGTGCCATGCGTTCGCTGGCGCGAAAATCGGTACTAAACAGGCCGTGATCTGCATCAAGGATACCCACCAGGGTGACATTCGGGAAGTGATGTCCCTTGGCAAGCATCTGGGTGCCGAGCAATAAGCGGCCATCGCCGCAGCGCGCCTGATGCAGCAGACGGTCCAGTTCACCCTTGCGCCGGGTGGTGTCGCGGTCAATGCGTACCCGCTTCACGTCCGGAAAGTGTGCCGCCAGTGCCTGTTCGACCCGCTCCGTTCCCTGTCCCTGGGGATGCAGGTCGCTGCCCTGGCATTTCGGGCAGATGCTGTCAACCGGCCGCTGGCTACCGCAATGGTGACAGTGCAGCAGCTGGTCGTGCTGGTGCCAGGTCATGCGGGCATCGCAGCGCCGGCATTCGGCGATCCAGTCGCAGTCATAGCACATCAGTGTGGGTGCAAATCCGCGCCGGTTCAGAAACAACAACACCTGGTCACCGGTGTCGAGGTGCTGTTGTATGCGCTGCAACAGTGGCCGGGACAGTCCGTCCTCAAGCGGCTGATTGCGGACGTCGAGCAGCCGATATGTCGGCTGCTCGGCCACGCCGGTGCGCTCCGGCAGCTCCAGTTGCCGGTAACGTCCCTGTTCGACATTCAACAGGCTTTCCAGGGACGGTGTGGCAGAGCCGAGTACCACCGGGATATTCAGCCGGCGTGCCCGCCAGACGGCAAGATCACGTGCCGAGTAGCGAAAACCGTCCTGCTGCTTCAACGAGGCATCGTGTTCCTCGTCAACGACAATCAGGCCGGGTCGGGCCATGGGGGTGAAAATCGCCGAACGGGTGCCGATGATGATGGGTGCTTCACCGCTGCGCGCCAGTCGCCAGGCCGTGAGCCGTTCCTGGTCAGTAAGTCCCGAATGCAGCATTGCCAGCGGTACCTGAAAACGACGCTGGAAGCGTGACAGCAGTTGCGGGGTCAGGCCTATCTCGGGTACCAGCAGCAGCGCCTGCTGCTGACGCGCCAGCGTGGTTTCTATCAGCTCCAGGTATACCTCGGTCTTGCCGCTGCCGGTGACACCGGCAAGCAGGAATGGTTTGAAGCTGTCCAGTTGCGCGAGGATCGCATCCACGGACTGTCGTTGTGCCGGATTAAGTGTATGAACGGACGGCACAACAGTGTGCTCACTGTGTCGATTGTCCAGGGTGCAGGTCTCTATCCAGCCCTTGTCAGCGAGTGCTCGCAAGACACTGGCGGGTACATCAATGGCGTTGCGATGCAGCCCTTGCGGATGGGCTCCCAGCAGGGCCATGACCCTTGCCTGGCGTGCCGCACGGCTGAGTGTGCCGGTATCGATTGCCTGCCCGGTACTTGTTATTCGCCAGGCGCTATTGTCGGCCGCCAGCGGTTGCTGGCCACGACGCAGCAGCGCCGGCAGTGCTGCACTGAAAGCGTCTCCGATCGGGTGGTGGTAGTAGTCACTGGCCCATTGAACCATGGCGATCACGTCGTGGCTGATGACCGCTGTTTCGTCGAGTACCTGTAGAGCACGTTTCAATTTATGTGCGTCAATATCGGATGTGTTGCCAACAGCAAGCAATACGCCGATGACCGTGCGGCGACCAAACGGTACGTGAATTCGCATCCCCGGTTGTAATACAGCGGGATCAACATCGACGGGTTGCAGGTAGTCAAAACTACGGTACAGCGGTGATGGAACGGCGATACGCAGGATGAGATTGTTCACGGTATCAGCGATGCGAAATCCATGAGGAAAAACAGTGAAGGTTAGCGATCATGCTTGATATTTTTATTACCTAGTTAAGCTAAGTCCTTCATCTGATTAGATGCGGGATTTTATCCACATAATCTGTGGATAACTCTGTGGATGAAATGGGGTCAAGTGGCTCAAAGCCCTATTTTTCCAGTGTCGTTGTTAGATTGTCCTTTTTTTATCCACATAATAAAAATCAATTAAATCAGTGATATATAGTTAATTATGGTTTTCTAATATACAGGATATGCCACATTGTTGTGAAAAAACATCGGTTGCTGGGTGGCTGTGCATAAGCTTGGGGTGGTGGAACGAGCCGGGTGGCTTTATGCAACCCCTGTTTTTATAGTGTATATGTCATTTTTACGTCCCTTTTACGTCCCTTTTAGAGCGTGTCAAGCAGCTGGACGGCACGTTTTCGGTGCCGTTTTTCGAGCGCAATGATAGCACTGACGAAGCGGGTGGATGGCTGGGTGGCGGTTGTTGTGAAGGGCACGAAATAAAATACGCCTCATCCTTGAGGCGTACTGTGGCGTACGGAGGGAGACTTCTGAAAATGCCACTGAGTACAGGCTATCTGATCTTCAGTCGTGCCACTATTGCACTCAAGTACAAGTAGTATTGCCCGCATGCCCCGTTCAGGGCTGTGCTGGCAGCCGGCGGTCGTTATGGCTGACGACTCAAAGTTCTTTTACTGCCTCGATCAGTTCACCGACCATCGCCTGTCCGTCACCATAGAGCATGCGGGTGTTATCACCGAAGAACAGTGCATTCTCGACACCGGAGAACCCCTTGCCCTGTCCACGCTTGATGACAATGACATTCTTTGCCTGGTCGGCATTGAGGATCGGCATGCCGTAGATCGGGCTGTCGGGGTTGGTACGTGCCGACGGGTTGACCACGTCGTTGGCACCGATCACCAGTGCGACATCGGTTTGCGGGAAGGCGGCGTTGATCTCGTCAAGGTCGTAAAGGCGGTCGTAGGGGACGTTGGCCTCCGCCAGCAGCACGTTCATGTGGCCGGGCATGCGACCCGCAACCGGGTGAATGGCAAACTTTACATCGACACCGCGCGCCAGCAGCATTTCCATCAGTTCGAATATCTTGTGTTGAGCCTGTGCTACAGCCATGCCGTAACCGGGAATGATGATGACGCGTTCCGCGAAGGCCATCATGACACCGGCATCGACCGCATCGATGGGCTTCATACTGCCTTCCACGCTTTCTTCAGCGCCGCCGCTGGCACCGAAGGAACTGAACAGTACATTCCCGAGTGAGCGGTTCATGGCCCTGGCCATTAACTGTGTCAGCAGGGTACCGGCCGAGCCGACCACGGTACCGGCAATAATCATGGCGGCATTGTTGAGCACGAAACCCTCGAAGGCGACAGCCAGGCCGGTGAGGGCGTTGAACAGTGAAATCACCACTGGCATGTCCGCACCGCCAATCGGCAGCGCCATGAACATCCCGTAGGCAAGGGCCGCGGCGAAGAAGATCAGGATGATGCTGCCAGTAAATTCACCCTGGGTAACGAGCACGGCGCCAAAGCCGGCGGCGACCAGGAACACGGCAATGTTGAACAGTTGCTGACCGGGGAAGCGCATGGGCCGGCGGATCAGTCCCTGCAGTTTTGCAAAGGCGACCATTGAGCCCGAAAAGGAGATCGAGCCGATCAGCGCGCCCAGTACGGCGAGCGTGAGGAAGGTCTGGGAATGGAAATCACCCTTCAGCAGTTCCACGGCGGCAATGGCACCTGCCGCGCCGCCACCCATACCATTGTAGAGTGCAATCATCTGTGGCATGTCGGTCATGGCGACCTTTTTACCTGACCAGAAGGCAGCGACACCACCGATGAAGATGGCGGTTGTCATCAGCAGGTAGTTCTCCATCCCCGGCTCGAAGAAGGTGATCAGCGAGGCCACCAGCATGCCGATACCGGCCCAGATGATGCCGTCACGTGCCGTGAGCGGCGAACTCATGCGCTTGAGGCCGAAGATAAACAGGAATGCTGCGATGAAGTAGCTGATTTGTATTATGTTATGCATCAGTTACTGCCCTTGCTGCTTTTGAACATTTCAAGCATGCGTTCGGTGACGACATAGCCACCGACGGCATTACCGGCGGCCAGTGCGACACCGATAAAGCCGATCACCAGTTCCAGGGTGGTGTGGGCGTGACCCATGGCCACCATGGCGCCGACCAGGACGATGCCGTGCACAAAGTTTGATCCGGACATCAGCGGGGTATGCAGTATCACCGGCACGCGGCCAATGATTTCATAGCCGGTGAACGCGGACAGCATGAAGATATAGAGAGCTGTCATTCCTTCAATCATGAGGCATCTCCTTCGACCAGCTTGCGGGTGGGTTCATGACGGATTTCACCCTGGTGGGTGAGTACGCTCTCGGCAAGCACCTCGTCCTCCCAGTCCGGTACCAGGGCGCCGTCCTTGATCATCGGGGTGAGGAAATTGAACAGATTTTTTGCATACATTTCACTGGCATGAACTGCCAGCATGCTGGGTACATTGAGCGGGCCGGCAATGATGACGCCATGATGCTCGATGTCTTCGCCTGCCTTGGTCAATTCACAGTTACCGCCACCCTCGGCCGCAAGGTCGATGATGACAGAGCCGGGCTTCATGGACTCGACCATGGCGGGGGTAATGATTTTTGGTGATGGTCTGCCGGGTAGTGCCGCGGTGCTGATGACGACGTCGGCAGCAGCGATGTGTTCAGCCAGTATCGCCTGTTGCTGCTGTTTTTCTTCCCCGGTCAACTCGCGGGCATAGCCACCGCTGCCCTCGGCGGCCACGTCGATATCGATAAAGCGGGCACCCAGCGATTCCACCTGTTCCTTGGTGGCAGCGCGTACATCGTAGCCCTCGACAATCGCACCAAGGCGCCGCGCGGTGGCGATCGCCTGCAGACCGGCGACACCGGCGCCGATGACCACCACCCTGGACGGGCGGATGGTGCCGGCTGCCGTGGTCAGCATCGGGAAGAAATGCCCGGAGCGTTCGGCCGCCATGATCACCGCCTTGTAGCCGGCAGCAGCTGCCTGCGACGACAGTGTATCCATGCTCTGCGCGCGCGAGATGCGAGGCACCAGTTCCATGGCAAAACTGGTAATGTTACGTTCCTTGAGGTGGGCGATGTGCTGCAGTCGTTGATAAGGCAGCAGCATGCCAACAAGGATGCTACCTTCACGCAGTTGCTCGATCATCTCCAGCGCAGGTGGCTGCACGGTGAGGATGATGTCGGCTTCGCCGCAGAGGCTGCCGGCATCGCTGACAATCCGGGCAGACTCATAGGTAGCATCAGGATAGTGGGCTGCATCACCGGCACCCGATTCGAGCAGTACCTCGATATCGAGCTTCGCCATTTTCCGGCTGACTTCGGGAATCAGGGCGACACGGCGTTCGCCAGGGTAGTTTTCTTTGGGTACAGCAACGCGTATCGGCATCATAGCCTCCGATGCGACTTGTCGTGCCGATAGCCAGGAGCAAGTAACATTGACAGGTTGATCATGGGGTGCAGTGCATCAAGCGCAGGGATATTAGCCTAAAGCCTTGCGCAAGGACAAGACTCACCCGCATATAAATACCTGCCCCGTTGCGGTGCAAGATGCAGACCTCCCTTCCATTCATCACTCGAACGCCATTAGCCGTTGAGGCTGTCAGTGCCTGGTGTGGCGTGTGATTTGTCAACATGATAGGCTCGGTGCAGGTAAACATCTGCCTGCCGACGTGACTGGCAGGAGGTAAAGCCAAGGGTGCTGTAATGATCAATTTGAATCATCAGGTCCTGAGGACGGATATATCGGGTATGCCGCTCGAATGGGTGGGTTACCAGGACGCAGTACGCCTCTACCACCTTGGGCAGGTCGCCTATACCTGCGGTACCCTGCTGTACCGGATTCACGGGGGGATATCCGCCCGTACCGGTCGACGCAGCATCATTGATGTGAACTCCATTATCGCCACTCACGGGCGTAACCATGCCCTCAGCAAGTTTCGTGACCGCTATTCACCACCGCTGAATAACCCGGCTCTTTTCAAGCGTGATTCACACGTGTGCCTCTACTGTGGCGAGAGCTTTAACCATGGTAATTTGTCACGCGACCATGTGACGCCGGTGATCCAGGGCGGGCGAGACACCTGGAGCAACGTGGTTACCGCCTGCCGGCGCTGCAACAATCACAAGGCGGGACGCACACCGGAACAGGCCGGTATGCAATTGCTGGCGGTGCCGTTTGTACCGACGCATGCCGAGTATATCTATCTGCAGGGGCGTCGCGTGTTGACTGACCAGATGGAATTTCTGCGCGCGCACTTTCCACGCAGTAGCCCGTTGCACCAGCGCATTTCACCCAATACCTGAGCGTTGTCCTGCTGTCGTGGCTGATAACCAGCGGCGCGTCTACCTGATTGACGCCAGCATCTATATTTTCCGTGCTTACTATTCTGTCCCCGATAACCTGTTTAATGCAGATGGCCAGCCAATTAATGCACTCCACGGTTTTGCCGGTTTCCTGGCCAGTTTTCTTGACGAGGCTAAACCCGAACACCTGGCCGTGGTCTTCGATGAGAGTCTGACGACCTCGTTTCGCAATACTATCTACCCGGGCTACAAGGCCAACCGCGAGCCACCACCGGATGACTTGAAACAGCAGTTCTGTTGCTGCCGCACGCTGGTGCAGTCGCTCGGGATGGCGGACTTTTCCAGCGACAGCTACGAGGCCGATGATCTGATCGGTACACTGGCGGCGCGCATGCGTGAACAGGGCTACGCCGTTGTGATCCTGAGTGCCGACAAGGATCTTGCGCAGTTGCTCGAGGCGCCGGACCTGCTGTGGGACTATGCCCGACACCGCCGGCACTTCTATGATGACATTCCCGCCTGGCTGGGGGTCGAGGCCTGGCAGGTGGCCGACTGGCTGGCACTGACCGGTGACAGTGTCGACAATATCCCCGGGGTGCCGGGGATCGGTGCAAAAACAGCGGCGGCATTGCTGGCCGAGTTCGATTCACTCGACAACATCTACCAGCAGCTTGACGCAGTCGCGGGATTAAATATCCGCGGTGCGGCCCGCGTTCAGCGTCTGTTGCAGGAACATCGCGAGGCCGCCATGCTGGCGCGCCAGTTGACCGCTATCGCCATCGACCCGGAACTGCAGGTGGTGGACACAGATATCTCGCGCCGTCGCGTGGCTGCTGCTGATGTGCAAAGTGTCTGCGAGCAGCTTGGCCTGGGGCGCATGACCGCGTCGCGGTTGACGCGTGCGCTTGCATAATTACGGCTAGAGGACATCACATGTCATTGTGGGAAAAGATTGCCGCTGATATTACTGCTGCCACCGGACAGCAGTCAGCCCTTCAACAACAGGGTGCGGTCGGTGGTGGTTGCATTAACCAGGCGCGGCGGGTGCGGTTTGCCGGTACCGATTACTTTGTAAAAATTAATACCGCCAGCCAGATCGATATGTTCGTGGCGGAGGCCGATGGCCTGAACGAGCTACGCCAGTGTACAGCGCTGCACATCCCGCTCGCGGTGTGCTATGGCCATGATGACCGGTCTGCCTGGCTGGTCATGGAGAGTCTGTCGCTGGGCGGGCGTGGCGACCCGGTGGCGCTGGGGGAGGGGTTGGCAGCGATGCACCGGATTAACCGTGATCAATACGGTTGGTACCGGTCCAATACCATCGGTGCAACGCCGCAGGATAATACCTGCTGTGATGACTGGGTCGGATTCTGGCAGCGGTATCGTTTGCAGTTCCAGCTCGATCTCGCTGCACGCAACGGCGCCGGAGGGCGCCTGCTATCACAGGGTGAGAAACTGCTGGTGGAATTTCCGGGGTTGTTTGACAGTTATGTACCAGAGGCATCGCTGTTGCATGGTGATCTGTGGTCAGGAAATTATGCCTACCTGCAATCAGGCAAGCCGACCCTGTTTGACCCGGCGGTGTATTACGGCGATCGAGAAGCCGACCTGGCCATGACGGAGTTGTTTGGTGGTTTCGGGGCAGACTTCTACGCTGCCTATAACAATGCCTGGCCGCTTGACAGTGGTTACCAGACACGCAAAACCCTCTACAACCTGTACCACATCCTTAATCACTTCAACATGTTCGGTGGGTCGTATCTGGGCCAGGCGCAGGGGATGATGGCTTCGCTGTTGAGTGAGCTGCGCTCGTAGGCGCAGCTCGCATCCACGAACGGGATTCACACCCCTCATGGATGCGACCCGCGCCTACAGGCTGGCTCTATTGATGGTACTGCGCGCTTAATTCATGTACCGCATCGACCAGCACAGCGGCATGCTCCGGGTTCACGTCCGGGGTGATGCCGTGCCCCAGGTTGAACACGTGTCCCGAACCTGCGCCAAACTGCGCCAGTACGTGGGCGACCTTTTCGCGGATAACTTCCGGTGTTGCATAGAGCACGGCCGGATCGAGGTTGCCCTGCAGGGCGACGCGGTCACCGACGCGCTTGCGTGCCATGGCCAGGTCAGTGGACCAGTCCAGTCCCAGCGCGTCTGCACCGGTATCGGCCATGATCTCCAGCCACTGGCAGCCCCCCTTGGTGAATAGCACCACGGGCACCTGCAGGCCGTCGGTCTCGCGTGTCAGGCCGGCAACAATCTTTTGCATGTATTGCAGCGAGAAGTCACGATAATCATCGGGTGTCAGTACACCGCCCCAGGTATCAAAGATCATCACAGCCTGGGCACCGGCGGCAATCTGGGCATTCAGGTAGCTGGTGACTGAAGCCGCAACGGTATCAAGCAACTGGTGCAACAGCCGCGGTTCGCTGTAGAGCATGCCCTTGACGTGCGAGAAGGTCTTCGTGGAACTGCCTTCGACCATGTAGGTGGCCAGCGTCCACGGGCTGCCGGAAAAGCCGATCAGCGGCACACGATTGTCGAGTGACTTGCGAATCAGGCGCACCGCATCCATGACATAACGCAACTCGGTTTCCGGGTCCGGGATGCCCAGTGCATTGACATCGGCCGCCGAACGCACGGGTTTCTTAAAGCGTGGGCCTTCCCCTTCCTCGAAGTACAGGCCAAGTCCCATGGCGTCGGGAATGGTGAGGATGTCGGAGAACAGGATGGCGGCGTCCAGTGGAAAGCGTTCCAGTGGTTGTAGTGTCACCTCGCAGGCGAGTTCGGGGTTGGTGCACAGGGCCATGAAGCTGCCGGCCTGTTTGCGGACCCTGAGATATTCCGGGAGGTAACGTCCTGCCTGGCGCATCATCCATACCGGTGTGACATCTACCGGTTGGCGCAGCAGGGCACGGATGAGTCGGTCGTTCTGGAGTGGTTGCATGGGGGTATTGTATGCGGGGATGGGTGTTTTCGTAAGTGGCGATTTTTACTGCCCGGATTGTGTTTGTTTGTTGGGGGTTGTTTTATACATTTATTTCGCCCAATAGGGCGAGGTACTTTTCTTTGCTCCGCCAAAGAAAAGTACCCAAAAGAAAGGCGATCCCGGAGGCTTGCCCGCTACGCGGGTTTCCTGCTCTTCTCGTAAAGCCCGGCGCTCGCGCAACTCGCTGCGCTCAAACAGGGCGCGAGCGTCATCCGGGCTTTACTGCGATGCTCGGCTGCGCCAGACGGGTAGGTAAAATCTACCCCCCAAACCCAACCACACTTACCCGTTTGCACTCACCGAGTACCGCAGCCAGTCCGGGATCAAGGTGCGCACCCTGTTTGAGCGAATCGAGCGCAGCGAGATCGCGAGTTGTGCGCGCCCCCGGAATGGCGAGGAACGGAGGGGATCGGCGTAGCCGATGAGTGCAGCCGGGCTGCCCTTCTCTTTGGGTACTTTCTCTTGGGCACTCAAGAGAAAGTACCTCGCCCGAATGGGCGAAACAGAAGGGTAAAAAACATCTCGCTCTTTAGTGCGAAAACAAAAACAGAAAAATGCGACTAAGTTAAAGGCTACAAATTATCTGGGTAATTCAGAACTACCCATCAAATACTCATCCACGGCGCGGGCACACTGCCGCCCTTCCCGAATGGCCCACACGACCAGCGACTGCCCTCGGCGCATATCACCGGCGGTGAATACCTTGTCTAAGGATGTCTGGTACTGCTCGGTGTCGGCCTGCACATTACCGCGTGGATCAAGTTCCACGCCGAGTTCTTTCAACATGCCCTCGTGTACCGGATGTACAAAACCCATCGCCAGCAATACCAGATCAGCCTGCAGTTGAAATTCACTGCCGGGGATCTCTTCCATTTTCCACTGGCCATTGTCACCCTGTGTCCAGTTCAGACGTATACAGTTGATGGCGGTGACCTTGCCCTGTGTACCTTCAATGGACTTGGTGGCGACCGACCACTCACGAACGGCACCTTCATCCTGGGAGCTTGAGGTGCGCATTTTGTTTGGCCAGTTGGGCCAGGTCAGCCCCTTGTTTTCCTTTTCCGGGGGCTGCGGCAGGATTTCCAGTTGCGTGACAGATACTGCGCCCTGCCGGAATGATGTGCCGATACAGTCCGAACCAGTATCACCACCGCCGATGACAATGACCCGCTTGCCGGTGGCGGTAATCGAGGCAATCTCGTCAATAAGGTCACCGGCGTTGCGCTTGTTCTGTTGCGGTAAAAAGGTCATGGCGAAATGCACGCCATCCAGATCCCGCCCCGGAACCTCCAGGTCACGACTGTGTTCGGAACCGCCGCTCAGCACCACGGCATCGAACTGCTCCAGTAACTCTTTTGCCGCCATGCTGACACCGATATTTGCGCCGGTGTGAAACTTGATACCTTCTGCCTGCATCTGCGCCATGCGGCGGTCAATGATGTGCTTTTCCATCTTGAAGTCAGGAATGCCGTAGCGCAACAGTCCGCCGATGCGGTCGTTTTTCTCGAACAGTTCCACGTCGTGTCCGGCGCGTGCCAGTTGCTGGGCACAGGCCATGCCGGCGGGACCGGAACCGACAACGGCAACCCGCTTGCCGGTCTTGTGAACCGCGATCTGCGGCTTGATCCAGCCCTGTTCCCAGGCCTTGTCGACAATTGCACACTCAATCGTCTTGATGGTGACGGGGTTGTCATCGATGTTCAGTGTGCAGGCGGCCTCGCAGGGCGCAGGACAGATACGGCCGGTAAATTCCGGGAAGTTGTTGGTTGAATGCAGTATCTGCAATGCTTGCTGCCATCGGCCCTGGTACACCAGGTCATTCCAGTCCGGAATAATGTTATTGACCGGGCAGCCCTGATGACAAAAGGGAATTCCACAGTCCATGCAGCGCGCACCTTGCTGGCTCAATTCGCTTTCCTGCAGCGGGATGACAAACTCCCTGTAATTCTGGACGCGATCTGCAGCAGGTGCATAGCTGCGGTCAATTCGCTCGTATTCGAGGAAACCGGTTGGCTTACCCATACCTAGAGTCCTCCCTTGGCAGCGTGCGAAGTTGCAGTTTGGGCGGCCTGCATGTCCTGCAGGGCGCGCCGGTAGTCAACCGGCATGACCTTGACGAATTTCGGTAAATATTCATTCCAGTTATCCAGTATCTTGCGGCCGCGTGCGCTGTCGGTGTAGTGCACGTGTTTCTCGATGAGTCGATGCAGACGCAGGGCATCGTAGCGTGTCATATCGTGACTGATATCGACACGTCCATGGGTCTCGAGGTCACCGCCCTGGTGGTCCAGTTGTTCGAGTGCCTCGTCTTCCGCCGGGATCGGTTCCAGTTCAACCATGGCGAGGTTGCAGCGCTGGTCAAAGTCGCCGCGTTCATCCAGTACGTAGGCGATGCCGCCGCTCATGCCGGCTGCAAAGTTGCGTCCGGATTCACCGAGTACCACGACGATACCGCCGGTCATGTATTCGCAGCCATGATCGCCGACACCTTCAACGACTGCAGTTGCGCCGGAGTTGCGTACAGCGAAGCGTTCACCGGCGACGCCGCGGAAATAACATTCACCGCTGATGGCACCGTACAGGACCGTGTTACCGACGATGATATTTTCCTCGGCAACGATGGGCGTTGCGCTTGGCGGGTAGACTACCAGGCGGCCGCCACTGAGACCCTTGCCGACATAGTCGTTGCCTTCGCCGATCAGTTCCATGCTGATGCCGCGGGCAACAAAGGCACCAAAACTTTGACCGGCAATGCCGTGCAGGGTGATGCTGATGGTGTCTTCCGGCAGCCCGACATGACCATAGCGCCGTGCGACCTGGCCGGAAAGCATGGCGCCCACTGTACGGTTGGTATTACGTACCGGCAGGTCGATTTTTACCGGTGTCCCGTTGTCCAGCGCGTTTTTCGACAGTCTGATCAACTCATTGTCGAGCGCCTTGCCGAGTCCGTGATCCTGTATCCCGGTGTGATAGATACCGACCCCGGGATCTGCTTCCGGCTTGTGCAGGATGCGCGAGAAGTCCAGTCCCTTTGCCTTCCAGTGATCGATGGCCTTGCGCATGTTCAGGTGCTGCGACTGACCAATCATGTCATCGAATTTGCGGAATCCCAGTTGTGCCATCAGTTCGCGGATTTCCTCTGCGACGAAGAAGAAATAGTTCACCACGTGTTCCGGCTTGCCGGTGAAGCGCTTGCGCAGTTCCGGATCTTGGGTGGCAACACCGACCGGGCAGGTGTTGAGGTGGCACTTGCGCATCATGATGCAGCCCTCGACGATCAATGGGGCCGTGGCAAAACCGAACTCGTCGGCACCGAGCAGTGCGCCGACGATGACGTCACGTCCGGTGCGCATGCCGCCATCCACCTGAACAGCGATGCGGCTGCGCAGGTTATTCAGCACCAGTGTCTGGTGGGTCTCGGCAAGACCGATTTCCCAGGGCGAACCGGCGTGCTTGATGGATGTTAACGGGCTGGCGCCGGTGCCACCGTCAAAACCTGCAATGGTGACATGGTCGGCATGTGCCTTGGAGACACCGGCAGCAACTGTGCCCACGCCTACCTCGGCAACCAGCTTGACACTGATGTCGGCCTGCGGATTGACGTTCTTCAAATCGTGGATGAGTTGTGCCAGGTCTTCGATGGAATAGATGTCGTGATGTGGCGGTGGCGAGATCAGGCCGACACCGGGTGTCGAGTGGCGTACCTGTGCAATGGTGGCATCCACCTTGTGGCCCGGTAGTTGTCCACCTTCACCGGGCTTGGCACCCTGGGCCATCTTGATCTGGATGACATCGGCATTCACCAGGTATTCCGTGGTGACACCAAAACGGCCGGAAGCCACCTGCTTGATAGCCGAGCGTTTTGAATCACCGTTTTCCAGTGTCTTGAAGCGCTCCGGCTGTTCACCGCCTTCGCCGGTATTGGATTTGCCACCGATGCGGTTCATGGCAACGGCCAGTGTCGAGTGTGCCTCGTAGGAGATGGAGCCGAATGACATGGCGCCGGTGGAGAAGCGTTTGACAATTTCCCTGGCCGGTTCCACCTCGTCCAGCGGCACGGGCTCGTTGCTGAAATTGAACTCGAACAGTCCACGCAGGTTCAGCAGGCGCTTGTTCTGGTCGTTCACCAGCTGTGCAAATTCCCGGAAGGTGCCGGCATCGTTGGCACGGGTGGCGTGCTGCAGTCTGGAAATACTGTCGGGTGTCCACATGTGGTCCTCACCACGCAGCCGGAAGGCGTAGTCACCGCCCACGTCCAGGCTGTGTTGGTAGATGGGCGCATCGCTGTAGGCGTCTTGGTGCCAGCGCACGGTTTCAGCAGCTACCTGCTGCAGGCCAATGCCTTCAATGGTCGTTGCCGTTCCCGTGAAGTACTTGTCAATAAACGTTGTATTGAGGCCCACGGCGTCAAAGATCTGTGCGCCGCAATAGGACTGGTAGGTGGAAATGCCCATCTTCGACATGACCTTGAACAGTCCCTTGCCTATGGCCTTGATATAGCGCTTCTGGATTTCGTGATCATCCAGTTTTTCATGGAACTGCTCACGGACAGAGGCCAGTGTTTCGAAGGCAAGGTACGGGTTGATGGCTTCTGCACCGTAACCGGCGAGGGTCGCGAACTGGTGCACCTCGCGTGCGGCACCGGTTTCAATGACCAGTCCGGTTGCCGTGCGCAGCCCGGTTCGCACCAGGTGGTGATGGACGGCGGACGTTGCCAGCAGTGCCGGGATGGCAATGTGGTCGATATCGGTGCTACGGTCGGAGAGGATCAGGATATTGAAGCCTTCAGCAACAGATTGTTCGGCCTGCTGGCAGATTGCATCCAGTGCGGATTGCATGCCCTCAGCGCCCTGGCTGGCCGGATAGCAGATATCAATAGTGCGTGTGCGGAAGGCGCCTGCGGTGTGATCCTCAATATGGCGGATACGCTCGATATCGGTATTGGTCAGGATCGGCTGGCTGACTTCAAGACGCTTGTGCTCACCGGCAGATTCATGACCCAGCAGGTTCGGGCGCGGGCCGATCAGGGAGACCAGCGACATCACCAGCTCTTCGCGGATCGGGTCGATTGGTGGATTGGTAACCTGGGCGAAGTTCTGCTTGAAGTAATTTGCCAGTGGTTTGGACCTGTTGGAGAGTACGGCCACCGGGTTGTCTGCGCCCATGGAGCCGATGGCTTCCTGTCCCGTCACTGCCATGGGTGTCATCAGGAACTTGATGTCTTCCTGTGTATAACCAAAGGCCTGCTGCCTGTCGAGCAAGGTGTCGGTATCCGGTGTCATCGGGCTGATTTCGCCCGGCAGATTCTCCAGACGAATCTGTGTTTTCTGTAACCACTGCTGGTAAGGCTGGCGGCCAGCAAGGTTGTCTTTGAGTTCCACGTCATCGATGATGCGTCCCTGTTCCATGTCGATCAGGAACATCTTGCCGGGTTGTAACCGCCATTTCTTGACAATGTGTTCTTCCGGAATATCCAGCACACCCATTTCCGAGGCCATCACGACCAGGTCATCACTGGTTATCAGATAGCGCGCTGGTCGCAGTCCGTTGCGGTCCAGGGTAGCGCCAATCTGGCGGCCATCGGTAAAGGCCACGGCGGCCGGACCATCCCAGGGTTCCATGACGGCGGCATGGTATTCATAAAATGCCCGGCGTTTTTCATCCATCAACGGATTGCCGGACCAGGCTTCGGGGATCAGCAGCATCATGGCGTGTGCCATGGAGTAGCCACCGGTCACCAGCAGCTCCAAGGCGTTGTCAAAGCAGGCAGAGTCGGACTGACCCTCGGCAATCAGCGGCCAGAGTTTTTGCAGGTCATCGCCGAAGAGTTCGGAGGCCATGGAGTGGCGGCGGGCATTCATCCAGTTGATATTGCCGCGCATGGTATTGATTTCGCCGTTATGGGCGATCATGCGGAACGGGTGAGCAAGATCCCACGAGGGAAAGGTGTTGGTTGAAAAACGCTGGTGTACCAGCGCCAGTGCAGTGGTTACGCGAGAGTCATTCAGATCCGCGTAGTAGTTGTTAACCTGGTTGGCCAGCAGCATGCCCTTGTAACAGAGCGTGCGGGTGGACATGGACGGGACATAAAAACATTCACTGCCCTCGAGCCCGGATTCGCGGATTGCATTTTCTACGCGTTTGCGGATGATAAAAAGCTTGCGTTCAAAGTCATCAGTCGTCGGGCAGTTGTCAGCACGGCTGATAAATACCTGGCGGATAACTGGCTCTACAAGCTTAACGCTTTCGCCGAGACCTGCATTGTTGGTCGGGACATCGCGCCAGCCAAGCAGTTGCTGGCCTTCTTCGCAGATAGTCTGCTCGATCAGTCGTTCACAATGGCTGCGCGTGGTCTGTGGTTGTGGCAGGAACAGCATGCCGACACCATAATTGCCGGGCTCCGGCAGGCTGATCCCGAGTGCATCGCATTCTTCACGCAGAAAGACATCCGGAATCTGGATCAGCAAGCCGGCACCGTCACCGGCATGGGGGTCGGCGCCAACCGCACCACGATGGGTCAGGTTTTCCAGGATGCGCAGACCTTGCTTGACAATTTCATGGCTTTTACGGCCTTTGACGTTGGCGACAAAGCCGACACCACAGGCATCATGTTCATTGGCAGGGTCGTACAGGCCCTGAATAGGAGGCAGTGTGCCAGTGGTCATTGGAAATACCTTTAAATTACATTAAGTCGAAGCCGCGTGATCCTAGTTGGGCTGATGCTATACCTGCGCATACGAGCTACAGCCAAAAGGCCAAACAGTATAGCGCCGGACGGCCACTGGTTCAATTTGAGCTGGTGTGTTTTTCCCTTTTACTTTCAGGGGTATGGAAACAGGCTATCTGCCATTATTGTGGCTGCGCCTGCATGAAGACAACACGATAACCGCGCTGAATTTGTTCATCACGACTTTTCAGCAGGGCCGCCTCGGCGGCCTCGTGGTTTGCAAAGTGCTCACGCTTCAGTCGTCCTGAGGCGCCCTGGTAGCCCCATTCACGAATCAGCGTCCAGCCTTCAAGCAGGTCTTCCTGTAGATGCAAATGATAGTAACGGGGTGCCTTGTTACCCTCGGGCGGGATCTGCATGTAAATTCGCATGGTAATAAACTAGCGGTTAGGGGGCGTGGACACGAATGAAGGCAAGTGACTGGGCAACAGGGTTTCCATTTAGCTTTATCTATAGTGCCGGGTTGAAGGTGCGTTCATATTCGGAAATGGCATAACGGTCTGTCATTCCGGCGACATAATCGGCAACAGCGCGGGCGCGTCCATGTCTGCCATTAATCGATTCAAGCTGGCTGACGTGTTGCTGTGCCTCGATCGGCATGAGTCGCGGGTCATCAATGTAGGCTTCAAACAGGGCGGTAATGGTGCGGGCAGCCTTTGCGCTCATGCGGTGAACGCGGTAATGCCGGTAGAGGCGGGTACGCAGGAAGCGCTTCAATTCCAGGTTTTTCTCGCGCATGCTGTTGCTGAAGGAGATGAGCGCTCCATCATGGTGGCGCACGTCATCACTGTTTTCCGGGCTGGCCCGTTTCAGGTTCACCATGCTGGTCTCGACAAGGTCAATGACCTGGCAACCTATCAGTCGGCGTACCACCTCATGAATTGTACGTCGTGGCGCAAGATCCGGGTACAGTGATCGTACCTGATCGTACTGTTCCTGAAACAGCGCGACGTCTGCCAACTCATCGACGTCAATCAAGCCGGAACGCAGGCCGTCATCGACATCGTGACTGTTATATGCGATTTCGTCGGCGAGGTTGGTCAGTTGCGCTTCCAGCGAGGGTTGAAGTTTTTCTATAAAGCGCCGGCCGATTTCCCCCAGAGCCAGTGCATTTTTCAGCGAGCAGTGCTTGAGTATGCCTTCACGGGTTTCAAATGTGAGGTTCAGGCCAGGGAACTCTGCATAACGTTCTTCGAGTTCATCAATGACGCGCAGCGATTGCAGGTTGTGTTCAAAGCCGCCGTAGTCTTTCATGCAGGTATTGAGTGCATCCTGACCTGCATGTCCGAACGGTGTATGACCGAGGTCATGTGCCAGGGCAATGCCTTCGGTCAGGTCTTCATTGACCCGCAGTGCACGCGCAATCGAGCGTGCAACCTGGGCAACTTCTATGGAATGCGTCAGTCGGGTGCGAAACAGGTCGCCCTCGTGGTTGACAAATACCTGGGTTTTGTACTCCAGGCGACGGAAAGCGGCCGAGTGAATGATACGGTCTCGATCACGTTGATATTCACTGCGGTAGACCGGTGCGGGCTCGGCATGCTGGCGGCCCCTGCTGCAGGCGGGATTGGCTGCATAGGGCGCAAGCGTGTTGCCATGACCGGTTGCCGCTGGCGTGCTCACGAATTCAGGCCGCAGATCTGAGTGTCTCGCCAAGCAGATCTGGCTTGAAGTCACCCGTGACGGTGGCGTCACCAATCGCTTTCAGCAGGACCAGACGCAGTTCACCCCTGACAACCTTTTTGTCAATTGACATTAATTCCAGGAACTGTGCTTCATCCATTTCGGGTGGCGGTGAGGTGGGTAGTCCGGCTTGTTGCAGCAATTCTTTAGTGCGTTGCACCATTTCAGCTGACACCCACCCATGGCGTGCCGATAAATCAGCAGCCATCAGCATGCCGGTTGCGACAGCCTCGCCGTGCAGCCAGTTACCATAGCCGGTGCCAGTTTCTATGGCATGGCCAAAGGTGTGCCCCAGGTTCAGCAGGGCACGCTGCCCGCTCTCGTGTTCATCGGCGGCGACGATTTCTGCCTTGATGGAACAGGAGCGTTCAATGGCATAAGCCAGTGCCTGTTTGTCGCGCGACCGTAGTGCGCTCATGCTGGTTTCCAGCCAGTCAAAAAAACCGGCATCGCGGATCAGACCGTATTTGATTACTTCCGCGAGACCGGCCGAGAGTTGACGATCATCAAGGGTATCAAGGGTATCGGTGTCGATGATGACGCAACCGGGCTGGTGAAAGGCGCCGATCATGTTCTTTCCCAGCGTATGATTTACGCCGGTTTTACCGCCGACTGAGGAGTCCACCTGGGCCAGCAGGGTTGTTGGTATCTGCAGGAATGCCACGCCGCGCTGATAACTGGCGGCGGCAAAACCGGTGATATCTCCGATAACACCACCGCCCAGGGCGACCAGTGTGCAGTCGCGATTGAATCGCCGTTCCAGCAAGGCTGTGAAAATGGTATTCAGGGTATCGAGATTCTTGTACTGCTCACCATCGGGAAGAATGACAGCTGCTGTGTCGAAATTCGACAACTGTTGTCTGACGTTCTCCAGATACAGGGGCGCAACAGTATCATTGCTGACTATCATCACCTGACGGCTGTGTATGTGCGGGGTCAGCAAACCTGCATGGTCAAGTAATTGCTGCCCGATATGTATGGGGTAGCTGCGGCTACCGAGTTCAACTGTCAGGGTTTTCATGTGTAAATAGTCTGATGTGTCGACCGGCCCAGCATATCTAAAAATGATAGCCGAGAGCAAAAAACAGTGTCCGGCACTCGTTCATGAGGGTATTTACGCGCCCCGCGCGGTGTGAAGTGCTCAGCTACATCGGGCCTGCCCGCCGGGTAGGCTATTCTGACGCAGTAAATACCCCTTTGAATGAGTAGGTTATCCCAGTTGCCGCATGATTTTACTAACCACGTCGCGTACCCGCATGCCATCAGTGTCGATGACCAGGTCAGCGATTTCACGATAGAGGGGGTCGCGAACCGCCATCAGTTCTTCAAGTTTTGCGCGCGGGTTATCGGTTTGCAACAACGGGCGGTTGCGGTCTTTGCGGGTGCGTTTGAGCTGCTGATTAACAGAGGCATGCAGATAGATAACCCGTCCACGTGCCTTCAGGTGTTCCCTGTTGGCAGGATCCAGTACCGCGCCCCCGCCGGTTGCAAGCAGGATGTTGGGTAGACGGGTCAGTTCATCGATGACTACCGCCTCACGTTTACGGAAGCCGCTCTCGCCTTCCAGTTCAAATATCAGCGGGATGTCCACTCCGGTCCGTGACTCGATCTCGTGATCACTGTCGAGGAAAGGCAGAGCAAGCTGTTTTGCCAGTTGTCGTCCAATGGTGGATTTTCCGGCACCCATTGGCCCCGTCAGAAACAAACTGCCCGGCGTATTCATGCCGGGCAGATATGACAGATTATGTGCTTGCTGGCAAGTGCTGCCAGCATGATGTGACTAGATATTGAGGTCTTCCTTGACGATCTTGGGTGTCACGAATATCAGTAATTCTGCCTTGTCATTGGTAATGGAGGTGTTCTTGAACATCCAGTCAACCAGTGGCAGTGAACCGAAGAACGGTACGCGGTCTATCTCCTCGATCTTCTCCTGTTCATAGATGCCACCAAGTACCAGCGTCTCGCCGTTGTCGACCAGTACCTGGGTAGAGACCTCGTTGGTATCGATACTGGGTACGCCAAGGAAGATTTCGCCGACACTGTCCTTCTTGACATCCAGGTCCATGATGATGCGATCATCCGGCGTGATCTGTGGGGTAACTTTCAGCTCCAGCACGGCATCCTTGAAAGAAACCGAGGTGGCGCCACTCGAGGTCGCTTCCTGGTAGGGTATCTCGACACCGGATTGAATGAAGGCTGTTTTCTGGTTGGATGTCAGTACCCTTGGGCTTGAGATAACCTCGCCCTGGCCCTCTGCTTCCATAGCGGTGAGTTCCAGGTTGAGCATATAGCTGCCGATCTTGCCGACAGCGAGACCAATGGAGCTGGTGGCGCCAATAACCGGAAGGTCTACCAGCAGTCCATCAGGTGAAAACCCCGGATCGATAACGTTGTTGCCGGTGATGCTGTTGAGGGTACCACCCACAGCAATGACTTTGTCATCGTTGAATGTGGTTCGCTTGCTCCAGCCAAACTTGACACCGAGATCTCTGGAAAAGTCATTACTGGCTATCACGATGCGTGACTCGATCAGTACCTGTCTGACCGGTATATCCAGGGTAGCGACCAGCTGTCTGACTTCTACCAGTTTAGCGGCCGTATCCTGTACCAGCAGTGTATTGGTGCGCTCATCGGTGGTTACCATGCCGCGATCGGACATCAGCGTGGTGTCGGTACTCTTTAACAATGATGCCAGATCCGATGCCTTTGCATAGTTGACCTGGATAAATTCTGAATACAGTGGTTCCAGTTCCTCGATTTGTTTCTGAGATTCCAGTTCCAGTTTTTCTCGCGCGGCAATTTCTTCACTGGGTGCAACCAGCATCACATTGCCGCTCTGGCGCATCGCCAATCCCTTGGTCTTGAGGATGATATCAAGGGCCTGATCCCAGGGAACATTCTTCAATCGCAGCGTCAGGCTGCCATTAACGGTGTCACTGACGACGACGTTGATGCCTGTAAAGTCTGCAATTAGCTGCAATACGGAGCGGACCTCGATATCCTGAAAATTTAGTGACAGTCGTTCACCCGAGTAGCCGAATTCATCCTTCTTGCTGGCTTCGACCTGTTCCTTGGTCAGCGCTTTTACCTCTATGGTGAACTGATTGTTTGATTGGTAGGCCAGGTAATCATAATCGCCCATGGGAGTGATCACCATGTGGACATTGTTACCACGGGTGTAGGTATCAATGGTTTTCACCGGTGTTGCAAAATCAAGCACATCAAGCCGGCGTTCCAGCTCTTCCGGCAACTGTGCGCGGTAGAAATCGACAATGACCTTGCCACCCTGCTGCTGCATGTCAACCGGGATGGATGGGTCCGAGAGGTTGACAATGATCCGGCCCTGGCCATCTTCGCCACGACGGAAATCAATGTTAGTGATGGTGTCGGAACCACTACCGGTTGCACGTGATGCAACGGCAGCTGCTTCAGATAATTCGCCGCCCGCGTTCTGCACCACCAGAATCACCTTGTTGCCCTCTGAACGCGCCTCGTAGGGAACCATGTCTACCAGGTTGACGACGACACGGGTGCGATTCTGTGCCTCAACGGCCGTTATGCTCTCGGCCATGCCAATGCCAATGCTTTGCGAGCGCTGTTGCAGACCGTTGCCGGTATCCGGGAAGTCCAGGGCAATGCGCGCTGGATTATCAATGGTGAAGCTCAACGGTGCGGGAGCGGGTTTGCTAAGCGTCAGGGTGATTTGTGCCTTGTTGCCTGGGAGCTCCGCAAAGTCAACGGACTGCAGCGTATTTCCGGTAGTCGGGTCGGCAGCCCCGGCAGGTGTAATAGAACTGGCAAACAGACAGCCTGCGACAAGCACACTACGCCACATCCTGTGGCTGTGATGTTTGATGGTTTGCATCATTGTTGGTTCGCTTGTAGGCAAGCGGTCTGGCAAGTTTCCGATCATTGATTTCACCCTGTGGGATTATTCGCTGATTGCTATTGATGACTGGCGCTCTATCCAGCCACCGATACCATCAGGCACGATTTCTGTAAGTTCAACCTCAAAGTCCGTGATGCGTGTTATCTTTCCGTGATTCTGGCCCGCATAGTTACCGGGTTGTACTCGATGAATGGTGCCATCTGTATCATTAATCAGTGCCCACTGGTCTTCACGTTGCTCCAGTGTGCCCACCATGCGCAGGCTGTCGAGAGGAAACTCCTCGAGTGGTTCGCTGGGTCTGTCAAAATCAGGTTTTATGCCGTTGTTGCTGGGGACACTGCTAACTGCCCTGGTATGTGAAAATGTGGGTTCGGTAAACGGGTCACGAAGATCTGCTGCCTGGTACGTGAATGACTCGTATGGCTGGAACTCGGGCAATGGTTCAATGTTTGATTTCTGCTGGCTCTTGACTGTTCTGACGTAGTCTTCCAGGTCAGCGTTCGGATTATCCGCGCAAGCCAGCAGGTTGCCGCTCAGGAAGGCAATGGTCAGCCAGCGCGTCACGTAACGGCGGTTTTCAGTCATCAGATATCCCCTCCGTCAGTCGCTTCGTCATCCTCGATATAGCGATAGGTCTTGGCAGTCAAATTCATACCCAGCAGACCAGAATTACCAATCCGGCCGATGCTGACATCATGAATAGTCACGATGCGTGGCAGGGCAGCAACTCCACTAACGAATTCACCAAATTCGTGATAACCGCCAATTACGCGGATGCTGATCGGCATTTCCGCATAGAATTCTTTCGGCACCTCGGCGCGTGGTTGAAATAGTTCAAACTCAAGCCCGCTGGCCAGTCCCGTCTGGGATACATCGACCAGCAGGTCCGCTACCTCTGTCTGGTTTGGCAGCTGCCGCAGCATGGCACCGAACGATTCACGCATTTCTTCGAGTTGCTTCTCGTAGGCTTCAAGGTTGGCGGCCTGTCTTGCCTTGGTTTCGAATATGACCTTCAGGCCTTCTTCTTTTTCCTCGGCGCTCTTCAATTCAACCAGTTGATCCTTGGTATGAAACCAGTAGCCCAGAAAAATGACGCCACCCATCAGGAACAGGATAACCACCGCACGTGCTGCGGTCGGCCAGCGGGCAACATCAGCCAGGTCCAGTTCGTTTATATTCATATTCATGGCGTTGCCTGGGCAGTATCGTTGATTGGCTGACGAGCTTTCTGGCTACCGCGCAGGGTGAAATTGGCTATTCGCCGGCGTTTGGCTTCAGTCGTCTTGATCACATCGAGACTTGGGTTGGTAAACCATTCAGAGGTGTCGATTTCACGCATATAATCTGAAACTCGTGCATTTGACTCGGCGATACCTGTCATTGTCAGAGCCTTGTTCTTTTGCTGGAATGTTTTCAGGTGTACACCATCCGGTAAGGTTCTTACCATCTCGTCCATCAGGTGGACGCTTTCCGGGCGGCTGCTTTGCAGTTCCTGAATAACATTCATACGTGCCAGCAGGTTGTCTTTCATCGACTCGAGTTCGCGTATGCGGCCGATGCGTTTGTTCAGAACGTCGATTTCGCTTTGCAGATAGGTGTTGCGCTGGTTCTGGTCGTTAATCATGCCTTCGACATGAAAATGAGCCAGCAACACGATCAGGCCTGCGATAACAATGGAGCTGATGGCCGTAATGCCGAACTCCTGTTGTTTCTGTTTGCGCAGTTCCTCACGCCAGGGCAGTAGGTTAATACGCGCCATATCAGTCGAAGCTCCTCAAGGCCAGTCCGCAGGCAATCAATAGTGCGGGTGCATCATTGCTGAGTGTTTGTGGCTTCACGCGAGCAGACAATGACATGGACGCAAACGGGTTGGCGATCGTGGTTTCGACACCAAGTTTTTCCTGGATCATTTCATCCACCCCTGGTATGGAGGCGCTGCCGCCAGCCAGTACGATGTGGTCGACCTTGCTGTGCGGGCTGGACGAGTAGAAGAATTGTAGTGAGCGACTTGCCTGCTGTACCATGGCTTCCTTGAAGGGTTCGAGTACATCTGTTTGGTAGTTTTCCGGCAGACCGCCCTGTCGCTTTGCCATGCCGGCTTCTTCATATGACAGGCCATAGCGGCGCATGATTTCTTCTGTTAACTGCTTGCCGCCAAAGACGGTATCGCGTGTGTAGATACTTTTAAGATCATGCATAACGTTCAGGGTCGTCATGGTTGCACCAACATCGATGACGGCAACGGTTTTTCCAATACCCTGATTCGGCAGCTGATCTGTCAGCAGTGCGAAGGCATTTTCACTCGCGAACGACTCAACATCCATAATCTGTGTGCCGACACCGCCGGTTTCGACAGCCGCACTGCGCAGGTCCACGTTTTCGCTACGGCATGCTGCCAATAGTACATCGACTGTATCGGGGTTTTTCTCGGATGGTCCAAGGACCTCAAAATCGATGTTTACTTCCTCGAGCGGGTAAGGAACGTACTGGTCAGCTTCCAGTTCAATCTGGGCTTCCATGTCATCTTCATTAAGACCGCCTGGCATGGAGATGATCTTGCTTATGGTGGATGAGCCGGCAACGGCAACGGCGGCATGTCGGGTACGGGTGCCGGATCGTTTTACCGCGCGCCGGACAGCTTCACCTACGGCGTCAACATCAGTTATATTCTTTTCGACAACTGAGTTGGGTGGCAGGGGTTCGACAGCGTAGCTTTCAACACGGTAGCGTGAGCCGCTGCGACTGAGTTCCAGCAGTTTCACTGCCGTGGAACTGATATCCAAACCAATTAACGGTGGTTTGGTCCGTTTAAAAAGTTGCGCAATCGGCACAATATTTCCTTTTAGTTACCCAGTGTTGAACAACAAAGGTAGTTCGCCGCATTAGAGTGCAAAGCCAACTGTTTGTCAACAAATGCGAATGTAAAACAAATGTTATGTTACTCATTATCGGACAGTCGCCATTAATGTTGAGAGAAAATCAATATTCGCGGTGTTGTTCGTTGTGCTGATTTACTTTATATGGCTTGATACACAACATTTCTTTGAAACTGATCACAGGTTTTTGACGCTGCTATGATATTACGCCGTATCGGACGTTTTTTAGTCTATCTATTTCTCTTGGGCAGTGTCGCCATCGCAGCACTTGCTACAGTTATTTACCTGAGAATAGAGCCGCAACTACCTTCCATCGAAGTGCTGCGCGAGGTGCAGTTACAGGAACCCTTGCGTATCTACTCACGTGACCGGCGTATTCTGGCCGAGTTTGGTGACAAGCGGCGTACGCCCGTGAATATCGATGAAGTACCGCAGACGCTGGTACATGCTTTCCTCGCCGCTGAGGACGATCACTTCTTCGATCACTCCGGCATTGATGTGCCGGGGTTGATGAGTGCTGCGGTTGAACTGGTGCTCACCGGCAAGAAACGCCGCGGGGCCAGTACTATCACCATGCAGGTGGCTCGAAACTTTTTCCTGTCAACAGAAAAGACCTATTGGCGCAAGCTCACTGAGATCCTGCTGGCATTCAAGATTGAAAAGTCGCTTGACAAGGATGAAATCCTGGAGCTGTACCTAAACAAGATCTATCTTGGCCACCATGCCTACGGTGTTGGGGCAGCGGCGCAAGTGTATTACGACAAGAGTCTTAATGAGCTTTCCGTTGCTCAAATGGCAACCATCTCCGCATTGCCGAAGGCGCCGTCCCGAGTCAACCCGATCAACAGTCCGGCAGAGACACTTGAACGGCGTAATTACATTCTCGGTCGCATGAAGAAGCTTGGTTATATTGACCTGGCAGCCTATGAATCGGCTATTGCAGAGCCGGATAATGCATCCCTGTATAAGGTAAAGGCGGAAGTCAGCGCTCCTTACGTTGCTGAAATGGTGCGCCGGGAGATGGTCAATATTTATGGCAAGTCGGTTTATACCTCTGGCTATGAGGTCATAACCACGCTGGATGTGAAACACCAGGAGGCGGCTAACCAGGCACTGCGCAAGTCTCTCATAGCATACTCCCGGCGTCATGGATTTCGAGGTGTCGAGGCTCATTTTGATCTTGAAGACATACCCCCTGAAGACTTGCCTGCGCTGCTGGATGATTTCCCAGTGTTGGGTGGTCTGGCTGCCGGACTGGTGACCAGTGTGGCTGAGAAGAGTGTCGAGGTGCTAGTGCAGGATCAGGAACTCGTCACGATCGGTTGGGAGGGGTTATCCTGGGCGCGGCCATACATAAGCGCAAATCGCATGGGCAAGTCGCCGAAACAGGCCAGTGACATCCTGGCGGTGGGTGATGTGATCCGGGTACAGCAGCAGGAAGAGGGCGACTGGGATTTGACGCAGATTCCGAAGATCGAGGGAGCACTGGTTTCCTTGCGTCCGGAAGATGGGGCGATTGTCGCCCTGGTCGGTGGCTTTGACTTCAAGCAAAGCAAGTTTAATCGTGTCACTCAGGCAAAGCGCCAACCCGGTTCCAGCTTCAAGCCGGTGGTCTATTCAGCAGCACTGGAGAAAGGATTTACACCCGCCAGCATGATCAATGATGCGCCGGTCGTGTTTGATGATCCCAATCTCGAATCAACCTGGCGACCCGAAAATTACAGCGGCCAGTTCTATGGTCCTACACGACTGCGAGAAGCACTGTACCGGTCACGCAATCTCGTTTCGATACGTATTTTGCGTGCGATAGGGGCCAGCTATGTCGTCGAGTATGCGCAGCGCTTTGGTTTTACCGCCGATCAACTGCCCAACGATCTGACCCTGGCGCTGGGGAGTGCATCCGTCACCCCGTTACAGGTGGCACGTGCCTATGCAGTGCTTGCAAATGGCGGTTACCTGATTGAACCTTATTTTATTCACAGTATTTCCGATCCATCAGGTGAAGTGATTTTTACTGCCAATCCACCGATTGCCTGTCCGCAGTGTTCGGAATCGATCGAGGTATCCGAAGAGTCTGGTGAGGATGCGGTCAACCTTGCGCCACAGGTATTGACGCCACAGAATGACTGGCTGATGACGTCCATGATGCAGGATGTGATCCAGCGAGGTACCGGGCGCAAGGCACGCGTACTCGGCAGGACAGACCTGGCTGGTAAAACGGGCACTACCAATGACCAGAAGGATGGCTGGTTTTCAGGATTCAATCATGCGCTTGTGGCAACTGCCTGGGTGGGTTTTGACAAGCTTGAACCACTGGGGCGTGGTGAAACAGGTGGCCGTTCGGCATTGCCCATGTGGATTGACTATATGGCGGTTGCCTTGGAAGGTGTTGAGGAACAAAAACGGCAGCCTCCACCCGGACTGGTAACGGTGCGCATTGATCCGGCAACCGGGCTGCTCGCAGGCAGCGGACAAAGCGACGCGGTGTTTGAAACCTTTCGGGAAGAGAATGTGCCACTGCAGAGCAGTGATGATCTTGGTGGCAGTGGTGCGCACGGTGCGGCAGATGGCGCAACGGAACAATTATTCTAGTAACCGGGCAGCCGCAATTTCCGGTGTTTGTCGGCTGCAGTATCGGTTACAGATTTTTCAGGTTTTTCAGGTCGACGCAAATACTGTCGATTGAAGACTGAAATCCGGCTTGTTCAGCGTCATCCAGTGGCAGTTCAACAATTTTTTCGATGCCATTACGGCCAATAATGGCTGGAACGCCGGCAGTAATATCGCTCTGCCCATATTCACCATCCAGGTTGCAGACGCACGGTAGCACGCGGCGACGGTTATGGCTGATGGTGTCCACCATGGTGGCAATTGCGGCGGCCGGTGCGTTATAGGCGCTGCTCAATTGACGCAGGGCCAGTATTTCGGCACCTGCATGCCGGGTACGCTTGTTTATGCGGGCAATACTTTCCTTGTCGAGGAAGGTACTTACCGGCACGCCATTGACGGTGCAGAAGCGCGTCAGTGGCACCATGTAATCACCGTGGCCACCGATGACCATTGCATGGATGTCCTTGATTGACAGTCCCGTCTCTTCGGCAATGAAGCAGGCCATGCGTGAGGCATCCAGCACACCCGCCATTCCAAATACCCGATGTCTTTCCCAGCCGGTTCGTTTCCAGGCATGCCATGTCAATACATCGACCGGATTGCTGACAAGCAGCAACAGGGTGTCGGGTGCGAATTCAAGTACTTGCTCGCAAATACTGTCGATGACGGAGCGGTTGATATCCAGTACATCGCTACGCGACATACCCGGTTTACGCGGAGATCCGGCGGTAACGACGACCAGGTCAGCATCCTGCAGCACAGCAGGATCAGTGCTGCCGGTGACGCGAGTGTCGAAACCGAAATAAGAAGCGGATTGCATGATGTCCAGTGCGGCACCGGCTGCTGCACCCTCCCTGATATCCAGTAGTGTGATTTCATTGCAGGCTTCCTGCTGGGCCAGTGTATGTGCAGCTGTTTCGCCGACGCGGCCGGCGCCGATTATGCTGATTTTGTTCATGCTGTTCTCTTTTTGTGTGGCGGGTAGCCACTCATAATCCCATAGATGAGGCGCGCATTCAAAAAGCGGCTGTTTAACGCACAATCTTGAGTATCTCCGATTCTACGGGTTCCCCAGTCGGATACTGGTCATTCAGCAGTCGAAGCTGTTCCTCGGGATAGCGGGTGATGGGCGAGTGTTGCGCCAGACTTGACCAGGTTGCACCTTTCGGTGCACGGATGATATCCAGTCGCTTCTCGGTGGCGAGTTTCCTTTCTGCTTCAGTGAGGGGATGAAAACTTTTGGCAGTGGCCACTATGTCAGCATCATACCTTCCAAACTGATCCGTCGTGCGGGCTGTACCCGCAAAGATATAAGCGTTGTTATCACGGTAGACGACTACATAACGGATCTGGCGTCGTCCATAAGGTGTGTCACCAATGGCTACAGCGGTATAGCCTTGCAGACTATTCACGGTGAAGGATTGGCCACGCGACAACTTGCCTGACTTCAGGTGCTGCTGCATAAACTGCTTTGGTGTGAGCTGCTGGTCGAGCGTGGCCATGGTCATCTGAACCAGTCCATCTTTAGCCTTTGGCGTGGCAATCACTCTTGTGGTCTGGTTGTTTATTTCCCAGTCGGGTGGAAAGCTTAGTGCGAAGTCCAGACCCCTGTGATAAAAATGATTGCCCCGAACCACGCCTTCACTTTCGCTGTCACCGAAGGTCAGGCCGTCCAGTCGCAGCAGGTAGCTGTCGCGTCCGATACGTGAGGTGCCGTCTGTCTTGTATTTTTTTGCCGCATTAACAACCTCGCGGAAACGTGCATCGTTATCAGGGTGCGTTGAAAACAGGCCGTGATAAACATTGGGCTGGCGTCCTTCCTGTTTTGCGATGGCAACTTCAAAGGCTTCCTGGTTTTTCAGAACACTGACCACTTCCAGCATTGCCTCCGGATCATAGCCGCTCCTGGCGAGGTATTCTGCACCCAGGCGATCCGCCTCCAGTTCGTGTTCCCGACCGTACCCGCGGACAATGGCAGTGCCGGCCAGGTTGGTGAGTGAATCGGCGCCCTGGATGCCGGTTGAGGCCGCCAGAACCGCGCCGAGAATTCCGGTAACTGCAGAGGTGCTCTGCTGCCGGACGCTGTGGCGTGCCGTGACATGACCGATCTCGTGACCCAGAACGGCAGCCAGCTCGGCTTCGGAATTAAGGTAGGCAAGCATGCCGCGGGTGATGTAAATATAACCGCCGGGCAGAGCAAAGGCATTCACCTGCGCGCTGTCGACAATGGTGAAATGGTAGTCGAGCCCCGGGCGGTGGCTCTGCTGTGCCAGATTATTGCCGACACGCTGCACCAGTTCTTCCAGCACAGGGTCACGGTAGGCCGGCATCTCTTCAGATATTTCGGTGCTGTATTGTTGTCCCAGGCTTATTTCCTGCTCCTCGGACATCAACACGAAATCATTGCTGCCGGTGACCGGATTGGTGGCACAGCCTGTGATGCTCCAGCACAGTACAACGAGCAAGATACTCGCAGGCAGGACAGCGGTCATGATTAATAGCGCTGTTGCGGTGCCCCGGTAATGGCAACCAGTGCAGCCGGGTGTTGTATTTTCATGCGCAATCCATTCGGGTCCTGCTTGACCCAGCCACGGGCTTCCACCTGTTGCCCGACCAGGCTTTCAAGTGAGTCAAAATTGACCAGGTCCTTTTTTGAAACTTGCAGCACCAGTGGGCCATCCATATCGACCCATACGGTATTCCTTGTCGTGCGAATCCCGCTGATCTGTCCGTGTAGGATGCGAAATCCACGGGTGCTCAACGGCAGTGACTGCACTGCTTGCGGCTGGTAAGCAGGCAGTGCCCAGAGTCCCCTGCGATCGAGGCGTGCTTCATCTTCAACATGTTGATAACAGTCTGCACCCCAGCTGTTGGGTGGCACGACCAGCGTCGTGGCAAGCCCCTGCTGCAGCAGGTAAACGGCGATGTTATCGCCGTCTTCAAGAAATGCGTGCGCCAGCAGCCGGCCGTAGTGGTCATGTTCCTGCTTGCCGTATTGCAGCAACAGGATGCGGTTATTGGTCTCCAGCAGGCGTTGCAGTAGTGTACGGGCGGCATCAGCCAGGTGTTGCGTGGGATGGTCATCGTCGCGGAGTTCCGGTGTATTGATGCCGATGAGACGCAGGCGACGGCCGTCGTTCAGTTTGACGGTATCGCCGTCATAGACGTAGACGACCTGTACGCGCTCAGCCGTTTTTATCGCCTCGCATGTAGACGCTGTTGCAGGCATGGTGCAGACGGCAAGCAGGAGTGTTGATGTGAGCAGCAGCCAGAATGCAAAAGGGGCGACCCTGCAGGACGCCCCTTTGTAGAATGCTGTAGCGGGCATTTCTGTTGTGGTCAGTTCCCGTAACGTTTGCGGAATTTGTCAACACGACCACCGGTATCAACCATTTTTTGCTTGCCGGTATAGAAAGGGTGGCACTGTGAACACACTTCAATGGCAAGATCCTTGCCAACCGTTGAGCGCGTTTCGAAACTCGAGCCGCAACTGCAGGTAACTTTAATCGTGTCGTATGCCGGGTGTGTATCAGGTTTCATAACTGCCTCTAGTCATTCGTTGCTGCATTCAGTGGCGGCCAGGTCGCTACCGTGAAAAGGGCGAAGATAATACGTCATTCATCTGAAGGCGGCAAGCTGGTAGATACACGACGCTGAAATTCAAGGATTTTTGCCGTGGTATGCTCGCTGGTATCGGTGTGTACTCCTGATTGCAGTCGTTGCAGGCAATTCAATAGGCCGCGCTCACTGAGGATGCTCTCCCACAATAGCTGGTTGATCTGCAGGCAGGCGGCCATCGGGTTACTGGCCAGGTTACGAATCTGATCGAGTTTCCATTGCAGGCAGCGTAGCCGCTGTTGTTTGTCGGCAGGTGCTCTCATGATTGCCCGTTCTATGAGTAACTTTCTTTCTAATTCAAATGCCTGAGGGTCATCACGGGCTAGTTTCGCCCAGGCCTCGAAGTCAAATGTCGGGCGTGTGTCAGTTGTGTCCATACGCTGCCTGGTTCGTTACCGTGCACTACACGGTTGCTTGTTGTTGTTTTTGGTGTACTGCAAGCCTAGCACCGCTGCATATCGCAGCCTATTGGACGTTGGTCCACTGGTGGTAACTGAGTGACGTTACTGCAGACAGCCTGTACCTGCCTGTGGATAAGCTTGTGGATATCCAGGTGGATAGTGTGTGTGGAAGGCCTGCTTACGACTTCCGTGTGTGCTCGGTAGTCACCGGCCTTGCTGGTTTATGCGGTAAAAATGTAATAAAAACAATAATTTGATATTTTTCATGAAGGGTCGGATCAGCTGTCCCGAGATCAAGATCGCGGTGACAGGTGTAACAGACACTGTGTATAACTGTTGCCGTGACTCAGTTGGCAGCTACGGTGCGCTCCCTGGCCCAGTTGCGTAAACGGGCCATTTGTTCCGCCATGACCCGGGACAGTGGTCGGGTCTGCTCGATTTCGCTACGCAGGTGTGTGGTGTTCAGGACAATCCCCTGTTCACGGGCCAGATAGGTGGCGGCGACGATAGACTGTTCGATCTCGGCACCGGAAAAGCCCTCTGTGATTCCCGCCAGGGCCATCAGATCGAAGTCCAGCGGTTTATGCTCACGCTTGCGCAGGTGAATGGCAAAGATTTCGGCGCGGGTGGCGGCATCCGGCAAGTCGACAAAAAAAATTTCATCGAGGCGGCCCTTGCGAATCAACTCCGGTGGGAGCTGTTCAATGGCGTTTGCCGTTGCCACAATAAACACCGCTGCAGTACGTTCCGCCATCCACGTCAGCAGGGTAGCAAGCAGTCGCCGCGAGGTGCCGCCATCGTTGTCGCCGGCGGCAACTGCTTTTTCGATTTCATCAATCCAGAGCACGCAGGGCGCCATGGCCTCGGCCGCCTGCAATGCCTCACGCAGGTTGCGCTCGGTTTCGCCATGGAACTTGTTGTACAGCGTGCCGAAATCAAAACGCAACAGGGGCACGGACCACATGCCGGCAACAGCCTTGGCCGCGAGGCTTTTTCCACCGCCCTGTACGCCGACCAACAGGATGCCACGGGGCGTATCCAGTGTATCATCCGGTTGCAGGAAGACATTGCGCCGCAGCCTGATCCAGCGTTTCAGGTTTTTCAGACCGCCAACCTCGGCAAAGCTGCCGGTATCGAAATCACAGGAGAGGGCGCCGTTGCTCTCCAGCAGCTGATAGCGTGCCTGTGTAACCGCTTCCAGGTCGTTCTTGTTGATAGCGCCGTCATCATGGATGATGCGACGAATAATGCGCCGCGCATCGATTGCTGTCAGTCCGCGTAACTGATCGATGATGAGATCCAGGGTACGTTGACTGGTCTTGACCTTGTTGCCCTTGTGGAGGCCTGACCAGTGTCCCGCCTCTTCCCGGATAATGGTATCCAGCTGTTGACGGTCTGGCAGTGACAACGAATAGCGCGCGCTGAAAGCGGCCAGTTCCTGCGGTATGTGCAGATCATGGCTGACCAGTATCAGCGTGTGCCCGAGAGTGGCATGCTCCATGGCAATTTCTTTCAGCAATCGGACGTTGTAGGCGTCATCAAGGTAAGGGTGAAAGTCCATCAACAGGTAGATGCCCGGGGTCTTTGTTGCCTTGATTTGACCCAGTGCCTGTTGTGGTTCACTGGCATGCCGTTGTGGAGCGGCGTCATAGTCGATGCGCTGCAGACCGCTGGTGGCAGACCAGGCCATTACCGGCATGGCCAGCGATATGGCAATCTCTGCGAACAGCCGGATGATGCGTTTTTCATCCCGTGTCTCGATAACAATCAGCGGTACGCGTGAGCGCAGCAACAGTTCGAGATCGTGTGAATCGTCCATAATCGCTTTATTACAGGAACGCCTGCCAGTTGCAGTCAGTCATCGTCTCTTCGTGTCGTCAGTGAGGCCAGTTCACCACGCAGGTCGATTTGCAGATGGAATTCAATGGGTCGGCAACATACCGGGCAATCTTCAATATAATGCTGGCTGCCGCATGATGTATCCACGGTGGTTTCAAAGATTTCGCCGCAATAGGGGCAGTCAACGTGTTTCAGCATGTCGTGGTGATTCCGGCATCCAGTGTTGCAATAACTCGTTCAGGTAGCGCTGTCCTGTTGCTGTCGCCTTGATGACATGATTGTCCTCTGTCAGCAATTGACGCTCTATGGCCGTGTGTACCTGTGCATCGATCACAGCATAGGGCAGGCTGGTCGCCGCCGTAAATGCCGATGCCGTGAAGCCACTGTCCAGGCGCAGGCTGTTCATGGCAAATTCCAGTATGACGTCATCCACTGACAATTCGTTGCTGTTGCTGATACGCGCATCACTGTTGGCTGCGTCAAGGTAGGCTCGTGGATGTTTTACCTTCGATGTCCGGGTGATGGTCTGTGAGGCCGCATTGCTGATCTTGGCATGGGCACCGGCGCCGATGCCGAGGTAGTCACCAAATTGCCAGTAGTTGAGGTTATGCCGGCACTGTCGTCCAGGTTGCGCGTAGGCCGATACCTCGTAGCGCTGATAGCCAGCAGCTTCCAGCAGGGATTGACCTGCTGTTTGCATGCCCCAGAGACTGTCGTCATCCGGCCGCTGCGGCGGTTGCCGGAAGAACCGGGTGTTGGGTTCGATGGTGAGTTCATAGAATGAGATGTGACCCGGTTGCAGTTCCACGGCCGTACGCAGGTCCAGCAGCGCCTGTGCGCTGCTCTGTGCCGGAAGACCAAACATCAGATCGAGATTGATATTTTCAAAGCCCGCATGGCACGCAGCTTTGACTGCAACTCGGGCTTGCGTGCCGTTATGGATGCGCCCGATCGCAGCAAGCAGGTCGTTCTGAAAGCTTTGTATACCGATTGAAAGCCGGTTGATGCCGGCTTCCCTGAAACCGCAGAAACGCGCCTGGTCAACTGTGCCCGGGTTTGCTTCAAGGGTAATCTCGGCACCGGGTTTCAGTGGGATACGTGCGCGGATCTCGCTGAGCAGTCGTGCAATGCCGCGTGCGGAGAACAGGCTGGGTGTGCCGCCGCCGATGAACACTGATTCGACCGTGCGACCCCAGACGGCTGGCAGGTCCTGCTCCAGGTCGGCAAGCAGTGCCGCGATGTAAAGCTCTTCAGGGAGTTCCTCGCGGACTTCATGCGAGTTGAAATCACAGTAGGGACATTTGCGTACGCACCACGGAATGTGTATGTAGAGCGACAGTGGCGGCAGGGCGGTGAAATAAAACATGTGCTGTCAGTACAGGGCATTCTGCGTGGCATGCGCTGGCTATCGTGTGCGGTAGTGTTGCAGCGCGGAGATCAGTTGACGCAGTGCCTGGCCACGATGACTGAGGGAGTTTTTCATATCGGCCGGCAACTCGGCCGACGAACAGTCATGGGTCGGGACGTAGAAAACCGGGTCATAGCCGAAGCCGTTGTTGCCGCATGCCGCAGTCAGGATACGGCCTTCCCATGTGCCCTGGCAGATCACGGGCGTCGGGTCGTTGGCATGTTTCATGAACACCATCAGGCATTGAAAGCGTGCGCTGCGCTGTGACTCTGGCAGACCCTCGAGTTCAGTCAGCAGTTTTTCCAGGTTCTGCTGGTCACTGGCGCTGTCACCGGCAAAGCGTGCGGAGTAAATGCCGGGCGCGCCGTTGAGGGCATCAACCTCAATGCCTGAATCATCCGCAATAGCGGGCAGGCCGGTGTGTTGTGCGGCGTTACGCGCCTTGAGGATGGCGTTCTCGACAAAGGTCAGGCCGGTCTCATCGGCATCGACGACGCCGAATTCGCTCTGTGGTTGCACATGCAGGTCGAGCGTGGCTAGTAACTGATTGATCTCGCGGACCTTTCCCGGGTTGCTGCTGGCAAGGACGATTTCTTTCACTGCGCTGTTATGCCTGCGCCAACGCGGCCTGCTGGCTGGCAAGCAGTTCCGTGATGCCTTTCTTCGCCAGTGCCAGCATGCTATTCAGCTCATCCTGGCTGAACGGGTGACCCTCCGCGGTGCCCTGAACCTCGATGAAATCACCGGTGTCACTCATTACCACGTTCATATCGGTTTCGGCATTACAGTCTTCCGGGTAATCCAGGTCCAGTACCGGTGTGCCATCATAGATGCCGACGGACACCGAGGCGACGCGTCCGATGAGCGGGTTCTTGTCGATGACCCTGTTATCCAGCAGCGTCTGGATGGCGTCGGCCAGTGCGACATAACCACCGGTAATGCTGGCAGTGCGCGTGCCGCCGTCGGCCTGAATCACATCGCAGTCAATGGTGATGGAACGTTCGCCGAGCAGCTTCATGTCCATGACGGCACGCAGCGAGCGACCGATGAGGCGCTGGATCTCCATGGTGCGGCCACCCTGCTTGCCGCGCGCGGCTTCACGTCCCATGCGGCTGGTGGTGGATCGCGGCAGCATGCCGTATTCAGCCGTCACCCAGCCTTCGCCCTTGCCGCGGAGAAAACCGGGCACCCGATCCTCCAGGGTGGCATTGCATAACACGCGGGTGTCACCAAATTCCACGAGCACGGAACCCTCGGCATGTTTGGTGTAATTGCGGGTGATGCGGACGTGCCGCATTTCGTCAGGGGCGCGATGGCTTGGGCGCATAAGGAGATCCTTGCTGATCAAAAGAGCCGCGGATTATAGCGTGATAGTAGTGCCGCGAGACAGATAAATGCGCCTGTCAGTGTTATTTCAATGTGTGGCCTGCTGCAAGTGTCTGCAGTGTGCGGCTGCGCTTGACTGGTGTTCCGGGGCGGGTTGCTGTGCCTTGTGGTAATCGAGCCATGTCTGTTAAAGCCTGTCCTTTAGGCTTACCATGTTGGCCTTTAATCAGGAAGAATGAAATGCGGGTGACAGCATGATACGCAGCATGACGGCCTTTGCACGACAGGAACTGGATACCGGTTCGGGAGAACTGGCCTGGGAAATCCGCTCGCTGAACCATCGTTATCTGGAGCTGGGTGTGCGCTTGCCGGAGGAACTCCGTGCCATGGAAGCGGCGGTACGCGAGCGGGTGGGTGCGCGTCTCGGGCGCGGCAAGGTGGAATGCGCCTGCCGCTACCGGCCGGCTGTAACAGGGTCCGTACCGGTCGATATCGATCAGGATAATTTGTCGCGTTTACTGGTTGCCTGTGACGCGGTGGTGGCCCGACTGCCCGAGTCTGTACCCCTGAACCCGATTGAACTACTACGCTGGCCCGGTGTATTGCGTGAAGAGTCTGTCGACACGGCACCGCTGGTACAACATGCGCTGGTGCTGCTGGACCGGACCCTGGATGAGTTGATGCGGTTCAGGGAACGCGAGGGTGAGCAGATCAGGCTGCTGTTGTTGCAGCGCTGTGATGCCATGAGTGAACTGGTGCAGCAGGTGCGCAGCAATCTACCGCAGATACAGGCGGCCTTGCGTGAAAAACTGGAAGCGCGGCTGTCTGATCTGGAGACGGCGGCGGATCCCGGACGCCTGGAGCAGGAACTGGTGATACAAATCCAGAAAAGTGATGTGGATGAGGAAATGGAGCGGTTGCAGGGGCATATTGACGAGGTGCGCCGGGTGCTGGCGGGCGATAAACCGGTTGGGCGGCGCCTGGATTTCCTGATGCAGGAACTGAACCGCGAGGCAAACACGCTGGGCTCAAAGTCGGTCGCGGCAGTGACAACCAATATCTCGGTCGAGCTCAAGGTCCTGATCGAGCAAATGCGCGAGCAGGTACAAAACACGGAATAACCGGCGGGTATCGGGAAGCAGCTGGCAGCTATGAACAACGCAACGACAGACACGGGTTCGCTGTATATTATTTCCGCACCGTCGGGTGCCGGTAAATCGAGCCTGCTGCGTGGACTGCTGGAAACCATGGGCAGCAGCCTGGCCCTGTCCGTATCGCACACCACGCGCAGTCCGCGTCCCGGCGAGGTGAATGGCAAGGACTATCATTTCACAGACCTTGCCACGTTCAGGGAGATGGTGGACGGCAACGCGTTTTTTGAGCATGCCCAGGTCTTCGATAATTTCTACGGCACATCGAAACAGGGTGTAACCGAGCAGCTGCAGGCCGGGCTTGACGTTATTCTCGAGATCGACTGGCAGGGCGCTCGCCTGATACGCAAGCAGATGCCGGATGCCGTCAGTATCTTTATTCTGCCACCCTCTCGCGAGGCACTGCAGCAGCGTTTGCAGGACCGTGGCCAGGATGATGCAGCGGTGATTGCACGCCGCATGCGCGATGCGGTCAGCGAGATGTCGCATTATGACGAGTATCATTACCTTGTAATCAACAATGTTTTTCAGGTGGCACTGGATGAGCTGGCAGCCATTCTGTCTTGCCATCGCCTGCGCCTGCCGGCGCAGCAGCGGCGGCAGGCCGGTTTGCTGGCCGCACTGCTGGCGCCCGCGCAGTGATTCGGGTACACTCGCACGCCCCGTTAGTCAGGATTTGCAGGTTTTCCGGAGAGTTACATGGCACGCGTTACCGTAGAAGATTGTCTCGACAAGGTTGATAACCGCTTCCAGCTGGTGCTGGTCGCGACCAAGCGTGCCCGCCAGCTCGCTAACGGCGTGCAGCCCCTCGTGCCCTGGGAAAATGACAAGCCGACCATCGTCGCGCTGCGTGAGATCGCCGAGGGTCTGGTCGGCCCGAGTATCCTGGAAGAGACGGTTCATTCCGTGTTTGAGGATGACGAGGAAGAGGCTGTGAGCGATGCCGCTGAAGAAGCAGCACCACCCGAAGCCGCGGCAGCAACCGACGCCGAAGTCCCTGAAGCCACAGCAGCAGAAGCTGCAACACCTGACGACGAAGCCGACACACCGCCCGCAACAGAAAGCTGATCCCGGGACCACGCCTGCCCGCTACAAAGGGCAGCGGCCGTTCGGTCGCAAACTTCCAGAAGACTGCTGTGCCATGACCGCGTCGGTGACGTGGTGTATGCCCGTGTAGCAGTCCCGAATATTTTCGGGACTCCCGGGCAGTCATTGATTTATTATCAAAGTCGGATAAACCACTGTCAGTACAGGCAGGCACCGCATAGCAAGGTTTTATGGCGAGTAAACCGGATTTACATGCAGTAGATGAATCGCGATTTCTGATCAGCGATCTGTGCGGAATGCTGGAATCCTACCTGGATAAGGATCAGGTACAGGAGGTCTATCGCGCCTACCTGTTTGGTGCCGAGGCGCACGAAGGACAGCACCGTTTATCCGGTGAGCCCTATATTTACCACCCCATTGAAGTGGCGCGCATTCTGGCGGAGCTGCGCATGGATGCACAAGTCATTATTGCCGCCATTCTGCACGATGTGATCGAGGATACACCGGTACCCCCAAGGAGCTGATCAAAGCGAGTTCAGTGCCGAAGTGGCCGAGCTGGTGGACGGGGTCAGCAAGCTGACCCAGATAAGTTCGAAAGCCAGGCAGAAGCCCAGGCAGAGAATTTCCGCAAGATGATTCTGGCCATGGTGCGTGATATCCGCGTCATCCTGGTGAAGCTCGCTGATCGCCTGCACAACATGCGCACCCTGGGCGTGATGCGGGCCGACAAACGCCGCCGCATCGCCCGCGAGACCCTGGATATCTATGCGCCGATTGCCAATCGTCTGGGGATGAAGCGTTACGCCTGGAACTGGAAGACCTGGGTTTTGCCGCACTCTACCCGCTGCGTTACCAGGTGCTGGAAAAGGCGGTGAACGGGCGCGCGGTAATCGCAAGGAAATTCTCAATAAAATCGATACGGCTATCAGAGCGTCTTGTAGTGCAGGAGAACGCTGTGCCGCGCGTGTACTGAGTCGCGAAAAGCATCTTTACAGTCTGTATAGCAAAATTCGTGACAAGACCGTGTCTTTTGAAGAGATTTATGACGTCTATGCGTTTCGAGTCATCGTCGATGCCGTGGATGCCTGTTACCGGGCACTGGGTATGATGCATAATCTGTATAAGCCGGTGCCGGGCAAGTTCAAGGATTATATCGCTATTCCCAAGGCGAACGGTTACCAGTCACTGCACAGTATTCTTTTTGGTCCCTATGGCGTGCCGATCGAGGTGCAGATTCGCACCGAGGACATGAACAGGGTTGCCGAGTCGGGTATGGCGGCGCACTGGGTATACAAGTCCAGCGAGGAAAATATTGAACAATGCCCGCCGGTGCACGCGAGTGGATGCGTGAGCTGCTGGAGATGCAGACCCGTGCCGGCAACTCACTGGAGTTTCTCGAGAACGTCAAGATTGATCTGTTCCCGGATGAGGTTTACGTGTTTACACCGGCAGGCGAGATCATGAAGTTGCCCTACGGGGCGACAGTGATCGATTTTGCCTATGCCGTGCATACCGATGTGGGCAATACCTGTATCGCCGCGAAGGTTAACCGCCAGGTGGTACCGTTGCGTACCGTGTTGCATAACGGCCAAACGGTCGAAATCGTGACTGCCCCCGGTGCCTGCCCAAGCCCCGCGTGGCTGAGTTTTGCCGTGTCTGCCAAGGCGCGCTCCAATATCCGTCATTACCAGAAAAACCTGAAACGGGAGGAGGCTATCGAGCTGGGACGCCGCATGCTGGACCGCGCACTGGGCGTTTTTGAAGTTACCGCGAGGGACATCTCAGAGAAACGACTGCAGGTATTGTTGAAAGAGTACCACCTGAAAACCGTTGACGACCTGCTGGTAGAAATGGGCATGGGAAGACGTTCCTCGGTGCTGGTGGCGCGTGCCCTGGTGCCGGCGGAGGATGCCGGTTCAAAAGACGACGCTATGGCCATGCGGCCGCTGGTGATCAAGGGTACCGAAGGCATGGTGACGCGCTTTTCAAAGTGCTGTCGTCCAATACCGGGTGACCCGGTTATCGGTGTCATCACCGGTGGGCGTGGTCTGATGATCCATGCACAGGGCTGCAGGAATATTGCCGACAACAAGTACCCTCCGGAGAACTACCTGGACGTGCAGTGGGAACCGACTATCAACGAAGAGTTTCCCGTTGAAGTCACTGTGGTCGTCGAGGATCGCAGGGGCGTACTGGCAACGGTCGCCACCGTCATCGGTGATTCGGATTCCAATATTGAAAACGTCGGCATCGAGGAGCGTGACGGCTTGACCAATAATCTGCGCTTCACCATAACAGTTCACAATCGACAGCACCTGGCACGCGTCATGCGGCGGGTGCACAATATCCCCTCTGTCATCAAGATCCTGCGGACCAGGGGCTGAGTACGCCTGCTAGCAGATCTTTCCATACTTCAAGGAATCACTATGACCCGAAAGACCATTCAGACTGACAATGCGCCACAGGCCATCGGGACCTATTCGCAAGCCGTTCGTACCGGCAACACTGTCTACCTGTCAGGGCAAATCCCGTTATTACCCGATACCATGGAGCTGGTTGGCGACAATGTTGAGGCACAGATCCGGCGCGTGTTTGACAATCTTGCGGCGGTTGCGGAAGCGGCCGGCGGGACACTGGCCGATGTGGTCAAGTTGAATGTGTTTCTTATCGATCTCGGGCACTTCGCACTGGTGAATGAAATCATGGCCGAGTATTTTCGCGAACCCTATCCGGCACGCGCGGCGGTTGGTGTTGCCGCGTTGCCCAGGGGGGCGCAGGTGGAAATGGATGCAATCATGGAACTGGGCAGCGGTTAGCGGCAAGCTGGATTGCGCCATTACATCGCTGGCAGCGGTGTGCACATTGCGTCCGCGGTTGGAAACAAGCCTGAATCCTTGAGTCAAGCCTCCGACAATCTCGACACGCTCCCTGTCACCGTGCTCAGGGGGGTGGGACCGCGTGTTGCACAGCGCCTGCAGCGACTGAATATACGAACGCTTCAGGATGTGCTGTTTCACCTGCCGGCACGCTATGAGGATCGTACCCGTATCACGCCCATGGGGGCAGTACGCCCCGGTCGGCAGGCGGTGGTGCAGGGCGAGATCGACCTTGCGGAGGTCCGCTTCGGGCGGCGACGTAGCCTGCTGGTGCGCATCAGTGACGGCAGTGGTGCCCTGACACTGCGTTTTTTCCATTTCAACACCAGCCAGCAGGCGGGTTTTCAACGCGGCGCCACTATCCGCTGTTTCGGTGAGGTGCGTGGCAGTGCCGGTTCGCTGGAATTGATACATCCCGAGTACACGTTGCTGTCGGCCAATGTGCCGGCCGTCATGGAGGAGTATCTCACCCCCGTGTACCCGGCGACCGAGGGCGTCCATCAGCTCACCTTGCGCGCCTTGACTGAACAGGCACTGGATTACCTGGGCGAGCAGGGCAGTGAGGGTGACAGCGCGCTGGTCGACTGGTTGCCGGCCGCGCTGGTGCACTCATTCAAACTGGCGTCACTGACGGCGGCGCTACGCTATGTGCATCGCCCACCCCCGAACGCACCGCTCGAGTTGCTGGCGGCCGGCAGGCATTCGGCCCAGCAACGGCTCGCATTCGAGGAGTTGCTGGCGCATCACCTCAGCCTGAGACGCATGCGCCAGCGCATGCAGCAGCTGGCAGCGCCGGCTTTTAGCGGCAACCAGATACTGCTCGAACGCTATACCAGCAGCCTGCCGTTCACACTGACCATGGCGCAACAGCGGGTGATCAGCGAAATTCAACGCGACCTTTCCCGTCAGCACCCGATGGCACGTCTGGTTCAGGGCGATGTCGGTTCCGGCAAGACGGTGGTAGCGGCATGTGCTGCATTAGTGGCTGTACAGGCCGGCTACCAGGTCGCCCTGATGGCGCCCACGGAATTGCTTGCTGAGCAGCACTACCGCAGTTTCAGTGAGTGGTTATCGCCACTGGATATCCATGTTGCCTGGCATACCGGTAAATCCAAAGGCAAGGCACGCACCGCTGCACTGCAGGCCATCAGCGACGGCGCGGCGGCGATTGCGGTCGGTACGCATGCCCTGTTTCAGGATGAGGTCGGGTTTTCCCGGCTGGGACTGGTGATTATCGATGAGCAGCATCGTTTCGGTGTGCATCAGCGGCTGGCGCTGCGTGACAAGGGCAGGCTGGGTGAGCAGCGCCCGCACCAGCTGGTGATGACGGCAACACCGATACCGCGCACGCTGGCGATGACCGTATATGCCGACCTGGATACCTCGGTGATTGATGAGCTACCGCCCGGGCGGCAGCCAGTCAAGACCGTGGCGGTAGGTCAGGAGCGCCGCGACGAAGTGATTCAGTCAGTCCGCAAGGCCTGCGCGACCGGGCAGCAAGCCTACTGGGTGTGCACGCTGATTGAAGAATCCGATGTGCTGCAGTGCCAGGCAGCAGAAAAAACTGCCGCTCTGCTGGCCGAGTGCCTGCCGGAGCTGCGCATCGGGCTGGTGCACGGGCGGCTGGCTGCGGCGCAAAAGGAAGCGCTGATGGCTGCCTTCAAGGCGGCTACGCTGGACCTGCTGGTTGCGACGACGGTGATAGAAGTCGGTGTTGATGTGCCGAACGCCTCGTTGATGATAATCGAGAATCCCGAGCGGCTCGGGCTGGCACAGCTACACCAGTTACGCGGGCGTGTGGGTCGTGGTGCCCGGCAGAGTAGTTGTGTGTTGTTATACCAGCCGCCGCTCTCGGAGACGGCGCGCGAACGTCTGGCCGTGCTGAGGGCCAGCAATGACGGCTTTGAGATTGCCCGCCGTGACATGGAGCTGCGCGGCCCCGGAGAGGTGCTGGGTACCCGTCAGACCGGGGAGATGCAATTTCACATTGCCGACCTGCTGCGTGACGAGTCATTACTGGCCTCCGTGGAGGCCGCCGCCGAACAGCTGCTGGCGCAGGCGCCCGACAATGTGGCACCGTTGATCCGTCGGTGGCTGGGAGCGGCAGTGGATTACGGTGAGGTCTGATCTGCGGAAACCGGCGCATAATCATGCGATAATCGCGCCCCCGTTGGGCCCTGAAGATTAGCTGCCTTGAAAATTGTTGCTTCTAATAGCCGCGCTGGCCGCTGGAAACCATGCAGGAATTTTCTGCGTAGCAGTATTCCGCAGGATCTCTGCGGCTGGCTGCTGGATACGGCTTCTCTGACCTTGCGGCTGCAACGGCTGTGCCCGGGAAAATTCCAGGTGCGGGTACTTTCACAGGCCTGGGGAATTCCGCGGATTGATGAAGCACGGGTGTTGAAAATGAAGCCGGGTCGCCTGGCGATAATCCGCCAGGTACACCTGCTCTGTGATGGCCAGCCCTGGGTTTATGCGCGTACCGTGATTCCGGTAACATCACTGCGTGGTAAATTACAGCGTCTTGCACACCTAGGCGCGCGTCCGCTGGGTGGTATGTTGTTTGCGGACCCGGGCATGCAACGTGGTGATGTCGAGTTGGCGCGGATCAGCAGGGGACAGCCGCTGTACCGGGCCGCTACCTGCCATCAGCGTCAGCGCCCCGCGGCGATCTGGGGACGGCGCTCGGTATTCAGGCTCTCAGGCAGGCCACTGCTGGTGAGTGAACTTTTTCTGCCGGGTTTCCCCGCCGGCAATCCATCGGCGCCGTGCTGGAAAAGCTCTGGCATGAAGCTATGATCGGCAACAACGGGCACAGGGACTGAGCAGCGAAAAAACAACTATTATGTCGTCATCGATAACAACACGCCTGGGTGATTACGCCCGCCTGATGCGGCTCGACAAGCCGATCGGCATCTTTTTATTGCTGTGGCCGACGCTGTGGGCACTGATGATTGCCAGTGAAGGACACCCGGATCAAGAGATCCTGTTGATCTTCGTGCTCGGTGTTGTGCTGATGCGTTCAGCCGGTTGCGTCATCAATGATTACGCAGATCGTGACATTGACTGTCATGTTTCGCGTACCCAGAACCGGCCGCTGACCAGCGGACGGGTGACCACCCGGGAAGCAAAATTCCTGTTCCTGGGCCTCTGCCTGGCAGCCTTCATGCTGGTATTGCAACTCAATTCCCTGACGATCCTGTTATCCATTGCCGGTGTGCTGCTGGCCGCTATCTACCCCTTCATGAAGCGTGTCACTCACCTGCCACAGGTATTCCTCGGTGCCGCATTTGGCTGGTCGGTGCCGATGGCCTTTGCCGCGCAGACCGGCACGGTGCCACAGATCGCCTGGCTGATGTTCCTCGCCACATTACTGTGGGCGACGGCTTACGACACCCTCTATGCCATGGTCGACCGTGAAGACGATCTGGCGCTGGGTATCAAGTCGACTGCCATTCTGTTCGGTGATTCCGATCGCCAGATAATTGCCCTGATCCAGGTGATGGTGCTGTTATGCCTGTTGATGATCGGTCGCCAGGCGGAGATGGGGGGTATTTACTATCTCGGTGTGCTGGTGGCCGGCATACTGGTGGTTTATCAGCAGTACCTGATTCGCTTTCGTACCCGTGAAGGCTGTTTTCAGGCATTTCTAAACAACAACTGGTTCGGCATGGTGATCTTTCTGGGGATTCTCTTCGACTATTACTCTGCCTGACAGGGCACAGCCGCGCACGGCCTGCAATGTGCGTCTGCGGTTATCCGGCACGCGCGATCACCCATACCTCAACCCGTTCTGCTCCGGCCTGTTTTAATACGCGTGCCAGTTCGTTGCTGGTGTGACCGGTGGTCATGACATCATCGACGATGGCGATATGACGGGCTATGTCTCGGCCCTGGATACTGAACGCCTTGCGCAAATTCAGGCGCCGTGCATTGGGGGACAGCAAGGATTGTGGCCGAGTGTCGCGAGTGCGTCTGCAGAGTCGATGATTGCTGCGGATTCCGAGTTCGCGACCAACGCGCCGTGCCAGCTCCGCTGCCTGGTTGAAGCCACGTTCACGCAGACGTGTCCGGTGCAGCGGCACCGGTACCAGCAGTGAGGGCAGTGCGGCTGCACGCGTGGCCAGTCGTGCAGACAGGAGTGCCGCAAGCAGCGGCACGATACCCAGCTCCCTGGCGAATTTCAGCCGCTTGATCAGGTAATCAACCGGTGGCTGGTAATGGAACAGTGCCGTCGTGGTATCAAAGGCGGGTGGCAGTTTCTGGCAGTGACCACAGCGGTTGTTTGGCGCCTCTGCAGGCAGGGGGGCGCTGCACTGTGTACAGGCATTCCTGATCCAGGGTGATTCCGCCAGGCAGCGTGAACACAGCCGCAGGGCTGTGCCGGTGGCGATACCGCACAGTCGGCACTGTGGCGGGAACAGTAGTGATTGCAGCCATTGTGTATACTTGTAAACCATGCAGGGCTTTTCAGGTTGACAGCGAAAAAGAACCGCTCCATAGTCACCAGCCACTGAAACGGGTATGCCAAGCCTATGAGTAACGAATCAGCCTGTCTGTCGGATAAACCTGAAAATGCTGTACGCCACAACTGGTCGCGCGACCAGGTCAGGGCGATTTTTGAGCTGCCTTTCAACGAATTGTTGTTTCAGGCACAGACCCTGCACCGACAGTATTTCGATCCGAATGCGGTACAGGTCAGCACCCTGCTGAGCATCAAGACCGGTGGTTGTCCGGAAGACTGCAACTACTGCCCGCAGAGCGTGCATCACGACACCGGCCTCGAGCCCGATCACTTGATGGCGATCGAAGCGGTGGTGACGGCGGCAAAACATGCGAAACAGGCGGGGGCAACACGCTTCTGCATGGGCGCCGCATGGCGCAACCCCAAGGGTAAGAACTTTGAGCGTGTACTCGAGATGGTGAGCCGGGTGCAGGCCGAGGGGCTGGAGACCTGTGCCACCCTGGGTATGCTGGACGAGGAACAGGCGCTGGAGTTAAAGAAGGCCGGGCTGGACTACTATAACCATAACCTTGATACCTCCCCGGAATTCTACGGCGACATCATTACCACACGGACCTACGATGACCGCCTGGATACCCTGACACATGTGCGCGAGGCGGGCATCAATGTCTGCTGTGGCGGCATCGTCGGCCTCGGCGAGGGCCGTGAAGACCGGGTGGCGCTGCTGTGCGAACTGGCAAATCTGCCTGAACATCCCGGCAGTGTCCCGATCAACCAGCTGGTGAAGGTGGAAGGTACGCCACTGCAGCAGCAGGCGGACATCGATGCCATTGAATTCGTGCGTACCATTGCAACCGCACGCATACTGATGCCGGCCTCATACGTGCGCCTGTCGGCCGGGCGTGCCGAAATGACGGACGAGATGCAGGCGTTGTGTTTCCTTGCCGGTGCAAACTCTATCTTCTATGGCGAGAAATTATTGACAACCGGCAACCCGGATACCGCCAGGGATGATGTCCTGTTTGACAAGCTGGGCTTGCACCCGGCATAAAACCAGGTGTATTTATTCGCTGCAGGAGCGGATCGCATCCGCGATTATTTATCTGCGGCGTCAATCGCGCTTGCGAAGCGCTGCTGCGGTTTTCCGCAACCAGGCGCATGAAAAACCTTGCCACACAATTACAGGCGCGCAGGGATCAGCAGCTGTATCGCAGTCGGCTGGTTGTCGACGGTCCGCAGGGTGTCAGTGTTCGTGTCAATGGTAGGGACTACCTGTCATTCTGCAGTAACGATTATCTGGGACTCGCAAATCACGCGGAGGTAGTCAGCGCCTTCCACCGGGGCGTGGATGAGTACGGCTGCGGCAGCGGTGCGGCACACCTGATCACCGGCCATAGCCGTGCGCATCACGCCCTCGAAGAAGAGCTTGCTGATTTTGTGCAGCGGCCGCGGGCACTGCTGTTTTCGAGCGGCTACTTAGCCAACCTGGGTGTGATGGCCGCGCTGCTGGGACGTGGTGACCGTGTCTTCGAGGACCGCCTGAATCATGCCTCGCTGCTGGATGCGGCGCGTCTGAGTCGTGCACGGCTGGTTCGTTATCAACACAATGATGTGGCCGGGTTGGCATCGAGCCTGGCCGCTTCTCCCGCGTGTGAGACCCTGGTGGCAACCGATGGCATCTTCAGTATGGATGGCGATATGGCGCCGCTGGCAGACTTGTCCGCTGTCGCCGCCGGGCATGATGCCTGGATGATGGTGGACGATGCGCACGGTCTTGGCGTGCTTGGACCGCAGGGTCGTGGCAGTGTCGCGCAGGCCGGTCTCGGTCTGAACGAGGTACCTGTCCTCATGGGGACGCTCGGCAAGGCATTCGGCACCTTTGGCGCTTTTGTAGCTGGCGGTGATGAGCTGATCGAAACACTGATCCAGCAGGCGCGTACCTATATCTACACGACGGCAACACCACCTGCAGTGGCCAGTGCGGCCCGTGCGGCCCTGCAACGGGTCAGGGCAGATGACTGGCGGCGCGAGCACCTGCAGCGCCTCATCGGCATTTTTCGATGCGGTGCCCGGCAGCTGGGATTAACGCTATGCGATTCCGATACGCCAATACAGCCGTTGCTGGTGGGGTCAGCCGGGCGGGCACTGCAACTGAGTCTGGCACTGCGGGAACAGGGCATACTGATCAGCGCCATTCGGCCCCCGACGGTTGCTGAAGCGGCATCGCGGTTGCGATTACGTTTTCGGCGGCGCATAGCGAGGCGCAGGTGGAACAGCTGCTGGCGGCGCTGGACGCTGAAGGGTTGGCGGCCTGATAGTGAGCAGGTTCTGAACAATGAGTCTCTATACAGAGATATGCGGCAGCGGACCGGAGCTGGTCATGGTTCATGGCTGGGGCTTGCACAGTGGCATCTGGGATGATTTTGTCCCCCTGCTGGAAGCGAGCTTCCGGGTCACGTGCGTTGACCTGCCGGGCCACGGTCGCAGTAATGGGAAGGGGCGAGCGTACGCTGGATGAATGGTCGTGCGGTACTGTCTGTGGCGCCGGCACGGGCTGCCTGGCTGGGCTGGTCGCTGGGTGGGTCTGGTGGCAAGCCGGGCAGCAATGATGGCGCCGGAGAGGGTAGCTGCGCTGGTTACGCTAGCCAGTATCCCTGCTTCGTACGCAAGCCGGGTTGGCAGACTGCAATGCTGCCTTCTTTGCTGGAGAATTTTTCAGCCGAGCTGGCCCAGGATTACGAGCGTACGCTGACCCGGTTTCTGTCGCTACAGGTGCGTGGTAGTGAGTATGCTGCCGCCGTGCTGAAGAACCTGCGCATGACACTGCTTGCGCAGGCGCGCCGGACACGGCGCGCTGGGTGCCGGACTGGAAATTTTGCGTGCAACCGATTTGCGTCCCGGCATGCAGGCCATCGAGTGTCCGATACTGGTAATGATGGGCGAACGGGACACCCTGGTGCCGGTGAACGCCGGCAGGGAAACGCTGGGTTGTTCGTGATGCACGGCTCGAGGTGATCGATGCTGCCGGACACGCGCCGTTTATGGCCGATGCCCGAGCAGTCGCTGACCGGATTCACAGAGTTTTTTATTGTAGGGGCGGATCGCATCCACAGCTGCGGAAAGCAGATACGTTCCGTTACTGCAGGGAATATAGAAGGCTTATGGCTGAAAAAAATACAATCGACAAGCAGCAGGCGCGGCGTGCGTTTAACAAGGCAGCGAGCACCTATGATGCCGTGGCCGAGCTGCAAAACGAGATCGGCGACCGCCTCATCGAGCGGCTCGATTATGTCCGCTTGCAGCCGGCACGTATCCTTGATCTGGGGTCCGGCACCGGTGTTTTTCCGCGGCACGTTGTTAAAGCGTTATCGCAAGGCGGATGTGGTTGCGCTGGATATTGCCGAGAACATGCTGCAGCAGGTGCGATCGCGCGGCGGCTGGTTCCGCAAGCCGTATTGTGTGTGTGCGGATGGCGAGTCACTGCCGTTTGCGGACGACAGTTTTGATTTTGTTTTTTCCAACCTGATGATGCAATGGTGTACCGATCTGGAGCCACGTCTTCACGAGTTGCGGCGGGTGCTGGCCCCGGGTGGTCTGCTGATGTTTACCACCTTTGGCCCGGATACCCTGATGGAGTTGCGTGCCAGCTGGGAGGCGGTTGATGGTTACACGCCATGTCAATGCGTTTATTGACATGCACGATGTTGGTGATTGCTCTGGTGACCACCCGCTGGGCGGAGCCGGTGATGGATTCGGAACGTATTACTGTGACCTACCGGGAATTGCGTACCCTGATGCAGGACCTGAAGCAGATCGGTGCCCATAATGTGACCCTGGGGCGGCCGCGTGGACTGACCGGCAAGCGCCACATGCAGCGAACTGGCTGAGGCGTATGAACATTACCGCGAAGACGGTGTGTTGCCGGCCAGTTACGAGGTGGTCTACGGGCATGCCTGGTCGCCGCTGAACAAGCAGGCCACAGCGAATTCCGTGGCCAGTCTGAAGCAGCGCTTGCCGGCCTGCAGCGTCCCGACCATGAGTGAGCGCAGCGGTTATTTTGTAACCGGTACCGATACCGGGGTCGGCAAGACAGTGGTGACGCTGGGTTTGATGCAGCTGCTGCAGGCGCAGGGGTACACGTTGCCGCGATGAAACCACTGGCTTCCGGTTGTGAACAGTCATGCCAGCCGGGTATGCGCAATGCCGATGCATTGCTGCTGCAGCAGCAGGCCTCGGTGGCGCTGGCATACGATCAGGTCAATCCCTATGCCTTCGAGCCAGCCATTGCGCCGCATATTGCCGCTGAACAGGCTGGCGTTACCATTGATACCGATGAAATATTAAATAAATACAGTCAGATAGAGGAATTCGTCGACTGTGTGCTGGTAGAGGGTGCGGGTGGCTGGCTGGTGCCGCTGAACGAGGATGAGACGCTGGCTGACCTGGCGCGTTTGCTGGGACTGGATGTCATTATGGTCGTCGCGATCCGTCTGGGTTGCCTGAACCATGCCCTGCTGACGGCAGCCGCCATTGTGGCGGCGGGTTGCACGCTGGTCGGCTGGGTGGCGAATCTGATGCCGCAGCAGTCCGAATCTGCGCAAGAAAATATTATATGCATTGGAATCAGGAATTTCCGCGCCACTTCTGGGCGTGTTGCCGGGATTTCAGAGGTTCAGCGCCAGAGCCGTGGCGGAAAAGCTGTGGTTGCCGCCACCGACGAATCGATGAATGGATAAATGTCATTGCTTCGTGTTCTCAATTGAAACTTGGAGAACCTGCAATATACAATGCGCGACACTTTGCCGCATCAGAATTGACCTGGGTAATGGAATAATGTTGATCAGGTCGTGCTAGGCAGGCAGATTTGTGCGTCCAGTTAGCAGGTAGATCACGAGCACAAGTGCGCAATTAACAAGCAGTGCTAGAACGGATATGTGATCCATCGGGACTTGACTGTCACTGGGTAATACGACCAAACCAGTCCCTGACATGGCGCGCTGCGGTAAGGATTTACACGGCGATTGCGCTGTGTTGTCTGGGCATAGGTATTATATTTCGCACTGTATGGATTCTGGCCGGTGCTGCCATTTGCAGGTTTGAAGTCATTGTACTCGGGATAGCCTTTTACCGTTGCATGTCGCGCAGTCAGATGCGTGAAGTGGTGACTGTCGGTAAAGCGAGGTTGTCAGAGTGGAAAAGGGGCGCCAGCAGCCACAGCAACACTGGGAATGTCCACGTGCATGGGCGCGGGTTGTGCTGGAGCGTTCACCGGTTGCCTGGTACCCGAGGCGCCTGATGGTGGCTTTCCAGGGACGGCGGGTCGAGATCGGGCAGTTTCTGAATGAAGAGGAGCGCGGTGTACTGGCGGATGAATTGCAACAGGTGCTTTACCGCAGACGGCTGGCATCACGGTGACGGATAAGCGGCCGGTACGCGTGTAACGATTTTTAAGAATTAACATTTATAAACTTTGTGTTAGGGAGACCGATGCATGTTTGCTAAAACACTTAAGGCGCACGCTGTGCAGTCTGTGGGGGTTGCTCGTACTGCTTGGCGCAGGTTCCGCCAATGCAGGTTTTCTGGATACCGTGAACCTCAGGCAAGGCGTCACCTCTATCAGCCACAAGGTCTTCGACCTGCACATGATTATGTTCTGGATCTGTGTGGTGGTCTGTGTGGCTGTATTTGCTGTACTGATCTACTCGATCATGACCCACCGCAAGTCCAAGGGCGCCAAGCCAGCCAACTTTCACGAAAGCACCACCGTTGAAATTATCTGGACCACCATTCCGTTCCTGGTGCTGGTGGGTATGGCCATTCCGGCAACCACGACCCTGCTCGCACTCGAGGATACCCGCGACTCGGACATGTCCATTCAGGTCACCGGTTACCAGTGGAAATGGAAATACGACTATCTCGACGAGGACATCAGTTTTTTCAGTGCCCTGACCACACCGCGCGAGCAGATCCAGGGTGCCGAGGAAAAAGGCGAGAACTACCTGCTGGAAGTCGACAATCCCATCGTCGTCCCGATCAACAAGAAGATTCGCTTCCTGATTACCTCCAATGACGTCATCCACTCCTGGTGGGTGCCGGACCTGGGTTGGAAGCAGGATGCCGTGCCGGGCTTCATCAACGATGCATGGACTGAACTGAAGGAACCGGGTACTTACCGCGGCAAGTGTGCAGAGCTGTGTGGCAAGGACCATGGTTTCATGCCGATCGTGCTGATTGCCAAGACACAGGAAGACTACGATGCCTGGGTTGAGGCGCAGAAGGGTGCAGCTGCTGCAGCCGCCGATGCCGCCACACAGACACTCGGCATGGACGAGCTGATGGCCAAGGGCGAGTCTGTCTACAACACCAACTGCGCCGCCTGCCACCAGGCCAACGGCCAGGGTATTCCGGGCGTGTTCCCGGCGATTGCCGGCAGTGCAGTTGCCACCGGTGACGTAGCCAAGCATATCGACATCGGTGTGAACGGCGTCGCCGGTACCGCCATGCAGGCCTTCGGCGAGCAACTCAGCGCTGTTGACCTGGCAGCCGTGATCACCTACCAGCGTAATGCCTTCGGCAATGACACAGGTGACATGGTTCAGCCAGCCGACATTACCGCAGTCAAGTAATAAAATTCAGGATACCAAGTGGAGAGATGATGCAATGAGTACAGCAACCACACATGACGAGCACCACGATCACGGTGCACCCAGCGGCCTGATGCGCTGGGTCACGACCACAAACCACAAGGACATCGGTACCCTGTACCTGTGGTTCGCCTTCATCATGCTGCTGATCGGTGGTGCCATGGCCATGGTGATCCGTGCCGAGCTGTTCCAGCCGGGCATGCAGGTCGTTGACCCGAACTTCTTCAACACCATGACCACCATGCATGGTCTGATCATGGTGTTTGGCGCCATCATGCCGGGCATGGTGGGGCTGGCCAACTGGCAGATCCCGCTGATGATCGGTGCCCCAGACATGGCGCTGCCGCGCATGAACAACTGGAGCTTCTGGATTCTGCCGTTCGCCGGCACCATGCTGGTCAGCACCCTGTTCATGGAAGGTGGCGGCCCGGCATTCGGCTGGACCTTCTATGCGCCGCTGTCCACAACCTTTGCTCCGGCCAGCACGGACTTCTTTATCTTTGCGGTTCACATGCTCGGTTTCTCCTCCATCATGGGTGCCATCAACATCATCGCCACCGTGCTGAACATGCGCGCACCGGGGATGACGCTGATGAAAATGCCGATGTTCGTCTGGACCTGGTTTATCACGGCCTTCCTGTTGATCGCCGTGATGCCGGTACTGGCCGGCGCGGTCACCATGATGCTGACCGACCGCAACTTCGGTACCAGCTTCTTCGATGCCGCCGGCGGCGGAGACCCGGTCCTGTTCCAGCACGTGTTCTGGTTCTTCGGTCATCCGGAGGTGTACATCATGATACTGCCGGCCTTCGGTGTGATCTCCGAGATCATTCCGACGTTTGCCCGCAAGAAACTGTTCGGCTACAGCTCCATGGTGTATGCGACGGCCTCCATCGCGTTCCTGTCATTCATCGTGTACGCGCACCACATGTTCACCACCGGTATGCCGGTGGCCGGTGAGCTGTACTTCATGTACGCCACCATCATGATCGCGGTACCAACGGCCGTGAAGGTGTTCAACTGGACCGCCACCATGTGGAAGGGTTCCATGACCTTCGAGACACCGATGCTGTGGGCGATTGCCTTTGTGTTCCTGTTCACCATCGGCGGTTTCACCGGCCTGATGATGGGTGTGGCACCGACCGACATGCAGTATCACGATACCTACTTCATCGTGGCGCATTTCCACTACGTGCTGGTGACCGGTGCGCTGTTTGCCATCATCGCCGCCTTTTACTACTGGGCGCCGAAGTGGACCGGCCACATGGTTAATGAACGCCTCGGCAAGATCCACTTCTGGTGGTCTGTTATCTCCGTGAACGTACTGTTCTTCCCGCAGCACTTTATCGGGCTGGCCGGTATGCCGCGTCGCATTCCGGACTACTCCCTGCAGTTCGCCGACTGGAACATGGTTTCCAGCCTGGGTGGCTTTGCCTTCGGTCTGGCACAGGTATTTTTCATTTACGTCATCATCCACACCATTCGTGGCGGCAAGGCAGCCACGGCACAGGTCTGGGAAGGTGCACACGGCCTGGAGTGGACGGTTCCTTCACCGGCCCCGTACCACACCTTCGAGACTGCGCCGGAAATCAAGTAAACAGCAGCCAGTCGGCATGGGCCTGAATGGCCCGTGCCGGCGGCAGGATTGAGAGCATGGCGAAACAGCAGCAGACAGATCAGCGACAGAACCGTAAGATGTTGACGGTTGCCGTGCTGGTACTGGTTGTGATGGCCTTTTATATCGCCAGTTTCTTCGTGGTCAGTGGCTGACATGGACACACAGGACCGCACCACGGCCAACAGCCGGGTGGTTAAAAGGCTGGCGTTTGCGGCCGTGCTAATGTTCGGTTTCGGTTTTGCCCTGGTGCCGCTGTATGACGTGTTCTGCGAGGTCACCGGACTGAACGGCAAAGACAGGCCGGATGGAGAACGAAGAGGCACTGAGCCAGGCAGTGGATGAAGACCGCCTGGTGACCGTTGAGTTTCTGGTGTCGGTGCACAGTGACCTGCCCTGGGATTTCAAGCCGATGGTCAAGAGGATCAAGGTCCATCCCGGCGAGGTGACAGAGGTCAATTATTTTGCCAGTAACAGGGCGGAGTGACCCGGTTGACCGGTCAGGCCGTGCCAAGTGTGGCACCGGGGATGGCGGCGAAATATTTCAGCAAGACGGAATGTTTCTGTTTTACCCGGCAGACACTGGGACCGGGCGAGGGCAAGGAAATGCCACTGCGCTTTGTGGTGGATCCGGCATTGCCAGAGAATGTCAGGACGGTGTCATTGTCCTACACTTTCTACCAGGCAGAGGCCGTTGCGGCAGGCGCAGAGGCATGACAACGGATTCGGGTACACTGGATTCTATATTGTAAGTTAATAATTTTTGATTCACACAGTCTAATCGTAAAGAAATAAGGGAGTTATCAATGTCATCATCTACCGGGGGTTACTACCTGCCAGCACCCAGCCACTGGCCGATCGTTGGTTCAATCGGCATGTTCCTGATGCTATTCGGCTTTGCCAGTTTCCTGCATGGCGGCAACCAGCCTGATCATGATCGCCGGTGTGGCGGTTATCATAGTCATGCTGTTCGGCTGGTTCGGTACAGTCATCAATGAAAGCCTGAGTGGTAAATACAATAACCAGGTGGATACTACATTCCGCATGGCGATGGGCTGGTTTATCTTCTCCGAGGTCATGTTTTTCGCGGCATTCTTTGGCGCCCTGTTCTATGCGCGCATGTGGGCCATTCCCTGGCTCGGCGGTGGTTCCAACAATGTCATGACCAATGAGCTACTGTGGCCAGCCTTCGAGGCCGTCTGGCCGACCAACGGTCCCGGCAATGTCGGCGGCGACTACCAGACGATGGGCGCCTGGGGTATCCCGGCGATCAATACCCTGATCCTGCTTTCCAGTGGCGTGACGGTAACCTGGGCGCACTGGGGCCTGAAAAAAGGCGATCGTACGCAGTTGATCCTGGGTCTGATGGCCACTGTTGCCCTGGGCTTCCTGTTCCTCGGTTTGCAGGCCTATGAGTACTACCATGCCTACCACGAGCTCAACCTGAAGCTGACGTCCGGCATGTACGGCACGACCTTTTTCATGCTGACCGGCTTCCATGGCCTGCACGTGACACTGGGCGCGATCATGTTGTTCGTCATCATGATCCGCGCATGAAGGGGCACTTCACCGAGGAACATCACTTCGCGTTTGAGGCGGTGGCCTGGTACTGGCACTTTGTGGACGTGGTCTGGCTGGGTCTGTTCGTGTTCGTTTACTGGCTGGTCTAGACGGCAGTTGCTGACATACAAAAGGGCGCTGCTTCGCAGCGCCTTTTTTTTGCCTACAGGGAGTAGGTACATCGTGGAGCGCAGGGATACGCGAGAGCGATGCGCCCAGGGATGTAGGTACATCGTGGAGCGCAGGGATGCGCGAGAGCGATGCGCCCAGGGATGTAGGTACATCGTGGAGCGCAGGGAGAAGGTGATATCGGTAACCGGTCGAGAAACTGTCCTGGGCCTGTACCTGTAGGAGCGGCGCCGTACCGCGATGGTTTTACCACAGGAGCGTTATACTAGCCGGGATAAACACCGTGAGGTTGCAGCACGCCGGTGGCAAAGCCAATCATCAGCAGGATGAACAACAGCACGGACAGGCTGACACGCACGGTCAGGGCCCTCACGGTACGTTCGGAGGTACCCTTGTCCTTCATCAGGAAAAACAGGCCGCTGAAGAGGCTGCCGACGATGCCAGCAGGAACAGGACAACAATGATTTTGGTGATCATGGCGGTGAACCGGGGTGGTTGAGATAATGTGCAGCAGTATAGCAAATCAGGGTGAATGATGAGATTCGGCGGTTATGACTTTTCGCCGGCGTTGTGGCCGACGGTCGTAACCCTGTTATTGTTGCCGCTGATGACCGGTCTGGGAATCTGGCAACTGGAGCGGGCTGCCTGGAAACAGGGATTGGTTGATACGCATGCTGACAGGGCGCACCTGTCGCCGGTTTCGCTTGCAATCCCTGCAGGACTCCGGGATGACGTGCAGTATCGCCGGGTCTTCGCGCGTGGCTACTATGACATGGAGCACCAGCTGCTGCTGGATAACCGTACCTACCAGGGGCATGCCGGCTATCACGTGCTGACGCCGTTGCGGCTGGCTGAATCGGATACGGTGGTGCTGGTTAACCGTGGCTGGGTCCCGTTGGGAAAAAGCCGGGCCGATATTGCCGGATATTCCGGGGACCACGGGAGAAGTGCTGGTGGATGCGACCGTCAAGTTGCCGCCGGAAAAATTGTTCAGGCTGGCTGACATGGACGAGATGCATGACAGGCTGGCCCAAGGTGGTGCAGCAGATCGAGATCGGCGCGCTTGAAGAGCTGCTGGTTATTCGCTGGAGCCGTTGATACTGTTGCTGGACAAGGAGGACGAGTTCGGTTTTATCCGCGACTGGAAGCCGGTGTACGGTGTCACCGCTGACAAGCACCGCGCCTATGCGGTGCAGTGGTTTACACTCGCTGCCGTGTTGATGATGATTTACATCGGCGTAAATTCAAAACGCATATCAAACGAGAACCGTGACGGGAAGACCATGAAAGCGAAAAGTTTCATCCACCTGCCAGGCAGCGCGGCTTCCTGAGTTCGCGCCAGGCACTGGTGTTGCTGGGCTTGCTGTTCATGACACCGGCATTCGTTGCCTGGGTAATGCATAACAGTCAGCGAGCAGGGCTGGCGCCCCGAGGGGACCACAAACCGGGGCATCGCTGGTGCACCCAGCACGGCCGCTGACCATGCCGGCTGACTTGACGATTGCCGGAGCAGTCGGCAAGCGATTACCTGCAGGGCAAGTGGACATTGCTGTATATCGGCGACGCCGACTGCGATGCGGTCTGCAATAACAACCTCTACAACATGCGCCAGGTAAGAATAGCACAGAACGAGAATATGAGACGGGTTCAACTGCTGTACCTGGTGCAGGATGAGGCTATCCCCGAGTCGCTGGCGAACTGCTGGCGAAGGATTACAAGGACATGCGGTGACGCTGCTGGCAGCTGACCAGGCCGCAGCAGATCGCGCCCGGATTTTCTGATCGACGGTGTCTCCATGCAGGCCGCTGAACGGGTCTATATTATCGATCCGCTGGGTAATTTAATGATGTACTATCCGCCGGATGCAGACCCGGGCGGGATGCTGAGAGACCTGAAGAAATTGCTGAAATACTCAAAGATCGGTTGATGATAAAACAGCTAGTAAAAGCTATCTGGGCCTGTGCAAGCTCAAGGTCGTGGCATTGATCGTGTTTACCGCCATGGTCGGGATGTTTCTGGCGACATCGCCGCCCGGACATGGTGCCGTGGGACGTGTTGCTGATCGGCAACCTCGGTATCGGCATGGCGGCCAGTGCGGCCGCAGCCATCAATCATGTGCTGGATGCGCGTGAAGATGCGAAGATGACGCGCACCCATAACCGTCCCTTGCCGCAGGGTGAAATCAATGGACGCAATGCGCTGGTGTTTGCCCTGCTGCTGGGTGCACTGTCGATGCTGATCCTGGTGGTGTTCATCAATACCCTGACGGCCGTGCTGACCTTCCTGTCACTGGTAGGCTATGCCGTGGTATACACCATGTACCTGAAGCGCGCGACACCGCAGAACATCGTCATCGGCGGTGCTGCCGGTGCCGCGCCGCCGATACTTGGCTGGACCGCACTGACCGGTACGGTGGATCCACATGCGCTGTTGCTGTTCCTGATCATCTTCATCTGGACGCCGCCGCATTTCTGGGCGCTGGCGATTCATCGCCGCGACGAGTACGCCAAGGTGGATATACCGATGTTACCGGTGACGCACGGTATCCCGTTTACGCGCTTGCAGATACTGCTTTATACCGTAATGCTGATTGTCGTCAGCGTGTTGCCGTTCGTGTTCAGGATGAGCGGCCTGTTTTACCTGATCGGTGCGCTGCTACTGGGTGGTGGCTTTCTGCATTACGCGATCCTGTTAATGAAGGGCGATGATGAAAGTATCGCCATGAAAACCTTCGGTTATTCGATCTGGTACCTGATGGCGATGTTTACACTGCTGCTGGTGGACCACTACCTGCCGTTGCTGCCATGGTGATAGCCGTGTCTTTTTACGGACGTAAAAAAACGGCCCTTCGGGGCCGTTCAATGGTCGTGCGGCACGGCTTCTCAGGCGAGCAGGGTGCTTTTCAGTTTGCCCAGCGCGCTCTTTTCAAGTTGCCGAATGCGTTCTGCAGAGATACCAAAGCGGTCGGCCAGTTCATGCAGGGTGCTCTTGTTTTCCGCCAGCCAGCGCTCTTCTAGGATGGTGCGGCTGCGCTCATCCAGTGCGGCCAGTGCGTCGCAGAGGTTGCTGTTGTTCTCACTGTTCCAGTCGTCTGATTCAACCGTTAATGCCGGATCGTTGGATGCATCCGTGAGATAGGCGGCCGGCGCAAAATGATGCGACTCTTCGTCATCATCGGCGGCGCTCAGGTCAAAACCGATGTCCTGGCCACTGAGCCGGGATTCCATTTCCACCACCACCTCCGGCTTCACACCGAGGTCTTCTGCAATGCCATTGACCTCCTCCTGGTTCAGCCACCCCAGGCGCTGCTTTTTGCTGCGCAGGTTAAAGAACAGCTTGCGTTGTGACTTGGTGGTAGCCACCTTCACGATGCGCCAGTTACGTAGAATGAATTCATGGATCTCAGCGCGTACCCAGTGCACGGCATAGGAGACCAGGCGTACACCGGCGTTCGGGTCAAATCGTTTAACCGCCTTCATGAGGCCAATATTACCTTCCTGTACCAGGTCACCCAGCGCCAGGCCATAGCCGCTGTAACCCCGCGCAATGCGAATGACGAAGCGCAGGTGTGACATCACCAGATCACGTGCGGCGTCCAGGTCCCCTTCGTTTTGCAGTCGCAGCGACAACGAGCGTTCCTGTTCCGCGCTCAGCAGTGGCACACTCAACGCGGCCTGGATATACTGGTCCAGGTTGCCTGTCGGCATCGGGATCGCAAGTGTTTGATTTCTGGTTGCTAAATCCTTTGTCATGGATTGCCTCTCCGTATAGTCAGCACTGATATTAGCACTCCTAAACATAGAGTGCCAATTCCAGGATAAGTTCCAGTGGTTTCGGTTACCTGGCGGGATTCCTGAGTTGTTTTCCGGACAAAAGCGGCTACAGTCTTGATGCAATACGGTTCAGGTGGGTTCAATCGCAGCCAGGTGGCGACCGACGGCTAGCCAGGAGCCCAGCAGGCCAAGCACGGTACCGCTCGCTAGCAATATCCCCAGCAGTTGCACCGGCAGCGTTTCGAGGCTGAAGTCGCTGTGATAGAGGCCGGCAAGGCGGGACACCGGCTCCGATAGCAGCCAGAAGCCGGCTTCTACCACCAGCCAGGCAAGCAGTGCCCCGAGGACACCGTACCAGATGCCGCCATAGAGAAACGGGCGGCGTACGAAACCGTTGGTTGCGCCGATGAGCTTGGTGACCAGTATTTCATCGCGTCGATTCTGGATTTCCAGCCGGATGGTGTTGCCAATGACGAGCATGACAGCGAGTGCCAGCAGGGCGCTGATAATGAGAATAACGCGCTGTGCGATGTCCAACAGGGCCGCGAGACGTTGCACCCATTGCAGATCAAGCTGTGCAAGGGCGGTTTCCGGGAGCTCGCTGAAACGCTCACGCAACGCGCTGGCCGCTGCCGGGTCAATGCTGTCGCCGGCAGGCAGCACGATCAGCACAAAAGGCAGCGGATTTTCCTCGAGTACCCCGAGGACATCCGCAAATTCGGATTGCTGGGCAAATTCTTCCAGTGCCTGTGCGGGAGTGATCAACTGTACGGATTCAACCCCGGACCATGCGCGCACCTGAGCGGCAAGTGCGTGTGCCTTGTCATTTGTGATGCCCTGCCGCAGGAACACGGACAGGCTGGCCTGTCCGTCCCATGAACCACTGAGGCGTTCCAGGTTACCGAGCAGCAGGTACAGCCCCGAAGGCATCGCCAGGGCGATGGCGATCACGGCTGCGGTCATCGATGAGGCAACCCAGTTGCGGTACAGGCGTCCAAGGCTGTCGAGGGCGACCTGTGCGTGGCGTCGCAGCAGGGTTCGCGGTGACAGCCTGCGGCGCAGAATATCTCCCCAGTGGTGCTGAGACTGGCGTCTGTTTTTACGCCGCCGGTTCATATGGCACCGGCGGCGGTATGGGTGAGCCGGCCCTGGTCCAGAGACAGGACCGGATAATCGAGTGTTTCAATCAAGGGTATATCATGACTGGCAATGAGCACGCTGACACCGACGTCATTGAACAGTGAAAACAGCGCCATGATTTCACGCGACAGTTCGGGGTCGAGGTTGCCGGTGGGTTCGTCCGCAAGCAGCAGCATGGGTTTGTTAACGACGGCGCGGGCAATACCGACGCGTTGCTGTTCGCCCCCGGACAGGGTGATGGGGTAGAGCCGTTCCTTGCTCAACAGGCCCAGTTTGTCCAGGGCGGCACGCACCCGACGGCCGATTTCCTGGTGCCGGTAGCCAGCGATAATCAGCGGCAGGGCGACATTATCGAACACGGTGCGGTCAAACAGCAGGTGGTGCTCCTGGAAAATAAAGCCGATCTTGCGACGGATATAGGGGATGCGGCGCTTGCCGAGACGCGTGACGTTTTCACCATCGACAAAGACCTGGCCACGCGTGGCGTACTCAATCAGGGCAACCAGTTTCAACAGGGTACTTTTGCCGGCGCCGGAATGCCCGGTGAGGAAGGCCATGACGCCTTTTTCCATGTGAAAATTGATGTTGCTGAGGGCCTCAAAGCCCCCCGGGTAGCGTTTGCTGACGTTGGTGAAGCGGATCATCAATTCAGTCGTTTCGTGTGGAGTGTGTTTTAATCTGCATTTGCAAATAACGCATCAACAAACTCTTCCGCATTAAATTCACGAAGGTTTTCAATGCCTTCTCCGACGCCAATGAACCGTATCGGGATCTGCATGCGTTTCGCGATGGCGAATATGATGCCACCCTTGGCGGTGCCATCGAGCTTGGTGAGCGTGATGCCGGTCAGCCCGATGGCATTGTTGAATTCCTGTGCCTGGTTGAGTGCGTTCTGGCCGGTGCCTGCATCCACTACCAGCATCACTTCGTGGGGTGCGTCTGCATCCAGCTTGCCCATCACCCGCTTGATTTTTTTCAGTTCTTCCATCAGGTTGCCTTGCGTGTGCAGGCGCCCGGCAGTATCCGCGATCAGCACATCCATGTTGCGCGAGCGCGCCGACTGCAGCGCATCGAAAATGACCGAGGCCGAATCCGATCCCTGTTGCTGTGCAATCACCGGCACATCGTTGCGTTCGCCCCAGGTCTGCAACTGCTCAACCGCTGCCGCACGGAAGGTATCACCGGCTGCCAGCATGACCTTCAGTCCCTGCTGCTGCAAACGATGAGCGAGCTTGCCGATGCTGGTGGTCTTGCCGGCACCATTGATACCGACCATCAGTATGACATAGGGGCGTCCCTGTTCCGGGATGACCAGTGGCTGACTGCTGGACGCCAGAATTGCACGCATGCGTCTTCGCAACGCCGACATCAGTGCATCGGCATCCTTGATCTGATCGAGCGCTATCAGCTCGGTGATGCCATCGATAATCTCGCGTGTTGCCTCGATGCCAACATCGGCAACCAGTAGCTGGGTTTCGATCTCTTCAAGTAATCCGTCATCGATTGACCGGCTACCCAGCACCAGCTCGGTGATTCCGTCGGAGAGATTATGCCGGGTACGCGAAAGACCCTCCCTGAGTCGCTTGAACAGTCCGGGCTTTTCAGTGTCGCCCGCGTCGGCCGATGTTTTGTTTTTTCCGAAACCTAGCATGAAAAAGATTGTCTCTGGAGATTAGGTAATACCGGGGTCGATATCCTATCATCCCCCAGCCATTCGGGTTAACTATCCGAAGTACAGGAGTAGATGAATGCGAAGATTGCTAGCGACGGGTCTGTTGCTCGCCAGTCAACTGGCGGCAGCCGCTGTAGATGTCCATGAATATCAACTGGATAACGGGTTGAAACTGATCGTCAAGGAAGACCACCGCGCGCCGGTGGTGGTTTCACAGGTATGGTACAAGGTCGGGGCCAGCTACGAGCACGACGGCATCACCGGTGTCTCGCACGTGCTCGAGCATATGATGTTCAAGGGTACGGCAGATCATCCCGCGGGTGAATTCTCACGCATTATTTCCGAAAATGGCGGTAGCGAGAATGCCTTCACCAGCCAGGACTACACCGCCTATTTCCAAAAGCTTGAAAAAAGCCGGTTGTCGATCAGCTTCGAGCTGGAAGCTGACCGGATGCGCAACTTGCAACTGCAGGATGAAGAATTCCAGAAGGAAATCAACGTGGTCATGGAAGAGCGGCGCTTGCGTACCGATGACAAGCCGACAGCGCTAACCTACGAACAGTTCGGTGCAACGGCTTTTATCAGCAGTTCGGTACGCATTCCGACCATTGGCTGGATGAATGATCTTGAGAACATGCAGCTGGCTGATCTGCAGCACTGGTATGAACGCTGGTATGCACCCAACAATGCTATTGTTGTTGTGGTCGGTGACGTCGATCCGGAGGCCGTATTGAATCTGGCAAAGAAATATTTTGGACCGTTGAAGCCGGAAGAGATAGTGCCGCCCAAGCCCCGCATCGAGCCCCCCCAGAAAGGCAGGCGTGAACTCACCGTGCGGGCTCCGGCTGAGGTGCCATACACCATCATGGGTTACAAGACGCCGGTACTGGCAACCGCCGAGGAAAACTGGGAGCCTTATGCGCTGGAGGTGCTGGCCAATATTCTGGACGGGGGGGACAGCTCGCGTCTGACCCGTGACCTGGTACGTGGCAGCCAGATTGCTACCAGTGCCGGTGCCGGCTATGACCTGTACGATCGCCAGGCAGGCTTGCTACTGCTGGATGGCACGCCGGCGGGATCACATACTATTGACGACGTGCAGGAGGCTCTGTTCAAGCAGGTTCAGCGACTGCAGGATGAGCCGGTTACCGAGGAGGAACTGTCACGGGTTAAAGCTACGGTAGTGGCCAGCGCCGTCTATGAACTGGACTCGGTTTTTTACCAGGCGATGAAGATTGGACAACTGGAAGCTGTCGGGCTGGACTGGACGCTGGCCAGGGAATACGTGGAGCGTATCAAAGCAGTCACGGCCGGGCAGGTACAGGCGGTTGCGAAGAAATACCTGGTAGAAGAATCTCTCACCGTGGCTGCGCTTGATCCCCTGCCCATGGAGACCGGGCGCCAGCCGCGTCCGGATAGCAGTGGAGGCACCCATGGACATTAACAGCCCCATAAACTTTCAAAAATTGACGGCTGCCGTCCTGATGTTATGGCTGCTTGTCCTGCCTGCGGCCTTTGCAATGCCCGCAATACAGCACTGGGTAACGGATAACGGTGCGCGCGTCTACTTTGTCGCGGCACCGGAACTACCCATGGTGAATATCCATGTCACCTTTGCAGCCGGCGCCGTACGCGATGACGGACATGCCGGCCTGGCGCACATGACCAGCACACTACTGGATATGGGCGCGGCCGGTCTCAGTGCTGATGACATAGCCAGCCGTGCAGAATCGCTGGGTGCCGAGCTGGGAACCGGATCGGCGCGTGACATGGCATGGATAACATTGCGCAGTTTGAGTGATCCCGTCTACCTGCAACCGGCACTGAAACTGCTCGCGGATGTTATCAACAGACCGGACTTTAACGAGAAAGACTTCGAGCGTGAACGTGAGCGTACGCAGGTTGCCATACGGCGCAGCGAGCAGTCACCCGCCACCGTCGCGGAGTACACCTTTTTTCAGTCCACCTATGGTGATCATCCCTACGCGCCACGACCGGCCGGTACCGCGGACAGTATCGCTGCGCTGCAGCTTGACCAGATCAAGGCCTTCTACAAGCAGTATTACGTCGCGCGTAATGCAGTGTTTTCCATTGTCGGCGATCTTGACCGCAAGGCGGCCGAGCAACTGGCCGAGCAGGTGATCGGACAGTTACCTGCCGGCAAGCGTGCACCCGCGGTGGCCTCAGTGCCGGTGTTGACGAAGGCACAGGAACAACGTGTTTATCATCCCTCCACGCAGACCCATGTTCGCATCGGCGCGCCGGGGATGCACCGTGGTGATCCAGACTACTTCCCGTTGTATGTGGGGAATCATGTGCTGGGCGGCGGCGGACTGGTGTCACGGCTGTTTGAAGAGGTGCGCGAGAAGCGCGGACTGTCCTACAGCGTCAACAGCTATTTCTCTCCCATGGAACAGAACGGACCTTATGTGCTCTCGCTACAGACCCGTAATGACCAGGTAGACGAATCGCTGATCGTGATGCGAGCGACCTTGCAGGACTTTGTTGACAATGGACCCACAGAAAAAGAGCTGGAGGCCTCGAAGAAAAACATTACCGGTGGCTTTCCCCTGAAAATTGCCAGCAATTCTAGTATTCTGGATTATCTGAATATGATCGGATTTTACGATTTACCGCTCGATTATCTTGAAGTATTCAATGACAGGGTAATGGCCGTCACGCGCGAGCAGATTATCGATGCCTTCCAGCGTCGCGTATCACCGGACGCCATGGTAACCGTTATTGTCGGTGGTGACAGTTAATCCACAAAGAATCGTTCTGACCTGATCCCGTTCGCTCCCCTTCTTGCGGGAGCGAACGCGTTTTTCGTTACACCCATCCCCCTTTTCGTGCGCGGCCTGTCAGTAAATCCTGACAGGCGGTGACGCATCCGGCCGACTGACCATTACAGGCCTGCTCTGTAAGGTAGCGCACTGGACACCCGGAAACGGGCCCGGGCAAGGAAGCCTGCTTTTTTATGATTCAACTGACCCATGGAGGGCGCTATGTTTAATACAGGAAAGTCAAAGTTACGTTTTACACAGTGTGTTTGTGTCTGTGCCACGGTGTTGTCAACGTCGTTCGTACAGGCACAAACGGTCATATCGGAACTGCTTTATGACGCGAGTAGTGCGGATAATGGCAATGTCTTTGTCGAGTTGTTTGGCACCCCTGGAGCGGTGCTCGACGGCCTGTTGCTGGAGGGCGTTAACGGTACGGATGGCAGTGTCTACCGCAGCGTCGAGCTTGCCGGTGTTATTCCGTCGAGTGGGGTCTTTCTCATTGGCGATGACAGTGGCGATGGCAGCAGTTTTATCACTAATGCCGATCTGGTACGTGAAATCGATTTCCAGAACGGGCCTGACTCCGTTGTCCTGCGTAATGGCGACACGGTGCTGGACGCGCTCGGTTATGGCGATTTTACCGGCCTGCCGTTCAGTGGTGAGGGGCTAGCGGCGCCGGATGCCTCGGCCGGTCAGAGCCTGGCACGTCATAATCCACAGCTCGATAGCAATGATAATCTCAATGACTTTGTGGTACTGGACTTGCCGACACCGGGTGCTGTACCGGTTAGTGCCGTCCCTGTTCCGCCCGCCCTGGTACTGTTCCTGTCCGGTATCGTCGGGCTTGCCGGCGTGGCACGCAAGCGCTGTGGATATGGCCGCGGGGAAGGAGCATTGACGGTTGGCTGACAAGGCCTGATTATGCAGTTTATATGAAAGCAAACCAGGCCGTTAATCAGGTACGCATCATCGCCGGCTGCTGGCGCGGACGTAAACTGTCTTTTGCGCCAGTGGCCGGGGTACGTCCAACCCCTGACCGGGTTCGCGAAACACTGTTTAACTGGCTCAGCCCGGTGCTCAGGGATGCGCGTTGTCTTGATCTGTTTGCCGGCAGTGGTGCACTGGGTATAGAGGCCGCATCGCGTGGTGCGGCCAGCGTGGTGCTGGTCGACAACGATCCGCAGGTGGTCTGCTGCCTGCGTGAGCAGTTGCAGCTACTGGGTGCGGCGCAAATCGAGGTGGTGCAGTCGGCGGTTGAAGGCTGGCTGTCCGCGCCGGCAGATCCCTTTGATGTCGTGTTCCTGGACCCCCCTTTCCGGCGCAATCTGTTGCCTGCCTGTATGCAGGCACTGCAGAATGGTGGCTGGCTGGCGGCAGACGCGTACGTGTATATTGAGGCGGAAAGTAATCTCGAACTGGCGTTGCCGAAAAATTGGTTACTGACTCGCAGCAAGCGTGCGGGGCAAGTGGGCTACCATCTGGCAAGGTGTGTTTGATGGTCAGCCATGCTGAACATGAAGTGACCGGAAGGTGAGTGACAGAGGTTCAATCGCTATCTTCAATCCAGCTGCCGGTTGCTATCAGGCGTATCAACGCTGTACGTAAATAACAGTATGCGCCATAATGATCGCATGGATATCGTCGTTTATCCGGGCACCTTTGACCCCATTACCAATGGTCACACGGACCTGGTAGAGCGTGCTTCGCGTTTGTTTGACACAGTGATCGTGGCACTCGCCGTCAATCCCGACAAGGGGTGTGCGTTTCAAATCGAAACCCGTGTGACACTGGCGCGCGAAGTGCTGGCGCATGTCGAAAATGTGGAAGTCTGCAGTTTTGACAATCTACTGGTGGATTTTCTGAAACAGCGGCAGGCGCGCGTCATCCTGCGCGGGCTGCGGGCAGTATCGGATTTTGAATATGAATTTCAGCTCGCGAGCATGAATCGCCGTCTGGCACCTGAAATTGAAACGTTGTTTCTGACACCGGCTGAACAGTACGCCTATATTTCATCAAGCCTGGTGCGTGAAATTTCCAGCCTCGGTGGTGATGTCACGCCATTTGTCCACAGTAAAGTTGTGGCTGCATTACGCGGGCGTATGAATTAATGTAGTATTTTCGGCAGTATCCCTGTATGCGAACACTTCTGGCAGGATCACCTCATGGCATTAATGATTACCGATGAATGCATCAACTGTGATGTTTGTGAACCGGAATGCCCGAATGATGCAATCTACCAGGGTGAAGAGATCTACGAAATCAATCCTGACTTGTGCACGGAGTGTGTGGGTCACTTTGAAACCTCACAGTGCGTCGAGGTATGCCCCGTAGAATGTATCCCGATCAATCCGCATCGAATCGAGAGCCGTGAAGACTTGTTACTCAAGTATGAAAAGCTGACAGGTAAGAGAGCAGAATGAAACTCATCGCATGGATGTTCTCCGCAAGGCTCCGCTCAGGAGCCTTTTTGCTGCTTGCGGGCTGTGTTTTCTCATCGGCACTGTTTGCCGCACGACCACCGGTGGCTGCACTGGCCAGCGCGCATCCACTGGCTACGCAGGCAGGGATGGATATTCTGGCCAGCGGTGGCAATGCCTTCGATGCGGCGGTTGCTGTCAGCGCAGCACTGGCCGTGGTGGAACCGTACAGCTCTGGTCTGGGTGGTGGCGGTTTCTGGTTGCTGCATCGGGAGCGCGATGGCTTTGAAGTGATGGTCGATGGGCGCGAGAAAGCACCACTGGCGGCGCATCGGAATATGTACCTGGACGATGACGGTAACGTTGTACCTGGTCTGTCTATCAATGGTGCAATGGCGGCCGGCATACCGGGTGTGCCGGCTGCGCTGGTGCATATCTCACGCCGTTACGGACGCCTGCCTCTGCATCGCAGCCTTGCGCCGGCCATTCGTCTGGCGCGCGAAGGATTCAGGGTCGACGCGACCTACCGGAAGATGGCTCAGTTTCGCCTTGCCGCCTTGCAGGACGATAGGGCAGCGGCCAGTATTTTTCTGCAGGATGATGATATACCGGCTATTGGTCATCGTATTGTGCAGCACGACCTGGCTGATACCCTGATCGCCATCGCGCGTTCTGGTGATGGCGGATTTTACCGGGGAGAGCTTGCACGACGGCTGGTTGAGGGGGTGCGCGCAGCAGGCGGTATCTGGTCTATGCAGGACCTGGCGGAGTATCGCATTGTGGAGCGCGAGCCTGTCCGTGGTGAGTATCATGGCTTGCGTATTAGCTCTGCAGCCCCGCCATCATCCGGTGGCATTGCGCTGGTCTCCATGTTGAATATGCTGGCTGACTTTCCGCTGCAGACGCTTGATGACGCGACGCGCACGCACCTCGTCATTGAGGCCATGCGCCGTGCCTACCGCGACCGTGCCGAGTTCCTCGGTGACAGTGATTTTGTCACTGTCCCGGTTGAGCGTCTTAGCAGTCGCTCTCATGCCCGGCAAGCAGGGGCATCAATCCGGCTGCAGCAGGCAACGCCGAGCACAACTCTCAATGGCAAGGCAACAGCAACCGGGGGGCTGGATACGACGCATTTTTCTGTTCTGGATGGTGCCGGCAACCGGGTAGCCGCGACACTGAGTATCAACTATCCATTTGGTGCCTGCGTGGTGCCCCCGCGGACCGGTGTATTATTGAATGACGAGATGGATGATTTCTCGGTCAAGCCGGGCGTGCCCAATGTTTATGGTCTGGTCGGCGCTGATGCGAATGCGATTGAGCCCGGTAAACGTCCGCTCTCCAGCATGTCGCCAACCTTTGTCGAGAGCGGGGAGGGTGTGGCGATACTGGGAACGCCGGGCGGTAGTCGCATCATCACCATGGTCTTGCTGGGGATACTTGATCTGGCTGATGGCAATGGCCCGGAGTCATGGGTCAGTCTGCCCCGCTATCATCACCAGTATCTGCCGGATATGGTGCAATTCGAGCCCGGTGCGTTTGACGATGATCTGCAGCAGGATTTGCTTGCGCGTGGCCATGAGTTAAAACCGCTGGATTCAGACTACGGTAACATGCAGGCGATATACTGGAACAAGAAAAGCGGAGAGGTGCTACCTGCCAGTGACCCACGGGGTATCGGTGATGCAAGGGTCGGATTCTTCAGATAGAAGTAAAGTGCGATGCGCAACTGCAGGCTGACGTCGAAAAATCAGTTTTTGTGCGCAAGCGGGATCTTGTCTACCAGTTCATATTCAATGATGGCTTCAATCTTGTTTTCAATCTGGTAGTAACGAAGCACTTTCTGTGCAGGAAGGACCTTCTTGAACTTGCTCAGGTATTTCTTTTTGAGTTTTACAGAGTCCGCCTCGATTTTCAGATAGCTATCCATTAGTTCTGATGCTTTCTCGTCAGACAGGGTTTCGAAGTTAATGGCGAATTCCTCGATCAGATCGGCACTGCGCCCGTATAGTTTGGCAATATCCTTCTGGTAATCTTCATAAACTGCCCAGAAACCCTCTTTTTCATTTGCATTCAGGTTCATGTTGGCTGCGACGACCAGCCGCTTGTTTGCGCGGATCGCATCACGTGCGAGTTCGCGGCTGTCATCATCCCCGGCAGCGATGGTGTGTAACGGCAACAGCATCAGCGCGAACATTAATAATTGTGTAACAGACCTCATCGATATCTCCTTGCATAAGGTAATTGCCCGGCAGTCATCGCATGCGGGTCGCGCAATTATACCTGTAGCAGTTGCTGCAGATCGCGCAGAAATTCACTGGTTTTCTACCGCTCCAGGATTCTTTTTTGGTGTGTGCAGTTCACTATTTTGTGTCGGCAGCCCTGCAGGTGCTGCACCGCAGTCGCAATACTTCGCCTTGCCACCGGGTATTGTCCGAACGGGTGCTGTAATTTAGTTCTGACACCCCGGGCAGTAAAAGCTCGATCGCTGACCCTGGCGTATCTCCCTGATGGGTATGCGGCAATTGATACAGGGTTCACCGGCTTTGCCGTAGACCTTCAAATGCTGGCTGAAATAACCGGGCTTGCCGTCGCCATTGACAAAGTCACGCAACGTTGTGCCACCCTGATTAATCGCATCATTGAGTACCGCCTGAATGGCTTCGGCCAGCCGCCGGTATTTGCTTCGGCCGAGGTTACCGGCTGCACGTGTTGGCCGGATACCGGCCATGTGCAGGGCTTCACTGGCATAGATATTACCGATACCAACTACGATGTGACTGTTCATGATGTATGGTTTGACGGCAACCCTGCGTTTGCGTGAGTGCAGGTACAGGTAGTCCCCGTTGAATTCCTCGCCGAGTGGTTCGCAGCCCAGCGCGCGGATGAGGGGGTGTTGCATGGCCGGCCGGCGTGTCCAGTGCAGGCTGCCAAATCGCCGTGGGTCGGTCAGGCGCAATGCCGACTCGCCAAAGACGATATCGACATGGTCATGTTTGTGCGCTGGTTCGGCCGCCGCAATGATTCTCAGACTACCCGACATACCGAGGTGCAGGATAGCGGTGCCGGCGTCGGTGTCAAGTAACAGGTACTTGGCCCGGCGGGTGACGCTACGGATCACCTGGCCGGTCATTTCTCTTGCCAGTCGTTTTGAAACCGGCCAGCGCAGGTTCGGGTTGCGCACAATGACACGGCTGACACACTTTCCGCTGATATGGGGTGCAATGCCGCGGCGGGTGGTTTCTACTTCAGGGAGTTCGGGCATGGTGTTACACCGCAGGAGTGCCTTGTTTTCAGGGAGGGTGAGGGACCGTACTGTCCGGTTGCAACGGGTCAGTAGCGATTTCGCTGGCTGTTTCCGGTGCTGGCAGGCCGAGCAGCGTCGATCTCATGTTTGCGGGAAAATGGTACTGCAGCCCCCAGTCGGGTCTCGCCAGAACAAGTTCCGAGGGCTGTTTGTTAATGTAGAGAGTGATGGTGTCCGTGTCATCGGAAAATGTCAGTGTTATCGTTGCGTCAGTTGCCGTGCCGTCATAACGCCGTATATAGGTTGCACTGGCGGTCTGCCACTGTGAAACAAGGGCCTGAATGGCTGTAGCGTTGCCGGACTCCACTGCGGGTGCTGTCTGCCACTGCTGTTCGTCACCTAAGGTCAGGGTCAGGCCCGGCAGCTCGATACTTTTCAAGGCGGCATTCTCCGGCAGCAGTTGGCGCGCGATGAAGTTTGTCCAGTCGGCATTGATCAGATGCTGGTAGATATCGGTAACCAGATAGATGGTGTTGTCGTGGCGGATATAACGTGTGCGTTCCAGTGGTTCGGTATTGCCGATGGTGATGAGGGTGTCATCCAGCAACAGTGTTGCCTGTGGTGGCTCCAGGCCGGCGCTGCCGAGGTCCAGGGCGCTGACCGGATAACTGCGCCTGGGCCGTGTAGCCGGCATGCTGAGCAAGGCGCGTAATTGAAACGCGCTGGCCGGCAATGCCTGTTCCTGTAACAGCTTCCAGCCGCTTGCGGTTTTTGTAAAGGTCAGTGGTGTTCGTTCCTTCCGGGTTACCCGAATGCTGCTAATGCTGTCTGCAGACAGGGTGCTTATGGGGGGGGCGACGGGACCCTGTTCAAGTCCGGGCTGGTAGAAAACAACCAGCGCGAGGAGCAAGGCGACAGCGGCCAGTGTCAGATTAAGCAGTGTTCTGCTGCTCATTAGCGGCGCCGGCGCCGTAACCATATGCCAATGCCCAGTAGCAGCAGTAACAGCGGTATACCTATGAGGAAGCCGATGGCTATCACGGCCTGGGCAACCTTGCCCAGAACCAGGGTGGTATCGGGTGCTGGATTGACGCGTATCTCGATGGTGGCATCGTCATGACTGAGCCAGCGTACAATGTTTAAACCAAGGCCGAGGTTGCCGGGATTACCCAGATAGGTGTTGGAGAGAAAATCGCCATCACCGATGACAACAACGCGTTGTTCCGGGGCACTTGCCTCATCTACATCGGTCTCGACGGGTACCGCGCGAGTCAGTGCGACACCTATTTCGAGTGGCCCGGCGCGTTCGTCGTTATTACTGTCAAAACTTATTTCGCCCTCGATTTCACCGATTTCTGTCCACGAGTGTTCCAGCGTGGTCAGCAGTGGCGTCACGTTCCAGGCGGCGCTGTCGTTGATTTCTACTGCGGCAGCCTCCGGGAACACCGTGACAGTGGTCATTTCGCGGCTGATGTCATGACGTGGATAGCCGGTTATGACCACAAATGCGGGGTTGTCGATACCGAACATCTGGGTGGTGGCATCGACCACCGTGCCTGGTAGGAAGTGAATGCCGAGCTGTTCGGATAGTGCTTCCATTCCACGTGGTGAATCCGGTTCTGCCAGCCATAACAGGTTGCCACCGTTATCAATATATGACTGCAGCTTGTGCAGTTCGCCTGGTAGCAGGGTGGTCTGCGGACTTGCCAGCACCAGCAGGTTGGTATTGGACGGGATTTCCGATTCAACCAGGTTGATTGACTGGACATTGAGGCCCTTGCGCTCAAGTTCCTGGCTGAATTCACCCAGGCCATGGTTGGTTTCACCGCCGGCGCTGCGTTCGCCATGACCGGTGAGGAATACAATCCAGCGCTCATCCTGTCGTGTGAGCCGCAGCAGCGCGTTGGTGAGCTGCTGTTCACTGAGGGTCTGAATCCTTTCCTGACGGTCCCGGTAGTGAATAACGATCTCTCCGCCGCTGGCGATACCGAGCTCACGAACGCGTTCCGGTGCCAGGTCCGGGTTGATGAACTCCAGTGTGATGTCCTCCTTGAAGCGCTGGTATGTGCCAATCAGGTCCTTGATCTGGCTACGCGCGAGTTTATCCTCGCGCACAAAAGCAGTGATGAGAACAGGCTGGTCCATGCTGTCCAGCAGCCTGCGGCTGCCAGCGGATATGGTGTTGCGTGCACCACTGGTCCAGTCTGCCTGGTAGACATACTGTGTACTAAGCCATGCCAGCATGCCAATGATAGCGATGAACAGGACCGTAAAGATCAGGCTTTGCAGGCGTAGCAGCAGACGCGAACGGCGGGTAACTTTCATAAAATTCAGGGTTGTAGCCGGGTCGCATCCAGACGCCGGATGCTGAGGCCTATAAACAACACGATAAGCAACAGGTAATAGGTAATGTCCGTGCTGTTAAACAGTCCCTTTAACAGCGGTTCGTAGTGGCGCAGCATCGACAGGTAGCTGAGTGTATTACCGTCATCCATCTGACCATTGCCCGCCCAGTCAATAATCCACAGCAACAGTAGCAGGCCGAAGGTAGTGACGGCCGCGACGGTAGGTTGCTCGGTCAGTGAAGACATGTACACGCCAATTGCAGCGAAGGCGGCGACCACCAGGATCAGTCCGAGCATGCCGGCGGCGAGCTTGCCAAGGTCCAGTTCGGTGCCAGCCAGCAGCGACAGCGGCATCAGTGCCAACATTCCCAGCAGTATCAGAAAGAATGACAGTACGCCAAGGTATTTGCCGACCACGATTTCCGTCATTGACAGCGGCGCGGAAAACAACAGGCTGATAGTGCGGTTGCGGCGTTCCTCGCTGAGGACGCGCATGGTCACCAGCGGGGTGATCAACAGCAGTACCACAGCGGCATCTGCAAACAGCGGCGCCACCACGATGTCCGCCACGCCCGGTGCGCCATCCAGTGCAGCCAGTCGTGGTTGCAGTGTGATGTAGGCCTCGATCTGCGACAGGAACAGGTAAGCAAGGATAAACAGGGTGACGGCCAGGATGCTCCACGCCAGGGGTGATAAAAACAGGCTGCGCAGTTCGCGTGCTGCAATGGTAGCGATCATCAGACGGCATTCTCATGCAGGTGTGTATCACTGCAGGTGAGTTCAATGAATATCTGTTCAAGTGTGCGCCGCTCGGGTACGAGTTCGCACAAGCGCCACTGCTGGTTGACTGAATGCTCGGCCAATGCCTCGGCAGGATCCGTGTCGCTGAAGTGAATGCGCACCCGGCCATCAGCCAGTTGCTCGGCACGGTCTACGCCGCTTACCTGCAGCAGGCTGCTGATGTCCGGTGTGTTGTTAAATCCCACGATCAGTGAGTTAGCATTCAGATGTTGCTCCATGCCGGCGGTGGAATCCGCAAACACCAGTTTGCCGTGATGAATGATTTGCACGCGGTTACAGGTGGACTGAACTTCCGGCAGGATGTGCGTGGACAGTATGATACCGTGATCCTTGCCAAGTTCGCAGATTAGTGCACGTATTTCGCGTATCTGGATCGGGTCGAGGCCAACCGTGGGTTCATCGAGGATTACCACCGCCGGATTATGAATGATGGCTTGTGCGATACCGACGCGCTGTTGATAACCCTTGGAGAGGTTGCCGATCAGGCGCCTGCCGACATCACCCAGGCCGCAGCGGTCTTTCGCAGTCTCCACTGCAGCCGAGACGTTTCCGCGGGGAATGCGGTTCAGCCTGGCGCAATAGTAGAGGTACTCGTCGACTGTCAGTTCACGGTACACCGGTGGTTGCTCGGGTAGATAGCCGATCTGCTGCTTGGCGCGCTTCGGCTGGTCGAGGAGGTCAATACCGGCGATACGGATCTGACCGGCATTCGGTGCAAGATTACCGGTGATCATCTGCATGGTGCTGGATTTACCTGCGCCATTGGGTCCCAGAAAGCCCAGCACATCACCCTTGGCCAGATCAAAACTGACATCGCTGACTGCACAGGCCAGGCTGTAATAACGCGTCAGGTGTTCGATCTGAACCAGGGCTTGATTCGGCATGGAGGGTATTATTGCGTTTGTGGCCGTGATTACAAGCAGGCAGGAAGATATGATAGTACGGCAGCATGCAGCACTTAACAATGAATAGTCCTGATACCACAGAACCACATGCGTGGCTCGGTATAGACACCGGCGGCACGTTTACCGACTTCGTGTTTTTCGATGGTCAGCAGTTGCGTATCCACAAGGTGCTGTCGACACCACAGGCGCCAGAGCAGGCCATCCTGCAGGGTATTCAGGAGCTGGGCGTGTCAATGGACGGTTTGCAGGTGGTGCATGGCTCGACCGTAGCGACCAATGCTGTACTGGAGCGCAAGGGTGTGAGCACGCTCTATGTTGCCAACCGCGGTCTCGGTGATATATTGACAATCGGCAGGCAAGCGCGCCGGGAACTCTATAATCTGCAGCCGCAACCCCAGCCACCACCGGTACCAGGAGACTGTTGCATAGAGGTTGCTGCGCGCATCGCAGCCGATGGTCGACGCATTCACGAGTTATGCGCAGCTGACCGTGAGAGCCTGCTGCAGGCAATCCGGGTGCTTGAACCAGAAGCTGTTGCCATCAATCTGCTGTTCTCTTTCGTCGATGACAGTGATGAGCGTGCCATCGAGCGCTGGCTACCGGAAGAATTGTTCGTGTCATGTTCCTCACGGGTATTGCCGGAATACAAGGAATATGAACGCGGTATCGCTACCTGGCTGAATGCCTGGATCGGTCCACTGGTTTCAGGTTACCTGGCACGCCTGAACAGCGCACTGGCACCGGCGCCGGTTGCCGTCATGCAGAGTTCAGGCGGGACCGTGAGTGCTGCCAGTGCCGGCGACAAGGCCGTGCAATTGCTTTTGTCGGGTCCTGCAGGCGGGTTAATGGGCGCGCGGTTTATCGGTCAGTATAGCCATCAATCGCAGTGCCTGACGTTCGACATGGGCGGCACCTCAACGGATGTTGCCCTGATTGATGGCGATATCGCCCTGACCTCGGAAGGTCATATCGGTCCCTGGCCCGTGGCGGTACCGATGGTCGATATGCATACCATCGGTGCGGGCGGCGGCTCGATTGCCCGTATCGATAGTGGTGGTCTGCTGCAGGTCGGTCCTGAATCTGCCGGCGCCACGCCTGGGCCGGCCTGTTACGGACAGGGTGGCACCTCGGCGACAGTCACCGATGCTAACCTGGTGCTGGGACGATTACAGCCACAGGCATTTCTGGGTGGCGCCATGTCACTGGACGTGGAGGCCGCGACAACGGCAGTCAGGATTATCGCCGAGCAACTGCAGGTCAGTGTCGAGGCAGCTGCAGAGGGCATCATTACTCTCGCGAACGAACACATGGCACAGGCGCTGCGTGTCATATCAGTGCAGCGCGGAATCGATCCGCGCCCCTATATGCTGGTGTCGTTTGGTGGCGCCGGTGGCTTGCATGTCTGTGCGCTGGCCGACGATCTGGGAATGTGCCGTGCGCTGGTACCCATCCACGCCGGCGTGCTGTCGGCGCTGGGCATGCTGGCCGCACCACGCAGCCGGCAATTATCGAGAACCTGTACCGGATTGCTGGCCGATGTTTCCGAAGAGGCGTTGACGCAGAAATTACAGGCATTGGCTGCTGGCGGCACACAGGAATTGATTGCCGAGGGGGTTGTTGCCGCCGATATTGAAACAGAGTTTAGTCTTGACCTGCGCTACCGTGGCCAGTCGTATACGCTGAGTCTGCCCTGGCAGGGGGTGTCGGCAACATCATTCGCATTTCATGAGGCACATGAACAGCGCTATGGTCATCGACTTGACGCAGCCGTTGAACTGGTCAATCTGCGCTGTGGCCTGCGGGCCAGTCCGCCGCAGATGCAGTTGCCACTGCTTGCTGACCGTGCTGTGGAAAGCCACCAACCGTCGCTGGCCAGTCTGGCTGGTGTCTGTGAGCCTGTTCCGGTGTGGTCACGCAGCGCCCTGTGTCCCGGTCAGGTATTCGCGGGCCCGGCACTGGTGACAGAAACCGTGGCAACGACCTGGATGCCGGCAGGCTGGACTTGTCGCGTCGATCCGCTGGGGAACTTGTTATTGCAACGTGATGATATTCAAGCGGGCCGCTAGGGTGGATTGCTGCGGCGATATTGCGCTCATGTCGATATCTTTTTTCAGTCAATAAAAAACCCGGCATGGCCGGGTTAATTCTGGTAGCCATCGATTGCAAGCCTATTTGATCTTTGCTTCCTTGTAGGGCACGTGCTTGCGTACCACCGGGTCGAATTTCTTGATTTCCATTTTTTCCGGCATGTTCCGCTTGTTCTTGGTCGTCGTGTAGTAGTGACCGGTGCCGGCGCTGGAGACGAGTTTGATTTTGTCACGCATGATGTATGCTCCTAGACCTTTTCGCCGCGCGCACGCAGGTCGGCGAGTACGTTCTCAATGCCCAGCTTGTCGATAATGCGCATGCCCTTGGCAGATACACGCAGTTTTACAAAGCGCTTTTCCGCGGCCACCCAGAAGCGGTGTTCATGCAGGTTGGGCAGGAAGCGACGACGGGTTCTGTTATTGGCGTGGGACACGTTGTTGCCGCTCTGCGGACGCTTACCCGTGACCTGACATACTCTGGACATTGTTCTAAACCTCGTAAAAAAAGCCCGCCAACAGCGGGAAGGGCGCACTTTATACCAGAAACAGCCGCGTCTGGCAAGGCAGGCACCCGCCTGGTTGGGTGTTAACCGCTAGAGAAATCAATGGCATGCAGGAATGCTGATGATAATTCTGTCGCCTCGCTCGTCAGATCAGCCCGCGTTCTGCAAATGATACGCCGTTGCCATCCCCCACCACAATATGGTCAAGCACCCGCACATCCACCAGTCTCAGGGTGTCTACCAGGCGGCGTGTCAGCTGCACATCTGCGCGGCTTGGTTCAGCTATGCCAGAGGGATGATTGTGAGCGAGAATAATGGCCGCTGCATTGTGGTGCAGGGTGCGTCGTACCACCTCGCGCGGGTGTACGCTGGCGCCATCAATGGTGCCGCGAAACAGTTCCTCAAAGGCGATCACCCGGTGGCGGTTGTCCAGGAACAGGCAGGCGAATACCTCGTGGGGAAGGTGTCGCAAGCGGCTGGCAAGGAACTGGCGCGTCGCATCGGGATTCTCCAGCGGGTCACCTCGCTGCACCTGTTCCTGCAGGTGGCGGCGAGTGATCTCCATCACCGCCTGCAGTTGCGCATAGGTAGCCTCTCCAAGGCCATGATGGCTGCAAAAGCATTGCCTGTTTGCCTCCAGTAATGGTCGCAGACCACCAAACTCGGTCAGCAAGCACCGCGCCAGGTCGACCGCCGTTTTACCCGCTACCCCGGTGCGCAGGAAGATGGCTAGCAACTCAGCATCCGACAACGCGTTCGGACCACGGTTAAGCAGTTTTTCACGCGGCCGCTCATCACTGGGCCAGTCCCGTATGCTGTGCATGGTTCTGTATGCCACAGAAAACAATGCCTACACAGAAGGAAAAGACGCTGTTTGTTGTAGGCAGATGGCAACTGTCAGTGCCACCCCCGTGTCAAACAATCATCTGCTAAACTGCGGCGTGATGAACGAGCTATCCGGAAAACACATTCTGCTGGGCGTGAGCGGCGGTATTGCCGCTTACAAGAGTGCCGAGCTGGTACGACAACTGCGACAGCAAGGGGCCGAGGTGCGTGTGGTCATGACGGCGGCGGCCCTGGAATTTGTGACGCCGCTCACTTTCCAGGCCTTGTCTGCGCATCCTGTACACACCGATTTGCTGGATAGCGAGGCGGAGGCGGCCATGGGGCATATCGAACTGGCGCGCTGGGCGGATGCACTGCTGATAGCTCCGGCAACGGCGGATATTATTGCCCGACTGGTCTCGGGACGCGCAGATGATCTGTTGACGGCCGTGTCTCTTGCCTGTGATGCCGTGGTTGCCGTAGCCCCGGCCATGAATCGTGTTATGTGGAGCAATTCGGCCACCGTGGATAATGTCACGGTCCTGATAAAGCGGGGTGTGCGGATACTGGGTCCTGCCGAGGGAAGCCAGGCCTGTGGGGAAAGCGGCCCCGGCAGGATGCTGGAGCCTGTGGAACTGGTGGCAGCGTTAACCGAGCTGTTTAATACGGGTATACTTGCCAGCCGGCGGATAATGGTAACAGCGGGACCGACCCGTGAGGCTATTGACCCGGTACGCTTTATCAGCAATCGCAGTTCCGGCCGGATGGGCTATGCCATCGCGGCTGCCGCAGCCGAGGCAGGCGCCAGCGTGCTGCTGGTCAGCGGTCCGGTCAGCCTGGCGACGCCTGCGCGGGTACGACGTATCGATGTCGAGAGTGCGGCCGAAATGCATGCTGCCGTGATGCACAACATAGCCGATATAGACATATTTATCAGTGTGGCTGCCGTCGCTGATTACCGTGCCGACAGCGTGGCGCAGCAGAAGCTGAAGAAAACCACAGAGATATTGTCGCTGGAATTAACACCTAACCCGGATATTCTGGCGGATGTGGCGGCACTGCCCGATGCGCCGTTTACAGTTGGCTTTGCGGCGGAAACGCAGGCCCTCGAAAGCAACGCCCGGAACAAGCTGCGGGAAAAAAAACTCGATATGATTGCCGCCAATGCTGTTGGACAGCAGCAAGGTTTTGATCAGGAAGATAACGCACTGCAGGTACTATGGATGCAGGGTGAGCAGTCATTGCCCCTGACCGGCAAGGCCAGGCTGGCCCGGCAGCTGATTGCGGTTATCGCTGAACGTTTCGAACATAAAACCCGCCAGGAAAAGGTAGTGAGGATTCATGCAGAAGATTCAGTTAAAGATTCTCGATAAACGCCTCGGTAGTGAATTTCCCCTGCCGCACTATGCAACGGATGGCTCCGCCGGCATGGATATGCGTGCCTGTCTGGATAAACCTCTGGAACTGTTGCCTGGTGACTCCCACCTGATACCCACCGGTCTGGCGATTTACGTGGCCGATGCCGGGCTGGCGGCGCTACTGTTACCGCGCTCGGGTCTGGGGCACAAGCACGGCATTGTACTGGGTAACTTGGTGGGACTGATCGATTCCGACTACCAGGGCCAGGTGTTTGTTTCCTGCTGGAATCGTAGTGCGGAAACCTTCATCATCGAGCCGGGCGAGCGTATTGCGCAGATGGTAATCGTGCCGGTGGTGCACGCTGATTTTGAAATTGTTGAGGATTTTGTAGCCACTGCTCGGGGCGCCGGTGGTTTCGGGCATTCGGGGCGTCATTAGGGTCAACTAATCGGCCCGCCGTGCCGATATCCTGAAACTGGCAGTTTTTTCAGCTGCTCAAAGAAAACGCAAGAGTTTAGGGCCTATTTCCACTGTCATGAAGTTATCACTTCCCAGCTTTATCAAACGCAAACAATCAGCAGATGACCAGCCGGCTTCGAAACCGATGCCACAGCTGACGGGTGACATCAAACCTGCGAGCCTGGCCAAGGTGCGGTTTCAGCTGCTGGTTGCGAGTGTTGTGTTGCTCGGGGTGCTGGCAGCATTTATCTTCCAGCTGATGTCCGGGCCGATTTTGCGAGCCATGGATAAGCAATCGGAAATCATCACGCATCAGGTCGCCCTGCGAGTATCGGCAATGGCTGCTTACTATGGCTCGACAACCGCCTTGCTGGCCAAGGATGCGGATATTGCTTACCTGTTGATGGTCGGTAATGAGTCAGCCCTGCGCTCCAGGGAGGAATCCCTGCGCTATGTGTTTCCGAAGGCGATTAATGTACAGCTGCTGGCGCCTGGCATTACCGAAGTGGATATGAACGCCTCGCCACCGTTGAGTTATGCCGCCCTGGCGCAGATGCGTGCAGCAGAAGCCGCTGAAGCCGAGCCACCGATAGAGGTGCATTTGTTCAATACGCCGCAACAACATATCAATATTGCCCGTCGTGTAGTGGATCCGGCCGGTAGCGGTGTTGTCGGGCACTTGATGGTGTCCCTGTCGGCCGATGTGTTGCAGAACATCCTCAACGATATACGTGAGCTGGATGCCTATATCGAAGTGCAGCAGGACGGTGCCAAGGGTGCCCCCGTGGTGATTACAAGCCATGGCGATCCGTCACTGAAGCAGGGTGACGCGGACCGGGTGGTGCGTATCGAGGGGAGCCGCTGGCAGGTGGCCTACTGGCCGGCCGTCACTGGCCTGGTTGCACTGGGTGGCATGAGCATGTGGGTGCTGGGTGCATATATATTGTCTGCGGCGGCTATGGTGGCCCTGATCATTTTCCTGACAGGCAAGATCAAGAACGCATTACGTGTCGACCAGGTCAGTATGGTGACTATTATGAAGGATTTCCGTGATGGCCGCACACGACGTGAGTACCCTTCGGGTCTTGCGGAAATGAATGAAAGTATCGAGTTCATGACACAACTGGCAGCGAGCAATCAGCCAGCGCAACAATTCACCCCCGCGCCGCGCGAACGGGATGCTGCACACCATGCAGCAGGTGAATCCGTGGGTGAGTTGGATGAAGAGGGTGGTATTGGTGAAGGGATTGCAGCCGACTTCGGTTCCACCATACGTAGCGACAACTTTATACTGGAGGAAGATCCACTGATTATGGAAGCAGATGATGAAATGATCGATATCGATCCGTCGATATTCAGGGCTTATGACATTCGTGGTGTTGTTGACCAGTCACTGACAACAGCCGCCGTGAGGCTGATCGGGCGCGCGATCGGCAGTGAGACGCTGCAGCGTGGACGGGACACCGTCGTTGTCGGGCGTGACGGACGTCTGTCAGGTCCATCGCTTTCCGAGGCGCTGATTTCCGGAATAATATCAACAGGCTGTGATGTCAAGGATATCGGTTGTGTACCGACTCCGGTACTGTATTTTGCTACCCATTACCTCGATTCCCAGAGTGGGGTGGTGGTAACCGGCAGCCATAATCCACCAGACTATAACGGCCTGAAGATAGTGATAGATGGTGAAACCCTGTCGGGTGAATCGATACAGTCGCTGCATGAGCGTATCAAGATGAGGAAATTCATCTCTGGTGAAGGTGGTGTCGAGGTGATCAATGTGGTCCCGGACTACATCGAACGCATACGTGCAGACATCACTGTTGCACGGCCGCTTAAAGTGGTCGTCGATTGTGGCAACGGTGTTGCCGGTGGTGTGATACCCCAGTTACTGAAAGGTCTCGGCTGTGAGGTTACGGAACTGTTCTGCGAGGTCGATGGAAACTTTCCGAACCACCATCCTGATCCAAGCAAGGCCGAGAACATGGAGGATCTTATCGCTGCTGTCATGTCAACACAGGCTGATGTCGGTCTGGCATTTGATGGCGATGGTGATCGTCTCGGTGTTGTCACGGCGGATGGCAGGATTATCTGGCCGGATAGGGTATTGATGCTTTACGCGATAGATATTCTGAATCGCAATCCGGGTGGTCAGATAATCTATGATGTCAAGTGCACGCGTTACCTGGATAGCATCATACGTGAACATGGCGGCGAGCCGCTGATGTGGAAAACAGGTCATTCCTTTATCAAGGCCAAAATCAGGGAGACCGGTGCCCTGCTGGCGGGTGAAATGAGTGGCCATTTTTTTATCAAGGAGCGCTGGTACGGGTTTGATGATGCCCTGTATGCTGCTGCACGCCTGCTTGAAATTCTTGCCAGGGATGAGCGTAGCAGTACCGAGGTTTTTGCTGCACTGCCTGACAGTGTGAATACCCCCGAGATTAATGTCACCATGCGGGAGGGAGAGCCACCCGTATTCATCAACCAGTTACTGGAAAGTGCCCACTTCGAGGGTGCGACCGTCTCTACCATTGATGGTCTGCGGGCCGACTTCAATGATGGCTGGGGCCTGGTGCGTGCCTCGAACACCACGCCGGTACTGGTGCTGCGATTTGAGGCTGATAATGATGAAGCACTGGCACGCATCATGGGTGATTTCCGACGTGTGATGTTGCAGGTTAACATGCACCTATCGCTGCCATTCTGATCGCTGTGTTGTCTGTTTGCCCTGGTAGCACGTACACTCATGAAATGAACAGTATTGAGGGCTGCCCGCTGCAGCAATGACTGCCATGTCCCTGACGACCGACTCTGCAAAAAATGTTGCCCAAGTGCTTGCCGAGGCGCTGCCCTATATACGCCGTTTCCGTGGTAAAACCGTGGTTATCAAGTACGGTGGTAATGCCATGGTGGACGGGGCGCTGAAAAGCGGTTTTGCGCGTGATATCGTGCTGATGAACCTGGTGGGGATCAAGCCGGTTGTGGTGCATGGCGGTGGACCGCAAATCGGAAATTTACTACAGCGAATCGGCAAGGAAAGCACGTTTGTCGATGGCATGCGGGTGACCGATAGTGAAACCATGGATGTGGTCGAGATGGTACTCGGTGGCCTGGTGAACAAGGAAATCGTAAACCTGATTACGCGTCACGGCGGGCGGGCAGTTGGACTGACCGGTAAGGACGGTGATCTAATACGTGCACGCAAGTTGACCATTACGCGTGATTCACCGGAACTGGACGTACCCGAGATCATTGATATCGGTCACGTGGGGGAGGTGGAAAGTATCGATGCAAGTGTTGTCGACATGCTGGTCAACAGCGAATTTATCCCGGTGATCGCACCTATTGGTGTCGGTGAGGACGGTCGTTCCTACAACATCAATGCTGACCTGGTTGCCGGCCATATGGCGGAAGTGCTGAAAGCGGAAAAACTCATCCTGTTGACCAATACCGCAGGCTTGCTGGACAAGCAGGGTGAGCTATTAACCGGGCTAGGTGTCGATGATGTAGATGCACTGATCGCAGACGGCACAATTCACGGTGGTATGATGCCTAAAATCAGATGTGCCCTGTCTGCGGTCAACAGCGGCGTGAAGGCAGCCCATATCATTGACGGGCGGGTTGAACATGCCGTGATGATTGAATTGTTTACAGACGAGGGCGTCGGTACGCTGATACGTGCGAAACGATCGTAACTAGTTGCTGGCAGTCAGTTGGCGGTAGCGTTTGATGTCTGCCGAGTATTGTTGCTCAATGTCGGCCTTTTCCTTCTTTTTCAGTGCAAGCAGTTCCTCGCTCTGGGCAATACTTTCGAGAACATTCTTCATCTGGCCGAGTAGTACCTCAGGAAGCTTTTGTCCCTTGCTCTCATATTCATCGGCGTTGTCAGATAGCTCGGCAAAATGGATCTGCATGGATTCAATGCGTTCACTGGTTAGCGTAATCAGCTCGTTGATTGATCCAAGCTTCTGTTCGCGCGCCAGCACGAGGTCTTCTTCGTCGCCATAGGTTGTTAGCAATGTCCGGTCATGGCGGGTCAGCTCGATGTTCGGATTGTTCTTCGCCGCTTCAAGATTTGCAATTCGTTGCGCAGAAGCTTCTGGTTTATCGCGCTCTGCTGTCAGCTCGATGAAACGACTGATGTCAGTATCAAACTGATTCGTTATATCAGCCAGTTCCTGTTCTTTCTCTCTGATGAAGGCGTCGTTGCGGATGATTTGTGTCCGCAGGTTGTCGATTTGTGCTTTCACAGTGTGTGGCAGTTGCTTGCCGCTGCGTTCGTAGGATGCTGCCTCTTCGGTTAATTCATGAAGACGTTGTTTCATGGATTCAACCCGGCTGTTGGTCAGTTGTAGCAGTGCTTCAACAGAGGCGACCTTGCCATCTCGCGCAAGCAGCATATCCTGCTCACTGGCATATGTGGCCAGCAGACTGCGATCATGAATGGCCTGCTTTTCTTCAAGGGATTTCTTTCTGGCTTCCAGTTCAGCGGCTTTTTCTGCAGCCGCTTTTTCCTCGGGTGTCTTGGCAGCCTCGTATACCTTGACAGTCCGCCCCTGTTCGTTGATTACCTTGCGTTCTGTTCTCGCATACTCGGGTGGGACGCGGTTGCCGTAGTGAACCTGGCCTTCATTGTCTATCCATTTGAAGGTACGTTCGGCACTCGCACTGCTTGCAGCTAACAGTGTCGCCAGCAATATAAAAATGTGGAAAATTTTCATGTGTGACGGCTGTCCATGTGTCATACCCTGTATTCTATCGGCTGATCTTCCAAATTATAACGTTTCTGCGCAAATCGGGAGTAGCGGTGGACGCTCTGGATCAACTCATCCTGTTTTTCGTGTCCCTGGTAGCCAACCTGTTTTCAGCATTTTCAGGTGGTGGCGCCGGGTTGATCCAGTTGCCGGTCCTGATCTTTATGGGCCTGCCGTTTGCCATCGCACTGGCAACCCATAAAGTCGCCAGCGTCGCTCTGGGTATCGGCGCGACTGTCAGGCACTTGAGGGAGCGGCCCCTGGAATGGCAACTGACGCTGTACATCCTTGCGTTTGGTCTGCCTGGAGTCATTACCGGTGCCAATATCATTCTGGATGTCCCGGAGCAATCAGCAAAGCTGGCGCTGGGAGTGCTGACAGTGGCCCTGGGGATCTACTCGTGGCTGAATCCGGGGCTCGGTCAGCAGGTGCAGGCGGTGCACCGTGACCAACGCGGTCATATCGTGGGCGGCCTGGTATTATTTGCGATCGGCGCGCTGAATGGTTCGCTGACATCAGGCACCGGGTTGTTTGTGACGCTGTGGCTGGTGCGCTGGTTCGGACTGGATTACCGCCGTGCAATCGCCTATACCTTGATACTTGTCGGGGTTTTCTGGAATGCAACCGGTGCCGTGACGCTGGGATTGCTGGCCGAAATCCGCTGGTCGTGGCTCCCGGCACTGTTACTCGGATCGTTGCTGGGTGGTTATCTCGGCGCACATCTGGCCATCAGGTCCGGTAATCGCTGGATAAAACGTGTCTTTGAGGTGGTGACGTTACTGGTCGGCGTCAAGTTGATCTTTGACTAAGGCGCGTTCACATTCACCTGGTGAATCAGCATGTTGTTGTCGGAAAGATGCAATTATATCCCGTATTTTTCGCGGTAGGCTTCGATCTTTTTTACCTCCCCGGCGTGTCCGGGTTTAGTGCGCAAATATTCAAGCAGGTGAGCCAGTGTCACAATACTGGTTACCCGGATGCCAAGTGTTTCCTCGACCTCCTGAATTGCAGAGCGTTCATCCCGGCCGCGCTCCTGCCGATCCAGGGCGATGACTACGCCGGTGAGGGTAGCACCTGCAGTTGCGATGATGTCTACTGATTCACGAATTGCTGTACCGGCAGTGATAACATCATCAATAATAAGAACTTTACCGGATAGGCCGGCACCAACCAGGTTGCCTCCCTCACCATGATCCTTGGCTTCCTTGCGATTGAAGCACCAGGGTATGTTGCGTTGATGGTGGTCAGCCAGTGCAATGCTGGTCGCTGCTGCCAGCGGTATACCCTTGTAAGCGGGGCCGAACAGGACATCAAAATCAATGTTGCTGTCGGTAATGGCCTGTGCATAACAGCGTCCGAGTCGTGCCAGTTGTTCACCGGTATTGAAAAGTCCGGCGTTGAAGAAGTAGGGACTGGTTCTGCCGGATTTCAGCGTAAAATCACCAAAGCGCAGTACGCGGGCATTGATGGCAAAGTCGATAAAGTCATGCTGGTAGTTTTTCATGGGTAGTTAGAGGTCGTTATCGCTGGCAGGGGTCGCTATCATACACGCCGTATCCAGTCGGTGAGAACCATGCGCATAATCACGATCAACGTCAACGGTATTCGTGCGGCTGCGCGCAAGGGCTTTTTTCAGTGGATGACACGGCAGCAGGCGGATGTTGTCTGTATCCAGGAAACCAAGGCACAGTTGCATCAGTTGCAGGACCGGGTGTTTTATCCGCGCGGCTGGCATGTGAGCTTCCATGATGCGGAGAAGAAGGGCTATAGCGGTGTGGCTATCTACAGCAGGCGCAAGCCCGACAAGGTCATTACCGGCCTGGGTTGGCCGGACATTGATGCTGAAGGACGCTACATCGAGGCCCGCTTCGGTGCATTGAGTATCATCTCCGTCTACCTGCCCTCGGGCTCGTCCAGCGAGGCGCGACAGGCCGTCAAATTCAGTTTCCTGGACCGCTTTATGCCCTGGTTACGCACGCTGAGGAGGAAGCGGCGTGAATATATTTTCTGTGGCGACTGGAATATTGCCCACAAGGAGGTCGACCTGAAAAACTGGCGCGGCAATAAAAAGAACTCCGGTTTTTTACCGGAGGAGCGCGCCTGGATGGATGAACTGTTTGGCCCGGCAGGCTATGTGGATACGTTTCGTGAGGTGAACCAGGAACCCGATCAGTATACCTGGTGGTCAAACCGCGGGCAGGCCTGGGCGAAAAATGTCGGCTGGCGCATTGATTACCAGGTGGCAACGCCCGCTATTGCCAGTACTGTGCAGGCGGCACGGATCTACAAGGCGAAACGTTTTTCGGATCATGCCCCCCTGATTATGGATTATGATTACGAGCTGTAGTGTGCAGGCATAACACACCAGCATGTTGGGTATTGCCTGCTGGTCAGGGGCGTGCTGTGGCCGGACCGAGAGCATCAGCAGTCGTTCCTCGAAGCTGGTGTTGTATTGACATCGATGTGTCATCCTGCGTCGATCGGAAACCACAATGAGACCACTGGTGTCCCATAGCGGGAACTCGGTGTGTAACTCCCCGGCGACGTGGGTCTTTTGAACGTTTCTCCATCGTTACGGACTCTCTCATGATTAGAGCCTCGTCGATAACGGTATGGATGCCTTTAAAACACCATCTGGCACAATTATCTAGTCGTTCAGGAAGGAATGCAGCCGGGTGGCATGTGTTGATCTTTTCTGTTTATTATGTATATAGATCAGTAACATATTTCTATGTTGCTGGATGGGGCGGGCTGTGTTTTATGAGAAAAATAACCAGCAGGATGGCCGGTACACCCAGCAGGCCGGCATACAGGAAGAAGCTCGCGTAACCGCTTGCATCCACCATGACACCGGCAAAACCACCAATGAATTTAGCTGGCAATGTCATCAACGAACTGAACAGAGCGTATTGGGTTGCGGTGTAACTGGTGTTCGTCAGGCTGGATAACCAGGCAATGAATGCCGATGTTGCCAGCCCGCCACTGAGATTGTCAGCGCTGATGATGACGGCCAGGTGAACCAGGGAAGGTTCGCTGACCGCGAGCCAGACGAACAGCAGGTTCGTGCTTGCTACCAGAATCGCACCGGCTAATAGCGGTCGCAGGATGCCGAATCGTACGACCAGGATGCCACCGAGACCGGCACCGAAGATGGTCATAAAAAATCCGAAAATCTTGGTGACATTGGCGATGTCCCCCTTGGTGAATCCGAGGTCTAGATAGAACGGATTTGCCATGACCCCCATGGTGATGTCGCTGAGTTTGTAACAGCCGACCAGCAGCAGGATAAGCACTGCCAGTCGGCCACTGCGTTCGAAGAACTCAACAAAGGGGCCGATCACGGCGTCGGCGAACCATGCGGCGATACGTGCCATAAATCCCTGCTGGCCGATGACACCGATGCTGGATTCCAGCCGGGATTCCAGCGCCTGTGTGCGCCGGTTCTCAGGGTGTAATGGTTCCGGAATGCTCAACGTTGTCAGCATGCCGATGACCATCAGTCCGGCCATGATGATGTAGGTCAGAGACCAGTTGGTCATTTCAGCGAGGTGCAGGGCGCCGGCACCTGCGGTCAGCAGGGCCAGCCGGTAGCCGAGCACATAGGTTGCGGCCATGGCGCCCTGCAGGTCTTGCTCGACAGCCTCGATACGCCAGGCATCGATGGTGATGTCCTGGGTGGCTGAGCCAAAGGCGACCAGCAGGGCGAACAGCGCGAGCTGTGTCAGGCGGCTGCCCGGGTCGGTCAATGCCATCCCGGCCAGGCCGCAGGCAATGGTGACCTGGGCCGCGAGCATCCAGCCGCGGCGTTTGCCGAATACGCGGGTCAGTAACGGGAACGGTAGACGATCAATGACTGGTGCCCAGAAGACCTTGATTGAATAGGTGATACCGACCCAGCTGAAAAAACCAATAGTCGATCGCGAGACGCTGGCTTCCGTCAGCCATGCGGATAGCGTGGTGAATACAAGCAGGAAGGGTAGGCCAGCAGCGAAGCCGAGAAACACCATGCCGACAACCCGTGGCCGAGTATAGACGGACAGAGCTGTCAGCCACTTGCCTTTTTTCTGGGGTAAGGCCGGATTCATCCGGACATGGGCTTCCTGTTGATCAGGAGAATTACCTTATCGACATTATTAAACACCGATTGCGGCAGTACAGGCGTTTTGATGTTATATATTTCTTTTCTTATCAGCAAGATATGGCCGACCTCCAATGGTTTCAGGTCGGTCTTCGCGGCATGTTTCATGCCATCAGTGCGTATAGAAGTCCTGGCTGAAGCGAACCTCTACAGTTTCATGTGAACCTTGCGGACGTGCCCTAACATTGAAATTTAATGTCTCCTCATTGGCTACACCAAACTCACCAATATAGTAAATGGCATTACCTTCGCGGATCTCGCGCATACTGATTCTACGACCCTGGCCAGCAAGGTTGAGGGCATTTACATCGACACGTGCATGTACCGGTTGGCCGGGACTGCTGAGTACTTTCTTAAGTACCGTTATATTTATCATGCCGCGGTTTTGACTGCGTGTAATTCGGTATTTGCGTGCAACTTCAGGCGGTACCATGTCAGTAGCCATGGCATTGTAGTGAATGACGAACTCACCGAAGTCCTTGGAATTTTCGGCGCTCACCGAGATCGGCAGCAGCAATGCGAATACCACTAACCATGAAAATACTAGTCTTTCTGGGCTCATACTTAATTACTCCAATTAGATTTTGTTAACTATAGACGAATACCATACGTATTATGTACCAGCCACGATGAATTCAAAATAACCCGGAATGCCCGTGCAGCTCATAGCAGGAATTTGAACCCTTTTTGCATTCACGTGCGTTCAACCCAGCAATGGCATGATCAGCATTCTTAATAGCTGCAGCCCGATTATTGCAACCAGTGGTGAAAGGTCAATGCCGGATATAGGCGGGACAAGACGTTGTATCGGCCGCATTATCGGGCTGGTTATGCTGTGAAGCAGGGCAGTGACAGGATTGTAGTTACCCGGGTTGACCCAGCTCAGTATCACCTGGATAACGATCGCGAACATGAAAACATTGATTGCGAGCATCACCAGCTCACCCGCTGCCACGATCAGCAGAGTAACAACAGGCACACTGATACCGCGTAGCAGCGCGACCAGGCCCAGAGAGATTAATTGTAGCAACAGCATTAGCAGCAATGCCGAGGTGTCATATTTGCCGAGACTGGGGATGACCTTGCGCATGGGTAGCAGCAGGGGATTGGTGATGCGCACCAGGAACTGGCTTACAGGGTTGTAGAAGTCGGCACGCACTGCACCGAGCAGGAAGCGCAGCATGACAGCAAGTATGTAGAGACTGAAAAGTGTGGTGATCAGGAATTCTAGTGGATTTGCCAAATAACCGCTGTTCACTTAATCGCTTCCGTATTCTTTTGCCAGTTCACGAGAGCGCTCGGCAGCTGCATGCAGGGCCTTGCTCACCAGTTCATTGAGCCCGCCTTCCTGGAAGGTATTAATGGCACGTTCCGTGGTGCCACCCGGTGAAGTTACCCGTTGCCGCAGCATCGTTGCATCTTCCTCGCTCTCCAGAGCCATCTTCGCCGCACCAAAAGCTGTTTGCAGCGCCAGTAGATAGGCTGTTTCCTGCGAAAAGCCCAGTTCGCAGCCGGCGGCCTGCAGGGCTTCTATAAACAGGAACATGTAGGCGGGACCGCTGCCCGACAGGGCGGTAGCTGCATCCATCTTTGGCTCGTCATCGACCCAGATAACGATACCGACAGAACGCAAAATCGATTCTGCAACGTTACGCTGGTCATCGCTTACATTCGGGTTTGCATACATCGCGGTCGCTGCGCTCTGTACCATGGCCGGTGTGTTGGGCATGCTGCGCACAATAGCGATATCTTCACCGAGCCAGTGGCGTAATGCGGATTCAGGTATGCCGGCAGCAATTGAGATCACCAGCGGCTTCTGCTCTGAGACACTTTGGGCAATGTCCTGGGCGACGCTCTCCATGACTTGCGGTTTTACTGCCAGTACAATGACATCGGTACCTGCCACGGCACTATTATTATCGCTGGTTGCCATGATCGGGAAGCGCTGTGAGAGTCGCTCCAGCTGTTGGGTATCTGTGTCGGACACCCGGATACTGGACGGGTTCCAGCCGTCGGCAATCAAGCCGCCTATCAGGCTGCCTGCCATGTTGCCTCCACCAATAAAGCTCAGGGTCTTGTTATTCATGCGACTGACGATACAGGATAAAACCGTCTTGCGACAAGCCATACCGGTCGGATATTTCACGTAACTACCGTGACGGCGTCATCATACCTTGCCGGTTGCCAGCGGTATAGTTTATGTGACTGATTAATGCCGGTTTGCAGGCAAAGTAAACTTGCTACAGGAGTCTGATGAGGCATACTCCTGCTGTAGTGGACCTGAGTGTTGTTGACTACTCATCGGGGAATACAGCTGTGGCTGAACTGCCGGTTCGTTGTCGGCGATGCCGGACAAGTTGCCGATATAGATGACTTTTTCAAGTATCCATTGCATTTGACGATATCTGGGTGACATGAAATTTTCTGCTTGGGAGTTGGCATGGATATAGCTGAGTTACTGACCTTTAGTGTTAAAAACGGCGCATCTGATTTACATCTGTCAGCCGGGTTGCCGCCGATGATTCGTGTAGATGGTGACATGCGCAAGGTCAACGTTCCCGCGCTGGATCATAAAACGGTTCACGGGCTTGTCTATGACATCATGAATGACAAGCAACGCAAGGACTACGAAGAGTTCCTTGAAACCGATTTCTCATTTGAAATCCCCGACCTTGCCCGTTTCCGCGTGAATGCGTTTAATCACAATCGTGGTGCCGGTGCAGTTTTTCGTACCATTCCTTCTGACATTTTGAGCCTGGAAGACCTCGGTACCCCACAGATCTTCAAGGATATTGCCGATACGCCTCGCGGATTGGTACTGGTGACCGGGCCGACCGGTTCTGGTAAGTCGACCACGCTGGCTGCAATGATTGATTATATTAACAGCAAGCAATACGCACATATCCTCACCATTGAAGACCCCATCGAGTTTGTACACCAAAGTAAAAAATGCTTGCTCAACCAGCGTGAGGTGCACCGCGATACCCTTGGTTTTAACGAAGCCCTGCGATCGGCATTGCGTGAGGACCCGGATATTATACTGGTGGGTGAGATGCGTGACCTTGAAACGATTCGTCTGGCCTTGACGGCTGCCGAGACCGGTCACCTGGTATTCGGAACCCTGCATACCACTTCGGCAGCTAAAACTATTGACCGTGTCATCGATGTGTTCCCGGCTGCAGAGAAAACCATGGTGCGCTCCATGCTGTCCGAATCATTGCGTGCGGTCATCGCGCAGACACTGATGAAGAAGGTCGGTGGTGGACGTGTTGCAGCCTGGGAAATAATGATCGGAACGCCGGCAATACGCAATCTGATACGCGAGGACAAGGTTGCGCAAATGTATTCGTCGATCCAGACCGGTAACGCGGTTGGCATGACTACGCTGGATCAATATTTACAGGATCTGTTATCGAAGGGGCTTATTACGAAACAGGATGCACGTGCAAAGGCCGCTAACAAGGAAACTTTCCGCTAATTATCTGCCGGGAGAATGGCTATGGACTTATCAACACTGCTGAAACAAATGGGCGAGAAAGGCGCTTCCGACCTGTTCCTGACAGCCGGGGTTCCCCCCACAATGAAAGTCAACGGCAAAACGGTAGCGGTCACAAGAGAGGTACTTGCACCAGAGGACGCTATGGAGGTCGTGACCAGCATGATGTCACCGGCGCAGCGTGACGAGTTCGAGGCGACGCATGAATGCAACTTCGCGGTTAGTGAAGAAGGCGTTGGTCGTTTTCGTGCAAGTGCATTTATACAGCGTGGCCATGCCGGTGCGGTATTGCGCCGCATCGAAACCTACATACCGTCCATGGAGGAGTTGAACCTGCCACCTATCCTGAGGAATCTGGCCATGACGAAACGCGGCCTGATTATCTTCATTGGTGCGACCGGCACCGGTAAGTCCACCTCGCTTGCTGCCATGCTGGGCTACCGAAACAAGAACGGCACGGGTCATATCATTACCATCGAGGATCCGATTGAGTTCGTTCATAATCACGAAGGTTGTATCGTCACCCAGCGTGAGGTGGGTATCGATACCGAATCCTACGAAACAGCGCTGAAGAACACCCTGCGCCAGGCACCGGATGTTATTCTGATTGGTGAGATTCGTGACCGTGAAACCATGAACCACGCCATTGCCTTCGCTGAGACCGGTCACCTGTGCCTGGCCACCCTGCATGCAAACAATGCCAACCAGGCGATGGATCGCATCATCAACTTTTTCCCCGAGGACCGTCGGCCGCAGTTATTTATGGATTTGTCCATGAATATGAAGGCCTTCCTTGCACAGCAGCTGATTCCTCGGGCAGACGGACATGGTCGACGTGTATGTGTTGAAATCCTGCTTGGCACCCCGCTGGTACAGGATGTTGTGCGCAAGGGAGAAGTGCACAAGCTGAAGGAACTAATGAAGCAGTCCTCACAGCAAGGCATGATTACTTTCGACCAGGCGCTCTTCGAGCTATTCAAGAGTGGTGAGATCAGCTACGACGATGCGATACACTATGCCGATTCTGCCAACGAAGTACGCTTGATGGTTAAGCTGGACAAGGGTGACGTCAACCAGTACGCGGCTGCTATGGACGACGTCTTCCTGGTGGAAGAGGACTAGCCTTTCGTTAAGTCCAGTTGACGGTCTGTGCGTCAAATACCGGACCGTCAACACAGACTCGTTTCATCGCTGGGCCCGCAGATGTGTTGATTTCCACGCTACAGCCTGCACAGCCGCCCACGGCACAGGCCATGTATTCCTCCAATGACACCTGGCAGGGCAGGTCGTATTCTTTTGCCAGCGTTGCTACAGCGGCCAGCATTGGATGCGGTCCGCAGGCATATACGCTCACTTCTGAACGTAGAGATTCGTGCAGCGCGTCCAGCCAGTGCCGTGCAAGATCCGTGATGTAGCCCTCGTGACAACCCGGGTATCCCTGCAGACTCGTCAGGCGGCTGGGTATGCCCCAGTCTTCGAGCAGTGGCATGGAGGCAATGACAGCATCTGGCATGCCCGCTAGCATTATTCGCGAGGGGCTTGCGGTGAAGGGGAAGGGTACTTCCGAGCCCATGAATACTACGGGTTGCCAGTGTTTGTCGCCGCGCAGGCTGTCTGCTAGAAATAGCATGGGCGGAATGCCGACCCCACCACCGAGCAGCAGTGCGCGTGGCCGTGAGCGGTCTGTCCTGAATGGTCTGCCGATAGGCCCCAGCAGGCTGATGAATTCACCGGGTTTGCGCTGGCTCAATGCCCGTGTGCCGGTACCTACAGCCTTGTAGAGAAACTCAACCCAGCCTGCCCCGGGATCAGTGCGCATAATGGACAGTGGCCGACGCATCGGGAGTGCAGGGGCGCACTGTAAATGTGCGAAACATCCCGGTAACGCATGAGCAGCACATTCGGGCGCATGCAGGCGCAGTACATGTTGCTCACCGGGATAATTGTCGTGAAGCAGTATCTCGGCTTGCTCGACAAAGATCGTGTTGCGTTGTGACTGTTTTCTGGTGTCCGGCATGATCAGTTCAGGGCATATACCAGCTTGCCGGCTAATAGCGTGTGGGTGACGCGTCCCTTCATTTCCCAGCCCATAAAAGGGGTGTTGAGACCGTGACTCCGAACGTTACTGCTGTCGAGCAGCCAGCTGGCTGATGGGTCAAATATACAGATATCCGCAATTGCATCAACAGACAGCGTGCCATATGGCAGTCCGAGTATCCTTGCCGGCCCCGCTGTCAAACGATGTATCAGCACCCCCAGTTCGATTGATTGTTCATCAACCAGTCGCAGGCACAGCGGCAGTAGCGAGTCCAGTCCCGAAATCCCGGGTTCTGTGGCTGGGAAAGGTCCCAGTTTCGCATCAGCTTCATGCGGCTGATGGTCTGAACAAATAGCCGACAATGTACCCAGCTGTACGGCATCCCGCAATTGCTGGCGGTCTTCAACTGTACGCAGCGGGGGGATCAGGTGGCATTGAGCGTCAAAATCGCTGATATCAACTTCAGATAAATACAGATACGGAATGGCGACATCTGCCGTTACCGGTGCACCGTCATATTGTGCACGTGCGACCATCCTGGCAGCGCGACCAGATGTCAGTCTGCAGAAGTGCGCGCTTACTCCGGTTTGTTCAATCAGTGCAAGGTCACGCGCGACGGCAGCGGTCTCGGCGGCCTCGGGTATACCCGGCAGGCCCAGGCGAGTTGCAACCCGGCCCTCGTGAGCGCAACCCTTGTTGGCCAGCCAGTGGTCGTTGGGGTGCAGAAATACCGTGAGGTCAAAGGTGGCGGCATATTCCAGTGCGCGACGTAAGATCAACGGGTTGAGTAGCGGTTGTAATGCATTGCTGACGCCAACGACGCCGGCCCTGTCCAACGCCGCCATTTCGCTTAATTGTTCCCCCCCAAGGGATTGTGTGAGTGCACCCAGCGTTACTATTCGGCAATGACCGGCGGCTTCAGCACGCAGCCGAATGAACTCGGTGACAGCCGGGGTATCGATAACAGGGTTGGTATCAGGTGGACAGCACAGCGTGGTAATCCCCGCACTGGCAGCAGCCAGGGACTCCGTGGCGATTGTGGCCTTCTGCTCCTGACCCGGTTCTCTGATGCGTGCGCTGATATCAATCAATCCGGGGCAGACGATGTGATCGCTGGCATCGATTTCCATATCCGCACTGAAGTCCTGCGGTGCATGACCGATCGCAATAACCTTGCCGTCTGCAATATATAGATTCTGGACCGTATCAACCTTGTTTGCCGGGTCAATTACCCGGCCACCGCTGATCTGGATCCTTGTTCCTGTGTCCCTTGCTGACATAAAACTAGCCTGTGTCGACTTCTTTGCGTGACATGGCCATCGACATGACAGCCATGCGCACTGCAATTCCGTGAGTAACCTGCTCGAGGATTACGGAACGCGGGCCATCCGCCACTTCAGAGTCCATTTCCACGCCGCGGTTGATGGGACCTGGGTGCATAACGGTGACATCAGGGCTGGCATGTATGAGTTTCTCTTCTGTTAACCCGAACAATTCAAAATACTCGTGTTCACTGGGCAGTAATGCGCCTTGCATGCGCTCCCGCTGCAATCGCAACATAATAATTACGTCAACATCTTTTATCCCTGTCTGCAGGTTATGGTGCACCTGTGCACCCAGTGATTCGACGTGTGCAGGAAGCAGAGATTTGGGTGCGACAATGCGTACTTCACCGGTATTCAGCAAGTTCAGTGCATCGATCTGGGAGCGCGCAACGCGTGAGTGCATAATGTCACCAACGATTGCAACCCGCAGTGCACCGAAGTCGTTTCCCTTCACACGGCGGATGGTAAACATATCGAGCATTGCCTGCGTCGGATGTGAATGCCAGCCGTCTCCGGCATTGATGACGCTGATGTGCGGCGCAGCATTGGCGGCAATAAAATGGGCTGCACCACTGGCTGCATGCCGCACTATAAACATGTCAACATGCATGGCTTCAAGGTTGCGGAGGGTGTCAAGCAGGGTTTCACCCTTGACTGTGCTGGATTGAGTGATGTTGATGTTCAAAACATCGGCAGACAGCCTTTTCGCAGCGAGTTCAAAGGTGGTGCGGGTGCGCGTACTGGCCTCGAAGAACAGGTTAACAATGGTTTTGCCGCGCAACAGGGGTACTTTTTTAACTGACTGCTGGGTTACTCCGGCAAAGGATTCTGCTGTATCAAGGATCTCTGTGATCAATTGTCGATTCAGTCCGTTTATGCACAGGAAATGGCGCAAGCGACCGTTGTTGTCGATTTGCAGGTTGTGACTGTTCATGCAGTTTTCTGGATTACCAGTGCCAGTGGATCCGGACCCGACAGCTTGATGTGTTCACCCGGGCTTAGATCAACATGCCTGCCAACAACATTTGCCTGGATGGGTAATTCCCGCCCACCGCGTTCAATCAGTGTTGCCAGCATGATGGATGCCGGTCGACCGTAATCGAATAGTTCATTCAGCGCAGCACGTATGGTGCGCCCGGTATGGAGTACGTCATCAACCAGAATGATATGGCGATCATCGAGACTGAATGGTAGCTGTGAGGGTTGCACCACCGGATTCATCCCGATGCGTGTAAAATCATCCCGGTAAAAAGAGATATCCAGACTGCCAAGTGGTTCATTAATCTCTAGTTGGCGGTGCAGGTGTTTGGCAATCCATACACCACCAGTGTGAATGCCGACCATGGCTGGTTGACTGCTGCAGGTTCTGGTAACCAGCTTACCCAGCTGTACAGCCATGTCAGCAATGATGCCAGTAATATCCCCAATGTCATTCATGTGCTTGTAATTCCAGCCAGTTCTGCAGGATTATCATCGCCGCGATGGCGTCAACTTCCTGCTTGATGGTCGATTGTCTCATGTGTTGTTTTGCAGCGTGGCTGCTGAGTCTTTCATCCATGGGGTATACAGGCAGCTGATAACGGCCTTCCAATTGTTGCGCAAATCTTTTTGCCGCCTTGCTAATGTTCGAATCACTACCGTCATCGTGCAATGGTAGCCCTACGATCAGGGCATCAGGTTGCCAGCGCTCGATTAATTCGGAGATCCTGTTCCAGTCAGGTTTGCCGTGCCTGGATCTGATTGTACACAGGGCCGTAGCTGTTCGGGTAATACTTTGTCCAACGGCGGTACCGATGCGCTGTGTGCCAAAATCGAAGCCCAGCAAGGTTTGCAAGGCTACGGGACCCGCCTGGTGATGGCGAGCAGAGAACGGGCCTCAGTCATTCATGCATGTCCCATGTCGCTGGATAACAGGTTGAGGTCGACGCCGAGCAGTGCTGCGGCCGCCGTCCAGCGTTCCTCGCTGGGGGTGTCAAACACAATTGTTGTGCTTGCAGGGCCACTCAGCCAGGTATTTGCAGCGAGTTCCTGCTCCAGTTGCCCGGCGCCCCACCCCGCATAGCCCAGCGTAACAATGGCTTTTTCCGGTCCCTCGCCTGCGGCGATGGCCTGGAGGATGTCCCGGGAAGAGGTTATACCGATTTTATCCGTGACCTTCAGCGTGGCTTCCCAGTCACCGGATGGTTGGTGCAGTACAAAACCCCGGTCACTCTGAACCGGTCCACCCATATATACCGGCCAGGATGAGGTTTCATCACTGCCGGGTTTGATGTCCATATGTTTAAAAATGTCAATTAATCGCATGTTCAGCGGGCGATTTATGACGACCCCCAGCGCGCCGTCCTCATCATGTTCGCAGATATAGGTCGTGGTGTGGTGAAAATTAGGGTCGTCAAGTGCCGGCATGGCAATGAGAAAATGATTGCTAAGTGAGTTGCTGATGCCCATGCCCCTAGTATCAGGCAGACTGCCGGTCACCTTCAAGTCCCATGGGGTATATAGCTGCAGCATTCGATAAGGCGGTCTAGTGACTCTTCATCTGGTGGGCTGTGGAGAATTCCCAGGTGCGTGTGATGTGCAGGATATCCGCATCCTTGAGGATTTCAGACGGGAATGGCGCAAAGGGAGCCGCCAGGTTGACTATGCGGATGGCTGCTTCGTCAATGACAGCATGACCCGAAGGGCGCAGGATACTGATATTGCGTACTGTTCCATCGGCATTCATGGTGACATCCATTATCAGCTTGCCGGAGAGGCCTTTGCGGCGCGCATCGTCCGGGTAATTCAGGTTGCCAACGCGCTCGACCTTTTTTACCCACTCACTCATGTAATTGGCATATTTGAATTCCTGGGTGCGCGCAGAGACGTAAATATGACGGGGTCGCTGTGCATAGGCCTGCATTGATTCACTGAGTTGTTCATTCAGGTTGACCATTTCCATACTGCGTTCAATCAGATCGGTGGCCGTGACATCGGGATTACGGGTTTCAGGAGACACTTCGTCTTTTTGATGGTGTTTCGATTCAGCGGCATCGGTAGTAATAACCTGGGCGGGTGCTGGTGTGGCTTGTTCTGGTTTGACAGCCGGTGCCTGTTCGGGGATCTCCTGTGAAGGCCGTACCTTTTCAGTGGTATTGCCACCTCCCTCCTGGCTTGTTTGTGCCAGGTAGTCCGCCTCATCCGGTGGCGGTGTGCGACGGTTGGAGACGGTTATATCCAGTGTTGGCAGGATATTCTCAGGCACCGGTTCATCGTGCAGGCCAAAGGTAATGCCGAGGATAATCATGGCGTGCAGGGCAATGGCGAAAAACAGTGTCATGGCCATACGATCGACTGCCGTGACGGGTGAGGTTTCAAGTATGGGGGCGTCTATGCTTTGCATGGGGCATCTTCACTGCACATTGTGCGCGCAATTATACCGCTGCCGATTCCAAACAATAGTGCGGCCGTTAACAGGACCGGGAACAGATGCCAGATAGCCATATGCGGGATAAATAACAGCCATGCAAGCAGGAATTGCCCGGTCATGTGGGCCAGTGCTGCCAGGGTACTGTACCCAATTGCGCCAAAACCCTCGCCGGGAAGGCGGCACGCCAACCACAGTATTGTCACGCTGCATGCTGCTCCGCCCATACTAAGGATAAAGGTTGGTGACAGAAATGTCCCCAGCAGCAGACTGCCACAGGTCACGCGAAGCAGGCTCACCCAGGCTGCTGTACGCCAGCCGAATTGCAGCAGCACAGCAATGGTGATGACGTTTGCGAGTCCGGGTTTCAGTCCTGGCAGAGGTGTGGGGATGGCACTCTCGAGAATATGTATGCAGATGGCCAGGGCAGTGAGCCATGCAATTCGTTGGTCATCAGGTGTGGTCTGAATCTGCATTTAAAAAATGGCATTCCCGGGGTCAGACTGTATATTAATTGCTACCAGCAATTGTTTCGCAGATACCTTGAGAATTTTTTGAAGCTTTCATGTCCGCTGGAGTTCTTATACATGATTCTGTTTTCGGCGCACAGTGCACGCTTTGCTGCTCGCTGACGGTCTGAGCGACTTTCTATTGTTTGAGTGCGGTGTTGCTGTTGCTGCTGACGCTGTTCGAATTTATTGAGTTGGTCGAGTTCACCCGGGCGTAATCCGGACGGTCTGTCCGCCTGCTTTATTCTCCCTTGCAGGGTGATTGTCGTGGAATCGGTGCTGTTCGGTGGTTTGTCACTATAGTGTATCTGTCCCTGTTTGTCAGTCCATTGATAGGCACTGTCTATGGCGCCAGCAATGCCCGGCAGGATGGTATAAAGCATCAATGCAGCGATCACTCCTTGCTTCATGAGTAATTCCTTCGTTGCTGTTTATCGAAAATACTGTTTCTTGTGGCTGTGCTCGTTGTGATCGTGATTAGCAGACCTTACCCGAGTGCTGCGCTACGGGCTAAGGGTATTGGTCGGTGCAGGTTGTAGGCGATTTCCTGTTTGCGCGGTTAAAGCGTCGTGGTATGGCGCCGATAATTGCAACCAGTAGCGGAATATCACGGTGTAATAACGGGGATGTTATAAGGTTACAGTCCCTTGTGTTTGCGCGCGGGACGAATACGTCACTTGGGATCAGGTTAGCAAGCTATGTTTCAAATTACTAAAAACACAGTGCGCCGCGAAGGCCTGTTGTTGGGGCTGGTACTCTGGCTGAACCCTGTTATTGCTGTGCATGCGGAAGATGATTACCTCAGTATCCTGGAAGCCGAGGCAGAAAATACGGGTGCCAGCGGTAACGCTGTCACTAACACAGACAAGGCAAATTCACATAATAACAACAGCAAGAATGTGAAGGCTGATAAACGTATTGAGCCTGGGCTGAGTTTTGAAGCCTTTGAGGAAACGCTGGGTACACGTTACTCCGGCAGTAATTTCTTGTATGTGAAGCTAACCACAAGTGAACGAAAGGATGTCTACAGGTTTTATCAGGGTGATAACCGGATTTCATCTATACGCGAAGAGATCGTACGCCTGCTGTCACCAAGCTAATGATTAATAGGTAGTATTTTATTTCCAAAGAGGAATTTCCTTATGAAACAGTTTCTTGTCAACTCATCCGTGCTCGCGTTGCTTGTGTCATCGGTGTTTCTCGTAAACTCAAATGCCATAGCAGTGGATGTAAAACTGACTGATTATCTTGCGTATATTGATGTAAATCACGGTGGTAACCAGGTGCGGGTGCAGCGTATTCAGGATGAAAATCACATGCTGGATGATGGTTTTGCCAAGACATCCAGAAAATGTCCTCCTTTTTGTATTCAGCCGATGAAGGTCGCACCCGGAGTGACCACGGTTGGCGAGGCTGAAATTTTCCGCTTTATGGAGCGTGAACTTGCTTCCGGTAATGGACTTATTGTGGATGCACGTACCGCTTCCTGGTACGAAAAAGGCACCATTCCCGGGTCCATCAATATACCGTTTACCGAGTTTATTGCAGGCGAAGACTCTCCGGAGACAATCAATACACTGGAAACACTGGGTGCTGTGCGCCGCAATGAACCCAGCTGGTTGACACGAAGTTTCGAGAAACTGATGGGCAAATTTGGCTTGTTCGGTGCGGATCAGAAAACCGATAAGTGGGATTTTTCAAATGCGAAGAAAGTGGTGTTTTGGTGTAATGGCCCCTGGTGCGGGCAGTCACCGCGAGCAATCAAGGGACTGCTTGAATACGGCTTTCCACCAGAGAAAATTGCCTACTACCGTGGCGGAATGCAGATGTGGAAAGTGCTGGGGCTTACCGTAATTGTACCCGACAGTCCGAAGGCTGTTGCTCTGAAGTAGGTTATTGCTGACGCCTTGAAAGGGACGGTTATCCGTCCCTTTTGTTTTCAAGGTCAATGGTTGATGCCATATCGTGATTCTGAATCAGAAGTTCATCGCGTCAAAGCGCGGGTCCTGGCCGACCAGCGTCAGGCTGATGCGATTGGGCAGACAGGCGGCGAATTCTCCAGTATCTGTTAACCAGCCGCTGTGAACGCAGAGCTGTGCTATACAGGGTGAGCTGACAAAACGTACACGGCTATTGCTGATCTCGATAATGCTATCACCCAGCATTCCGGCCACACTCAGTATCCGGTCAGGCTGCAGTGTTTCAATGACCGGTGCGTTGCTGCCATTTTGAATTCGCGCGAAACGGGCTGGCTCATCAGCGGTCCACAGATGAAAATAAAGAAATGGCAGGGCGCATACTACCAGGATTATCAGGATGCGATCGGCACGGGTCATTGCAGCGGGGTGCTTAGCTTGATTTCTGCATTGATCCCGGGTTCAAAAAGGATGCGTGACTGCATTGCCGGGTTCATATGGATGGTCCCCAGTGTATCGATCAACATGACGTAGCGTAATGCCATGTTATTTGCTATTGACCACCATTGATCCGGTCCCGCAACAAATAAAGCGGTGGCGGCCGCATCTGCGGTTGCGGCATTGCTGTCAATAACAGTGACGGAGGTGGTGTTCATCGCCGGGTAGCCGGTGCGCGGATCGATAATATGGTGGTAACGCTTGCCATCCACCTCGAAAAAACGTTCATAGTCTCCTGATGTAAAGACACTGTTGTCGCCGGATATTTCGATGCTGGCAAGAATGCCGTTTCCCCGTGGATTGCGAATGCCGATGCGCCACGGTCGATCACCGTGTTGTCCAATGGCGCGCAAATCGCCGCCGGCATTGACGATGGCATGTTGAATGCCAGCTGCGCGCAAGCGGTCTATCGCATGATCGATTGCATAGCCCTTGGCAAAGCCTCCCAGATCATAGGCAACAGCCGGATTCCGGCTTTGTATGAGTGTGCCATCGATGTGTACATCATTGCTGGAAGGGGCCTGAGCGAGCCATTCTTTAATCGCTGCGCTGTCAGGTAATGTGCCGATCGGCAGTGCATTGTCATGAAAGCCCCAGAGTGTGATGAGATTACCCATGACCGGATTGAACAGGCCGGTGCTCAGACTGGACAGCCGGTGTGCCTCCGTGAGCAGTGGCAGGATTGACGGTTTGATCGTCTGTGGTTCGAGTGTAGACAGTTGTCTGTTCAGGGATGAGATTGGGCCGGGCTGCCATGGATGCCAGCTGGCATGCATGTCCAAAAAATCCTGTTCTATCTGCCTGCATACGGAATCGGCAAGCGGTTGTTTAGCACCATACAGGGTGATATCTATAAGTGTGCCAAACGCGAAGAACTGGTCGTGGTATACAGGGTTTTTTTGCTGCTCGCATCCGATAGCACCGAGTAATAATAGCAGGCAACCCAGTCGAGTGAGCTGACCGATCATGTGCTCAGGCGGTTAACGACCGTATCAAGAAACTGGCCGGCAATATCCGCGTCATATAACGAGTCGAGTTCGCGTATGCAGGTAGGACTGGTGACGTTGATTTCAGTCAGGTAGTCGCCAATGACATCCAGTCCGACGAACATCAGTCCCTGCTCTCGCAGGGCAGGGCCAACCTGCTCGCATATCCACAGGTCTCTCTCGCTGAGATCGACCCCTTCGCCCCGACCGCCTGCAGCAAGATTGCCGCGTGTTTCACCTCTTGCCGGTATCCGTGCCAGGGCGTGAGGGAAGGGTTCCCCGTCAATCATCAGAATGCGCTTGTCTCCTGCCGTTATTTCCTTGATGTAGCGCTGTGCCATGGCGCTGGTTGTGCCGTTGGCAGTGATGGTCTCTAGGATGACATTCAGGTTCGGATCGCCTTTCTGGACACGAAAAACCGATGCGCCACCCATACCGTCGAGTGGCTTCACGATGATGTCGCGATGCTCGTCAAGGAATTCTTTCAGTCTCCCTATGTCACGAGTGACCCGTGTGGGCGGACCGCAATGGGAAAACCAGGCGGTATAGAGTTTTTCGCTGGCATTGCGGATCGCACCGGGATTGTTAACGACAAGTGCACCATGCGCCTCGGCTCGTTGCAGCAGGAATGTAGTGTAGATGAACTCCATATCCACAGGAGGGTCCTTGCGCATCAGGATCACATCCAGTTTATCAAGGGGGGCGGTATGTTTTTCTGACAGGGTGTACCAGTCACTATCATCATCGCGGACTTCCAGAGATGTGAGCAAGGCATGACAGCGACTGCCCTCAAGAAACAGGTCACCCTGTTCCATGTAATACAGATCCCAGCCGCGCTTCTGTGCTGCCAGTAACATTGCCAGTGAGCTGTCCTTGTTTGCTTTTATTGACCCGATCGGGTCCATGACGATGCCTAGTTTGATGCTCATAAAATACCTGTTAGTGATGTCGAGTGTTGGCTTGCTATCTCTATGACTGGGCAAGATAAAGTTTGCTACTCGATTGACGATAAACCGGTGTAGCAGAGAGCCAATACTAAATTATTTCTCTTGCCGGTGTTTGCATAGTGACACCGATGTTCGGGTGGCAACTCCGCGGGGAAATGTGCGATGGGATTAATTGGATATAAATCAAATGGATAGAGGTCATCATGCAGAGTACTGTACCGACAGCTGAAGAGAATGAATCCGTTAGTGACGGTGATGCGCAGGTTGCCGGAGAGGTGGCAGGCAAGCGTGTCAAGGTTATGGTGATTGATGACAGCAAGACGATTCGCCGTACCGCAGAGACGCTGCTTAAAAAAGAAGGTTTTGAAGTTATCACTGCGACTGATGGGTTCGAAGCACTCAGCATGATTGCAGACCATAAGCCCGATTTGATTTTGCTGGATATCATGATGCCCCGTCTGGACGGTTATCAGACGTGTGCATTGATCAAGCATCACCGGGTTTTCCGTCATACACCCGTGATCATGCTCTCCAGCAAGGATGGCCTGTTTGACCGGGCCAGGGGCCGGGTTGTTGGTTCGGATAATTACATTACCAAGCCATTTACCCGTGAAGAATTACTGACAGTAATCGAACAGCATACAGATAACACTGACTAGTAAACGCCATACGCTTGATCTGAATACGAGGCACTACGATGACACAGATAATGATTGTTGATGATTCTCCTACGGATATGCACCTGTTGAAGAAGATGCTGGAAAAGAATGGTTTCAAAACACTAACAGCCTCTGGAGCTGATGAGGGTATTCAGGTCGCAAAACGCGAAAAGCCGGATCTGATTCTTATGGATGTTGTGATGCCAGGGTTGAATGGTTTTCAGGCAACCCGTGAACTGTCATCGGATCCGGAAACCTCTGCTATCCCGGTAATTATTGTCACCAGAAAAGACCAGCAGGTTGACCGCGTATGGGGTATACGCCAGGGTGCGCGTGACTATATTACCAAGCCGGTCAAGGAAGGTACATTGATGAGTCTTATCAATGAGGCGCTGGCAGCGTAACTGAATATGTCCGAACAGAAATTGTTAAATCCTGTCGCGATCCTGAGGGAGATAGAAGAGTGTTGCCGTGGAGCTGATGCCGGTTTGCCACGCAAGGCAGAAGCATCGAACGAGTGGCCAGCTATTGTATTCAGGATGGGTTGCAACAATCTGGTCGCTGCGATGGATGATGTAGTCGAAATTCTTGATTATCCGCCTCTTTCGAATGTACCGCTTACCCAACCATGGGTGCGTGGCATAGCAAACGTCCGCGGTAATTTGTTACCAGTCATTGATCTGAATGGTTATCTGGGAAATGAGTTGTCTCCGGTAACCGGCAAGACGCGTGTCCTGGTCGTGAATTTTAACGGTATCTATTCGGGGCTTGTAGTGGATGAGGTCATGGGGCTCAAGCATCTCCACGAAGACGAGCTGACTGACGAAGATCCTGGTGTGGATGAAAAATTTCGTCCTTATATGCGGAATGGATTCCGCCGGGATGGAAAGATTTGGGGTGTATTCAGCCTACTGTCACTGGTTGAGTCGCCACTGTTTTTACAAGTAGCTGTGTAGCTGACTGATTAATACGGGCAGCGTCAATATTAAATATTCTTTGCAATGCGGACATATGGGGCAGGAGACAGGTCATGAAAACGATGTTTGATGTGAAAAAGTTTGGTGCAAGTAACAAGATGAAGGTGCTCGCATTCTTCATGTTATGCGCAATCTGGGCCATGGCCTGGACCTTTGTCAAGGTAGGTCACCAGGTCGAGATAGATCAGGCAAGGCTTGCTGATGTCGGTGAACAGCTTGTTTTGTCTCAACGTATTGCAAAGTATGCATTATCTTCATCGACGGGGGATACGGACTCGTTTGCCAGTCTGGAAGCTTCAAAGAACAAGTTTTCGGCAATACTCGATAAACAAATGACTGACTACGGGGATGTGGCTGGTATGAGTGAGTCACCCGAAAGCCTTGCCCTGGTCAATCTGGATAATCGCTGGAGCGGTTTCCGCTACAACATCGATGAGGTTCTGGAAGGCCAGTTTCTTATTATGGCTATGTCAGAAGCGACGAGCCTTATGAATGAAGTTATGCCCCAGTTGATGGAGCATACCAGGGGGATTGTTGATGAATTAATGAAAAATGGTGCCAGTGCTGAGCAGGTGCGTCTGGCTACTGAACAAGCAGTGCTGGGACAGCGTATCGTGAATAGTCTTAATGCAGTGATGAACGGTGAGGTTACCGAATCAGCAACTGTGGCATTTGCCGAGGATACCCGTGAGTTTGGTCGCGTGCTGGATGGATTTATGCGCGGTACCGGAGGGATCGAACAACTCAAGGGCAAGGCATTGCAGTCAAAAATTCAGGAAATAGCTCTGTTATTCAGTCGAGTAAGCGACAATGTTGGTTCCATTGTCGAAAACGCAGATGAACTGGTCGGAATCCAGGCGGCAGCAGCAGAAATTACCGCCCAGAGTGAGGCGCTGTTCGAGGCGGTGGAAGAGCTCAAGAGCGTATTATTGGCTGCACCTGATGGCCGTGTCGTGTCAACAGAGCTGGCTTACATTATGGGTGCGATAGCGCTTCTTATTCTGTTCTGGATGGCTTATGAAACGCTTGTCAGCCAGCGTCAGCGCAGTCAGCTTGTCGAGGAAGAGAATGCGCGTAATCAGGAAGCCATTATGCGATTACTGGACGAGATTGGTGATCTTGCCGCGGGCGACTTGACAGTTAAAACGACTGTTAGTGAGGACTTTACAGGTGCCATCGCAGATTCCATAAACGTAACGGTTGAATCATTGCGTGGATTGGTAAAAACAATTAATGATACATCTACACAACTGTCTTCATCTGTTCATGAAACAGAGCAGATAGCCAGTCAGTTATCTGAGGCCAGCAAGCAGCAGTCCGAGGATATATCTGTCGCAGGTTCTTCAATTAGTAAGATGACAGTTTCCATGGATGAAGTCTCGACAGAAGCCAATGAATCATCAAAGGTGGCCATGCGTTCTGTTGAAATTGCGAAAAAGGGTGGTGAGGCTGTGAAACGCACCATGGATGGTATGGATAATATTCGTGAACATATACAGGAAACTTCGAAGCGAATTAAACGGCTCGGCGAGAGTTCCCAGGAAATTGGTGACATCGTTGAGTTGATTAACGATATTGCTGAGCAAACAAATATTCTTGCACTGAATGCTTCCATTCAGGCAGCTATGGCGGGTGAGGCAGGACGAGGATTCGCGGTCGTTGCTGATGAAGTACAGCGCCTCGCCGAGCGTTCTGCAAATGCCACCAAGCAAATCGAGGCGTTGGTCAAGACTATTCAGGCAGATACACATGAGGCGGTTATCTCGATGGAGAAGAGCACTACCGGTGTGGTAAACGGTGCTCAAATTGCTGAGGATGCAGGTAGTGCTCTGGAAGAGATTGAGTCGGTGTCAGAGCAGCTTGCCGGATTGATTCAGAATATTTCCAGCTCTGCTCGTGAACAGACCAATGTGGCGACGCAGCTTGCAGCCAGTATGAACAGCATTCAGGAGATGACGACACAGGCAAGTACAGGTACTGAAAAGACTGCCCGTTCTATCGGTAACCTTTCCCGGCTGGCGCAGGATCTGGATACTTCAGTGACTGGTTTCAAGTTACCACAATAATTCTTCATGAACGCCTGACAACTTGATGTATTACTGGCAGCTCATGGATGGTTGGCTGTTGTTCCTGTGCCTTGAGTTACCAGACAGACTAGCCTGCAAGGAAACATGATTATGCATAAAGCTATAGATTACAACGCGCTTGGCTGGGTTCGAAAAGAACTGGGCGAAACACTCAGGCTGGCGCGGCTGCAACTGGAAGAATATGCGGAGGAGGCCACGAACAAATTGTTGTTGCAGCGTTGTGCAACGCAATTGCACGAGGCACTCGGACCTTTGCAGATGGTCAATATCAAGGGCGCGGTACTGCTGGTGACGGAGATGGAGGGTGTGGTCGCGGACCTGCAACAGGGAGGATCGATTAAAGAAACCGAAACTGCAATGGAATTATTGATGCAGTCATTTCTGCAACTGCCGGATTACCTGGCAAGTATCCGCTCAGGTCGTGAAGAGAGGCCGGAAACAATTCTGTATCTGGTTAACAGTCTTCGTGCGGTGCGTGGCGAACAACCCCTTCAGCAGACGGATATTTTCTCACCAGACCTGCACGTACGTGTACCCACATCGGTGTTTGATGTTCGTGCTAAACCCCGCTGTCAGGACGTGCCGTCAATGGCGCGTGCCGCACGTGTCAGGTTTCAGGGTGGATTACTTGAATGGTACAGAAATGCAGAGGGTAATGACGGACTGAGAATACTGATAGATGTCCTGGAGCATTTACAGCAGCATGCTGGCAGTGAGCCGGTAGCACGAATCTGGTGGGTGGGTGCCGGGCTGGCGGAGGCGTTACGAGACGGTCTGCTGGAGACAACGGTTGAAGTGAAGCAGTTGTTTGGCCAGCTTGACCGGCAGATCAAGCGTTTGATGGACTTGGGGGAATCAGTATTCGACGATGTGCTGTCAGATGATCTTATGAAAAACCTGTTATACAGGTTGGCGCAGGTTACATCCGGGTCACAGAGAGTCAGTGTAATCAGGGAAACATACGGAATAAATCAGCTGTTGGTTGATCAGCAGGTTGCTGAAACTGTAAGCGATCGGCAGATTAGTGATGAATTGATACAGACGGTTGCCGTGGCCATACGAAGTGATATGGAGCGGATAAAGGAAAGTCTAGACGACTATTACAAGAGGGATGATCGTAACTCACAGTTATTTATACCGGTAGCGAATGATTTGCACTCATTGGCGAATATGCTGGGCATGCTAGATCTGGAAGGACATGCACAAGCAGTTGCGCTTCAGGAACATGCTCTCCGGGAGAAAATATCGAATGAAGGTTTGCCGGATGATACCGAAATTGTCAAGCTGGTAAATATTCTGGTAGCTGTAGAAGATGCATTGGGCGATCTTGATAAAGCTGACTCAGCAGACGCTGCATATAACAAGGGGCTGGATGCAGTTATACGTGAGGTTGTTGCCAGTATGGGTATGGCTAAGGATGCTATCAGTCAGTTCATTAAGGCAGCCGATGATTTCGAGTCACTTACTGTTGTACCTGAGTTGCTTAATCAAATAAGTGGTGGTTTGCGGCTGGTAGATCAGGAACGCGTAGCTGTTGCAGTAGACCAGGTTAAAGGCTTTATAAATCATGAATTAATCGAGCTGCATCAATCGCTGAATGAAGACCAGCTGGATACTCTAGCGGATGCCATCTGCAGTATCGAATTTTACATTGAGGAAATAGCCGAGAATCGCAGCAATACTGGAACTGCGCTGGATGTGGCAGAGCAAAGTATGGATAAGCTGGGCTATCCGTGCACCAGTCTGGATGAGCCAATATCATCACCGGATACCGAGTGTAGTCGCTTGCAGCTTGTCAGTGAATTAGATTCCATCGATCATTCTGCTGACGAATTGGAAAATCATATAACACGACACGATCAACAGGGTATTGATGTTGATGGAGAAGTAGACATCAACGGGATGCAGATTATTTCACCCGATGTTGATGAGGAAATCCTTGGAATCTTCATAGAAGAAGCAGATGAAGAGTTGCAGAAGCTCGCGTCATTTATACCGATGTGGACGGCTTCAATAGATGCAAGCGAGTATCTGGTCGATGTACAGCGGTCTTTTCATACCCTGAAAGGCAGTGGCCGCATGGTGGGTGCTCTTGCTGTTGGTGAGTTTGCATGGGCTATAGAAACCCTGGCTAACAGGGTTATTGATGAGACTGTAGTGCCAAATGATGCTGTTAAATCAATCTTTACCGATTCCGTTGGCGCGCTTGCACAATTACTTGCGCAGGTTAAAGGTGACAAGGTTGATCAATCCATTGATGTTAATAATCTCGCCAGGCAGGCCATAATTTACAGTGAACCCGCGACATATGCTGACGAAGTGATCGCAGAAGAGTGTGTCGATGAAACTATTGAGTCTCCTGCAGCTGACCAACTGCAGGATAAGGGCATTGGGCTGAATACAGAGACTCTCGAGTGTGCCGTGAGTGAACAGCCATCAGCGATGGAACTTCCGGTGTTGTCACCCGATGCTGATGCCGAGATTGTTGAAATATTTCTGGAGGAGGCAGCAGAAGAAATATCGGTAGTTGCAGCAGCTATTCCTGCATGGATAAGCCAGCCAGGTGATGAAGAGGTACTTGCTACCTTGCGTCGTAGTTTTCATACGCTCAAAGGTAGTGGCAGAATGGCTGGAGCGATGCTGATAGGCGAATTCGCCTGGTGCATGGAAAATCTACTTAATAAAGTAATAGAAGGCGCTGTAGACTCAAGTGAAGATATGTACACTTTGCTTGGTAGTATTCCTGAAGCCCTTTCTCAGCTGGTCGTCCAGGTACAGGGTGGTGCGGTTCCTGAAGTTGATGTGGCAATTATGATGCAGCAAGCGGATGCACTAAGCCGAGGCGAGATATTGGTTTCCGAAGTTGGTGATGAGATTGCTGCTAGCGAAGAGCCTATAGACGACCCGGTTGACCCTGCTGATGAGTTTCAAACAGAAGGCTCAGCCATTATACAGATGGAAGAAGATAACTCACTGCTTGAAATATTCAGCGCAGAGTGCAGCGATCATCTGCAGGTGCTCGAGGACTATATCGAATCATGGAGCGAGCCGCGACTTGTTAGTGAGGAATTATTCCGTGCATTGCATACACTGTCAGGTATCTCAGAGTCTGCGGAGGTGGTTTCGATCAGGGCGCTGGCAGGCGAATTGAACGACTATTTTTGCGAGTGCTACCAAACTAGTCAGCAGGTCGGTGGGGAGGCAATTAAGGTATTGCGAATGGCTGTTGCGGATATCTCCGCTGCTGTTCAACGCTTGCCTGATCTCTCCTTTGACGAGTCACAGCAGGTTATTTTGCGCGACCAGATTGCTGCCCTTCCTGGAGCAGATGCGCAGCCTGTCGACGCTGATGTGATCTCTGGCAGTCCTGACTCTGAAGTCAATGCTGATGAGGTTGAAGGTGCCCCGGTAACAGGCGAGTCTGATCTCTTCTCGATTGAGGTTGAAGGTGCTCTGGTAACAGGAGAGTCTGATCCGTTCGCGGATACGGATCAGGAGCTTTATGAAATATTTCTCGAAGAAGCTTCGGAGATTATTGATAACAGTGAGGCGGTATTGCGCTCATGGGTACAGCAACCTGACAACAGTGAACATATGACTGAATTCCAGCGTCAGCTGCATACTATCAAGGGCGGGGCACGCATGATGGATATTCAGGCAATCGGTGATTTAAGCCATGTGCTGGAATCATTGTTGACGCGCATCGCAGACGGAGTGATTGCAACGTCTGATGAATTGTTTGCTTTGATGCAGGAATCACATGACCGTTTGTCCGAGATGCTGGAACAGGTCAAGATGCGGAAAATGCCGGCTGCGGCAGAACAATTGCAGGCACGGCTTGATGCGCTTTGGAAGACTGAGAGTGACGCTTTGACTAGTGACGAACAGGTCTGCATGGCTGAATCCTCTGATGATGCAGCGACGGCTATACAAGAGAACGTCCATGTGGAAGCGTCGGATCCCGCAGATGGTGATCAATCGAATGTTGAAGCGACTGGGTTTCCGGATGCAGAAGCCGATGCAGTGTCCAGTGACAGGGGATTGCCGCGAGAAACGAACGCTGATACAGATTCACCAGTACGTGCGGGTATGGCCTTTCCGAAAAAGGTCAAATCCCAGAAGCAGGCAAAGGCTCAGAGTGAGCAAGTCAGGATTCAGTCAAATCTGCTTGACGACATGGTGAATTATGCCGGTGAGATTAATATCTACCGATCACGTATGGAACAGCAAGTAACTGACTACCGGTTTAACCTCGCTGAACTGGAACAGACGATTACGCGCTTGCGTGACCAGTTACGTCAGCTGGAGATGGAAACAGAGGCGCAGATTCTTTACCGCTATGAACAGGAAACGGATATTTTAAACCAGGGTTTTGATCCGCTTGAAATGGACCGCTATTCAAACCTGCAGCAGTTATCCAGATCCCTGATAGAAAGTATCAGTGATTTGCGCAGTCTCCAGGAGTTGATGGAGAATACTACGCGTGAATCAGAAACTCTGCTGTTACAGCAGTCGCGCGTCAGTACAGATCTGCAGGAAGGGTTGATGCGTACCCGAATGATCCCGTTTTCCGGTCTTTCCTCGCGTCTCAGGCGCATCGTGCGGCAATCCGCACGACAGTTGGGAAAGAAAGTGGAGCTGGAACTGGTTGGTGCCGACGGTGAGATGGACCGCACGGTAATTGACCGGATCATTGCACCGCTGGAACACATGCTACGCAATGCTGTTGCGCATGGTATCGAGGCACCGGCACTGCGAAATGCAGCAAGCAAGCATGCAACCGGGTCGATTACGATTACATTCGACCGGGAAGGGCCTGAAATTGTGCTGCGTATCGAGGATGACGGTGCCGGTGTTAACACCGATGCGATTCGCTCACGCGCTATAGAGCGTGGATTGATGTCGGAAGAATCGCAACTGAGTGACGATGATGTCATGCAGTTTATTCTGCAGACAGGATTCAGTACTGCTACAGAGGTGACGCAGATATCGGGTCGCGGCGTGGGTCTGGATGTTGTCAACAGCGAAGTAAAGCAACTGGGCGGCTCATTGCACATAGAGTCAACTGCCGGACAAGGCACCATATTCACAGTGCGTCTTCCCTATACGCTGGCTATTAATCAGGCATTGTTGGTCATGGCCGGAAATGAAGCCTTTTGCGTGCCTCTGGGCTGTGTTGAGGGTGTTGTACGTGCCAGTTGTGAAGAACTGGCTGACTGTTACCTTGGCGACGAATCTGTCTACGAGTATGCAGGCAATGAGTACCAGTTGAAGCACCTGGCGACACTGCTGAATGTCTCTGCTGTCGATGTGTCTGGAACTCAGGGACAGGTGCCGGTGTTGCTTGTTCGCATCGGCGAAAAACGAATTGCACTGCAGGTTGAAGCACTGTTGGGAAGTCGTGAAATTGTCATCAAGCCTGTCGGCGCGCAACTCAGTACCGTAGATTGTATTTCGGGTGCCACCATACTGGGTGATGGTAGCGTCGTCATGATGCTTGATATGGCAGCACTAGCGAGAATGAATGCGCGTGCCCGGTTGCCGGAAGTGCCGGTAGTGGCGCAAGAAGAGTCCCGACTTGTGGTTATGGTCGTGGATGATTCGATTACTGTGCGCAAGGTTACTTCTCGACTGCTCGAGCGTAACGGTTACAAGGTGTTGACAGCAAAGGATGGCGTTGATGCCATGGGGCAGTTGCAGGAGGTGGTGCCGGATATGATGTTGCTGGATATCGAGATGCCAAGGATGGATGGTTTTGAACTGGCCACACATATGCGTAACGATGATCGCCTCAAGCATATGCCTATCATAATGATTACTTCACGTACCGGTGACAAGCATCGGGAGCGTGCACAGCAAATCGGTGTGAACAGTTATTTAGGCAAGCCCTACCAGGAGAATGACCTGCTGAATTCCATTCATCGTATTATCGGAGCGTCAGCAGTGGAAGCAGTGGCATGAGCAGTAAAGAAACGAGCGAGGGAACCAGTATGGATGATACTCAGGACAAGGTACGCAGCTTATGGGTGCCTCTTCGGCAGATGAATCTGTTGTTGCCTAATGTGGCTGTTGCCGAGATCAGCAGTTACCGCGTACCCAGGCATTGCGAAGGCATGCCGGAATGGTTCCTTGGGATGGCCCAGTGGCGCGAACGTGATATCCCCGTGATTTCACTGGAATCGGTATGTGGAATGACGGTACCCTCGAACCCGGTCTTCTCACGATTGATGATTGTTAATTCCGTCAATCCGGGCAGCCCGCTTAAACACTTTGCAATCGTGACTGCTGGTCTGCCAGGACTGGTTCAGTTTGGAAACGATACGGCAGACGAGGTTGTTGAAAATTCATTTGATGGTCTGAAATGCATAGTCCGAATTGGCTGTGAAGAAGCTGTCATTCCCGATCTGCACTATTTGCAGAACCTGCTGGAAACCTGCCTTGTTGATGCGGCCTAGCCGGGATACCTGTCACCTATTTAAAGTCTCCCCATAGCGTATGCATACCAGCCAGTGCCGCAAGTGCAGCGGTTTCAGTGCGCAAAACACGCGGCCCGAGACATACCCCCAGGAAACCGGCAGATTGAGCCAGCATTTGTTCGTCAGGGTGTAACCCGCCTTCCGGGCCAGTAAGCACATAGATTTTTCCAGCAGGCGGTTGCAGAGAGCCCAGTCCGGTCTCGCTATGCGGTTGTAGCAGGACACGCAGGCCACTACTGCTTTCTGCAAGCATCCAGTCTGAATAATTCATGACTACTCCCAGTTTTGGCAAGATAGCACGGCCGCATTGTTCGCATGCGCTTATAATTACCCCCAGCCAGTGGTCGTAGCGCCTGTCTAGCCGATTTCCCTTCAGGTGCGTCTGGCTGCGTTGAGTCCAAAGTGGCTGAATGCTGTTGACGCCCAGCTCAACTGCCTTCTGCAAGATAAAATCCATTCGATCGTTACGTGCAATGCCCTGTAGCAAGGTGATATCCAGTGATGACTCTTGCAGAACCGCGAGTGCCTCGGCAATCTCCAGGGTAATTTCGGAACGCTTGATAGCCTTGACAATGGCGCGATGCTCGCAACCCTTGCCATCGAACACTGAAACAGATGCACCACTGCGGATGCGTAATACATTCGCTATATGATGTGCCGTTTGGCCGGTTACAGTCAGGTCCTCGCCCGGTGTGTACGCTTGTGGTGTATAGAGACGTGGTATGCGCATTGCGTCGGATGCTGCAGTGTGATGTTGTAGGGGCTGTTGCCGTGACAATGGCTGGCTTATTGAGGTGTAGTTAATCCTGGTGTGCGGTGCCAAGCCCCAGAAGTCGCCAGATTGCGAGTGCTGGTGCTGCACGATTGAGGGTGTAGAAGTGCAGTCCTGGTGCGCCCTTCTCGAGTAATTGCGCGCACAGGCTGGTGACAACCTCTTCGCCGAAGGCGCGTATGGATTCCAGATTCTCACCGTAGGCCTCAAGACGTTTACGTATCCAGCGAGGAATTTCTGCGCCACAGGCATCCGAGAAGCGCGCCAGTTGATAATAATTGGTGATGGGCATGATGCCAGGTACGATGTCGATATCGATGCCGACACTGTTACAACGGTCTATAAAACGGAAGTAGGCGTCCGGATTATAGAAGTACTGGGTTATGGCGCTGCTGGCTCCGGCATCGACCTTGCGCTTGAAATTCACAAGGTCCTTGTCCGGGCTGGTTGACTGCGGATGATATTCCGGGTAGGCCGCGACTTCGATATGAAAATGGTCACCGGTCTCCTCGCGAATAAAGCTGACCAGTTCATTGGCATATCGAAATTCACCGGCCTCTCCCATACCTGAGGGCATATCACCTCGCAATGCCACGATATGGTTGATACCCCTGTTGCGGTAGCCATTGAGCATATCGCGGATATTCTCACGCGTGGAACTGATGCAGGACAGATGCGGCGCCGTATCTATGCCGGAGTTTTTCTGCAGACTGATGACCGTCTCGAAAGTGCGGTCACGCGTTGAACCGCCGGCGCCAAAGGTAACGGAAAAAAAGCGCGGCTGTACTGCAGCCAGCGCCTTGCTGGTTGCCGTTAGCTTGTTGATTCCATCCTCAGTTTTTGGCGGAAAGAATTCGAAGCTGTAGGCCGGACCTGATTGTGTCATAGGGTGGATTGAGTCGCTGCGTGTGCGAGCTGATACCTCAGTAACGGTAACGGTCCGGTTTGTAGGGGCCCTCTACCGATACGCCAATGTAGTCAGCCTGCTGTTGCGAGAGTGTTGTGAGGTTTGCGCCAATCTTGCCCAGGTGCAGCCGCGCAACCTCCTCGTCCAGCTTCTTGGGCAGGGTATAAACGCGGTTTTCATAGCGGTCACCATGATTCCACAGTTCCATTTGTGCCAGTGTCTGGTTGGTAAAGCTGTTGGACATGACAAAACTGGGATGGCCAGTGGCGCATCCCAGATTTACCAGCCGGCCTTCTGCCAGCAGGATGATGCGATTACCACTTGGCAGGATGATATGGTCAACCTGGGGTTTGATATTTTCCCACTCGTATTTCTTCATGCTGGCAATATCGATTTCGTTGTCGAAGTGGCCGATGTTGCAGACAATGGCCTGATCTTTCATGGCAAGCATGTGATCGTGGCTGATGACGTTATAGTTACCTGTTGCGGTGACGAAGATGTTGGCCTTGTCGGCGACCTCTTCCATGGTAACAACACGATAACCTTCCATGGCGGCTTGCAGTGCGCAGATGGGGTCTATTTCAGTAACCCATACGGTGCAACCGAGGCCCTTTAACGACTGGGCGCAGCCCTTGCCAACATCGCCGTAACCGATAACCACGGCAATCTTGCCGGCTATCATGACGTCGGTGGCGCGCTTGATACCGTCAACCAGTGATTCGCGGCAGCCATAGAGATTGTCAAATTTGCTCTTGGTTACAGAGTCGTTGACGTTAATTGCCGGGAAGGGCAGTTCGCCGCTTTCCTGCATCTGGTAAAGGCGGTGCACGCCGGTGGTAGTTTCCTCGGTGACACCCTGAATGTTTTTCAGAATATTCGAGTACCAGCCCGGATGTGTGGCGAGGTGATTCCTGATGCTGTTGTACAGGGCGATTTCTTCCTCGCTGCCCGGATTGTCGAGTACCGACAAATCCTGTTCAGCCTTGCTGCCGAGTATGATGAGCATGGTGGCATCACCGCCATCATCGAGGATCATGTTCGGCGTTCCGCCATCATGCCAATCCATGATGTTATGCGTGTACTGCCAGTATTCATCCAGCGACTCACCTTTCCAGGCGAACACCGGTATGCCGCGTGCGGCTATAGCTGCCGCGGCATGATCCTGTGTTGAGAAGATGTTACAGGAAGCCCAGCGAACCTCGGCACCCAGTTCCACCAGCGTCTCGATCAGAGCCGCGGTCTGGATAGTCATGTGTAAACTGCCGGCAATACGTGCACCCTTGAGGGGTTTTTCAGTACCGTATTGCTCACGCAGTGCCATCAGGCCTGGCATTTCAGTCTCGGCAATGGCAAGTTCCTTGCGGCCCCAGTCGGCCAGCCCAAGGTCGGCGATCTTGAAATCGGGTGAGATGCTTTCAGCGGTTTGTGTGGTCATTGTATGTCTCGCAGGTGATTAATCGGCTTTGTCAGTATTGTGCAGGCCGGCGGCTTCCCGCAGGATGTCGGCCTTGTCGGTCTTTTCCCAGCTGAAATCGCTATCCTCGCGCCCGAAGTGGCCGTAGGCCGCTGTGGCCTTGTAACCGGGTTTTAACAGGTCAAGCATTGTTACCAGTCCACGTGGGCGCAGATCGAAGTACTCGCGTATCAGTTCCACGAGGCGATCTTCCTCTATCAGTCCGGTGCCGAAGGTTTCCACGCTGATGGAGGTTGGCTCGGCGACACCAATAGCATAGGACACCTGGATTTCGCAGCGTTCAGCGAGCCCGCCCGCAACAATGTTTTTTGCAACGTAGCGCGAGGCATAAGCGGCAGAGCGGTCAACCTTGCTCGGATCCTTGCCGGAGAAGGCACCACCACCGTGGCGCGCCATGCCGCCGTAGGTATCGACAATAATCTTGCGGCCGGTAAGGCCACAATCGCCAACCGGGCCACCGATCACAAAGCGACCGGTCGGATTGATGTGAATGTGGTCACCGGGGCATTGGTCGAGCCATTTTGCTGGCAGTACCGGTTTGATGATCTCGTCCATGACCGCTTCGCGCAAGGCGCTTAGTGAAATTTCGGGATCATGCTGGGTCGACAATACCACGGCATCAATACCCACCGGCCGATTGTTTTCGTAGCGAAATGTGATTTGGCTCTTCGCGTCCGGTCGTAACCACGGCAGGGTGCCATTCTTGCGTACTTCTGATTGGCGTTTCACCAGACGGTGTGAATAGGTGATGGGTGCAGGCATCAGTACATCGGTTTCGCTGGAGGCATAACCGAACATCAGGCCCTGGTCGCCAGCGCCCTGTTCATGGTCATCGCTTTCATCGACACCCATGGCGATGTCCGGGGATTGTTTGCCGATGGCGTTCAGTACTGCACAGGAAGCCCAGTCAAACCCAATCTTTGAACTGTTGTAGCCGATCTCGCGCACGGTTTGGCGGACGATTTCCTCAAGGTCCACCCATGCCGAGGTGGTGACTTCACCGGCGATGATAACCATACCGGTTTTGACCATGGTCTCAACGGCGACGCGGGCATGCGAGTCGATTTCAAGCATGGCGTCAAGTACGGCATCGGATATCTGATCGGCAACCTTGTCAGGATGACCTTCGGATACGGACTCGGATGTAAATATATGATTGCTGGTCATAAAAGATTACTTTCTTATAAGTTAAACCGGCTAGTTTAGCTTACGATAGTTATATTTTCACCATATATCTTCAGTCCCTGCTAGTATGTTGCGCCACTTTTCATCAAAAGGGATCGATTATGGTCAGTCTGGAAACTCCGGTATGCGAGTTTGGTAAAGCAGCCGTCGATTTTTCGTTGCCCGGTATCGACAATCGGGAGTGGACACTGCAGGATTGTCGTGGCCCGCATGGCCTGCTGGTGATGTTTATCTGTAACCACTGCCCGTATGTGAAAGCAATTCTTGAACGCCTGGTGCGCGATACAGGCGAACTAAGAGAGTACGGCATCAACAGCGTCGCCATCATGTCCAATGATCCGACTCTATATAGAGAAGACAGCTTTGAGAACATGCAGGCCGTCGCGGGTCACTATGATTTTCCATTCCCCTACCTGGTGGATCACTCGCAGGCAATTGCAAAGGCCTATGGTGCCGTCTGTACGCCTGATTTTTTTGGATATAACAGTGATCTGCAGTTGCAGTATCGCGGGCGACTGGATGCAAGCAACAAGGTGACTGCAGCGCCTGATACACCCAGGGAACTTTTTAATGCCATGCGCGAAGTGGCTGAAACAGGCCATGGGCCGGCACGCCAGGTGCCTGGTATTGGCTGTTCAATAAAGTGGCGGGAGTAAATCCGCCAAGATTTGAAGGCCGGATATAAGTTATTGTTATGCTGCGATAAAGCCCTGATTTGTTAGCACCCACCCACCCCCATCCGTGCTATTGCCGTATGGGGCAAACTAGTGGAAAATAGCGCGCCTTAATACCGAGGGACGAATGCCGGATTGGCAGCAGCAGGGATGTGCCCGGTCTTGCTGGTTATTTCTGATGTGGTTGATGCCTCAGTGCTAACAAACCGGCGCTGGAGGCTTTTTTTATCGCCATTACAGCATCTAGTCCAGGTGCAATCCCGGTAGCGCCACGACGTGGCGATGTAATTTTTTACAGAATTCAAAATCAGAACAGGAGAACAACATGGCTCAGCGGAAAGAACTCGCCAATGCCATCCGTGCGCTCAGCATGGATGCCGTGCAGAAGGCAAATTCCGGCCACCCGGGTGCACCCATGGGTATGGCGGATATAGCCGAGGTCTTGTGGAACGATCACCTGAAACACAACCCGGGTAATCCGAACTGGTCCGACCGTGACCGTTTCGTACTGTCCAACGGTCATGGTTCCATGCTGATCTACTCGTTGCTGCACCTGACCGGCTACGACCTGACTATTGACGACCTGAAGAACTTCCGTCAGTTGCATTCAAAAACTCCGGGTCACCCTGAATACGGCTATGCGCCAGGCGTGGAGACAACCACCGGTCCTCTGGGCCAGGGTATTACCAATGCCGTTGGCATGGCCATCGCCGAACGTTCGCTGGCTGCAGAATTCAACCGTGACGGTCACGACATCGTTGACCATCATACCTATGTATTTCTTGGTGATGGCTGCCTGATGGAAGGTATCTCGCACGAGGCCTGTTCACTGGCTGGTACCTTGGGGCTGGGTAAACTGATCGCTTTCTGGGATGACAATGGCATCTCCATCGATGGTCATGTTGAAGGCTGGTTCACGGATGATACTCCCGGACGGTTCCATTCCTATGGCTGGCATGTAATTGCCGGTGTTGACGGACATGATGCGGCAGCACTGAACAAGGCCATTGTTGAAGCCAGGGAAGTTACCGACAAGCCCACCATGATTTGTTGCAAGACAACTATTGGTTACGGTTCGCCCAACAAGGCCGGTACCCATGGTTGTCATGGTGCCCCCCTCGGAGAAGATGAGGTCGCACTGACACGCAAGGAACTGGGATGGGAGCACGCGCCATTTGTGGTACCCCAGGACATTTACGATGGCTGGGATGCAAAAAACAAGGGATCGCGCGCGGAATCAGAATGGAATGATAAATTTGCCAGCTACAAGGCAGAGTTCCCGGAATTGGCTGCAGAATACCAGCGTCGTATGGCAGGTGAACTGCCGGCAGACTGGTCTTCCAGGGCTGCCGCCTTCGTCAAGTCCGTGGATGAAAAAGGTGAGTCACTGGCAACGCGTCAGGCTTCGTTGAAGTCGATCGAAGGTTATGCACCTCTGTTGCCGGAGATCTTTGGTGGTTCGGCTGACCTCGGATGTTCCAACCTGACTGAGTGGTCGGGTCACAAACCGATGCGTGCCGATACCCCTGAGAGCAATTATGTCAACTACGGGGTGCGTGAATTTGGTATGTCAGCCATTATGAATGGCATTGCCCTGCATGGTGGTTTTATCCCCTTTGGTGCTACTTTCCTGATGTTTTCCGAGTATGCGCGTAATGCATTGCGCATGGCGGCGTTGATGAAGGTGCAGAGCATCTTTGTCTACACTCATGATTCTATCGGTCTTGGTGAAGACGGTCCCACGCACCAGGCCATCGAGCAGATTCCCACCTTGCGCATGATTCCGGGCATGAGTGTCTGGCGGCCGTGTGACACGGTGGAAAGTGCCGTGGCATGGCAGGCAGCCATTGAGCAGCAGGATGGACCTTCCTGCCTGATTTTTTCCCGCCAAGGTCTTCCGCACCAGACACGCAGCGCTGAACAGATTGCCAATATTCGCAAGGGCGGTTACATCCTCAAGGATTGTGACGGCACACCGGACGTTATCATTATCGCGACCGGTTCCGAAGTGGCACTGGCAATGGGGGCTGCCGAACAACTGGGCGACAAGAAGGTTCGCGTGGTGTCCATGCCGTCTACAACCGTGTTCGATGCACAGGACGATGACTACCGGGAGCTGGTATTGCCGGGCAATGTAACGGCGCGCGTTGCTGTCGAGGCCGCGGTCACTGATGGCTGGTACAAATATGTCGGTATGAACGGTGCAGTGGTGGGTATTGACCGTTTCGGTGAGTCTGCACCCGCCGGCCAGCTATTCGAACTGTTCGGTTTTACGGTTGACAACGTTGTCAAGGCCGTTAACAGCGTGTCCTGAGGTATAGCCGTATGAAAATTCATGCCTCCCCGGTTACGGGGCGGGTTGGTTATTTTTTAATAAAACTGTTAGGAGAGAAATCATGACTATAAAAGTCGGTATCAATGGCTTTGGTCGTATTGGCCGTATGGTGTTTCGTGCTGTAGCAAAGGATTTTAACGACATAGAGATCGTCGGTATCAATGATCTGCTGGATGCTGACTATCTTGCCTACATGTTGCAGTATGACTCGGTGCACGGCCGCTTTGCCGGTGATGTATCCTCTGACGAAAACAACCTCATTGTCGACGGCAGGAAGATTCGCCTGACCGCGGAGCGCGATCCTGCCAACCTGAAGTGGGATGCAGTCGGTGCGGATATTGTTATCGACTCGACGGGTTTCTTCCTCACGGAAGAAAGCTGCCAGAAACACATTGATGCAGGTGCGAAGAAGGTTGTACAGAGTGCGCCATCCAAGGATGGCACCCCCATGTTCGTCTACGGGGTCAATCACGAGACCTATGCAGGTCAGGCAATAGTGTCCGCTGCTTCCTGCACCACCAACTGCCTGGCACCTGTCGCCAAGGTATTGAACGATAACTGGGGCTTGAAGCGTGGCCTGATGACCACTGTGCATGCGGCAACGGCTACACAGAAGACTGTTGACGGCCCTTCCCAGAAAGACTGGCGCGGTGGTCGTGGTATCCTGGAAAACATCATTCCTTCATCTACCGGTGCTGCCAAGGCGGTTGGTGTGGTGCTGCCCGAGCTGAACGGCAAGCTGACCGGTATGGCTTTCCGTGTGCCGACCTCTGATGTTTCCGTTGTCGACCTGACGGCCGAACTAGAAAAAGATGCCTCTTACAAGGATATTTGTGCAGCCATGAAGGCAGCCTCTGAAGGAGCCATGAAGGGTACGCTGGGCTACACTGATGACAAGGTCGTGTCTACCGACTTCCGCGGTATCAGCCAGTCATCCATATTCGATGCCGGTGCCGGTATTGCCCTGGATGGCACCTTCGTAAAAGTGGTCTCCTGGTATGACAATGAGTACGGTTACACATGCAATATGATGCGCTTCGTGCAGCACATTGCTAAATAAGCCGGGTTCTCCCCCTGCGGCACGCTGAAGTCCGTCGCCGGGGGAGGTACCTTGCAAACCACCCATGCCTGATTTTAGCTAACAAAATTATGGAGTCGTCAATGCCAGTACTGAAGATGACCGATCTCGACCTGTCCGGTAAGCGTGTTCTCATACGACAGGATCTGAATGTCCCGATCAAGGACGGCAAGGTTGCCAGCGACAAGCGTATCCGTGCCAGTTTGCCTAGCATTGAATTTGCAGTAAATGCCGGAGCACGGGTGATGCTGATGTCACACCTGGGTCGCCCGACCGAAGGCGAGTATGCCGATGAATTTTCACTGCGTCCGGTTGCAGAACACTTATCCGGTTTGCTGGGTAAAGAGGTAAAGCTCGTCACAAACTACCTGGAGCAGGCACCGGAGCTGAATGATGGTGATGTTGTGCTGCTGGAAAATGTTCGTTTCAACCGGGGTGAAAAGAAAAACGACGAAAATCTCGCCAGGCAATATGCATCCTTGTGTGACATATATGTGATGGATGCCTTCGGTACGGCGCATCGTGCACAGGCCTCGACTCATGGTGCCGGCCAGTATGCAGCTGCTGCATGTGCCGGGCCCTTGCTGGCCGGGGAACTGGATGCACTGGGCAAGGCGCTGGGCAATCCTGCCAGGCCCATGGCTGCCATTGTCGGTGGCTCCAAGGTTTCCACAAAATTAACGGTGCTGGAATCACTCTCCGGGGTGGTAGATCAGCTGATACCGGGGGGGGGTATCGCCAACACCTTTATTGCCGCCAGTGGTTACAATGTCGGTAAATCCCTCGTTGAAGAAGACCTGATTCCCGAAGCCAAGCGCCTGATCGAGGCCGCGCGTGCAAAGGGGAGTGATATCCCGGTGCCGACGGATGTTGTTGTTGGCAAGGAGTTTTCCGAGTCTGCAGAAGCCGTTGTCAAAAAGGTCGAGGATGTCGCGGATGACGACATGATCTTCGATATCGGCCCGGAAACGGCTGCCAAATTTGCCGAGATGATGAAGAGCGCCGGCACTATTGTCTGGAACGGTCCTGTGGGTGTCTTTGAATTCGATCAATTCGGTGAAGGCACAAAGAGTCTCGGGTTTGCGATTGCCGAATCCGATGCCTTCTCGATTGCCGGCGGTGGCGACACACTGGCAGCCGTCGATAAATACGGCATTGCCGACAAGATATCCTATATCTCTACTGGCGGAGGTGCTTTCCTCGAGTTTCTTGAAGGCAAAAAACTTCCGGCGGTAGCGATGCTGGAAGAGCGCGCAAAATAGCACGCGGACCCGGGTGGCATTTCCAGAATAATATAAACTGACGCCATGCCAAGACGAACAAAGATTGTCGCGACCCTTGGCCCTGCCACGGACGGCAAGCATGTACTCGATGAAATGATCCAAGCAGGTATGGATGTCGTCCGGGTGAATTTCTCGCATGGTACCCACGAAGATCATATCAAACGTGCCGAGAGTGTTCGTAACCGCGCACGTGCTCATGGACACCAGGTCGGTGTGCTGGCTGATCTGCAGGGCCCCAAGATTCGCATCGAGCGTTTCAAGGAAGGCATGGTTCAGCTGGAGGAGGGCGATAATTTTATCTTCGATACGGCCCTGGCTGCTGATGCAGGGAACCGTGAAAAGGTGGGTGTTACCTACAAGGGCTTGCAGGATGATGTTTCCCGTGGCGATACCTTGTTACTCGATGACGGGCTGCTGGTGCTTTGGGTTGAGGAAGTGCAGGGCACCGAGGTGCGTTGCAGGGTTGTTGTTGGCGGGCGACTGACCAACAGCAAGGGTATTAACCGCCTTGGTGGCGGACTTAGCCCGGCATCGCTGACAGAGAAAGATCGAGAGGATATCAAGGTCGCTGCTGCCATGGGGGCAGACTATGTTGCAATTTCCTTTCCTCGCTGTGCGGATGATATTCACGAGGCACGTGAACTGCTGCGTGCAGCAGGGGGGCATGGTGGCATTGTTGCAAAGATCGAACGTGCAGAGGCTCTGGATGCACTCGAGGAAATAATTGAAGCCTCCGATGCAGTCATGATTGCACGCGGTGACCTGGGTGTTGAGATCGGTGATGCTGAATTACCGGCCGTGCAGAAGCGCATCATAAGCGTAGCTCGTTCGCATGATCGTGTTGTAATAACAGCTACCCAGATGATGCAGTCCATGGTTGAAAACCCGATCCCCACACGTGCCGAAGTGTTTGATGTGGCCAATGCTGTTATAGACGGTACCGATGCTGTTATGTTGTCAGCGGAAACGGCGGCGGGTCGCTATCCTGCCAAGGTTATTGAAGCAATGGACCGGATTTGTGCCGGAGCTGAACGTCAGCGCAGTACCTCTGCAGCAGAACGACGCATCAACATACGTTTCAATCGGACCGACGAGGCTATTGCCAAGGCGGCCATATATACCGCTAACAGTCTCGGGGTGAAGGCCATTGCTGCCTTGACCGAGTCAGGCGCAACCGCCTTGTGGATGTCCCGCATCAGCTCCGGTATCCCGATCTTTGCGATGACGCGTCTTGTCGAAACTCGCAGAAAGGTGACCCTGTATCGCGGTGTTTATCCGGTTAGTTTTGATGTGACAACACCGGACCATGCAACTGTCAACAAGGAAGCGATTGATGAATTGGTGCGGCGTGGTGCTGTACGGGACGGAGATCTGGTGATTATCACCAAGGGTGATTTAATGGGGGTGCACGGTGGCACCAATGCGATGAAGATCATACGCGTTGGCGAACACGAAATTTTGGAACAATAGTTTTACCGGGTGACTACCCTGGGTGGTGGCGCTCAATATGGCTCCTTGAGCCTCAATACCTGTAATATATGTGAACGACTAACCTGTAGATTTTTAGGAGAAAACAATGGCCATTATATCCTTACGCCAACTGCTGGATCACGCTGCCGAACACGGCTACGGTGTCCCGGCCTATAACGTTAACAACATGGAACAGATGCATGCCATCATGGAAGCTGCTGATGAAACTGACAGCCCGGTTATCTGCCAGGCTTCGGCTGGTGCGCGTTCCTATGCGGGTGCTCCATTTCTGCGTCATCTGATTCAGGCCGCGGTTGAACAGTGGCCGCACATTCCCGTCTGCGTGCACCAGGATCACGGTGCATCTCCATCCGTATGCCAGCGTTCCATACAGCTGGGTTTCAGCTCGGTCATGATGGACGGTTCACTGGGTGCGGACATGAAGACACCGATGAGCTACGAGTACAATGTTGACGTGACCAGCAGGACGGTTGCCATGGCGCATGCCTGTGGTGTGTCTGTTGAAGGCGAACTGGGTTGCCTGGGTTCACTTGAAACCGGCATGGCGGGTGAAGAAGATGGCTCCGGTGCCGAAGGTGTGCTCTCTCATGACCAGCTGCTGACCGACCCGGAAGAGGCTGCAAGGTTTGTTGAAGACACCAAGTGCGATGCCCTCGCCATTGCCATCGGTACCAGCCACGGTGCCTACAAGTTTACCCGTCCGCCGACAGGTGACATTCTTGCCATAGACCGCATCAAGGAAATTCATGCGCGTATCCCGGATACTCACCTCGTCATGCACGGCTCGTCATCCGTGCCCCAGGACTGGCTGGCGATAATCAACGAGAATGGTGGCGACATGGGCGAGACCTATGGCGTGCCGGTCGAGGAAATCCAGGAAGGTATCAAGAATGGTGTACGCAAGGTTAATATCGACACAGACCTGCGGATGGCCTCTACCGGTGCCATTCGCAAACACATGCATGACAATCCTTCAAACTTCGATCCACGCAAGTATCTGAGAGCGGCTACAGACGGTATGCGTGAGATTTGCAAGGCCCGGTATGAGGCTTTTGGAACCGCTGGTCAGGCATCGAAGATCAAGGTGATCACGCTGGAAGATATGTACAAGCGTTATGAAAGCGGTGAGCTTGATCCCACGGTAAACTAGCCGGAATCGGTGCGTTCAAGAAAGGCGGCTGCGGCCGCCTTTTTTTATGTTGAAATTATTGTTGCGCGAGTGTTAGATATTATTTAACTCGTTATTTCTCGAGAAGCCGACGCATACAATTCAGGTAAATTAGCCATGTCCAGGGTCTACCCGTTTACTGCCTATGACAAATATATGAGTCTGAAACTGGACTCAAATCTGTGGTTCGTTATCGTGTATTTCCTGCACCCGATAATCCTGAAAATATCGACCATCCAGATGGGGCGGGGAGCTAAATCAAATAGTGTCAGTGGTTTAAAGGATCTCATCTATCCTGATGAGTTTGGTTTTTTCCTCGCATTCGTTGCAAGCATTCCTGTTGTGCTGCTTATCTTCGCTTATGCTAAAAGGAAGCCGGATGCCTCAGACTTTGTGCAGGCATTGTGGCGAAATGGCAGAAACTTGCTTGCTTCAGCCGCTGTATTGAACATTATTGTGGTTTTCATCCCTTTTCTCGCGAATATCACCCATTCAATCAATATTTATGGCTGGCTCCAGCTCGCGCTGGCGGTTGCCATTATCATCTACCTGTATACATCAACACGCGTTACCGATACGTTTGCCGATTTTCCCGTAGAGACTGAAACGCAACGGAATATAAAATAATGCGTAACCCCGGGTGCGCTGCCGTATCACCAATCCAGACGGGTCCACTCTTGCACCTGTATATTTATTTAAATATCAATTAAATAGAAATATTTATCCTTCTGCGACAGACTGTTTGAGTCTTTCTGCTTGAAACTTTGTATGCAGTCTAAATATACCCCGCTTCTGTCCGATAGCCTCTCTGTAAAAGCGTATATATTTCTATGGGTTGCAGGTATCGGGTGAACGCTAAATGGTGTGGGACGGGGCGTCCAGTATGAGTACGAGAGAGCATGGGCAGGCTGGCACTGAAACCGGAACGATTGATATCGATGAGCTTGTGCTTCACGGTGTGAGTGTGTTCGAGCCCGATCTGGAGTATCAACAGATAGAGCTTGTCTATACACAGTCAACGGCCGCCCTGCTAACGGCCTTCGTACTGGCTGTCTTTGTAACACTCGGCTTATGGAGTGTCGCAGACCATAATCTATTACTATTGTGGCTGAGCGCACAGTTTGTCCTGACTGTGGCACGATTCACGCTTATCTACCAATACAAGCATGCACAGGATGAACAGCTGGCGCTTTCCCGATGGGCCGTACTGTTTTTCACCGGTGCACTGTTCTCGGGCATTATCTGGGGTTGTCTCGGTTTGCTGTTCAGTTATTCGTGGCCGGTGGAATACCAGACACTGGTCGTCATGAGTCTCGCCGGTGTGCTCGCCGGTGCGATTTCATCCTATGCAGCAATGTTGTCTGTCTATATTGCCTTCATGGTACCGGCGATACTGATTCCCGCACAATCCATGCTGATACACAACAGCAGCATCAGTCACAACATGGGGTTGTTGATAATGCTGTATGCGGGCGTGCTGCTGGTGATTGCAAAAAACTATAACAAGAGCGTGCTTAAATCACTGCAACTCCGCGAGGAAAATAAAGCACTGTTGCATGAAACTGCCGATTTCAATGTCGCGTTGCAGGCAGAAGTGAACAATCGTCAACAGATAGAGAAACAGTTATTGCGTGAGCGGCAATTGTTTACAAAAGGTTCGGTAACCGTGTTCCGTTGTGCTGCGCAACAGGGCTGGCCTATCGAATATGTCTCTGAAACGATTTCACAGTATGGATATGACAGTAAGCGCCTGGTTGAGGAAAAGACCCGGTATGCGGATATTGTACATGCCAGCGATGTTCAGAGACTCGCCGATTCAGAACTGCAATCGGGACAGGACGGAACACACTATATCGGGATTGACTATCGAATAGTCTGTAGTAATGGCGATGTGCGCTGGGTCTATAGCTATAGCATTCCGGTGAAGAATGATGCAGGCGAGCTGACACATTACGCCGGTTATATTCTTGATATTACCAGTCGCAAGCAGGCTGAGTTTGACCTGGAGCAGGCAAGAGAGCGTGCACAGGTAACATTGCATTCAATTGCAGATGCAGTGATCACCACTGATGTCAACGGCCAGGTTGAGTATCTCAATCCCAGGGCGGAGCAACTGACGGGCTGGGAGAGTCGGATTGCGCAGGGTCTGCCCTTGTCACGGATACTTTGCCTGTTTGATGAAGAAAGCCAGACTTCACTTGAAGATCCTGTCAGGCAGTGTCTGCGCCATGGAGAAATCATCCAGTCAGGTCACGATACAGGCCTGAAACGTCATGACGGAGAGTACTATTCTGTTCAGTATTCTGCTTCACCGATACTGTTTGAGAGCGGGTCCGCTCTCGGAGTGATACTGGTTATTCATGATGTCACCGAAGCGAGACAGATGGAACAGAAGATCTCGTACCAGGCTACTCATGATGCGCTCACCGGGTTGATTAACCGTACAGAATTCGAGAAACGACTCAACTACTCAATCGAGTCTGCCCTCCATGCGGAAGAAAACCATGTGCTCTGCTATCTGGATATCGACCAGATGAAAGTTATTAACGATACCTGTTCGCATGAGACAGGCGATGCCCTGATCAGGGAGGTTACCGAAGTGCTTCACGGGTGCCTGCGCGAGTCAGACGTGTTCGCGCGGTTGGGTGGCGACGAGTTCGGTGTGTTGCTGAAAAACTGTACTCTGGATGATGCTGTTGAACGGGTTGAATCGATGCTTGCCATCATACGTGAATTACCATTTTCAAGTTGCAACCGTGTCTTCGATGTGACAGCCAGTATCGGCATGACGGCGATAGATGCCGATACCCGCAGTGCACCTGAGGTGATGATTGAGGCCGATCTTGCCTGTCATGCAGCAAAAGATAGTGGTGGTGACCGGTTTCATGTCTACCATCAGGAAGACCAGCACCTTGCGCGCAGACACAGTGAGATGCAGTGGGTCTCGAAACTCACAGAAGCGATCAAGTCAGACCGCCTGGTACTGTATTGCCAGGATATCGTACCGGTAAGACCGGATGTAAAGGCCGGCCATCACTTTGAAATACTGGTGCGAATGATAGATGACAATGGGGACATCATATTTCCCGACAGATTTTTGCCAGCTGCCGAACGTTACAATCTGATTGCCAGTCTTGATCGCTGGGTGGTTAGTCACAGTTTTGCCTGGTATTCCAGGCACTGCAACATGCCGGGTATTGCAGGACTCGATACCATCGCGATCAACCTTTCGGGAGCATCAGTCACGGATGCCGGATTCCTGCAATATATTAAAAACGAGATGCTGCACTACAAGGTGCCAGCTAGCGTGATTTGTTTTGAAATCACCGAGACCGCGGCCATTGCAAATATTGAAGTAGCGACAGGATTTATTCAGGAATTGAAACGTCTCGGTTGTCGGTTTTCACTGGATGACTTTGGCAGTGGATTAAGCTCATTCGCCTATCTGAAAAATCTGCCGGTTGACTACATCAAGATCGATGGCAGCTTTGTACGCGAGATGGAAACAGATGTGGTCGACTGTGCGATGGTGAGTTCCATTCACCAGTTGGCGAGTGTCATCGGCATAAAAACGATTGCGGAATTTGTTGAGAATGAGGGGATACGCAATAAACTGGCTGAAATTGGTATTGACTATGCGCAGGGATATGGCATATCGAGGCCTAAGCCGCTGGTGGACGTGGACATAGCTGCGATGCAGTCAGCCTGAAGTCAGTACCAGCAACAGTGCAACAGCAGCGGGTAATGCCTGCACAAAAAATATCGCAGGCTTTACCGTCAATGCGCCATAAACACCGGCGACAATAATGCAGACAAGAAAAAACATGCTTATTTCGTGTGACGACTGGCGTGAAACCAGTCCCCACACGAGACCGGCAGCGAGAAAACCGTTGTAGAGCCCCTGGTTAGCTGCCAGTGTAGCCGTCTGTTCGGCAAATTCACGATTCAATCCGAATATTTGACGTCCCAGCGGTTTGGTCCAGAGAAACATTTCCAGTATCAGAAATGCGAGATGCAGGATAGCGACGACTGTTACAGCGATGCTGGCAGTCATAATTGACTCCTTTTGAAATTAAATCACGATTGCCGGTTCATCCAGCAGGCTTGCCTGTTCTCTTAGTGAAAGAACGTGTTCCTCCCAAAACCGCGGGCTATTGAACCAGGGAAATGCCTGCGGGAATGCCGGATCATCCCAGCGACGTGCCAGCCATGCAGCATAGTGCATGATACGCAGGGTACGTAATGGTTCAATTAGCTGCAGTTCACGGTGATCAAAGTCACGGAACTGCAAATAACCTTCCATGATATCCATTAACTGCGACTGCATTTCGTGCCTGTCGCCGGAGATGAGCATCCATATGTCCTGGATGGCCGGACCGGTTCTGCAATCATCCAGGTCAACGAAGTGTGGTCCCTGGTCTGTCCACAAGATATTACCCGGGTGACAATCACCATGCAGACGCAGGGTGCCTATGTCCCCGACACTGCTGTAAATTCCGGTTATCTGCTGTAACAGGTCTTCCGCGAGTGTGCGGTAGGCCAGTTCAATATGCGAGGGAATAAAGCCCCTGGCGAGTAAAAACTGGTATGAGCGGTAGCCAAAGCTGTCGATATCCAGTGTTGGTCTGTGGGTAAATGTTCGTGTGGCACCCACCATGTGAATGCGTGCAATAAATCGCCCCATCCATTCGCGGTGCTCCTGGGTATTCAGCTCTGGCCAGTGACCGCCCTGGCGGGGAAAGAGGGCAAACCGATAGCCATGATAATAGTGTAGGGAGGTTTCTTTGATGACCAGGGGGGCGACTACGGGTGTTTCTTGTTCAGCCAGTGCCAGTGAGAATTCATGCTCTTCAAGGATCGCTTCACTTGACCAGCGCCCCGGGCGGTAGAATTTTGCTATCACCGGCGTGCCATTTTCCATACCGACCTGGTAGACACGGTTCTCATAACTGTTCAGCGCGAGAAAACGGCCATCACTGAGGTAACCGCACTGGTCGACGGCGTCGAGCAGGATGTCGGGTGTCAGTCCGGAGTAATCAACAGGTTCGATGAATGTCTCGTCAGTGGACACGATCTGGGGATGCTCCGGTTATCTTATTGAGTCGCTGATGTAAAACATGTCGTGTCCTAATCCGTGTGAATAGCCAGGGAATTACGGGTATGCGAGTGCTTGTGCTGGTCGCAGATATAGCCGGGATGTTACTCCTGGTGAATGTATCCACGAAGCAACAGGGCAAATGTTGCCCATGTGTGAGTTTAGTGCAAACTACATGATGCAGGATTATGGGAGTCTTGCTGCTGCTGGCATCGGCAAGACAACCGGTGTGATCATTGCCTATGCTGAATTGTAATCAGAACTCGGCAGCCTCGACTTCCATGAAGGCCTGTGCACCCTGCGGTCCCAGTTCGACATCATAGCCCGCCCAGTCCTTGTATCGTGTCGTGGCTTCTAGTGAAATTGCCTTGACGTCGCTGCTGTCCAGATCTTCATTGAATGCCTTTTCTGCCGAGGAATAGACCGCCTGCAGGTAGTCACGGTAGGCCTTCACCATTTCCACATCACCGCTTGGTCCGTGCCCCGGTATCCAGGTCTTCACATTAATTTCCAGTATCTTGTCTACAGTGCTAATGTTCCCCATGAAATTGCCGTCTGACATCCTCGGTATACGATCGGCGGTAACATTGTCGCCCAGAAAAATCACCTCGTCTTCCTCGACCTGTATCATAATGTCTGTCCGGGTGTGTGCCTGTCCGTAGTGGTGGATGTGAAATGTCTTGTTGCCTAATTTAATCATATCGCCATGCTTGACTGCATGGCTGGGGCCAACCACGCGGGTACCTTTGGTGGCGCCTTCTGTCAGTTTATCCATCAACTCAACCCATGTGTCACCGCTACCTGCAGCCACCATGGCAAGCATTTCCGTGTGCCCGTAAATCGGTGCATCCGGGTAGGCAGCACGTATTGCCTGATTCCCCAGCCAGTGATCACCGTGTATGTGCGTGTTGAAAACAGCGATTACCGGTTGATCAGATACCTTTTTAAGCATCCTTAAAACCATTTCACCTGACTGAACACTGGAGCCCGGGTCGACGACGACGACGCCACTGTCGGTTAACACAATCCCCGGATTGTTCATGAATCCCTGGTTGCTGACGTTGGGCATTTCCAGAGGGCCGTGTATTACCCAAGTACTATCAGTCACTTGCTCGAACGGATAATCCCTGACCGGTGCGCCGGTGGCGGCCGTTAGGGATTGACTCAAACTCAAAAAACACAACAGCAGCAAGAACGAAAATATTTTACTATTCATGGTCTTATACCTGTAGATGGTAGTTATTGATGGTAGTCAGGGCTATTATTTTGTCGAATGTCTGCTTTCCTTGATTTGCTCGTAGGCGGCTTTGATTTCCTGTGTCTTTTCAGTTGCAAACTGTATCATTTCCTCCGGTAAACCCTTAGCAATTAGCTTGTCAGGATGATGCTGGCTCATCAAGCGCCGGTAGGCCTTTTTGACTTCCGCATCGCTGGCTGACTTGCTTACGCCGAGTATGTCATAGGCTTTCGATATCGATTGCTTCGGTGTGCCGGGCGCCTGGCCGGTACCCGACATGTTGAACAGGTGTTCTATATCGGCACGATTAAAACCCAGTTGTTCGCCAATGCCAAACAGAACGCGCTTTTCGCTGGCATGCATGTGGCCATCAGCCATTGCCGTGGCAATCTGTATCTCGAGGAATACCTGCGCAAGGTTGCGTCGGCGCATGCATTCACGTCGGAATTGCAGGATCACTTCATCAAATGGAAAACCGTCTTTCTTGCCTTCATTAAATAACCTGATTGCTGCCTTGCGTTGTAGTGCACCCAGTTGCATGTGGCTCATTATGCCCTCAGCTGCAGCGATCTCATCTGCTGTAACCTTGCCATCGGCCTTTGCGATGTGGCCCATCACCGAGAAGGTCGTGGTGAAAAAGGCGGCCTGCACGCGCTCCTGCTGGCCCGCACCGAAGGATCCGTGCTGGTCGGTGATTTTTATACCACGGTCAAAATTTCGACCCAGTGCCGCACCGAGTAGTGCCCCGAGAGGGCCACCGAACATGAATCCCAGCGTGCCGCCGAGTACTGTTCCCCACCAGGCCATCAGAGCAACAACCCGTATCGGCAATGGCTGGTCGCGGCAGGCAGGGATCTATTCAGGGGGACTGAGCTGTGTGCAAGCGTCATCATTACTTGAAGGCGGGCAGGGAAGTAGTGATATACCAGTTCTTGATTTCCGGATCATACTTCCATATCTGATTGTCAGTCAGCGTCGTCAGTGTCATGCGCTCGTCATGATAGTAGACGATCTCAACCGTGATTCTGACTTCGGCATGGTCGGCCGTGGTCGTAGAGTTGAGCACTTCGTACGAGGTGACCTTGATGTGTTTCAGTAATGCCGGGTCTGGAGAATAGGTCGTAGTACCTTCAGGTCGCCGCATGCTGTTGGCGGTACTGAAGTCCACCCAGCGTATGGCTGTTTCATACTGCCAGAGTGCCTTGTCGAGGGTGATGGTCTTCTTGCTGTCGTCGACAGCCGCACAGGCTGTCAATAGCAGGCTGGATAGAAGCAGCAGGGTGAGTGCGCGCATGAAGTGCCCCGGGCAGATATGGTTGCTGAAAATGCTGCCATTATACCCGAGAGAGACTGTAAAATTTATTTATATCCAGGCCAGGTGCTTGCCCGCTTCTGTGCCTGTGCTGTCAGTAGTGGCCGGTTTAACGCCAAGCGCTGATAGCGAATGCTATTTTCCGGCAGTCGCGGAAGATAGTAATGACATGAACTGTGCGATGCGTTCTGAGAGAGCCTCGCGTGCCTGGCGTTCAACGGCACCGGCAGCCTGCATCTGCTTTACTACCTCAGCGTACGCAGTGAACTCGGTTTGCAACGTATGCAAGGCGGACTGCATGACCGTGATTTGGTCCTCGCTGTCAGCAGCTGGCGAATGGCTGTGTGTGGATACCCTGTCATCTTGTTGCGTGTTGCCCAGTTCATCCAGTTCGACGAGCGACCACATGTCACTGGCATGTTGTTCCAGGGCAGCTTTTTCAGTATGGATATTCATGTCGCTGGAAGCAACCGTGTTCAATCCCGCTATGTCGGCGGGTACACCGTTATTCAGACCACCCTCGAGCACATGGACATCCAGGCCACGCTGACTTAACAGGAAGGCAGCGGCGGCGCTTCGACGTCCGGTGTCGCAATAAACCACATACTTGCGACCGGAGGAGAGTGCCGGAGCCTTGTCCCTGATGCTGGCCAGTGGCACATTCTTACTGTCTTTAAAGGCATACTTGGAATGCTCATCCGCGAGGCGTACGTCCAGCCAGACGCCACCGTCTTTCACAACGGCAGTGGCCAGTTCGTAGTTGATATGATGAACGAGTGGTTTTTTCAACAGTTCCACAAAGTCCTTTTTCGACAGACGCATCAGGATCCCGTTGGTCAACATGGTGACCGTGGCATTACGCGTTGCATCGGAGACGAGGGCTTCCTCTCCAAAACAGTCACCCTTGCCCAGTTCAGCAAGAGGTATATCCCAGCCTTCGCCCGATGCCAGCCGTGTCACAGAACAGCTGCCCTTCTTGATGATATAGAAATAATCGCCCTCATCGCCCTGACGGATGATGACGTCGCCTGCACTGACTGCTACGGATTGCAGGGTCTGCAACAGACGCTGGATGTCTGCAGGAGGTAACTTGATGAAAGCATCGGACTGCAACATGCGGGTCATCCAGTCCTCCCCCGTTTCAGTGCCAATACCAGGGGTGCCAGTCACCGTGGACTGGTCCAGTGTCAGCATGACATCCAGCAGGGTCGAGTCAATCGTCGCAATCACGGACTTGGTTGCGACACGTGCCGTGATAATGCGCGGTTGCTGATTGGCAATCGGGTAACGCGCTGGATCCGTTCCGGCCGATACTACGCCGGTGACCCTGCCGCTGGCATCGATAAAACTGATGACGCCGTCCAGCAGATAGATGGAGCGATTATCCCGGTCGCCTTCGCCAAACAGGTAAGTACCAGCGCTGATATCCTCGATGCTCAGGCTGCCGGTGGCTTCCTTGAAACGATCCATGCTCAGGGCGTTCAGCGGGATCAGGTCACGGAGAATTTCATTGCCCGAGAATTTCTTTTGGGGTACAGAGTCGCTCATGATTTCATCCTGGCAGGTTTCCGGGTTATTCGTCAGTTGCCGGGGGCTAACTATTGAGGGTATCGGCAAGAACGGCGGGATGTAGAGGGTAGAGCCGGGGTGCAGTATCCTGATAGTTCGGGGGGTGCGCACCGAGGTCGTGAACTCAAGGTGGCAAATTTAAGTATATGAATGTGTTGTATATTATGTCCGCGATTGGTTGCAGGCGTGCAGGCAGCGATACGCTCTATTTGTGAACCGCCTCAACTTGCAGTATGACACCCTCCACACCGACAACCTTTATGGTCGAACCCGCTGGCAGGTCGGCGCCATTGATTCGCCAGGTGGAATCGTCTACGCGAATGACACCATTATTGTTAATGATCGGTTCGCTGAGAGTAAATCGGCGACCAACGTATTGTTCGCCACGCCGGTTCAGGGTGGGCTCGTCGGTGACCGTCGGCCTGGATCGCTTGTAACGTCGGAATGCGGCGATACTCAGTATCGAGAGTGCCGAAAATGTCAGCGCCTGGAACTGCCAGCCAAGGTCGGGCATGGCCATTAACACGAACCCGGTGATGGCTGCGGCGATGGCCAGCCACATGAAGAAAAAGCTCGGTACACTGATTTCAAAAATTAACAGGATGCCGGCAAGTATCCACCAGTGCCAGTAGTCAATGCCGGATAACAGGACGTCCATTATGTCGACTCCCTCTTACCCAGGGCCTCCTTCGCAATTTCAGAAATGCCGGCAATCGAGCCGATGACGCCCGAAGCCTCAAGTGGCATCAATACCAGTTTCTGGTTGGGTGCCGTGCCTATCTGTTTCAGTGCCTCCACGTAGTTCTGTGCCACGAAATAATTGATGGCATTGACGTTGCCACTGGCAATGGCATCCGAGACCATTTGTGTTGCCTTCGCTTCTGCCTCAGCCGCGCGCTCGCGAGCCTCGGCATCACGGAACGCGGCCTCCTTGCGGCCTTCGGCATCCAGCGTGACGGCCTTTTTCTCACCCTCGGCGCGCAGAATTTCGGACTGACGCATGCCCTCGGCCTCGAGGATGACGGCACGCTTCTCACGTTCGGCCTTCATCTGGCGTGCCATCGAATCGATCAGGTCCTGTGGTGGCTGGATATCCTTGATCTCGATACGTGTAACCTTGACACCCCACGGTGTGGTGGCAGCATCGACCACAATCAACAGTTGGGCATTGATCTTGTCGCGCTGTGACAACAGTTCATCCAGGTCCATGCTGCCCATCACGGTACGGATATTTGTCATGGTCAGGTTGTTGATGGCGCGTTGCAGGTCATTGACTTCATAAGCCGCCCTGGCTGCATCGAGCACCTGGTAAAAGACGACACCGTCTGCGCGCACCATGGCATTGTCACGGGTGATGACTTCCTGGCTCTGAATATCAAACACGGTTTCCATCATATTGAGCTTGTGCCCGATACGGTCAATAAACGGGACAATCAGGTTCAGGCCGGGGCGCAGGGTTGCACGGTAACGGCCGAAGCGCTCCACTGTCCATTCGTAACCCTGTGGCACGACCTTGACACCCGCGATGACCGTAATGATGGCCAGTGCAAGTATGACCAGCGCAAATGTTGAAAAACCACCCATGTCTCTCTCCTTTGATGCCGTTAAAATAAGCTGCTAGCCGAAGCTCTCCGGATTGTAGAACAGTCCCGGCCACCCCGTCCTGTGTATGTTGTCACGTTGTATCGTGCAACGGCAGGATAATCAGCATATTATAACGAAGGCATTTCTACTCAGGCAGGTATACCTTGGCAATCAGCGTCTTTGATCTCTTCAAGATTGGTATTGGGCCTTCCAGTTCCCATACCGTCGGGCCGATGCGTGCAGCCGGCATGTTTGTCGAGGGGCTGGCGGACAGCGGCCTCATTGGCACGGTGTCACGCTTGCAGGTCGAGCTGTATGGGTCGCTGGGCGCAACCGGCAAGGGGCACGGAACCGACAAGGCATTACTGCTTGGTTTGCAGGGCGAGGTACCTGAGCAGGTGGATACCGACAGCATACCCGCCCGCATCGAGCAGGTGCGCAGCAGTGGTCGCCTGCTGCTGCCGGGTAATGTGGAACTGGCCTTTAATATTGACAAGGACCTGATCTTTCATCGGCGCAAGGTGCTTCCCTATCACCCCAATGGCATGATCTTTCATGCCTTCGATAACAACGACCAGCTACTGCTGCAACGCAGCTACTATTCCGTGGGTGGTGGCTTCGTGGTCAACGAGGCGGCGGCCGGGGCGGATCGTATTGTCGAAGACCGCACGGTGCTGCCGCTGCCGTTCACCACGGGCACGGCATTGCTGGCGCAGTGCGCCGAGCACGGCCTGTCCATCAGCCAGGTCATGTTGCAGAACGAACGTGTGTGGCGCACGAATGATGAGATCAGGACCGGCCTGTTGCATATCTGGGATGTGATGCAGGCGTGTGTCACGCGCGGTTGCCGCACCGAGGGCGTGCTGCCGGGCGGCCTCAAGGTGCCGCGCCGCGCTGCAAGGCTGCATCGCCAGCTATCCAGTGAACAGGAATTGCACCGGGTGCCGCTCGGTACCATGGACTGGGTGAATCTGTATGCGCTGGCAGTCAATGAAGAGAATGCAGCCGGTGGCCGGGTGGTAACGGCCCCCACCAATGGCGCCGCCGGCATCATCCCGTCGGTATTGCATTACTACTGGAATTTCTGTCCCGGCCACTCCGAGGATGGCGTGGTGCGCTTTCTGCTGACTGCCGGGGCCATCGGTATCCTCTACAAGGAGAATGCCTCCATTTCGGGTGCAGAGGTCGGTTGCCAGGGAGAGGTCGGGTCGGCCTGCTCGATGGCTGCCGCGGCACTGACCGAGGTCATTGGTGGCACCCCTGAACAGGTTGAGAATGCCGCGGAGATCGCCATGGAACACAACCTCGGACTGACCTGTGATCCGGTGGGCGGGCTGGTGCAGGTACCTTGTATAGAACGCAATGCCATGGGTGCGGTCAAGGCCATCAATGCCTCCCGCATGGCGTTGCGCGGTGACGGCACTCATTTCGTGTCACTTGACAAGGTAATCAAGACCATGCGCGATACTGGCGCCGATATGAAAACCAAGTACAAGGAAACCTCGCGGGGTGGTCTCGCAGTCAATGTGATCGAATGCTAGCGTTTCCTGTTTGAAGCGCGGACAAGCGGGCCGATCGTCAGGCCCTGTACCAGAATCGAAAATACCACCACCACATAGGTGACCACGACCAGCGCATCGCGCATGTCGCTGGCTGGTAATGACAGTGCTAGTGCCACCGAGATGCCACCGCGTAGCCCACCCCAGGTAAGAATCTCGATGGCCCTGGGGCTGAAATTACGGAAACGGCGCATGATGGTAATCGGTATGCCGACGGTCACGAAGCGCGCCAGCAACACGATGGGTATGGCCAGTAGTCCGGCCAGCAGGTATTCCCCGTTATATACCAGCGTGAGGACTTCAAGCCCGATGAGTACGAACAGCACGGCGTTCAGTACCTCATCCACCAGTTCCCAGAAGGTATCCAGATGTTCGCGGGTTTTCTCGGACATCGCCAGGGTGCGTCCATGATTGCCGATTAACAGTCCGGCGCAGACAACCGTGATGGGTGCAGAGAAATGCAGGAATTCCGCTGTGGCATAACTACCCGTTACCAGTGCCAGTGTCAGCAGGACTTCAACCTGGTAATTATCGACACTCTTCAGCATCCAGTAGGTGAGGACTCCGGCACCCAGCCCAAACAGTACGCCACCGATGGCCTCCTGTGAAAACAGCAGCAATACCTCAGTAGCAGAAACCCCGGTGCTACCGGTTGCGATACGTACCAGCACCAGAAACACCACCACGGCCATGCCGTCGTTGAACAACGATTCACCGGTGATCTTCGCTTCCAGGCTCTTCGGGGCATTCGATTGCTTGAGGATGCCGAGTACGGCAATCGGGTCTGTGGGTGAAATCAGTGCGCCAAACAACAGACAATAGATGTAAGGGATGCTCAAACCGGCCAGGTCAAAGGCAAACCATGACAATGTCCCGATGATAAACGTTGTGCCAACAACCCCGGCCGTTGCAAGAAAAATGATGATGCCCCGCTGTTTGGACAACTCGCTAAGATCAACATGCAGCGCGCCGGCGAACAGTAGAAAGCTCAGCATGCCATGCAGCAGTGTGGCATCGAAATCGATGCTGCCGAGCATGATCTGAACTTCATGTTCGATGTTGATGCCGATGGGGCCCAGCAGGTTCAACAGCAGTGAAAAAGTCAGCGCCACCAGCATAATGCCGATGGTGGTTGGCAGTTTCAGAAAGCGGTAATTGATGTAGCTGAAAATGGCCGAAGCAGTCAGCAGGATGGCGAGGATATGAAACAGGCTCACTGTCAGGATTTACAGTTCGATAAGGTGGTTCGGGAGAGCATCTGTTTTTTCACCTTCTACCGGAAAATGCTCTGCCAGTAGTGCGCCGCAGGCGTTGATGGCTGTGAGGAAACCGTCGGCAACGCGGTTATTTTTCACCTCCTCGACAAACCGTGCAACGATTGTCTCCCAGGCGCTGTCCTGGACCACGTCGTTGATACCCTTGTCAGCAATGATCTCCACGTAATGCTCGGCGACCGAGACAAACAGCAGGACGCCGGTGCGTCCCGGGGTGGTGTGCAGGTTCTGCAGGAAAAACTGCTCCTGTGCCAGGCGGTGCGCGCGCAGTTTCTTTACGCCCGGTGGAATCAGCCGGACCTTCACGGGTGGCCAGTTAAATATTACGGCTGTGGCAAGAAATACACAGATCTGTAGCAGATAGTGCAGGTTGTCCGCTAGCGGCACGTTAGCGAGTGTCAGGATACCGGGCACCAGCAGAGCCAGCAGGGCCGCCCATAGATAGGGTATGTAGCGGTACTCGTCACTGCTGCGGGTAATGACGGTGATCAGTTCACCGGATGTCTGACATTCAATTGCGGTGATGGCGGCACTGATGCGCTGTTTATCGCTGTCGTTCAGAAAGTTCATCTGCTACCAGCGCCCTGAGGCACCGCCGCCGCCGAAAGAGCCGCCGCCACCACCGAATCCACCACCAAAACCGCCACTGCCGCTAAAGCCACCGCCACGGTAATTGCCGCGTCCATGACTGCTTGTCGGGCCGCCACCGCCACCGATGAAAAAATGAAAGACAGCGATAAAGAAGGCGATCGCCAGTGCGATTGCCAGTGAACCCAGCAGCAACCAGCTGAGCAGTCCGGCGATACTACCCAGCACTCCGGCAGAAACTACCCGGGAGCCGAAGAACGAGGCGAAGCTCTCACCGATACTGATGAAGATAACAAACAGCATAAACAGGATGTTAGGGTCGACAGCCGGTCTGTGGGCGACCGGTTCATAGGTGCCTTGCAGGCTGCCAAGGATGGCGTCCACACCCTGCAGAATACCGGCCTCGTAATCGTTGTCACGGAATGGCGGCAGGATCACATTCTGAATGATGGCGTGACTGCCGGCATCAGTGAGCGTGCCTTCCAGGCCGTAACCGACCTCGATACGTACCTCGCGTTCATTCGGGGCGACAATCAGCAACACGCCGTTGTCACGCTCACCCTGCCCGATGCCCCAGTGGCGACCCAGCTGGTAACCGTAGTCATCAATGGCATAGCCCTGCAATGAGGGCAATGTCACGACCACCACCTGGTTACTGGTCTCGTCCTCATGCTGTGCGAGCTGTTGCTCCAGCTGCTGCTGCACATTTCCGGAAAGCAGTCCGGCGTCATCAACGACGCGCCCGGTCAGCGCGGGAAAATCCGGTGCTGCCCGTGTGACGCCTGTGCAGAGCAGTACCAGCAGGAGTAGCCAGTAACGGTGATGCGCACGATACAACATGATCATCCCGCCCGGTGACGAGACACGTGCCTAGAATTCAACCCTGGGTAGTTGCTGAACGTCCTCTGACACACTGAAGTTCTCGCGCAGTTCTGATTCCGGGTAGAGAAAGTCGCGCCACCAGCGGCCGGGGATGGTGCGCAGCTCGGTGTTGTAGCGTTTTACTGCCTGGATATAGTCGCGACGTGCCACGGCAATGCGGTTTTCCGTTCCTTCCAGCTGTGACTGCAGGGCAAGGAAATTCTGGCTGGCCTTCAGGTCAGGATAACGTTCCACTGTTACCAGCAGGCGTGACAGTGCCGAGCCCAGTGCATCCTGGTTGGCCTGGAACTGTTTGAAGGCTGCAGGGTTGGAGAGGATGTCATCCGGGAGCTGCATCTGGCTGACTTTTGCACGCGCCTCGACGACATCGGTGAGCACCTCCTTTTCGTGGGCGGCATAGCCCTTCACGGTTTCGACCAGGTTGGGTACCAGCTCCGCGCGACGCTGGTATTGATTGAGCACCTGGCTCCAGTCAGCGCTTACCTCTTCATCGTAGGTCGGAATATTGTTGATGCCACAGCCACTCAGTAACAGTGCGGCAGCGGCAAGAGACAACAGTTTCATCCAGCCGTCGAGTGTTGCTTTCTGCATGTGAAGTCCTCATTAAGTCCGGGTGGTGGTTGTCAGGGCGAGTACATGGCGCGCGTCACTGCAATGTCTTGAGCTTTTTATGCATGTCCAGGATGCAGCGTTCGGTTGTTTCCCAGTCGATACAGCCATCAGTGACAGAGACACCGTACTGCAGATCATCCAGGTTGTCGGGAATCGGCTGGTTGCCAAAGTTGATATTGCTTTCGATCATCAGTCCAATGATGGAGCGGTTACCCTCGACGATCTGATTGATCACGTTTTCGGCAACCAGTGGCTGCAGCGCCGGGTCCTTGCTGGAATTCTCGTGGCTGCAGTCCACCATGATGTAGGGGCATACACCCGCATGCTCGAGTGCTTTCTCACAGGTGGCGATATTGACCGAGTCATAATTGGACTTGCCATTGCCGCCGCGCAGCACGATATGGCCGTAGCTGTTGCCCGCCGTGCTGACCGTCGAGACCTGGCCTTGTGAATTGATGCCGAGAAAATTATGCGGATGGACGACGGATTTCAATGCGTTGATGGCAACCGCGAGTCCGCCATCGGTGCCGTTCTTGAAGCCCACGGTACAGGAGAGGCCACTGGACATTTCCCTGTGTGTCTGCGATTCAGTAGTGCGCGCCCCGATGGCCGACCATGAAATCAGGTCCTGTATGTACTGTGGTGAGATCGGATCCAGTGCCTCGGTGGCCAGTGGCAGGCCCAGCTCGGCAAGATCGAGCAGCAGGCGGCGCGCAATGTGCAGGCCTTCTTCTATCTGGAACGAACCGTTCATATGCGGATCGTTGATCAGGCCTTTCCAGCCAACGGTACTGCGTGGCTTCTCGAAATATACCCGCATCACCAGGTACAGTGTCTCACTGACCAGTTCCGCCAGGGCTTGCAGGCGCCGACCGTAGTCCATGGCGGCCACGGGATCATGGATAGAGCAGGGACCTAGGACTACGAACAGGCGTTTATCCCTGCGCTCGAGTATATTCTTAACCGAGTCACGGCCGCTGATGACCGATGCAGCGGCACGTTCGGATACCGGCAGCGTGTGTTTAAACGCCTCGGGTGTTATCAGCCGTTTAGAAGAGACGATATTGAGGTCTTCGATACGTTTGTCAGCCATGCAGCTTACCGGTTAGTAGTTGTTATGAAACAGGGCGCTAGTTTACGTTAAAAAACACTGTGTGCGCCCGAGAATACGCTGAAATTTGTCACCTGGAGCCGGCTCTATGCTCGCTGGCGGACAAATCGACCACATCACACTGTATTCGCTGTTCACAGGGCATAATAATGCTAACAATACCCTTGATGAGGAACCCGGATGACCATTAAGGATACGAATCGAAGCTGGATTCGTGACATTAACTACGAGGAATTCGAGCGCGAGGTGCTGCAGGTGTCGCACCAACGCCCGGTACTGGTTGATTTCTGGGCAGAATGGTGCTCGCCCTGCCTGGTGATCGCGCCACTCCTCAAGCAGCTGGTCGAGGAGTACGCCGGTGCCGTGTGGCTGGCAAAAGTCGAGGTTGATGTCGGCGAGAATATGAAACTCGCCGGCCGATACCGGGTGCGTGGCTTTCCAACACTGATGTTATTCAGCGCGGGGGTAGCAAAGGGACATTTCAGTGGGGCAAGGCCTGCCCGATACATCCGTGATTTCCTGGGGCAGCATGGCATTCGACCTGCGAGTGATTAGTGTGCGTTACAGTGCCGTATCGATACTGATTCTGGGGCTACTGTTTGCAGGCACGCAGACGCAGAGCCTGACGGCAACCGGTGAGGCCATGCCGTCTGTGCTCGTGCAGCTGGCGAGGGTATTGCATGATTCACCTCTGCCGATGCGTTCGGATTTTGCGTGGCTGGCGCTTACCCAGATGGCCGAGTTCTATAATGAAGAGGCTGCCCGGGCACGCATGGAAACCCGCAATACGCCACGTGCACGTGATACCTCACAGTGGGCCGCGTCAGTCGAAGACTATGCGCGCAAGATTTCGACACTTGCCGATTCCATCACCTCTGCTTCAGCGATCGGCATTAGCGTCGGCATTGATAACAGTGTGCAGATCTACGTCGGCGGGCAACCGGTGATCCTGACTGGAGCCATTAGCGGACAACAGTCTGTATACGAACAGCGTGTGCTGGAACGCTTCTGTATCCTCTATATTTGCGAAGACCTGCTACCGGAGCTGGGCATTGGCGCGCGTGAATTGTCCGAGTCTGTAGCTGCTACCGATGAAACAGTTGCCTACTGGAGTTTCAGCCAGCATGCAGGACCCGTGTGTATGACCAATGACGGGCTGGAATTCCAGTTCCGGAAGATGGCGGGACTCGGTGCGAAACGCGAGGCCTGTACCCGCGTGGTTGCCGAACTGAGTGAACTGGCCCGGGCGATTGCCGGTGAGCAGCAGCAGGGTACAAGGATTAACTGGGAGACGCTGGAGGTCCTGCCGTCGCCGGCTGACGAGCCGCAACGCGTCAGGCTTGCAGCACGGGTCGAAGTGCGCCTTGACTTGCCCATGCTGAACGGCAAACCCGAGCTGCTGAAAATTGTACGCCCCTGGTTAAGGGCCAGGGTCAGGGGCGATAACTATTCTCTGGTTGTGCTGAATGCCGGCCGCCTGATGGGGCTGGATGACAGCCATATCAGCGAGCCTGACAGTCAGCGCTATCCTGCCTTCAATATTGTCAACGAGTGACGTTTGCTTAACCAGCCTATGAACATCAATGCACCCGCAATCCGCTATCCGTTGCATCTTACTATCAGCGCCCTGTTTATTACCCTGATCGTCATCCTCGGCGCGGTGCTCAGCTGGCAAAACTACAGCAAGACATCGGACATTATTCGCTCCTCAGCGGGCAGAATGTATGACCAGGTGGAAACCGAGCTGCTACTGGCTATCAAGAGCACCTATCGACCGGTTGGTGACACGCTTGGCCTGCTGGCATTAACACCGATTACCCGTGCAGACTCCCTGGCAGAGCGTCTCGATGCCCTCGAAATGCTCGGGGAAGCGCTGCGCGGCAGTCCGTCAGTCACGGGTATCCAGATCGGTTACCCCAACGGGGACTTCTTTATTCTCAGGCCCTTGCCGGATGATATGGTGCGAAAGCAGTTTGCCGCACCCGCGGATGCCCGGTTTGTCGCGGACCATGTCGGTAGTGACGCCAGCCAGCGGCGGCGAATGTTGCGCATGTACTACGACGCCAGCCTGCGCGAGATTGCCAGGAACCCGCCCGAGCCCACCGACTATGATCCTCGGCTACGAGACTGGTATACCCTGGCGCTGATGGAACCAGAGCTGGTGCTTACCCGGCCCTACCTGTTTTATTTTGCCCATAGGGTCGGTGTTACCCTGGCAAGGCAGGTTGCCGGGAGTGGGGTCGTGATTGCGTCTGATGTGACGCTTGAGACCCTGTCGGAAACCATCAGTCGTTACAGGGTCACGCCGGGATCAGAGATCGTGCTGTTTAGCGATGACGGCCGTGCCATTGCATATCCTGATGCGGGAAAACTGGTTCAGGTATCAGACGAGAATGAAACAAGCATGGCGCAATTGTCCGATCTTGGCAGTGACGTTCTGAGTTACCTGGGCAAGGACTTGCAGGTAGAACCCCGTTCGCTGTGGTTTACCTTTGACAACAGGAAGTGGGAAGGCGCTATCCGCAAGGTCACCCGGGATGGCATTGCGGCGATCTATGTGCTGATGGCTTCACCGGTGGATGAACTGCTCGCCGATGCAGTCGCCATTCGTATGCAGTCTGTGATGATCATGGTGTTTATCATCCTGATCGCGATACCTGTCGTCTGGTACACGGCTGAAAAGATCTCCGGGCCGATCCGCCGGCTGGCGACGGTGGCCGGGCAGATCAGCCGCTTCGACTTCAGTGGTTCGAAACAGTCACGCTCTTTTATTAAGGAAGTTGACGAGCTGTCACAGACCATGGACATGATGAAGGCCACCATCAATCGTTTCCTGACCCTGATTAATTCACTGGCAAGCGAGCAGGATTTTGATTCGTTGCTGCAAAGCATCAGCCGGGAAACCATGGCGACCAGTGGGGCCGATGGTGTGCTGGTATACCTGCTCAGCGAGGATGAATCCACCCTGCAGCCCGCCATCCTGGCTGACAGTGCGCGCGGTACCCTGGATCTGGGCCGGCTTCCCCGGTTTCCGGTATCCGCCGGGGATGAGCTTGTACAAGCTGCGAACAGGGACGGCAGCAGCATGCTCCGGCTGTCGGGGGCGTCAGCGGGAAAGCTGGCCGCGTTGCTGGAAGTCTTCGAGGAAGCGTCGCTCACCCTGATGGCGCTGCCGTTGCGCAACCGGCAGGAGGAGATGATCGGTGTGCTGAATCTGATTTACCGCGGTTCCGGCCTGTCGCTCGATGACCGCGAGCAGGACGATCACATCGCCTTTATCAGTGCGCTGTCCGGGTTTGCGGCGGTCTCGCTGGAAAGCCGGCAGCTGCTGATGATGCAGAAGGCCCTGCTGGATGCTTTCATTAAACTCATCGCCGGTGCCATTGATTCCAAGTCACCCTATACCGGGGGACACTGCCAGCGGGTACCGGAATTGACCCGGTTGCTTGCCGCGGCGGCCTGTGACAGCAGTGCGCCGGCTTTCAGGGAATTTGATCTTGACGCAAGACAGTGGGAAGCGCTGGATATCGCCAGCTGGTTACACGACTGTGGCAAGGTCACGACACCGGAATACGTCGTCGACAAGGCGACCAAGCTGGAAACGCTCTACGACCGGATTCATGAAATACGCACACGCTTCGAGGTGCTCAAGCGTGATGCCGAGATACGCTACTGGCGGCAGCGTGCCGGGGGCGGTGATCAACAGCCTCTCGATGAGGTCTTACAGCAGCAGTTAAGTCAGCTGGATGACGATTTCGCCTTTATTGCAGACTGTAATCTTGGTGGTGAGTTCATGGCGCCTGACAGGCTTGAAAGGCTGCAGCGGATTGCCGCCTATGGTTGGAAACGTACTCTGGATGACCGCCTCGGGGTTTCGTGGGAGGAGCGACAGCGCATGGAACGCGAGGCGGTGCGTCCGCTGCCTGCCAAGGAGAGGCTGCTGGACAACAAGGTGCAGCACCTGATTGAAAGGGGCAGCGTCGATCGCTTGCCGGCAGATAATCCCTGGGGCTTCAAAATGGATACACCCGAGTACAAGTACAATCGCGGCGAACTCTATAACCTGGAAGTGGGCCGCGGCACCCTGACCGAGGAAGAGCGCTACAAGATCAACGATCATATTATGCAGACCATCATCATGCTGGAGAAGCTACCCTATCCGAAACACCTGCGTGACGTGCCCTTGATTGCCGGTTGTCACCATGAAACCATGGACGGCAAGGGTTATCCGAAGCGACTCACCCGTGAGCAGATGCCATTGATGGCGCGCATGATGGCCGTGGCTGATATCTTTGAAGCACTCACCGCATCGGACCGGCCCTACAAGAAAGCCAAGACACTGGGCGAGGCGATTCGTATCATGAGCTTCATGAAGAAGGAACAGCATATCGATGCGGATTTATTTGACCTTTTTCTCAGCAGCGGTGCCTGGCTTGAGTACGGCCGCCGGCATCTGCAGGCCGGGCAACTGGATGAAGTCGACATATCGCAGTATCTGGGCTGATCATGTAGCGACCCGAAAGAGGTGTAGTCAGGGAACAATGGACAGGGCCACCGTCCTGATTCAGGTGACCGGCTTTATAAAAACGTGCAATGATGTTTCGTGGCAGGTGAGTTAACCCACAGCGTATCTCTGTGCGGAATAGAGACCGCGGGGTACTAGGCGAAGGCGGGGCCAAGCTTCAGTTCTATACCCCTTGTCGAACGGCTTGTTACCGTCGCAGGCAGGCGCACTGATTTCGTCGATGCCCCGATGCCATTGACGAACTCTATTTCCAGGCGGGAATCGACCGGGTAGCGCAGGGGATCGATGGCTATAAACAGCCGCGATGGTGCAATCCCGGTAGCCTGACATTTTGCAATCAACAGCCCGTCCCTGTAGATTCGAATTTCTGTCCCGGCCTGACCGTTGGCGGACAACATATCTGAAGATTGTGTACGATTCAGGGATTCACCCTCTGCAAGGGTTGCTACCACTTTTTCCGTTGCCAGACTGAATACTTGCTTGCGAGGTACACTTTTTAAACTCATGGTACGCCACGGATCCTTTTTGTGGGTAATGCTGCGGGTGATTTTCTCCAAGGAGATGACCTTATAGTATTTTACGGATGCTGAATATCCGTGTAACTACGTATACAATACGGTCGAAGCACTGTTATTTCAGTTCGTGGCTGCCACTTGCAAGGGCGATTTCGATCAATTCCGTCAATGACTGCGCAGCGGTTTTTTCCATGATACGTCCACGGTGGGTTTCCACGGTACGGGTGCTGAGATTCAGTTTCGTGGCAATCTCCTTGTTGGCATGCCCGGTGACGATCAGCAGCATGACTTCATGTTCCCTGCGGGTTAGCGCTGCCAGTCGTGCACTCGCAGTGGCCCTGCGCGCACCAGTCTCCCGGTTTGACCGGTCCTGCTGGATGGCCTCATGAATACGTTCCAGTAAAACATTTTCATCGAACGGTTTTTCCAGGAAGTCAACCGCACCGCTGCGAAACGCCGTTGCTGACATGGAGACGTTGCCATGCCCGCTGAGAAAGATGATGGGGATATTGACCGATCTTTCGGTCAACGCTGCCTGCAGTTCCATACCGCTCATGGACGGCATGCGGATATCCAGTACCAGGCACCCGGGACGGTCCGGGGCGTAATTTGCAAGAAAGTCCGCTGCCGAGGGGTATGCAGCGGTTCTGAGACCCGCGGAATCCAGCAGTAAGCCGAGTGCATCACGGACGGCATCATCGTCATCGACAAGAAATACCGTGGCTTCATCTGAGATCATGCTGTTTTCGCTGGGAGTGTGAAATGGAAGGTGGCGCCGCTACCCATGGCGGGATCTGCCCAGAGTCTACCGCCATGCGCCTCGATAATGGAGCGGCTGATGGCAAGGCCCAGGCCCATGCCATTCTTTCGTGTGGTAAAAAATGTATCAAAAATTCTGTCAACTGTTGTTGCATCCAGGCCGGGGCCACTGTCATTGACGGTTACCTGCAAGGTGTCCTCAGCGCCACGCATGCTCGAGACCCGAAGTATGCGTGTATTTTCGTTAGTGGAAAACATGGCCTCGATGGCATTATTCAGCAGGTTAAGAAAAACCTGTTCAATCTGTATTTCATCAGCGATAGCCGCTGGTAGGTCATCTTCGAGGTCGAGAACGATTTTAATCTGTTTCCGACTGAATTCCACTTCAATAAAACCGAGTACATTCTTGATCACCTGATTGATGTCGATCGGTCTGCGTCGTACCGCACTCTTGCCGGTGAAACGACGCATGCGGCGGATGATCTCTCCGGCACGTTGTGATTGAATGGAGGCATGTTCGAGGGCATGGACCAGCTTGCCAGGCTTGTCTTCAAATGTGTCGACGATGCGTAGCCCGGCCTGGCAGTAGGTAGAAATCGCGGATAACGGCTGGTTCAGTTCATGGGCAAGGCCGGAGGCCATCTCCCCCATGATATTGAGTCGATCGACGTGTGCAAGGTCGGCCTGGTGCTGCAGTGCCTGTTCTTCTGCACGCTGGCGTCGTTTCTCCTTGCGCCTGAGTTGCTGCAGCATCAACAGCCCGATAACTGCGAAGGCACTGAATACCAGGACTGCGTAGCCGGCATTGCGGGACATTTCGCTGCGAAACAGTTGCGCGTCAGGCAGGTCAACCAGGTCCCAGCGGCTGTTGGCGACGGCGCGTGAATAAAGGATGCGCCCGAGTTCATCGCTGCTGAGGATGAAATCCCGCTGCAGCTCTGAACGGGTACCCCGGGCGGTTACCTCGATCAGGCCCATCTTGTCTGATCGCAACAGCAGCAGCGCATGACCGGGTGGCTGTATCCTCTGCAGGGTGCGCGCCAGTATCGTGGGGGGAAAGCTGAGGAAGAAGACACCCTCGGGAGTGCCTTCGTTTCCCCATGGTGCCATCACATCGAAGTGATAACCCAGCGGATTCGGATGAATGTAACCCGCATGTGAGTAGCCCTCATCAATAAATGCGTGAATGTCCTGCTCGCAGATTTCATTGACGGCGTTGTCAAAATCCGGTCGAAGGACCTCGCCGGCAGTGCTCGTGAGTGTCAGGCCAAAATACTCCGGGAAATGCTTGCTGACAGCCTTTTCAAGGTGCGCCCAGGCATCGTCATTTTCCGGGTCACCGGCAATCTCCACGAACAGGGTCAGCTGATCATCAGCAAACAGCCTCATGGAGCGTTGTAATTCGCTTATCAGGAGTTCCAGTTCGTCAGCAGCGCCGGTGACCGAGGTTACCGCCAGTTGCTGGTGATATTCCCTGAAATTCTGGATACTTATCCAGACCTGCCATGTGAGTATGGCGCCGACCATCAGCAGCGTGATCAGCGCGTAGCTGTTGTAATTACGGCTGGACAGGGTGTCGGGCCGACTGTGTGTTTCCGTGGCCATCAGGACGATTGTACAGATACGTCATTCAGGCAGTGGCCAGTTGCCAATATGTCACTGGTCGCAAATATGCTTCTTGTCGCCTTCGCTGGCGGTGTAGTTATGCATGGCCGGCATACCAGGCATCACACCTTGCATCATCTCGCTGCACTCACGCATTTTCTGCATCGTCGGGGTGCTGGAGACTTCCCTGCCGAATGTGATGGCTTCCTGCTGCGCAGCGTCACGCTTGCCACTGGCGCACAGTGCACTGACGCTGGCCTGCATCTGATTGGCACGCTGTTCAAATGCTTTCAGTTCAGCCTGATCGACATCCGCCATGCAGGCCTGCGCCTGCTGCATTTGCTGCATCATCTTCTGCATGTCAGCCTCGCTCATATTATGGTAATTTTGCGCGCTGGCGATGGCGGGCAATATCAGCAGCAGGCTGGCGGTTAATCCTTTCATGATCTGCTCTCCGTGTGTTTTTCCGGTAGTTCAGGTGTTTGCCTGTATCCAGTGGATAATATCATGCGCGGCCATGGCACCGGACTGACGTGCGACTTCACGACCTTTCCTGAAGACGATCATCGTCGGGATGCTGCGTATACCCAGTTGAGCTCCGATATTCTGTTCCGTTTCGGTATTCAGCTTGGCCAGGCGTACGGCAGGTTCAAGTTGCCCGGCAGCCTGCTCAAAAGCCGGCGCCATCATCTTGCAGGGGCCGCACCACGGCGCCCAGAAATCAACCACAATCGGAATGTCGTTGCGCTTGATGTGCTGCTGAAAATTGGCGGCTGTCAGCTCAAGCGGGCGACGCTTGAACAAGGGTTGATGGCACTTGCCGCAGTTGGGTGCAGCGTTCAGCTTGCCTGCAGGGATGCGGTTGGTCGCATTGCATACAGGACAGACGATATGCAGGGAGTCATTCATGTTCAGAACCCCTCGATTTATATAGTTGTGTGCGCAGCTGCTGCAGCTCCTCGATCAGATCCAGTGCCAGTGCAACACCGGCCAGGTTGACGCCAAGGTCCTGTTGCAGCCGTTTTGCAGTACGAATCCGCCGCAGGCTGATGCCGGAGAAGCACCAGTGCGATTTGCTGGTGCCGGTTGGTTCGATCACGCCTTCATCCACCAGTTCGGCAATGAACTCGGCATGCACGGCGCAGGCATCACAGAGTTCGCGCAGGCTCAGGCGGGTTTCCTCCTCGATAATGGTACCGGTCAGGATGTCTGTGCGTTGTGTTGCCATGGCTACACCCCCAGTCTTGCGCGCGGGTTGAAATCAAGTGCCTGCTGCATGCTTTTATAAATCTCCTTCGCCTTGTCGGTGGTGGCGGCCGGCAGCGCTATGCCGAGGATTACGTACAGGTCGCCAGGCGGTTTGCCGGGTATGCCGCGCCCCTTGAGGCGTAACTTGCTGCCATTGGTCGAGTCCGGCTTGATCTTCATGTCGACAGCACCGGCAGGCGTGGGCACCTTGATACTGGCGCCCAGCGCCGCCTCCCAGGGGGAGACCGGCAGGTCAAGATAGACATCACGGCCATCAACGCGGTAGATGCTGTGCGGGTTAAATTCGATTTCCAGGTACAGGTCGCCGGGTTTGCCTTCGCCCATGCCGGGATTGCCCTGTCCGGCGAGGCGGATATGCTGGCCCTGCTTGACGCCTTTGGGAATGTTGACCTTGAGTACACGTTCACTGGTGGTGACATGGCCCTGCGCATCCACCTTCGGGACCCGCAGGCTGAAGGAGCGGGTGGACCCGTTCATGGCGTCTTCCAGGTCGATCAGTACCTTGGCATGGTGGTCGCTGCCACGCACATGGAAACCACCCTGGGTACGGAATCCACCCTCGCGGCCGCTCTGGAAGCCCTGCCCGAACAGCGATTCGAAGAAGTCACTGTAGGCACCGCCGCCAGCGCCATTGCCGAAGCCGCCGGTGTAACCGTCGCCGCTGAATTCAAAGCCGGCATCCCAGTCCGGCGGGGCATTGAAGTCCTGGCCGGCTTTCCAGTTGGCACCCAGCTGGTCATAGGCAGTGCGCTTTTCCGGGTCCTTGAGGACCTCGTAGGCCTCGCCGACTTCCTTGAAGCGTACCTCGGCATCAGCCTGCTTGCTGACATCCGGATGATACTTGCGCGCCAGTTTTCGATAGGCGCGCTTGATGTCGTCCTGGGTGGCATCCCGCTTGACGCCCATTACTTCGTAGTAGTCCTTGAATTCCATGTGGTTCCCGTTGTGCCGAGTTACTTATTCGTCATTCCCGCGGATGCGGTCATTCAAAAAACCTGCAATATTTCTTCTGGATTACGAACCTCCGCCATGCGCCGTCCGGAATGACATGGTTTCGAAAGCAACAGCGCATTACCTATTCTATTGGGTGCCGATCAAGGTTTTTCAATCCGTAATTACTCGCTATACCTCAAATTCCTCATGCAGCTGCGGCATGATCACGCGGGTATTTTCCAGCAGCTTGCTAAAGGCGCTCATGCTGTCTTTTTCACCGTGTACCAGGAAGGTGCTGTCCGGGTTGTCTGTCTGGTGGTGCCAGGCGAGTAGTTCCGTCTGGCCTGCGTGTGCCGAGAATCCACCAATGGTATAAATGTTCGCCCGTACCGGGTACTGGTCACCAAAAATGCTGACGCTTTTCGCGCCGTCAACGATGCGCCGTGCCAGTGTGCCCTGGGCGGCATAGCCGACGAATACGATACTGCTGTTTTGATGTCCGAGGTAACGTTTCAGGTGATGACGGATGCGGCCGCCGGTACACATGCCGGAACCGGCCATGATGACGGCACCACCGCTGATCTGGTTGATGGCCATGGAATCGGCCGTCTCGCGGGTGAAGTGCAGTCCCGGAAACTGGAACGGGTCGTGGCCACTGGCAAACAGGCCGGCGGTCTGTTCGTCATAGCATTCCGGGTGCCGGCGGAAGATCTCGGTCGCGGAGATCGCCATGGGGGAGTCGAGAAATACCTGCAGGAAGTCGGGCAGGATACCCTGCGACTTGCCGGCATGCAGGTAGAACAGGAGTTCCTGTGCCCGCTCCAGGGCAAAGGTGGGTATAACGACATTGCCACCACGCTTCAGCGTGTCGTTGATGGCGTCATACAACTCATCGATGGACGGTTCGAGTTGTTTGTGTTGCCGGTCGCCGTAGGTGGTTTCCATCACCACCACGTCGGCGGCGGGCGCCTTGTCCGGGTCGCGCAGGATCGGCCGGTCACTCAGTCCCAGGTCGCCGGAAAACAGGATGCGCCGCTGCTCGGATCCCTCGGTCAGTTCCAGCAGGATACAGGCCGATCCGAGGATATGTCCGGCATCCATGAACGTGGCCTTGATACCGGGCGCCAGCTGCAGGGTCTCATGGTAGCTCGCAGTACGGCCAAAGAACTCCAGTGCATTCAGGGCATCGAGGGTGGTATACAACGGTACGATGACATCCGCCTTCTTGCCGCGCTTGCGCGCCCGGCGATTCAGATAGCGTGCCTCTTCTTCCTGCAGGCCGGCGGCATCCAGCATGATCAGGCGCGCCAGTTCACGGCTGGCGGCCGTGGTGATGATCTCGCCGTCGAAACCACGATTCACCAGCAGCGGTACGCGTCCGCAATGGTCCAGGTGGGCGTGTGTCAGCAGCAGGTAGTCGATAGCGGCCGGATCAAAGCCGAAATCATTGGCATTGTCCTCTTCCAGTTCACGACCGCCCTGGTAGAAGCCGCAGTCAACCAGGATGCGCTTGCCGGCACATTCCAGGAGGTGACAGGAACCGGTGACGCCCTGTGCCGCGCCATGAAAAGAAAGCTTCATGCTGTGTACTCCCCGGGAACACCGTCAGGGATCAAGGGTTCGCCGCTGTGTTTATACCAGTCAAGGATGCCCTGCCAGGCCTGCTGCGCAGTTTCCGCAAACCAGAAGATATCGCAGTCTTCCCTGTCTATGACACCCTCATCAAGAAGAAAATCGAAATCAACCGCACGCTGCCAGTACTGGCGGCCAACCAGGACCACCGGTACCGGCTTGATGGTGCGTGTCTGGATCAGTGTCATTGTCTCGAACAGCTCATCCAGGGTGCCGTAGCCGCCAGGATAGGCGACCAGTGCCCTGGCGCGCTGCAGGAAATGCATCTTGCGCAGTGCGAAATAACGGAAGCGGAAACACAACTCCGGTGAGATATAGGGGTTGGGGTACTGTTCCAGTGGGATATCGATATTCAGCCCGACGGTCTTGGCGCCGGCATCAAATGCCCCGCGGTTGGCTGCTTCCATGATACCCGGCCCGCCACCGGTCATCACCACCAGGCGGTTGTCCAGCGAGCCTTTGCCGGATTCAGCCACGAGCCGTCCGAGTTCGCGCGCGTCGTTGTAATAGCGGCTTTTTTTCAGGATGCGGCGGGCCACACCCAGCTTGTGTTTTATCTCCCTGTTATCCGGATCGCCCCGCAGTTTTTCCTGCAAGCGCTCAACCCGGTACTGCGCGGTCGCTGGCTCGGCGATGCGGGTGCTGCCGAATACGACCACGGTATGTGTCACGCCCGCCTCACTGAGTAATAGCTCGGGTTTCAGGTAGTCGAGGTGCAGGCGCAAGCCATGTGCCTCGTCGCGTTCCAGGAAATCAACATCCTTGTCGGCGCGTCGGTAACTCGGGGCATCCAGTAGTGTCTGGATGCGTGACGGGGCACCAGGGTCTTCCTCGAACGTTTTCGGGTGGGTTTCCGGCAGCGGCTCGTGCCGCTGTTCAGGGTTCGGCGGTTCCGGGATATCCGGACGGTCCCTGTCATCCGCGTCGGCCATGCTATTCCTCTTTCAATGCCTGTCGCCTGCCATGCAGGCCGTGTTGATAGCCCTGTGCATCGCCGAAGGCGAAGAATTGCGGGTAGCGCCGGTGTGCATCCCTGATCCGATGGGCCTGTCGAATCGGACACCAGTACTGTTCGGTACGTGAGATGATTTCACGCGCATAGGACACTACACCGTTTCCATAGCCGCAATAGGTGCAGTTAAACTTCTCGATGGTGTTCAGGTAAGCCAGCCGGTGGCGGTCATTGACCATATAGTCCCGCCGCACCACACGTGGTAACCCGTATGCCCGGAAGCAGAGATGCTGGTAAACAGTGAAGCTCAGGTCGAGGATGATCAATGGCACCACCATGCTGTAGATGACCGGTGCGGTGACCACGCTGCGCCAGTCGGCGCCCAGCAGGTAGCGGATGGAACTGACCCGGTAGTGCCGCTGCAGCTGCCGCACCTCGCGGGAGAACCGTACCCGGCCGTCCTCCAGGGTGAAGCGGAATTTCTCCCGCGCATCCTCGAAAAACAGTTCGAGTTGCTCCTGGAGGCCATGGATATCCTCAAGCAGTTTGCTGATGTCAGTGGCCATGGCCGGATTCCTGTGTGATTTTTTGGTGCTTGCTACTATAGTCTATATGAGTTGTCCCGCGGCAGTTGTTGATGTGCATCAAGTAGCCGTTCCAATGTTCAAGCAAACGCTTTAGCAGCACCGTCCGCGGCGCGATCCAGGGCATAAGAAAAACAATCGCGCGCGGACGGCGCTCTCGCGGGTCATTTAGGATTCAATTTATCAGGCCGAATGGCCGGGGATGAATTTGCGGAGGCAATCAAAGCCAGTTCAGGCCGTGAAGTCTGGTGTTCGACTTCAGTGTATCAATCGAGCCTGCCAGAGACCGGAATCCCAATCGTTCATGTGATGGCTGTATATGTAACTGGCACTCTGGTAATAGGCCAGATTGAGGTACATATCTGGATCGTTTGCATCAACCTCTTTAATCTCGGGATCGCCGGATTCGGGGTTAAGTTGCTGTGTCAGCTTCCGCCGCGGACTGCTCACTGACAACAGACCGTCGGTATACAGACCCAGATGCTGGTAATTTGCAATGAATGCGCGTTCCTGGTCAGGTGTCATTTCCAGTATGTTCTTGCCGAAGAAATTGGAGACGTATTCCATGTTCAGCATGGCCAGCAGTGTCGGTCCCAGATCAATCTGGCTGGCAATCTTGTCAATGACCCCCGCTTTAATATTGGCAGGGCTGTAGACCAGCAGTGGAATATGATAGCGATCCAGCGGCAGCGCCGTCTTGCCTGCACTGCCCGCTGTATGGTCAGCGACAAACACAAAAACGGTGTCCTTGAACCAGGGTTTTTCACTTACCTGTGAAAGAAAGTCACCGATGGCCCAGTCGGTATACTTCACGGCGCCTTCACGGTTGCTGCCGGAAGGGATATCAATACGGTTTTCCGGATAGCTATAGGGTCGGTGATTGGAAGTGGTCATCACATGGAAAAAGAACGGCTTGCCCTGCTGATAGGATGTGTCGGCCGCCTTGATCGCCTGCCTGTAGAGATCCTCGTCCGCCATGCCCCATGCATTCACGAAGCCGATTTCATCAGACGGCGTGCTACTCTGGTCGATAACGTCATAGCCGTTGCCCGAAAAGAATTCGTTCATGTTATCAAAGTAACCGCGACCGCCATAGATAAAGCAGGTCTGGTAACCCCTGGTTCGAAATATATCGCCAAGTGACCACATACCGGTGGCGTGGTCCAACCGTTTGACTATCGATCGTCCGGGAGTCGGCGGGATTGACAATGTGACGGCCTCGAGCCCGCGTGTGGTGCGGTTACCGGTAGCATAGAAACGTGTAAACAGCAGGGATTGTTCTGCCAGCTTGTCAAGATTGGGGGTCAGGCCTTCCGGATCACCAAATATACCCAGGTATTCGGCACTCAGGCTTTCTACCATCACCAGCATGATATTCAGTCTTTTCTCTGCAGTGCTGTGCGGCATGATGGTGCGTCTGATATCGAACAAGCCGTCACCGCTTGCCTGGCTGTCAGGCTCCTGTAGTTCAGCCTTCAGGATGTCAGAGGCGTTAATATCATCGATTGTGGTGTAGAACTGGTAGTAATCCAGTTCGTTATTACGGAAAGCAGAGAAAAACTGGTGTGGTCCGTTGGCGGATAGTTCGTTTTGATAGGTGTTTTCCGACCATTGCATCATCGCCGGTCCAATGGTTGCAGTGGCAATAGCTGCCAGCGACCACAGGACTGCCATGGTCGACAGGCGAGACCGGAAGGGCCCATGTTGTTGCAGACTGTGTTCTATGCGGGGTGCGAGTTTCCGGTACACAAGCGATGCCAGCATAAACAGCACTGAAAATATGAGCACGACCGGATAGGATTCAACGATGTTGTCGGTCACTTCGCGCCGGTAGACCAGGTAGTCGACCGAGATGAAATTAAAACGTACCTCGAACTCTTCCCAGAAAATATATTCCGATACCGCGATAAACAGCAGTCCGTAAACGGTTGCAAAACACGCCAGGTGGACCACACCCCGGTTTATACGGGATGACCACCAGCGGTTGGGCACGAGCAGCAGGTAGACGCTGACCGGAACAAGGGCATAGAGAAAAAATGCAGCATCATAGATTGCGCCTGTTGCATAGATACGCAGCAGCGCAGGGAAGGAAAGGTTCACATTGTCCAGCGAATAGAGCATGAGAACGGTGCGTGTCATTGCAAACAGGGTCATCGCGACAAGGAACATGACCCATACGGAATAGAAGCGTGACCGGGTCGGGATCCCGGGAAGTTTTATGGCGGGTAATCTCATATCAAAAATCCTGTGGCAGCCTGATGCGCCGGGAGCGCTATACACGCGCTTTCCTGTGAGGCTGTCGGGGGACTGTAGCAGTGACTGCTTAAGGCAGGCTTAAGGCAATTCTGATTTGTCGCCTGGGATCACTGCCTTGGGGAGGCATCGATGCCGGTAGCTGGGACATCCAGCAGTGCCTGGATGCGCGCCGGGGACAGCGCTCCTGCAGATTATTTTATGCTCCCATTGGGAGAGTGAGACGATCAAATAGTCGTGTATCTGTTATTCAGAATGATCAATGTGTATGTCATTCGGGAAGGGGCCGCCACCGTTGAACCTGAAGCGGATGATGGATCCGACATCACCGGCACCCGTGGTATCCATCGTCCACCATGTTGACAAACCTGCATCCGTGGTCAGTGCCCTGTAGACTTCACTGGCTGCGGCGGCGATACCGACCCTGTGGTTGATTTCAGCCATACAGTCGTTCCTCTCTGGTTATGGAGTTAACGCAACAAGGTTATTCACCGAGGATCCATGCTGTTGCCTTGCCCAACTCGCCGTAATCAAATGACTTGATGTCTGCATTGACAAAGTGACTGCCGATGGTCTCAGCCAGGTTGCTGATGACCGAATCGGTGACAAACGCTATCCGCGGTACTTTTTTATGATGCTCTTTGACGAATGTCAGGTGGGAATGCATCGCCCGGAAGGAATCCCAGCCGGGAAAGGACTCGGTGTGAATGATCAGGCCGTTGAGGTGGCCGTTTGTCTCGATATAGGGATCAATGATGCCCGCGGCTGACTGGAAATCCTCCTTGCTCAGTGGGCTATCAGGTTCCAGTATCGCGATGCCGTGTTGCTCGTCCAGCGTGATATTCAGCATGATCTTGTTGCTCCTGAATGGGCGTCAGTGTGCATGGGTGTTCTGCCGTGGGTTCAGATGATGGCGATGACGTAAATGATATAGCCAAGACTGGACAAAGCCAGTCCCGTGCCCCAGATCGCCATCCAGTAATGCCTGCTGCGAATGCCGGCAAATACAAAAACGACACCGATGGCCAGGCTGAGAATTGCCAGCAACAGGAAGGCGCCCTGGTCCAGTGACATGACCGGTTCATTCGCAGTTTCGCCTATTCGATAACGCATGTTTTCTGTAAGTAAGAGTATGCCGTTAAAAAATTCAGGCAGGCAGCAATGTGTACAGCCTGGCAGGGGTCAGCAATCATACCGGTTCAGGCATGATGGTTTCCAATGCCTCGCGAATGCCTTAATCAGTATCCGCTGTTGTCAGCTATTTCCCGGCAATTACCTTGTCACTAGAGGCAGGCTTCCCTAATCTAGGCTGCACGAGTCTGCTCACTATCGCCTGGTCTGCGTGTGCGTCTGCCAAGCTGGTTACGCGTCTCTATAATGAGGTCACGAAGGATGAAAATCCCTGTCTGACTGCGCAGCGGAAGCCTGGGTCGAGCAGCGCCTGTGGCGGTAGTGTGGAACAGTCCAGGCCGGAGGGAAAGAACAAGAAAGGTGGCGCGGGCGGTCTTCTCAAGGGCGCCATCGGGAAGTGATGGAAATGGACGCAGCTCTTGTCGTGCGCCACTCCCTGTGGGCGCAACGACAGGCGCTGGTATTGACATATTCGGTCGTTGATTAACTATTTACGCCATTGCTGGTAAATGGCTGTCCAGACGCGATGGCTGCTACCCTTTTCTTACAGTGGGTGCGGTGTTATCGGCGACAAGTGCCAGATTTCGCTGTTGTAGTCGCGCATGGTGCGGTCGGTCGAGAACTTGCCGCTGTTCGCCGTGTTGAGGATGCTCATGCGTGTCCAGCGTTCCTGGTCGCGATAGGCACTGGCGAGGAGTTCCTGGGTATCGACGAAACTGCGGAAGTCCGCCGCTGTCAGCCAGGGATCATGGGCGCTGGTAATCGAGTCGATGATCCCGTCGAACAGGTTTTTTTCGAACTGGTTGAAGTAGCCGCTTTTCAATAGCTGCATGACGGCGTTCAGGTCCTCGTCGGCAGCAATGATATCCCACGGGCGGTAATCGCTGCGGGTCTCGGCGACCTGTTCGGCATTGAGGCCGAACAGGAAGAAGTTTTCGTCGCCGACTTCCTCCAGTATTTCGATGTTTGCGCCATCCAGCGTGCCAATGGTTATGGCACCGTTCATCATGAATTTCATGTTGCCGGTGCCGGAAGCCTCCTTGCCGGCGGTGGATATCTGCTCGGAGAGGTCCGCACCCGGACAGATGACTTCCATCGCTGACACGCGGTAGTTGGGCAGAAACACGACTTTGAGCAGGTCACCCACGTCGGGGTCTGCATTGATCACCTTGGCAACGTTACTGATTAGCTTGATGATATTCTTGGCCATCGCGTAACCCGGTGCCGCCTTGCCGCCGACCAGCACACAGCGCGGCGTCCAGTCAGCTGTATCACCGCGCTTGATACGGTTATACAGGTGAATGACGTGCAGCGCGTTCAGCAGTTGCCGTTTGTACTCGTGAATACGCTTTACCTGAACGTCGAACAATGCGGAAGTCGCTATAGTCACGCCGCAGTCACGCTCGACCATGTCGGCGAGACGCTGCTTGTTGGTCAGCTTGATCTCGCGCCAGCGCTGCCTGAACGCCTCGTCGTCAGCGTGCGGCACCAGTCCCCTGAGCTGCTCCAGCCGGGTTATCCAGCTGTCACCGATGTGCTCGCTGATGAGGTCGGACAGGCCCGGGTTACACAGGGCCAACCAGCGCCGTTGGGTAACGCCATTGGTCTTGTTGTTGAACCTGGTTGGCCAGAGCTCGAAGAAATCGCGGAACAGGCCCTCCTTGAGCAGCTGCGAGTGCAGCTCGGCGACACCATTTACCGAGTCGCTGCCGACGATAGCCAGATACGCCATACGCACCATGGGCGTATCCCCTTCCTCGATAATCGACATACGCCGCAGTCGATCGGTATCGCCGGGCCAACGCCACGCCACCCGGGCGAGAAAGCGGGCATTGATTTCATAGATAATCTCCAGCAACCGCGGCAACAGGTTCTGGAACATCTGCACCGGCCATTTCTCCAGCGCTTCGGGTAACAGCGTGTGGTTGGTATAGGCCATGGTGCGCCAAACGATCTCCCAGGCACGGTCCCAGTGAACACGATGCTCATCGACCAGCAGCCGCATCAATTCCGCCACGGCGATACTCGGATGGGTATCGTTGAGCTGAAAGCAGTGCTTGTCTGCCAGTGTGTCGAAGTTGCTGCCGTGCAACCGCACCCAGCGGCGCAGCACGTCCTTGAGGCTCGCGGAAGCCAGGAAATACTGCTGCCGCAGGCGTAACTCCTTGCCATTTTCGCTGGCATCGTTGGGGTAGAGCACCATGGTGATGTGTTCGGCGTCGTTCTTGGACTCCACCGCCTCGGCATAATCGCCGGCGTTGAATTCATCGAGGTCGAACTCATCGGTGGCGGTAGCCTTCCACAGGCGCAGACTGTTCACCGTGTCGTTACGATAACCCGGTACCGGAATGTCATAGGGCACTGCCAGCACGTCATGGGTATCTACCCAGCGCACTCGCATGGCACCGTTTTCATCACTGTAGAACTCGGTGCGGCCGCCGAAGTGGATACGCTGGGTGAATTCAGGGCGTTCCAGTTCCCAGGGATTGCCGTCGCGTAGCCAGTGGTCAGGTTCCTCGATCTGGTAGCCGTTAACGAGTTCCTGGCGGAACATGCCGTACTCGTAGCGAAGACCGTAACCCAGTACCGGTAACTGCAGCGTGGCACAACTGTCGAGGAAACAGGCGACCAGGCGACCCAGGCCGCCGTTACCGAGGCCCGCGTCGTGCTCGGCGTCCTCGACCTCTTCCAGTTCAATCCCGTAATCGTAAAGGACACGGGTCACCGCATCGGTGATGCCGAGGTTGAGCATGGCATTGCTGAGAGCCCTGCCCATCAGGAACTCCAGCGACAGGTAGCAGGTGCGCCTCGCATCCTTCTCTTCGTAGGCAAAACGGGTTTCTTTCCAGCGTTCCATGAGCCTGTCGCGCACGGTGTAGGCAAGTGCTTCATACAGGTAGTGATTTGTGCAGTTCTGCTTGTCCCTTCCCAGGGTGCGGTTGTAGTAGCGAAGGAAATCCTCATCGATAGCCTTCTTGTCCATCGCTAGTGGCGGCAATTCGGTCAGTTTCGGATGCGGGATAAATGCATTGGTGAGGTCATTCTGCATGGCTGGATAATTTCTCCGGTTGTCGATTCAGTCAGCGGACGTTACGTCCGTATAGAGCATACTACTGGAACCTTGTCGCAAGGTCTCGCTGCGCCACGCGTGAATCAGGCCCCTGCAGGATGCAGGCGAGGGGTTAAGCCGGACGCGGAGCGCTTCTCGCCTGGAACGGCGTTTATTCACGGTACGGGTGCTCCTGCAGGACAGCGCCAGAACTTCGCTAGTCCAGCAGCCCGCCAAGACCGACGACCAGCAATCCGAGTCCAGTTGTCCAAACGCTGCAGGCAATCAGGTCATATAGCGTGTACCTGGCCGGTGATAAACCGCTGATGCCGGTAAGTAGAGGTACCACGCTTCGAACCGCGGTCATTAGACGCCCGATAATGATGGCCATTTCCCCATGCTTCACCAGCATCGCTTCTGTCTTCTCAAACATGGCCCTGTGCCTGGCGGCGAATTGAGTTTGATGAAACCTCGGACCAAGCCATCTGCCTGCATAATAGCCGCTATGATCGGCAAGGGTGGCACCCAGAAAGGCCAGCGGCAACATTTGCGCCAGGGACGCGATGCCTTGCGTGTAAAGCACGGTACAAACGCTCAGCAGTATGGCTCCGGATACAAAAATGCCGATACCGAGGCATGCCTCAAGAAAAGCAATGGCTGGTACAATGAACAGCGCGTACTCCTGGTACTCGTCTATCCATCCAAGCAATAGTTCGCCGATGACAGGTGCCTCGCTGGGGTACGAGGCGCATGTTAGCACTACAGGCGCTATAGCTCTAGAACGGCTTGCACGGCGGTTAGCCTGCGGCTGTAATAACGCTTCAAGCTGGCTGTAGCAAATGAATCATAACAAGCGCGTGCAGTCGATACAGTAGCCCGCCAGGCGCGCAGTTTTCTGGACAACTGGACCTGTTTACAGGAGATACTGTGAAACAGGCAGCGGTCGATTCTGCCCCTGGTTAATTGTTTATGCGTTTTTGATTACCTGTAGCATGTCCAGTGCGGTGACGATGCCGGTCAGGGTGCTGCCGCGGGTCACGAAAACGCGATGTATTCTGCCCTTGATCATGGTTGCCGCAACGTCCTGCAGACTGTCTTCCTCGCTCACCTTGAAGATCATCGGGGTCATGATGGCCCGCACCTGAATCGGTGACTCGTACTGGGTATGGAAGACCCGCAGTTCTTCATGGCTCATGTGCCGTTCCAGCTCATACAGGTAGACATCGTGGGTACTGCCGGTTTCGGTATCCTTTTCCGTCATGCTGTTATGACGTACAAGGTCGGTCAGTGACACGACGCCGACCAGTTCACCTTTTTCGTCCGTGACGGGTGCCCCTGAAATACTGTTATCAACCAGAAACCCTGCCAGCTTGTCCAGTGGCCAGTCTGCATCGACGGCCATGACCTCGCGCTGCATGACATCCTTGACAGTTAATTTACTGATTTTTTTCTTTGCGTCACCCATCATGTTCTCCTGTAAATGTGTGCATCATCCGTAACCCGTGAATAGTGGTATGCACATAAGAAAAGCCCCTAGGCAAGGGGCTTTTTTGTATATTGAACAGGTCAAACCTGAACTTACTTCGATGCAATCTCTTCCAGCTGTTTCGCCTTGATAACCTGTCCGTCAAGACCCGCTTCCTTGCCGCTGCCGCCGTAGGCCACGGACATCAATGTTGAATAGTAGACCACCGGCATCTTGAAGTTGGTCTTGTACTTCTGGTTGATGTGGTCCTGGTAGACCTCGACGTTCATCTGGCAGACCGGGCAGGGCGTGACGATCATGTCAGCACCACCGTCATAGGCAGACTCGATGATGTCCTTGATCAGGGCCTGGCTCTTTTCAGGTTCGGAGAATGCCAGTGCGCCGCCGCAGCAGGACACCTTCTTATCATAGTTTTCAAGCGGTTCGGCTCCCATTGTCTCGACCAGCTTGTCGAGATATTTCGGATTTTCATAGGACTCACCGTCAATGCCGAAGGGACGGTTGGTCTGGCAGCCGACATAGCCGGCAATCTTGAGACCATCGAGCGGCTTCTTAACGTGCTTGCCCATTTCCTCATACCCGAGATCCTCGATTAGCACCTCAACCATGTGGCGGATTTTCTGGTTGCCCTCGACCTTGAGACCCGCGGCTGCCAGGGCCTCGTTGGTTTCGGCCATCAGACCGCTGTCGTCGTGCAGACGCTCCTGGGTTTCCTTGGTGGCAAGCCAGCAGGCTGCGCAGGTGGCGACGATATCCTGCCCGGGGTTGGCCTGTTCACTGATTGCCATGTTGCGGGCGCTCAGTGCCAGGCGCGGCAGTTCGCCGCCACCGGCATAACCGATGGACGCGGAACAGCAGTTCCAGTCAGGGATCTCGTTGAGTTCGATATCCAGCGTCTTGCACATGCTGTCCACGGACGTCATGTAGTTGGATGCGGAAGCGGCCTTCTGTGAGGAGCAACCGGGATAGAATGAATAGGATTTTTTAGCCATGTCTTGGTTCCTCTACTTGCCAGCCGCCGGGATACGGGCGGCCTCGAGTTCTTCCGCCTTTTTGAGAATAGCCTGCAGTCCCTTGGCGTCCTTGCACTTGTGACCGCCAATCAGTTCCATGGGGGTAAGGCGCTTGGTCTTGAGCATGCCGAGGCCGATTTTCTGCATCTTCAGCGAGGTTTTTACACCTTCGCCGAAGCCGTTCATGAAATACAGCGCCAGTCCCAGCCGCAGCTCGTTGACGCGGCCGGTCTTGGTCAGGTTGTTCCAGAACAGCTGGGCAAACTTGTGGGTTGGCTGGTTCTTCGGGGCTATGCCGAGGCGTTTCGCATAGTGCGCAAGCCCATGCATGATGTGCGTGATGGGCAGTTCGCGTGGACAGCGCACGATGCAGTTGTAGCAGGAGGTGCACATCCACATGGACGAGGACTGCAGCACTTCATCACGCTTGCCGGCACGGATCATCATGAACAGTTCCTGCGGCGGGTGATCCCAGTGTGGACCCAGCGGGCAGGAGCCGGAGCAGACGCCACACTGCATGCACATCTTCACCCATTCGCCTTCCTCAACATTGTCCTCCACTTCACGGAGAAAGTTGTTGCGGTACTGTTCGACCATTTGTTGATTTGCATCAGTCATGATTTTCTCCTGAAACTAGAACTTGAAGGGGCTCATGCCGACCCGCTCAACGACTTCAACCATGTCGTTGATGAGTTTCGGTGCCCGTTCAATGTCTGTAATGGCAACCTCGTAGGTTGCAACGCGTTCTTCCTCGAGGCTCAGCGACTGCAGTGTGTCGTCGATCTTGCTCATGCGGATGTGGGCAATCTCGGAACCCTTCACAAAGTGACACTGGTAATTCTCGCCCTTCTGGCAACCCATCAGGATGATGCCGTCGTAGCCGCTGTTGAGCGCGTCGGTTACCCAGATGGTGTTCACCGAGCCAAGGCAGCGCACCGGGATGACACGGGCAAACTGCGAATAGTGGTTGCCGTTCTGCGCGGCCATGTCAAGGGCCGGGTAGGCATCGTTTTCGCAGGCCAGTACCAGGATGCGCGGTTTCTCCTCGAACTCGTCCGGGATCTCGATATTCTTCAGCTGCTGGCCGACGGTCTCCACCGAGTAGTTCTCAAAGGAGATGACGCGTACCGGGCAGGCGCCCATGCAGGTGCCGCAACGGCGGCAGCGTGCTTCGTTGAACTGCGGATAACGTTCCTCGTCCTCGTCGATGGCACCGAACGGGCATTCCACGGTGCAGCGTTTGCACTGCGTGCAGCCTTCCTTGCGGAAGCTCGGGAACGACAGGTCGCCGGAACGCGGATGCGCGGCGCGGCCGAGCTTGGCATTCTCCAGTGCCTGGATGGCCTTCAGGGCGGCGCCGGTGGCGTCTTCCTTGGCCTGTGCCATGTCCATCGGACGGCGTACCGGGCCGGCGGAGTAGATACCGGTGCGGCGGGTCTCGTAGGGGAAGCAGATGAAGTGCGAATCGTTGAAGCCGTACTTCAGGTGCGGCAGGTCCGGGCCCTGGCGGTAGGTCAGGTTAAGGATGGAAGCGACCTTCACTTCCGGGACGAGATTGTCCAGGTCGACGTCTTCGTCGGCAGCCGCGACCGGCAGATCGATATCGACGCCGGAGTTCGGCACCTGGCCGGTGGCCAGCACCACCAGGTCGGCCTTCTCGTTGACTTCCTGGGCGAGGATCAGGTCATTGAACTTGACCTCGGGGCCGTTGGCACCCACGGTGACTTCACGGACGCTGCCCTTGGTAAATGTAATACCCTTCTGCTGGCCGCTGCGGTAGAAATCCTCGCCGCCGGCGCCCGGGGTGCGCAGGTCAGAGTAGATAATGTTGGTGTCGATGCGCGGGTTCTGGTCCTTGAAGTACATTGCCTGCTTGATCGAGGTCAGGCAGCAGTGACCGGAACAATAGGGCAGGTGGCCCTCTTTGGTGGAACGCTGGCCGGCACACTGTACGAACACCACGTTCTCGACTTCCTTGCCGTCGGAGGGCCGCTTGATCGGGCCGCCATTGGCCTCCAGCGCGAGCTTCTCAAGACCGGCCTGGTCAATGACGTCCGGGGTCTTGCCATAGCCGAGTTCCGGTAGCTGGCTGGCATCGTAGTTGCGTGCGCCAGAGGCCATGATGATAGCGCCGAAGTTTTCCGTGGTGGTGGAACCGGACTCGGTGGAGATATCCGCCGAGAAACGCCCGGGTGCGCCGCTGGTCTTGGTAGTGGTTGAATTGAGGTACACGGTGATCTTGCTGTCAGCCTCGATCCTGGCCACCATCTCGGCCACGCCGGTGTCTTCCGGATCGGCATAGGGCATGGCCTCCGGGACGCGCTTGTATTCATAGGCTGCGCTACCACCGAGCTGGCCACTCTTCTCGACCAGGGTGACCGGGTAACCGGCGGCCGCGGCCTCGATTGCGGCCGTCATGCCGACGATACCGCCACCGACAACCAGCAGGCTGTTGTTACTCGCTGCTTCCTCATTGACGTGCGGCAGGGTCATGTACTTGATTTCTGAACAGCCCATGCGCACGTAGTCAGCGGCCATTTCCTGGGTCGTCTCACGGGACTCGTCGTCGTCCGGACGTACCCAGATGACGCCTTCACGCAGGTTGGCGCGGCTGATAGCCACGTTTTCGAAGTTGAAGGCTTCCGTCTTGGAACGGCGCGAGCAGGCCGCAATCATGACCTTGTTGACGCCCTCGTTGTCGATGTCGTTCTGGATCATGGCGACACCCTCGGCGTTGCACAGGAAGTCATGTTCCTTGACGATATTCGCCTTGCCTTCGCGCTCGGCGATGGTCGCCAGCTGTCCGCAGTCCAGGCGTTCGCCCAGTCCGCAACCCTTGCAGATATAAGCGCCTACTTTGATTTCATCAGCCACTGTTTAACCCTCCGTTCCGGCAACCCGGTTAACAACCTGGATTGCACGCAATGCACTTGCCGTTGCGCTCTGTACCGCGCGGTTTACATCCAGTGCGTCGGATGAACACCCGGCGGCAAAGATGCCACCGTTGGCCTCGTCTGCTTCAATAAAACCGTTGTCGTTGATGGTGACCTCGATCGGGAAGGCATCCTTCGCCACGCTCGGCTCCATGCCCACCGCCAGCACCACGAGGTCATGCGGGTTGCTGTAGCGCTGGTAACCCTCGGTATCCACACCGTGCAGGATCGGGTTGCCGGTGTCCTTGTCTTCGGTGATGCTGGCGACCTTGGACTTGATAAAGGTGACGTTCTCGTCCTCCTGTACCTTTTGATAGAAGTCATCAATACGGTCGATGGCGCGGATATCGATGTAATAGACGTTGGCCTTGAAATCGTCACCAAACTTCTCACGCAGGTAGGTGGTCTGCTTCAGGGTGGCCATGCAGCAGATGCGCGAGCAGTGACGCAGGTGGTTGCGGTCACGCGAACCGGCGCACTGGATAAAGGCGACGTTCTTTGCTTCCTTGCCGTCGGACGGGCGCACGATCTTGCCGCCGGTGGGACCGAACGGGTCGAGCATGCGTTCGAATTCGACGCTGCTGACGACGTTGTCAAAGCGGTCATGGCCATAGGGCTGGATCTTGTCGGCGTCGTACGGCTGCCAGCCGGTGGCCCAGATGATGGCGCCCACGGTCAGGGTGGTTTCACTTTCCTGCATGTCCAGGTCGATGGCGCCGTACTTGCAGGCGTCTTTCGCCTTGTCGGCATCGGGCGTGCCGATCATGTTCGGGTCGATCACGTAGCGCTGCGGGTAGGACATGTTAAACGGCAGGTAGGCACCCTTGCGCTTCTTCATGCCGTAGTCGTACTCGCTGTCGAACTCGGCCTCCACGGCCTTTTCACACTCGCCACAGGCGGTGCAGTTCTCGTTCACATAGCGCGGGCGGGTCTTCAGCGTGACGCTGTAGTTGCCGGTCTCGCCGCTGACTGCAGACACCTCGGTCATGGTGAGGATGTTCAGATTGCGGTTGGCCTTTGCGCGGCGCAGATTGATCTCCATGCCGCAGGACGGGAAACACAGCTTCGGGAAATATTTGTAAAGCTGGCTGACTCGACCACCAAGGGACGGGTTCTTTTCAACGAGTATGACCTGCTTGCCACACTCGGCAGCTTCAATTGCAGCGGTGACGCCACTGATGCCGCCTCCCACCACCAGAATGGTCTGGTTGGTTGCGATAACATCCGACATTGATAACCCTCCAAGTAGACGCCCGTGGGCGCGTATAACCGTATGAATTCTTAGTGGTTACTAATCAGTCCTTGATCTTCGCTGAGCTGCTCCCGACACGGCAGACAGGCGCGGGGCAGGTGGGCAAGGTGTAACCGGAACAAATAGGGCAACAACGATACAGGGTCTGCCATTGGCGCGCCATATCAGCAGCCCCCGAATGATATCGAATTTTGCGATACAGAAATAGATTCCATATATAAGGTTACTCATTGGTGGGGTATACCGTCCTTATGCCCCCTCCCAATAGGAATAGATACCCCCAACATCGCTTCCATTGCCGAAGGGAGAGGGTGTATCTACCTGGGTTCTCCCCAGCTTGCAGGTGTTCGAATCTGTATCTTGTGCAGGAGTGCTTCACGATCGTCATCGTTGTTAGTTTTGCACGCGATTGCCCCCTGTGTTCCCCTGGCGCCATGTGGCAAGATTCACAAACATCAGCAGAATAAATCTCAAGGAGTGCCCGTGACCGTCCGTACCCTGAAACCCGAAGAATTCTTTATCGAGGAAGAACCTTACTACGAACCGGTCGGTGACGAACTGATGGTGTTCCAGGCGGCCTATAAGAACCAGTTGCCGGTGTTATTGAAAGGCCCGACCGGTTGCGGCAAGACGCGCTTCATGGAACACATGGCCTGGCGCCTGAAGCTCCCCCTGATCACCGTCTCCTGTCACGACGACCTCACCGCCTCCGACCTCGTCGGCCGTTACCTCGTCACCGGTGGCGAAACCGTCTGGGTCGATGGCCCGCTGGCACGCGCCGTGCGCAACGGCGCCATCTGCTATCTCGACGAGATTGTCGAGGCGCGCAAGGACACCACCGTGGTCATCCACCCGCTGGCCGACGACCGCCGCGTGCTGCCGATGGAAAAACTCGGCGAGGTCATCGAGGCCGGCCCCGAGTTCTGCATGGCGATCTCCTACAATCCCGGCTACCAGAGCGTGCTGAAAGATCTGAAGCAATCCACCCGTCAGCGCTTTGTGGCGCTGGAGTTCGATTATCCCTCCGCACAGCTGGAAGCAAAAATCGTGGTCAACGAAACCGGCGTGAATGAAACCACCGCCAACCAGCTGATCCAGTTCGCGCAGATGACCCGCAACCTCAAAGGCAGCGGCCTGGAGGAGGGCGCGAGTACACGGCTGCTGGTACATGCCGCGAAACTGATTGCCGATGGCGTGAATCCGGTGGTGGCATGCCGCAGTTGTATCGCCGAGGCGTTAACCGATGATTCGGAAATGCTGACGGCGGTGCATGAATTGAGTGCGTCGGTGTTCTGACCAAAAGGAAAAAAGGGGGCAAAAGGGGACGGAGGAATTAAATCCCGGCAAAAGGGGACGGAGGAATTAAATCCTATAAATTCCTCGGGCAAAAGGGGACGGAGGAATTAAATCCTATAAATTCCTCCGTCCCCATTCGTTTGTCGGCCTGCCCGTAGGTTTAATCCCCCAGGTTCGTACCAACCCGGCGCGCGCTGACTATCCAGGGATGATCAGGGGGCACCAGTTTCTTGCGGTCTGCGACCTCTTCCAGTGGCATGGCTTCGGTTCCTTCGCCGCGGGCAGCCACCATCACGCCGCTGATTTCTTCATTGATCAGGTCTGCACAGGTGGTGCCCAGGCGGGTGGCCAGCAGCCGATCAGCCGCCGACGGTGTGCCGCCACGCTGCAGATGACCGAGAATGGTTGGGCGGCTTTCCAGCCCGGTGCGTTCCTCAAGCTGGTGGGCCAGTTTCAGGGTGTGATCGCCGCGTCCGGCCTCCATCTTGCGGATCGCTTCCTTGACCTTCTTGCGCGCCTTCTTGTCTTCGCTGTTGACGGCAGCCTGCAGTTTCTGCCGGGCTGCGCGCGCTTCACCGGCTTCCTCCAGTGACATCGCGCCCTCTGCAACAGCGACGATGCTGAAGTTCTTGCCGCCCTTCATGCGGTGCAGGATTGCCTCGGCGATACTGTCGATGTTGTACGGAATCTCGGGTAGCAGGATGACGTCGGCGCCGCCGGCAATGCCCGCACCCAGTGCCAGCCAGCCGGCGCGATGGCCCATGATCTCGACCACGATAATGCGATGGTGGCTATGCGCGGTGCTGTGCAGGCGGTCGATAGCGTCGGTAGCGATACCGAGCGCGGTATCGAAACCGAAGGTCACATCGGTGCCGAAAACATCGTTGTCGATCGTTTTGGGCAGGGTAATGACGCTCAGGCCTTTTTGCTTAAGCTGCAGTGCATTCTTCTGCGTGCCACCACCGCCGAGACAGACCAGTGCATCCAGGTGGTTGGTATGGTAGTTCTCGACAATGACATCGGTCATGTCCTGGATCTTGCCGCCTACCTTCATTTTGTGCGGCTTTTCGCGGCTGGTGCCGAGAATGGTGCCACCGACCGTGAGTATGCCGGACAGTGAGCCACTTTCGAGGCGCACGGTACGGTTCTCCACGAGTCCGCGGAAACCGTCACGGAAGCCGATCACCTGCATGCCGTACTCATTCAACGCCGCCTTGGCGACACCCCGAATGGCAGCGTTAAGACCTGGGCTGTCGCCGCCTGCCGTGAGGATACCGATGTGTTTGCTCATATTCTGTTTCCGTTCCATGTCCGGGGCATGGCTATTCTAACGCCTTATGGCCCGGATTTAGAAAGGGGACGTAGAAAGGGTAGAAAGTAGAAAGGCGTAGAAAAGGGACGGGGGAGGAAAGGGGACGGAGGCATTTTATAGAAAGGACGAGCGTAAATGCCTCCGTCCCCATTAGTACCATTTAGTAGTTCAATGAGTTCAGCTTAGAAATGACCGCGCATTACCGCGACCAGCCAGACCAGGCTGCTGACAATGACACCCACCAGTGCAAGATTCATCAACGTGCGCCAGCCATTATCAAGGGGTTGCAGAATCTCGAAATGCTCCAGGTAAATTGTTTCGCAGGCCCCGTTGCCTCTATCGTCGCGAGTAATGCTGGTGCCCCTTGAGAACCCTGCATCATTGGAATAATTAACCAGCCAGCCACGGATCCGGATCTGGTCTCCAATTCGGACCTGTTTGATCGTCTTGCGAATACGGCTATCGTCGGTTAACAGGTGGTTGTTGGATATCTGGTTGTCCCTGAAGCGTTCCCAGGTGCCGGCATCTTCAGTCTGGAAGTTGCATGTAAATTTCCCGTTCCAGAATTTGATGTTGTTCAGGTCTGAAGCGTTAGTATTCTCACTCCAGACTACGCACACATCGGCGACGTTGATATGGTCATTCCACAAGCGGTGCAAGCTGTAGTTGCCATTATGGTGCGCGTAGGAAACAACCAGGCCATGCAGGTCATACAGGTAATGGGGCTCGATACGGTAGTTAGTCCCGTTATTCTCAATCGTAAAGGGCTCTGTGCTGACGGCGCTTTGTACAGGTGGTTCCAGCAGGGCCGGAGTGATCGACATGTTTTCGGAGAAATCGTTGCGTTGCCAGCAGGATGTTACCAGTAATATCAGACTGCTATAGAAAACCAGTTTGTTTAATGTCTTCAGCGGGTGTGACTGATGCATGGCAGAAATAATCAGGTGACGCCATACTGTCGGCCTGCTGGAGAATATATTGAATCCGTCAGGGGAAAGGGGACGGGGGAAAGGGGACGGAGGTATTAAACCCTTGAACGCGAATCTTGGGAAATGTCCTACAGACAATGACCAATCGATTTAATAACCTCCCATATGAAGAGTCTAATGGGGATGGAGGGAGATCATCCATTCTGGAGCTGCTCACGCAAAGGAACTGCGATGCCACGACGAGCAAGGATGTACATTGCCGGTTTGCCCTATCATATAGTACAGCGGGGTAATAACCGGGAAGTCTGTTTTATTGAGCCGGATAATTACCGGTATTACCTGGCGCTCTGGGAGAAATGCGCAGATCATTATGGGGTGTTAGTGCATGCCTACTGTTTGATGGCTAACCATATTCACTTTCTGGCGACACCTGCAACGAAGACAGCGCTTTCCGACACCTCTAGAGTTGTCGGTAGCCGTTATGCCCAGTACATCAACAAGACCTATTGTCGCACGGGGACCTTATGGGAAGGGCGGCACCGCAGTAGCCTGGTGCAGTCAGATCGTTATCTCTTGACCTGTATGCGTTATATTGAGCTTAATCCGGTTCGAGCCGGAATGGTGATCATGCCTGAGGAGTATTGCTGGTCCAGTTACGGGGTCAATGCATGGGGTGATTCAGGATGGATAACGCCCCATGAAGAGTATTTGCGGCTCGGAGGGACTTTGGCGAATCGCTGCCATGCCTACCGGGCACTGTTCCACGATCAGCTCTCATCGGTGGATTTGCATGGCATCCGGGAAGCGGCGCATTACTGCCAGCCTGTTGGTGACGATCGATTTCGCAAGCATATTGAAGAGAAGTATGCTATGAAATTGGGGCACATGAAGCGTGGACGGCCAAAGAATCAGATGCAATAAATGCCTACAATAAATGGCTCCGTCCCCTTTCTCCTTTCTCACGATAAATGCCTACAATAAATGGCTCCGTCCCCTTTTTAGTTCTTTTTTACGTTCCACAAAATGTCTGCTGAACAACCTCATCCGGTTCCGGCGGTAACATATAGACATCTTTCTGCGGCTGTAACTCGTAAGGCTTTTGTAATGTCGCATGGAGTTCGTGGAACGCTGAAAAATCATCATGATCTTCCGCTGCCCTGATGGCGGCCTCTACCTGGTGGTTTCTCGGAATATAAACGGGGTTGATCGCCTGCATCCTTGCCTGGCGGGTTGCATCATCACTGTCTTCCTGGTGCAGGCACGCACGCCATTGTTGTGCCCAGTGATCGAATTGCTCGGGATTATCAAATAATGTGCGCACATCCTTGTCCTGGTCCGCAGGATTCATTGTCAGGGTTGATAAATAATAAAACGTTAGCGTGAAGTCCGCGCGATTTGCTGCCATCACATCAAATAGCTGATCGATCAGTGCCTTGTCACGATCGAGGTGCCTCGTCAGGCCGGTTTTTCTGCGCATTCCGTCAAGCCAGTAATCTTCGTAGAGTCCGGCATAGTTGTTCAATGCATCTTTTGCGGCTTCAACTGCCGCCCCGGTGTTGTCATCCAGCAAGGGTAGAAGTGATTCTGCCAGGCGTGTCAGGTTCCACAGTCCGATGGCTGGCTGGTTGTTATAGGCATAACGTCCGTGGCGATCAATGGAACTGTAGACCTGATCGTGTGCATAATAATCCATGAACGCACAGGGGCCATAGTCAATGGTCTCGCCTGCTATCGACATATTGTCGGTATTCATAACGCCATGGATGAAACCGAACTGCATCCATTGCGCGACCAGTGACGCTTGCCGGTCGATAATTGCCTCAAACCAGGCCAGGTAAGGGTTTGCTGCATCGCGACACGCGGGATAGTTCTGCTCGATAACGTAGTCGGCCAATTTCGTTACAGCGTCTAGGTCGCCTCTCGATGAGAAATACTCGAAGGTACCGACTCGCACGAAGCTGGTAGCAATGCGGGTAATCACCCCGCCGGGTAATAGTTGTTCCCTGGCGACTTCCTCACCTGTCGTCACCGCGGCCAGTGCGCGCGTGGTGGGTACGCCGAGTCTGGCCATCGCCTCGCTGACCAGGTATTCGCGCAATACGGGGCCCAGGGCAGAGCGTCCATCTCCGCCGCGCGAAAAAGCTGTTTGCCCGGAACCCTTCAGGTGTATGTCGAAGTAAACGCCGTCAGGGCTGACAATCTGACCCAGCAGGAGGGCGCGGCCGTCGCCCAGTTGTGGATTGAAATGGCCGAATTGATGACCCGAGTACGCCATCGCCAGAGGCTCTGCCCCGTCGGGGACACGATTGCCGGCAAAGATGGCAGTGCTCTCGGGTGTGCTCAAACAGGTGTCCGAAAGCCCCAGTTGATCGCCTAACTCATGGTTGAAGATAATCAGCCCCGGATCCGAAACGGGCGAGGGGATAGTTCTGGCGTAGAAGTTTTTGCCTAGATCAATGTAACGATTTTTGAAGGGTATCTGTCTCAAGTATTGTTTTCTGTTCGATCGAAAGATTGAGTATAGAGCACTATCTTGTGTGTATGGTTCCAATAAAGAATAATTACGGGACCGTTTTTTAACCTGCCCCAGTTTAACGGATACGTACTATAAAAGGATTCTGACGCATTTTCAGTCAATCAATCGTTTTAAGATCAGAATATGCCCCCGCCCCTTGATATTCTTCCGCTACACTCCAGGTAGGGGCGCTGATAGCAGCGCAAATCTGTTCCCTGCTCTTTACATGCGAATAATTCTTATTTATGTTGCGTTTTCCTGATAACCTGTCGGAAGTGACCATGAATCGTAGAGAGAAAGTGATAATGGTTGCTGTTGACCTCTAGAAGGCAACCCGATTGTCGTCAGCTACGCATTGTTGTCGGGGGAATAACCTGCGCGGGGCAATGCGCGCGCTGTCCTGAAAACAGAAAAATCAGCCGTTGAAATGGAGGAGGTATCGAATGAGCAAAGAAAACACCAAGAAGGCCATAAAGCTTCTTAACAAGATTATGGAACTGGAACTGGCAGGCGTTGTACGTTACACGCATTATTCACTGATGATTTTCGGCTATAACAGAATTCCCATTGTGGGCTGGATGAAAAGTAATGCCGAGGAAGGGTTGATTCATGCACATCGGGCGGGAGAGATGGTAACGCTCCTGGGTGGGCACCCATCACTTAAAATTGGTTCTCTGCTCGAAACAGAGAAGCATGACATCGGCGATATCCTTCGGGAAAGTCTGGAGCATGAGCAAACAGCACTGGATGCCTATTATGATCTGCTGAAACTCGCGGAAAGCGGAAAAATGGTGCTTCTGGAAGAATATGCAAGAGAGATGATAGTAGAAGAGGAACTGCATCTTGACGAGGTCAATAAAATGCTGAGAAAACCCGGGGAGGTCGAGGCATTCAAGCCCTGAGAATGGTGCGGTCAACGGGGCAGACACAATAGGTTCATTGCTTGACACACCGGACACCGTTCGCGCCAGTCTGTGTCGGTGTCCGGTGTTGCAATGTACCTGAAGCTTTGGCGTGCGCACCATACAACAATGGTCAATATGGACCGGTTCGGATCGGTCATTCATGCATAGGCCGGACAGAAACGCGTTGCGCGTTGTACGTCCGAATCTTGGCCTGAAGGGTGAGCGAAGAATATATTCAAGGAAAATCAATATTATGTACCCCGGTTTTTGCCGGGGCGATGATTCAATCAGCGTTTCCTGGACGTGGTCTTTCCACTTTACACGAGGAGCAAACATGAAACTTGAATCCCTGGCACTGCATTGCGGTTATGAGTCCGAGGCCACAACCAAGGCGGCGGCCGTGCCTATCTATCAAACGACCTCCTATACTTTCGATGACACCCAGCATGGTGCAGATCTGTTTGACTTGAAGGTGAAGGGAAATATCTATACGCGGATAATGAATCCCACCACCGATGTGCTTGAGCAACGCCTCGCCGCAATGGAGGGAGGTATCGCCGGACTGGCAGTGGCCTCCGGGATGGCCGCCATCACCTATGCCATACAGTGTATTTGTAATGTGGGCTCCAATATTGTCAGCACCAGCCAGCTATACGGTGGCACCTATAATCTGTTTGCGCACACCCTGCCGAGGCAGGGCATTGAAGTCCGCATGGTTTCAGCGGAAGACTATGAGGGTTTCGAGCAAGCCATTGATGAAAACACCCGGGCATTGTTTTGCGAGTCGATTGGTAACCCCGCCGGCAATATCGTCGACATTGCCAGGCTGGCAGTCATTGCCGGGCGGCATGGCATTCCCCTGATGGTGGACAGTACGGTGGCGACGCCTTACCTGTGTCGCCCGATTGAACTTGGCGCTGACATCGTTATTCACTCCCTGACGAAATACATCGGTGGTCATGGTAACTCGATCGGTGGCATGATCATCGATTCCGGAACCTTCGACTGGGTGGCAAACAAGGAACGGTTTCCCATGCTGAACGAGCCTGATCCTTCCTATCACGGCGTTGTCTATACAGAAGCGCTTGGACCTGCAGCCTATATCGGTCGTTGCCGGGTGGTGCCGCTCAGGAATACCGGGGCTGCACTGTCACCAATGAATGCATTTCTTATTTTGCAGGGTCTGGAGACGCTGGGCATCAGAATGGAGCGCCATTGTGAAAATGCGGAAAAGCTTGCCAGCTACCTCAGTCATCATGACAAGATTGACTGGGTTAACTATGCGGCGTTGCCGGACAGCCCCTATTACCAGACGTGTCAGAAGATTACTGCTGGCAAGGCCTCGGGTATTCTGAGTTTCGGCATCAAGGGCGGCTTCGAGGCGGGGGGGCAGTTTATTGATGCCCTGCAGATGATATTACGCCTGGTGAATATCGGTGATGCCAAGTCACTGGCCTGTCATCCGGCCTCTACCACGCACAGACAACTGAACGAGGCCGAGCTGAAGACCGCCGGTGTCAGTGCTGATCTGGTGCGTATTTCGGTCGGTATCGAGAATATCGAAGACATTATTGCCGATGTTAGTCAGGCGCTCGACCAGGTCGGGTAGCGGCAATGTCTGTGTCAGTTCTGTACTATTGACGAAAACACGATCTGTTTGCGTTGATTTATTTATAGCGGTTGCCTGCCTGGCAGGTGGCAAAATACGTCAGGTCGTTGCTTGCCTTCAGGCACTGGCCGCTGGTGTAGGTCATGCGGGAATGGTCGGCTGCACTGGCACGCTCTTGCTGTTCCATGGCCAGCAACTGCCGGGAGGCCGCACATGCCTCAGCCGTTGCACACTCATCCTGCGGACCACAAACATTACGGGTCAGCTGTTCACACGGTGAATACCCGGCTATGGGTGCCCCCTCCCAGTCTTCCACTTCCGCCGGTGGGGGCTCATGCAGGGGGCCGGATGCCGGGATACCGGTTACCACCTCGCCCTGGTTGACGATCAGCGCCGTACCGTCCTGCAGGCGATGGACCCCGTTCCAAAGCGGAGTGGTGACACCGTCCCGGGTCACCGTGGCACGTCGCGTATCAGGGTCCACCGTGACCACACCGCCACCCACCAGCGTCGAGGTCCTGTTTTCAGCCCGTACCGGCAGGGCAGGTGTTGCCACTATAGCGACCAATACCAGTGCAGCTAGCTTATTCATTTGCCGGTCCTTTTTTATGTGAAATAGTGCTGTCGGAGAGATTGATACATTGGTTTACCCGCTGCAAAAGAAAACTGGATTGCTGGGCTGGTAGTGATCATATCCCCATTTGTATATCTCTGCAGTGCCGGGCCATTGGAGCCTGGATGGCCGCGATGCAGCAGCATGAGTGAATTATTCACCCCGGGGTAAAAGTGCGTCAACTCGCTTTTTTACTAGAGTCTATAGTCAGAAATATATATGTGCCATGAGCAACATTATCTTTTAGACTGCACTGTTCTATGGATACGATGTCAACAACAGATTCGGTCAGTAGCGGTCAGCGTGGACGTTTCCCCGTATTTGTATTTCTCGCGCTTTTCCTGCCGATTGCAGTGATTGTGCTATTGGCGGGCTATTATTATGCCACGCAACGCACAGATGATCGTATCAAGGAAATTCTCGATTCTGACAACGCCAGGCTCAATCTCATCAGCGGCTTTCTTGGTGCCGAGGTATTGGGTTCACTTAAGCATCTACGTTCCCTTTCGACTGAAACCGTAACCAGGCAAGCCCTGGATTCAGGGGCCCCGGGAGACCTGCGGTCACTGGAGTCTTCATTTCTGACGTTTGCGCGACGCAATCCGCAGTATCAACAGGTTCGCTGGATTGCTGAATCCGGGATTGAAATGACCAGGGTCACGCGTGATAAAGAAGAGCCACATGTGGCGCCCGCAGAGAGTCTGCAGAACAAGAGTGATCGCTATTATTTTGAGATAGCAAATGCACTATTGCCGGGTGAACTCTATATATCCCGTGTAGATTTGAATGAAGAGCGTGGACAGATCGAAACGCCAGCCAAGTCTGTGCTGCGTGTTGCCACGCCCGTGGCGGATAGTGCCAAGAAACACCGCGGGATAATTGTCATCAATATCGAGATGCAACACCTCTTTAATCTTGTGCGCACCCAGGGAACAACGCTGCTGGATGCGGATTACCTGCTGGTCAACCAGCAAGGCATTGTAATAAATGGCGATATTGAGAATTACCAGGCCGCTGATGCGCAGGATCAGGGCGAGGACTTCATGTTGCCTGACACGGAAGTCCGTGAGCGGGTTTTAGCGAGCAACTCGGGAAGTCTTGAATTGGCAGACGGGTTATGGAGCTGGAAAAAACTTTCTCCTTTTGCCACCTTGAAACGATTGAGCCAGGTATTCCCGGAACATCAGGTCTCCTTTGACCAGATGATTTCAGATGACTTTTCGCTGAAGCTGGTGGCGCATCGGCCTCCCGGTTCCCTGACGGGCGTGCGCAGCGAGAATCGTTTTCTGATCTCTCTGGGAGTGATCAGTATTCTGTCTGTGTATGGTCTTTCACTGTTATTTTATTTGAGCGGGCGTGCCCGTGTGCGGCGTGCTGAACTGGAGACCGCACATGCAATGGCGCGCGCATCAAGCATGGGACGCATGAAGGAGCTTGAAGAGCGTTTTCATCGCCTGGTCGATGCCAGTAGTATCGGCCAACTGGTTGTTGACAGCGATGGCCGGATTGAAATTTCCAATCTCGCTGCAGAGCGAATACTGGGCTACGAGAGAGGGGAGCTTGAAGGGTTTCTGGTGGATGCGCTGTTGCCGGCCAGCTTGCAGGAGAAACATGTACATCACCGCGAGCAATTCATGCAGGCACCGGAGGCGCGCATGATGGGGATCGGACGTGAACTGGAGGCCGTCAGAAAAGATGGTTCACCGATACCCGTGGAAGTCGGCCTGACCCCCTATACAGACCATGACCGGCAGTTGATCCTGGTGAGTATCATCGACCTGTCCCATCGTGACGCTGTGGGCAGAATCCGATAAATAATCTGCGGACTCTGACACAATTGATCAGTTGATCTACTCACCGTACACCGTCACCACCAGCCTGCGTTGGTGTCCGGCGGTGCGATGCTCCCACAGGTAGAGGCCCTGCCAGGTGCCCAGGTCGCATCGTGCGTTATTGACTGGCAGGGTCAGGTCGGAGCCGGAGAGCATGGTTCTGACGTGTGCCGACATATCATCCGGACCTTCAGCCGTGTGTTCAAAGATCGGATCACCATCAGTCACCAGGCGCGCCATGTAGCGCTCCAGGTCGGTACGCACACCAGGGTCTGCATTCTCGCACAATAGCAGCGAGGCGCTGGTATGTTGCAGAAATACATGACACAGGCCCGTGGTGATTCCGGACAAGTGCACCTGTTCCCGGATGGCGTTGGTGATTGAAATCGTGCTGCGTCCGTGTGTTGCAACGGTCAGTTTGCTCTGAAAAACCATGGTTTTTTACCACCTGCACTATCAATCAATCGAATCGGTACCGGTTGCTTCTACCAGCGCCCACGGCGGGTGACTGGGTACCTGCGGTGCTGTCGTCAGTACCTCGGCAAGGTCCGGGCTGTCAGGCGAGACAGGAATCGGGATACCCCGGGCCTGCTGTGCGATTTTTCTTGCCTTGTCCCAGTTGACGCTATCCGGCCCGGCTGCCTTTGCTGCCAGCACCTGTTCCATGGGTTCGAGGCTGTTGCCCCAGCGTTTGACATCCTCGGCAAGCGGCGCGTGAGCCTCCAAGTAAAGTTGTCCGTTTTGCCAGCCGGCCACATAGGGCTGGTTTATGATGGTCACGCGGGTGTCCCGCGGTACCTCCGGAAACAGTCGGGCGATGTCCTCTGGGTAGAGACGCACGCAACCGTGGCTGACCCGCAGGCCCACACCATAGGGTTGGTTGGTACCATGTATGAGATAGCTTGGGAGGCTCAGGCGCATGGCGAATTCACCCAGCGGGTTATCAGCGCCGGGTGGTACCACAGGCGGTAACGGGTCGCCATTTTCGAGATGTTCCCTGCGCACCGATTCGGGTACGGTCCAGGTGGGCTGCACGATCTTCTCTGTAATACGTGAAATACCCTGGGGCGTTTGCCAGCCTTCACGGCCAATGCCGATCGGGTGTGTGATGACCCTGGGTGACTCATCTGGCCCGGGACTGGGGTAGTAAAACAGTCGCATGGCGGCCAGATTCAGTACCAGGCCCTCACGCGGCGCATCCGGAAGCACGAACCGGGTGGGTAATACGACCTGGGCACCCTCGCCAGGCAACCACGGATCCATGCCGGGGTTTGCAGCGACTATTTCCTCGTAACCCAGATCGTAGCGTCGTGCGAGATCGGGGAGGGTATCCTCGTGACGCGCGGTAGTCATCTGTACGATGCCGACGACATCGGTACCTTCCGGTGGTAGCAGAAACCGGTCGCTGGGGGTGGGTGGCTCTGCCATCCTTGTCCATGAGCGCCAGTCAGGAATGGTGCTGCAGGCGGACAGACAGATGCTTGTGCAGAGAATTGCGCTCCAGGCGAGCCATGTAGCGCCGTTGCGAGATGACGTCGAAGAATTCATCGTGCGTAGGATGATTCGTAACGACCCCGTGCGTCAAGTGATCGTGATCCCGGTTCGTGCACCGATTGACGCCTCAGACCTGTAACATCCGGCTGTATGCTTGTTTTTGCTAGGATACGGGCGCGAGCTATGGACGCTGGCCACATTTTTTACACCATCTGTGTGCAGGACGGATTATTCGAGTGCTTTATGGCATTAAAGCCGACGATATATAAAACAAGAATTGTGCTTTCCGATATTGAGCGGGCCTATTATGACACGCTTAATTTAACGATTGCCCGGCATCCTTCTGAAACACTTGAGCGAATGATGGTGCGTGTGCTGGCGTTCTGTATTAATGCGCGAGAACAGCCGGCGTTTACAAAAGGGCTCTGTGCCGTGGACGAACCTGATATATGGGTTCGCACGCTGGTTGGTGACGTGACATTATGGATCGATGTCGGGGAGCCCTCGGTTGACAGAATAAAGAAAGCGACACGACTTTCTCCGGCCGTCAAGGTTTACTGCTTCAATTCCAAATCGGCTGTCTGGTGGCATCAGCGGCGAGCAAGGTTCAACGCACTGCCGGTGTCTGTTTATCAGTTGCCGTGGGAAAGCGTGCAGGCATTGGCGGCGCTGGTGCAACGTAGCATGGATCTTTCCATCACCATCACCGGCGATTCTGCCTATGTTGCCGCGCAAGCAGGGGAATGCGAGGTGCCCTGGGTGCCGTTACAGGTTTTATGATCAACATTAAGTACAGGGGCTGGCACGATTAATAGTTGACACGATTTGAGCTTTCGTCTGATCGCGGGTGGTCTCACCCTGGACAACCCGGCAGTGACTTGAGCGAACATGAGGTAGCCATGCACTATCCGGAAATAAAACGTTTCGTACAGAAAACACTCGGCTGTTCATGTGCGGATGATGTGTTTGAAAACATCGTTTATCAACAAGTACACGATGGCATTTTGGGAAGCAAGGTCAATGTGGGTGGACGCTTGTTAATCTACATTATCACCGTGGATGGAACAGCCGGTATCCAGCATGTTATTCATACGGCACTGGAGCAGGGTATCGAGGAACGTGATAACAAGGGTTTTAATCGCTTCAGACTGGTACTGGTGGCTTCCCGCCCGGATGCATTGCGCAGTTCGGCTGAACAGGCCTTCGATCGTTCAGACCATAGTGATGAGTACACACATCTTCATATTGTGGACGAAAGTGATGTGCGTGGTTTATGAATGCCTGGGGAGACGCTGTAGAAGTCGTGACCCCGGCGAAGGCCGGGGTTCAGACGCTTGATTCGTTGGCAGCTGCCCGGATCAATCGAGGTCTATTGTTGGTTGTTTGCCGCCAGCGGTCACTGTTCGGCGATAAGGCGTTCCAGCTCGTTGAGGGCATTGATGGACTTGTTCAGGCTGAATGTGGCCTTGGTCTGCCCCCAGGGCCAGCGCTGAAAGGTTACAACCAGTTCATGACCATTGCGCAACTGGTCCAGGACGCTGTTGTTGGCAATTATGCAGCCAGCGGCATTGATTGCCTCGATCAGGAAGGGCTTGTTGTCATCGATCTGCATGCTGACGCCCTTTACAGGATAGTCATGCCCGAATACGCACACGGAGCGGGACGGTTTAGGCTCGCCCTTCAACCAGGAGACCCACAGTACCGGGGTCGGGTGATAGATTTCGTCACCATAGTATTCGGAGACCTTGCCATAGGTTTCTGCCTTGCATTGCGTTATTAATGTGACTGCCTCGTAGATGCAGTCGACGCGCCAGTTTCCAAACTGCACCTTGCGCTCGCGCACATCATTTTTTTCACGCGGCGCCGTGCTTGGGGTGCTTGCCGGGGTCGCTGTATCGGCCGGGCTAGACGGGGTTTCCGTGCTTGCCGGGCTGTCGCCGGTCGTGGTGTCAGTGCCCGCGGGGAAGTTGGCGCAGCCGGTGGCCAGCAGGGTTATGAGCAATAGGGTTAGGTGCAATTTCATGGTCTACTCCAGGGTGTCAGATAACATGCCATTTGGAATTCGGGGACATTATATCTAGAATCAGCGGGCAGTATTGAAGCAATCAATGCTGTCAGGCTCCTTTGATTCGTCATGAACTCGCCAGATCAATCGATTCTGACCCTGTTTGAATACAGGAATCAAATATTCACTGATAAGGACATAACGCATGAAAGCAAAAGCTGCCGTTGCATGGCAAGCCAACAAGCCCCTGTCGATTGAAACGATTGACGTCGAGGGCCCAAAGCAGGGGGAGGTGTTACTCCGGGTCATCGCATCGGGGGTTTGTCATACCGATGCGTTTACCCTGTCCGGCGATGATCCAGAAGGCGTTTTTCCTGCCGTGCTGGGGCACGAGGGTGGCTGCGAAGTGCTGGAATGCGGTCCCGGCGTCAAGAATCTGAAGGCGGGTGATCATGTGATACCGCTGTACATTGCCGAGTGCGGCACATGTGAATACTGCCGGTCCGGTAAAACCAATCTGTGTCAGTCCATAGCCTCCACCGTGTGGACCGGCTACATGCCTGACGGTACGCGACGCTTTTCCATGAACGGCACACCCATTTACCACTACATGGGCTGTTCGACGTTTTCTGAATATACCGTAGTGCCTGAAATTGCCCTGGCAAAGATCAACCCGGCAGCCCCGCTGGATAAGGTCTGTCTGCTGGGTTGCGGTGTCACTACCGGCATCGGCGCGGTTATCAACACGGCAAAAGTAGAGGCCGGTTCTACAGTGGCCGTTTTCGGCCTGGGTGGTATCGGCCTGTCCTGTATTCAGGGTGCGGTGATGGCCGGGGCACAACGCATCATCGCCGTCGACATCAACGCGGACAAATGGGCCATGGCCGAGTCGCTGGGCGCGACGGACTTTATCAACCCGAACGAACTCGGCGGTAGTGTCACCGAAGCAATAGTTGACATGACTGAGGGCGGCGTCGACTATTCCTTCGAATGCATTGGCAATGTGCATGTCATGCGTGAAGCCCTGGAATGCACCCACATGGGCTGGGGCGTCTCCACCATTATCGGTGTAGCGGGTGCCGGACAGGAAATCTGCACTCGCCCGTTCCAGCTGGTCACCGGCCGTACCTGGAAGGGCACCGCGTTCGGTGGCGTCAAGGGGCGTACGGAGTTGCCAGGCTACGTGGACCGCTACATGAATGGCGAAATCGAGCTGGACAGGATGGTTACACACACCATGCCGCTCGAGGATATTAACCGGGCATTTGATTTGATGCACAGCGGCGAAAGCATTCGCTCGGTGATCATCTTCTGAGGCTTTTTAGTCATGAAGCGAATTGAACGCATCAAAGAGTTTGGTGGTTGGTTGAGCCGCTACAGTCATCCTTCCAGCAGCTGTCAGTGCAGCATGACGTTTTCCGTTTATCTGCCACCACAGGCCGAGACGGAAAAAGTCCCTGCCGTCTACTGGTTATCGGGCCTGACTTGCACCGATGACAATGTTCGCACCAAGGCCGGTGCGCAACGCTATGCCGCTGAGCTCGGACTGGCCCTGGTGATGCCTGACACCAGCCCCCGAGGGCCTGACGTAGCCGACGCAGCGGATGAATATGACCTGGGCAAGGGAGCCGGCTTTTATATCAACGCCACGCAGGCACCCTGGTCGATGCATTACCGCATGTATGACTACGTCACTGCGGAGTTGCCGGCATTGATCGAGGCACATCTGCCGGTGCTGCCCGGCGTCAAGTCCATCAGTGGCCACTCCATGGGTGGTCACGGTGCATTGATCTGTGCACTGAAGGACACAGCTGCCTACCGTTCCGTTTCCGCTTTCTCACCCATTTGTCACCCTGTGAAATCGCCCTGGGGTGAGGGTTGTTTCGAAGCATACCTGGGGGATGACCGGGAACAGTGGAAGGCCTGGGATGCCACCGAACTGGTCAGAGCCGGCCACAGCCCCGTGGCGGCATTGGTTGACCAGGGCACCGATGACCAGTTCCTGGCCGTGCAACTGTATCCACAGGACCTGCAGGCGGCCTATGCAGAGCAGGGTGGGTCACTCACGTTGCGCATGCAGGAAGGTTATGATCACAGCTACCATTTCGTTGCCACCTTCATTGGCGAACATCTGGCCTACCATGCCGAAGCCCTGCGAGGATAAAGTCTTTACGGCAGCAATGCGCCATGCTGCGCAGTATTCTATCGCCCGCTTATTCACTGCCTGAGGGTGTCTGCTGTAGCTGCACACGATGTGCACCGAATTCATCGGGGCGCAGGTATTGCAACACCTCCTTGCCGTCCGCATTGAGGATGAGGTCCAGCCCCTTGTCCGGGTAGAGCCAGTGTTGCAGCTGCTCTCCAGGCTGAATAACCTCGGCAGGTGTGCCGAAACGGGTCTGCACGATTTCCTCGTCCAGGTTGAAGCTGGGCATGAAATTGATAAACCTGACAGGCGCCTGGTAGGCAACCGCGAGGTCGTCGGGATGCAGTCGATAGCGGCGCGTACCGCCGTCCTGAAATGCACGTTCCCGCAGGGGCGAGAGCACATCGTCAGGTATATCCAGTACCAGGATCATCTTGCCCGTGATCGGGCCGGCCGAGTGGTGGCTGTAATAGGCTTCTACCGTGCCACTCTCGTGCGGTGCCGCGATCAGCGCAAGTTTCATGTCGTCGCCCAGCAAACCGATGGCCTCGCCGAGAGTGGTCTTCCCCAGCGTGATGCCAAACACCCGTGTATCCCCGTCCGGCAGTCTCTCGATCTGCCAGGGCAGGCCGGTCACCTGCTCATCATTGCGCTGCGCGTTGTCAGGTTGTTTGCTGCTATTGAAAAGCAGCAGGCTGACCGCGATCAGGGCTATGAGCAGCAAGCTGAATAAATATTTCATGGGTATCTGTCAGCAGTCTGTGCTCTGCTTGTGTGTCCTATCCTGGCAAGGATGTTTCGTGTCGGGTGATTTCATGGGGTGGAGATTAAAGGACATGACTCATGTGTGTTATCGACCCCATTATGATACAGCGGATGTGGCCCGCTTTCCCGGGTGTTTTCGGCTGATGCCGATCCGGGGCGCAAAAAGATATCATGATGTACGGCCGAGAAAAAATACTGTCCCTGGTTGACGCCAAGGGTTTTTCTTTTGTTACACCGGTTGCCAGTAGAAGATGATGGCGCGCATTGCGTATATCGGGTGCACTGATTACGCAGTTTGTCTTGCTCTGTGCCTGATGAATGCCTCAAATCCGGCAGCGGTCATCGGGCGCGAGATATAAAATCCCTGGACCTGGTCACAGCGCATCTGCAGCAGCATCTGCATATGTTCTTCCTGTTCCACACCTTCGGCAATAACCTTCATACCGAGACTGTGGGACATGCTGATAATGGCTGCAACGATAGCCGTGCCCTTGGTCTCTTTTTCCAGGTTCAGGATAAAACTCTGGTCGATTTTCAGCTTGTCAAAGGGTAGTTTCATCAGGTAACTGAGAGATGAATACCCGGTTCCGAAATCGTCCAGTGCCAGCTGCAGTCCCATGCACTTGAAAGTGTGCAGGGTTTCGGTTGCCTGGTTCAGGTCCCGAAGGATACTGGTTTCTGTCAGTTCCAGTTCCAGGTGCCCGGGGGCCAGTCTGCTGGATTTCAGCGCGTGTGCAATCATGGATTCCAGATTATTAGCATTGAAATGTACGGCAGATATGTTGATGGACATGGTGAAGGGCATGCTGAATGCTGTTATCCATCGTTGCGCCTGGCGACAGGCCTCGTTGATGACCCACTCGCTGATTTCAATAATCAGTCCATATTCCTCGGCGATAGGTACAAAGACAGATGGTGATACCTTGCCCAGTTCGGGGTCTTCCCAGCGCAATAGTGCCTCGGCACCCAGAACCTGCCCGGTAACGAGATTGACCTGTGGCTGGTAATATAATTCCAGCGCGTTGTTTTCCAGTGCATGCCGCAGCTTGTTTTCTATCTTAAGCTTCTCGGCTGATTCTTCATTGAGCTTTTTGGAGTAATACTGATAGTTGTTCCGTCCCAGCTTCTTGGCGTGATACATCGCTATATCGGCATGCTTGAGAAGTTCACCTGCCGTGATGCCATCATCCGGGTACATGGCAATACCAATACTGGTGCTGACATGCAGTTCCTGCGAGCGGACGATAAAGGGTTCCGCGATCGACTTGAGTATTCGGCTGGCGACCTTTTGTGCATCGACCGCGCTCCGGGTTCTCGGTAGAAGAATGATAAATTCGTCGCCTGCCAGTCGTGCGAGTACCTTGTTTGCCTCTTCCTGGGGAGGATGTGAAACGATATCTGATTCCCGCAGGTGCTGTGAGAGCCTGTCGGCAAATACTTCCAGCAGCTTGTCGCCCGCTTGATGGCCAAGTGTGTCGTTAATGCGTTTGAAGTTGTCGATATCGAGGAACAATACGGCCAGGCACTGCAGGTCGCGCCGCGCTTCTGTTGTCGCCCTGTTCAGATAGTCCATGAACATCAGCCTGTTGGGGAGTCCGGTCAGACTGTCATGGTAGGCCACGTAACGCACCTGTTCATGGTAGTGATGCAGATTTTCTCCCATTTCCCGAAAGGTTGTCGCCAGGGCACCGATTTCGTCGCTGGAATCGATTTCAATCGGTATCAGTACATGCCCGCGGCCAATTTCCCTGGCGGCCATTCCAAGTTTTTGAATGGGATTGATCAGCAGCTTTTTTATGATAACGAACAGGAATGTTGTGGCCAGAAGGATGGCAACGAATGTTATAACCGTGACTGTTCGCCCAAGGCTGATACTTTTCAGCAGCAGTTCATTTTCATTGTGGGCAACAAAGGCATATAACCGGTCATGCAGTTCCAATGACTGGAGGCGGGCGTCTTTGCCCTTGTACAGTCCTGCTATGCTGGTGCCACCATCGGCATGCTGTCTTGCCTTGCTGAACAGGTCGGCAGGTATCTGTTTGCCTACCAGTGCGGCTGAAGGGTGAAACAGGATCGTGCCACTGTCATCCGTGAAGAAGACCTCGCCATTCTCGACCACATTTTTGTTTTCGGTATGTTCCTTTAGAAAGCCGGGCTCGATAGTTAACATCAAGTATCCGTAGAGCTCTTTTTGTGTGTGAGCGCCCGTTTTGTTTAACAGGTATAATGGCTTGCTGGTCAGCAATGCCTGTTGGTCATTGTCCGGGTTACGAAAAAAAGTGGTGTAGGTGGTGTCAGGGTTGTTGCCCGTCTCGATGAAATAGCTGCTTGATGATTCATCCGTTGCCTGGTTGTTACCCTTGCCCAGTACCGACCTTATCTGTTCCTTGCCGTCACGGCTGATGATGCGAATTTCATAATATTCAGGATATGCCAGCTGGTAATTGAACAGCAGGTTCGTGACCTGTTGTTCCAGATTGTAGCTATCTTTGGATGACGACTGTGAGCGGATGTATCGTCCGATCAGGGCAGTGCTTGCAAACAGGCTGGCGTTGGCGCGGGCAGTCCGTAACTGTGTCTCGGTTTGTGATTCAATCTGCTCCAGCAGGGTCGTTATCTGGTAGCGGGTGCGGTGGCGGGCATCTTCCATCAGCAGGCTGTAGGATATCCAGCCCAATACCAGTATGGGTATGACAATCAGAGGTATCAGCAGCAGCAGAATTTTTGATTGCAGTTGCAAGGTATATCCCTATGTATTATCCATGCTTGCACGCAGGCAGATGTAGACAGGCATGCAAATGCACAGATGGTGACGGCAAAAGTGACAGAAACTTGAATTAAATCAAAGGGGGTGTCTGTGCTCCTTGCCGATTGAATGATGACGTCCTGCGCAATGGCCATGAAAATACAGTCTGGCACGAGCTACAGGGTTGGGTACATCCACAGGGGTATATCGCAGCGGACGTCCTCATTGGTTATTCAGTGGCCTGGGATTCACGCAGACAGCCTGAATTAAAGAAGACGGACACAACGTAACAACCCCCCCCCTTTTGCTAGCGACCGAATAATGTTGTTGATAAAAAATTTGTTAACCCCATTTATACTAGGGACGCATGTGTGGCCTGTACGTAGTAATATCACGCCACACCAAATCTGATTAATGACACGAGGCAATACAATGGAAGCAGTAGTTGATGGCAAGACGATCCAGTTGAGCGAGGCTGGCTGGCTGGAAAATCTGGATGAGTGGAGTGAGGAGCTGGCGCACCAGATTGCAAAAAACGAGAAGATCGATGAACTTACCCAGGAGCACTGGGATATTATTAACCTGGCGCGTGAGTATTTTCAGGAAAACGGAACCGTGTGCGAGCCACGTGCCTTCTCCAAGTTGATGAAGCAGAAGTATGGCAAGGACCGCAGTGATCAGAAGTATATCTACTCACTGTTTCCTACCGGTCTGATCAAATGTGCCAACAAGATCGCCGGTTTGCCACGACCCAAGGGTTGTAGTTGAGTTGATTGACATCAATTCGTCTGCTTATTGTTAACATCTGGATTTGCACAAGGAGGTGCAAATGGCGTTAAGGATATCGATATTCCGCGCTCGTCATTCCCGCGCAGGCGGGAATCCGGAAGATCTTGTTCAATGAAGGTGGCCTGGGTTTACATACTGGATAGTGAGAAGCAGGCAATGCTTTATGTGTTTGTCACCAGTAATCTTATAACGCGTATCCATGAACACAAAGCCAATCTGGTGGCAGGTTTTACATAATAAGATAATGTGCACAAGCCTGTTTATTTTGAGGAATCACAGGATATCCTCTGTGCTGTTTCCAGGGAAAAGCAGATCAAAAAGTGAAACAGGAAATAGAAGCTGGTGCTTATAGAAAAGGATAATCCGGAATGGTGCGTTCTTTAGACGACATTGTTGTTACTCTGGATTCCCGTCTGCGCGGAGATGACCTTCAATTTTCTATTTTTAGTTGTCTGTGGACATGCATGCGTGAGCCGGGCAATAGTGCACAGCGCAGCGAATAGGCCTGCACAACCCAAACGCAATTATGATCCAGCTTCCCACCGTCTCGGAAACCGATACCCGTGATGCACGGGTGCAGACACCACAGGGCGATTATGAACTGATCGATTTCTGTGCCGGCCGCAAGCTGGAGCGCTGGGGTGAGTACCTGGTGGAAAGCCCTGATCGTCTGGCCCGTGGCGAGCCGGCCAGCGCGCACTGGGATGCCGACTGGATCTATGTTACGGATATCGGTGTGCAACACCACTGGGAGCCGACACGCAGCGGCCTGTCACGCCAGTGGGACGTCAGTCTAGGTGATCAACAGGTCGTGTGTCGTCTCGATGACCATGGCCGTGTCGGTCTGCGCGGACGTGACATTGCCTGTGCCGAATGGCTACGACAGCGTATCGAGGGTTGTTACGACCTCGATGATATCCGGGTACTGAACCTGTTTGCCGGCAATGGCTTTGTCACGGCACAGGCGTTGCGAGCGGGCGCCTCGGTGGTGCACGTCGATGCCAGTGCGGAGATGCTTGGCCTGAGTCGTGCCACTGCCGGTGAGGCGCAGGTCGAGTACGTGCACGATGACGTGATCGACTTCGTCGAGGATTTGCTGCGTCGCCAGCAGCGCTTCGATGTCATCATTTTACCGATACCGCCTGTCGGATATGGCCCGAAGGGCCAGATGTGGGACCGCGAGGTGGACATGGCGAAACTGGTGAAGTACCTGCCACGCCTGGTCACCAAACAATGTCTCGGCGTGTGGCTGTCGACGGACAGTGGTGCCATCACCTGGAAGGCCGAGGGGCTAGGGCAACTGCTGCGCGAGGTGCTGCCTGGTGGCACCATCGAGCCATTGCAGCTCGGTGTCAGTACCCGTGATGGCCGGGTGTTGCCGGCCGGTGTTGCGGCGCACTGGCATGACGAGACCGAATTTCTGCAGACCGGTGATCTGCCACTGACAGCCGCGCAACTCGAGGAACGTCTCGATATCCACATGATCTCGCTGGGTGCCGCCGAGGAGCCGGCGCATGCGCTCGCCGAATTCCCGCGTGAACAGCAGGATTTCGTGTTGCACTGGGTCAGTGTCGTGGCACGTACCAGTTCCGGAATGGCACTGAACTTCGTCTCGCATGTGTGTCCGGCGCTGCGGCTGATGGATGCGGACGGTGTCGAGGCCTGGTTACTGTCGTGCATGGATATCTACGATACGCGCGGTCTGCACCCGGCGGTGGTCGCGTTCCGGGACGTGGAGAGTTTTGCACGCGCCCACAAGGCGCGTACCAGCGGTGTGGCCTTTGATGATGTCGTCAATGTGCTGGAGATGTTCGTGCAGGGCCTTAACGGACGCCGCCTGAAGATCGAGTGTGCCGAGCAGTGTTACACGGATACCGAAACCATCTTCCTGCCGGCCAGTGTCAGTCGCTATGCAGCACGTGAAGACAACTTCCAGCTCTACAAGGTGATGCTGGTGCACCAGTGGGCACAGACCTGGTTTGGTAGCTGGCGCATCGAGCCGTCGCAGGTGTTCGGCCGCTATGCCGACCCCGAAGCGGCATTGGCCTGTTTTCATGCGCTGGAGACGTTACGTCTGGACGCGCGTATTCGTGACATGCTGCCGGGTGTGTATCGGCAACTGCTGCGCTTTCGCAACGACACTGAGCAGGCGCTGCAGGGCGACTGGCGGGCCGCTGCGGAACAGCTTTCACGTGCGGATGCGCGTGTCGGGGATACGCTGCTGTGGCTGCAGCGTCTCGCGGATGCCCCGGTGCCTGCGGGTACGATCTACCAGGGTGTGATGCGTCCGGAGGTGGTCGACAAGGTGCGTGCCGCGCGCATTGCGGCGGACAAGCAGCTGTTCCGCCTGCACCTGTTGCGACTCGAGCAGGAGTTGACGGATGTTGAAGAGACGCCTGATGAGGCAGCAGAGGATGAAGAAGCTACCGGGCGCCGCCTGCCCTTTGAATTGCGCGAGGTCGAGTCGAAAGAAGACCAGAATGGCATGAGCTATGAAATGCAGCTCGATGGCAAGCCGATCGAGCCGCCGGATAACGTCAAGGGCACCATGGCGTCTATCATTCAGGACCTTGATGAAATACCGGAAGAGTATTTGTATGCGGCCGGTGATGGTGCCTATGTTGCAGACGACATCGGTGAGCGCAGTGTCGAGGACGTGTGGAAGGGCACCTACCATGAAGACGGTGCGTTTCTGTACAACGAGTGGGACTACGAGCGCCAGAATTACCGCAAGAACTGGACGGTGCTGCGCGAGCTGGAAGTCAGTCCCCTGGATGACAGTTTTGTCACTGAAACCCTGAACAAATACCGTGGCCTGACCGGACATCTGCGGCGCACCTTCGAGGCGTTGCGCGGCGAGGACAAGCTGCTGAAGAAACAACCCTATGGCGACAACGTCGATATCGATGCCCTGGTCGAGTCCTGGGCCGACACCACCATGGGTATGGAACATGTCCGAGCGCGTGTTTACCAAGATGCACAAGCTGGAGCGCGATATCGCGGTGATGTTCATGGTGGACATGAGCGGTTCCACCAAGGGCTGGATCAACGATGCCGAGCGCGAGGCGCTGGTACTGCTGTGCGAGTCGCTGGAGATTCTCGGGGACCGCTATGCGATCTACGGTTTTTCCGGTATGACGCGCAAACGTTGTGAGGTGTACCGGGTGAAGCGCTTTGATGAACACTACGACGACACGGTGCGCGGCCGCATCAGTGGCATCAAGCCGAAGGACTACACGCGCATGGGCGTCACCATCCGCCACCTGTGCCACCTGCTGAACGAGGTGGAGGCGCGCACCAAGCTGCTGATCACGCTCTCCGACGGCAAGCCGGATGACTATGATACCTACCGTGGCGCCTATGGCATCGAGGATACCCGTCAGGCGCTGATCGAGGCCAAGCGCAGCGGCATCCATTCCTTTTGCATCACCATTGACACCGAGGCACGCGATTACCTGCCGCATATGTACGGTGCCGTGAACTACACTGTGATTGACGAAGTGCGCAAGTTGCCTTTGAAGGTGTCGGATATCTATCGACGCCTGACGACTTGAGCATGGCTGCAGCATCTCAAGACCCTGCCGGCACCAGCGGCGGACGCTTGTCAGGGATCATTCAGCGGCTAGAATTGCGCAGCAAGCAGCAGGTGTTGCAATCCCGTACCTTTCATCAATATGACTATTTCCATGACTGGCCAGCGATCCGTTGCGGGCGATAGAAGCCCCGCTGTTGACGGCCGCTGCGGATTTACGGCCATCATTCCCCTGGTGGTCATCCTGCTATTGGTCGGGGTGGTCATCTGGCAGGCCTCTGTCAGAGCGCTGAACGGCACCCTGGAGGCGGAGTCTGCGGAGATCGCCAGGCAGTTCCTGCAACTCGGTGATTGGGGCGTCAACCACATGAACGGGGCGGAGGACTACGACAAACCTCCTCTCTACTTCTGGACCATCGGCCTGGCCAAATCCGTAACCGGGGCGCATTGGGAACTGGCTTCCCGACTGCCTTCACTGGTCAGCGTGGTGCTGCTCATGCTGCTGTTCCGGCTGCTGCCACAGGAGGGTGGCCAGCGGACACCGGTATTGCTGGCCGCCGCCATTCTGATCACCAGCCCCAAGGTGATCGGGATGGCGCAAATGGCGCGCATGGACCTGATGCTGTGCCTGCTCGCTTTTACAGCAATCGTGTCTTTCGCCCGCTACTGGGTGTCTCCCAAGCGAGAGGCCGGGGGGCGGAATCATGGCTATTACCTGTTTTTCATCGCAGCCGCCCTGGCGGTAATGACCAAGGGGCCGGTGGGCTTCATTGTTACCGGTGTCCCGGTGTTTCTGTTCCTGCTGCTGCAGGGTGCCTTCCGGGAACTGTCCAGGGTGTTCCTCGGCAGGGGCATGCTGCTGTTTCTGGCGCTTGCACTGCCCTGGTTCGTTTACGCGTCCGTCATCACCGAGGGTCGTTTTTTCCGCTGGTTTATCCTCGAGGAGAACCTGTCGCGCTTCGGCAATCTGTTTAGCACGCTTGAGTTCACGACCTTTCAGCGGCAGCCTGGCTGGCAGTACCTGATGCACTTCCTGTGGGGCTTCTTCCCCTGGGCACTGTTCATACCCGTGATCATCTACCAGGTGCTGCGCGACCGGGTCAGGCGTTCCGGGGTCGAGGGGCTGCTGGTGGTCTATATTATCTGGATATTGCTGTTCTTCTCGCTCTCCGGGATCAAGCGCAGCGATTACATCTTACCGCTCTATCCGGCCGCCGCATGGCTCGTGGCCGGTTACCTCAGTTTAACAGTCCGCCCGCATTCACTGCGCCGGGTGTTTCTGGTCACGGGTGGAACGGCGCTGGTCCTGCTACTGCTACTGCTGCTTGCCCTTGTCCCGCAGATGCTCTCTTCAGAGTGGGCCGGGGCCTGGCTAAGAGAATCGCTGGGTCCGGAGCGTCTGGCGGAGGCCAGCCCCTATCTGGCCACGCTGGAACAGTGGCTGTACTACATCCTTGGCGGTATCTTGCTGCTGGGCGGACTGTGGGGGTATGGCTGGATGCTCCGGGAGCGGCTGCCGCTGATCCGCCTGTACATCGTGTTCCAGGGGGGGGTGCTGGCCGTTATGCTGTTCATGATGCAGTCTATCAATAGCGTGAGGGAGGATACCCGTCCTTATATCGCTGCTATTGCCAGCCTGGTTGGGGATCGGCACGTTTATATGTATCGTTCCTGGGATGAAGAATACGGCTTCTACCTGAACCGCCAGGTGCCGGAGGTGAACGAGGCCGAGCTGATGCAGCTTATGCAGGAGACGGGCACGGTGTCCTGTATCCTGATTGAACCGAAATACTTCGAACGCTTGTTCAATTCACCAGCTGCGGTGCCCTTCTTTTTCGCGCAAGGCATGCCGCCGGACCGGCCCATGTACCTGATTGCCAACACCCCGCTGGTTGCAGCCGAATCGTCACCGTGAGCACGGGTCGCTCCCTGGGGGAGGTATGACGGGTGACACCGTGTGGTTCTGAAAACGAGCGTAATTCGCACTAATCAGACTCTTTTATGATCTGAATCAAATCATATTCATGTCGTTTGCCGTATGAATATTAACTAGGAAGACCTGATAGCAAATGGATGGCTGAAATCAGGGTCACCATCTTGCCGGCTTCTATCCTGCGACTGAATCGAGGTTCTGACGGCTGATGAAGGGCGTAGTGCTCAAGCTGCTATTGACGGCAATGGTACTGCTGTTACTAACCGGTATCATGACCGATGGCGGCGAAGCAGAAGTGAGTGATGCCGCGACTGCGTGGCAGAACATGCCTGCGCACCCGTTACATACAGATCACTCGACATTTTTCCAGAAACCTTTTACAGATGGGCCGTCCGTGACCCGTGCCTGCCTGCAATGCCATCCACAGGCCAGTCGCGAAGTGATGCAAACAGCACACTGGAACTGGCAGGGCGAGGAGGTCATGGTCAGCGGTCACGATGAACCCGTGCGTATTGGCAAGCGTAACGTGATCAATAATTTCTGTATCGGCATCCAGTCCAACTGGCCTGCCTGCACCATGTGCCATATCGGCTACGGCTGGGAAGATGAAACGTTCGACTTTGAGGATCCCACGCGCGTCGATTGCCTGGTTTGCCATGACAACAGCGGCACCTACCTGAAGAAATTCCGTGGCGCCGGAATTCCGGATGAGCAGGTGGACCTGCTGCAGGTTGCCCGCAGCGTCGGCATGCCGCTGCGGCAGAACTGCGGTAGCTGCCATTTCCAGGGGGGGGGCGGGAATGCAGTCAAACATGGCGACATGGACGAGACCCTGCTGTTTCCGAGTGCGCGTATCGATATCCATATGGGCAAGCATGACATGCAATGTGTGGACTGCCATCGTACGCAACAACATCGCATTCGCGGTCGTTCCATTACCGTCAGCGTCGGGGGTGACAATTTCGTCGAGTGCACCGAGTGCCATGATCGTGAGCCACATGCAGAGCTACGCCTGAACAAGCATACTGCCCGGCTCGCCTGCCAGACCTGCCATATCCCGTACATGTCACCGGATACCGGCACCAAGATGACCTGGGACTGGTCAGAGGCGGGTCAGGACCTGGACATCACCGACCAGCACCAGTACCTCAAGATCAAGGGCCGTTTCACGTGGGCGAAAAAAGTCGAGCCCGAGTACTACTGGTACAACCAGACCTCGGTGCGTTATATCACCGGTGACAAGATCGATCCGGGCGTTGTCACGCGCATCACCGGACCGCTCGGTGATCGCGATGACGCCAGCGCGAAGATCTGGCCCTTCAAGGTGCACCGCGGCAAACAACCCTATGACACCGTGAATGGTTATTTCCTGGTCCCCAATGTGCACGGCAGCCAGGGTTTCTGGACGGCATTTGACTGGCCTACCGCACTTGAGCTGGGTTCCAGGGTCACCGGTCTGCCCTACAGTGGCAGCCATGATTTCGCACCCACCGAAATGTACTTCCCGCTCTCCCACATGGTCGTAACCCCGGACAAGGCACTGGGTTGCCGCGACTGCCACGGGGAACGGGGGCGACTCGACTGGCATGCGCTGGGCTATACAAGCGACCCGCTGAACGGTGAGGTTCACGAGCATGACCCCGTCTATCTGTTCGATGCCGATGGCGAACCGGTCACTGCATCGGGTGGACCGCTGTCAGTCGCCGCGACCTGCGGTATGTGCCACGAACTCGAGGATGCAGCGTTTCTCAATACCCATGGCTATCACAGCAGCGTGCAGGATGCCTTGTTGCCATCCGAGCGTCGCCGGCTGATGGTGGATGGTCCGCGTATCCCGGTTGGTGATGACAGCCAGATGAACTGCTTCCTGTGCCATCTGCAGCAACCTGATCACAAGGCCCGTATGGCCGCCATAGACAAGGGTGACGTGCAGTGGTCGGTCAGTGCGACGCTGCTCGGTAGTGGTCTGCTCACTGAGTCGGCAGGCGGCTACCAGTGGAATACGGCACGCATTGACGAAGAGGGTGAGGCAACGCTGCTGCTGCGTCCGGTGAGTGAAGCCAATTGCGGTACCTGTCATGGCATGGTCCATGATGGCACCGACCCGCTGCTGGTGGAACTGGGTAGTGGCAAGCAGTGGACCACGGAGAAAACCGGCCAGGTATTTTCACCGCAGCAGGTGCGCCAGTCTGCCATGAATCTCAAGGACAAGGACAGTCTCGACATGGTGTGGGATGTGCACGCGGAACGTCTTGTCTCCTGCGGTGACTGTCACTATTCACGGGGACGGCCGGCACGGCTGGCGGGGGAGGCCACACCCGCCAGCGTGATACCGGCACAGGGTGTGCGCCGCCGCTGCGAGAGTTGTCACAGCCTGACCGATACCCATGACTGGTTGCCGCAACGCAAGCGTCATTTCGCGTCCGTCGCCTGCGAGTCCTGTCATGTACCGGAACTGGAGATGGCCGCGCAGCAGTCCATCGACCATACCGTCATGTCAACGGACGGCGCACCCCTGATCAGTTACCGGGGTGTGACGGGTGATATTCGCAATGCCAGCAAGGCCTACGTGAGCGGCTACCGCCCGCTGCTGCGGGTCGGCAAGAATGTTTACGACGAGCACCAGGTGATGCCCTATAACCTGGTGTCGAAGTGGTTCTGGGCGGATGGCGATAGCCATGAGCCGATCTCGCTGGAACGGCTGCGCAGCGCCTGGCTGGATGGCCACGACTACAACTACAACCCTGCCATCATGGAGGCCTTCGATGCCAACCAGGACGGTCAGCTGGCGGCAGATGAGCTGCGTATCGATAACCATACCAAGCTGGTGCTCGTCAAGGAACGCCTGCGGGAGGCGGGTGTGAAGAATCCGACCGTGCGTGGCGAAGTGAGTGCCTACCATATTCACCATAATATTCGTCACGGTAATCGTGTTAGCCGGGATTGCACCGTTTGTCACCCTGAGACTGAAAAGGATCTGCCGGCTTTTGACCTGGCACCCTATGTACCCGCCAATATGAAACCTGTGCTGGTGAAGGAAAACACTGCAATCATGCTTGATGGCACGTGGCAGATTGGTGAAGACGGTGCCTTGCGGTTTGAGCCGAACAGCGGCGTGGCCAGGTCCTGGCAAACAATCGAGAGCACCATACGGAGTGAACCATGAACGGTCTTGTTGAGAAGATGAAATACTGGAATCCCTACCTGGGCGGGACGTTGCTTGGTGTGCTGTTGTTCCTGTCTTTCTTTGTGACCAGTCACGGTCTCGGTGCTTCCGGCGGGGTTCACCGCATCGCGGTTGCCGTCGAGGACCTGGTCATGCCTGATCACGTCGACAAGACTCCCTACATTGCCAAGATGGCCGGCGGTGACCGTGATCCCCTGGCACACTGGCTCGTCTGGGAGGTGGCCGGGATCATGCTGGGTGGATTTGCTTCCGGGCTGCTGCGTGGCCGTGTCAGGGTACAGACCTATCACGGGCCACAGATCTCGTCCCGTACTCGCTGGGCCTTTGCCTTCATCGGCGGCACACTCATGGGTTACGGCGCGCGCATGGCGCGTGGCTGCACTTCTTCACAGGCTCTGAGCGGAGGCGCGGTGATGTCCGTGGGCAGCTGGGCTTTCATGTTTGCAGTGTTCGCGGGTGGCTACGGGCTGGCGTGGTTTGTCAGGCGTCTTTGGCTGCCGGAGGCATAGGCCATGGCACCCTACGATCTGGTTGCATTATTCGGCACTGGTGGTGCCTATCTCATCTACCTGGCCATCGGATTTGCGTTTGGCTTCATCCTGGAATCCAGCGGTTTCGGCGACTCGCGCCTGCTGGCGGCGCAGTTTTACTTCACGGAACTACGCGTTCTCAAGGTGATGTTCACTGCCATCACCGTTGCGATGATTCTAGTCTTCTGGTCCACGGCATTCGGATGGCTGGACTATGACCAGCTCTGGGTCAGCCCGACCTACCTGTGGCCAGGCATTGTCGGTGGTCTGATTATGGGCGTTGGATTTATCCTCGGAGGCTATTGTCCCGGTACCTCGCTGGTGAGTGTGGCCACGCTGAAGCTGGACGGCGTATTCTTCCTGCTCGGAATCATCGTGGGGGTGGTCATTTTTGGGGAAACGGCAGGCCTGATCAACAGCTTCTGGAACTCCAGCTACTTTGGTTTTTTCACCCTGCCGGAACTACTGCACCTCGAGACCGGTGTCGTTGTGTTGCTGGTGACCTGCCTGGCGCTGGTGATGTTCGCCGGCTTCGAGTGGATCCGTAAACTACTCTATGGCGGGGCGAAATGAACACACGCTACCTCCCCGAAGTGCTGGGCGCTACAGTGCTCCTGCTGGCATCGGGCGTACTTGCCTTGTATGGACAGCCCGACCTGGAACAGAAATGGGAATTCCTGGCCCCGAAATTCGAGCCCCAACTGATACAGCGGGAAGTCTACATCGACCCGGCTGAACTGTTGCACCTCATGAATGACGACTATATTCACCTGGTCATCTACGATGTTCGTACGGAGTCTGACTGGAACGAATTTCATCTGGTAGACGCCAGGCGTGTGTCACTGCAAGGCCTGCAGGAAGAGCGCGAGCTGCTACTCTCATTGCCGGAGAATGCGGTCGTGGTCGTGGTCAGCAATGACGAAATGCTGGCCACCGAGGCCTGGAAACGGCTGATGGTCGTGGCAAAACCCAATGCCTACATACTCGAGGGCGGATTGAATCTCTGGCTCAACATCTACGGCGTGCCGGAGGAGGAAACCGACGACCATGGCAAGGCCAGTCTTGGCAAGCCCGATGGCACCCTGCGCCATGGTTTCAAGCTGGCCCTGGGTGACCGGCATGCAGCGGCCCGGCCCGACGAGCATCTGGTGCCACACCGGGAGTACACAACCCGGGTCAAGCTGATGAAAAAAATTGCCAAGGCCGGTGGTTGTGACTAGTCCTGGTATCGCAATGATCCGTTTGCGCGCAGTGCTGCTGATCTGTTGCTGTGTCGCGAGTAGTGGTTTCGCAGCGGCTGCCGAGGAGGCCGCCGTCGAACAGGCGGAGGCTGCAGAGTTTATGGGCGTGGAGGTGTGTGAGTCCTGTCACGAGGAAATTCTCGAACAAATGCTGCAGAATCCGCACGGCCAGTCAGCAGACCCGCGGACCCCGTTTGCACGTGACGGCTGTGAATCCTGTCATGGGCCGGGCTCCGTACATGTCGATGAAGACGGTGATGCCGGCACGCTGCTCGGCTTGCGTGCAGGGTCAGGTGAGCCGGTGGAACAACAAAATGCGGCGTGCCTGCAGTGTCATCAGGGCAGTGCACAAATGCACTGGCGTGCGAGTATTCATGAGGCCGAGGATATTGCGTGTGTCGGCTGTCATAGCATACATACACCCGACGCGGTACTGGAACGGACCACACAGAGCGAATTCTGCTATCAATGCCACCCGGTAATCCGCGCGCAGACGTACCGGGTATCCACACACCCCATCCGCGAAGCCAAGGTCATTTGCAGTGATTGCCATAATGTCCATGGCTCAGCCGGGCCAGCCGAACTGAAACAGTTGAGCATCAACGAGAACTGCTACCTGTGCCACGCAGAGAAGCGCGGCCCTTTTCTCTGGGAGCATGACCCCGTGACCGAGGACTGCAGCCTCTGTCATCGGGTACACGGATCAAATCATCCTGCCTTGCTCACCAGGCAGGGGCCGCAATTGTGTCAGCAATGCCACCAGGATATTCGCGCCCAGGGAAGCCGGCACATCCGCAATGCCTATGACTTTGAGGGTGATCCGCCTGCAAAGGGGCGTTTTATCGTGGGCCTGAATTGTATGAATTGCCACAGCCATGTCCATGGCTCCAATCATCCCTCGGGGGTAAGCCTGTTGCGCTAAGCGGAAATGAATGATGCGTATAGCAGCCAGGGTGTTATGAACAGGCAGATGGTGTTACTGCTCGGCCTGCTTTCATGTCTCGGTATGATGACGCACAAGGTGCTGGCTGAGGATGATCTGGCAGTACCCGGTCAGGATTACGAACTGGGTATTGGCTACGTGTCTGACGATGCCTACCTGTTTGGCCGCTACAACGGTCTGCAGGAACAGGGGCCATATGTCATTGGCGATATCGATGCGCAGGACTACGTGGGTGAGGACGGCAAATACTGGCGTGCGCGTGGTACCAATCTTGGGCTCGATTCGCGCTATCTGCGTCTCGAGGGTGGCTTCCAGGGAAGCCAGCAATATTTCCTGGAATACGACCAGTTGCCCAATAATATGTCCGATTCCGCCAACACCCCTTATCGGGGTGTCGGCAGTTCATCACTGCGACTGCCGGCCGGCTTTGACATCAACACCGATCTCGACAATGCCCTGCGTCCCTTTGATATAGAAACTGAACGCAAGCGCATCGGGGTGGGTGGCCGTTTCTTCCCCAGGAAAAACTGGCAGCTGGATATTGGCTTCCAGCATGAAACCAGGGACGGCACTTACCGCATCGGGGGTGCCATTGCAGGCACCCCCGCTGGTGGCGGCAATGGTTCCGGCGGTGGTGGCACAGGTGGCGGTGGCGGCAATGGTTCCGGCGGTGGTGGTACAGGTGGCGGTGGCGGCAATGGTTCCGGCGGTGGTGGTACAGGTGGCGGAGACGGCAATGGTTCCGGCGGTGGTGGTACAGGTGGCGGAGGCGGCAATGGTTCCGGCGGTGGTGGTACAGGTGGCGGAGGCGGCAATGGTTCCGGTGGTGGAACAGGTGGCGGAGGCGGCAATGGTTCCGGTGGTGGTGGTACAGGTGGCGGAGGCGGCAATGGTTCCGGTGGTGGTGGTACAGGTGGCGGAGGCGGCAATGGTTCCGGCGGTGGTGCTGCAGGTGGCGGAGGCGGCAATGGTTCCGGTGGTGGTGGTACAGGTGGCGGAGGCGGCAACGGTTCCGGCGGTGGTGGCACAGGTGGCGGTAGCACGTCGATGCAGATAACGACGTCTTCAGCCCGGTCATCGATTGCCGCTGATGGCAATGGCAATGGCAATGGCCCTGGCGGTGGTAATGGCGGTGGCAATGGCAATGGCAGCGGGGGGGGTAACGGCCTGATAGGCAGTACCAGCGCCGCCCTGTTACCCGAACCCATCGACTATCAAACCAACCTGCTGGATATGACCCTGCACTACGCCAAAGACAAGGCGCAACTGGATCTCTCCTACCACCTTTCTATATTTGACAACGATAATAGTGCGCTTGCCTGGCAAGACCCCTTTGCGCCTGCAGCGCTTGGTAGCGAGTCGCTTGCGCCTGATAACCAGTTTCACCAGCTATCATTAACGGGGGGGTATCTGTTGCCCTACAAAAGTCGCTTAAGTGGCGTACTGTCTGTCGGGCGCATGACACAGGATGAGGATTTCCAGCCCTATACAGTCAACCCATCGATAACGACAGCTGCACTACCGCGCAGTTCGCTGGATGGGGAAGTCTGGCTGACCACCGCACAGCTGAAGCTGGTATCAAGCGCCGTGAGCAGACTGCGCCTCAGTGCGGAATACCGTTTTGACGACCGCGATAACGATACCCAGGTCAATAGCTACGATTATGTGGTGGCGGATTCATTCGAGGGTAACCCAGTGCAAAACAACCCGCTTAGCTACCGGCGCAATCAGGTTGATCTCACTGCAAACTACAGGATTAACTCCGCTATGAGTCTCCGCGGCGGCTACAGCTATGATGGCATGTCTCGCGACTACCGGGATGCAGAACGTAACAAGACGAATGACAACACCGTATTTGCAAGGTGGAAAATGCAACCGCATACAAAAGTTGGTCTGGCACTGTACGCCGAGCAGGGTAACCGCAATGGCAGCAGTTATAACACCCCTGAGGGAGAGAATCCGGCCTTGCGGGCATACTATCTCGCGGACAGGGACCGAACACAGCTGGGAACCACGGTGGATTATATGGCGACCGACCGACTGAGCTTTGCTGCAACGGCGGAGTACAACAAGAATGACTATCCAGATACGGATATAGGCCTCACTGAAACCAAGGAACCCAGCTATACCCTGGATGTTTCCTATCAGCCGCGCAGCAACGTGACGACCTATGGCTACTATACGCACGAGGACATCAAGAGCACTCAAGCCGGCAGTGAGGCGGGTACACCATCACCTGACTGGGAGGCGGACTTCGATGACACAGCGGACACCCTGGGCGTCGGTGTCAAGGTCACGGGGATCCGCAAGAAGTGGGATGCTGGTGCAGACCTGGTCTATACCCGTGCGAAGGGCAAGATAAAGATGAAGGATCTCACCTCTGCAAACACGAATGACTACCCGGACCTTGAAACCAGGCTTACGAGCGTGAAGTTATGGACGCAGTACCAGCATCGCAGGAACCTGGCATTCAAGTTCAGCTACTGGTACCAGGATTACGATGCAGATAACTGGGCCGTGGACAATCTGCAGGAAAACAGTGTTAACAATCTGCTGCTGCTCGGTGAAGATACACAGGACTACGATGTGCACGTGGTCGGTGTCTCCCTTGTCTACAGGTTTGACTGAGATCCCGCCGTTTTTTTATTAGCCACCCCGGAGGAGGTCGCGGCGCGCGACTCCTCCAAAGGTTGTTGCCCGGTTGTCAGTTTACTTGATGTGGCAGAGCTTGCACTTCTTCGTCAACGGCCCGGCCTCTTCGCCCTGTGCTGCCGTGTATTCATGACAATTCGTGCAACGTGTGTGGAAAGCCGTCTTGGCTTTCGGAGCGTCTGTTGCCTCTTTGCCATGACATTCATGGCAGCTCTTGACGGTTTCCCCTGGCTTCAGTGTATGGTGACAGGTGGTACACTCGGTAGCGCTCAGATCGGCGTGCATTTGATGATTGAACGTGACAACACCGAGTTTGGTGTCAAACGGGATAACAGCCTTGTCGGCTGGAATAACCGGCTCTTCCGCCAGCACATTGCCAATACCGCAAGCCAGGACAGTCAAAAACATTATCAGGATACGCATATTAATCACCTCCTTGCAGGTCAAGCATACTCCCCCCGTTTCGCGATAATCAACAGTTGAATACGTTGTTGACAGAGTATCGTATTTGGTCGGTGCTGTTGTAACCTGATGTGGCTAACATAGCGTTGTCGCAGCTGTTCACTGCTTCATCAATTACTGAATTGACCGATCAGAATGCAACAAATCCTGATTACAGGGTCGCATCTGCCTTGCCATGTTTTGAACAGTGATCCCGTGCTGATTTCTGGTACGGGTTTTCCACAATAGCTTCATTGTCACGCGTTAATTTTCCCGCAGTTTTTCACTTTCGGTTCAGCTGCGACAGATTGTCGCAGGTTCCTTATCTACGCATGAGACGCTATAAAAATAGCGTTATATCGAAACGCAATAGGTCATGAAGGCTGCGTATTGTCCACATATTTTTATAATAACGTACGTCAAGTTGATGACGGTCAATGTGAGTGAGCGCTGTCATATCTATACTTTCAAATGAAAGGCTTTGCATATTCTAACGTGCTACTGCAAGCGGAATTCTTTCAAGTAATTTTACAAAGGGATATTCAATAAACAGAAAGGAGACTTCGATGAACTTACCTAAACTGACAATTCTGTGCGCGTGCATCGTATTGACAGTGTCCTTCATGATGCCTGTGCCAAGTGCCATGGCCTTCACGTCAACCCACCAATTCACACTCAATGACGTTATGGGTGGATTCGACGGCAGCACCTTCGGTAATGACGTGTCTCCGGTACCAACCACCATTCTTTGTGGCGCACCGGGCGCAACGCAATGTCCGTGTGGACCACGGGTCGGCGGCAAGTGTTCACTTCCCCAGCCTTTCACCGACAAAGGCGGAGATATTCTATACCCGGTGGACAGCGATTTCGGCTTTCATACGATTGATTTCCTGGGTGCGTTGGAAAAGGTGCGTGATGGTATATACACGGAAGGCTTTGTCGGTGTGGCGAGGGATGAAACGGGCCAGGGGATTGGTGTCAAGATCTCCAACGCGAAGACTGACACCTACAAGGTCAAGGCACCCATGGGTACCTGGTGTCGCGGGCTGGGTGGCAACTCGGTGAAGTGCGAGACCGAGCACTACACCGTCATGGAACACATCCTCAGCTGCCACGAGGTTATTCCGTACTTCTATGTCCCCGATCCGTCTATGGGGCCGCCCGCCGGACAACAGGCGATCACCTTCCCGGGTGGCCCGGATTCTTTCGATTGCGGTGAAGCCGGTCTGGATGATATGGCGCTGGTTATGACGGGTGGCACACTGGGCGCGCGTCTGGTTGATGCCACGCCTTGTGAGACGGCCATCGGCGCTCCCTCGGGCTGCCAGATGTTTGCCAACGACAAGACGGATATGAAAAATGATGTTGCGCTGACGAACGATTATTCCATACAACTGAAGGACGACGGCAAGCCGCTTTACGGCTGGGGTACCCTCCACAAACGCCCGAATGATGTGCGCCTGTATGCCCGGATGGACCTGCCTCCGGAATGGACAGCACCGGGTGCGCCTGATTTCCCGGTCACCAGCGCATTACTGGTCATCAATCACTGGATCACCAACAACCCCAATGACCAGTTGCGCCCGGAAGATCTGGAAAACGAGGCAGCCACCGGTCGCAAGCCGTCCTACGAAATCGATAGTGCCGGCCGCTGGAAATCGCTGGTTCCCTGCTACGAGGGTGATGGCGACATCATCGACAACGAATTTGGTACGATTGATCCTGATGCCATCGGTGCCGGCACGATACTGAAAAATCCGGCATTCAGTTTTACGGGCTACAGGGTGGAACACGATCTGTATGCCTTGTCCGGGGACCTGAGGGAAGGTCTGACTAATGCCTGGTACACCAGCCTCAATCGTGACCCGTTCGAGTGGTCCTACGACAGGAACCCTGATCCAAACGTGCAGGACTTCGTTGGCAGCCCGATACCGGATGACAGACTCGGCACGCTGGTGTCCGGACCACGCTGGAGACTGAAACCCAACAAGTTCGGCCAGGACCTGCCGGGACTGGAGATTCCGTTAAGGGAGTGCAGTCCACCGCCATTCCAGCACGACAACATCAAGTACGTGGTGGGCAAGCCGACGACCACGGTCATCAATCTGCTCGACTGGGAGGATGAACATTCACCACTGAGAAGCAGCAGGGGTTGGGTTGACTACAGGGCAAATCCGTTTATCACCGTTGATCCTGCCACGGGTGTTTCGAGTAACGGCCTGCCGATGACCGATGGTTTCGACCTGGCAGTCTATATCAAGGGTGATCGCAAACCGACGGCTGTCTATTCGGCGACCCTGATGATCAACGAGGATAGTTCACCACCGGTGGGTGAGGCCGAAGTGGCGATCAGCAAGCTGAAGGTGCCGAGGAAGACCTTTACGGGTTCTGTCAGGAAGTCATTACTGAAAATCACCAATGATGATACGGCCCTGGCGACAGCGGCTGGTATCGTCGTGGTGTCGAATGATGTGCAGGGTAAAGTATTCTCTGCCAGCTTTGTAGGCCTGAGTCCGGGGAAAACCCAGAAGATTGACTTCAGCTGGACAGCGCCTAACGTCAGAACCACCGTCAACTGGAATGCCAGTGTGTATGTCGGTGGCGCCCTGGTTGATACGGAGACAGGAATGGCGACTATCGTCCGGTAATATGTGCTCAGGCGTCGTCGCATGGGGGGGGGCAGCAGTTGTTCCCCCTGTGTTAATCGTTCCACCCTGTCAGGGTGTCGATATTGCCTGTACGCCCAACACCGGATCCCGATGCCAGGATATGGAATCTGTATTCGCGAGTGGCCGCATGATCTCTGATATAACTGCAAGCGATGCCTGCTGGTTTCACTACCGGCTTATCCCGCTCATCCTGTTCATGCTGCTGGCAGCTGGTAACACCCTGGCTGGGGCAGATCAACAGGCTGAATTGTTCAGGGCAGTGATGTCCGGCAACATTGAAGCGATCCGTAGCGCACTGGATAACGGCGCAGATATCAATGCCCGGAAAGCCAACGGCAGCTGTTGCGCGCTGATCCTGGCGACCATCACCGGGCGTGAGGATATTGTCCGTTATCTGCTTTCCAGGGGTGCTGACCCTGATATCGCCGATACGGCCGGCATGACGGCGCTGCACCGGGCGGCGGTAAGTGGTCGCTCTGACATGGCAGCAGAACTGCTTGAGCAGGGCGCCGCTGTCGATGCCAGGGATGCTGCAGGTGCGACGCCGCTGTTGTTTGCGCTGGCAAAACGAGATGCTGTGTTAACGCACATACTGCTGAAGCAGGGCGCGGATGCCAGCATCATGGAACAGCGCAATGACATGACCGCGTTGATGCTGGCGGTCGAGCAGGAAGATGCCGCATCCCTGCGAATGCTGTTGCAGCATGGCGCAGAGATCAATGCTGTCAATGCCGATGACACGACGGCACTGATGCTGGCTGCGGCGAAAGCGGATGGAATGCTGGCGCGTCTGCTGCTGGATCACGAGGCAAAGGTGAATTTGCGCAACAGCAACGGTATGACCGCGCTGATGTACGCAGTCGTTGCCGGGCACAATGACACGGCGCGCCTGTTGCTGCAGCGAGGTGCAGATATTCACACGGTAAACACGGATGGCATCACCGTCCTGATGCTGGCGATCAATAAGGCAGATCTCGAACTGATCGATGACCTGCTTCTCGAGCAGGTTGACATCAATGCACAGGACAGGCGCGGTTTTACCGCGCTTGCCGGTGCCGTCTTTGGTGGCCGCCTGGCGGTTGTGGAAGTTCTGCTGAATGCCGCTGCGAACGCGGACCTGCCTGATCAGCGTGGCAGAAGCGCGCTGATGTGGGCAGCCATGCAGGAACGCATCGATATTCTGAAAATCCTGCTGGTCCACGGCGTGAATGTTAATGCCATTGACGTCAATGCGCGTACTGCACTGATGTACGCTGCGAGACGTTCCGACATTGAAGCTGTGCGTATATTACTTGCCGCTGGTGCAGACAGGAATGCGCAGGACAGGAGCGGTCTGTCCGTACGTGACCAGGTCGCGGGTAACAACCGGGAGCAGCTACTTGGCATGCTGGATAATATCAGCTCATTACCCTGATTCGGTCACGTGAACATTCGCATGCTTGACTTGTATCAATAGGTGATTAACCGCAATCATGTACTATGAAACAGTAGCTATTTCAATTACTAAAGAGCAAGTTACATTATGTGTTGCAACGTCCACCATATACCGTTTCGGTTGCCTGTAATTCTGTGGGTGATGATGATTGCATCGAGCTATGCACACACAGCTCTGTCCTCTGGCCTCGCATCCATGTTCCAGAAAGAAGCTGCGCCCTATACTGATATTCAGTGGCCGGTTGTGATCAACGATTCCCGTGAAACCCTGGGTTTGTATGGTGGTGTGACAACTGCGTACAACCATCGCGGTAATCAGGAAAGCGCCATTTTGGTCATCCTGCCTAGCGGCTATATGGTTCCCGTTCTTGGTAATGGCGATGTTGCGACTTTTCCTGAGTCTTATTTTTCGGAAGAAAACTGTGCAGGGCATGAATACTTGCCCGTCTCGTCATCATTCCCAGGTTTGCTGCCGATGCGTGGCATGGTTTACCGCTCAGTGCTCTCCAATGCGCTGGTCTACATACCCAGGTACAAAGAGCGCTCACGGATTCAGGCCGGGTCGCGGGTATTTCTGGATCATGACGGGACAAGGGTATGCAGGCCGTCGTCAAGTCAACCGCATGTTCTGCAGGTAATGCATAATGCACCTGAAACAACCGGCCTGCACAACGAAACAGATTTTCCTCTGGCCGTTGTTGCGATAGACAGCCTGACGGTCAGGTCGGTCGCCATGAAACGTCTGCTGGTGAGCCGTCAAACGGCAGCGCCGTCGTTGCAGATCCCCCGGATGCTGCAGGCGCTAAACAGCAAGAGTGTTCACCCGGCTGCCTTGCCGATGCGCTGGGCAACGGACATTGCGACGTTGAATGCTACCTGGAGTCCTGTTTCCATGACCAGGGTGACTGTGACGCGGTTGATCTTGTGGAGTTGCAGCGAATGCTTGCGGATATGTGTTCACCCGGATGTTTTTCTGCAGATGTCGGCGACAGTTTTTGCGATCCTGCATGTAACGTTCAGGCCTGCCGGTTTGATGATGGAGACTGTAAACTGCAATAGCGCGACGCATGCAGGGCGTCATTTAGACGGTTAACAAGGAGGTGTTATGAAAACCATGAAGACATTGATATCGATGTTGATGATGACAGGGCTGGCGCTTGCCATGCTCATTCCGGTAGCGGTGCAGGCATCCTGTGAGCAGGGTGATTTGACAGGGGTATGGATGACCTATGGTATCTCGATTGATACTTACTTCAGCAATTCGGACGAGACGGACCGCTGCAAGATTAAAGTCAACTCATCCGGGACTATTGTTGCAACTGCGTCTTATTGCATATTCAGGGATCAGAAGGGTAAATACAGAGTCGATGTTGCTGGCGGCAGTGTATTGGTCGCAAGTAACTGCCGGGTCACTGGTACCGTCGATTTGTGCTATCTCGACGCCTGCTCATTCGGTTTGACGATTGAGCATGGTACCTTGTCACAGGACAAGAACGTTATTTCCATGCTGGGATACAGTCGTAATGATAATGATGTGGTGTTCTCCTTTACAGCTGTAAAGAGGTAGTTGTGAAGTTATCCGGTACTCGCAACAACGGCGGCCCCTGTACCGCCGTTTGTTCAGCTCCTGCCGGGACAGACAAACTGTAAATACAGACCTTTAGCGCAGCCCGTGTGAGGCGTGCGTGCGCGCCACAACCGCTGCACACAATCGTGATTTCCGGACGCAAGAAAAAGGCATCCTCAATTCGAGGCGAGTCCGTGTTGATTGATCGTGCAGATACACGGCGCTGGGCAGGTGCTGTTAAACGCTCTCCGTGCAGTATTCGGTTAATTGGTTTTACATGGGCATAGATATGCTCAGGTGAAAAGTCTTCGGCTTCAGTTTAAAAGCAGTCGATGTGTTTTTGTTTTCGTGATGCTATGGCTGCGCACGGTAATCAACCTTTAGTTTGACTTGTATCAACAGTCCTGTAACCGGGTTGTGATAATGTTTTACCACTTATATCGAACCCGGCAATCCTGATCCAATTATCAACAACTGGAGAAGCAGTCTGGTTGGACCACTAGTCAAAGGAGTGTAGTTATGCGCGCCATGCAAATGATGGCAACACTGTTTTTTTATCTCTCCCTGTTTGGCTGTGGGGGTGGCGATGGCGGAAGCGATAGCACCTCCGCACCGGGCAACCTGCAGCTCAGCGCATCGTTCTATGAGGTGGCGGAGGATGCGGGCGAACTCACCGTGACGGTCAACAGGACCGACGGCACTACGGGTGTGGTGGCGGTGGACTATGCCACCAGCGATGGCACCGGCATCGCCGGTGTGGACTACGCGGCCATCTCGGGTACGCTGAACTTTGGCGACGGCGTGACCAGCCGGAGTTTTGTCGTGGGCGTCATCGACGATTCCGACTTGGAGGGAGAGGAAACCTTTACGGTTGCTTTGAGTAATCCAATCGGAGGTGCCATCCTGAGAGATCCGACGAGTGCGATTGTGTCCATCATCAATAACGATACCCCTATACAGGGCAGCCTGCAGTTCAGTGCAGACGCCTATGCGATAGCCGAAGATACCGGCAGTGTCACGGTGACGGTTAACAGGATCGGCGGCTTTTCGGGTGAGGTGACGGTAGACTACGCCTCCAGTGATGGCTCAGCGACCAGCGGCGAAGACTATGTGAGCAGCACAGGAACATTGACCTTTGGCGACGGCGTACTGAGCCAAAGTTTCACTGTGAGCATTATTGACGATTCGCTTGTGGAGGATGACGAGACCTTCCTCGTGTCGCTGAGCAACGCGACGGGCGGGGCCGTTGTAACCAGTCCCGCGACTGCGGTGGTCACCATCATCGACAACGACATACCACCGCTAGCGGGTAGCCTGAGATTGAGTGCGCCTGCCTATAGCGTATCAGAGAATGACAGTGCGCTGGACGTCATCGTGGAGCGCACAGGAGGCAGCGAGGGCGAGGTAACAGTGGATTACGCGACCAGTGATGGTACCGCCAGTGCGGGTCAGGACTATGTTGCGACCTCGGGAATGCTCATCTTTGGCAATGGTGTGCTGAGCCAGATATTCACAGTGAGTATCCTCGACGATATCGACGTGGAGCAACCGGAAACCTTCAACGTGGTGCTCAGCACTCCGGGTGGAGGCGCGACGCTGGCTTCCCCGACCAGTGCAGTAGCCACCATATCTGATAATGACAGCGCAATCGCGCAGGTCTACGATTTTGAACATCTAAGGGTGTTTAACTCCATCTCGCAGCAGGATAACTGGGTCTTATCCCTGGGCGATGCAGTGATCGTCAAAGACACGACTGCGATCAACGGCACGCAAGTGCTTAGTCCCGCGACCGTGGTGATCTTCAACATGGAAGCACGTGCGAGCCGTGTCAATGATGCCAGCTTCAGTTTCACCCCGATTAACGGGACTCAGGCCGAGATCCAGTTTGAAGCTACGGGCGAGGCTGTGTCATTGTTCGCCCTGGGGCGGGATCTGAACGGCGACGGTGCGCTGAGGGAAACAGATCGCGAGATCGGGCCCGCGTTCGGTATCTTCGACCGCAAGTTTGCCATCAAGGAAGCGAACCTCGGTACATTGAGTAGCGTCGAACTGGGTAGCGGGAATAGTGGAAGTGACTGGTATCGTCTGCGGTTGCATATCGATTTTCTCGCTAATGGCGGCGAGGGAGCGGGCAGCCTGGCGTTCATGAACCTGAGCGATGGCGATACGACCTTTACTGATGTGGTTGGTCTGCAAAACATCAACATCAAGCTCAGTCGCATGGATGACAACGCCGGACCGACAAGCTGGAACACGATGTACTTGCAACTCTTAACTGACGGAGGCAATGTCCCGGGTGTGGATAACCTGGAGCCAAATATTGGCCCGTAAGGTTCTAAATCTGCACGCATAGGTTAACAGCCTGGGGTATCGGTGCCTCGATCACCGCAACCTGCAACACGAGGGGGTGTGCAGACCGGGTCTACTCCGTGTGAACTGCAAGATAGAGATGAAGGGCCCCATCTTTGCAGATTTAAGCAGGCCCCCGCGGTTTTGGTAACCCCGCCAGGAAGTGGCAGCCACGGGTAAACGCGATATCGTCAAGGTGTTGCAGGAATGCACTGCTGCGCAGTCGTCACGAAACAGGGTTGTATTGACTGTTTTTGGTACAGCTCATGACCGGGATCGGCAATAGAAAAAGACGACACCACATCATACTAACGGGCCTTGGTGCCGCTCTCAATCATCGCGGCTATCTTGCTGTTACCCATCGCCGTATCCTGCGCTGGCGCGAACACGGCAGACATGCATTGTTTTGCGTATCCCGTTGTATGAACAGCATCCTGCGGTTGCCATGCCGTGGCTTTGAGTGTCAGCAGTGCGTGTTGCTTGTAGTAATTGCCCTGCTAACCGCCTGCTCCCATACGCCTTCGCCGATTGTGGCACCAGCAACGCCGCTCAACCGTGTTTCGCCCGGGACCTGGCGGGCCATTGATGAACAGATACTCAACACCTCTGTGAGTGCAAGGTACGAGTCCGAGGCCTATGCCCGTGTTGCCATGGACGATTGGCGCTTACGGGCACGCCAGCGTACGCAGGACGTCTTTATCCCCTGGTACAGCAGTTACTGGACGCAGCAATGGATAGCCACGCGTGTAGCCTGGTACAAGCTGCAGTATAGCGAGGGTGAGTTGGCCCCTGAAGAGCGGCTGGTCCGCTACCTGCAGCAACAGTTTCGGGAGCAGGTGCTGGAGCCGGTCAGCGGTTTTGTCGATCCACGCGCCGTCATGGACGATTCGACAGCCGCTTATCTGCGGGAATTGAAAGATAGCATTGAGCCGCTGCCTTTTGAGTATCAAATCCCGCTCGCAGCCTTTGATCAACACCTGGAAACCATTCCGGCAATCGTGGTGCTGACGGTGCCACAACAGGACGCATCCCTGTACGAGGTGCTGCAGGCCATCGACCTTTCTGCCGTGCCTGCTTACAAGGCACTGCTGCAGCAACTCGCTGCCAGCAACGGCAGCATCGGTCTCACAGCGTCAGCGGATGGTCTCGACAGAGTAGCCGGGAGAGCAGTGGCTGAACTGATCGAGCCAATGGCGCTGCGTGGCGGTGCGACGGCGGCTTCTTTTCTTGTCGGCGGTTTCTGGGGGGCGTTGATTTCCGCGGGTGCCACGGCCTGGAGTATGACGGAGTATGAGCTCGACAAGCCCGTGATGGTGGCGCAATTGCGAGATAATCTTGAGGCAATGCTGGATATCCTGTGGCAGGAACTGGTGGAGGACTCGCGTGGTGGCGTAACTGCCGTGGTGCAGCACCTGGGCACTCAGATCGAACAGGCGGTGTTCCATCCCCGGCAGGCGCCGCAGACACAGATCCCGTACAGCGGCGATCCGGCCGTGTTATTTTGATGCCGTTGCAACCACGTTTAATGGCAATATCAGTTTTGCTTCCGTTCCACCTCCTTCACGAGGCAGTAACTGGATGCGCCAGTTGTGGGCATCAGAGAGTTGCCGGGCAATGGCCAGTCCCAGCCCGCTGCCACCGGTGCGGCGACTGCGGGATGTCTCCAGCCGGTGGAAGGGCTGGAATACCTGCTCACATTCGCTGGCTGGAATTCCCGGACCGCGATCCAGTACCTGGACCACAGCCTCTTGTGCATTGCAGTAACAGTGGACTTCCACGGGCGTATCGCCACCGTAACATCGTGCATTGTCGATCAGGTTGGTGAGGATACGTTGCAGCGCCAGGGTATCCAGTGAACAGCTGCAGCAGTTTCCCGGGGTCCACTGGATTTCGGCTCCACTGCGTCGCTGGCCACTCACGATGCCGTCGATGAATTCGCGTAAATCGATGCTGTCCGCCTCATGTAGTCCCAGTCCGCCGGCCAGATCCAGTGTGTCACTGATAAGCCGGTTCATTTCTTCCAGGTCCAGCCGCAGGCGGGTGATCAATACCGGGTCTGTGTCCGCAGGCAGCATTTCCAGTGCCAGCTGCATGCGCGTGATAGGTGTGCGCAGATCGTGTGATGTCTACGTCACCTTTTTTGGTCTGTGGGAGTTGCCGGTGTTTGACAATATTTCAGAATCTGAACAGGTACACACCACACAGGTGCAAGCTATGATTGGCAAGTACCGGCTCATGGACCCGGTTGTCGACGATGCCGTCGGGGTGTTTGTTGATCAGGAACTGGCCGTCATGTATGGAACGCTGATCGCTGACGGCTCCCGGTCGTCTCTGAAGGCGCTCTATGTCGGTGCTGCCATCGAAGAGATCGACATGATCGATCTGCAACATGCCATTGACGAGACCGATAACACCGATATTCAGAGGCTGTATGAGTGCCTGATGAGCGGTTCCAGAAATCACCTGCGTGCTTATGTTGGCCAGATTGAAAACCTGGGCATTGTGTACGAGGCGCAGTTCCTGTCCCGGGAGGAAGTGGACAGCATAGTGGATTCACCGCTAGAGCGGAGCCGCTAGCGCGGCGGGTTATAGCTTCCGCACCGCTCACCGCGGTGCGTTCTTTCGGTGGTGTCTCGACGGGTACCCGGCCGCCTGTTGGCGGACTGTATGGTCAGAAGTAAGCCGCCGGGCTTTTCCAATGCCCGCGCGGATCGTATCGAGGCACAGACTCGGTCCGTCGGCATTGATGCTGGCAGTAGCGAAGGGGGCGGCTGCACGCTGACTCGCTGATCGGAAAGCCATGATCCGTTGTTATGGCGTTGCTGCCGCCGGCAGGTGCTGGTCTGCTATGCCAACGCGTCCAGGCAGTCGCTGTAAGCTGTTCTTGATCGAACGGTATGCAAGTAGCTGGATTTGCTTGTTGACATAGTATAAGAATATGATAATATAACTATAAACTGTAGTTTGATCATGAACCGGAGGTGTGCCATGTACATCGATAGTTTGACGATAACTGCTTTTGTTGTATGTGCGATTGCGATGGTGATGTTTATCAAGAAGTGCATCATCAACGGTTGCATGATGTCGATGCGCAACAAAACCGCTGTCAGGCACGATGTAGAGTCCGGTGGCGAACAGTGAGCCTCGCCATCCAGACGGTGTGTCGTGCCATGAGCGCAACGTTATCTTCGCAACGTGCTGAAGACCTGCTGGCGTGTGGCGGCCAATTGCTTGATGTCCGACGACCAGCAGATTTCAGACGGCACCGTCTCCCCGGGGCACTCAATATCCCGGTGGAGTCCCTGTGCTATGAACACAGGCGACTCAACAGTCAACGCCCGGTAATCGTCTACGGTGCCAGTGAAGTCCGCAGTGCCCGTGCCGCGCGGCTGCTGGCCGGCAAGGGTTTTTCGCGCATTTATCACCTGGCGGCCAGCGAATTAAGGACCCGTTTACAACAGTGACTATTGAAACTTTCGAGAGCCTGTCCCTGACACTGGGCGTGGGCGGCCTGATGCTGTACATGGTTTTCATCATGTACAAGCTGGCCAAGGAATCCGGTGCCGGTCGTTATGGCACCGCGATGATCTTTATTTCCCTGGGACTGGGGCTTGTCGGTTTTGCCGCGAAGTCGGTGATCCAGCTGGTTATTCAGGTCTAGATGATTGTTTCCCGGTGTCCTCGTCGGCAGCTTCCCCGGCCTGATGTCCGCTTGCCGGGCCATCATCATCCATCAATATCTGGTGTGCCGGACCTTCCATGTCATCGAACTGTCCAGAACGCACAGCCCAGAGAAACACCCAGGCAATCAGGCCGACGAAGATCAGCGATACGGGAATCAGCAGATAGAGAACTTCCATAAGATCGATTTATTTGTTCCGGGTCAGGCGCAGGGCATTCAGTACCACCAGTAGCGAGCTGCATGACATGCCGATGGCCGCCATCCAGGGTGCGACATAGCCCATTGCGGCTGCCGGCAGTGCAACCACATTGTAACCCACGGCCCAGGAAAGATTCTGCTTGATGATGCGCAGGGTCTTGCGCGACAGCAGGATGCCGCTGGTGAGTGCATCGAGCCTGTTGGAGAGTAATACCATGTCCGCACTGGCCTGGCTGATGTGCGCGGCATCACGCATGACGATGGACACGTCGGCGGCAGCCAGTACCGGTGCGTCATTAATGCCGTCACCGACCATTGCCACCACCGCACCCTGCTGCTGCAAGGCCTGTACCTCATGCAGCTTGTCTGCCGGCGTCAATTCGCCCTGCACATTCGTGATACCGGCCTCGGTAGCGAGTTGTTGTGCCGCTGCCCTGTTATCGCCGCTCATCAGGAACACCTGCTTGCCGGCGTTCTGTAATGCCCTGACGACCGCGGGTGCTTCCTCCCTGATGGCGTCACTGAGCAGAAACAGCGCGTGTAGCTGGTGCGTATCGGCCAGCAGCACGCGGGTGCCATAGCCAGTATCGGCCGCTAGATAGTCACTGCTGGCATCCGTGTGAGCCGCTATAAATTCAGCATTGCCGATAAACCACTGCTGTTCACCAATACAGGCACTGACCCCGGCACCGGGAAAGTTTTTGAAATCGCTGGCGGCAAGTGGTTTATAGCCGGCTGCGGCTGCGGCTGCGGCTGCGGCTGCGGCTGCGGTGATGGCCTTGCCGGCGGGGTGTTCGGATGGCTGTTCCAGAGCCGACGCGATCCCGAGCACGGTCCTTTCATCCAGGTGTGACAGGCACAGTATGCGGCTGATGACCGGTGTGCCATATGTCAGGGTGCCGGTCTTGTCAAAGATGACATGGCTGCTGTGAGCCAGCGTTTCCAGGCCGTGGCTGCGAAGGGTCAGCAGGCCGTGACTGAGCATGGTCCCGGTAGCGGCACTGATTGCCGTCGGTGTCGCCAGTGACAGCGCGCACGGGCAGGTCACCACCAGCACCGAAACCAGGATCGGCAACCAGCTGTCGGGTGCCTGTTGCCACCAGTAGATGCCGACGGCGGCGGCAATTACCAGTACCGTGCCGACAAACCAGCTGGCGACGCGGTCAGCGAGACGGGTGATGGCAGGTTTCTCGTTCTGCGCCTGCTCCAGCAGCCGTACGATCTCGGCCAGCACCGTATCCAGGCCGACCTGTTCGACGCGCAGCTGTAACGGACTTTCAATGTTGATGCTGCCACCGATGAGCCGTGCACCGTGACGCTTGCCGATCGGCGTGCTTTCACCTGTCAGCAACGCCTGGCTGACACTGGATTCGCCGGCCGTGACGGTACCGTCGGCCGGCACGGTTTCACCGGGCTTCACCAGCACGCTGTCACCGGGTTGCAACTCGGTTAGCGGAATGACGTCCTGCTGTTTACCGTTGTCGGTGTCGATAATACGCGTCGCCATCGCGGGCAGGGCACGGCTGAGTTGTTCCAGTGTCTCCGCGCCGCGTTTGCGCGCCATCAGTTCGAAATAGCGGCTTGCCAGCAGGAAGAAAATGAACATTACCACCGAGTCGTAATAGACCTCGCCGTGGCCGGTCCAGCTGGCATGCAGGCTGCCCATGAAGGCAACCAGAATACCGAGGGCAACCGGTACATCCATGCCGATGCTGCGGTTGCGCAGGTCGCGCCAGGCGCCGCGAAAAAACGGTGCGCCGGAATACAGCAACACCGGTGTGGTCAGCAGCAGGCCAACCCAGCGGAAAAAGGTTTTGAAGCCGGCTTCCATGCCGGACCAGCCGCCGGCATATAGGGCGACGGATAACACCATCACCTGCATGCCCAGCACGCCGGCGATGCCAAGGCGGCGTAACTGGTTGCGGCGATCACGTTCAAAGGCCTGTTGCTGCTGCTGCGGATCATAGGGATGGGCGCTATAGCCGATATTGTGAATCGCCTGCAGGATGTCGCTGAGCTGTACCCGGGTGTCATCCCAGCGTACCCGTGCACGGTGGGTCGAGTAGTTGACCTGTACATCCAGCACCCCCGGCAGTTGTGCCACATGCCGCTCATTCAGCCACACACAGGCGGCACAGGTGATGCCTTCCAGTATCAGCGATGCCTCTCGCTGGTGCTTGGCAGGCGAACGTACAAAGGTTTTCTGGATTTCAGGGTGGTCATAGACACGGGTCTGGCGGATGAAGTCCGGCAGCAGTTCCTCGCCCCTGGGCGAGGGCGCGGTGCGATGCCGGTAGAAATCGGCATTGCCGGAATCGACGATGGCCTGTGCGACGGCCTGGCAGCCGTAGCAGCACATTGGTTCGTCACGACCATTGATGGTTACGTTCAGGGACAGGCCGTGCGGTATCGGCAGGCCACAGTGAAAACATCCTGCCTTCTCGTCCGTTGCGGCTGTCTGGATGGTTGACGGTTCAGGGGAATTCACGTTCAAGATACGGGCGGGTGTTCCGGGTGGTGAACGGGGCTTGGCCGTTGCTGGGGTATGCGTAGCATAGCGTATTGTCTCTCGCGTCATTTCCGGATGCATTAGTATTTCAAGATCATTTGATATAGATCAATATCTTTCCGGAAACATGAAAAGATAATTCCCCGGGTTAAAAACTTTTCAGCGGCATCTGTCATGCGCTGTCACCATTCATAACGATGATATAGGGAGAAAATATCAATGAAATCAGTGCTATTGAAAACACTCAGTGTTGTCTTACTTGCCTCTGGGTCGCTAATGACGGTGTCCACGGCCAGTGCCTATCAGGCAGGAGACTGGATCGTCCGGGCCGGTGCAGCCGGTGTTTATCCGACGGGTGACGGAAATGTCAAGGGTATTGATGGTGCCAAGGTCGAGGCAGACAGCGCCTGGAGTCTCGGTCTCAATGGTACCTACATGGCGACCAGCAATATCGGCATCGAACTGCTTGCCGCCTGGCCGTTCAAGCATGATATCGACTGTAAGGGCAGCATCTCGGCCCTCGGAACCTGCGCCGATACCAAGCACCTGCCACCGACACTGACCGTGCAGTGGCACTTTGATACCGGTAGCAAATTTCACCCCTATGTCGGCGTGGGTGTGAACTATACGAATTTCTTCGATACCAATACCAAGGGGGATCTCAAGGACGCCGGCGGCGATCTCGATCTGGACAGCTCCTGGGGGCTGGCTGGTGAGATAGGCCTGGACTATGACCTGGGGAATGACTGGATGATCGGTGGACAGATTTATTATATGGATATCGATACCGACGCGACATTAAAGATTTCCGGCCTGAACTATAAAGAAAAATTCAATGTGAGCATCGACCCTTGGGTTTACTTGATCACCGTCGGCAAGAAGTTCTGATCGCACATTTTAGACCACAGCCATGAGCTAGGGTGTTGACCCGCCAGTCTCTATGAAAGAGACTCGCGGGTCACCGACCATCAGCAAGAAATAAAGGGAGAACACCAATGGTGCTACAACACGTCTGGGGCTTGTTTACCAATCCAAAACGTGAATGGGAAGCCATTCGCGATGATGAATGCACCATAGGCAAGTGCTATGCAGTCCACGTCATGATCCTTGCGGCCATCCCGGCCATTTCCGGATTTATCGGTACCACCCAGTTCGGTTGGCAAATCGGTGCCGGTGATCCCATCAAGCTGACCCTCGCCAGCGCGGGGCTGATTGCCGTGCTCTACTACCTTGCCATGCTGGTGGGCGTTTTCTCCATCGGCTGGATGATTCACTGGATGGGTAATACCTACGGCGCGGATGTGCAGCTGTCACAGTGCGTGGTGCTGGCGGCCTACACGGCCACGCCGCTGTTTCTCATTGGCCTGATGGAGCTCTACCCGGTGTTGTGGATCAACATGGTGGTTGGAATCCCGGCACTCGCCTACACGGTTTACCTGCTCTATACCGGCGTGCCCGTCATGATGGGCATTTCCGAGGACCGTGGATTCCTGTTCTCCAGCGCCGTGCTGGCGGTTGGCCTGGTGGCCTTCGTCGCGCTGCTGGCGACAACCGCGATTCTCTGGGGTATGGGTCTGGAACCCCAGTTCACACGCTAGCGCAAAAGTATGAAAGAATGTTAGAATTTTCTTAATTAATTATTGAGTAGTGGTGTAACCCACTGTTTTAGCAGTATAACTCACTGTTAGATGTTACAAATAAAGGGAGTGCAGCATGGCAGATCAGTCAACCTACAATTACACCGTGGTCAGACAGTTTTCAATTATGACCATAGTCTGGGGCATCGTCGGCATGCTGGTTGGCGTTATCATCGCGGCCCAGCTGGCATGGCCGGCGCTGAACTTTGATATCCCCTGGCTGACCTTCGGCCGCCTGCGGCCATTGCACACCAACGCGGTGATCTTTGCCTTTGGCGGCTCGGCGCTGTTTGCGACGTCCTACTACGTGGTGCAGCGCACCTGCCACGTGCGCTTGCTGAGTGACAAGCTGGCTGCGTTTACCTTCTGGGGCTGGCAGTTGATCATTTTGCTGGCAGCGGTTTCCCTGCCGCTCGGGTTTACCGCGGGCAAGGAGTATGCCGAGCTTGTCTGGCCGATCGATATCCTGATTGCACTGGTCTGGGTCACCTATGCCATCGTGTTCTTCGGCACCATCATGAAACGCCGCGTGCAGCACATCTACGTGGCCAACTGGTTCTTTGGTGCCTTTATTATCACCGTCGCGGTGCTGCATATCTTTAACAGTGCCGCTGTACCCACGAGCCTGTTTCACGCTTACTCGGCCTATGCCGGTGTGCAGGATGCCATGGTGCAGTGGTGGTATGGGCACAACGCGGTGGGCTTCTTTCTAACGGCGGGTTTCCTCGGCATGATGTACTACTTCGTGCCGAAACAGGCTAATCGTCCGGTTTACTCCTACCGCCTGTCGGTGGTGCACTTCTGGGCACTGATCTTTACCTACATCTGGGCCGGCCCGCATCACCTGCATTACACGGCATTACCGGACTGGGCACAGTCACTGGGTATGGTTATGTCGCTGATCCTGCTGGCTCCGTCCTGGGGTGGCATGATCAACGGCATCATGACGCTGTCCGGGGCCTGGGAGAAACTGCGTACCGACCCCGTGCTACGCCTGCTGATTGTTTCCATCTCCTTCTACGGCATGTCGACCTTCGAGGGTCCGATGATGTCCATCAAGACAGTCAACGCACTGTCCCATTACACCGACTGGACCATCGGTCACGTGCATTCAGGTGCACTGGGCTGGGTGGCGCTGGTTTCCATGGGCAGCCTTTACTACCTGATACCGCGTTTGTTTGATCGCCAGTTGTACAGTCTGAAACTGGTTGAAGTGCACTTCTGGACGGCGACCATCGGCATCGTGCTGTATATCGCCTCCATGTGGGTGGCCGGCATCATGCAGGGCCTGATGTGGCGTGCGACCAATAGCGATGGCACCCTGACTTACAGTTTCGTTGAGTCAGTACAGGCCATGCACCCGTACTATATCGTGCGTTTTCTGGGTGGCACATTCTTCCTCTTGGGTGCCCTGGTGATGGCCTGGAACATCTGGAAGACCATCGCAGGCGCCAAACCGGCCACGGGCACCATCCCGGCCCCCGCCGCAGCGCATTAAGGAGACAGGATATGGCAGCTGGACACGACAAGATCGAGAAGAATATCGGCCTGATGATCATTCTGATCATCATCACGATATCCATTGGCGGGCTGGTGCAGATCGTACCGCTGTTCTTCCAGACCTCCACTACGGAAGCGGTGGACGGACTGGAGCCCTATAGCCCGCTGCGGCTGGCAGGGCGTGACGTGTATGTTCGGGAGGGCTGTTATCTTTGCCATTCGCAGATGATTCGTCCGTTCCGTGCCGAGACCGAGCGCTACGGGCATTACTCGGTTGCCGGTGAATATGTCTATGACCGGCCGTTCCAGTGGGGCTCGAAGCGCACCGGACCGGACCTGGCACGCGTCGGCGAGCGCTACAGTGATGAATGGCACCGCGTGCATCTGATCAACCCGCGCGATGTGGTGCCGGAATCCATCATGCCGGGTTACCCCTGGCTGGAGGACAACGCGGCCGATGCCAGCACAATTCAGCGCAAGCTGGAAGTGCTGCGCCTGCTGGGTGCGCCCTACAGCGATGAAGATATCGCCAATGCGCCACAGGCGCTGGAAGGCAAGACCGAGATGGATGCCGTGATCGCTTACTTGCAGGGTATGGGTACGGCGATCAAGACCCGGAGATGAGCACATGGATAATTCCATGATTCAATCGATCTGGACCGTGGTGGTACTGGTGTTGTTCGTCGGTATCGTCATCTGGGCCTGGAGCAGCAAACGCAAGCAAGATTTTGATGAGGCGGCAAATATTCCTTTTCACGAGGATGAAATGCCGACAGAAAAAACGTCCAAGGAGAATTCCCATGGCTGATTTCACCAGCAGCTTCTGGAACTGGTACATCACTATTCTAACCGCCGGTAGCATTCTTGCCTGCTTTCTCTTGATTCGCTGGTTGTCGGGCGCCATCAAGCCGGAAGACGAGGGTAAGGAGATGGACCATGTATGGGATGGCGACCTGGTCGAGCTCAACAACCCGTTGCCACGCTGGTGGCTGAACATGTTCTACTTCACGCTGTTCTTCGGTATTGGTTACCTGGCACTGTATCCCGGGCTGGGTACCTTCAAGGGCCTGCTGGGCTGGACCTCGCTGGGGCAGTACCAGCACGAGATGGACTTCGCCGATGCGAAGTATGGCCCACTGTTCAAGAAATACCAGGACATGCCTATCGCTGCGGTCGCTGCCGATCCGGATGCACGTCGCATGGGTGAGCGCCTGTTCGTGAACTACTGTGCGACCTGCCATGGCTCCGATGCGCGCGGTGCACGCGGCTTTCCGAACCTGCGCGACAACGACTGGCTCTATGGTGGTTCCCCGGAAGCTATCGAGACGACCCTCCTAAACGGTCGCAGTGGCGTCATGCCAGCCTGGAAGGATGCCCTTGGTGGTGATGACGGTGTCGCGGATATGTCGGAATATGTGTTCAGCCTCAGCGGCCGTGATGTCGACGAGGCGGCCGTTGCACGCGCTGCCGAGAAGTACCAGATGCTGTGTGTCGCCTGCCACGGTGCCGATGGTACCGGTAACCAGGCACTGGGCGCACCCAACCTGACCGACAATATCTGGCTCTATGGTGGTTCTCCCAAGCAGGTGATGGAAACCCTGGCCATGGGTCGTAATGGCGTCATGCCGTCGCACCGTGATTTCCTCGGGGAGGACAAGGTTCACCTGCTTGCCGCCTATGTTTACAGCCTGTCCACCGGACAGGAACAACTGGAAGAAGAGTAACGCGGGCCCAGGTCGCGGAGAACACTATGGTGGAGAAACAGGTACCCGGGATGCAGAAGTGCATAGCGGTACTGTGGCCGTCCTTCCTGGTGGCGATTGTCGTCACCGGGCTGTTCTTTTCCGCCTTTGACCCGGATGACCTGTACCCCTTTGGCGAGCAGGCAGAGATTAGCCGCCTGGGGATGTACTCTATCGGTTTCCTGGTGTTCTGGCTGGTAACGGCAGTCTCGGGAATCGGTACCCTGTACTTTGCGATCACCAACTGCATGCGACAAAACCCGGATTCCCGGGACCAGTAAGCGGCCAGTATGACGAATCCCGACGCCACCGGGCCCACCGCGGCCTCCCGGTCTGACGAGCAGATCGAGCAATCGCTCTACGCCAAGGCGGAGAAGATCTATCCGCGTGAGGTGCATGGGCTGTTTGCACGTCTGCGGGTGCTTGGCGTACTCGGGCTGCTCGGTGTTTACTACATCCTGCCATGGCTGCGCTGGGACGGTCACCAGGCACTGCTGCTGGACCTGCCGGCACGCAAGTTTCATATCTTCTTCATCACACTTTGGCCGCAGGACTTTTTCTACCTGGCGTTGTTGTTGATTATTGCCGGCTTGACGCTGTTCTTCGTCACCGCACTGGCCGGGCGTATCTGGTGCGGCTATGCCTGTCCGCAGACCGTTTGGACCGAGGCCTTCCTGTGGATCGAGCGCAAGGTCGAGGGCGATCGCATGAAGCAGCAGAAGCTTGATGCGCTACCAATGAATGCGCGCAAGTTACGTATCAAGGCCAGCAAGCATTTTCTGTGGATAGCCTTTTCGGCCTGGACCGGCTTTACCTTTGTCGGTTATTTCACCCCGATCATCGAGCTGGGCCAGCGGCTGCTGACATTCAACCTCGGTCCCTGGGAAACCTTCTGGGTAATTTTCTACGGTTTCGCGACCTACGGGAACGCCGGCTTCATGCGCGAACAGGTGTGCAAGTACATGTGCCCCTATGCGCGTTTCCAGAGCGCCATGTTCGACAAGGATACACTGATCGTTTCCTATATCCCCACGCGTGGCGAACCGCGTGGCTCGCGCAAGCGCAGTGTTGATCCTGCTACCAAGGGACTGGGTGACTGTATTGACTGCACCCTGTGTGTGCAGGTCTGCCCGACGGGTATCGATATTCGCAATGGCCTGCAATACGAGTGTATTGCCTGTTCGGCCTGTATAGATGCCTGTGATGATGTGATGGACAAGATGGGCTATGAGAAGGGGCTCATCAAGTACACCACGGAACACGCCATGAAGGGCGGCAAGACGCACATCATCAGGCCGCGCATCATCATCTACGCCGTGTTTCTGCTGGCTATAATGACGGCCTTTGCATATTCATTCAGTCAGCGCATCTCGCTGGGGCTGGATGTCATCCGGGACCGCAACACGCTGTATCGGGAAACCGCCGACGGGCTTATCGAGAATGTCTATATTCTGAAGGTCCTCAACATGGACGACAGGATGCATCAGTATGACCTGAGTGTGTCGGGTATTCCTGGCCTCACGCTGCACAAGGATAGGGATATCATCGAGGTTGAATCCGGCGGGGTCATGGAGTTACCGGTGCGCCTGCGAGCCGATGAGGCTGACCTTGAGGTGCGTAGCAGTGATGTTGTCTTTGAACTGGTCGCTACGGATGATGCTGCCCTGATTGCAAGGGAAGATGCCAGGTTCCTGGGACCGCAGTAGTTCTCTTCTATCATTTGCCTGTTTCGCCCATTCGGGCGAGGTACTTTCTCTTGCATGCCCAAGAGCAAGTACCAAAGAGAAGGGCACCCCGGCGCACTCATCGGCCCGAACTACAAGGCCGCTTCGCAGCCTTGTAGATTCAAGTCGCGGGCAAGCCTCCGGGGTCGGCTTTCTTTTGGATACTTTTCTTTGGCGGAGCAAAGAAAAGTATCTCGCCCGAACAGGCGAAACATGAGGGTAAGAAATCTGTATCCTGACTATAGACTTGCGGGGTCTAACCAAATTGTACTTATGAAGGATTAGTTTTTTAAATTATGACTGCACAGAATCCAAAAAGGCCCTGGTACCGTGAGCCCTGGGTATGGTTGATCATCGCCTTGCCGATGACGGCTGTCATCGCCAGCATGTTTACCATCTACAAGGCAGTGAGCACTGCTGACGGACTGGTGGTCGACGACTACTACAAGCGCGGCAAGGCCATCAACAGGGACCTTGCCCGTGATGCCGCGGCGGTGCGTTATCAACTCAAGGCGAGTATCGATATTGATCTGCGCGATAACCGCGTGCAGTTGTTGCTGGAGAGTGCTGCCATGAAATCACCGGCAACGCTGACCTTTACGCTGCTGCATCCCACGCAGGCCGGCTATGACCAGGTGATTATCCTGCAGCATGGTGGTGACGGTATGTATGCGGGCACTATCGATGAGCTGACTCGTGGCAACTGGTATCTGCAACTGGAGGCCGAGGACTGGCGACTCTCGGGCAGTATGCGTATACCACAAACGGAAACGACAGTGCTGCTACCGATGGATGTGGCCGGGTGACCGGCATTGAAGTGACCGTCGACCTTACTTCAATACATAGCTGGCCATTGGCACCGCCGCGGCAATGGCACCTGTTCGCGGTGATTAATCTTGCGCCGCAGCGCATTTAGCGAGACGATATGAATATTGAATCCCTGACTGCAGCATTGCTGGTTGGCCTGCTTGGCGGTACCCATTGCATCGGTATGTGCGGCGGTATCGTCGGTGCACTGAGTTCCGGCTTGTCCCTGGATGTACAGACCTCACGCCGGCGCCTGATAGCCGCGCAGCTGGCCTATAACACCGGCCGCATCAGCAGCTACACGATTGCTGGCGTGCTGCTGGGACTGTTCGGACAACAGCTCGGCGAGACGGGGGTGCTGGAGGGTTTTCCGGTGGGTCGTATCGTGGCGGGCGTCATCATGATCCTGTTTGGTATCTACCTCGCCGGCTGGTGGCATTCGCTGCTGTTCCTGGAACGGGCAGGGGCGCACCTGTGGAAATATATCGAGCCACTGGGGCGGCGCTTCGTCCCGGTTCGCCATCCCGGTCAGGCCTACCTGCTGGGACTGGTGTGGGGCTGGTTGCCCTGTGGCATGGTCTATGCTGTGCTGGCGCTGGCGCTGGCGAGTGGTTCCGCGGCGAGTGGCGGCAGTATCATGCTGGCTTTTGGGCTGGGTACCTTGCCGGTAATGATGACTATGGGGCTGGCGTTCAATTCTCTCAAGCGCCTGATACATGACCCGCGTATCAGGTTGATTGCCGGCCTGCTGGTGATTCTGATGGGTGTCATGATGCTGCTTGCGAATCCGGCCGGTCATGGGCATCATGCCCACCCCCATTAGCCTCGGGCAGGGTTGCTAAAGCCCGATTGGGTGATAAATCAGGTACTAGCGCTAAATATTAGAAACACAATATATAGTGTTTCACTGTTATGTGTGAATTGCCTCTTGACACCACCCAGTTTGTCTGTTCTTTGTTTGTAACTCACTAATAAATATATAAAAAAACGCCTGCATAAAATAACATTGACAGGCTGCTTGCGGCTCCCTATCCTTTGTCCATTGAACACAATATGTAGTGTTTTTAGATTTAGCCGTTTGTTTGCAGAAGTGCCCACATAAACGGGGCTTGGGTAGCCTGCAAGGCCAGTACTTCTAATAAAGAACCTAACAATTACCGGGAGGATAATTCACACATGACAACGACTGCGCATCTCGAGGCCGTACCGACCAGCGTCGCTGATATTCCATTACAGCCTGCCTCGCAGGATATATGGGAGACCAAGTACCGTTTGAAAGCCAAAGACGGTACACCGGTGGATGATACCATCGACTCGACCTACCAGCGTGTTGCCAGGGCACTGGCCGATGTGGAAGCCACGCCGGAGCTTCGCGAGACCTGGCACAATGAATTCCTGTGGGCGTTGCGTCATGGTGCGATTCCGGCCGGGCGCATTACCTCCAATGCCGGTGCGCAGCAACACAAGCCGGCTACCTCGACCATTAACTGCACGGTCTCCGGTACAGTGCAGGATTCCATGAACAATATTCTCGAAAAGGTGCATGAAGCCGGGCTGACACTGAAGGCCGGTTGCGGTATCGGTTACGAGTTCTCCACGCTGCGTCCCAAGGGCGCCTATGTCTCCGGTGCTGGCGCATACACCTCGGGCCCGCTGTCGTTTATGGATATCTACGACAAGATGTGTTTCACCGTGTCCTCGGCCGGTGGTCGGCGTGGCGCGCAGATGGCGACCTTCGATGTGGGGCATCCCGATGTCATGGATTTTATCCGTGCCAAGCGTGAAGACGGCCGCTTGCGCCAGTTCAACCTGTCGCTGCTGATAACGACCGAGTTCATGGATGCGGTCCGTAACCGGGATGACTGGCCTCTGGCCTTTCCAATCAATCGCAAGGAACTCGATGACAGTATCGATCTGCACGACCCGCAACAGGTGGTATGGCGTGAATGGCCCTACAAGGGTGATTACATTGCCAATAATGCCGGTCTGGTTGCGTGCCGGATCTACAAGACGGTACCGGCACAGCGTCTCTGGGACATGATCATGAGTTCTACTTATGATTTCGCCGAACCGGGGTTCATTCTCATCGACAAGGTCAACGAGATGAACAACAACTGGTTCTGTGAAAATATCCGCGCCACCAATCCCTGTGGCGAGCAGCCGCTACCGCCGTACGGTTCCTGCCTGCTGGGCTCGATTAATCTCACCAAGTTCGTGCGTAACCCGTTTACCGAACAGGCCGAGTTCGACTGGGAGGAATTCCGCAAGGTCGTTGCTATCTTTACGCGCATGCTTGACAACGTGGTCGAGATCAACGGCCTGCCGCTTGAGGGGCAACGTGAGGCGATCATGAATAAACGCCGTCACGGCATGGGGTTCCTGGGACTGGGTTCCACGGCCACCATGTTACGCATGAAATATGGCGCGGCAGCGTCCCTGGAATTCACTGAACGCGTCAGTCGTGAGCTGGCGATCACCGGTTGGCAGGTTGCCCTCGATCTGGCAAAGGAGAAGGGGCCCGCCCCGATCATGGACGAGGACTTCGAGGTGACCGAGGAGATGTTGCGCAAACGCCCGGAGATGCGCCGTGACGGCTATCTGCCAGGAGATTTCGTCAAGGGCAAGGTATTGCATGCCAGGTACAGCCGTTACATGCAGCGTGTCGCCGAGGTTGCTCCCGAGTTGACCCGACAACTGGCGGAAACCGGAGCCCGTTTTACGCATCACAGCTCGATCGCGCCCACCGGTACCATCTCCCTGTCGCTTGCCAACAATGCCAGTAATGGTATCGAACCGAGCTTTGCGCACCACTACTTTCGTAACGTCATCCGGGAAGGGCGCAAGAGCAAGGAAAAGGTGGACGTGTTTTCATTTGAGTTACTTGCCTACCGGGAACTGGTCAATGCCGAGGCTACCGCGAGTATGGATGGCGAGGGGCATTCATTACCGGAATATTTCATCGCGGCTGATAATGTGACACCAAAACAGCATGTCGATATTCAGGCAGCGGCGCAGAAGTGGGTGGATTCCTCCATCTCCAAGACCGCCAATGTCCCCACTGATTATCCGTTTGAGGACTTCAAGGATATCTACCGCTATGCATACGAAAAGGGTCTGAAGGGCTGTACCACCTTCCGTTTTAACCCGCAAGCCTTCCAGGGTGTACTGGTGAAAGGCGAGGACCTGGAGAATACCGTGTATGAATTTACGCTCGACGACGGTTCCAAGGTCAGTCTCAAGGGCAATGAAGAAGTCGAGTACGACGGCGAGATGCACACCGCTGCAAATCTCTACGATGCCCTGAAAGAAGGCTATTACGGCAAGTTCTGAGTCACCGCTATAGATTACGAATACGCAGGAGAAACCCATGGCAATACAAATTGACAGGAAAATTGTAGCTTACAAGGTTGGCGGCGGCGGGGACGCGGATGATGTCGCTGCAGGTGTTACGGACGTCGCGGCGCCTGTCGAGCCGCAGGCAGACGATAACGTGGTGCAACTGCATGAAAAGCTGATGCGCCCGGAGATGTTGATTGGCTCGACCTACAAGGTCAAGACGCCACTGTCCGAGCATGCCCTCTACGTCACCATTAATGACATTATTTTGAACCATGGCACCGAGAACGAATTGCGTCGCCCGTTTGAAATATTCATCAACTCCAAGAACATGGATCACTTCCAGTGGATCGTGGCGCTGACGCGGATTATTTCAGCCGTGTTCAGGAAGGGGGGGGATGTGACATTTCTGGTGGAAGAGTTACGTTCTGTGTTTGATCCCCGTGGTGGTTATTTCAAGAAAGGCGGCAAGTACATGCCTTCACTGGTTGCCGAAATCGGCGATGCCATCGAGTGCCACATGCGCATGATTGGCCTGTTGAAGGATGACAGTCTTGATGAACATCAGAAAAAACTGGTGGCCGAGAAGCGTGCCCAGTTTGAAGCCGCTGCAGGTTCGTGCAAGGGTGCGGTGGACAAACAGGACAGTGGCGAGTTTCCGGAAGGTGCGCAGTTGTGTATCAAGTGTCATACCAAGGCCGCTGTGAAGATGGATGGTTGTCTGACCTGCCTGAATTGTGGCGAATCCAAGTGCGGCTAGTACCTTCGACCGATTGCGGGAATGCTGTTGTTTATCTATAAATGTATGTACGTCGCCGTTAGCCGGTGTTGATAAAAATAACAGTCTGCCAGGGGGCTTGAGACCTGGCGCAAGGAGGCAAGATGCTACTGCAACAACAACCGATTCCCGGTTACTGGTACAGTAATTTCTCCGGGCAATTAATACAGGTCCGCGCAATTGTGTATCTGGCAGGCAAGCGACGCCGTATCGTGCTGGAGGATATCAGTGGCAAGCGCGAGTCAATCGAGATTGACAGCTGGCATGGCATGGATCTGATGCTGCACTCGCCTGTCAATGTGGAACAGCATGAAGAGGTTGCACGGGATTCCTGAATAATCTACACCGCCGTTATCCTGCTCCTGCAGTCAAACGGGGGCAGGGTGTTTTCCTGTACGATAAAGCTACTTCTGCCTCCTGTTGTCACCATCCTATCGAGTCATTGCTGATGGACTCGACCAGCTCACCGTTCTGATCGTCAAAATAATGGCCTGCCCCTTGGCGCTGGTTTGCATGAATGCCTGCGGCCTCGACATCTTCGCTGGTCAGTCGCTGTTCACAAACCGGGTTAGCGGCCATCTTGTTGCCGGTTGTCTGCATCGCTCTCGAATAAATCAGGTTTCCTGTCGCAACAGGCAGTAAATTAGGGATATTATTCGTTTTCACAGGTATGGTAGGGGTTCCCGCTTGTTCAGGGCTAAAGGCGTTGACAGCGAGTATGCAGGGAGATGACCGATCTGCCTCGGGTCGGTCGTAAGCAAACAGCTGTAACGGGCGGTACATTGACACGATATGTATCTTGAACACTTCAATTTGACTGAACGGCCGTTTTCCATAACGCCTGACCCGCGCTTTCTCTATATGAGCGCGCGCCATCGCGAGGCGCTGGCTCATTTGCTTTACGGTTTGGGTGACGGCGGTGGCTTCGTGCAGTTAACTGGCGAAGTGGGAACCGGAAAGACCACCATCTGTCGCTGTCTGCTGGAACAGATTCCGGAGAATGTAGATCTGGCGGTGGTTTTGAATCCCAAGGTTACCGCCATCGAACTGATTGCCACGGTCTGCGATGAGCTTGGCATTGTCTATGATGCTGAAAATGTAACTGTGAAACTGCTCACCGATGTACTCAACCGCTATTTACTGGATGCCTATGCGCGCGGTCGGCATACAGTGTTGATTATTGATGAGGCACAGAATCTCAGTACAGACGTGCTGGAACAGGTGCGCCTGCTGACCAATCTGGAAACGGCGACCCAGAAGCTGCTGCAGATTATATTAATCGGCCAGCCGGAACTGCGTACTCTGCTGGCGCGCGAGGATATGCGACAGCTCGCGCAGCGTGTCACGGCACGCTATCACCTCGAACCGATCAGCCGTGATGAGACCAGCGCCTACATCAAGCACCGTTTACAGATCTGTGGTGCCAGCCAGACTATATTCAACAAGCGTGCGGTTGAAAAAATTCAGCAATTATCCGGCGGTATACCGCGGCTAATCAATGTCTTGAGTGATCGCTCCATGCTGGGTGCCTATGTTGAGGGCAAGAACCAGGTGGATGTGAAGGTTGTCAAAAAGGCTGCCAGTGAGGTATTGGCCGTCGAGAGTCATGAAAAGATTCATCGTAGCCGGTTGCCGATACTGCTGGGCGTGCTGTCGCTGTCGTTGTTACTGATTGCGGCCATAGCTGCGTGGTACCAACCCTGGAAGCACACTGAAATCGGGGCAATCACCGCGGACGCGGTAGAGGATAAGCCGGTCGGCCCGTCATTAGCGGACACGGGTGCTGCCGTGGTTGCTGCGACGGAACAGCCGCGACCTGTCGACATGGCTGTGGCCGCGGTTGAAGACGAAGCGGAGCAAGTCTCATTGGAGACCCTGCTGGCCGTTGCCGACAGTTCTTATTTCCGTTCCGCCTGGACAGAACTGTTTGCACTCTGGTCGGTGGTGCTGCCGGAAAGTGTCAACCCGGATTTCTGCGATTTTGCCAAGCAGTATGGCCTGCTGTGTCTTGAAGAGCAGGGTAACTGGAACACCCTGCGGCAGTTTGATCGGCCTGCGATTCTGACGCTGGTTGCTGCCGATGGTGAGCGTGTGCCGGTGGTGCTGCTGCACCTTGATGATTCGGTTGCGGAGCTACTCATCGGTAATGAACTCTACCGACTGCCCACTGAGCAGGTTGAGCGAAGCTGGTATGGTGATTTTACCCTTTTATTACAGGCACCGCCCGGTGGTCGCCTGTTTCTCCGGGTGGGTGACCGCGATCCGGTCGTCTCCTGGATACGTGGCCAGCTTGAGATTGCGCTGGGTGTGGTAATACCGGCACGTGACCCGCTGGTGTTTGATTACGCATTGCAACGCGAACTCCTTGCATTCCAGCGTGATCATGGCCTGGTTGCGGATGGAGTTGTTGGCAAGTACACCATGATTCATTTAAATACGGCGTCTGGTCGCGAAGGGGTGCCGCTGCTGTCGGTCCAGTCATACTGAATTTGCCATGTCCTATATACTTGAAGCACTGAAAAAGGCCGACCGAGAACGCACGCTGGGTGATGTCCCCGATCTGGAGACGGCCCACTGGGGTGAGCGGCGTCGGCAGCGATCCTATCTATGGATCTGGGGGATCGTGGCTCTGCTGGCCGTCAATGGCCTGTTGCTGGCAATCCTGCTGGGTCGTAATGATGATGCGGCTGTAGCACCGCAAACATCGGGACCGGGTGTTGCAGATCAGCTAGCGGAACGTCCAGACTCCAGGGCGCGCAGTGCTGCCGTGCAACCGTCGCGCAAAATCACGCGACCAAGAGAGCCAGTCTATATGCCGCCGGTCGTGCATAGTCCGGCACCTGCCGTGCAGCAGACACCGGTAGCGCCAGCCTATATCGGGCAGCCGGCTGCCAGTGCAGCACCGGCAGCATCACATGGGGTGCCGTACTGGGACGATTTGTCGCTCGAGTTTCGCAGCGGGCTTGTGCTGCCGCATATCGATGTACACGTGTATGATGATGATCCGGCACGACGTTTTATCCTGGTTGACTTGCAGAAGTACCGTGAAGATGAAACGCTGGAGAGCGGCGCGGTGGTCGAAGCGATTAATGAGGACAGTATTCAGCTCAACTACCAGGGTACCCGTTTCCTGATGGAGCGTTAGGACGTGTCGCTCGCCTTGCCTTCGCGAATTTCTTGCTCAGTGGCATCGCGGATACCCTGGATCTCGATCTCGAAAACAAGCGATTGCCCCGCCAGCGGATGATTACCATCGAGGCTGGCAATGCCATCTTCTATAGCGGTCACTGCAAAGGTGATTTCATTGCCGCTTTCATCCTTGCCGATGAGTTGACCGCCAACTTCAATGCTGTCACCTGGCGGCAGTTCTTCCAGCGCAATCTGATGCAATAGCTCAACATCGCGCTTTCCGAAGGCGTCTTCGGGTAATAATCTGGCTGTGACAATGTCACCGATGCTGTGTGATTCCAGTTCGCGCTCCAGCTTGGGAAACACGACACCTGTGCCATGCAGATAGGTCACCGGCCTGCCACGTGCCTCACGTACCACGACACCGCGGGCATTGGTGAGTGAATACTGCATGGTGATCACCTTGTTTGCACCGATGGTTTGCGGTTTATTCATGAAGCTTGCTCGCGGCTGTTTCCATGGATGTTGTTAATTATACGTAACAAAACATGAGGTTCGAACTTAGTCATACTTTATATGTCTGAAAAATAGAACAAATGTTCTACGCAACTTGCCGGGAGTTAAACATGAAACAGGCAAAATTCTCCATAGGTCAATGTATCCAGCACCGCTTGTTCGATTATCGCGGTGTGGTTGTGGATGTCGACCCGGAGTTCCTTGGTTCCGATGACTGGTATGACCAGGTTGCAAAAAGCCGACCGCCCAGAAATGAGCCATGGTATCACGTGCTGGTACATGATGCGGGTAATGAGACCTATGTGGCGGAGCGAAACCTGATGCAGGACGACAGCAATGAACCTGTCAACCATCCCCTGTGTGAAGAGTACTTTACAGACTTTGATCAGGGGCTTTATCTATGCGGCAGACGAATAAACTAGTTCGACACGGATGGCGACCCCTATTCTGGACTTGCAGAAGCAGAACTATCTGCATGCCAGTGAAGATTCGCCAGACCATGAGCAGATGCTGCGGAAGGCGACGGTCGCGTTATTAACGGACGTGGCGCGTGCCGATTGCGGCACGAGTGACGAGGAGCGTCGAGCGGTCCCGCAGGTTATTGAATGCTATTTCGCTGTGTCAGCCGGTTGGGCTGTTGAAATTGCAGAGGCTGCCGGGAATCACGTTGAAGAGAGACATCAATGTATACAGTGACTCGACTGATTGCCACTGACTGCAGTCTTGAATAAAGAACAGACATCGTCAGGTTGTTGTGGGCAGTAACATTTGCAGATGGTCACGTTGATAAGCATGAAGAGCATCTTGTCAGGAAGGTGGCAGACCTGTTGTATGTGCCGCACAAGCTGTTCATCAGAACCAGGATGCAGGAGCGTGGTGGTAGACGCTTGCGGAGTTGATGCCTGCGCCGTCCAGAATGAAAAAAAACGGGGCCGTGAGTGGCCCCGTGGAATCAAGAATCAATTCAGACCATTTCCTTCAGGCCCTTCAATGGCAGTACCTTCACGACATTGCGCGCCGGTTTAGCCTTGAACATCATTTCTTCACCAGTAAACGGGTTGGTGCCCTTACGTGCTCTGGTAGCCGGTTTGCGAACGACTTTGACCTTCATCAGGCCGGGAACCGTATAGACGCCAGGCCTGCCCCTGCCCTTGAGGTCGCGCTTGATGAGTGCTGAGAGCGCATCAAAAACCGCACCCACGTCCTTTCTGGTCAGTTCGGTTGCTTCGGCGATGTAGTTGAGAGTTTCAGACTTGGTGGTTGGTTTCATTGCTGCCTTGGCGGCGGTCTTCTTTTTGGTTGTCGCTTTCTTTCTAACAGCCATTCGTTGTCGCTCCTCTTCAGGTGGTGAGATTAATAGCACGCGTAAGATAGCACAATAATAGAAATGTTAAAGCGTTTTAAACCAAGAAAACACCTACTATTGCAGTACTTCATGGCTATCCGGAAGATGTCGGCATGGATGTATTTGTCATCATGTTTCGTGTTGTGGCAGCTGACTACCGGCAACTACATAGTGGTCGAGTCATGCAGGGTTACTGGTAATAGCGGATCATGCTTGCCGTCAGTAATGTTGCCGACGGTGCTGGCTGCAAGTGGCAGGCGGATTGTCCGGTATTGCCACGCGTTACTCGGATGCCGTTTCGCATCCTCTGTGGCTGTCTGGGAGTGAATACAACTAGCTGATATCTGGTATAAATAAGTCATTATTACACTGCATATAACGGTCTGCAGTAATTCACCCACGTGGCCGATAGCCTGCTACTGGTTGCAGATTGATCCCCGCAAATCTGGTGCGAGGCGTTTACCTGTTCTCTGCTGTCTCCTGTTATGCATCTTTTTTTGATACTGCTCTTCTGCTTAATTTCAGGCTGTTTTTGCCGATAAGCATAGTGCGGCATTTTGCCGTGGCGGAGCCCCGTGAGCGGGGTAATTGACAGCATCACAGGAATCGGATCAGTGAATATGCGCGCAGCGAAGAATCTAGCGGTGGATAACAAGCTTCTGCAGGAGTTGGTTCCGCTGAATGCGCTATCTGCGCAACGCTTCAGGGAGCTGCTGGAGAAAGTCATCATCGAGGAAGTGCTGGCGGGTCGCTATCTGTTCCGCAAGGGGGACAGGGACAACCAGTCTATCTATCTGCTGGAAGGTAAGGTTAACCTGATTGACGGTTTCAGGAAGATCACCAGCGAAGTCGAGGCTGGCACCGATATAAGTCGCTATCCGATTGCTAACCAGCAACCACGCTCTCTGGCAGCGCGAGCTGTGAACAAGGTCGTTGTCGCGAAGATCGATTCCGGCCTGCTCGATGTCTTTCTGACATGGGATCAGTCCAGTACAGCCGAAGTGTTTGAAATTGGTGCTGAAACGAATGAAGACTGGATGACGCGTATCCTGCAGTCTGAAGCTTTTATTCATATACCGCCCTCGAAGATCCAGAGCTTGCTGATGAAGATGGAGTCGTTACCGGTAAAAGCGGGCGATACGATCATACGCCAGGGGGATAGCGGTGATTATTTCTACACGATACATGAAGGCCGTTGCGCAGTAACCAGACAGGATTCTCCCGATGGTGAGCCACAATTGTTGGCTGAACTGGGTGAGGGCGATTCCTTTGGTGAAGATGCACTGTTGTCAGATGGTGAACGTAATGCCACGGTGTCAGTGCTGGCTGACGGGATGCTGATGCGCCTGGCGAAGCGGGATTTTATCGAGTTGCTGAATAATCAGTTGGTCAGGCGGGTGAATTATGAGCAAGCAGCAGCGATGGTTGATGACGGTGCCATCTGGGTGGATGTCAGGACGGTGGATGAATATAAAAACGGTGCCTTCGAGGATAGTGTCAATATTCCGTTATTCCGCTTGCGAAATGAGCTGTCAGAACTGGTCTTCAACTCCAAATACATCATGTGCTGTGACACCGGAAGACGCAGTGAATCAGCCGGTTTCCTGTTAGGCCACAAGGGCTTTGATGTGTATGTGCTGGAGGGAGGTATCCCCGGCCTGTCAAGCAGTGCCATCGAGTCCCCGGAGGAGGTACATACGGGTGATACTTGCACCGAGGGGGTTGCTGGGGAAGTCGATAATGCAGGGGCTATGCACGAGTTTCCCGGACAAACAGATGCGGGAGATAGCTTTGCTGGTGACGGTCAGGACGACACTGCCGGGCCAGAAGCTGCGAAAGACGATGTTGTGATCCAGCAGCCAGCTGAAGTTGAATCATTGCTGGAGGATTTGCGTTCCGAAAATGAGGCATTAACAGCACAATTAGAGACATACCAAGCGCCTGAAGAATGCATCACAGAGCAGCTGCTTGCGATGGAGTCAGCCGCACAGCAGCAGCAATCTGATGAGCAGATCAGGGTCTTGCAGGAAGCCCTCGAACGGCAACAGCAGCAATTGTCGGAGGCATCAGCGGTCCAGGTTGCAGCCAACGAGTCATTGCAGGCACTGCAACGGGATAACGAGATATTACGTACCCAGTTGCGTGATACCAGTGTGCAACTGGATGAGCAAAGGGAGCTGCTGGAGAACCTGCTGGCTGACAAGCAGGTATTGAATGAAGCCGCTCAGCGACAGCAGTCGGAATGGGATGCAGAGCGGACAGCATTGCAGCAAGCTCTGGTTGGCGAACAGCAGATCGTGACCGGACTCCGCGAGGAGCTGTCATCAGCAGTAATGCAATCCAGCGAAGACAAATCTGCGCTCGAGGCTGAGCTGAAGGCACTGCTCGACAAATCCAATGAAAAGAATGAACGACTTGAAATTACGCAGGTTGAACTCAAGCGCGATCGGTCCAGGCTGGATGATGAGTTGCAGACGGTACTAACAGGGCGCGAACAGCTACAGCAACAACTAGCAGACAGTGCGGCACAGAAACAGCAGCTGGAAAGCGAGATAGAGTCACTCAGGCAGGAGGCGGAGTCAGTCGCATCTGCTTCGAATGAGCAACTGCAACAGTTACAGTCGCAATTGCAGGAAGTACAGGAAAAAACAAGTGCTGTAGAGAAGCAAGATGAGGAACAGCTTGCATACCGGAATTCACTGCAGGAGCAGCTGGCACTGCGCGAGAGCGAGTCTGAGATATTTCAGCAACACCGTGAGGAATTGCAGCAGCAATTGAGCGACCTGCAGCTGCAGCTCGAACAGCAGGAAGATCGGGCCAAGGCGCTTGAGGATGAGCATAATGCATCCCTGCAGAAGGCGCACGAGGATCTGACACGTAAAAACGATAATGAAAAAGAGCTGCAGGGACAAATTGACAGACTGCGGAAAAAGGTTGAGCAACAGACGACGGACCATCAAAAAGCCCGTGAAGATGCACGTGAAGATGTCGATAATTTGCGGGATCAACTGCATGCTGAACGGCAGGCACGTGCGGAAGAACGCTCCGAAATGGCGGCTCGACAGCGCGAGCTGAAGGAACAGCTTGCCTTGATTGCGAAAGAGCATGAAACCAATCTGTCAAATCACAATGGCGCTATTGAACAGGCACGCGATGTCGCAAGACAGGAAGAGCAGGAACGCGTGCGTGTGCTGCTTGCAACGCATGTCGAAACCGAAGACCAGGTTAACAGGCTCCAGCAGGAATTGAAAAAGGCGCACGATGAAATTGCGGCACTTGCCCGTGAGGAAAAAGACCGCAGAAAGATTGATATCGACTTGATGGAAGAGCAGAATCAGCAGGCGCTAGCAACTATCTCCCAGCTAGAATCGCAGTTGAAACAATACACGGAAGAACGCGATACAGCCCTCCAGGAACAGCAGTCATTGCGCGACAGGATGAATGCGTTGCGTGGAGAGGTGGAGGTCGCACGTGGCCTTATGGGGGTGAGTGAACAGGTCGAAGACCCGGCAAAATTGCGCAGTGAGTTGAATGAAAGCAAGAAGAATGTTGAGATAGCATTACGCTTGCGTGCAGAGGCAGAGGCAGCCTGTGAAAGGCTGCGACAGGAACGTGATTCGCTCCAGCAGCAGCTGCATTCTGCAGAAGTACCGGGCGAGCCTATACATGTGCCGTCCCTTGATGAGAAGGTTTCGAATTCTGTGCACCCTGGACCTGAACAGTATACACGGCAGGCGGTAATGCCGGATGCTTCGCAGGAGGGTGAGCGGGATAGGGATCAGCCACCCCGGGTGGACAGCAAGCGCAACGACAGGCAGCGGCGCTGGCCGCTTGCTGCAATCGGGTTGTGTGCGGTGGTTGCGTGTATGCTGGCTGGCTGGTTGTTGATCGATGTGAGTGTTCCTTTGTCCGACAGCAACACAACACAACAAGCACCGCTCGCTGTGCAGCCGGAAGCTGACCCCGTCGCGTCTGATGACGTGGCAATCGAGACGATCGCAGCAACCATTGAGGACTCACATGGTGCTGCGCAAGGCGTCACGGAACAGCTATCGGTACCCGATGAGGTTCGGATACAACCACAGGTTGATGAGGTTGCCCGGGTGATTCAACAGACACCTGTGGTTGCCGGCCGCTCCTACCGTGAAAACCTGAAGCTTGGTGGTCAGGGTCCGGTGATGGTTGAACTACCGGCTGGCAGCTATGAAATGGGTAGTGTCGGAAACTCCCTGAATTTTGACGAGGGGCCGCGGCACCTGGTGAATATCGCTGCCTTTTCTGTCGGTAAATATGAAGTAACATTTGAGGAATATGACAGGTTTGCACGTGCGACCGGGCGCCGGCTGCCTTACGACGAATCCTGGGGCCGTGCTGGGCACCCGGTGATCAATGTTTCCTGGGACGATGCGCGCGCCTATGCCCGCTGGCTTTCAGGGCAAACAGGGCAGACATACCGTTTGCCATCAGAAGCTGAATGGGAGTATTTCACCCGTGCCGGAAGTGTCGCCAGTTTCTGGTGGCACGATGAAAGTGACAAGCTGCATGCAAATTGCTTTAACTGCGGCAGTGACTGGGACGGTACGAGCACGGCCCCTGTTGGCAGCTTCGGGGCCAATGATTTTGGACTGCATGATGTGACCGGTAATGTCCAGGAATGGACGGCTGATTGTTATCATGGCAGCTACCACAATGCTCCTCTGGATGGCAGTGCCTGGCAGTCCCCTGAATGCGTCATGCGGGTTGTGCGTGGTGGTGCCTATACCAGTCCACTTGATACCTTACGCAATGCCAAGCGCAGTCGGTATGACCAGGATACACGTCTTGACAACCTCGGATTTCGTGTTGTCCGCGAGCACTGATAGCCCGCTATAGGCCTGTCTCGCTACTTTCAAACCAGTGGTTGATAAAAACTGCAGCTCTCCGTAGTCTGCCGCTATGGCTGGACTTTTTCCTCATTACAAACAACAGATGCCAGTGACTGGTATTCGGTCATCACATCCATGACGACGCCTGATCGCACGGTTGTCTGTCTTCTTGATGAGTTGAATGACCCTGATAGCCGCGGGGTTGAGTTGCGTGTGAATGAACGGCTGCATGATGTATTTATCGTTCGGCTGGGACGGCAGGTATTTGCTTATCTGAACAGCTGTCCGCATACGGGTGGTCCCCTGGACTGGGTGCCGGACCAGTTCCTGAGTCTTGACAAGGATTACATCCAGTGTGCTACGCATGCTGCCCTGTTTCGCCTCTATGACGGCCGCTGTGTCGCTGGCCCCTGTGCAGGCGAGCGGCTTACACCTGTCCCGGTGATGGTTGAGGCGGGCGAGATCGTGGTACTGCACGGCGAGTTTCCCGAGGACAGCTACTCAGGTGGATAATACCCCGGCTATTGAATTGCAGGGAGTCAGCAAGTATTACGATGATGTGCTGGCCGTTGATGCCGTCAGTTTCAGTATTGAAGGTGGTACCATCTGTGCACTGCTGGGTGGTAACGGTGCCGGCAAAACAACCGTGCTGTCAATGTTGCTGGGCCTGCTACTGCCGTCAGCGGGCAAGCTTTCCATTCTTGGTACGGATATGCTTGCACATCGTTATCAGGTGCTGGATCGCATGAACTTTTCCTCGCCCTATGTCGATCTGCCGCAGCGCCTGACCGTCAGAGAGAACCTCTCGGTATATGGCCGTTTGTATGGCATTACACAGCTGAAACAGCGTCTGCAGGATCTTGCAGGCCAGCTTGATATTGCTGCGTTCATGGATCGCGCCTGTGGTTCGCTATCGGCTGGCCAGAAGACACGCGTGGCACTGGCAAAATCGCTGCTCAACAGACCCGAAGTACTCTTGCTAGATGAGCCAACAGCTTCACTCGATCCGGATACAGCTGCATCTGTCCGCCAGTTGTTGTTTGACTATCAGCAGGACAGTGGTGCGACTGTGTTGATGGCAACACATAATATGCTGGAGGTCGAGCGTCTGTGTGATGATGTAATCATGATGCGCAGCGGACGGCTGGTTGACCGTGGATCTCCGGTTCAACTATTGCAACGTTATGGCCGTACCACCCTGGAAGATGTGTTTATTGATGTTGCCCGTGATACCGGCCGGGTCGGGAATGCGGTGCCTGATTGATGAAATCAATGGGACGTATAACGGCCATGGTGCTGCGGTATATTTATCTGTTGCGGCGTTCATGGCCGCGCATTCTGGAGCTGATCTACTGGCCGGCCGTGCAATTGATATTGTGGGGATTTATCAGCCAGTTTCTGGTAACCAACAGTACCTGGGTCGCCCAGGCTTCCGGTGTATTAATGGCGGCTGTGTTGCTCTGGGATGTGCTTTTTCGAGCACATCTGGGCGTGTCATTGCCATTCTTCGAGGAGATGTACTCTCGTAATCTCGGGCACCTTTTTGTTAGTCCCTTGCGTGTATCAGAGTTGATAGGTGCATTAATGACAATTAGCCTGCTGCGGACACTGATAGGAATCGGTGGTGCAGCCTTGCTGGCAATTCCGCTGTATGATTTTTCGATTTTCGGGTTGGGGTTGCCGCTGCTCGGGTTCTTTGCGAGCTTGCTGGTGATGGGATGGGCGATTGGCTTGCTGGTGTCAGGGCTGGTGCTTCGTTTTGGACTGGGGGCCGAAAGTCTTGCCTGGGTTTCGATCTTTGCGATAGCGCCCATCAGTGGTATCTACTACCCGATATCGGTGTTGCCGGAATGGCTGCAGCATGTCGCCTGGTTTCTGCCTTCCAGTCACGTGTTTGAGGGTATGCGCGCGCTGATGTTCGAACACAATTTCCGTGGTGACCTGATGTGGCAGGCAGCTGTCTTGAATATTCTTTATCTATTGCTGGGAGCAGGAGCATTCCTGCTTGCTTTTAACAGTGCGCGTCAGCGTGGTTTGTTGTTGCGAGTCGGGGAGTGAATTCAGAGATCTTTCAGTAGTTCCCTGATGATGCTCATATACTCGTCACAGGGGCCGGGCTTCGTGACTGCTGTTGTGGTCTCGACTGGCTGCAGGGCAACGCCGTATTCAGGCAGCTGGTCATGGTTCTTGATGGTGGTAATACCGTTGTTTTCCGACACGATTGTGCCACTTTCGATTTCATAAATAACTGCCATGATGCCTCTCCTGCGGTTGCCTTAACAAGGCTATCGGCAGCAGGCAGAGGCGGTTAAGTGCTATTTAAGCTGTCTGGTCAGGGGCTGTTTCAGGTGGTTTAGACAGGCGTATAACTAGTCAACCTCGTCCAGCGGATTGATATGATCATTGGGGGATGTCAGTTCAAGGTCCACCCCGTAATCATCGCGTTCTATATCCAGGGAACCTGACCAGTCCTCCGGCGGTTCAATCGGGATTACCTCCATTTCATTCCAGCTGTCGAAATCGATCTCCTCAATGGCGCCGTCAAAATGCTGAATCTCCATGGTGTCAACATCCTCGTCGAGTGCCACAATTTCGAATTTGTCTCCGTTGATCGACCGGTACCAGTCACCGAGGCGGGGTTGATATGTTTTTGTCATTTCAATTTCTCCCTTGTGTCAGGTTGCCAACTCGTTTGATACAAGCCGGACAGTGAAGCGGTAATAATTGAATGCTATAGCGCCAGTTATAAAACTTGCATCCATGCTTGGCAAGCAGTTCAGTATTAGCTAATTTTCAAGGCTGGCTGCCGGACAGCCCGGGTCCGACACTCTGGCGCGCACTGGCCGTTTATACACTTTTTCAAATGCGCCGTTGCGGGTGTGGCTAATTTGTTAGCAGGCAGGTTTCAGAATGAATCATAACTGTTTGCATTTAAAAAGAAAGCGGGATTACCTGTGGCATGGCAGGCAGCTGCGGGCTGGATTGAATGCCGGTAGTGGCGGTGTATTTATTTAGCCATTTTCTGTCCTCGATATGCTGAAAATTCCGCGCCGTTGGGTTAAAGTGCGCCTTCAAATTTTTTCGCACAACCCTTTGAAATTCCTAGTGAGGACAACAACATGGCCGATTACAAGATTGCACCATCCATACTGTCAGCGGATTTTGCACGTCTGGGAGAAGAGGTTACACAGGTGCTGGATGCCGGTGCAGATATTGTGCATTTCGATGTCATGGACAATCATTACGTGCCCAATCTTACGATTGGACCACTGGTGTGCGAGGCATTGCGCAACCACGGGGTCACTGCTGATATTGACGTGCACCTCATGGTGAAGCCGGTGGACCGGATTATCCCTGACTTTGCCAAGGCAGGCGCTACCTATATTACCTTTCACCCGGAGGCCAGCGAGCACATCGACCGTTCGCTGATGCTGATACGTGAAAGCGGTTGTAAATCCGGACTGGTATTTAATCCTGCAACACCGCTTGATTACCTGAAACATGTGATTGACAAGGTCGACATGATCCTGCTGATGTCGGTCAACCCGGGGTTTGGCGGGCAAAGTTTTATTCCCGAAGCATTGGTTAAACTGCGTGAGGCTCGCAAGATCATTGATGACAGTGGTCTGGATATCCGGCTGGAAATCGATGGTGGTGTCAAAGTGGACAATATCGGTGAAATTGCCGCCGCCGGTGCGGATACCTTTGTTGCCGGCTCTGCAATCTTCGGTGCAGGTGACTACAAGGCGACAATTGATTCCATGCGTGCCGAGATTGCCAGGGCCGTTGCCTGAGCCAGACGTGATGCGTAAACCCGAAATGATTCTGATTGATGTCGACGGTACGCTGGTCGATAGCGTACCGGATCTTGCCTATTGCGTGGATGAGATGATGACAGTACTCGGACGTGAGCCTCATGGTGAAATGCGGGTTCGCGACTGGGTGGGGAACGGTGTCGAGAGGCTCGTCAGGAGGGCGCTGGTCGGGGCCTTGCGAGGTGAGCCGGATGAGGCAGATTTTGAACGTGCCTACCCGGTATTTCTCGGGCTATACGCGGAGAACACCTCCAGGCGCTCCTGTCTCTATCCCGGTGTGCGCGAGGGGCTTGACAGGCTGAAAGCAGCGAATTACCGCCTCGGCTGCGTGACCAACAAGGCGGCTCAATTTACCGAACCGCTGTTAAAGGATCTCGGTGTCTATGATGACTTCTCTATTGTCATCAGCGGTGATACGTTGACGAAAAAGAAGCCGGACCCGGCGCCGTTACTGCACGCTGCGGAACTACTTGGCTGTCAGCCATCCGATGCCATGATGATCGGGGACTCTGTCAGTGATGTGGCAGCCGCGCGGGCTGCCGGGTTCCAGATTGTTTGCATGAGTTATGGCTATAATCATGGCGTTGATATACGTGAGGCGGCACCCGATGCCGTGATCGATACGCTGACAGAAATAATGCCATTACTGGAACAGGCTGCTTGAAGAACGTGCAATTCACTGGAGAGTTAAACCTGACGCAGCACCATGTCAGCAGTCGATGGCGGCAGAATGCCTGCTGTTCGATTTGCTGCCTTGTGCAACCCGGTTTTCTCAAAAGTGACTGTAATGACACCTGAACAATTCACTGCCCTGGCCAGCCAGGGATACAATCGCATTCCTGTGAGCCGTGAAGTGCTTGCTGACCTCGATACCCCCGTCAGCACCTTTATAAAGCTGGCTGACAAGCCTTACTCCTACCTGTTCGAGTCTGTTCATGGCGGCGAAAAATGGGGGCGTTATTCCATTATCGGGCTGCCGTGCTCGACGGTATTGTGCATCAACGATCACGATGTCACCTTGCTGCAGGATGGCATGATGGTTGAATCGAGCCATTGTGATGACCCGCTGGCCTGGATAGAGACCTTTCAGTCGCGCTACCGGGCGCCTGAATTACCGGACCTGCCGCGCTTTAACGGCGGCCTGGTCGGCTATTTTGGTTATGACACCGTGCGCTATATAGAACCGCGGCTGGCCACATCCAGCAAGCCGGATCTGATCGGTTGTCCGGATATCCTGCTGATGGTGTCGGACGAACTGCTGGTCTTTGATAATCTCGCAGGTACCCTGCAGTTGATTGTGCACGTCGATCCCGAAGCGGGTGATGCCTTGGCGCAGGGGCATGCCCGTCTGGACGAACTGGAAACCCGGCTACGGCTGCTAGCATCCGGCTATGAAACGCATATAGGCGACAATGAGACGGTTGAGGAGACCGATTTCGTTTCCGGTTTCACGCGTGAAGGCTTTGAGGCGGCAGTCGACAGAATCAAGGACTACATTGTGGAAGGTGATGCCATGCAGGTGGTGCTGTCACAGCGCATGTCTGTGGTATATGCAGCGCCACCACTGGACTTGTACCGTGCCTTGCGTAACCTGAATCCATCTCCCTATATGTACTACCTGAATCTCGGAGAATTCCAGGTCGTTGGGTCTTCGCCCGAGATACTGGTGCACCTTGAGGATGATGTGGTGACGGTACGACCCATTGCCGGTACCCGGCCGCGTGGCAAGGATGAGACAGAAGACAAGATGCTGGAACTTGATTTGCTGGCTGATCCGAAAGAACTGGCTGAACATCTGATGCTGATCGATCTTGGGCGAAACGATGTCGGACGGGTCAGCAGGGTAGGTAGTGTTGAGTTGACGGAGAAGATGGTCATTGAACGTTACTCGCATGTCATGCACATCGTCTCCAATGTCATTGGCCGCATTCAGCCAGGCATGAGCGCGATTGATGTACTGCGGGCGACCTTCCCGGCCGGCACGGTGAGTGGTGCACCGAAAATTCGTGCCATGGAAATAATCGATGAACTGGAACCGGTCAAGCGGGGGGTCTATGCCGGTGCCGTGGGGTATCTGTCATGGTCTGGAAACATGGACACGGCGATCGCGATACGTACAGCCGTGATCAAGGATAGAACTCTGCATATACAGGCCGGAGCGGGCATAGTTGCGGACTCGATACCTGCTAGTGAATGGGAAGAAACCATGAACAAGGGGCGCGCAATATTCCGTGCCGTGGCCATGGCCTGTCGCGGACTGGAAGGGAGACACTGAGTATGCTCCTGATGATCGATAATTATGACTCCTTTACCTACAACCTTGTTCAGTACCTGGGTGAGCTTGGTGCGGATGTACGCGTTTACCGAAACGACCAGATTACCCTGCAGGAAATAGAAGACCTGAAACCGGCGAAGATCGTTATTTCCCCCGGTCCGTGCACGCCGAATGAGGCCGGTGTTTCCATCGATACCATAAAACAGTTTGCCGGTCGTGTGCCTATCCTGGGCGTGTGCCTGGGTCATCAAAGTATCGGTCAGGCCTTTGGTGGTCGCATCGGACATGCGCGTGCGATCATGCATGGCAAGACCTCCATGATTTCCCATAACGACAGCGGGGTGTTCAACGGTTTGCCGAATCCCTTTGAGGCGACGCGTTATCATTCTCTGGTGATCGAGCAGGCATCTCTGCCCGAGTGCCTGGAGGTCACCGCCTGGACGACGACTGATAACGGAGAACTGGACGAGATTATGGGTGTGCGACACAAGACGCTGGCGGTAGAGGGGGTGCAGTTCCACCCGGAATCGATCTTGACCGGTTGCGGGCATGACCTGCTGCGTAACTTTCTGGGTAAGACGTGAATATCAGCATTGTTTTTCCGGGTTAGCCGTTAAATCAATACAGGAACACATCAATGGATATTGCAACAGCCATTACAGCCGTTATCGATCGTCGCGATCTGAGCGCTGATGAAATGGAAATGGTGATGCGCTCGATCATGACCGGACAGGCGACAGCCGCACAGATCGGAGGTTTCCTGGTCGGATTGCGCATGAAGGGAGAGACGGTTGACGAGATTGCGGCGGCGGCCAGGGTCATGCGTGAACTGGCGACTGCCGTTGACGTTTCCGGGCCACACCTGGTGGATACCTGTGGCACCGGTGGTGATGGTGCCAGTACCTTTAATATTTCCACGGCGAGTGCCATTGTCACCGCTGCCGCCGGGGGGCGTGTGGCAAAGCATGGTAATCGCTCTGTTTCCAGCAGTTCCGGCAGTGCCGATGTACTGGAGGCTGCTGGTGTGAAACTCGACCTAGACCCGACACAGGTAGCAGCCTGTATCGAGCAGGTGGGAGTCGGCTTTCTGTTTGCGCCGCAGCACCACAGCGCCATGAAGTATGCGATTGGTCCGCGCAAGGAAATGCGCGTCCGGACCCTGTTCAATCTGCTGGGTCCGTTGACCAATCCTGCCGGTGCCCCGAACCAGGTGCTCGGTGTATTCAGTCAGGACTGGGTTGAGCCGCTGGCGCAGGTGCTCAAGCAACTGGGTAGTCAGCATGTGCTTGTTGTGCATGCAGAAGACGGCCTGGATGAAATCAGTATTGCCGCAGCAACACGGGTTGCGGAACTCAGGAATGGAGAAATCGCAAGGTATACCGTTGCGCCAGAGGCGTTCGGTATGCAGCGTGCAGGTCTTGACAGCCTTGCTGTTGCAGATGCTGAGCAGAGCCTGGCAATGATCAATGAGGTTTTCGATAACCAGCCAGGTCCTGCTCGCGATATCGTCTGCCTGAATGCCGGCGCGGCGATTTATGCTGCCGACCTGACGGCAACTCTGCAGCAGGGTGTCGATCTGGCCGGCGAGGTTATCGCCAGCGGCAAGGCAAAACAGACCTTTGCGGCATTGATTAAAGCATCCAATACGGTCTGAAAGCTATGAGTGACACACCTGATATCCTGAAGCGTATTCTTGCGCGCAAGGTCGAGGAGATCGACGAGCGTGTTCGCAATATCAGCATGGAGGAACTGGCGCAGCGAGTGGCGGAGGCGGGGACGCCGCGTGGATTTATTGAGCACCTGCAAGATAGATTGCAGGCAGGACATGCAGCCGTTATTGCCGAGATAAAAAAGGCGTCGCCAAGCCGGGGCCTGTTGCGCGAGGATTTTAATCCTGGCCAGATTGCGGCAAGTTACGAGAGAGCTGGAGCGGCCTGTCTGTCTGTGCTGACGGATGTTGATTTTTTCAAGGGCGCTGATGCCTATCTGCAGCAGGCGCGCGCTGCCTCTAGTCTGCCGGTATTGCGCAAGGATTTTATTGTTGATCCATACCAGGTGTATGAGGCGCGCGTGCTGGGCGCGGATGCTGTGCTGCTGATCGTCGCGGCATTAAATGATGCCAGGCTGCTCGAGCTGTTACAATTGACCACTGATCTTGGCATGAATGCGCTGGTTGAGGTGCATGATGCTGTGGAACTGGAGCGTGCCCTGGCGATTCCAGCACCGTTGCTGGGAATAAACAACCGTGATCTGCGTTCTTTTCAAACGAGTCTGAATGTAACCCTGGACTTGCTGGCGCAGATTCCTGAAGACCGTATCGTGGTGACGGAGAGTGGAATACATACAGTTGAGGACGTGAGCCTGATGCGCACACGTGGTGTGAATGCGTTTCTGGTTGGAGAGGCGTTTATGAAGGCACCCGATCCCGGCGAGCGGCTGGCAGAACTTTTTTCCTAGGGTGATTCAGGGGACGGCAGTCTCAGCGCGTCCCGAATACAACAATCGTTTTGCCCTTTACCGAGATATGTCCCTGTTCACCGAGTGACTTCAGCACCCGGCCCGCCATCTCGCGCGAGCAACCCACAATGCGTCCTATTTCCTGACGTGTGATCCTGATCTGCATACCATCCGGGTGGGTCATCGCATCCGGTTCCTTGCATAATTCAAGCAGGGTGTGTGCGATGCGTCCGGTGACGTCGAGGAAGGCAAGGTTACTGACTTTACGACTGGTCTTGCGCAGGCGGGTGGCCAGTTGGGCGGTCAATTCAAGCAGAATATCCGGATCTTCCTTCGCGAGTGAGCGGAAACGCGAATAGCTGATTTCGGCTACTTCGCATTCAATACGGGTACGTATCCATGCGCTGCGATTGGGGCTCTCGCCGAACAGTCCCATTTCGCCGAAGAAGCCACCGGCATTGATGTAGGCGAGAACAATTTCATGACCGTCCTCATCCTCGATCAGCACGCTGACTGAGCCGCTGATGATGTAGTAGAGGACATCCGGCTGATCGCCCGCGTATATGATGACGCTCTTGTTCGGATATTTTCGACGGTGGCAGTGTTCAAGGAATCGCGCAATACAGGGGTTGACGCTGCCCGGTAGCGGCGTGTTATTGGCTTCAAATGTCAGTGGAAGTGCTTGCATGACTCTTTATCGGGTAGTCAGGCAATAGCTTTAGGGTTACTGGTACATCGTAAATTAATGTCTCGAACTGTGATAGGATTCACGCTTTTCGATGCTCGGGTGTATTAATGAAAGCGCGCGTTAAATGGGTTGAGGCAATGACATTTGTCGGGGAATCCGGTAGTGGCCATTCGCTGGTTATGGATGGTGCTCCCGAGAGTGGCGGGCGTGATCTTGGTATTCGTCCCATGGAAATGCTGTTGCTTGGCATGGGAGGCTGTACGGCATTTGATGTGGTGATGATACTCAGGAAGGCAAGGCAGCAGATTGACGACTGTGTGGTTGATCTTGATGCTGTACGTGCTGATACAGATCCGAAGGTGTTTACCAGAATTCATGTGCATTTTGTTGTAACCGGCCACGCATTGTCCGACAGACAGGTCGCCCGTGCCGTGGAACTCTCTGCCGAGAAGTACTGTTCCGCATCGATCATGCTTGGCAAGACAGCAACAATCACGCATGACTACGAGATTGTTGATACAGCCGCTGAGGCCGGGTAATGCAGCGCCCGCAAAGAACCCTGGGCATGCGGCATGTTGCTCTGAATGTCAGCGACCTTGAGGCCTGTGAAAAGTTCTATGTTGAAATGCTTGGCATGGCCGTTGAGTGGCGTCCGGACGCGGACAATGTTTATTTAACCTCGGGCAATGACAACCTGGCGCTGCATCGGGTTGCTGGTCAGTGTCTGGCGGAATCAGGGCAGCGGCTGGATCATCTGGGGTTCTTTGTCGCCAGTGAAGCGCAGGTCGATGACTGGTATGCATTCCTCACGGCCAGCGATATTGCTATCAAGACGACTCCCATTACTCACCGCGATGGCGCGCGTAGCTTCTACTGCGCAGACCCGGAAGGTACTGTGGTGCAGCTCATCTACCATCTGCCCATTGCAGATTAATCCGGTCGCGCCAGGTGTTCCCTGTTTTGGAAGTCAACAATGCGAAAACTTAAATTACACGGCTTCAACAACCTGACCAAGACGCTCAGCTTTAATATTTACGATATCGCATATGCGCATAAGGCTGCACACCGCAGAGAATATATCGAGTATATAAATGAAGTATATAATGCCGACCGCCTCACCGATATCCTGAATGATGTTGCCAATATTATCGGTGCCAATATTCTGAATACGGCGCGTCAGGACTATGAGCCGCAGGGCGCCAGTGTCACCATGTTGATTTCTGAGGAGCCTGTGGCCTCAGAGTTGCTGTCAAATACCATGGCGCCGGGGCCATTGCCAGAGGCTGTGGTATCGCATCTGGACAAGAGTCATATCACTGTACACACCTATCCTGAAAGTCACCCTGACCATGGTATCAGCACCTTCCGTGTCGATATTGATGTCTCAACCTGTGGCCGGGTATCACCCCTGAAGGCATTGAACTATCTGATACATACTTTTGAGTCGGATATTGTCATTCTTGATTATCGCGTGCGCGGCTTTACACGCGATGTGCGTGGCAGGAAACATTTTATCGACCACAAGATAGACTCGATACAGAATTTCATGTCTCGCGATACGCGTCAGCAATACCAGATGATCGACGTTAATGTGTACCAGGAAAACATGTTTCATACCAAGATGATGCTGAAGGACTTTGACCTGGATGATTATCTGTTTGGGGTCGGCAAGGAGGCGCTGTCCGATGCCGAGCAGGACAAGATATGTAAGCAGGTCAGGAAGGAGATGCTGGAGATGTTTTACGGACGCAACATGTCGCACAGTTCAGCCAGGGGCGACTAGATCCGTGATGCAGTCGAGGTCATTACCCTTGATACGAGCGTCATCATCTTTTTAACCGGGTCGGGCAGGGCGGTACCACCGGCATTCAGTGCACTGGCTTTATGCTTCGCTTCATCGGTTTTCATTTGTTCCAGAATCGCATGAGACTTGCTATCACCTGCGGGCAGTTGCCGTAGATGACCTTCAATATGTTTGACAACCTGGTTCTCGGTCTCTGCAAGAAATCCAAGGCTCCATTTGTCCCCCAGCAGACCTGAAGCTGCGCCGATCGCAAGCGAACCGGTATACCATATCGGGTTAAGCAGGCTGGTATGACCGCCCAGTTCCTTGACACGTTGCCGGCACCAGGCAAGATGGTCATTTTCTTCTATTGCAGCCTGCTTCATTTGCTGTCGTGTTTCATGCTGATGAGCCGTCAGTGCCTGACCCTGATAGAGCGCCTGGGCGCATACTTCACCGGCATGGTTGACACGCATCAGGCGGATACTTCTGGTCTTTTCGGCCGTTGAGAGCTCCTGTTCGCTGAACGGTTCTGCCGGGTTTTCCCGTCCGGAGCCAAAGGGTTCTCCAAAAACGGTCCGCAGTGCCTGGTCGGTATGTGCAATCAGCCGGTCAGTAAAAGTCTGTTTACGCTCTAGCATCACTTTAAGATAGCATGTTCCTGTAACAACGTCCCCGATGGAATGAATGGAATATGTCCTACTACAGATATCATGTTTTTTTCTGCACTAATCTGCGTGAAGATGGCCGTGACTGCTGTCAGCGATTCGATGCGCAGGGTATCCGTGATTATGCGAAGCGTCGCTGCAAGGAGCTGGGGCTTAGCGGCGAAGGTGGTGTCAGGATTAATACCGCGGGCTGCCTGGATCGCTGTGCGGATGGACCCGTGATGGTCGTGTATCCTGAATCGGTCTGGTACAGCTATGTTGATCGCGAGGATATTGACGAGATCATTGATGAGCACCTGGTGAACGGGCGGGTGGTGGAACGCCTGAGAATCTAGGTGTCAGGTGGATGCCTGTAGCCTGTTGATATCATTAGATAAAGTGACAAATGCTTCGGTTAGTCAATATTATCAAGCACTTAGAAGACTCCATGGCTATCCGAGATCCACTGCCGCTTTAGGGGTTGACAAGAAGGACATTATATTAGAAGATACTAACACGCTGATTGGCTTGCCCCCCTATTTAGCCGGTCAGCGCTCCTCCACCTCCCCCCCAAGGAGGTTTATTAAGCGCGGCCATATTGGACCGCGCTTTTTTTTGCCTAGCAGGGATGTAGGTATGTCGCGGGAGGCATGGATGCCGGGAGCGTCGTGCTGAATTTAAAGATGCTGTTTCAGATAGAAACCTTGTAAGTTAACGGCGACTTTTGTAACATCCCCGCTCTTTGATCTGGCAAGACCTAGAGCTAATACTGATGAAAACATTTTCCGCAAAAGCACACGAAGTGAATCGCGACTGGTATGTCGTTGATGCTGCAGGTAAAACATTGGGCCGGCTGGCCTCTGAAATTGCGCACCGCCTGCGCGGAAAGCATAAACCTATCTATACGCCCCATGTTGATACGGGTGATTACATCATTGTGGTGAATGCCGACAAGGTGCATGTCACCGGCCGCAAGGCAACGGACAAGATGTACTATCATCACACCGGTTACATTGGCAGCCTCAAGTCGGCCAACTTTGAAAAGATGCAGGAAAAGGCCCCGGGCAGGGTCATTGAACTGGCTGTTAAGGGTATGTTGCCCAAGAATCCTCTGGGTCGCGCTATGTTTCGCAAGTTAAAGGTTTACGGTGGGCCAGACCATCAGCATGCTGCCCAGCAACCAAAGCCACTGAATTTTTAATCTGGTCACCTTGTTAAACAAAGACGATTGGCCAGGAATGACATCAGCAACAGGAATCACAGCATGAGCGATACCTATTACAGTACCGGACGCCGCAAGACATCAACTGCGCGGGTTTTTCTGCGCAAGGGTAAAGGCGACATCGTTGTTAACAAGCGTCCCCTTGATACCTACTTCGGTCGTGAAACTGCCCGCATGATTGTGCGCCAGCCACTGGATACGTCCAATACGCTGGGTGATTTTGATATTACGGTTACCGTAAAGGGCGGTGGCATGAGCGGCCAGGCCGGCGCAATTCGGCATGGTATTACCCGTGCACTCATTGAATACGATAATGAACTGCGACCTGTCCTGAGGCGTGCAGGTTTTGTAACGCGTGATGCCCGTAAGGTGGAACGCAAGAAGGTTGGTCTGCACAAGGCGCGTCGCGCACCGCAGTTCTCGAAACGTTAAGCCGCTATTGGCGGATCGTCTAACGGCAGGACAGTGGACTCTGACTCCACTAATCTAGGTTCGAATCCTAGTCCGCCAGCCATAAACCAGACCCGCCGCATGGCGGGTTTTGTTTGGGCGGACTTGGATGAGAACCTCGGGTTCGACTAATGAGCGCAGCGAATTAGAACGTCGTTGTGAAACGACGGCGGCCCGCAGGGTGAGCGCTTGGCGCGAGTCATCCTAGTCCGCCAGCCATAAACCAGACCCGCCGCATGGCGGGTTTTGTTTGGGTGGACTGGGAAGGGACCTCTTGATGCGAGTACCGGTAACAGTGTTGCTTTCAAGTCAAGAGGATTCTGGAAGGCGTGAATTGCAACCGTAATACAGGCCTGTTGTGGGTAAGCAACGCCCGAAAATAGTTGCGATTTCGATCATAAGCATCGTGTTGGCTGCATATACAAGGTATGCGGTGAACCATTGCTGTTGCATTCGAGCTCACTAAGTAACTGTAATTATGGTAGTTAGTTTGTTTTTCGGAGATTTCAAGAGCCCTGATGTGACAAAAAAACTACAAAAAATGGGTAACTGTGGTTTTTTTGAAAATAAGTGTTGCATTCTTGCAGTTTGTTGTTGTAAAGTACACGTGTGCAATGACAAGTGACTTTGTTTAACTCTACTTCAACTCTGTAAGGGGAATATCATGATTAAGAAAATTTTACCGGCACTGATTGGCTCCGCCCTCGTGGGTGGACTGTCCAGTGGTGCTATGGCTGACGTAACGGCAATGGGTCACATCGATACCAGTTTGAACAGTACCAAGAACGAACTGCTTTCAAATAATGACCGCCTGAACAATATGAGCTGCACGACCTGTTCCTTCGGTTTCAAGGGCAGCGAAGATCTGGGTAATGGCCTGAGCGCAATCTTCAAGATTGATTTCCAGTACGACACCACCGAGCGAAATGGTAATGGTTCTACTGATCGTGGAAGAAATGCAATCACCGATCGCGACCAGTGGTTGGGCCTGAACAGCGGCTTCGGTAAGCTGCGTCTGGGTACCATTTCGACTGTTTACAAGTCTCACGGTGCCATGCTCGATCCGGTCTACCGTACTTTCGTCCAGGGACGTGACTGGGGTCTGCAATCCAACCTGCACACCGGTGCCGGCGATACCGAGGCCCAGGGTCGTGCCACCAACACCATCCGCTATGACAGCCCGACCTTTGCGGGTTTCCAGGTCGCCGGTCACTACACCGTACAGAAAGAAACAGAGTCTGATCCGAACGCCGATAGCCCATGGGGTATCGGTGGTCAGTGGTCAGCCGGTGGTTTCCTGGTGTTTGCTGACTACATCACCAGCGATGCTGGTGGCGATGACGACGCCTGGAAGGTTGGTGGCCGTTGGGGCTTCGACAAGTTCGCTATCTTCGGTCAGTACGAGGGTGACGGCGGTGCAATCAGTGCACGCAATAACGGCACCGTCTATGACAGTGGCTTGGATCAAAACATTGAATACCAGGGAATTGGTGATGGTTCCGATACCTGGTTCGTCGGTGGTACCGCCGGTTTCGGCAACAACCTGATCTATGCAGCTTACGGCCAGGGTGGTGACAAGAACGGTGCTAATGGTTTTTATACCGATAATGGCACTGTTGTTGAAGTTGGTAACGTCAACACCAAGTACGACTCTTGGGAAGTCGTCGGTGTACACAGCCTCAGCAAGCGGACCAAGGCCTACCTTGGTTTCGTTCAGCAGGACTTTGACGATCTCGGCAAGATCAGCGATTGGACGCTGGGTATGAAGCACACGTTCTAATCGGCAGTATCGAGCAGAACCGGGAAACGGGGCCATCAGGCCCCGTTTTCTTTTCTGTTGTTAGATAACAACACAATGGAAATTAATGTTGCATTTATGCCGACAATTGAGTAAATTGCTAATATAGTATAAGGCCTGTCAAGTAAGCTTTATTTTGAAGTTTCCGGGGAGCGCAGCATGATGAACAAACAATTTCCGATCCTGATGGCAGCGGCCCTCGCAGGTGGCATGAGTGTTGCCGCAGCAGACGTGGCGGTATTCGGTCACATCGATACCAGTCTGGATTTTCGGGATACGGATGGTGGTGCGGATACAACCAATATGGTCTGCACGACCTGTTCGGTTGGTTTCAAGGGCAGCGAAGACCTGGGTAACGGTCTGAGTGCAATCTTCAAGATCGACTTCCAGTACGACACCACCGAGCGTAATGGTAATGGTGCTACTGATGGTGATAAAAAAGCAATCACCGATCGTGACCAGTGGCTGGGACTGGGCGGGGTATTTGGAAAGCTGCGTGCGGGTACCATCTCGACCGTCTACAAGTCACACGGCGCCATGCTGGATCCCATCTATCGTACAGCGCTGCAGCAACGTGATCGTGGCCTGCAGTCTGACCTGCACCGTGGTGCAGGTGAGGAAGGTCAGGGGCGTGCCACCAACACACTGCGTTATGACACGCCCACCTGGAACGGGCTTGGTGCCGGTGCGCACTACACCTTGCAAACTGAAGATGAACAGGATCCGAATGCCGATAGCCCCTGGGGTGTCGGTGGTCAGTGGCAGGGCGGTCCCTTTCTGGTGTTCGCGGACTACATTACCAGCGATGCCGGCGGCGATGATTCTGCCTGGAAGGTGGGTGGCAAGTTCGACCTGAGTATCTTTTCCTTTTTTGCGCAGTACGAGGGGGATAATGGCCTCATCAGTGCCCTTGGTGGCAACCAGACCGATGGTTCCGGCGACGGCGCCAATACCTGGATGCTGGGTACAACCGCGACGCTGGGTAACTCCATGGCCTATTTTGGCTGGGGGCGTGGCGAGCAGGGTAGCGGTGGCAGTACGGCATCTTACTACAATGCCTGGCAGCTGGTTGGAACGCACAATATGAGCCGGCGTACCATGGTCTACGGTGGCTACAGTGAGATCCGCTGCGATGAACAGGATAACGATGTCTGTTCGGCTATTGGTGACAATAAGGACGATTCCAAGGACAGAAAGCTGTCGTTTGGTATGAAACACACCTTCTAGAAGCTATTATTATACTTTCTAACAACGGGGCCCGCGGGCCCCGTTGTCATATGGGGCCGCCGCCCGTTCTGTTTGTTACTTCACCTGGCTGCATGACCGATGAAAGATTATAGCGATTCTGTTTTCGATGCTTGCAAGGAAGGCGCGCCTGTGTCCCTTGTACTTGCGCTGGTTTTTCAGGTGCTGCTGCTTTCGGCATGCGCCAGTCTCCATCCTGAAGAATCACCGGCCGTGGTCAAGGAACGGGCCCATAGTGGTGGCAGCGTGGTCGCGTTCAGTCAGTCCGGTGACCTGCTGGCGTCGGGTGGCTGGGAAGGCACGGTGCGTTTGTGGCAATTGCCACAGGGGCAAGAGGTGCGTCACTGGCTTGCGCACAGCGACTCTGTCAACGGTATAGCCTTCCTGGACTCGGACCGCGAGATCGTTACAGCCGGCTATGACGGTTTGTTAACGAGGCGTGCAACTGACGGGCAATTGCTGGAACAGATCAGAACGCCCTCTCCGGTGACGCACATGGTTGCGGATACTACAACCGACCGACTGTTGAGCGGTCACGTTGACGGATCGGTGCGTCTCTGGAGGGCAAGTGATTTTAGCTTGTTAAAGGAGCAGCAACTGCACAAGGGGTCGGTCAAGGCCGTTGCGATTGCACCGGGTGCTGCACACTATGCCTCCAGCAGTGCAGACGGAACGGTGGTGCTGTGGTCAGAAGGCATGATGCCCCGGCAACTGGCTGCACCGCCCGCCGATGCCTGGACACTGGCATTTTCACCTGACGGAGAAACGTTGTCCGGTGGTAGCTGGTTCCGTCTCTATCGATGGGAACTTGATGATGGCACCTTAACGACGATCGCTACCGAGCATCACGGCATAATCAAGTCCATAGAATACATCAATGACGGCAACGAGCTGGCAACCATCAGTCGTCAAACAGACAGTGCCGTGTATTTTCTTGATGCAGATAGCGGCGAGGTGCGGCGTCGCTTCCAGCGACATGATCTGTGTGGCGGTGATATTACCGTTTCGTCTAATGGGCGCTACCTGGCGACAACCAGTGACGATGCAAGTGTGCGTGTCTGGTTGATCGATGCGGTTGGCGAAGAAAGTCAACCCGTCATTCCCGCTAAAGCGGGGGTCCAGAAATATCCGCTTGTCCCGGATTGATACTCCTGGTTTCCCGCTTTCGCGGGAATGACATACCTAGGTCAGCGTACGCACCCCGTCTTCGCCGCCCAGCAGCAAGACGTCCGCAGGCCGTTTCGCGAACAGACCGACGGTCACGATGCCGGGAATGTTATTGAGTTCCTGCTCCAGTTTGACAGGCTCCATGATTTCAAGATTGTGCACATCGAGAATGACGTTGCCATTATCCGTGGTGAATCCTTCGCGGTAGACAGGTTGGCCGCCGCGCTTGACCAGTTCCCTGGCAACCATGCTGCGTGCCATCGGGATGACCTCGATGGGTAGCGGGAATTTACCCAGCACATCGACCAGTTTGCTGTCATCGGCGATGCACACGAACTTGCGGCTGCAGGCTGCGACGATCTTTTCCCGGGTCAGCGCACCACCACCACCCTTGATGAGGTGCAGGTACTTGTTGGATTCATCGGCGCCATCAACATAGACCGATAGTTCGCTGACAGAATTGAGGTCAAGTACCGGGATGCCATGGGAGGCTAGGCGTTCCGCGCTTGCGTTGGAGCTGGCGACCGTGCCATCGATCTTGTGCTTGATACTGGCCAGGCTGTCTATAAAGTGGTTTGCCGTCGAGCCGGTGCCTACGCCGATAACGGTGCCGGCTTCAACATATTCCAGAGCCGCTTCGGCGACCATCTTTTTCATTTCATCCTGTGTCATGCGTTGCTCCCTGATTATGTTATGTGCCAATAATAGCAGCTAGCCGCTATCCGCGACCAGCTAGCGACGACTTGCCTCTCGTCACGGAATTAATGAACTGGTACTGTACCCGACATGCTAGAACGCTATATGAAGAAGATGATGAGCTCGCGTGTCTATGACGTGGCACAGAACACGCCACTGGAGGAGGCCAGGCGCCTGTCGTTGCGTCTCGGAAACCGGGTATGGATGAAGCGCGAGGACCTGCAGCCGGTGCATTCGTTCAAATGTCGGGGTGCCTACAACAAGATATCGGGCCTGTCGCAGGATCAATGTGCGCATGGCGTGATTGCGGCATCAGCCGGCAACCACGCGCAGGGCGTGGCACTGGCGGCACAGAAGCTTGGTATAAAGGCGCTGATTGTCATGCCGGTGACCACACCGTCCATCAAGGTTGAGTCGGTCAGGGATTATGGTGCGCGTATAAAACTGGCGGGCGACACCTACGATGAGGCCTATGCGTATGCAGCGGCCGAGGCCGAAAAGCGAGGCATGATCTTTATTCATCCCTATGACGATGCGGATGTCATTGCCGGTCAGGGAACCATCGCCCTCGAAATACTGAACCAGCACACGGACGATCTGCACGCCATTTTTGTGCCAGTGGGTGGTGGTGGCCTGATTGCAGGTGTTGCCGCGGCTGTGAAATCATTGCGGCCTGGCGTCAAGGTGATCGGTGTAGAGCCGGATGAAGCGCCCTGCATGTATGAGGCATTGAAGCACGGCCGTCGAGTGACACTGAAGCAGGTTGGTATCTTTGCGGACGGTGTTGCCGTGCGCCAGGCCGGTAAGGAACCCTACCGGATCGCTCGTGAATATGTTGATGATGTCATCCTGGTGAATACTGACGCGATGTGTGCCGCGATAAAGGATATCTACGATGAATGTCGAGCCATTCTTGAGCCGGCGGGTGCGCTGGCCATGGCCGGGCTGAAGCGTTATGTAGATGATACCGGTATTCAGGGCGCGAGCCTGGTGGCTATCAACAGTGGTGCCAACATGAATTTCGACCGCCTGCGGCATGTGGCAGAACGGGCGCAGATTGGTGAACGTCGCGAGGCCTTGCTGGCCGTGACAATTCCCGAAGAGCCGGGGAGTTTCAGACGCTTTTGTCGTTCCATAGGAAAGCGCGGAATTACCGAATTCAATTATCGCTATGCGGACCCGCAACGGGCGCATGTGTTTGCAGGTGTGCAGCTCCAGCATGGAGACAGCGAACGGCATGAGCTGGTAAAGATGCTGCGTGACGAGGGTTATGCCGTCGCTGACCTCACTGATAGCGAGCTGGCCAAGCTGCATATCCGTCACATGGTCGGTGGCAGGGTTCCTGGTCTCAGGGATGAACTATTGTATCGCTTCCAGTTTCCCGAACGACCGGGTGCGTTATTGAACTTCCTGGTAGCGATGGGCAAACGCTGGAATATCAGCCTGTTCCACTATCGCAATCACGGTGCCGACTATGGGCGTGTGCTGGTCGGCATACAGGTACCGGCAAACAGTCACGGCGAATTCAGGAAATCGCTGGATAAACTCGGATACCTTTACTGGGAAGAAACCGATTGTCCGGCCTATAATCTGTTTCTGGGTAACGGTTAGCTCATCCAGGCCTCATTGTTATTCACCAATAAAAAAGCCCGGGCTGATTTGCCCGGGCTTTTCTTATCATGGGTAGGCTAATGCAACCCTGATAATTTAGTAGCTGGCGGCTCTTCTACCGGCTGGCTACTTTACGCTTTACTGCTTTCTTCTTGGTAGCTACCTTCTTACGCTTCACTGCCTTCTTCTTGGTAGCTACTTTACGCTTTACAGCTTTCTTCTTTGGAGCTGCCTTGCGCTTCACTGCCTTCTTCTTGGCAGCTACCTTACGCTTTACAACTTTCTTCTTTGTAGCTACCTTGCGCTTCACTGCCTTCTTCTTGGCAGCAACCTTGCGCTTTACTACTCTCTTCTTAGCAGCAACCTTTCTTGTAGCTACCTTCTTCTTGGTAGCAACCTTTCTCTGCACTTTCTTTTTTGCAGCCATACTTACAACCTCCACATAGTGTTAGCCCAACGTGAGTATAAACAACCAGTAACAAATTACCAGTATTTTTTAGTGGAATTGTTTACGTGGTTGAACGACTGTGTTAGCGGCGACAGGTAGTTTTAATTTAATAAAAACTTGTATGTAACATTGCGAAACACCATGCATGATGCTTCAAATGATGACGGTCATGTGTAACGCATTCGCTATGTGTTTCGATAAAACGCTATCGATGAGCATTGTGTTGTGCTTTGTAATGATAGCTTTGTGCAAGCTGTGAGCGTTGACGCAAGCACTCTTGTTTTTCGGTATGGATAATTTAATGAAGGTGTGCGGGTATAACGTTAACAAAGCGAAAACCACTGTTATTACAGTCTCAAATGATTTGTCGCTGCAAATGCCAACTTTGTTTTTTATGCTGTAGTCCGTAGTCTGGGTGTGTTGCAAGTCGATAGTGCCGGTGTTCGAATGCTGTGCTGGTGTTCGCGGTAATAACATGTGATGGCATATAGTTATTCGAGCGAGAGAATGAAATCCCAGTGTGTCTTGCTGACCGGCATTACGGATAATCGATTACCTCGTCGCAGCAATGGCAATTCAAATAATTCAACGTGTGTTTTTAATTCTGTTAACGTGATGATGCGTTTCAGTGTGCGTATATAACACACATCAACCATGTACCAGCGTGGATTTTCCGGGTCACTTTTTGGATCAAAGTATTTTTCTTTTGCATCGAATGCCGTGTGATCCGGATAACCTTCACGCACAATTTTCATGATCCCTGCAATGCCCGGTTGCTTGCAATTTGAATGGTACAAGAAAGCAAGGTCACCTTTTTTCATGTCATCACGCATCATGTTTCTCGCCTGGTAATTTCGTACACCATCCCAGGGTTCGGTTTTATCGGGACGCTTTGCCAGGTCTTCAATACCAAATACATCCGGTTCTGATTTCATTAGCCAGTGATTCATGCGAGATCTACCTTCCAGGTGTTGTTTTAAAGATACAGGCGCGAGGACGGGCGCCTTGTCAGCGTTGTGTCTGGTAAATACGTGCTTCGGTTGCAACGGCATCCAGCGGGATATCCCAGTCATTCGGTTGAATGGAGGTTTGTTTCTGCAATTCATACGCAAGCCCGAGGAGACGTGGCTTGCGCCAGTGCCGGCGCCTGTGCAGAAAAGCAAAGCTGCGGTCATAATAACCGCCGCCCATACCGATACGGTGGCCGCTGCTATCGAAGGCAACGAGTGGTGTTAATACCAGGTCCAGTGCGCTGGACTTGATCAGGCGGCGCCGTACAGGTTCCGGTATGCCAAAGCGGTTGAATACCAGGGTATCCGTCGGATTGAATTCGGCAAACCACAGTTTCTGTCTCGAGAAAGGTACCAGCACAGGCAGATAAACGGTCTTGCCTGACTCCCAGAGTGATTGCATCAGCGGATAGGGATCAATTTCACCGTCCGTTGCCAGATAGCAGGCGACTCGTTGGCTCTTTAATACCAGTGCATGCCTTGCCGTTCGAAGTGCCAGTTGTTCAGCGCAGTCTTCTGCCTCGGCCCGGGTAATTGATCTCCGTTGCTGACGGATGCGCTGGCGCAGTCGGGGAGATGACATGAGTAGACCCTGCTGACGATTGGAATTTCTGCAGATGGAATAGTCGGGAGGGCATCCTCCGTACGTACCGTTGCAACTGTTGCCCCTGAACCGAAGGTTCAAGAGGGGGACGGCACTGCTAACTCAGGCTTTCCGCTCATGGCAGACATGCACACTGCTAACAGATTAGTCCCCGGTATTGGTGATTAGGCTCGAGGAGATCTCAGCCGCTATCGAATACAACAGGGGATGCCCATATTTAATCAGTAATGACGTTAATGGTTTCAGTTAAGTTCGTTTTTCCGGAATTTCGCCAGTGTTTCTTCAATTTGTAAATTCAGTCTCTCGAGCCGGCCCAGCGTTGTGCGTGTATGTTCAGTGTCTACGATGCCTGACTTGATGGCCTCATGTGCCATGTTTAAACCGGCCATGACTGCAATTCGATCAATACCGACGACCTTGCCACTGCCGCGTATCTCCGACATTTTAGTGCTGAGATGTTTCGCGGAGGCGACCAGTTCCGGGCGCTCTTCATCCGAGCAGGTGACCAGGTATTCCTTATCCAGTATCTGGATCTTGACAGCCTCGGATTCCTTGCTCATGTGCCAGTCTCCATCGATTTAAGTCGTGTCACAATCGCATCGACGCGATTGCGTACCTGATCGTGTTTTTCCAGCAGATTGGCGCGTTCATTGGCTATTGTATCCTGCTGCGCACGCAGCGACCGGTTTTCCTGGTTCAGGCGTTCAACAGTTTCCAGCAGGGTGGCCACCTGTTCTTCAAGGCGGACGAGTTCCTGATCTATTAGTGAAGATGTTGTTTTGTCAGTCATGCAGTCAATATAGTGCTGTTGTCCGGTACGGTCAATGCCATGATTGACATGCAGCGCTTTAACGGGGTTCGATACCAGTGTGTGGTAATCTACCAGGGCCTGCTGTAGCGCAGTAGCAGTACACCGAATTATCACTAGTTGCAAAGAGGTTATATTTTGACGGATACATCGCCCGTCAGTCACCATGAACTGCAGCAGGCGCTGTCGGCGGCGGCTGCGGAAGGGAATGCCAGTGAGGCGCATGGTCTGCTTGCCGGAATCATCTGTGCAGGTGGCAAGTCGGGGCCGGAGCTGTGGCTCACGCATATGCTCGGTGAGAATACCTTGAGTGCGGCGGCGTCCGAGGTTCGCAGACAGTTGGTCGTGCTGCACACCGATATACTGGCCCAGTTCAACGATGATGCCTTCGGCTTTGAGCTGCTGCTGCCCGATGATGAGGCGCCCTTGTCGTTGCGTACCGAGGCGCTGGGCCACTGGTGTGGCGGATTTCTGTACGGGCTTGCCCTGGGCGGGTTTCGCGAGGGCGCCGAGATGCCGGATAATGTCAGTGAAGTCATGAAGGACTTTTATGAAATCTCGCACGCACGTTTTGCCTATGAAGCAACCGACGATGCTGATGAAGCGGCTTACATGGAAATTGTTGAATATGTGCGTATGAGCGTGCTGCTGTTACATGAAGAGTTGCAACCACTGCCGCCCAGCACACGTTTGCAATAGGCCGGGAATCGACATGATTACACGCAAAGAGTTCAGCCGCCGACGCAATCAGCTAATGCGCATGATGGGCAAGAACTCGATCGCCATCATTCCAACAGCCACGGAGCAACTGCGCAACAGGGATGTGGAGTTCCCGTTCCGGGCTGACAGTGACTTTTACTACCTGACCGGTTTCAGTGAACCGGATGCTGTCGCGGTGCTGATACCGAAGCGTCCACACGGTGAATATTTGCTGTTTTGTCGAGAACGTGATCCCGAGATGGAGACCTGGACGGGAAAGCGTGCCGGTACCCAGGGCGCAATAGACATATTTGATGCCGATGATGCCTTTCCTGTCGGTGATATCGATGAAATTCTTCCCGGTCTGATGGAAAGCTGTGATCGTGTTTATTACACCATGGGGTCGCGTCCGCAATTTGATCAGCGCGTGATGGACTGGATTAACCGTTTGCGTGAGGGTGCGCGCACCGGCATGCGTACACCTGACAAGTTCGTGTCGCTGGAACACTTGCTGCATGACATGCGACTTTACAAGAGTCGTTCGGAGATTCGGGTCATGCGCACTGCTGCGAAGGTAGCCTGCAGTGCCCATAAACGCGCCATGCAGACCTGCCGGCCGGGTATGCAGGAGTATGAAATCGAGGCCGAGCTGCTGCACGAGTTTCGGCGAGCAGGTATGGTGCCGGCGTATTCAAGCATTGTCGGTGGTGGTGCCAATGGCTGTATCCTGCATTACACAGAGAACAGTGCGCCGTTGAATGGCGGTGATCTGTTGTTGATTGATGCTGGTGCCGAGTATGATTGTTATGCCTCGGATGTGACTCGCACCTTTCCTGTCAATGGCCGTTTCAGTCAGCCACAGAAGGCGCTCTACGAAGTGGTGCTGGCCGCGCAGGCTGCCGCCATAAAAAAAGTCCGCTCCGGCAACCACTGGAATGATCCGCACCAGGCCGCGGTCAGGGTGCTGACGCGGGGACTGGTGAAGCTGGGTATCCTGAAGGGCAAGCCGGCGGATTTGATCAAGAGTGATGCCTACCGGCGTTTTTATATGCACCGTACCGGCCATTGGCTCGGTATGGACGTGCATGATGTCGGTGACTACAAGGTAGGCAGTGCGTGGCGCGAATTGGAACCGGGTATGGTGGTGACTGTAGAGCCAGGCATATACATTCCCGCGGGCAGTCGCGGGGTTGCAAGGAAGTGGTGGAATATCGGTATTCGCATCGAGGACGATGTGCTGGTCACCCGGGGCGAGCCGGATGTATTGAGTGACGCCGTCCCCAGGACCGTTGCCGGCATTGAGGCGTTGATGACCCATGACACAGTATGACGTCATTATTATCGGGGGTGGCATGGTCGGTGCCAGTCTTGCCTGTGCCTTGTCAGGACAGCGGCTGCGTATTGCGCTGATCGAGGCTGTTGAAACGGAGACGCGCAATGAGGCCGGTTATGACGATCGCGCCATCGCGCTCGCCTACGGGACACGGCGCATCTTTGGCGGGCTGCAGTTGTGGGACTCGCTGGCAAATGCAGCGACGCCTATTCACCAGATCCATGTATCGGACCGTGGCCATTTCGGCATGGCGCGCATGGATCGTGCCGATGAAGGTCTTCCGGCGATTGGTTATGTTGTCCCGGCACGTGCGATTGGCCAGGTGCTGGCTGCCGCCATCAAGGGCATCAAGGGGCTGGACATTTTCTGTCCGGCCACCGTCACTGAAGTAAAACGCACAGCGGCGGCCGTTGAGGTTGATCTGTCCCATGATGGACTCATGACGACCCTGAGTGGACGTCTCATCGTGGCCGCCGATGGTGCCGATTCACCGCTGCGCGGGCAGTTTGGTATTGGCAGTGTCGTCAGCAACTATCAGCAAACAGCGATAGTTACCAATATCACACCGCAGCTGCCACATAACAACATCGCCTACGAACGTTTCACGGCATCCGGACCGTTGGCACTGTTGCCAATGACCGAGGGTCGTTGTGCCGTGGTATGGACGGTGGCATCCGCTGAAGCCGAGGCCGTGATGGCACTCGATGATGCCGACTTTATGGCCGGATTACAGTCGCGATTCGGTTTTCGGCTGGGACGGCTTGAGCGGGTCGGGCGCAGGCAGGCATGGCCGTTACGGCTGGTGCGGGCAAAGGAATCGGTACGCGAGCGGCTGGCACTGATTGGCAACGCGATACATACCCTGCATCCCATTGCAGGGCAGGGTTTTAATCTCGGCGCACGTGATGTGGCCGTGCTCGCAGAGGTGCTGGTGGATGCGATCAAGGCCGGTGAGGATCCCGGTTCACTCGCCGTGCTGCAGCGCTATGCTGACTGGCAACAGCGTGATCATGACAATGTCACCGCGTTTACCGATGGGCTCGCACGCTTGTTTTCAGTGCCGCTACCCGCACTGGGCATGGCACGCAGTGCCGGCATGCTGGCATTTGACCTGTTGCCACCGGCAAAACGCCTGTTGACACGGCTGACAATGGGACGTTCGGGGCGTACACCGCGTCTGGCGCGTGGCTTGCCCTTGTGAATGGATGGTCCGCACAGTGTCATGCAGCGACTGTTTTCTCCTGATTCATCCATCTCTGACTATTTGTAATGAATTCATTACCTGACGCACATTTTGACACGATCATTATCGGTGGCGGCATCGTCGGTGCAACTGCTGCCTGCGCCCTGGGTGAGGCCGGTGTACGTGTCGCCGTGATTGAAGCGCGCGAACCGCTTGCACTTGACGAGCAGCAACCTGATCCGCGGGTATTCGCTATTACGCGTGCATCCGAGCGGATTTTCAGGTCACTGGGTGTGTGGGGCGCAATTCATCGGCAGGGCGCATTTGCCTTCAGTGACATGGAAGTCTGGGATGCCGGTGGCCAGGGTGTTACCCATTTTGACTGTGCCGAGCTGGGTGAGTCCTGTCTAGGGCACATTATCGAGCCGCGCTTTATACAGGCGGCATTGTGGCAGCGACTACAATCACTGGCGACTGTCTCCCTGTTTTGTCCGGCGCGCTTTCAGGACATCGATATGCTCGATGACCGGGTGGAGGTCGGCCTGGATCACTCGCAACGGCTCAGCGCTGAGCTGTTGATCGCCGCGGACGGTAGTCATTCACCGGTGAGAAATGCCCTGAGAATAAAAACGCAGGGTCATCACTATCAGCAAAGCAGTCTGGTTGCCCTGGTGAAGACGTCTGAGCCGCATCGAAATACTGCCTGGCAACGTTTCCTGCCGGGCGGGCCGCTGGCCTTTCTGCCCATGAACGACGGCTGGAGTTCGATAGTCTGGACCATGCCGTCGGACGATATCGATCGCACTGCTGAAGGCAGACAAGGCATTGTTCCAGGAACAGCTGGCTGCGGCATTTGAACACCGGCTTGGCATGATTGTTGAGTCGGGTGAGCGTGAAGCCTGGCCGTTACAACGCCTGCATGCCGAGCGCTATGTTATCCCGCGCGCGGCCCTCATCGGTGATGCAGCCCATGCGATTCATCCCCTGGCGGGTCAGGGCGTGAACCTTGGCCTGCTGGATGCAGCGGCACTGGCCGAGGTTATCGTGGCGGCAATAGAGCAGGGCAAGGATCCGGGCAGCCTGGCAGTGCTGCGGCGCTATGAACGCTGGCGTCGGGGTGACAACCTGCTAATGATGATGGCCATGGACGCTATCAATCAGGTCTTCAGCAATGCGCGATTCCCCCTGCAGCGGCTGCGCAACATGGGCCTGTCACTTGTCAACCGATCAGGTCTGGCCAGACGGCAGTTTATGAGACACGCCATGGGTCTTGCCGGGGACCTGCCGAAACGTGCGGCAGCGCGTGAAGAAATTCCTTCATCTGACTGATCTGTTATAGCTTTATTACAGAGGAACTGACGGCTTCGGGGTAAATTACAGTGCTGAGCTAGTGTTCAGCGCCTGTTCTGCCGAAAGCGGGCAGCCGCCATGACGGACACTTAACCAGTCAGGCATATGGAACTCGCTGGCGCGCAGGAGTATATTTGCGCCACAACTAAATGCTGCTGCGGGAGAGAATTCCAGGTTGCTGGCAAACTGGAAACGCCGAAGGCGCAACACGCTCGGAAACGCTCAGGCAAAAGGACCGTGGCAGTAGTTGACTCTGGAGAGCGGTTGCATCGCGACCCACCGAAGGGGACAGGCCCGCTAGCGGCGCGGCCACTCTCTCAGGTTACCGGACAGAGGGGCGACGGTTAGCGCAGGCTGCCGTCGCCTTTTCGTTTCTGCAGACAAATTTACAGAGAAGATTGAAATCGATATGAAGAAACAAACCCCCCTATATGAAGAGCACCTGGCTGATGGTGGCAAGCTGGTCGATTTTGCCGGCTGGGAGATGCCGATCAACTACGGCTCCCAGATCGAGGAACACAACACTGTCCGCCAGGATGCGGGTATGTTTGATGTCTCGCACATGACAGTGGTCGATCTGACGGGTGAGCGCACGCGCGAATTTCTGCGTTATCTACTGGCGAATAATGTTGACCGCCTCAAGGACAGTGGCAAGGCACTGTACAGCTGTATGCTGAATGAAGACGGTGGTGTCATCGACGATCTGATTGTCTATTTCCTGCGCGATGATTTTTTCCGCATGGTGGTCAATGCCGGTACGCATGACAAGGACATGGCCTGGCTGCAGAAACAGGCTCCGGCATTTGACGTCACGGTGACTGAACGCCCGGAACTTGCCATGATTGCGGTGCAGGGCCCGAAGGCGCGTGAAAAGACCTTGCCCTTGCTGAGTGACACGGTTCGTGTTGCAGCCGGTGAACTGAAGCCTTTCTTTGGCGTCTTTGATGGCGACTGGTTTATCGCGCGCACCGGCTATACCGGTGAGGACGGTTTTGAGATCGTACTGCCCGCCGCGGATGCAACAACATTCTGGCAGCAACTGCGTGACGCCGGGGTTCGACCGACCGGGCTGGGTGCACGCGACACCCTGCGACTGGAAGCAGGGATGAACCTGTATGGTTCCGATATGGATGAATCAATCAGCCCACTGGAGGCTGCGTTGGGCTGGACGGTTGCCTGGGACCCCGCCGAGCGCGATTTCATCGGCCGTGCCGCACTGGAGAAACAGCGCGCACAAGGTACCAGGCAGAAACTGGTGGGGCTATTACTGGAAGGCAAGGGTGTCTTGCGCAACCACCAGAAGGTCGTGACAGAGGGCGAAGGCGATGGCGAGATTACCAGCGGCAGTTTTTCACCGACGCTGCAACGCGCGATTGCCTTTGCGCGTGTGCCGAAGGCAACTGGTGATACCTGCCAGGTGGATGTTCGCGGCAAATTGTTGACGGCACGGGTGGTCAAGCCACCGTTTGTCCGCAACGGTGAAGCGCAGATAGAGCTTTAACGAAAGTCATAACGAGCAAATCAAGTGAGGGAATCATGAGCAACGTACCGGTTGAACTGAAATATGCGAAAACGCATGAATATGTGCGCACCAACGATGACGGTTCAGTGACCGTGGGCATATCTGACAGCGCCCAGGATCAGTTGGGTGACATGGTGTTTATCGAACTGCCGGAGGTCGGCCAGACGGTTGCAGCCGCGGAGGCCTGCGCCGTGGTGGAGTCCGTCAAGGCGGCCTCCGATGTTTATGCGCCAGTGAGTGGCGAGGTTGTCGAGGTCAACGAGGCGCTGGTCGACAGTCCCGAGACCGTCAACCAGGACACTTATGGTGAGGGCTGGTTGTTTCGCCTGCAGCCTGCGGACGTCACTGAAATGGCGGCCTTGATGGATGGCGATGCCTATGAGCTGTTTCTGGCGTCCGAGGCGCATTAACCTCGAGGTTTGTCTTTAATTTACGGTAGCGAGCCATTGTGGCCCGGCGTCATGCGCAGGCCGCAATGACAGCTTGCCAGTATTCTCATCATACCCGGAACATTACGACTGCTATGCCTTTTATACCCCACTCAGAAACTGATATCCGCGAAATGCTGGCTGCCATTGGTGCCGACAATATCGAGGTCCTGTTTGATGAAATCCCGGCCAACCTGCGCATGGGCAAACTGACCGGTGTTCCGGAAGGTTTGATTGAACAGGATATTGCACGCCTGATGATGGAGCGTGCCGAGGCCGATGGCCGGCCGTTGTGTTTCATGGGTGCCGGTGCCTATGATCATCACATACCGGCTGCCGTATGGGAGCTCACCACGCGCGGTGAATTCTACAGTGCCTACACGCCTTACCAGGCCGAGGCGAGCCAGGGTACGTTGCAGTTAATCTATGAATTCCAGACCATGATGACGCAATTGACAGGTATGGACGTGTCGAATGCCTCCCTGTACGACGGTGCCTCCGGCCTGGCAGAAGCGATATTGATGGCGGTGCGCGCCAATCGCAAGTCGAAGTCACGTCGCATCCTGGTGCCGACCACGGTGCACCCGGATTACCGTAAAACGGCGCACACCATCGTCAACAACCAGAACATTGAACTGGTCGAGATACCGTATTCTCCCGAGGGTGGACATACGCTGGCAGAATCACTGAAGCCCTACGAGGGTGAGGACATTGCCGCACTCGTTATCCAGCATCCCAATTTCTTCGGCATCCTGGAAGATGTCGATCTGCTGACCGACTGGGCGCATCAGCAGGGTGCACTGGTGATTGCTGTTGCCAACCCGATCTCCATGGCCTTGCTGAAACCACCGGGTGTCTGGGGTGAGAGTGGGGCAGACATCGCCTGCGGTGAAGGTCAGCCACTGGGTGTGCCGATGATGGGCGGTGGACCCTATTTCGGTTTCATGTGCTGTAAAAAGGACTTCGTCCGGCAGATGCCCGGCCGCATTGTCGGTCGCACTGTCGATCGTGACGAACGTGTTGGCTACACCCTGACACTGCAGGCCCGTGAGCAGCATATTCGTCGCTCCAAGGCGACCTCGAACATTTGTACCAACCAGGGTTTGCTGGTTACCGCTGCGACTATCCACTTGGCGCTGCTGGGTGCCGAAGGCCTGCAGCGTGTCGCGCAGGCCTGTCATGCCAATACCCGTAAACTGGTGGCGGCCTTGACGGCCAGCGAATACGTCGAACCGGTCTTCAATCGGCCGTATTTTCATGAGACCGCGCTGCGTATTTCACTGCCGCTGGAAAATGTGATGCGGCCGTTGCATGCACATAACATTCTGCCGGGTTATGCCCTGACGAAAGACTACCCGGAACTGGGGGATGCCTTGCTGGTGTGTGCAACCGAGCTGCGTAGTGATGCGGATATCGAGACCTACGCGGGCCATCTTGGCCGGGTGATTGAAAAGCAAACCGCGGCAGGTTGCCCGGTTAAACCGAAGATGGCCTGAGGGCCATCAGCATAATACAGTGATCAGGAGATAAACATGGCAACAGTGACCTTGCAGGGGAATCAGTTTAATACCAGTGGCGAGCTTCCGGCTGTCGGTAGCGCAGCGCCCGATTTTCACCTCGTGGACGGCAAGCTGAACGATGTTCACCTGGCGGATTACAGCGGCAAGAAGAGGATACTGAATATTGTTCCCAGCCTGGATACGCCGACCTGCGCGACCTCTACCCGGACATTCAATGAAAAGGTAGCGGATCGTGATGATGTGGTCGTGCTGGTAGTTTCTGCCGACCTGCCTTTTGCACAGGGGCGTTTTTGCGAGGTCGAGGGACTCAAGAATGTTGTGCCGCTGTCACTGATGCGGTCACGCGCGTTTGCCAGGGACTACGGCGTACTGATGACCGACGGGCCGCTGGCAGGCATTACGGCACGTGCCGTTGTCGTCATCGACGAGAATGATCAGGTCATCTATACCGAGCTGGTACCCGAGATTGCCGATGAACCGAATTACAAGGCCGCGTTGGCTGCCTTATAACTGAATCCATGCGCGGGAGCGGTTCGTAACCGCGAATGGTTTATTCATAACCGGCGCATTGTGGATGCGATCCGCGCCTGCAAAAAATGATATTGATGGAAATACACTCATGCTGATATTCGAACAATCACACACCGGTCGTCGTGCCCTGGCTCAGGCGCCCGAGTCGAATGCCGATGTTACGGACATTCCGGCCGAATTCCTGCGCACGGACGCACCTGGCTTGCCGGAGGTCTCCGAATTGCAGGTGGTGCGTCATTACACGCGCCTGTCACAGAAGAATTTTTCCATTGATACCCAGTTCTACCCACTGGGTTCCTGCACCATGAAATATAACCCGCGTGCCTGTAACACGCTGGCGATGCTACCGGGTTTTCTGGCGCGTCATCCGCACGCGCCGGTATCCATGGGACAGGGGTTTCTTGCCTGCATGTTTGAGTTGCAGGAGATACTCAAGGATGTCACGGGCATGAAAGCCGTGACCCTGACCCCGGCAGCGGGCGCACAGGGCGAGTTTACCGGCGTCGCCATGATTCGCGCTTACCATGATGCCAATGGCGATACGGCACGCAACGAAATACTGGTCCCGGATGCCGCACACGGCACCAACCCGGCGACTGCTGTGATGTGTGGCTACAAGGTACATGAAATTCCCACCGACAGGCAGGGCGATGTTGACATGGAGGCGCTGCGCGCAGCCGTGGGTCCGCAAACGGCCGGTATCATGCTCACCAACCCGTCAACGCTGGGCGTCTTCGAGCGCCGCATCAAGGAAATTGCAGACCTGATCCACGAGGCCGGTGGTTTGCTCTACTACGACGGTGCCAACCTGAACGCTATCCTTGGCAAGGTACGTCCGGGGGACATGGGCTTTGATGTTATTCATATGAATCTGCACAAGACTTTCTCCACTCCACATGGCGGCGGTGGCCCGGGTGCCGGACCGGTCGGAGTCAGCAAGCGGCTTGAACCGTTTATCCCGCTACCGATTGTCGGTCACGATGGCGACGAGTATTACTGGATTACGGAAGATGTGCGACCGCAAAGTATCGGCCGTTTGTCTGCCTTCATGGGTAATGCGGGGGTGCTGATGCGTGCCTATATCTATGCCCGCATGCTGGGTCGCCAAGGCATGCATCGCGTCGCCGATTTCGCCACGCTCAATGCCAACTACCTGATGGCGCGCCTGACCGATGCCGGGTTTCAGGTGGCTTATCCGGGGCGACGTGCAACCCACGAGTTCATTATCACGCTGAAACGCCAGCAAAAGGAGCTGGGTATTACGGCAATGGATTTTGCCAAGCGGCTGCTGGATTACAATTTCCACGCGCCGACGACCTACTTCCCGCTGCTGGTACCCGAGTGCCTGCTGATCGAGCCGACCGAGACCGAGACCAGGGAAGAACTGGATGCGTTTGTCGATGCCATGATCAAGATCCAGCAGGAGGCTGAAAACAGTCCGGAACTGCTGAAGGAAGCACCGCACACCCAGCCGGTGAGACGTCTTGACGAGGTGCGGGCGGCGAAGCAACTGGATCTGGTGTGGAGCGCCTGACTCCCGGCTCTGTTGTCACTGCACGAATCTGTCAATGGCCACCGAACCGGAGAATGCCGGTATCCGCAGACTGATAAAGGCGACCGGGTATTCCCTGCAGGGACTGGTGGCAAGCTTCCGTCACGAGACGGCCTTTCAACAGGAAGTTGCAGCGACGGTGGTACTGGTTCCGCTGGCCTTGTGGCTCGGCGACAGCGGGCTGGAACGTGCAGTGCTGATCACCGTGTGGATGCTGGTACCGTTGTTTGAGCTGGTCAATTCGGCGGTTGAAGCCGTCGTTGACCGTATAGGTCCGGAGCTGCACGAGTTGTCCGGGCGTGCCAAGGACATCAGCTCTGCGACCGTCATGATCGCGCTAATCAACGCAGCCGTGGTCTGGCTGCTGGTGTTGTGGTGACCGACCTCTTTTAGCTAGTATTTTATATTGCCAATCCAGGAATAACCTTATGTCAGCACTCATCTGTGGCTCGTTCGCCTACGACACCATCATGGTGTTCAAGGATAAATTCAAAAACCATATCCTGCCGGACAAGGTACACATCCTTAACGTTGCCTTCTATGTGCCCGAAATGCGTCGTGAATTCGGCGGCTGTGCCGGTAATATCGCCTACAACCTGAATCTGCTGGGTGGCGAGCCGGTACCCATGGGCACAGTCGGCAACGACTTCGGGCCCTATGCAACATGGATGGACGTGACCGGCATTGACCGCAGGCATGTCACCCTGATCGAGGATCGATTTACTGCACAGGCCTACATCACCACGGACACCGATGATAACCAGATCACCGCCTTTCACCCGGGTGCCATGGATGCCTCGCATGAAAACCGGGTCACGGATGCCAGTGGCATTAGTCTCGGCATCATTTCTCCCGATGGGCGCCAGGGTATGATCGAGCATGCCAGCCAGTTTGTGGATGCCGGTATTCCCTTTATCTTCGATCCGGGCCAGGGGCTGCCGATGTTTGATCGCGAAGACCTGAATACCTTTATCGACCAGGCAAGCTGGGTCAGCGTCAATGACTACGAGTTACAACTGATGCAGGAACGTACCGGCATGTCGCCGCATGAAATTGCCGAACGCGTGCAGGCCTTGATCGTGACACTCGGTGGTGAGGGTTCACATATCTACACGGATAAACAACGTATCGATATCCCGGTCGCGCCGGCTTCCAGACTGAATGACCCTACGGGTTGTGGTGATGCCTTCCGCGGTGGCTTGCTGTTCGGGTTGATGAACCAGCTGGACTGGGAAACAACCGGTCGGATTGCCGCGCTCATGGGGGCGATCAAGATCGAACAGCATGGCACCCAGAACCACCATTTCACCATGGATGAATTCAGGGAGCGCTACGAATCGAGCTTTGGTGCGCCGCTCGACTAGCCCCCGTAGTTTTCTAACCTGCCTGGCCGAAACAGTCGTGGCCAGGGCGCAATCTGTGTCGATATTGCCAACCCGGGCGTTACCACCCGTGTCAATCGTAATCCGGCGACCGGCGGGGATGTGCTTGTCGACGGTTACCGCTTCAGCCCTGCAAGCGATGCCGTTGCCTACGTGGCCGATGAAGACACCAATAATATTGACGAACTTTACCTGGTGGAACTCGCAAGCCCCGCGGTTTCCATCAAGTTGAACGGCGCACTGGTGGCCGGTGGTGATATTGACCGGGGAATTGCATTCAGCCTGGATGGTGCACAAGTGGTTTATACTGCAGACCAGGACACTGACGAGGTTGTCGAGCTCTATCAGGTCAGCCGTGCAACTCCCGGTGATACCGACAAGCTGAACAGCACACTAACCACGGGCGGGAACGTATTATTTCAGGGATTCGAGACCAGCAGTGACGGCAAACAGCTGGTTTACCTGGCAGATCAGGATGTTGATGAAGACTTCGAACTCTACATGGTCGACCTTGAGACCCCGGGAAGCACTGTCAAGGCCAGTCCGCCGTTACCATCAGGCGGCGATGTTGCCCGGTTTGTGCTGCTTCCGTAGCCGCTGGCCTGCCATCGGCGCTGCGCATGCCTTTCCTGGTCTACAGTAGTCGTCAGGGTAATCATTATGTTTGCAAAAGCCGTGTTCCGTGTTGTTCTCAGACCACTCAGTCAGGTGCTGTTGTCACTGATGCTTGTGGTTCCAGTCACAGTCGTCGCGGATGAGGTGGTTGCGAAGACGATTTTCCTGGTGGACGAAGATGACAGCATCGTGGCCGCGAACACCGCGACCGGGCAGTTTTTCAGTCTCTCGATTCATGCCAAGGAAAAGATTCGCCAACGTTATGTCGCCAACGGGGTGGCGATCCTGGTAACCAACCAGCGCTTTGCCGGTGTCGGCTCCTATCCTTCAGGGTGGAGCAGTTTGCGGCGCATGGCCGATGAGAAGGTTGTGAGTGCAGAGGTGGTCGATAAATCGGCGTTGCTGGTCACCTCGGACCGCATACTGACCTTTAATGGCGACAGCGGTTCTTGGTCCGAGACGCGGCGCTGACAATCCCGGCCTTACTTGTCTTTCTTCAATAGCTCAGCCAGTCCTGCCAGCGGGTTATGGGTGGCCGACTGGCGGTTTTTGTTCGCCGCATCCGTGTCGCCGACGCTCTCGCCATCCAGGTAACGTGCGTGTTCATTATCGTGGCAATAGAGGCATAGCAATTCCCAGTTACTGCCATCTTCCGGGTTGTTGTCATGATTGTGATCACGGTGGTGCACCGTCAATTCGTGGACATTCGCACGGGTGAATTCACGCGAGCAGCGGCCACAAACCCACGGGTACATTCTCAGCGATTTTTCCCGGTAGCCCTGTTCGCGCTCTGTTTGGTTGCGTCGGGCATCGGCGACGATGGCGTCAAGACGGCTGTTCCTGGTGGCTTTCTTTTCAGTCATGTGTATGCAGGTGAGGTTGTTAAATGATTTTCGGATTGTCCATCAGGTCTTCTTGATGTGCTTGATATAACGCGGATGCGCAATCTGGTCAACTCTCAGTGAGTCGCCAGAAATAGTAAAGCCTGTGTCCTGGCCGGCAAAGCCCAGCTTGCATGAGACGCTGCCACGCCAGCTGATCGGTAACGGCGCGTGATCGCGATAGGTAAAGATATTATCGGTGAAATCGCCGCCGGCGACCTCGCAGGGACAGACCGGCAGTTCACCTTCCAGCTCGACACCCTTGATGGTGAGGTCGATGGCCTGAGTCCAGAGGGAGTCTTCGATGGCGTTTTCCATTTCCTGTACCAGCTGAACCAGTGAAAAGTGCAACGTGATCTCATCCTCGCCCTGTTCGATGCTTTCCAGTTGTGCTCCGGGAAGCTGCAGTATCTGGGTGGTATCGCTCATGATTTTTCCTTTGTTTCAGTGTCAGTGAGTCGTGTCTTGAAGCGCTCTATGGCGGTGATCGGTGCGCTGCAACTGTGACCGCTGCACACATAGGCCACGGTCTCTCCCCGGGGTACACGTTCGCCTAGCAGTCCGGGTAACGGTCCTGCCGTTTCTGGAATTGTGACGGTCAATCGTCGTGGCGCATAGGGCCGGACTGCCAGTGCCTGCCAGTCGATCGTCGCGTCCTTTGTGCCACGAATGACCACCGTCTGCAGCGGGAACAATGATTCTTCCAGGGCCAGCAGCAGGCTGGCGTGGCCCTGTGGCATGCTCCGGATCCCCGGCCAGAGGGTCTTCAGGGTATTTTCCGCGGCTGCCAGGTAGCGGCTGTCACCCAGCAGGTGTCCGAGACGACCCAATACCTTGGCCGCGATGCCGTTACCGGACGGGATGGCATCATCATGATCGGGCCTGGGACGCTGAATGAGTGTTTCGTGGTCATCGGAGGTGAAGAAAAAGCCGCCCTGGGGGTCCTGAAAGTGTTTCAGCACTATCTCTGTCAGTTCCATTGCGAACGAAAGATCCTGCTCCCGCCAGCGTACCTGCAACAACTCAAGCAGGGCGTCGATCAGGTAAACATAGTCATCCAGGTAGGCATTCAGGTGGGCCCGATCACCCTTGCTGGTGGCAAGCAGCCGGCCATCTTTCCACAGTGTTTGATAGATGAAATCCAGCGCACGCTCTGCTGAGGCGATCCAGTCCGGCATATCAAGGTGACGCCCGGCAATGGCCATGCCGCGGATCATCAGGCCGTTCCACGAGGTCAGTATCTTGTCATCCCGGCCCGGTGCGACACGCTGTTCACGTGCTTCCAGCAGTTTCTTACGTGTACGCTGCTCGAGCTGTTCGATGGCGGATTCGTCCAGCGAGAACTCCTGTGCCAGCTGTTCCCGGGTGCGAAACACATGCAGGTGCCAGTGCCCCTCAAAGTTGGCAGCACGGCCGAGGCCATAGCACCGTGCAAATACGGCATAGTCATCCTCCCTGAGCAGCGCTCTTACTTCGTCCTGCGTCCACACATAGTACTTGCCTTCCTGACCTTCAGAGTCCGCATCCAGGCTGGAGTAGTAGCCACCCTGCGGCGACTGCATGTCACGCATCACCCAGTCAGCCGTTTGCTCACAGACACGTCTGAACAGGGGGTTGCCGGTTGCCGCCCAGGCTTCTGCATAGAGGGCGAGCAGGGCGCCATTGTCATAGAGCATCTTTTCGAAATGCGGGATTATCCAGTGATCGTCCACCGAGTAACGACAGAAGCCACCGCCGAGCTGATCGAACAGGCCACCGCGTGCCATCTTCTCCAGGGTGAATACAGCCATGTGCAGTGCACGCTGGTCGGTGGTTCCCGCTGTGGTTCGCGCCCCGGCCCAGTGTCGCAGCAGGCGCTCAATATTGGTCGGGTGCGGAAATTTCGGTGCGCTGCCGAAACCGCCATTACGCTCATCGAAGGCCTGTTCGAGTTGCTGGCGGGCCATATCCAGCGGTAACGGGTCGAGGGATTCTGCCGGATCGCCCTGTTGCATCGACTGCAGTGCCGCAACGAGGGTGCTGTTCTGCTTGCGGATGTCGGCCTCGTTTTCTTCGAGGAAGTCGTGCACGCGTTGCAGCAGGTCGCGAAAGGATGGCAAGCCATGACGTGCTTCATTCGGGAAGTAGGTGCCGGCAAAAAACGGCACCTGATCATCCGGCGTCAGGAACACCGTCAGCGGCCAGCCACCGGGCCGCCGTGCTAGCAATGAATGCGCTGTCTGGTAAATCTTGTCGATATCCGGGCGTTCTTCCCGGTCAACCTTGATGTTGATGAACAGGCGATTCATCAGAGCTGCCGTCTGCGGGTCTTCAAATGACTCGTGGGCCATGACGTGGCACCAGTGGCAGGCGGAGTAGCCGACGGACAGCAGTATCGGTTTGTTTTGCTGGCGTGCCTTCTCAAGTGCGGCCGTACCCCACGGGTACCACTCAACCGGGTTATGTGCATGCTGCAGCAGGTACGGGCTGGTCTCGTCAATGAGGGGATTGCTGTAGTCGTTTTCCTTGCTCATGGGGTGCTTTTCGTACTGTGGCGCAGGGCAGTGTACTATAGACGAAGCGTCAATCAGTGTATGCAGGCGTCTGAATTTATACATAATCACAGTAAGGAAATAGAGTGGACCTGACCATCGTCATTCCGGTATTTAATGAGATGGAGTGTATCGGTCGGCTGCTTGATGAAATCGGTGCGTGCTTCGTTGCTGAAACAGGTTATGAAATTATTGTTGTGGATGATGGCAGTCTCGACGGTACCGCCACAGTGTTGCAGGTGGCTCGCCAGTCGTACCCCGGGCTGAGGATCCTGCGCCACCATGAGTGCTACGGCCAGAGTGCCGCGATTGCATCGGGTGTGAAGGCGGCCAATACGCAGTGGATCGCAACCCTTGATGGCGATGGCCAGAATGACCCGGCCGATATACTGAAGCTCTACCGGGTCATGGACGAGAGTCCCGACGCTGTCAAAATGGTCGTGGGCTATCGTAAACAACGCATGGATAGCTGGCATAAGCGCATGACCTCGCGTATTGCAAACTCGGTGCGCGCGGCCGTGCTCCGTGACGGTAACCCGGATTCAGCATGTGGTTTGAGGATCTTTGCACGCACAACCTTTCTGAATCTGCCACAGTTCGATCACATGCATCGTTTTTTGCCAGCACTGGTACAGCGACAGGGTGGCAAGGTCCTGTCTGTCGAGGTCAATCATCGCAAGCGTCTGCGGGGACGTTCAAAGTATGGTATCCACAACCGCATATGGGTTGGGATTGTCGACATGCTCGGCGTGCGCTGGCTGCAGCACCGCAGCACGCAGCCGGTTGTCTCCGAAATCACAGAATCCAGATGACAGCGCGACTGATTCTCCGTGGCTTGCTGGTGATGGTTGTCCTGGTATCGATTACCTGGCTGCTGAAGGATGCACTTGACGCGGACTGGGTTGATGCGCAGGTGCGCGATCGGGGTATGTCCGGTGTGCTGCTGTTTGTGCTGGCCAGCTGCCTGCTGGGCAGTGTTGGTCTGTCGCGCCAGGTAATCGCCTTTCTGGGTGGTTATGCCTTCGGGTTTTCACAGGGGCTGGTGTTGTCCATGCTCGCCGTGGTGGGCGCGTGTGTCACCACCTTCCTTGTTGCACGCATGCTGTTGCGCGCCTGGCTGCTGACCAGGATGCCTGCACGTATTCAGCGGGCAGACCGGTTTCTGCGTGAGCACACCTTCACCATGGCACTGATGGTGCGCCTCTTGCCGCTGGGCAGTAACTGGATGATCAATATTGCTGCAGGTGTCTCCAGTGTTAAAAAACTGCCGTTCTTTCTTGGTTCGGCGCTCGGTTATATACCGCAAATGCTGATCTTCTCGCTGCTGGGCAGCGGTACACGCGTGGATCAGTTCTGGCAGGTGGCAATAGCAATGGCCCTGTTTGTACTGGCGGCGGTCCTCGGTGTCGTACTCTATCGAAAGGTCGGGCACGGCAAGACACCGGGTCGGGGGCTGGACCGCGAACCGGGTGTGGATACAACGGCCGTGACGCAGGAATGAGGCCACGCCTCGGATCCTGGCCGGGGTTGATTGCCGTCTGGTTGATTATCCTGCTGACGGCACTGTTGACACGGCCATTACTGCCTGTGGATGAGACACGTTATGCCAGTGTTGCCTGGGAGATGTGGTCGCGTGGTGATTTTCTCGTCCCGTATCTTAATGGTGAGCCTTACAGTCACAAACCACCGCTCTATTTCTGGCTGATTCATGCTGGCTGGTGGCTGTTTGGCGTGCATGAATGGGTACTGCGCTGCATCGCGCCGTTGCTTGCGTTGTGCATTCTGTTTACCAGTGCTCATGTTGCTCGCCAACTCTGGCTGGATGATGCGATCACGGCACGACTGGTTCCCTGGCTGGTATTCGGCAGTATTTTCTTTACCGGCTTTGCCAGCTGGGTGCAGATCGACCTGTTACTGGTACTGATGACGCTGCTGGCCATGACCGGCATCATCCGGGCAGCACGCGGTGCGCGCGGTGCGTGGTTGTTAACAGGCGTTGCCATCGGTCTGGGTGTCCTGTCCAAGGGGCCGGTGATTTTATTGCAGGTACTGCCAGTGGCCTTGCTGGCGCCGCTGTGGAAGCGTGATGCCGATGCGCGCTACTGGTGGCGCTGGTATGCCGGCCTGAGCGCGAGTGTCCTGCTCGGGGCGGTTATTGCACTGGCCTGGGCATTGCCGGCCGCACAGGCGGGCGGCGATAGTTATCGAGATGCGATTCTCTGGGGCCAGACTGCACACCGTATGGTGCGGTCTTTTGCGCATGCGCACCCGCCGTGGTGGTACCTGCCGTGGCTGGCGGTGCTGTTTGCACCCTGGATACTGTTGCCCTGGAGCTGGTCAGCGTTGCGGCGTTCCGGGTTGGCATCTGACGAAGGACTGCGTTTCTGTCTCACCTGGCTGGTGTCGGTCTTTATCCTGATGAGCCTGGCCAGTGGCAAGCAAGTCAAGTATCTGCTGCCGCTGGTCCCCGCGGTTGCCTTATTGCTGGGCCGGGTGTGGAGTCGCATGGGTGACGGCGTAATCAAACAGCGCCCCTGGCTGGCGGGTGGCGTGTTATTCGTATCAGGGGGGCTGCTGGTGGCGCTGCCCCTCGTTTTGGACACGGCGGCATGGATCAATGACATCCAGCCCCTCTGGGGAGCGCTGCTGATGGGGGTGGCGCTTGTGCTGCTGCTGCAGCGGCCCCTGAAACCGGTAGAGTATCCGCAACGCCTGACCCTGTTCTCTGTCGTGGTGATCGTGATACTTCACCTCGGGGTATTCAGAACCGGCGCACCAGCCTACGATGTGCAGTCAGCCAGCCGTGTGATTGCGACGGCGCAGGCGGCAGGGCGCGAGGTGGCCATGGCCGCGCGTTATCATGGGCAGTTTGGTTTTGCAGGTCGCCTGACACGACCGATCGTGCAGCTGGAGGCAGACGGGGCACTGGCGTGGGCTGCGCATCATCCACAGGATTACCTGGTTGTGATGACCCGCTCCGCTGTTGAAGAATACCCAAAGGCGGTATTTACCCAGCCCTATCGCAGCGGGTACCTTTTCATCCTGACGGGCGATACGGTGGTCAATGACCCTGCTGTCTTGCACTGATACCGGCATTGGCCCCGGCTCACAAGGACTGGAACACACCTCATGACAGCAAACAATCTTCCTGTCCTCGTGCTGAAACGCAACGAGGAACGTCGCCTTGATGCCGGTCACCTGTGGGTCTACAGCAATGAGGTTGATACCCGCAAGACACCGCTGGGCAGTTTTGAAGCGGGCACGCTGGCCGTGATCCAGTCGGCTGCCGGAAAGACGCTCGGCAGTGGTTACGTGAACCCGCATTCGCTGATCTGTGCACGCCTGCTGACGCGGCGACCGCGGACAGTGATCGATGCCGGTTTTTTTGAACGCCGGCTGCGCAGCGCATTGCAGCTGCGGGAGTCCCTGTTCGAGCATCCAACCTACCGCCTGGTCTATGGAGAGAGTGATGGACTCCCGGGGCTGGTGATTGACCGCTATGGCGATGTACTGGTGGTGCAGATCACGACAGCGGGCATGGAGTCCGTGCGCGAGTTATTGCTGCAGGTCCTCAACAGGGTACTCGCGCCCAGCGGTATCTTGTTGCGCAATGACACCCCGGTGCGTGCCCTGGAAGGCCTGTCGCAGGAGCCGGAGGTCATTGGTGAAGTCCCGGAGACAGTGGCCCTGGAAGAGGGTGGGGTGCGTTTTGAGGTGCCACTGGCTGCCGGCCAGAAGACCGGCTGGTTTTATGACCAGCGTAGTAATCGCACGGCCATGCATAAATATGTACACAACAAACGCGTGCTGGATGTGTTCAGCTATATTGGCGCCTGGGGGCTGCAGGCGGCCGCGGCCGGTGCCAGCGAGGTGTGTTGCGTGGACGCCTCACCGGTTGCGGTGTCGTTCCTGGAAAAGAATTCCGCAGTCAATGGGTTACAGGACCGGGTCCGTTGCGAGACCGGTGATGCCTTCGATGTGCTCAAGGCGATGCAGGCGGGTGAGCAGCGCTTTGACGTGGTCATCGTTGACCCGCCGGCCTTCATAAAACGCCGCAAGGAAATCAAGACCGGTGAGCAGGGTTACGCGCGCCTCAATCGTCTGGCCCTGCAGGTGCTGGCCCCTGACGGGATACTGATATCATGCTCCTGTTCCATGCACCTGGCGGCAGAGCGTCTGCAACATATCCTTTACCAGTCAGCACGCAAGCAGGGTCGGCAGTTACAAATACTTGAACGCGGCTTCCAGACCATGGATCATCCGGTGCACCCGGCGATAGCGGAAACTGCCTACCTGAAGGCGTTCTTCTGCCGTGTTCCGGCGACCTGAGTGGCAGACGCTGCCATTGGTTGACTTCACAGACAACAGGAATATCGCACCACAAGGAGCCTTATGCTGACCTATCCCGATATCAGTCCGGTGGCCATTGCTGTGGGTCCATTCGAGATCCACTGGTATGGATTGATGTACCTGTTCGCCTTTGCGGCGGGCTGGTGGCTGGGCCATATTCGGACACGCCGTGTCGGCACGGAATGGCGCGCTGCCGAGATCAGTGACCTGGTTTTCTATTTTGCCCTGGGTGCCGTTCTGGGTGGCAGGATCGGCTATACCCTGATGTACAACTTCAGCGGCTTTGTTGATAACCCGATGGTGATATTCAAGATATGGCAGGGTGGTATGTCCTACCATGGCGGCATGATCGGTGTGTTTGTTGCCATGTGGATGTATGCGCGACACACTGGCCGGACCTTCTTCCAGGTCACTGACTTTCTTGCGCCACTGGTACCACTGGGTCTGGGAGCGGGGCGCCTGGGTAATTTTATCAACGGTGAATTATGGGGCAGTCCGACGACATTGCCGTGGGGCATGGTATTTCCATTTGTCGACAACCAGCCACGTCACCCGTCCATGCTCTACGAATTCTTTCTCGAAGGCCTGGTGTTCTTCGCCATACTCTGGATCTTCTCCCGCAAGCCGCGGCCGACCATGGCGGTTTCCGGCCTGTACCTGATCTGTTATGGCGTGTTCCGCTTTGCGGTTGAGTTTGTCCGTGTGCCGGATGCACACATCGGCTTTCTGGCCTTTGACTGGCTGACCATGGGACATCTGCTCTCGTTTCCGATGATCGTCATCGGGCTCGCTTTCTTCATCTACGCCTATCGCCGCACCGACGGCAAGGTCAGCTGGTAATCCGGGGGATCGCAGGCACATGAAACAGTACCTCGACCTGATGCGCCACGTGCGTGACCACGGTACCCGCAAGGAAGACCGCACCGGTACCGGCACCCTCAGTGTGTTTGGCTACCAGATGCGCTTTGACCTTGCCGCGGGTTTTCCACTGGTGACCACCAAGAAGTGCCACCTGCGTTCCATTCTGCATGAACTGCTGTGGTTCCTGAAAGGGGAAACCAACCTGCGTTATCTGCATGACAACAATGTCACCATATGGGATGAATGGGCCGACGGGGAGGGTAATCTCGGGCCAATATATGGTTATCAATGGCGCTCCTGGCCAACGCCCGGTGGCGGCAGTATCGACCAGATCAGCCAGGTGATCGATCAGCTCAGGAACACGCCAGATTCCCGCCGTATCATTGTCAGTGCCTGGAACGTCGGCGACATTGAAAACATGGCCTTGCCGCCCTGCCATGCCTTCTTCCAGTTCTACGTCGCGGAGGGCAGGCTGTCCTGCCAGTTGTACCAGCGCAGCGCAGACATCTTCCTGGGGGTGCCTTTCAATATTGCCTCCTATGCCCTGTTAACCATGATGATGGCACAGGTGACCGGGCTGCAGGCCGGTGATTTTGTGCACACCTTCGGTGATGCGCACCTCTACCTCAACCATCTTGAACAGGCCGACCTGCAACTGTCGCGTACCCCGCACCCGCTGCCGACGATGCGGCTCAACCCGGACGTGGATGACCTGTTTGCATTCACCTTTGAGGATTTTGAATTACAGAATTACGACCCGCACCCGCATATCAAGGCGCCGGTGGCGGTGTAATTCCCCGTGAAGATTTCCATTGTCGTGGCCATGGCGGCCAACGGGGTCATCGGACAGGATAACGAGTTACCCTGGCACCTGCCGGCCGATCTGAAACATTTCAAGCAGACGACCATGGGCAAGCCGATCCTGATGGGACGCAAGACCTGGGAATCGATTGGAAGACCGCTGCCGGGTCGCACCAATATCGTGATCACTCGCGATAGCTCTTATTATGCCGCGGGCTGTATTGTGGTGGATTCAATAGAGGCTGCGATATCGGCGGCCGGCGAGCAGGACGAGGTGATGGTGATCGGTGGCGCGGAACTGTACCGCCAGGTACTGCCATACGCCGATACGATTTATCTGACACGGATTCACGAGCGCTTCGAGGGTGATACCCGTTTCCCTGAAATCCCTGATACTGAATGGCAGCAGCTGGAGCGCGTTGACCATGAGGCCGACGAAATAAATCCCCATGCATACAGCTTTATTCGGCTCGAGCGCATACACGCCGGCTGAACTCTGAATTACTCAATGTTTGTCGGGTAGTCGCTTCCGCAAGCGAAATTTCATGCAACCATCAGGCGATGTTTGAATTCAGCCCGGTACCTGTTGCCCGGGACACGGCAATCGAAACCACTGCGGCGTGCCGTCGATCCGTAATGCCGTTAACTCGCCGCCCCAGAGACAGGCCGTGTCCAGCGGGTAAATGCCCGGTAGATTGCACGGCCCCAGTGTCGACCAGTGACCAAACACAATATCCATATCACGACTCTTGCGACCGGGCAATTCGAACCAGGGCAGATACTCCGGCGGCTGGCTGCCTGGCGGACCCTTGTATTTCAGTTTCAGGCGGCCATCCACATCACAAAAACGCAGGCGCGTAAAACAGTTGATAATAAAACGCAGCCGTCCCCAGCCTGAAAGTGTGTCTGACCAGCGTTTGGGTTTGTTGCCATACATATGCTCGATAAAGTCGGGTAGTTCGTCGCTGCGCAGCACTGCCTCGACTTCGCGTGCACAGTGTTGCGCCAGCGGCAGGTCCCACTGTGGCGGCAGGCCGGCATGAATCATGGTGAATCCGAGCGATTTATCGTGGTGCAACAACGGTTGCTGCCGTAACCAGTGGATCAGTTCCTCGCGATCAGGTGCGGTCAGGATGGCATCCAGTGTATGGTCATCATCGCTGAGCTTGTGTCCCAGTGACATGGCAATCAGATGCAGGTCGTGGTTGCCGAGCACGCAGACTGCACTGTGACCCAGGTTGCGAATGAAGCGCAGGGTCTGCAGTGATTTTGGACCGCGGTTGACCAGGTCGCCGGCAATCCACAGGCAGTCATCAGCAGGATTGAAGCGGATCAGGTCAAGCAGGGCCTGCAGTTCATCAAAACAGCCCTGGATATCGCCAATGGCATAGACGGCCATGCTACTGCCGAGGACTAGTGCAGGGTGCGTGGTATGGCGAGTGTGAAGGGCGGGATCTCCGCATCAAATTCATCACCATCATCTGCCACCATCTGGTAGGTACCGCGCATGCTGCCAACCGGTGTCGATATCATTGCACCGCTGGTGTATTGAAAACCCTCGCCCGGATTGAGGTGCGGTTGTTCGCCAACAACACCTTCACCCTTGACCTCCTGGATGTTGCCGTGTGCATCCGTGATGATCCAGTGGCGTGATAGCAATTGTGCAGGCTGACCGCCTTCGTTGCGAATGGTAATGGTATAGGAGAATACATAGCGCTCATTGTCAGGTTCGGATTGCCCTTCAACGTAGCTCGTCTCGACCTCGACGACGATGTTGTGATTGTTTTCGGTGTTCATAATATTGACTGGATATTGTACTGTCCTGTGGCTGCAAGCATACCCTTTCCATCCGGGGGTGACAAAATGCTAGGTGCGTGAATGGCATGTAATAATAACATTGACATCCGCATCAATAGTTATTCCGCTGTGGGTATCTCTACATCACAGGGCAGTGCAGCGATCCTGGTGGCTATGGAAACTATCGGTAGACAGGTATGCCTGATAATGTACCCGTCTCGGAAGCAAGACCGGGAGAAGAGCCTGACCGCTTGCGACGGGTTTCAAGCAGCTGTCAGAGGGCGGTTTTCTGTGGTCGGGTACACGCGCTGAGACGTTTGGTCGACCGAATGCATGACGTAACCACATGAAATGTCATATTAAGTATGTGTGATAAATGACAGGCACGTTTTGCCCCAGCAGAGAAAACTTGAGACCGGATTGCTGCAAGTGTGACCGGGTCAACAGAAAAAGACGGTGTAATGGCACACCATAGTGGCAACCCTGCAGGAAGTCGATGCCCGAGAGACAGCCTGCTGTCCGTAACGAGGTCCGCCATGTTCAGACATCATTACAACCATCGCAAGCCGGATCCTCTGATATTGCTGGTCATACTGGTGGGTCTCTGCGTAATGATGACCTCGGTGGTACAGGCAGCCGAGCCGTTTCCCCGTACAATGGACCTGGAAGATCTGCTCGACGGGGAAGTCATGGTTGCACCGGTAGGCAGGCATGGCGCCGGCTGGCATCTGTCATATCTCAACAACCCCAACCTGCACGAGCAAGCAAGGAATAATCGCCTCAGTGTACAGCCGATCGCACACTCTCCAACCTTTTTTCTGTCTGTACAGGTTCCCTGGTAGTTCCTCATCCTGATTGCAGGTTTCTGGTAAGCGAACAGTCCCTGTCGATTCTGGCAGGCTCGCCCGCCCACGTTCGCGGGGCGGGGCTTTCATGTGCCCCTGCCGATTTGAAATTGGAGTGTTGATCGATAAGAGTTAGAATGGCTGCTGCTTTGTGCCCCTCTCACACATTCCTAAAATTTCAGCAATAAAATTTCATTATGTCCGATACTGATTCTCTTGCAGAGAAGCCCTTTCTTGCAGCCGTCGACCTGGGTTCGAACAGTTTTCATATGAAGCTGGTGCGCGTCGTGGGTGATGAGCTGGAGGTGATTGACCGAATCCGCGAAATGGTGAGGCTGGCATCCGGGCTGGATGAGAATGTAAACCTCACCGATGAGGCGATACAAAGGGCGACTGACTGTCTGTCGCGATTCGGCGAGCGGCTGCGAGATATTCCGTCGGAGCAGGTGCGGGTAGTGGGAACCAATACACTGCGCCGTGCAGGCAATTCAAGAAAGTTTTTGTTGCTGGCCCAGCAGGCACTGGGACACCCCATTGAGATCATCGGCGGACAGGAAGAGGCGCGACTGGTTTACATGGGTGTCTCCCACAGTGTGCGGAGCAGCGAGGGGCGCATGCTGGTTGTGGATATTGGCGGTGGCAGTACCGAACTGATTATTGGTCGTGGTTACCAGCCACTGCACCTTGAGAGTGTCTTCATCGGTTGTGTCAGCCTGAGTCAGAAGTTTTTCAATGACGGAACGATCACTCGCAAGAGCATGCAGCGGGCCATCACAAGGGGACGCCTGCATCTCGAACCGATGGAAAAGGCCTATCGCCGCATCGGCTGGGAACAGGCGATTGGGTCTTCCGGAACGATCCGTACTATCGAAAAGGTCGTGATTGCGCACGGCTGGAGTAATGATGGCATTACCCCCGATGCGCTCGACAAGCTGCAGGATGAACTGCTCAAGGCCGGCCATGTCGATGCGCTGGAACTGAAGGGTCTGGGAAAAGACCGGGCGCCGGTGTTTCCGGGTGGCGTGGCTGCGCTGAGTGCCGTGTTCAAAAGCCTGAAGATAGCGCGGATGTGGTCATCAGACGGCGCCTTGCGGGAGGGGCTGTTGTATGACCTGGTAGGAAAAACAGAACATGACAGTGTCCGCACGCAGGCCGTTAATACCCTGATGAGCCGTTACCAGGTGGACCTGGAACAGGCAGCCCGTGTTGAACAAACGGCCGTTTACTGTTTTTCACAACTGGCGAGCGTCTGGGGCCTGGACAGTAATGAGAATTATAAAGAATGTCTGGTTTGGGCCACCCGCCTGCATGAAATCGGCCTGTCGATTGCGCACAGTAAATATCAGAAGCACGGCGAATATATTGTGCGGCACTCGGACCTGCTGGGCTTCACCCGCAGAGAACAGCAGATTGTGGCGACCCTGATACGTGCACATCGTTACAAGTTTCCAATGAGTGTGCTCAACGAACTGGGCGACTCACTGCTGGAGCCGGTGATGCGTTTGTGTATTGTATTGCGCATCGCCGTATTGCTGCGTCGCGGACGAAGGTCTGAAGAGATGCCGGAAATATCTATTACAGTCAAAGAAAACAAGGTAAAGCTGGGGTTTCCTGACGGCTGGCTGAAGAAGCATGCCCTGACACGGGCAGATCTGAAGCAGGAAAAAAAATACCTGAAAGCCGTGAATATCCGCCTGGTATTCAAGTAGTCTCTGCCTGAAGGAAACTCCCGGTTATCGGCTGCGCCCGACATGGCTATTCGGCGCTCCTTGCCTCGCGCATGAGCCATGCCGTGATCGGGATCACTGTTCTGAAAATCATGGGTGAGAGAATTGATAATAATTCTGCACCCCTGACTGAAGGACGTGATCCAATGAAAATACATCCTGTCGTAATGGCATTAGCCATCGTGGTATTTGAAGCGCATGCGGACAGTTCCACGCTTGATTCGGCAACTGGTGGTGGCGTCGGCGATGCTGCAATCGGTCATCAGGTTAGTGGTCGCAATGCTGCGATTGCCGATGGTGAAACGGGTGCAGCGGTTGTAACAGCCGTCAATGCTGGCGAACAGCATCATTATTCAGGCGCATACGGGCATACGGATTATCAGGATGTTGGCTATTACGACAGACGTGAATATGATCGTCTCCCGGCATATTGATTCTGTCTGCCGGGACAGGTAAAAAAGCACGTTGCTGATTCACGAGTCAGCTTGTTTATGTAACTGACGGATTTCATGCAGCCGGTTCGCGAGGGCTGCAAAGTCATCAATGTTCAGTGACTCGGCGCGCGCCGCCGGATCTATCCCCAGCCCGGAAATGTCTTCTGCATCCAGTAACTTTCGCAGGGTGTTACGCAGTGTCTTGCGTCGCTGTGAAAATGCCTGCCTCACCAGAGTCTCAAACGCCGCCTGGTTTGTGATTTGCGCGACGGGTTGGTGATAAGGCTCCAGCCTGACAAAGGCGGATTCTACTTTGGGTGGCGGTGTGAATGCGCCGGAGCCGATGGTAAACAGCGGCATGACACGGCAGCGTTGTTGCAGCATGACGGAAAGACGACCGTACTGGCCGGAACCCGGGCTGGCGGCCATACGTTCCACGACCTCTTTCTGCAACATAAAGTGCATGTCGCTGATGCACTGGTACTGATCCAGCAGATGAAACAGTAGCGGCGTGGAAATATTGTAGGGCAGGTTGCCAATCACTCGCAGCATCTGTTGATCAGCGACCGCGCAGAAATCGAATGACAGGGCATCAGCGCTGTGCACGGTCAGTTCACCGAGGGTATTGCAACGGGCCTTTAACGGGCCGATCAGGTCACGGTCAAGTTCAACCACAGTCAGTTTCCCGGTGGCCTCCAGCAGCGGGCAGGTGATGGCACCTTGTCCCGGACCGATTTCCAGCAGGGTATCGGTGCTTAATGGGCGTATGGCAGTGATGATCTTGTCGATGATCACCGGGTCGTGCAGAAAGTTCTGCCCAAACCTTTTCCGTGGACGGTGACTCAAGGGGTTATCCTGGTATTAGTCATTATTAACAGTCAGTTATAAAACGCCGAAATGGATTTGCCCACGCAATTCACCCAGTTAGAACCATGGTGGGTGCGATTACAACTCGCATCGATATTCGCATCGGTCTGGAATGATGTGAAATTGATAGTGCGATAAATGATATCACTTGTTGTTATTCAGACTTCTATGGGCAGTCGGTATCAAACTTTTCGTTTAGTAAATGACCTATAAGAGTCTGTGTCAATGAACTGGCAATCAAAGCCCAATTCGATGCCAAGCCGATGCTTGCTGGATTACTATTCTTTGTTAAGCCTGCTGTCGGGCTGCCAGACTCGTCGCTGCAGGCCCTGAATCGATCGACTCAAACGATGTCCTCAGGAATAATAGCGGGACTCGAAATCTGTTGGATTCCACCATGACCCATCTCATCAAATTGGCCGCGGGAAAACTCAACGATCCGATCCTCATGGATTGGGCGCTTGACCGGTACAGGCAGGCGAGTAAAGGTCAGAATCATCGCCAAGAGGAGTTGGAGCAGGCCTGGTTCGATGAGTTGACGTTACGTCGTTGGTTGAATAGCGACGACCAGGAGACCCTCAACCGGCTCTTCGTCCATTTGCCGGAAAAGCAGTTTGCTAACCTGGCCAAGGCGATAGGCGAACGTTGGAACGACTGGAGTGGGAGCCTGGCTTACCATTCCGCACCGGTCCTGGCACGATACCAGCCGGATCTTGCCAAGCAGTGTTTTGCGGAGCCGCCGGGAGGACGCCACCGGGATATTGAATCCATCCTCGGCATTGTCCGCTCTCTACCGGTACTGCCACATGATGACGGGCTGCCACTCCTGAAGACAATTACTCAACAGATTCTAATTTCAAGTAAAGATAGTATTACCCGTGAACTCATGCTGTCTGAACTCGTTTCAGCTAGCCTGGCACTCGACAGGGTGGTGGCACTGGATGTTATTAAAGCCCAGCTGAAAGAGATCAACCGCGAGAGAGAATGGAATCAACTGCTTGACCAGGTGGTTCGGAGCTTTTTTGGACACAGTGTCTACCGGCAATTGGCATCAGCTATACGCAAAGGCGAGACCCAACAAAGTTTCCAGCAACTTGCAGCCTTTTTCAGGAAAGATGCACCTTTGGGACAGTTTGATCAGCTAAGCCGTGAAAAAGCCAACCTGGATGATTTGTCCGAGCTCGTAGACAGATTCCTCGACGAACAGGATTGCTCCGTCGTGCGGCTGATCACCGAGACAACGAGGTCGAAGCAATTTGCCGAGCATAGGGATGCGATTGCAGATTTCCTTATCGGTATGGTTGCTGCGGCGAGTGAGTGCAAAACGCTCGATACTGCCAATATAAATTTGCATGAAGCAGTACAGCTCCTGGCGTCAGATCTCGCCGAACCACGGTATTTCGATGCCTTGCTTGCGCGTCTAAGTGCGTTCGACCAGGAGGATGTCGCACCAGTCCTCGTGGAATTCATCGAACGGGAACGGCATACCTACGGAAGCGTATGGGTGGCCAAGGTGATGGGGCAGTTGGGGTGGAATACGTTCATTAGTCCACTGACAGCGGCCATGTGCGAAGATTGTGGGGATTTTCTCTGCGAGGCAGCAAAAGAGGCACTGATCCGGATTGCCGAACCTGCACGGGATCACCTGATTCAGCACTGGGACAACCTTGATCATGCACAACGGATCTACGGACTGTCGGTGATCGAGGCCATCGGTGGGGAACGGGCCGCTTTTTTCGCAGTTGATCGATACGATGAGCTGTTTCACGATGATCCGGAGAACTGGTGCCAACTGGCATTGAGTGTGCCTGGTCGACGTTTGCTCAAGTTGCTGGAACAGCACTTGCCACGCGAACAACGGTTGTTTGACGAAACCTTCTATCAGATAGCCCGACTGTTGGATGTGGCGCATCCGGACCTAGAGTCGATCGCTGAGCGGGTCCAGAAAACACAAGCAGAGACGCAAGCGCGCCGAGCCGCATTCCGGCGAGGAGAATGGTTCAACCAGAACCTGATGCTTGAGCTTAAATGCCCGGAGTGTGGTGATTCCAATGAGTACAAGGTCCAACGCGTTGTTGTCAATCCAGATAGCAAAGATACCGACTTGATGCTCGCCGACGAGTTTCCCTGTGCTTCTTGTGGTCACTGGGTTGATTTTGAATTTACCTCAGGCGCGTATATGGCGATTACTGCGGAGCTCCTGAAACTGAAAGCAAACAGCGAAAAGGGAGTTGCGGGTCAAAGCAGGGTCCTGAGTATGGTGGAGGCGCTCTACAACGGACAGCGGTTACCAGTGAGTGAGGTTGTGTCCCGTTGCAGGGCAGCCGTTGCTAATAATCCCGAAAGCATTGCCGACTGGCTTCGGCTGGGTTACTGCTACCATCAGCTTCTCTCCCGGCCACGCCATGGTCTCGGTTATGCTGAAAAGGCACTGGTACTCGAGCCCAACGCTGTGGAAGCCGTATTCCAGAAAGCTGATGCGATGGCAATGCAGGGAGATAAGGAGGCGGCCTTCCAACTGCTTGATCAGTCGCTGGAGTCCAAAGAACACTGGCGTTTCTTCCTGACAGATGTTTTGAGTCCTGCCCGGCTGACAGCGCAATTCGCTCACTTATACAACGAACTGCTGCGCGGTCTTGGCAGGACTGACGGTGCAAGTCTGCATGCCTCGTTTCATGGTACAAGCAAGAAAGTGGGGCGCAATCATCCCTGTCCCTGTGGCAGCGGCAAGAAGTACAAAAAGTGCTGCCTTGCAAAACACTGACCCTGACTGTAGCAGATGATACGCAGCCCCAAGAATACGGCTCACCAGGATGCACCGGTTGAACGGTTGCAGGGAGCGGTTGAGCGAATCACTTTCCACAGTGAGGAGAGCGGGTTCTGTGTCTTGCGTGTCAAGGTTCGTGGTCAGCGCGATCTGGTGACCGTGGTGGGGACTGCAGCCGTTATCACCGCAGGCGAGTATGTCGAATGTGAAGGCGGGTGGAACAACGATAGACATCACGGGCTACAGTTCAAAACTCAACAGCTTCGAGTCGTCCCACCGAGCACACTGGAAGGTATCGAAAAATACCTCGGTTCCGGGATGGTCAAAGGGATTGGCTCCCACTTCGCCAGAAAACTGGTCGGCGCATTTGGTGAAGCGGTGTTCGACGTCATCGAACGGGATCCCGACAGACTGCTCGAACTCGAAGGAATCGGTCCCAAACGCAAGGAACGCGTCACTCAGGCCTGGGCTGAACAGAAGGTGATCCGGGAGATCATGGTCTTTCTCCAGTCCCATGGGGTGGGTATGGCCAGAGCGGTTCGAATCTACAAGACCTATGGTGATCAGGCGGTCGAACGGGTGCGTGAAAACCCGTATCGGCTGGCACTCGATATTCACGGAGTCGGCTTCAAGACGGCCGATGCGATCGCCCAGCGCTTGGGTATTCCGAGCGATTCCCTGATTCGAGTCCAGGCCGGTGTGCGCCACATGCTGCAAGAGATCTCGGGGCAGGGGCATTGCGCCTCATACCAACAGAAACTGGTGGAAACCACGGCCAAAATGCTGGAAGTATCCGAGCCGATTGTAGGCACTGCAATCAACGCCGAGCTAGCCGCCGAAAACCTGGTGCAGGAAACCATTGAGGGAGAGATCGCGCTCTTTCTCAGCCCGTTGTATCGTGCAGAAAAGGGCGTTGCCTCGACCCTGGCAAGATTACGGGAAGGCGATCTCCCCTGGGGGGAGATCGACACACGCAAAGCCATCCCCTGGGTCGAGGAACAGACTGGACTGCAACTCTCCCCGTCACAACGCCAGGCGGTCTCCAGTTCGGTAAATGGCAAGGTTACCGTCATCACCGGTGGCCCTGGCGTGGGTAAGACCACGGTGGTGAACAGCATCCTTACGATCGTTCGAGCCAAGGGAGTTCATGTCAGACTCTGTGCCCCGACGGGCAGGGCGGCCAAACGCCTGTCGGAATCGACCGGACTTGAGGCGAAGACGGTCCACCGACTGCTCGAGTTCGACCCTAAAACCATGGGCTTCAAACACGACCAGAACGAACCACTGGACGCCGATCTTCTGGTCATGGACGAGGTCTCGATGATGGATATCGTGCTGATGAACCAGTTGCTGCGTGCTATCCCCGACCACGCGGCAGTCCTATTGGTGGGAGATGTAGACCAACTCCCGTCGGTAGGGCCGGGGGCTGTTCTGGCCGATATTATCGCCTCCGAAGCGATTCCCAGCGTCTGCCTCACAGAGATTTTCCGTCAGGCTGCCAGTTCCCGGATCATCGTCAATGCTCACCGAATCAACCAGGGCTTGCTGCCGGAAAAGCCCGAAGGCAAGCAAGAGAGCGACTTCTATTTCATTCAAGGAGAAACACCAGAAGAGATCCATGCCAAGCTCATGCAAGTGGTCACGCAACGTATACCCGCCCATTTTGGGTTGCACCCCATCAACGATGTACAGGTCTTGACGCCCATGAACCGGGGTGGGCTCGGAGCCCGCTCACTCAATATTGATCTTCAGGCGCGACTCAATCCCGACGGCTATCCCAGACTCACCCGATTCGGCTGGACCTATGCACCCAACGACAAAGTCATTCAGACGGTGAACAACTACGACAAGGAGGTTTTTAATGGTGACATCGGGAGAGTGACAAAGATTGATGAGGAGGAGGGATTAGTAAGCATCGACTTTGATGGTCGGGTCGTTGAGTATGAAGTAGGGGAACTCGATGAGATTTCCCTGGCCTATGCGACCAGCATACACAAGAGTCAGGGATCCGAATACCCGGCTGTGGTGATCCCACTGGCAATACAGCACTACATGCTTTTGGAACGAAATTTGCTCTACACAGCGGTGACGCGGGGTAAAAAGCTGGTTGTGGTAATTGGCCAGATGAAGGCATTGGCAATGGCGGTCAAGCGTACCGGTTAGACGAAACGCGTGACCAATCTCCAGCACCGACTGCAAACGATTGTGGAGGATAAACGCAACCTCATTTGAGGTTGAACCTACAGGCCATGAAAAGAGCGTGCTTTCTGAGCTATAGGGAGGGCGTGGAAGAAAACAAATCTAGCAAGGTGTCAAAGGGAATTCTCATCGAATAAAGGCGTTATATGGCACCTCAAGACAATTCCATCTATTTAGTATACGGATCAACTGATCTGTTAGTCTATTGTGCAATTAAAAGAAAGAAGAGCAAATGAACAAGTTTATCGGAAATTGGAGAATCACTGAGATGGAACAGTGGGATCAAGATTATATTGATCTCGAAGAACCAGGATATTTCAGGTTTGACAAAGGCGACATGGGTGAGTTTGTATTCGGAACCGTTAACGGATTCATTGATTGTCGGTATGACAATGATAAAGATGCAGAGAGAGTAGAATTCTCATGGGACGGTACATCCGAATATGATCCTGTTTGCGATAGAGGCTGGTTTGAAATGACAGCAACGGACCAAATATATGGAAAGTTGTTTATTCACAATGGTGATGAATCATGGGTGAAGGCTGTAAAGGGCTAGCCGCTAATAGATGCCATTACAACTCTTATCTTATCGATATTCGCATAGGTAGAGGATTCAGGTTCTACTTGTTTTAGCGATCTTCCGGCTCGTCCACCTTTGATTATTATTTCACAATCTTCAACTTCGGTACCACAGGCGTATTCAATAAATCAATAGTCTGTTTGAACCGTTCATTCTTCACGAATGCAGCATACGCCCTCTCAGTAGTTTTCATAGATGCATGACCCAATAAATGCTGAACATCAGTAATCGCGGCACCCCGACTCAATAAGCGGGTAGCAAATGTCTTTCGCAGATTGTGTGATGCACGTCGGTGACTCCAGCTCAGTTAATGCAACTCTGTCAGCTTGCGATAAGATGGATTCATGGTGGCTTCGGTTTGGTTAGCATTGTTGCCTCCGAAAGGGGATTCTTAAGAGTTCCCGATTGAAGGATACAATAAGGGGCACCGATTCAGTATGTTATGGTCGGCGCCGTGAACCGAAGAATTCGCGTGACTAGGACACCACGATAAGAAACCATTTTCAGGGCAGTACCGTATCCGTCCCGTTGGAGGTGTTAGATGGAAATTAAGGGTTCCTGCTATTGCGGGCAGGTGAAGTTTACTGCTGTTTCACATACACCCTATCCCTACATGCGCTGCTATTGCTCCATGTGTCGCAAGACGGCTGGTGGGGGTGGCTACTCGATCAACATCATGGCGCAGGCTGACACGTTCAAAGTGGAAGGTGAGGAGCACCTCGCGGTGCACGATTGTTGGACCGATGACGATGAGCACCCGGGCAAACTCAAGAAGAGCTCTGGACAAGGCTACTACTGTCTCCACTGCGGTAGTGCCCTTTGGGCCTCTGATCCGGCTTGGCCACAATGGGTTTACCCGTATGCATCGGCTATCGATAGCGAACTGCCGAGACCTCCTGAGCTGGTTCACATTATGCTCGATTTCGCCGCGCCGTGGGTGCAGTTACCCGAAGGGGAAGGACGCCGCCATTTCAAGCGATATCCCGATGAGAGTATCGAGTATTGGCACCGGCGCCATGGCCTGTATCAGCCGTGAAAGGAGCCGGTGTGGGTGCTTGGCTAGGTGCGCGTATAACCGGCTTTCCCGGTCACGATAGTGTGGCACAATAAGCCATATGATTTCCGGCTATTCTGCAGTTGTAATTCCCAGACATGGCTCGTCGCCCCCGTTGTTGCAATCCCTTGGCCACGACGGAATATCCGAGCGGCTCATCGTATAATGCGCTTGAGGATCAAGGGGGCAGACTACTTTTTAGAGCACCGCTAGACTAGCAGGATCACTTCACAATCTTCAACTTCGGCATCACCTGCTGATCCAACAAATCAATCGTCTGCTTGAACCTTTCATTCTTCACAAATGCCGCATAAGCCTTTTCGGTTGTCTTGACAGAAGCATGGTTAAGCAAATGCTGAACGTCGGTAATGGCAGCACCTCTACTCAACAGGCGAGTAGCAAACGTTTTTCTCAGATTGTGCGAAGAAACATCTGTCACACTGCCGTGCCGAAAAGCAGTCCTGTCAAGCCTTGGGCAGATGAATCTGTGGTGGCTGCGGATTGGTGAGCATCGTGACCTCCGGAAATGTGTTCTGTAAGAATCTGATGTTGAAGGATACAATAACGACAATAGATTCCGAGGGCTATGACTCGATTGGTGGGCATAAACATTCGCTGGACCAGGACACCAGCTCCTGGATAAACTTTTCAATCTGCTGTGGTTCGTTACATTTTGTCAGTGCCACGTTGCGCACCCGGTCGAGAGTGACAATGCCATGCCGGATATAGGGTGATAATCGCGTGA